>NZ_QUBS01000021.1 GCF_003390925.1 Trinickia diaoshuihuensis | reverse complement strand
AAGACGATCGGCCGGTTCAGCAGAAACTCGCCGCTTGAAATCGATCGCCGTCAATTTGTTCATACACCACTATTGACGTTAGCTCCTCTTGACGTTAGCTCCCGTCTTCACGCGACCACATTACGATGCGCACACTCAGCCGCCCGGCGTGCATCGTGTACGTTCAGTGGCTCGATAGCCCGGAAGCGCTTGATAAAGAATGCGCCGTCGATCAATACGGCTGTCCGCATACCAAGATCCCCTTTTTCGGCCTCAAAACGCAAAAATGCCCCAGGGTTCGGCGCGGCGCGGGATGATTGCGTCGGCGTACTGCCAGGGGCTGTATGTGGGAGATAGTAAGGAAACGTTGTTACGCGGTGCAAGGCTAAGCCCCGCATTCTCAGAATCGTCTGATCAGATACGCGAGAATCCGCATCAAAATTGGATATAGGCTCGACGTATACGGAGGAGCCTATAGTGAAACAACGTTCCATCTTCAAAAGCAACCGCAGTCAGGCGGTGCGCCTGCCCGAATCCGTTGCGCTTCCTGACGACGTGAAGCGGGTCGACGTGGTGGTCGTCGGTCGCACGCGCATACTCACCCCCGCAGGTGAATCGTGGGATAGCTGGTTCGACGGCGAGGGGGTGAGCCCGGACTTCATGTCCGCGCGCGACCAGCCAGGCGATCAGGAGCGTGAGGCCGTCTTGCAGCCGCCGATCGCATAAGCCATGAATCGCCAGTTGCTGGACCGCGAGGGTGGCCCGCAGTTCTGGTTCGTGAACGGGACGGCCGGCAGCGTGCGCTTCGAAGTTGAAACCGGCAGCTACTCAATGCTAACGTTGGATAAGTATCTGACTGATAAGGGAACTCGGGATTATGGTTTTTAGGGTCGACCCGCACCGCCCGCGACCGCGGCGTGCCGATCGCCCACAGGTGCGGGGCGAACGACGTGTCGAGCCGGTTCTTCCCGAAGTCGTGCGGGCGGAAATCGCGCAGCAGCTACGCCACCATGCCGTCGTCATCGTCCCGAGTGTCGAGCAGGTGTACGACGTCGTGCGGACCGAGGTGGTCCGACAGTTGCAAGAGCCGCAGGCCCATCAGGGCCAGCCCAACACCCGCCACCCGTCCGTCTCCCAGCAGGATCTGTCTGAAATCCGTGAGTTCCAGGGGCCCTCGAGGCGCAAGCTCGCTGACCTGGGCGGCGCGGCGAATGGGGCGCGCAGTCCGCTGCGGCGAGCTGCCCCCGAAACTTTCGAGGAGCGTATGCGACGCGAAACGCTCGCCGCGTTTGGACTCGATCCCGATGATCCGCCGCTCTGATGCGGCACAGGCAGGATGCACGAAGGACGGCCCGGTTGTGGGCCATCTTCTTTTCTGGGCGCGGATGCGTTTCCTCGCTCCGGGCGATCGCCCGCCTTGGCGCCGCGCTGCCGTTGACCGCGATGAATGTGTCACCGCCTCTGTTCTAGAAACACGCGGCGAAACGAGATCACGGTGACACATTTGTTTCCGCTGGGAACGCGGTGAAGTATCACTTCGCACCGCCGTGCGTTCACTCATGCGTTTTCGCGACTTGTAACCATTATTTCCAGCAGTCCACGCGGACAATCAGACCCTCGCCGTCCGTCAAACCGTATTCGTTTGCACGATGCTCCGCGTTCTTGACCCGTAAGTCGGTGAGCTGTCCGATGGAGTTGTACCCAGAAGCGAAAACCTAGGAAAAACCATTTTCGGGTACAACTTTGAGGACGCGCAACCGCCGGATCTTCCCGGACTTGCTCGGTTTTCTTCGGGCGCAGAATTCCCGCAACGCCTTTACTGGCGAGGGCTTTCAGAATTTTAGGGGATTTCTGCGGAAATCTAGATGGCGCGTCCGGCTGGGATCGAACCAGCAACCCCTGCCTTCGGAGGGCAGACGTATAGCGCATATTTTATGTTTCAAATCAAATAGATAGAAAAATAACTCACTTGAGATTTGTCAATTTATTGACGAATTTCTGCCCTGCCAGACGCTCGACACCGCTATTTGTCAAAATCGCCCCGGTGCAGACGCTTACTGTCATCAATCGTGGTGGTGACGATCAGTGGAGATCGCTTAGGCAGCAGGGAATTTGAGATCAAACAAGGTGCGAAGCACGGCTTCAACGGTTTTTCGGTAGTCGTTGACTTGTCGATCTGTAATCCCAACGGTGGCTCGCTCATGGACAAGCTTATTGCGTAACCCATAATAGTGGTTGATCTTGTCCAAAACCTCTTGCTTGATGGTCACATGAGCAATCACCTCTTTAATCACATTGGATCGCTTGGTGAAAATTTCGAGAATTTTTGCATCGGTATATTTGTAGGGCGGGAATAAATCAATCCGACTAACGATGAACTCCTTGAAGGCAATCTCCAAATTGCTATCAAGAAGAATGAGAGCAGCTCGATTTTTCGTCTCTAGCTTCTGTCGACCAATCACATCGACAAGACCCATCGCCTCCACGAGCCCAATCGTCCATGGCTTCGCGTCCATCACCCGCGTATTCGAGACGCGCAATTGATCGACACGAGCTAGCTTCCGTGCACGAGGTAACTTGGGTAAAACTGTACGCTTCGGCGAAAGAGCATCTGTTGGATCGACAACCTCCATCTCTCCGGCTTCGTAACCGAACACGTCGCTGTCCCAATTGTGTTTGAGACGGCGCGAAAGAGAACTGAAATAGCTTACGAAATTAATCAGCCGTGGACGAATTTGCACGAACGCTGGATGACTATAGTTCAAGTCGCTCTTACTGCTGTTCCACGGCATAATCTCCGGTGGGCCACTAAGCTGAATGATTGCTCGGCAAAGCGAGGCGTCGGGGTGTGGGACACCAGCCTCGCTAGAAATGAAGTAACCGACATCGCGAGTGCGCAACTCCTTTACGATGAGGCGATCATTACAATAAAAGTAAACGCCGTAGTTATCGGCCTCAGGCACACGATCGCGAATAAGCCCTGCTCGAAGGGTCACGGTGAGCGTCTTATCGTCAGCCGGAGAAATCTGAAATGTCGCGACCCGAGGCCGGTAGTCCGGTGGATAGGCCCAAGAGTCAAAAGTAACAGCATCGACAGATTTCTTATTTAATCTAATATCACAGCCCTGATTAATAAACCATGAGTACGTTTCGCCGAGGTGAACACATAGGTGCTCCACATCCGACACATTGAATCCTTGGCGCACCTTCGAGATGTCAACTGTCGTCGTGCCTGGCGAAATATCAGGAGCGTCGTAGACGTCGAGGTTCCAGTCGTCAGAGTTCAGCCAATCGTTGGTGATATAAACTTGAATGCCATTTCCGCGACCGAAGCGCGAACGAATCTCCACTTGTTCACCGAGAGCGATGCCAGCTCGTTTTCCGCCCACCCCGAATGTTCCGATAACATGGTGACCGTCACGAATACTACTTGCTCCAGGGGCGATTAGTAGCCGCGCATCGTCCTCGCGAACACCGCCTGCGTTGTCAGATACGCGAATCATTTGACGCTCAACGTCGAGCTGGACCTCGATCACCAGCCCGGGCGTTCTCCCATTAGCCAGCCAGAAATCGAGTGCGTTATCTACAAGCTCGCAGATACCAGTGAAGATGTTGTAGTCACTAATTATCGAGAGGAACATCCGCTTTTCTGGCGTCCCGTCGATTCGGGCGAGCACTTGCCGGTTTGTTATCAAGGGTCCCTCTCGGCTTGGTCTGTCCCGGCAAGGATAGCAGCTTCACCGACAGGTTGTTGGTGGGCGAGGAAGCCTTCTCCTCCCTGATAGAAATCGACGGCCTTGACTTCGGGGCGAAAATATTGTTTGTTAGTCATCAGGCTAACAAACAAAATGCACCGCCCACACCATGTCGGCCTAGGCGAATGACGCTGCGGTAACAGAGCAACGCTCCGGCCAACGTAACAATAACCCCTGATCGCTGGAACCACGCCCATGACGACTTTCCGAGGTCAGCATGGACAGACAACCCGACAGCTAACATCGAAAAAATGAGAAGGAATCCAGGATTTTGAAGCGCTTTACGCATCTGAACACCAAATGCAATCAGTTAGCCAGTGTAACGACCGTTTGGCTTGTAGTCGAGCACTTGATGGATGTATTGCCCTCGCGATTGCCCAGGCGCTGTAAACGCCTCCCAAACATGCGGAGGACAGCCCGAATACCACCACTCAACACCATCGGGAAACCGCACGTAAATTGTCTCAGACTCCGCGTCGTATTTTTCCGCAACAATCCGGGTTGAGCCGGCCACGGGTATCCAATCATTCATGTTCAGCCTCGTATGTTCCTCGCCAAGCTGCCAAAGGCGCAGCAATATCAGGCAGCTGGGGATCCATCCGCCATGAATCGAGCGAAGGATCTTCAGCTAGCGGCATTGGATTCGGTTTGTCCAGCATCGCCCTAACAGGTAGTACGAGCGACTCACCACTCACTATCGCTTCACCTGTGCGCAGTGATGGCAAAACTGCGGCAAGGCCCGCTACGATATCCGGTAGAGCAGAACGTATTGCTCCCTGATCTCCGGCATTCGTTAAACGAAGAGCGATCAAAGTGCCGCATTGCGCCAGAGCAGTGTCCGGAAGCTCAGTTGGTCGTTGTGTTACGAGCAAGAGACCCACTCCGTATTTACGGCCTTCACGCGCGATACGATTGGCCGAATCGCGAGTCGTTGCGTTTGCTGATTCACCCAAGTAACGGTGAGCCTCCTCAAGGACAACCAAGACAGGACTTGGCCTTCCGATGCCAGGTCCCTCTGGTTCACTTCTAAGCGCGACTTCGAACAACATATTGAGAACTACGCCGATAGCGAGATCAGCCGCCACGGCGGGCACACCGCTGAAATCAAGCACAGAAACGGGCCGATCGCCGCCGAGCCATTCCTGCACAACTTCCACGAGCGGGTCGGGTCCCGCATGGTTGCCCATCGGCTCTTGAAAGAATCTGAGTCGCTGATCTAGCAACCCAAGGCGTAATAGCTCAGGCATGGAACCATACATGCCGTAGGTCGGTGCCTGATGCGGAGGTTGTCCGCCTTGCCCATATGGCGTGAATCTGGCGGGCCGAAGCGTGGCCGGATCGCCATCCTCTTCCCGACATGACATAGCCGGATTTCCCTTCTCACGACGGGTTTCGCGGTTCTCGGAGTCGAGTCTGTGCCATACATGCCGGACGTCGAATGGAACCGGAGTATCTGCAGTAACCGCCGTCGGATCCAAGTTCAGCCACTCTGCGGCCGCTACAAATTCTCGCCGCGCTTGAGCGACCAGCTCATTGAATCTATTGACGAAGCTGGCACCCCCTGACGTGCCTGTAAAAATGCGAATTATGTCTACTGCAGGAAGCGCCCAATAAGGGACCCGCAATCGGTTCCCGGCCCCGCCCGCCAATACGCTGCGAACCGACGCACTATCGGCAAGCGCCCGCGCGTACTCACCATGCGGATCGACAACGACTATGTTTGCCGCCCGCCACCCTCCACGCACAAACTTCTGCATCAGCGACGCGACAACGCTCGTCTTCCCAGATCCAGTCGACCCCACAACCGCGGCGTGACGCACCACGAATTTCGATACGTTCACACAAACAGGCACATCCTCGGCCGCAGCTAAACGCCCCAGTCGAAGATGTGTTTCATCCGCTCGCGGAAATATGGCCGACAGCTCGTCAGGGGTGGCGAAATGCACAGGGTCATCGAGGCCCGGAAACGTGCCTACCCCACGCTGGAACCGCCCTGTCGCTCGATCGATTTCTCCGAGAAGTTGAACTTGAAGCCATCGTTCGTCTCGCTGAACCGCGTCAAATGGAGCTACTTGGTCGGCAAGCTCGGAGATTCCTACTAAGGTGACAGTTGCGATGAGATCAATGAGACCTTGTGGGATCCTCACCAAGGATCCGATCTGCCCGATAGGTTGCAACTGACCTTTATAGATCGGCGCAACGCCCGCCAAATCGGGATTCAAGGCAACGGTAACGGTCGACCCAAGAACGTGACGGACCTTGCCTACGCAAGTCGGATCAAGATCCCGCATACCTACGCTCCTCCGTTGGCCGGGAGGTTCTGCACTACGACATCAAGCAATTGTCGCAGGCGGGTGTCAACCTCGGGCTCCTTTGCGGCGCTTTTCGCCAAAAATTGCGCCAATCGACGGAAATCACCGAGCAGAAAACGGCCACCCTCAAATATCCCGCCTATGTCATTTTCCGGCATCGCCCAGGCCGCCCTTACACCTCCGACAATCGCTTCGCGATCCCCAACAACCTGAATATTCGGGGTGAGTAGCGCTCGCTCGGTCAGTAACTCGGGAATAGTCGAATAGCAGAAGACTGCAATCTCCGTTCGTTCCCGGCGAACCGCGGCATCGAATAGCAGTTCATTGAGGTGTGCATCACCGAATGAATACCCGGCAACAATCACAAGGGTTTCCGGCTGATGCAACGCCCTGCGCATACGGTCCTGCAGCACGAGAAAAGGAACACGCCGCGATTCTTCGTATTTCGTGTCGGATGGATATATTGCCGCCGCGACCTCTTCACGCACCGCTTGGCCGACGCGAACCACTTGCCGGGCATCCCACTCCCAATTCACCGACCCGTGGAGCTTCCAAAGGCGTGTGAAGAAAGCAGGCACCGAATCCTGCTCGGATCCCGGAGCAGTCTCGACTAGATCAGTTTGAAATCTTGCCCGAAGGTTTCCTATGAATCCGTCAAAGTAAGCTACCTGCAACTCCTCGAGGGCCGTCTCGAACAGCAGGTCGTAGTTCACCGTGAATATTTCTACGGGGAAGTGATAGTTTGCTCGTGCAAGCCACGCGGCGAAATGGCGCGTCGCCGTAAGGTCGGCCCGGCTTATGTCGACTTCCGAAATGATTACTCGACAAATCGCCCGATCTAACTCCGTCGCACTGGCAGCTGTTAGTCCATCGATGGTCTGATCGCCAGTCAAAAGCGCAGAGATGCGCCTCAGCCTACTCAAGCCTTCTTCGAGATTCCTTCCATTAAGTTGGCCGGTCAATGCAGTGCGTTGAGCGTCCGGGAGGGCGGCAAGAATTCGCCGTTGCAACTCAGCTACGTCCGGCAATCCGCACGACTTCGATGTGCCTGCACCAAACAGTGTGCACACATGACGAGACCGCGTTGCCAGCTTGGCACTCAGACCTGTAGCAAAACGCAATGGATCGTGCTCGGCCATCTTTACGCACCTCAGGCACATGTGCGGTCAAGATTACACTATTGTCGTAAGATTGCCAGATGAAAGTTGGTGTTTTTCGACCGGAACGGCCCCGGTCAGGGGCCGGCATGCTCGGATCGCGTCAGCGCACAGCCAACTGCAGAATACCGCACGAGCGGCATGCAGATCAGGGGGAAATCGAAGTCCCGAACAGGACAATGGGAAGGAAACGCCAGCACGACGGGCAAACACAAATAAAAAATGGCCAAAGCACATTTCGACCATTCTTGTACTGCATCAATCATCAAGATGAACTGTGCGAGAAGCCCCGAACATAAGGCCAATGCGGAACGGAAACTGATAGCATTGATGGAACGCAAGCGACGACTGGAATTGCGGCTTGCCCAAGCAAAACAGCGGCAGCTCAATATGGCAGGAGTTTCAGCCCATACCCGGATGGATGGACGATGCTAAAGCTCACGCGCCCAACGTCCGATATACACAGGAACTCTCGAAACAAAGGGACGCGATATGGTATATCTGGAATGGTGTTGGGTGGCCCTCAAATGGTTCATTCCTCTGTGGACTGCCTTACACATCATTTGCTGGTTTCTTCCTAGCGAGGTGTCGGCACGACTTGAAGTGGTGGATAATTTCCTGCTTGAGCGACTCGTGTCAATTCCGGTCTTTCTCTCCAATGTGTGGTTGGTGTCTGCGCAGATTTGCTACTTCGTAGGCAATTTTTTCGCCTTGATTCTGATCGCTTTTGGCGCAGTCATCGTCGGATACTCCGTCTACCTGAAGCGAGAAACGCTTCAATTCACCTTCGAAGGAGCATACCAACTAGCCGAGCAACTAGCCGGCGATAAGGTGGCATGGTCAGGTGCGACCATGCTCATCGCCGCCACGGTAGCCATTTGCAACATGTGGAAGCTAAATCTCGACAGGAAACAGTATTTCGAGAAGCAGGAGAAAGAGCTTCGTGAGCAAATTGAGAAGAAGGTGAAAGAGCGCCGCGAGCGGATGTCCACTGGGAACAACACTTTTTTTGATTGAGTGCGTTTGAGAACGGCTTACTCACCGTCTTCTCGCTCGCGGCCCGCACAGGGGGCCGCTTCGAAAACCGTGGATAAGCCGTTCAAGATGAAAATTAAAGCTGGTCCACCTTATGCGCGGCGGCACTGTCCAACGCTTCGGCGATGTCCCGTGCCCCTTCGCCCCGTACTTCCTTCGTGATTGCGATTTCGCGGCCCTTCGCGATGAGATAGACGTATGAGTCGGATGCACCCTGCTTGTGCAGTCGAGACGCGTGCTGTGCCAAGGCTCAGAGATCCTTAGCCACGTAACATCGGCGTCGGCAGTTTACAGCCGAGAAAACATCGGCAAGCTGGGGCGAAGCGGCCTTAGAGAACATGGGAAAAAGCGAAGGGCCTAACCGAGCGCGCTCGAAGCATGGAAACTGCGTTGGCGTAATTTCCGTATGATTTCCGTACGAACTTGCCCCGCGAAAACGGCACAGGCTTAACTGACTGATTTCTAATATTTTTTTGGCGCGCCCGGCTGGGATCGAACCAGCAACCCCTGCCTTCGGAGGGCAGTACTCTATCCATTGAGCTACGGGCGCTTCAGCGCGTGCGGCGTCGCGGCTTGGGAGCGCGGTGCCGAGCGAGACCGAGAGCATACCTGGTTTCGCCTACCGCGTCCACCTGGCCCCTTATCCTCCAAACCCGCCAACCCGGGTAAACGCGGCCCCCGCCGCCCTCCACCGCGCTCGCCCTCGCCAAAACCTTGCGTCTATAATCGACCCGTGTTTGATCGAATTAATTAAGTCGATGCCGACTTAGCCGTTTCAGGTTTTAGCTGTTGCTGTTGCCGTCGCGCTGTTACCGCTCACCAACAATATTCCCGGGAGACGAGACAAGCATGAGCGAAGCACCACACGGAGCCCCGATCAAAACGCCCGGCCAGTTGATCGCCGCCGTCATCGCGGCGTTCGCCATTCCGATCATCGTCATCTGGCTGCTCGCGTACTACGTCAATCAATCCGAACGCTCGGGCGCCGGAACGGACGGTCTAGCCGACGCCACCGTCGCCAAGCGCATCGCCCCGCTCGCCCAAGTCGACGTACGCAATCCGAACGCGCCGCACGTCTATAAAACCGGCGAGGAAGTCTTCAAAGCCGTCTGCACCACCTGCCACACGCCCGGCGCGGCCGGCGCACCGAAGTTCGGCGACAACGCCGACTGGGCGCCTCGCATCGCGCAAGGCTATGCGGCGCTGCTGCAATCGGCCCTGCACGGCAAAAACGGCATGCCCCCGCGCGGCGGCACGAGCCCCGACGACTACAGCGATTACGAGATCGCGCGCGCAGTCGTCTACATGGCCGATCATTCCGGCGCCAGCTTCCCCGAGCCGGCCGCACCGGCCGCCGGCGCCACTGCCACGCAGTCGGCCGAATCGGCATCGAGCGCGTCGGCCGCGCAAAGCCCGGTGGCCAGCACCGGCACGGTCAACGATCAAGCGGCCGCCGCCATCGCCGCCCTGCCGAGCGCGCCCGCCCCCGCTTCCGCCTCGGGCGGCGCCGACAAGGCCCAAGCCGGCAAGGCGCTCTACGCCCAAGTGTGTCAGGCCTGCCACGCGGCCGGCGTGATGGGCGCCCCGAAATTCGGCAACAAGGACGATTGGGCGCCCCGCCTGAAAGAACCGATGGACGTCGTCTATAACTACGCGCTACACGGCAAGGGCAATATGCCGGCCAAAGGCGGCTCGAACGCGTCCGACGACGACGTGAAAGCCGCTGTCGATTACATGGTCAGCGCAGCCAAATAGTCCAGATCGGCGCGAAGGCGCTTCGAACGCAAAAGCAAAAACGAAGGCCCCGAGCATCCACTGCATCGGGGCCTTTTGCCTTCTTGACCATCGGTCGGCGCATCAAGGCTTCTGCAACAACGCCTTCAAACTCGCCAATCGGTCTTTCGGCGTCATCGGCGCCTCCTCGGGCGTCGGCGGCGGCGCCTCGTCGAGTCCCATTTCGGGAATGAACCGCGAGGGCTCGCACACCACGGTCTCACGCGCTCGCTTGCGCTTCTTACACCAATTCAGATGCAAGCTGCGCTGCGCGCGCGTAATCGCGACGTACATCAAGCGCCGCTCTTCCTCGATCCGCGCGTCGTCGATCGGTTCGTCGTCCGCGCCGCCGCGGTGCGGCATGATCCCCTCTTCCACGCCCACGAGAAACACGTGCGGATACTCGAGCCCCTTCGACGCATGCACGGTCGATAACCGCACGGCGTCGGGGTCTTCTTCCTTGCCCTCGAGCATCGACATGAGCGCCACCGTCTGGATCAGCCCAAGCAGGTTCTTGCCCGTGTCGGCCAGACCATCGGCGTTGTCAAAACCGCTCGCCTCGCCGTCTTCGGCTTCGTCCGGCTCGGGCTTCGTGCCTTTACGCTTGAGCCATTCGAGGAATTCGAGGACGTTTTGCCAACGCGACTGCGCCTGGCGCTCGTCGAACGTATCGTACAGATACGCCTCGTAATGGATCGCATCCATTAGGTCGTCGAGCAGCGTCGTGGCCGGATCTTTCGTCGCGCGGTCGGCAATACGTTGCATGAAGTCGCAGAACACGCGCAACGGCTCGACCTGCCGTGCCGACAAGCGCGCTTCGATCCCGCCCATGTAGACGGCCTCGAACAGCGACACTTTCGCCTGCCCCGCGAACGAACCCAGCGCTTCGAGCGTCGTGTTGCCGATCCCGCGCCGCGGCGTGGTGATCGCGCGAATGAAAGCGGGATCGTCGTCGGGGTTCGCGATCAAGCGCAAATAGGCGCAGATATCCTTGATTTCGGCTTTGTCGAAGAACGACTGTCCGCCCGAAATCACGTACGGAATACGCTCGCGCCGCAACACCTGTTCGAAGATTCGCGCCTGGAAATTACCGCGATACAGAATCGCGTAGTCGCGAAACTGCGTCCGCCGCTCGAACTTGTGCGCCGAAAGCCGGAACACGACCGATTCGGCTTCGTGCTCCTCGTCGTTGCATCCCGTCACCGTAATCGTGTCGCCCATGCCGTGTTCGGACCAGAGCTTCTTCTCGAACAGCTTGGGGTTGTTGGCGATCACATTATTGGCCGCCGTCAGAATCCGCACCGTCGAACGGTAGTTCTGCTCGAGCTTGATCAAGTGCAGTTTCGGGAAGTCCTTGCCGAGCTGCGCGAGATTCTCGAGCGTGGCGCCGCGCCAGCCGTAAATCGCCTGGTCGTCGTCCCCCACCGCCGTGAATGCGGCCCGGGGGCCCGCCAGCAGTTTCACCAATTCGTACTGGCACGCATTAGTGTCCTGGTATTCGTCGATCAGCAAGTAGCGCAGCTTGTTCTGCCAACGGTCGCGCACGGCCTCGTTCTGCCGGAAAAGCTCGGTGGGCAGCCGGATCAGGTCGTCGAAATCGACGGCCTGATACGCGTGCAGCGTCGCGACGTAATTCCGGTAGACGATGGCAGCCTGATGCTCGTCCTCGTTCGCGGCAATGGTCGCGGCCGTCGCCGGATCGATCATGCCGTTCTTCCACAGCGAGATGATCGTCTGGATCTTGCGGATGAAGCCCTTATCCGTCGAACCGACCTGCTCTTGGATCATCCCGAAGCAGTCGTCGGAATCCATGATCGAGAACTGGGGCTTGAGTCCCAAATGCTCGGCTTCCTGGCGCAAGATCTGCACGCCCAGCGAGTGGAAGGTACAGACCGTCAACTGATTGACGGGCACCTTCCGGCCCTCTTTGCCGGGCGCGGTGAGCGTCTTGCCTTCGAGCAGCTTGCCCACGCGCTCGCGCATTTCCGCGGCGGCCTTGTTCGTGAACGTGACGGCCGCGATGTGGCGCGGCTCGAAGCCCTTGTTCTCGATCAAGTGGGCGATCTTCTGGGTGATCACGCGCGTCTTGCCGCTGCCGGCGCCGGCAAGCACGAGGCACGGGCCGTCGAGATAGCGCACCGCTTCGGCCTGAGCGGGATTCAATCCTGCGGACATCGTTTGTGGATGGGTGTAACGAGGTTGGCGGGGCGCGCATCCATGCTGTGGCGAATGCGGCACGCAAAGCCGTAAAGGCGAGTGCGCGATGTTAACACGAATGAGCCGATCGGCAGGTCAGACCAAGTGGGATCGGTTCCTCCCCATCGCGATGCATGCCACAATGCTCGACTCTCTCGCCGTCGCACGGCCGAGCCGCCTCTTGTCGTTGCCCTTGAATAGGCAGCGAACAAGCGCGGGCTCGCCGGAGCGTCCCCTTGTCGTCACGCGGAGGAAAGCACGCATGGCTTGTACGTTGAAAATCGGTTTGATGGGCTACGGATACGCGGGCGCAACGTTTCACGCGCCCGTCATCGATCATTGCGGGGCCCCCGTCGAGGCACCCGACACGCCCTACGTCCGCATCACCGCCATCGCCACGAGCCAGCGCGAACGTGCGCTTGCCGATTATCCCGATGCGGAAATCGTCGCCGATATCGATGGGTTGATCGGCTCGAGCCAGGTCGATTGCATCGTCATCGCCACGCCGAACGACACCCATTACGAACTCGCGGCCAAGGTGCTGGCGGCGGGCAAGCATGTCGTCGTCGACAAGCCGGTCACGCTGACGTCCGAGCAAGCCCGCACCCTCGCCCGACTTGCGCGCGAGCACGGCGTGCTCTTCGCCCCGTTTCACAATCGGCGTTGGGACGGCGACTTCATGACGCTGCGCGAATTGATCGAAGGCGGCGCGCTCGGGCGTGTCGTCCATTTCGAATCGCATTTCGATCGCTTTCGGCCGGAGGTGCGCCAGCGTTGGCGCGAACAAGCGTCGCGCGGCGGCGGCCTGCTGTTCGATCTGGGCCCGCACTTGATCGACCAAGCGCTCGCGCTCTTCGGCGCGCCGGAGTCGGTCTACGCCACCGTCAAGCAGCACCGCGATCGCGCAAGCGCGCCCGACTACGTTCATCTATTGCTCGGCTATCCGGACAAGGAAGTGATCCTGCACGCGAGCGCGCTGGTGGCGATCGAGCCGCCGCGCTTCATCGTGCACGGTACGCGCGGTAGCTATGTAAAAACGGGGCTCGATACACAGGAAGATCAGCTCAAGGCGGGGCTGCGGCCCGGCCAAGCCGGATTCGGCGGCGGCAATGCGGCGGGCACGCTGCGTGCTCTGGAGGGCGAACGCGAAGTCGAGCGTGCCGTGCCGACGCGCGACGGGGCCTACGTGGAGTTCTACCGCGCCGTGTCACACGCGGCGACGAGCGGCGAGCCGTTCCCGGTCTCGCCGCAAGACGCGATCGACGTCATGACGATCATCGAACTCGCGAACGAAAGCGCGCGCGAAGGCAAGCGGCTGCCGTTCGCGCGCGTGCCGGCGTGAGCAGCCGGCTGAAGTTTTCGGGCGAGCCTGTCATCGGGGCCGGCGCGCCGGACGTTTGTTATCGCGTGGCCGCAAGGATCCACCCACACACTAAGTAAGACCCATGCATAACCACAAGGAGAATGGGATGCAACGCTCGATTCGCGCACTCGTTTATTGCGCGCTCGTTTCCACGCTGGCGGCGTGCGTCGTGACGCCGCCTCCGCCGCGCCGGCATCCCCCACCGCCCCCGCCGCCGCCCGTGGTCCGCCCCAACCCGCACGAAGCCGAACTCGCCCGGCGCGCGGAAGTGGACGAGCGAATCGACACGCTCAGCCGCCGTATCGATCAACGCGTGGACCAAGGCTACTATCCGCCGCCCACGGGCGCCGCGCTGCATCATCGGCTCGATGTCATTCGCCAGGAAATCGGCGATATGGCCGGACAGCACGGCGGCGGCATTTCAGCCGACGAGCAGCGCGTCATCAATCAGGAACTGGACGGCGCCGCCCGCGCAATCGGCTATTGAAGCAAGCAAGGCAAGCGGGTGCATCCGAAAAAAACGCGGCACCGCCGGAAGGCGCGCCGCGTTTTTCTTTTTCGGGGCGTGTCGAGCGCCAGCCGCGTTTGCGCCCGCTTAGCGGCGCGCCTGAGTTGCCATCCGCACCGCAAGGCCGGCCAGGACCGTCCCCATCAGCCAGCGCTGCACCATCACCCAGGTGGGCCGCCCGGCCAGGAACGCCGCAATCGAACCGGCCATCATCGCCACCATCGTGTTGACGGCGAGGCTCGCCGCGATCTGCAAACTGCCGAGCGTCAGCGACTGCGCCAGCACGCTACCGCGGCTCGGGTCGATGAATTGCGGCAGCAGGGACAAGTACAGGACGGCGATCTTCGGATTGAGCAGGTTGGTCACGAAGCCCATGACGAACAGCTTGCGCGGGCTGTCGGCCGGCAGGCTGCGTACCTCGAACGGCGAACGGCCGCCCGGCTTTACCGCCTGCCAGGCGAGGTAGACGAGATAGAGCGCGCCGCCGAGCCGCAACGCGTCGTACGCGAAGGGCACGGCCATCAGCAGCGCCGTAATCCCGCACGCGGTGCTGACCATATAAAAGACGAAGCCGAGCGCCACGCCCCCGAGTGAAATCATCCCCGCGGCTCGCCCTTGGCAAAGCGAGCGCGAGACGAGATAGATCATGTTGGGGCCAGGCGTCAGCGCGATACCGAGCGCGACGAGACCGAAAGCGAGTAGAGAACTGGACGCGGGCATTGCTTCTCCTCGATCGACGATGGATGGGTGGAAGGCCTTGCATGCCCAGGCGCGCGGCAGATTCATCGACCAAGGCGCAAGCGAGCAACTCGCACCCACCTTGGTCCCGCGCTCCCCGATGGTGTCCTCCATCTCATGGCGCCAGTCGCGCGGATGCATCGATTATTCCATGCTTCGGGGCAATGCGCCGCGAACTACGCATTGCTCGCGAAATTACGCAACAACGCTCGTGCCGAGCTTGGCTTCGATCTCGCCCATCATCCGCTCCATCCAGCCGCGCAATACGCTGTCGAAGCACACGAAGGCGGTCGAGCCGGCGACGAGCCGGTAGACGTCGTTGCGGCTCACCTTCGAGATTTTCGAGGGATCGAGCCACGCTTCGTTGGCGGCCAGCAAACGCAGCGTCTTCAGGCCGATCAAGATCGGCCACACGCAGGCCAGACGCAAACGCACCGACAGGCGGGGAATCGAAAACGTGTAGTCGGCCGCGGCGCGATAGTGCGCCAGCGCCGTCGCCATCAGTTCGACAAGCACGGGGCGCGCTTGCGTCGAACCATCGGGCGCCATCAGCGAGGCCGTTGTAAGCCCGTGCTTCACAAGGATCGGCGCGGGCAAATAGCAGCGGCCGATCCGCAGGTCCTTCGAGCAGTCCCGCAGGATATTCGTCAGTTGCAGCGCCTTGCCGAAGCGCACGCCGCGCGCGATCACCGTATCGACGGGTTCGGCGAACGTCTCGGGCAGATGCGCACAGGTCATTTTGGTCCAAAACTCTCCCACGCAGCCGGCGACGAGGTAGGTATAGCGGTCGAGTTCGGCCATATCGCGCAGTGCGACGATCGTCCCGGCGTCCTCGGACGGAAACGTACGCAAATCGAACTCCATGCCGGTCGTGAGCGTGGCCACGATGTCGCGCACGGCGCCGCGGTCGGCCGCCTGGAGTTCGTCGAGCACCGCGAGCGCCGCGTCGAGCGATTCGAGCAGACGTTTCTCGTCGGGCAGCGCCTGCTGCCCTGCCACTTCACCGGCCATGCTGCGAATCGCGGCTCGCGTCTCGTCGCTACGGTCCCCGCCCACCGCGGCACGCAACGCCAACAATAGCGACAACCGGCGCGCGGGTTCGATGAGCGAGGTGTCGGCGATCGTGTCGGCGGCGCGCGCCAGCAGATAGGCGAGGCCGACGGGGTCGCGCATCGGACCCGGCAAGACGTTCAACGTCAAATAGAACGAGCGCGACACACTTTTGAGCAGAGGGCCGAGCAGATCGGCGCGAGCAGCGTTGGGCATGAATCGAATCGGTAAGGGACGCGGCGGTGCGCAATTGTAGCCGCCCCGCCGAGCCTGAGTTCCGAGCGCCTAGGTGCCGAGCGACGCCTTCGGCTTACGATCGACGCTGAGCACGAGTGCGAGGCCGCCCAAGATCGCCGCCATGCCGATGATTTCTCCCGCCTGCAAGCGGTTGCCGAGGAAGGCGTAATCCATCAGCGCCGTCACGATCGGCACCAAATAGAACAAGCTCGTCACATTCACGAGATCGCCGCGTTGGACCAAGCGATAAAACAGCAATTGCGCGGCGACGGAGATCACGAGCCCCAGCCACAGCAGCGAGACGATCAGCGTCGCATCGGGCTCGAACGCGAGCGGCATCGAAGGCGCGAGCGCCGCGCACATGACCAAGCCGACGGCGTTTTGCAACGGCAGCACGTCGATCGGCGCTTGTGCGATCCGCTTTTGCAAGATCGCACCCGCGGTGATGCAGCCGAGCGACGCGAGTCCGAGCGCGGCGCCTGCCGCCGAGGCCGTCACCGCATTCCCGCCCGGATGGACGACGAGCGCCAGGCCGAGCAGCGCGGTCGCCAGCCCCGCGAGCCTGCGCGGCGAGTAGCGCCGTTCGGTGGCCAGCATCGTCAGGATCGGCTGCGCGCCGAGGATCGTGGCGAGCAAACCCGGCGTGAGCCCGCGAGCCAACGCGAGCAGATAGCAGATCGAGTAGCCGCCGGTCAGCAGCGTGCCAGTCAGCGCAACGCGCCAACGCGTCCCGGGCGCGGGCAGCCAACGTCCGCGCCAGAGGCCTACAACGCCGAGCGCGGCGCACGCGAGCGCGAAACGCATCAGCAAGAAGGCGAAGGCCGGGGCGTGGCGGATGCCGAGTTCGGCAAAGATCGCCCCGCTACTCCAGAGCAAAACGAAAAGCGAAGTCGTACCGTAAGCCGTTATAGCGGCTCGAATGGAATTCATTTGAACGTCACCTGTGCAAGTGTGCATGGGCCCCGTCCACGAGCAAGCGCGGCGTTCGAACGAACGCGGAGCTAAGCGCGAATGGGCGGGCTAACCGGAAAGCCGGCGATTAGGCGCGCGCCACTGGGGGCGCGGCGATGCCGGCGACGACTTGCCTCGGCGGGGGAGGCGAGCCGGCGTGCACAAGCGGGCGGACGGTCGAGACAGGCGTGCGCTCAGCACCGGCGTTCAAGCCGGTGGTGCGGTGTACAAGGCCGCGCGGACGCATGTCGTTCGTCATCGATGTCGAATCGGTGGAGGGAAGGCGGCTCGCCGGATATCGAGGGCGGCGGCCGGTTCACGTCGACGCCGCGGCGCGGACATCGACAGTTCGACAGCCTACTCGCCCCGGCTCGATCGTGCAATGGGCGGCTGCGGTGCGATACTGACCGGCATTCGTCCGTCATGCCGATCGTCATCCTTATGACCGTTCTAGCCGACGTCGTTCTCGTGCTCCAACGTGCCCCCACGCGATAAAGAGCCGCGCTAAGGCCACCCCGCCATGCATTACGACGATGTAGGGGCATCGCGCTGCAACTTCTCCATCGCCTTTGATATCGCTTTGGCCTCTCGCTTACGCCCCGTCTGGTCGTACAGTTTCGCGAGATTGCCTAGCACGCGAACGTAATCGCTGCGATAAAGCGCGGGCTGCTTTTTCGTCAGGGTCTCATAGAGCGCAGCCGCGCGCCGAAAGACGCCCTCCGCCTCTTGGAGACGGCCCGTTTTGCTCAGCAACACGCCAAGATTGTTCAGCGTGCGGGCACGCTCGGCGCCGACGGCGACCGGCGCGCCAACTTCGAACGACGCCAACGTGCGCAGTGCCTCGCGGTATGCATGCTCGGCCTGAGACGGCCGGCCCTGCCGCCGGTAGAGCACGCCGAGATTCGTCAGCGTACGCGCGACATCGGGCGCGGCGCGTGCCGGGCTCTCGCGCGCGAGCTTGCGGCGTATCGCGAGCGCCTCGTCATAGGCCTGCTCCGCTTGCGCGAGCTCTCCGGCGTCGCTGTATAGATTGCCTGCATTGTTCAACGTGCGGGCAAGCGCCGATTCGTACGCCAGCGCGTTCTGCCTGACGAGCGAGCGTTGGATTTCGAGCGCTTCCACGTACGCGCCACGCGCTTCGTCGACCCGGTGCGCGCTCGCGTACAGCACACCCAGGTCGTTCAGCGTCGTCGCCAAGTCCGCGGTGTAGCCTCGCTCATCGTGCCGCACGAGCGCACGCTCGAGCTTTAGCGCCTCGCGGTATGCGTCGATCGCATCGCTCGGCTGGTCCGCGTCGCGATATAAGGCGCCGAGCGAGCCGAGCAAATCGGCGACGGTCGGCCCGAAGCGGCCCGGCTGCTCGCGTGCCAGCCCCCAATAGATCCCGAGCGCGCGCAGGTCGGCCATTTCGGCATCGGACGGCAACGACAACGCCGCGTATAAACGGCCGAGCTTAGCCAACGCCGCCGCAAAACGCGGCCGCCAGCGTTCGGGCTTGCCGTGCGCGAGCACTTGATAGCGCAGCGCCAACGATTCGTAGACGGGCTGCGCCTGCTCGAATAGCCGCGCCTCGAACAATAGATCGCCGTAGAGTTCGGTCACGGCGAGGTCTTCGGGCCGTAATACGTGGGCCACGCGAACGAAAACCAGCGCGCGCTTCGGTGATAGCCGCAACCACTCGACGATCCCCGCGTCGAAGCTGCGCGCGGCAATCAGATCGTCAGGGGCGCCCGGTTCGGCGAGTTCGGCCGCAACGAGTTTGGCGGCAGTGTCGAAGTCCAGCGCGGCAATCGCCGCGTCCACGCGCGGCTCGAGCGGATCGTCGGTTCGCAACACGCGCTCTCGCCAGCGCAGCAACGCATATCGCTCGGTCCACGCATGCGCGAGCGCGACGAAATCGGCCTCGTCCGTCTGGGCGCTTTGCGCGACGAACGCAAGCGTGATCGAGGCAACGGTCTCGAAGGTCTGCTCGGGCATCGCCTCGAACATCGAGTTGGCCGCTTTGGCGAAGGCGACGCGCTGGCTTCCCGGTAGACGCGCGCGATGCGCGGTGCGCGTGGCCTCGGCCGCGACGCGTTCGAGCCGATGCAGGTCGATACCGCAATCGCGTTCGAAACGAAACCGGGGCTGGACATCGGTCACCGAAAGCGCCGGCGCGCACGGCGGCAAGCGTGTTTCCGCCGCTGAAGGCGCCGAGCGCTGCGCCCACGCCGCGAGGGCAAGCGCCATCGCGAGGCCGGTCAGCCATGGATGCGCGCGCCGGTTGCTCATGCTCGTCTTCTCGTGGCAAGTGGCTGTCGATCACTGACATGAAGAACGGTCGCGGGGCGATCGTATGTTGGCCAGCGCACGTCCGTGCGTCGCCACCGATTGCCGGGGTGCGCGCAACGCCACATAGTCGCCAGCATAGGCGCGTCCGCCCGATCGCGCAGCGGGCGGCGGGCCGCTCATTGACGATCATGCGTCCTCCAGCGACTTCCCGCCCCCCGCCACGCACGCGATGTCCGTTCTGCGGCGAGTTCATGTCGGCCGGATCTTCGATCTGCGCGCACTGCGCGCGGCCGCGACCGACACCGGTGGCGCCACGCGCCACGCCCGCCGGCGAGACCCGCCGCATTCGCCCGCGAGCGTTCGGCGAGGCGCTGCCTAAATATTGGACGGCCGCCGATCCGAACGGCGCGCGACGTTGGGGATTGAGCTTTGGGGCAAGCCTGTTGCTCGCGGTCGTGGTCGTCGTGTTCGCGGCTTATGCGGCCCTCAATGAGCGATCCGGTGACGATGCAGCCGATCGAGCCCTTTGGGCGCATCGAATGCATCGAGCGAACGAGACGGTGCCGACGGCGGCCGCGACGATGGGGCCGCCGCTATCGGCTCAGTTAGTCCCGCTGCTGACGCAACAGATGGCGAATGCGGACGATGGCGCCGGCGCAGCCCGGTTGCAACGCGAGCATCGCATGGCAAGAGCGGCCCGGCTGGCCCACCCTCGTCCGATGGCAAGCGCCCCGCGAGCCGCGACGGCGCTCGCGCCGCTCGCATCGGCGACGCCCGCGACGAGACCGTCGCTCACGCGTCCGGCCGAGGCAACCACACCCGGCGTGCCCGCGCCGCAGACGGCACCCATCCTCGCGCCTGCTAGTACGTCCGCAACGACAAATGTGACGGCTGCGCCCGACGAAGCGCCCAAGAACGACGCGGCGGCGCCGGCGACCGCGACAAGCACTGCGACGAGCGGCGAAGGTGATGGATCGCGACCGGCCGATGTCCCGGCCGACAAAAGCTTCAGCGGGCCAGTCGAGCGCCCCGCCCCGCAGCCTTCGAGCAGTGCGCAGCCGTCGGACGCGCCGTCGCCGGCGACGCAACCCGAAGCGCTTCGCCCGAACGCGCATCGATCCGCGTCGCTCGAAACGCCGAGCGCAAGCGTGCGACATGCGCCCGGCCACGCGGTCCGGCACGGCGCCGCCAGCCATCGGCGACGTCCGCAACGCTTCGCGCTCGCGCACGCACCGGTCATCGTATTCACGCTGCCGCGCTTCTTGATCGCTCCGACGATGCGGATGCCCGCGTCCCCACGGCCACCATCGAATTCGTTCGATCTATCCGAGAACCAGCGCGCCCTTTACCGGGGACATTGATCGCATCGCCGATCGCAGGCTCATTTCATCGTGGAACCGCGTGCCCGGCGGCCTTGTTCGCGGATGTCGTCGAGCGTGGCCGCGGGCGTGCTGACTTCCTTGGGCACACGAATCTCGATCAGCGCGGGCACGCCGCTCGCGACGCACCGCTCGAACGCCGGCAGGAACTCGGCCGTGCGCTCGACGGTTTCCCCATGCGCACCGAACGAGCGGGCGAACGCGGCGAAGTCCGGGTTCGTGAGCCCGGTGCCGTGCGTGCGTCCCGGGTAGTGCCGCTCCTGATGCATGCGGATCGTGCCGAAGTGGGCGTTGTTGACCACGATGAAGACGACGTTCAGGCCGTATTGCATCGCCGTGGCAAGTTCTTGCGACGCCATCATGAAACAGCCGTCCCCGGCCAAGGCGACGACCGTGCGCTCGGGGTACATCGCCTTGGCGGCAATCGCGGCCGGCACGCCGTAGCCCATGGCGCCGCTCGTCGGCGCGAGTTGCGTGCGCCACTGCCGGTAAGCGAAATGCCGATGAAGCCAAATGGCGTAGTTGCCCGCGCCGTTCGTGACGATGCTGTCTGCCGGCAGCCGCTCGCGCAGTTGGGCCATGATTTCGCCGAGTTGAACGTCGCCAAGCATCGGCCGCGGCGCGCGCCATTCGAGGTACGCGCGATGCGCCTCGTGCGCCGCGCCGGCCCAGACGGGCGCCGCGCGCGGCACGAGTGCGGCCAGCGCGGCCGCGATCTCGGGCATGCCCGAGACGATCGGCAAGTCGGCCGCGTACACGCGGCCCAATTCCTCTGCCCCTTGATGCACGTGCACGAGCGTTTGCCGCGTCTTCGGAATGTCGAGCAGCGTATAGCCGCCCGTGGTCGCCTCCCCCAAGCGCGGCCCAACGACGAGCAGCAGATCCGCCTCGCGAATACGCCGCGCAAGCGCGGGGTTGACGCCTAAGCCCACGTCGCCCGCGTAGTTCGGATGATCGTTATCGATCGTGTCTTGATAACGGAACGCGCAACCGATCGGCAATTGCCAGGCCTCGACGAATCGGCGCAAGTCCGCGCACGCCTGCTCGCTCCAGCCGCTGCCGCCCGCGATTACCATCGGCCGCTCGGCCCGTTCGAGCAGCGCGCGCACTTCGTCGATCTGCGCGGCCGACGGCGATGCCGCCACGCGATGAAAACGCGGCGCGACCGGCGCGGACGCAACGGCATCGGTCAGCATATCCTCGGGCAGCGCCAGCACGACCGGCCCGGGACGTCCCGCGCAAGCGGTGTGGAACGCGTGACTCAGGTATTCGGGAATGCGGCGCGCATCGTCGATTTGCGCGACCCATTTCGCCATCTGGCCGAACATGCGCCGATAGTCGATTTCTTGAAACGCCTCGCGATCGAGATGATCGCGCGCGCATTGACCGATGAGCAGGATCATCGGCGTCGAATCTTGAAACGCCGTATGCACGCCGATCGACGCATGCGTCGCCCCCGGTCCGCGCGTCACGATCGCCACGCCGGGCCGGCCCGTCAGTTTGCCGGTTGCCTCGGCCATATTGGCCGCCCCCGCCTCATGACGGCAGACGATCGTGCGAATCCGCTCGGTTTCGTCGTGGAGCGCATCGAGTACGGCAAGAAAGCTTTCGCCCGGTACGCTGAAAACACGGTCGACGCCGTGCGTGATCAGCGCATCGACGAGCAGACGCGCTCCGGTCACGTGGGCGGTATCGGCGGCATTCGACATCTGCGGCAACCTCCTGACTGGCTATGGTTCGTTGTTCGATGGGAACGACTGACAAGCGAATCGCGAAAGACGGCGCCAATAGTCTACGCCCGAGCCACGCATACCCAATGCGCGAGCCGCGCCACGGGCAGTTCAGCACTCGACGATATTGACCGCCAGCCCGCCGCGCGACGTCTCCTTGTATTTCGTCTTCATGTCGGCCCCGGTCTCGCGCATCGTCTTGATGACCGAATCGAGCGACACGTAATGGCTGCCGTCGCCGCGCAGCGCCATGCGCGCGGCGTTGACGGCTTTCACGGCCGCCATCGCATTGCGCTCGATGCATGGAATCTGCACCATCCCGCCGACCGGATCGCAGGTAAGCCCTAGGTTGTGCTCCATGCCGATCTCGGCCGCGTTCTCGACTTGCTTGGGCGTGCCCCCCATCACCGCGGCCAACGCGCCGGCCGCCATCGAGCAGGCCACGCCGACTTCGCCCTGGCACCCCACCTCGGCCCCGGAGATCGACGCATTGAGCTTATAGAGAATGCCGATCGCCGCCGCCGTCATCAAAAAGTCGATGACGCCCTGCTCGTTCGCGCCGGGAACGAAGCGCGTGTAGTAGTGCAGCACGGCCGGGACGATACCGGCCGCGCCGTTCGTCGGCGCCGTGACGACGCGCCCGCCCGCCGCATTTTCCTCGTTGACCGCGATCGCATAGAGATTGATCCAATCGACCATCGACAGCGGATCGCGCAGCGCCTGCTCGGGGTTGCCAGACAAGGCGCGGTAAAGCTGCGGCGCGCGGCGTTTGACTTGGAACGGACCGGGCAGCGTGCCGTCGGCATCGGGGTTGCCGATGCCGCAGCCGCGCGCCACGCACGATTGCATCACGTCCCAGATTTTCAGCAGACCTGTGCGCGTCTCGTCTTCCGTGTGCCACACGCGCTCGTTGTCCCACATCAGTTGTGCAATCGACTTGCCCGTCGATGCGCACAGCGCAAGCAATTCGTTACCGGTGCTGAACGGATGCGCGCGTTGATCGGCCGCTTGCAGCACCTTCGTGTTGGGCGCGCCGGCCGTGACGACGAAGCCGCCGCCGACCGACAGATAGGTGGACTCGCGCAGCACCGCACCGCCCGCATCGAGCGAGCGCAGCTTCATGCCGTTCGGATGCTCGGGCAGCGCCTGCCGGTAGAAGGCGATCTGCTCCTTGGGCACGAAGCCGATTTCATGCGTGCCGCCGAGCGCAAGGCGGCGCAATTTCTGAACGGCGTCGAGCCGCGCCGCGATCGTGGACGGATCGACGGTATCGGGCGCATCGCCCATGAGCCCCAGCATCACGCCGCGATCGGTACCGTGTCCCTTGCCCGTCGCACCGAGCGAACCGTAGAGTTCGACCTTGACCGAGGCCGTTTGCGCCAGCAAGCCGTCGCGTTCGAGCCCTTGCACGAACAGCAGCGCGGCACGCATCGGCCCGACCGTGTGCGAGCTCGACGGGCCGATGCCGATTTTGAAGAGATCGAAAACGCTGACTGCCATTGTTGCTCCGCAAGCTGATCGAGGCCGGATACGAGCCTCGGGTTGATAAGTTGGCGCGCCTAGCCCGAGTTCGAGCGGCCGCGTCGTTCAAGGCGCCGCCATCCGGATCGCGGCATGGGGCGCCGATACCACTCTACCTTGCCGGCAACGGCAGACAGACGAGCAGCCAAGCGGACGGCGTCGCGGCGAGACGCTGCGCCACGTTCGCGTAGCGGCCCGAGAGCCGGGCGGCAAGGTGAAACAAGTGCGCCGAATTCTTCGGATCCCACGCACCCGAGTAGCCAGGCAAACCCGCCTCGCGCCGCTTTGCATCGAACGGCACGCTCGAATGGACGAACTCCTCGTGCGTTTTCGCGCCGAGCGCGTACGGGACGAGCCAATCGAGCGCTTGCGCCAGCGTCGCACCGTTTTGCGCGCGCAGCGTCAGCCAATTGCGGTTGTGACGCCGCGCCGCCAGCGCCGCCTCCACGAGCGGCTCCAAGTCGTAGGCCACGTAATGCAGCGCATCGCGCTCGGCGAAATCGACGGTGGCGCCGTCGGGCGCGATATTCGCGCCGACCTGCTCGATAAACAAGCGCTGGGCCGCGTTGATGAGCTTGCGATCGTCGAGCGTGAACGCCGCCATCGCGATGAGCTTGACGCGATGACTCTCCCAATTGTTGCGGTAGGTCCCGCTCAAGGGCCGCGGCTGCGCATCCACGCGCTCGACGTAACCATTCGCGAGCGTGGCGATGAACGCGGCCGTCGCGTTGCGCGTCTTCACGGGCAACGCGCTCGCGGTCAAGTCGTAGGCCAAGATCATCGAATCGAAATGCGTCTCGTCGATCGGATTGAAACTCGGCTGGTAAGTGGTAGACCAAGCGAGCAAGAAACGATCGACGAGGCGCAGGTATCGCTCGTCCCCGGTCGCACGCCAAATGAGCGCCGCGTCGCGCATCAGTTCGAGATCCTGCTCGGCTTCGACGCTCTGGTCGTAGATTCCCTCGTGCGGCAGCGTGCCTTCCGTATGCAGGCGCGCGAGCGGCCTAGGCTGATCGCCGAGCCGCGCGGCCACGCTCTTCATGAGCGCTTGCACCGGCGGCGCCGCGCTCGTGCGCTCGCTCGTCTGCATGGCAGGCGCCGCGCAAAAGTTCATTGCCGCGCGCGCCGCGCTCAGCGGAGCGAGCACGCCCGCACACGCGATCAGCCAGGCCGCCAGCGACGCGCCGCCCAGCCGCGGCCCGGTGCCCGCCCAGACCCGCATGCGCCGCGGCGCCGTCCGTTCGCTGCCGCGCGTACGCGTTGCCGTGCGTTGCACATTCGGCAGACAGGCCATTGCTGCCGGCACCTTTCGCCCCATCGGTCGCTCCTTCGTTGGCTTGATCGCGGGATGAGATGGTACCGGGATTCGCGTCGAACGAGGCGCCCCCACGCACGCGAACGCGCGGCGGGGGCATCGATCGTTCGCCGCCGAGCCGGCGGCAGGCGCCGTCGGGCTCACGGCTGCGCCGTCAGGCGTAATCGGCGACGGGTACGCAGGAGCAGAACAAGTTTCGGTCGCCATAAGCGTTGTCCGCGCGGCCGACGGGCGGCCAATACTTGCGCGCGAAGAGCGAGGGCAGCGGGTACGCGGCGCTTTCGCGCGAGTACGCATGCGGCCATTCGTTCGCCGTGACGACCGCCGCCGTATGCGGCGCGTGCTTGAGCGGATTGTCCTCGCGATCGGCGCGGCCCTCTTCGACGGCGCGGATTTCCTCGCGAATCGCGATCATCGCCTCGATGAAGCGATCGAGTTCTTCCTTCGACTCCGATTCGGTCGGCTCGACCATCAACGTGCCCGGCACCGGGAAGCTCATCGTCGGTGCGTGGAAGCCGTAATCGGCCAGGCGCTTGGCGACGTCGTCGACGGTGATCCCGCTCGCATCCTTGATCGGACGCAGATCGAGAATGCACTCGTGCGCGACCAAGCCGCCCGGGCCCGTGTAGAGCACCGGATAGTGCGGCGCCAAGCGCTTGGCCACGTAGTTCGCGTTCAAAATCGCGACTTCCGTGGCCGCCGTCAGATTCTTGGCGCCCATCATGGCGATATACATCCACGAGATCGGCAAAATCGAAGCCGAGCCGTACGGGGCCGCCGACACGGCACCGATGCCGCTATCGGCGCGGCGATAGCCGGTGGACGTTTGGTTCGGCAGGAATTGCGCCAGATGCGGGCCGACCGCGACCGGGCCCACGCCGGGACCGCCGCCGCCGTGCGGAATGCAGAACGTCTTGTGCAGGTTCAGATGCGAGACGTCGCCGCCGAACTGCCCCGGCGCCGTCAAGCCGACCATCGCGTTCATGTTCGCGCCGTCCACGTACACCTGGCCGCCGGCCGCGTGCACGATCTCGCAGATTTCGCGCACGTTGCCCTCGAACACGCCGTGCGTGGACGGATACGTGATCATGATCGCCGCCAAGTTGGCCGCATGCTCGGCAGCTTTGGCCTTCAGGTCTTCGATATCGACGTTGCCCTGATCGTCGCAGGCGACCACGACGACCTTCATGCCCGCCATGTGGGCCGAAGCCGGGTTCGTGCCGTGCGCCGATGCCGGAATCAAGCAGACGTCGCGGTGACCTTCGCCGCGCGACGCGTGATAGGCGTGGATGATCAGCAGACCGGCGTACTCGCCTTGCGAGCCCGCGTTCGGTTGCAGCGAGACCGCCGCATAGCCCGTCGCCGCCACGAGCATTTGCTCGAGTTGGTCGATCATCTCGCGATAGCCGGCCGTCTGCTCGGCCGGCGCGAACGGATGGATCTGCGAAAACTCGGGCCACGTGACGGGCAGCATTTCCGAAGTCGCGTTCAGCTTCATCGTGCACGAGCCGAGCGGAATCATCGAGCGATCGAGCGCGAGATCCTTGTCGGCGAGGCTGCGCAGATAGCGCAGCATTTCCGTTTCCGAATGGTGGCGATTGAAGACATGGTGCGTGAGATACGCGCTCGTGCGCGCGAGCGACGCCGGCAGCGCCGAAGCCCCGCCTTGTCCTTGTTCTTCGGCGCGCGTGAGCGCCGTATCGAGCGCATCGACGTGCGGCACGTCGATCGCGCCGGCCGCGTGTGCGAAGAGCGCGAGCAGATCGGCGAGATCGGCGCGCTTCGTCGTTTCGTCGATCGAGACACCGACGCGCGTATCGCTCACGCGGCGCAGATTGATGCGCATGCGCTTGGCGGCATCGTGCACGGCCGCCGTGCGCGTGCCGGTCTCGATCGTCAGCGTGTCGAAGAACGTTTCGTTGACGAGCGTATAACCGAGTTGCTTCACGCCGGCAGCGAGCAGCGCCGCGACGCGATGCACGCGCTGGGCGATCGTCTTCAAACCTTGCGGGCCGTGATAGACCGCGTACATGCTCGCCATGATCGCGAGCAGCGCTTGCGCCGTGCAGACGTTGGAAGTCGCTTTTTCGCGGCGAATATGCTGCTCGCGCGTTTGCAGCGCGAGGCGCAGCGCGCTCTTGCCCTGCGCATCGACCGTCACGCCGACGAGCCGCCCCGGCATCTGACGCTTGAACTCGTCGCGCACGGCCATATAGGCGGCGTGCGGGCCGCCGAAGCCCACGGGCACGCCGAAACGCTGCGACGTCCCGACTGCAACGTCCGCGCCCCACTCGCCCGGCGGCGTGAGCAGCGTGAGCGCGAGCAGGTCGGCCGCGGCCACCACATGACCGCCCGCCGCATGCACGGCTTCGGTTAGCGCGCGATAGTCGCGCACGTCGCCGCCCGCGCCCGGGTATTGCAGCAGCACGCCGAACGCGCCGGCGCTCGCCGCGGCATCGGCCGGGCCCACACGCACCTCGATGCCGATCGGCTCGGCGCGCGTGCGCACCACTTCGATCGTTTGCGGCAGGACGTCGTCGGCCACGTAGAACACGTTCGACTTGGACTTGCTCGAGCGCTGCAGCAGCGTCATCGCCTCGGCGGCCGCCGTCGCTTCGTCGAGCAGCGACGCGTTCGCGATGCCAAGCCCCGTCAAGTCGCCGATCATCTGCTGGAAGTTCAGCAGCGCTTCGAGCCGGCCTTGCGAGATTTCGGGCTGATACGGCGTATAGGCCGTATACCAGGCCGGATTCTCGAGCACGTTGCGCAGAATCACGGCCGGCGTATGCGTGTTGTAGTAACCCTGCCCGATATACGAACGGAACACCTCGTTCTTGTCCGCGAGTTCGCGCAGGCGCGCGAGCGCCTCGGCCTCGCTGCGCGGCTCGGCGAACGGCCCGAGCGGCAGCGGATCGGTGCGGCGGATCGCGGGCGGGATCACGGCGTCTATCAGCGCGGCGCGCGACTCGAAACCGAGCACCTCCAGCATCTTGTGCTGGTCGGCGCCATCCGGGCCGATGTGCCGCTCGGCGAAGGCGTCATGCACTTCGAGCGCGGCAAGCGAGAGGGGGGAGCGGTTCATCAGACGATCCGGATGTTCGTGTTTCATGGTAGGGCGGCTTGTGGTGCGCGGCGGTTCGGCGTCAAGCTCCGACACCGATACGCCGCGCGGCAGAAACGAAAGGAAGGGTCAGCCGACGAGCTTTTCGTAGGCGGCGGCGTCGAGCAAGCCATCGACCGAGGCGGGATCCGCAAGCTTCACCTTGAAGAGCCAGCTAGCGTAGGCGTCGGCGTTGACTTCATCGGGGGCATCGACGGCTGCCTCGTTGACGGCCACGATCTCGCCCGAGACGGGCGCGTAGATGTCCGACGCGGCCTTGACGGATTCGACGACGCCCACGGCGTCGCCGGCCTTGATTTCCTTGCCGACTTCAGGCAATTCGAGGAAGACGATGTCGCCAAGCGTCGACTGAGCGTGATCGGTGATGCCGACCGTCACGGTGCCGTCGGCTTCGGTTCGGATCCACTCGTGCTCGTCGGTGTATTTCAGATCGGCCGGAACGTTGCTCATTTGGGACTCCTGGTCAATATATAAGTGGATGCGTTCAATGGGGGTCGATTAGCCTTTCGCTTCGCGCGGGCCGCCCGCTACCCGTCTGTTGCCGTTAGAGGCGTCAGGCGGCGAGTACCTTGCCGTTCCGCACGAACGGAAGTTTTACCACGCTTGCGGGTAACGCTTTGTCCCGGATTTGGACTTGCACGACGTCGCCCGGACGCACGCCCTGCGGCACCCGTGCGAACGCGATCGATTCTTGCATCGTGGGCGAGAACGTGCCGCTCGTGATTTCGCCTTCGCCAAGCGGCGTCACCACCTTTTGATGCGCGCGCAGCACGCCGCCTGCCTTGCCGTTCTCCTTTTGCAGGATCAGCCCGACGAATGCTTGGCGCGAGCCGTCCCTCTCCAGGGCCGCGCGGCCGACGAACTCGCGCGGCGCGCTCAAATCGACCGTCCAGGCCAGGCCCGCGTCGAGCGGCGAGACGTTTTCGTCCATGTCCTGGCCGTACAAGTTCATGCCCGCCTCCAAACGCAGCGTGTCGCGCGCGCCGAGCCCGCATGGGCGCACGCCCGCGGCTTGCAACGCTTGCCAGAGCGCCACGACGTGGCTGGCCGGAACGATGATCTCGAAACCGTCCTCGCCCGTGTAGCCGGTGCGCGCAATGGTCAATTCGCCGTAGGGCGCCGCGTCCACGCGCGCCGCATTGAAGGGTTTGAGCGGCTCGGTGGCTTCCCGCACGGAAGGCAGCACCTGCCAGAGCTTGGCGCGCGCGTTCGGACCTTGCACGGCCACGATCGCCAGATCGCGCCGCGGCGTGATCGTGAGGCCGAATCCGCGTTCGGCATTCAAGGCGTTGAACCAGGCGATGTCTTTGTCGGCGGTGCCGGCATTGACGACGACCCGGAAGAAATCGTCGGAGAAAAAGTAGACGATCAGATCGTCGATGACGCCGCCGGCCTCGTTGAGCATGCACGAATAGAGGGCACGGCCCGGCGTTTGCAGCTTGCCGACGTTGTTGGCGATCGCGTATTCGAAGAAGGCACGCGCTCGCGGGCCTGCGAAATCGACCGCGCACATATGAGAGACGTCGAACATGCCGGCGTCGGTGCGCACCGCGTGATGTTCGTCGATCTGCGAGCCGTAATTGACGGGCATGTCCCAGCCGCCGAAATCGACCATGCGGGCATTTTGCACACGGTGAGCGGCGTTCAGGGGAGTCTGTTTCAGTTCGGTCATGGGAGCCTCGGCGCGCATAGGTATCGCGAAAACAAAAAAGGGCCATGCCGGCCGACGCGCGCGAGGCTCGTATGCCTGCGGCGAATGCGATGCATGACCCCTCTGTCCTCGGTACCTGAGAGATTGCGCCGACGGGGACGGATATCGTTTCCCGCGCGTGCGCGCGCCCCTTCGGTGGGCGGCTTGCTTAGGGGCGCGAAACCGTCGTTGCCGGTGCGCCGCACTGAACTACCGCCACTCTCCAGAGTGCGAAAACACCTGTGCGAACAGGGCTTTCGACGCGGCCGGTCCTTTTGCCTGAGAGTTTGTGGGTGTGCCCCTTCGGCGGCGTCCCGGCGGGCGACAAACCCTACCGCGAGCGCGCTCTCCCGACGCGTGCGCGAAATTTACGCGAGCGTTACGGGGTTGTCAAATGAGGGGCCGTCAACGAATCGGAGCGATCGATGCGGCAGGCATCGCCAAGACGCGGTAACGTAGATGCAACGGAGGAGGAAAAAGCTCATGTCGCCCTTGTCGAACCGCTTCAACCCCATTGACCCGGATATTCGCCTGCTCGCCGCAGGCCGCGTACTCTTCGCTTCGCTCGACGCGCTCGAGCGCGCGATGCCCTCGTTGATCGAACATGCCCGCGCCGTCCCGACGGGTACCTTGGCCGATGTCTACCGCGACACCGACGCCCACGCGCTGCTGTTCGTCGCGGCCTGGCGCGTGAGTCGTTTCGACGCGGCCGAGCGCACCGTCGTCGATGCGATCGCCCGCGCCATCGAACCGCTCGCCGCCCAGGCCGTCGCTCAATGGGTGGACGTCGCCGTGCCGGCCGGCGGCTGGAGCTCCGGGCGCAGCGGCCCGGGGGAATGCCTCGTGGTCGTGCGCCAGTCGCTCGAAAAACCGAGCGCCGTCATCCAAGCCAGTTGGATCGATAAAGTCACGCTCGCGTTGAACGGCGACGCCGAGCCGCCCGACGGCTTGATCTCGGCCAATTTCTTCGCGACGCGCGACGAGGCCCACGTTTTGAACTTCGCGCGCTGGACCGATGCGCAAGCGCACCGGCGCGCCGCGGCACGCGGCCATCACGGGCACGACGGCAATGTCGACGCCTCGCCGCTTTGGCAGGCTACGCGCGAGCATCCGGGCGTGCGCGCCGGTCACGAGGTATGCCGGTATGTCTGCGTCTCGTAGCGCAAGCGCGCTTCGCAAGCCCCGGCGTGTTCAATCGAGCACGCCCACCCGATATCGCGTCACCTGACGGTACGGTTTCTCAGGCCGCGAGATGACGTCCTCGCGATCGGCCATATTGATTTGATTGGGGAAGCCGCCCGCCTCCAAGCACACGCCGGCGTGGCGCGCATAGGTGCGCTCGTGCCGCCCCGGCACGCCGTCGAGGTAATTGCCCGTGTACAGTTGCAGGCCGCGCTGATCGGTCGATACCGTCATCTCGCGCCCGCTCGCCGGGTCGTAGAGCCGCGCGACTTCCCGTACGCCCCGCTCGGCCGAGCCGTTCGCCTCGCGCAGCACGTAGCAATGATCGAAGCCGCGCGCAAGCGAGAGTTGTTCGTGCGGCCACTCGAGCCGCGCCCCGATCGGCGCCGCCTCGCGAAAATCGAACGCATTGCCCGCCACCGCGGCTTGCCGGATAGGAATCAAGGCCGGATCGACCTCGAAGAACGCGTCGGCATCGATCGACAGCACATGGCCTTTTATGTCGGCGCCCGCTTGCGCCGTCAGATTGAAGTAGCCGTGACTCGTCAGATTCAGCGGCGTCGGCGCATCGGTGCGTGCCCAATAGTCGATCGTCAATGCGCCGTCGTCATCCAGCGTGTAGCGCACCTTGGCCTGCACGTTACCGGGGAATCCCGCATCGCCCTCTTCCGAATCGAGCGTGAAAACGAGCGCGCCGTCGTCTTCGCGCGCGTTCCAGAGCGCCCGATGAAAACCCGCCGTCCCACCGTGCAGCGAATTGCCGCCCTCGTTGCGATCGACCGTATAGGCAATACCGTCGAGCGTGAAGCGGCCGCCCGCGATTCGATTGGCCCAGCGGCCGACGAGCGCACCCATATAGGTCTTGGCTTCCCAATATTGGGCGGGCGTGTCGTGCCCGAGCAAGATATCGCCCAGCCGTCCCGCGCGGTCGGGCGCATGCCAGGAAACGAGCGTCGCGCCCAGCTCGCTGATCGCGACGCGCATCCCGTGCGCATTGCGCAGCGTGAACAAATGAACGGTTCGTCCGTCGGGCAGCGCGCCCCAAGGTTCGTGCGACAACTTAGCGGTGCTGATCATAGGGCTCGTGAAATGGGAAAGGGAGGGCAAAAGCACAGCATCGCATCCGTTCAAACCGGCGCGCTCGCCTGCGATCGCGCCTGAAATTCGCGCGGCGTGCAGCCGAGTTCGCGGCGAAACACCGCATGCAAATACTGGACCGACTTGAAGCCGCAGCGTACGGCCACATCGGCGCTCGACACGTCGCCTTTGACGAGCAGCGCCTTGGCCGCATCGAGCTTTTGCCGAAGAATCTCTTGGTGCACCGTGCAACTGAGCTCGCGCCGGAAATGCTCTTCGAGCGAGGAGCGCGAGACGCCGACGTAATCGGCCACCTGTTCGGTGCGAATGCCTTGGCAGGCGTACTGCCGGATGAAATGGCGGGCTCGCGCCACGTAAGGGCTCGCGAGCGGTTGGTGTTTGGTCGAATCGAGCACGTTGATGCCCACGGGCGGCACGAGAATCCTGCGCCCCGGAAAACGCGCCCCATGCAGCATCTGATGGAGCATGTGAGCCGCCGTGCGCCCCATCTCCTCGGTGCCTTGAATCACCGACGACAGTGGGATGCGCGTCAACGTCCGCGTGAGCGGGTCGTTGTCGATGCCGATGATCGCGACGTCCTCGGGAACCGGAATACCCGCGATCAAGCAAGCCTGCAGCAGTTGCCGCGCGCGCGCATCGGTGACGGCAATGACGCCGACGGGCTTGGGCAGCGCGTGGAGCCAGCGCGTCAACTGCTCGATCGCCTGGTTCCAAGTCGGTGCGCTCGTCGACAAGCCCCGGTAGATCTCGGCATCGATCTGTTCGCGCGTGCCCCCGTCCGCTTCGCGCAGGTGCGCGAACGCAAGCTCGCGCTGGCGCGCCCAGCGATGCTCGTTCGACAGCGGCAAGCTGTAGAGCGCGAAATGGCGCAAACCCGCGCCTATCAAATGGGTATAGGCCAGCGAGACGAGCTTGACGTTGTCGGTGGCGATATACGGCACATTGTCCGGATAGTGGGACGGATCCTCGAACGACGAGCCCACGGCCACGACCGGCAGCGGGCAATCGGCCAGCGCCTCGCTGACGGCCGGGTCGTCGAAGTCGGCAATGATGCCGTCGCCGTCGAACCGTTCGATGCCGCCGAGCCGCAGGCGAAAGTCCTCTTCGAGAAATAGATTCCAACTCACGCGGGTCGACAGCAAATATTGACCGACGCCCGTGATGATCTCACGGTCGTAGACCTTGTTCGCGTTGAACAGCAGCGCGATGCGATGCGCCTTTTGCGGCGCGGGGGCGTTCGCCCTCGTCATCGATGCGGCCCCGCGCTGTCTCGCTCGGCCGTCGCGGCGTCGCGCATGGTGTCGTCTCCTATCGGTCGTTGCCGGTCTCTGGGTTTTCCCTGCTTGCCGTACGGTTCGCGGCACTGCGGGTGTTTCGCGATTTTAGGCGCGATGCGCGCACTCGCCGCGAAGTTTGCCCCGCGTCGGCAAGAAACGTTAAAGCCGCTGCGCAATTTCGCAATTGTGGTGGGCGCCGCGCCGCTGCACCATGGCCGCACCCCGACAACAGGCCGCCCAAGCTCGCGGCGTCCCGGCGGCACCCACACTGCTTGCGCGCGAGTCGCCGCGTGCAAGCGCCGCTCGATCGGCCAACTGCGACGTCCAATATATAAGACAGGAGTGGAGACATGGCATTCGCAAAGCGTCGTTCCATTTTAGGCTCGTTCGTCGCGAGCGCGGTACTCGCGGGCTTGACGCTCGCCGCGCCGCTCGCGCACGCAAGCAAGGCACATCCCGTCATCGGCTTTTGTATCGACGACTTGCGCGTCGAGCGCTGGTCGCGCGATCGCGACTATTTCGTCGCCGCCGCGCAGAAGCTCGGGGCAACCGTGTCGGTGCAGTCGGCCGATGCGAGCGAAGAGCGTCAAATTTCGCAGATCGAAAACCTGATTTCGCGCGGCGTCGACGTCATCGTCATCGTGCCGTTCAATTCGAAGACGCTCGGCAATGTCGTAGCCGAAGCGAAGAAGGCCGGAATCAAGGTCGTTTCTTATGACCGCCTGATCCTCGATGCCGACGTGGACGCCTATATCTCGTTCGACAACGAGAAGGTCGGCGAACTGCAAGCGAAGGGCGTCTTCGACGCGCAGCCGAAGGGCAACTACTTCCTGCTCGGCGGCGCGCCCACCGACAACAACGCCAAAATGCTGCGCGAAGGCCAGTTGAAGGTTCTCCAACCCGCGATCGACAGCGGCGCGATCAAGGTCGTGGGGCAACAGTGGGTGCCCGAGTGGAACGCCTCGACGGCGCTGCGCATCGTCGAGGACGCGCTCACGGCCAACAACAACAAGATCGACGCGATCGTCGCCTCGAACGACGGCACGGCCGGCGGCGCGATCCAGGCGCTCGCCGCGCAAAAGCTCGCGGGCAAGGTGCCTGTCTCGGGCCAGGATGCCGATCTCGCGGCGGTGAAGCGCGTGATCGCCGGCACGCAGACGATGACCGTCTACAAGCCCATCAAGCTGATCGCCTCCGAGGCGGCCAAGCTCTCCGTCGAGCTGGCGCAAGGCACCAAGCCCGCGTTCAACGCGCAGTACGACAACGGCAAGAAGAAGGTCGATACGGTACTGCTGCAACCCATCTTGCTGACCAAGAAGAACGTCGACGTCGTGGTCAAGGACGGCTTCTACACGCAAGCGCAACTCTCGGGCCAATAAACGCCGACCCGCGCGCGGCGCTCCGATTCGAGCGCCGCGCCATCCGGCATCGGAAAAGGAACGAGACGCATGGTGCAATCTGAACCCTTGCTGTCGCTGCGCGGCATCGTCAAGACGTTCTCGGGGGTGAAGGCGCTCGACGGCATCGACCTCTCGGTTCGTCCCGGCGAGTGCCTCGGCCTGTGCGGCGAGAACGGAGCGGGCAAATCGACGCTCATGAAGATCGTCTCGGGCGTCTATCCGCACGGCACGTGGGACGGCGAGATCGTCTGGGACGGCCAGCCGCTGCGCGCGACGAGCGTGCGCGATACCGAACGCGCCGGCATCGTCATCATTCACCAGGAATTGATGCTCGTGCCGGAACTCTCCGTGGCCGAGAACATTTTCCTCGGCAACGAGATCACGCTCCCCGGCGGACGCATGAATTACGCGGCGATGCATCAGCGCGCCGATGCGTTGCTGCAAGAACTCGGCATCGAAGGAATCAACGTCGCGCAGCCCGTGATGAACTTCGGCGGCGGACACCGGCAGTTGATCGAAATCGCGAAGGCGCTGAACAAGCAAGCGCGGCTCTTGATCCTCGACGAGCCGTCGTCCTCGCTGACCGCGGCGGAAACGCGCGTGCTGATCGATATCGTGCGCGACCTGAAGCGGCGCGGCGTGGCCTGCATCTACATTTCACACAAGCTCGAGGAAGTGCAAGCCGTGTGCGACACCGTCAGCGTCATTCGCGACGGCCGGCATGTGGCCACCGCGCCGCTCGCCGAGATGACGCCCTCGCGCATCGTCGCGCTGATGGTGGGGCGCGAAATCACGAATCTGTTTCCGCGCGAGCCGCACCTGATCGGCGAAATCGTCATGCAAGTGCGGGGCGTCACCTGCATCGACGTGACGAACCCGCGCCGCAAACGCGTGGACGACGTCTCGTTCGACGTGCGGCGCGGCGAAATTCTCGGCGTGGCGGGGCTCGTCGGCTCGGGCCGCACCGAACTCATGCAGGCGATCTTCGGCGCCTATCCGGGCACGTACCGCGCAAAGGTGGCGATCGAGGGCCGGCCCATCGCCATCCGCTCGCCCGGCGATGCGATTGCGGCCGGGATCGGCATGGTGCCCGAGGACCGCAAGGCGCACGGCATCGTGCCCGAGCTCGGCGTGGGACACAACATCACGCTTTCCGTGCTGCGGCGCTTCGTCAAGCGCGGCGCGATCGATACGGCCGCCGAACTCGACACGATCCACAAATCGATGAAGCAGCTCTCGGTGCGCGCCGCCCACCCGCTGCTGCCGATCGCCCATCTTTCGGGCGGCAATCAGCAAAAAGCCGTGCTCACCCGCGTGCTGCTCACCGAGCCGAAAGTGCTGATCCTCGATGAGCCGACGCGCGGCGTGGACGTCGGCGCGAAGTTCGAAATCTACAAGCTCATCTTCGCACTCGCCAAACAAGGAATGGCGATCGTCGTCGTGTCGTCGGAATTGCCCGAGGTGCTCGGCCTGTCCGACCGCGTTCTCGTCATGGGCGAGGGCGAGCTGCGCGGCGACTTCGCCAACGACGGCCTGACCCAAGAGGCCATTTTGACGGCCGCCATCGAGCCCGCGCGGCGCTCCGGCGCCGCCCAACCGAACGAGACAGCACCCGTATGACACCGGACCTTTCCCCCGCCCGCCCGGCCGGCACCTCGAGCCCCGCCGGCGCCGATCGCATTCGACAATGGTTCGCCCGCTATAAGATCCTGGCGCTGCTGATCGCCGTCGCGCTCATTTGGCTCTTCTTCACGATTCTCACGCACGGCGCGTTCGCCACGCCGCGCAATCTGTCGAACCTGCTGCGGCAAATGGCGATCAGCGGCATGCTCGCCTGCGGCATGGTGTTCGTCATCATCGCCGGGGAAATCGACTTGTCGGTCGGCTCGCTGCTGGGCTTGCTGGGCGGCATCGCCGCCATCGCCGATGCGAACCATAACTGGCCGCTCGCGGCGACGATCCCCGCCGTGCTCGCGCTCGGGATCCTTGCCGGCTTGTTCAACGGCTGGCTCTCCACGTACCGGCGCGTGCCCTCGTTCATCGTCGGCTTGGGCGGCATGCTGGCCTATCGCGGCGTCTTGCTCGGCATCACGGGCGGCTCCACGATCGCGCCGGTATCGGACCACTTCGTCTTTCTCGGCCAAGGCTATTTGCCGCGTCTGGCAGGCAATGCGCTCGCGCTGCTGCTGATCGCCGTGCTCGCGTTCGTCACCGTGCGCAGCCGCGCGAGCCGCCGCCGCTATGAGCTACCCGTGGTGCCGCTGTGGCAGGACGGCGCGAAGATCGTCGGCGCGGCCGTCGTCATCGGCGCATTCGTCGCCACGCTCAACAACTACGGCGGCATCCCCGTACCCGTGCTGCTCGTGCTCGTGATGCTCGGCATCTTCACCTGGATCGCGACGCAAACCGTATTCGGCCGCCGCATCTACGCCGTCGGCTCGAACCTCGAAGCCACGCGTCTTTCGGGCGTCGACACGAATCGCGTCAAGCTCGCGATCTTCGCGCTGATGGGCCTGATGTGCGCTTTCGCCGGCATCGTCAATACGGCGCGGCTCGCGGCCGGTTCGCCGTCGGCCGGCAACATGGGCGAACTCGATGCGATCGCGGCCTGCTTCATCGGCGGCACGTCGATGCGCGGCGGATCGGGCACCGTCTACGGCGCGCTCGTCGGCGCCCTCGTCATGGCCAGCTTGGATAACGGCATGTCGATGCTCGATGTCGATGCCTACTGGCAGATGATCGCCAAAGGCGCGATTCTGGTCGTGGCGGTTTGGATCGATGTCGTGTCGCGCACGAACCGGCGTTGACGATTAACCCGGGCTCGCCTGCCCGGCATTTTCTTCAAACATGGAAATTCGCATGTCGTACGCCATCTATCCGAGCTTGGCCGATAAAACCGTCGTCGTCACGGGAGGCGGCAGCGGCATCGGCGCCGCGATCGTCGAAGCGTTCGCCGCGCAGGGTGCGCGCGTCTTTTTCCTCGATATCGCCGAAGCCGATTCGCAAGCGCTCGTCGAAAAGCTGGGCGCCTCTTCCCATCCCCCCGTGTTCCATCGTTGCGACCTGCGCGATATCGCCGCCATCGAGCAAGTATTCGCCTCGATCCGCGCGCAAGCGGGCATGATCGACGTGCTCGTCAATAACGCGGCCAACGACGATCGGCACGCCTTCGGCGACATCACGCCCGCCTACTGGGACGAGCGGATCGCCGTGAACTTGCGGCACCAATTTTTTTGCGCGCAAAGTGCCGCCTCCGGCATGAAGGCTGCGGGCAGCGGAGTGATTCTGAACTTCGGTTCGATATCGTGGCATCGCGCGCTGCCGAGCCTTTCGATCTACATGACGGCCAAAGCCGGGATCGAAGGGATGACGCGCGCGCTCGCCCGCGAACTCGGCCCCTTCGGTATCCGCGTGAACGCGATCATCCCGGGCGCCGTACGCACGCCGAGACAGATGAAGCTGTGGCAATCGCCCGAAAGCGAGGCGAAGCTCGTCGCCGACCAATGCCTGCCCGAGCGGGTCGAGCCCGAGCATGTCGCACGAATGGCCTTGTTTCTCGCATCGGACGACGGCTCGCGCTGCTCGGGACGCGAGTACTTCGTCGATGCGGGATGGTATGGAGCTTCTTCATGATCACCCCCGAATGTATCTGGCCCCTAGGCGCCGAACTGGGCGAAGGGCCGGTCTGGAGTAAAACTGAAAAAGCCGTTTATTTCGTCGATATCAAACGCAAGCAGGTGCATCGCTATATCGCCGCGACGCATGAAACGATGACCTGGCCCGCGCCGAGCGAGGCGTGCTTCGTCATTCCCACGTCCGATGAAACGTTCGTATGCGGCCTGCGCAAAGGCCTGTATCGATTCGATCCGCGCACCGGCACGTTCGACAAGCTCGTCGACGTCGAGCGCGAAAGGACGACGAACCGCCTGAACGACGGGTTCTCCGACCCGCGCGGCTACTTGTGGTTCGGCACGATGGACGACGAGGAACAAGCGCCGACGGGCGCGCTCTACCGCGTGAGCGACACGGGCTCGGTCGAGCGGCGCGACGACGGCTACGACATTGCGAACGGTCCGGCCATGAGCCCCGACGGACGCACCCTCTACCATACCGACACGCGCGGGCAAACGATCTACGCGTCCGACGTGGACGAGGACGGCCAACTCTCGAACAAGCGCGTGTTCGTGAAAGTGCAAGGATCGGCGTACCCTGACGGCATGGCCGTCGATGCGCAAGGATGCGTTTGGGTCGCGCTGTTCAACGGCGGCGCCATCGAGCGGTATTCGCCCGAGGGCAAGCAAATCGATACCGTGGCCTTTCCGTGCTCGAACGTCACCAAGCTCGTATTCGGCGGCGACGACTTGCGCACGGCCTATGTCACGACGGCGATGAAAGGCCTCACCGCGGCCAAGCGCGAGCGCGAGACGCTGGCGGGCGGTTTGTTCATGTTCCGCTCGCCCGTGCCGGGCCTGCCGCAAAACGTCGTCACGCGCGGCCTCGTCCGCGCAAGCTGACGCGCGCCGTACCGATCAGGAGAACGAAACGCTTATGTCATCGAAGCCCCCGCGCCGGCTGCGCAGCCAAAACTGGTTCGACGATCCGAGTCATGCCGACATGACCGCGCTGTACGTCGAACGTTTCATGAATTACGGTCTTACGCGCGAAGAGTTGCAATCGGGCCGCCCGATCATCGGCATCGCGCAAACGGGCAGCGACCTCGCGCCGTGCAACCGCCATCACATCGAATTGGCCGCTCGGACGAAGGCCGGGATTCGCGACGCGGGCGGCATTCCGATGGAGTTCCCCGTGCATCCGCTGGCCGAACAAAGCCGCCGCCCCACGGCCGCGCTCGATCGCAATCTCGCCTATCTCGGTCTCGTCGAAATCCTGCATGGCTATCCGCTCGACGGCGTCGTACTGACGACGGGCTGCGACAAGACGACGCCCGCTTGCCTGATGGCCGCGGCTACCGTCGATCTGCCCGCGATCGTGCTCTCGGGCGGCCCGATGCTCGACGGCTGGTTCGACGGCAAACGCGTGGGCTCGGGCACGGTCATCTGGCACGCGCGCAACCTGCTCGCGGCCGGCGACATCGACTACGAAGGCTTCATGCGGCTCACCGCGGCGGCTTCGCCTTCGATCGGCCATTGCAATACGATGGGCACGGCGTTGTCGATGAACAGCCTGGCGGAGGCGCTGGGCATGTCGTTGCCCGGTTGCGCGTCGATTCCGGCCGCCTACCGTGAGCGCGGACAAATGGCGTACGCGACGGGTAAGCGAATCGTCGAGCTCGTGCGCGACGACGTACGGCCCTCTCATATCCTGACGCGCGAGGCGTTCGAGAACGCGATCGTCGTCGCGTCGGCGCTGGGCGCCTCCACGAATTGCCCGCCGCACCTGATCGCGATCGCGCGGCATATCGGCGTGCCGCTCTCGCTCGACGATTGGCAGCGGCTCGGCGCCGACGTGCCGTTGCTCGCCAACTGCATGCCGGCCGGCGAGTACCTCGGCGAGAGCTTTCATCGCGCGGGCGGTGTGCCGGCCATACTGCGGCAACTCGCGCAAGCCGGTTTGCTGCATGGCGAGTGCGCGACCGTATCGGGCCAGACGATCGAGGAAATCGTCCGCCAAGCCCCCGACGCGGACGGCGACGTCATCCGTTCCCACGCCGAGCCGCTCAAACACGGCGCGGGCTTTATCGTCCTCTCGGGCAACTTCTTCGATAGCGCGATCATCAAGATGTCGGTCGTCGGCGAAGCGTTCCGCCAGACCTACCTCAGCGAGCCCGGCGCGGAGAACACCTTCGAGGCGCGCGCCGTCGTCTTCGACGGCCCAGAAGACTACCGGGCCCGCATCGACGACCCCTCGCTGGAAATCGACGAGCACTGCATCCTCGTCATGCGCGGTTGCGGCACGCTCGGCTATCCGGGCAGCGCCGAGGTCGTCAACATGGCGCCGCCGGCCGCGCTCGTGAAGCGCGGCGTGACCTCCTTGCCGTGCATGGGCGATGGCCGCCAAAGCGGGACGTCGGCGAGCCCGTCGATTTTGAACATGTCGCCGGAATCGGCCGCGGGCGGCGGTCTCGCGCTGATGCGCAGCGGCGATCGCGTGCGCGTCGACCTGAATGCGCGGCGCATCGAACTGCTCGTCGACGAGGCGGAACTCGAGCGCCGCCGCGGCGAGCAAGCGCCGAGCGTGCCGCCGTCGCAAACGCCGTGGCAGGAAATTTACCGGCAGTTCGTCGGGCAGCTTTCGACGGGCGGCTGCCTAGAACCGGCCACGCTCTATCTGAAAGTCATCGAGACGCGCGGCGATCCGCGCCATTCGCACTGACACCGACTCCACCGCTTCTTTCATTGCGAGAGCTGATCTCCATGCCAATCGATCCCGCCTCTTGTCTGCCCTCGGATCTCGACCGCGCACTGCTGGTCGGGCGAGTGTGGCGCGGCTCGCCCCACAACGGGCCGTCCGTCATCGTGATCCGCCACGGGCAGGTGTTCGACGTCACGGCCAGCGCGCCGACGACGAGCGACCTATTCGATCGCGACGATGCGGCAGCCGTCGCACGATCCGTCCCGGGCGAGTTGCTCGGGCAAGCGCACGAGCTGCTGCAAGGCGCCATACAGCCGCACGAACATCCGGCGATTCGCTTGCTTGCCCCCTGCGACGTGCAAGCGATCAAAGCCTGCGGCGTGACGTTCGCGGTCAGCCTGCTCGAACGCGTGATCGAAGAACAGGCGGGCGGCGATGCGGGTCGCGCCGCCGATATCCGCGCCTCGCTCCATGCCTTGATCGGAACCGATCTCGCCAAGATCAAGCCCGGTTCGCCGGCCGCGATGCGCCTGAAGGAAGAACTGAAACGCCGCGGCGCATGGTCGCAATACATGGAAGTGGGCATCGGCGAGGATGCGGAAGTGTTCACGAAGTCGCAGCCGATGTCGGCGGTGGGCTTCGGCGCGGAGGTGGGCTTGTACCCGACCTCGGCTTGGAACAATCCCGAGCCCGAGGTGGTACTGGCCGTGAACGCGGCCGGACGCGCGGTGGGCGCGACGCTCGGAAACGACGTCAACTTGCGCGATATCGAAGGCCGCTCGGCGCTCCTGCTCGGCAAGGCGAAAGACAATAACGGTTCGTGCGCGATCGGTCCGTTCGTCCGCTTGTTCGACGATCACTTCACGCTCGACACGATTCGCGAAGCCAGCGTGTCGCTATTGATCGAGGGCGAAGACGGGTTCGTGCTCGAAGGCGTGAGCCATATGCGCGAGATCAGCCGCGACCCGCTGGATCTCGTGTCGCAAACGTGCGGGCCGCACCATCAATATCCCGACGGCTTCATGCTCTTTCTCGGCACGATGTTCTCGCCGATCAAGGACCGCGATACGGCCGGGGGCGGCTTCACCCACCATCTAGGCGATCTCGTGACGATCGCGACGCCGGCGCTCGGCGCGCTCGTCAACACGGTACGCCTATCGACCGAGATCGCACCGTGGCGGTTCGGCGTGCGCGCGTTGTACCGAAACCTGGCTGCGCGCGGTCTGATCTAAACAGGCTGACTCCCGGTCAGCAAAGCGGAAAGGCGGCGGCGGCGCCGCCGTCCGCGATACGCGCGTTACGATCATTAAAACGCGCGTTCCACTCTTTTACATCCCTCCCCTTCCCCTCTCGGCTGTTTGTCGGCATTAAATACCAATTTGCCTCCAAATTAATGCCACTTGAATACCAATCAAAGTCCACCTAAGATCCTGCATTGATCGGTGACCGACTCCGCGTGACCGATCGCGAGGGGACCTCGTCGTCTCATTCCGAGCAGCACCGCTTCCGCTTCCTTGAAAGACCCGATAGCAGCGACGTAATCGAGCGGCGTCGTATCGCCGTTTTTTTCCGAGGAGCCTTTATGAATCGCATTGCGCATTTCGTGCGCGCCGGCCTGCTCGCCGCCTGCGCGGCTGTCCTGCCGCCTGTCGCCCAGGCGGCGTCGCTCGCGACGAACCAGGACCCGGCCACCGGCGTCGTCAAGAGCCCGGCGGCGCTCACGCAATTTCTGGCCAGCAGCCTCGCGCTGCGCGTGGCCATCGACAATAACCACGCGAATGCCGCCGGAGTACCCTGCGCCGACCTCGGCGCCGACAGCGCGGCATGCGCCACGGGCCATATGATTCTGACGAATCAAGGCAGCAAAACGATCTGGGCCGGCGGGTGGAAACTGTACGTTCACAGCATTCGGCGGCTACTCCGGATCGACAACCCGGCCTTCACGTTCGAGCATCTGACGGGCGATCTCTATGCCATTACGCCGCTGCCCGGCAAACTCTTTCTGGCGCCCGGCCAAAGCGTGACGCTGCCGTTCGTCGCCGAATACTGGTACCTGCGGTATAGCGATTTGCTGCCGCGCCCGTTCGTCGCCGTCGACGGCGCGCCGCCCGCGATTCTTCAGTTCAACGACACCGACGACGAAACGCGCTACGTCATTTCCTTACCCGCCGACGCGCAGAACAACTCGACGGGCGACGCGCCGCCCGTCGCCGCGCAGCCGGTTTCGTACCGTGCGCTGCCCAGCGTCAAACGCGAGCACACGCTGCCCGGTTCGCTTGATCTGCACGGCGTGCAATTGGCGCTCGCGGGGCTTTCGCCCGGACAGGCGCAAGCGCTGCGCGACCGCGCGCAAACGCTGGGGCTCGACGATTCGCGTACGCCCGTCGTCGGCATCGTCGCGCCCAAGCGGCTGCCGGCCGACATCGCCGTCCCCGGCGGCTACCGGCTCGCGATCACGCCACGCGGCGTATTCATCGAAGGCGACGATCCCGCGGGCGTCTACTACGGCGTGCAGACGCTGTTCTCGCTCGCACCGGCCGGGGGCGGCGCCATCCCCGCCATGCTCGTCGAAGATGCGCCGCGCTTTCCGTACCGAGGCATGCAGGTGGACCTCGCCCGCAACTTCAAACATCCGCCGACGCTGCGCCGCTTGATCGACCAGATGAGCGCCTACAAGCTCAATCGCTTGCATCTGCATCTCTCGGACGACGAGGGCTGGCGCATCGAGATCCCGGGCCTGCCCGAGTTGACCGACGTCGGCGGACGCCGCTGCTTCGATCCGACCGAAACGCATTGCCTGCTGCCGGAACTGGCCTCGGGCCCCGAGAATCAATCGGGCGGCGGATATCTGACGCGCGATCAATTCGTGAGCTTGCTGCGCTACGCCTCCGACCACTTCATCGAAGTCGTTCCCGAGATCGACATGCCCGCGCACGCGCGCGCCGCCGTCATGTCGATGGAGGCGCGCTATCGCCGGCTCCATGCGCAAGGCCGCGAGCAGGAAGCGACGCAATACCGCCTCGTCGATCCGCAAGACACGACCAACGTGACGACGGTTCAGTTCTACGACCGGCATAGCGATATCAACCCCTGCGTGCCGGGCGCGCTGAACTTCACCGGTAAGGTGATTCACGAGGTTGCGTCGATGTATGCGGATGCGCAGGCGCCGCTCAATACCTGGCAATTCGGCGGCGACGAGGCGAAGAACATCTTCCTCGGCGGCGGCTTCCAAGCCTTGAACGGCACCGACCCGAACAAGGGCCGCATCAACCTCGCCATCCAAGACAAACCGTGGGCACGCTCACCCGCATGCACGGCGCTCATCCAGCGCGGCGAGATCAAATCGACCGACGAGTTGCCGACGCGTTTGGCCAAGCAAGTCAGCGCGCAAGTCGCCGCGAACGGCATCGACACGATGGGCGCGTGGGAGGACGGCCTGAGCGGGGCGAACGGCGCGTCGGACTTCTCCACGCGGCACGTCATCGCGGCGATCTGGGACACGGTGTTCTGGGGCGCGGCCGATAGCACGCGCAACTATGCCGCGAAGGGGTTCGAACCGGTGCTCGCGCTGCCCGATTATCTGTACTTCGACTTCCCCTACACGCTCAACCCGCATGAACGCGGCTACTACTGGGGCTCGCACGCAACCGACGAGTACAAGGTGTTCACGTTCGCGCCCGAGAATCTGCCGCAGAACGCGGAAGTGTTCGGCGACCGCGACGGCAACCCGTACACGGCGACGAGCACGGGCACGGCGCCGGTGATCCACGGGATGCAGGGTCAAGCGTGGGGCGAGGTGATGCGCAATGACCGCTTCCTCGAATACATGGTGTACCCGCGCCTGCTCGCGCTGGCCGAGCGCGCATGGCACCGGGCGGATTGGGAGTTGCCGTACACCACGGGTGTCTCGTATGAGCTGGGCGTGACGCATCATGTCGATGCGGGCGCCTTGAATCGCGACTGGGCGGGCTTCGCGACGGTGCTCAAGGACCGCGAACTGCCGAAGCTCTCGCGTGCCGGTATCGGCTACCGGCAGCCCACCTTTACCTTGACCGGCGATTGAGCGGCTCAATGCGCGCGACGAGCGATCGTCGCGCGCACTAGGCGCTTCGCTTCGCCACTTCGAGCGGCCTGGGTCGCCCCTTAGGCCGCTCCTTCCTTCATCTGCTTCAGATGCTTATAGACGGTCGCCCGTCCCATCCCCAGCACATTGGCGACGTAATTGGCCGCGCTCTTGCCGCGAAACGCGCCCTGCGCATGCAGCGCCTCGACGATCTCGCGCCGATGCTCGCGCGTGAGTCCGTTCAGCCCCAGTTGCCGCTCTTTCAGCCATCCATGCAGGAACGTATTGATGCGCTCTTGCCAATCATCCTTGAACAGTTCCTCGGGCTGCGCCACGATGCCCGCGCCCTTCACGAACAGATCGAGCGCCGAGCGCACGTCCTCGAACACCGCGATGTTGAAATTGATGCACAGCATGCCGGCGGGTTCGCCCTCATCGTCGAACAACACGTTGCTGACGCAGCGCATGCGCCGGCCGTCCCAGTTGAGCTTTTCGTAGGGACCGATGACGCGTTCGCGCGCGGAATGCTCGACTTCATCGAGCGCCGAATCGTCGCCCACTTCGCGCTTGGACAGATTGTTGGCCAGATAAAGCACCGTCTGATCGTCCAAATCGTGGATCACCACCTCCGCGTACGGAAAGAACAGCGCGGCGATGCTGTCCGCGATCGGCGCATAGCGCGACAGCAACAAATCTTTGACACGGGACGTTTTTTTCTTGCGCATCGTCGTTAAGTCGCGTTCGAGGGATCACCGCGGCGCTGCGGCCGCGCGGTGTCATTGTAGCGACTGGTTCTCGCGCAGATGCCGATACAAGGCATGGGCGATGGCGACGTCTTCGAGCCCGAGGCCGATCGATCGAAAAAATGCGCAGCGTTCGTACCGCGGCTTATCGCACGCGCCCGTGACGAGCGCGGGTAAATCGCCCTTGATCCGCTGCGGCGACCAGCCGTTGCTTTGCTCCGCCAGCTTCATCTCGCCGGCGCTCGCGGGCGTCGTTCGAAGATAGTCGCAGTAGACGTCCATGTCCGGCAACCAGGCGGGCGGAATCTCGTGCGCGTTTGCGACGTTCGTGCTGATCGACGTTATGAGCGCCGGCTTCGTCAACCAAGCGGGCATCAGCACCGGGCTACCCGACGACGTACAAAGCATGACGACGTCCGCATCGCGAACGCAGGCGTGCGCACTGTCGCAGACCTGCGCACGCGCATCCAGCGCCTGCACGGCCGCGCATTTGTCGGCATCGCCCGCGAGCTCGGGCGAGAAGACGCGAATCGATTCCCACGCGCGCAACGGCGCGGCGTGGCGCAGATGCGCGAGACCGACGGCGCCCGAACCGATCAGTGCGAGATGCGTCGCGCCGGGCCGAGCCAGCTCGGCGATGGCGAGCGCGGTCGTGGCGGCCGTGCGCTCCGTCGTCAGCAGACCGGCGTCGCAGAGCATCAAGGGAGCCCCCGTTTCCATCGACATCAACGACGTCCACGCCGTGATGATCGGCTTACCGCCGGTGACGAGATAAGGCGAGAGCTTGGCGCCGAACACTTTCTCGCTCGCCAGCGCGCCGAGATAAGTGATGAAGTCGCCGGCGCCGTTCGGCAGCAGCGTGAGCGTTTGCGGCGGCTGCACGGCTTGCTCCGACGCGAGCGCGCGAAACATCGAACGCAGCGATCCTTCGATATCGAGCTTCGGCAAGGCCGAGCGGACCGTCTGCTCATCGGCGACGAGCGGCAAGGCAGGCTTCATGAATACGATCTCCGAATTTTGACGAGTGGACTGACGTGTCCAAAATAGTCTATATTGGACTCGCAGTCTACACAAACCGCGAGATCGCGTGCTTTGCCGCCGCGAGCCGTGGGGATCATCAACGACAGGAATTTCCGCTATGAAGCTCAAGCCCATCTTGCTGGCCGCCGCCGTTGCCGTCGCGGCCGTCCCCACCTTCGCGCAAACGGCCGACACCTTGCGATTCGGGATCGAGGCCGCCTATCCCCCGTTCGAGAGCAAAACGGCGTCGGGCACGCTGGTCGGTTTCGACGTGGACGTCGGCAACGCCGTCTGCGCGAAGATGAAGGTCAAATGCGTCTGGGTGGAGAACGCGTTCGACGGCTTGATCCCTGCGTTGCAGGCGCGCAAGTTCGACGTGATCAACTCGGCGATGAACATCACCGAAAAGCGCAAGGAAAGTATCGCGTTCACGCGGCCGATCTACGTCGTGCCGATCGTGATGATCGCCAAGCGCGGCTCGGGCTTGTTGCCGGATACGAAGATGCTGCACGGCAAACATGTGGGCGTGCTGCAGGGATCGTCGCAAGAGGATTTTCTAAAGAAACATTGGGCGAATGCGGGCGTCGACGTGGTGTCCTACCAAGACCAGGATCAGGTGTATTCCGACCTCGCGTCGGGACGGCTCGACGCCGCCGTCCAAGAAGCGCAAACGGCCGAGGAAGGCTTCCTCGGCAAGCCGAGTGGCGCCGGCTACGAAATCGTCGGCGCGCCGCTTTCCGATCCCTCGACGCTCGGCGAAGGCACGGGCTTCGGCTTGCGCAAAAGCGACGCGGCGCTGCTCGCGAAAGTCAACGACGCGCTCGATGCTCTGAAACGAGACGGCACGCTGACCCAGCTTTCGCGCAAGTACTTCAAGCGCGACATCATCGCCAAGTAAGGCCGTAAGGCTCGCTCACCATGGATTTCGACGTCATTGTGCTCGGCGCGGGGATCGTCGGCGTTTCCGCGGCACTGCATCTGCAAGACCGGGGGCGGCGCGTGGCGCTCGTCGATCGCCGCGCGCCGGGCGAAGAGACGAGTTTCGGCAACGCGGGGCTGATCGAGCGTTCCTCGGTCGTGCCTTATGGCTTCCCGCGCGATCTCGGCACGCTGTTTCGCTATGCGCGCAACCGGTCCACCGACTTGCATTGGGATTACAAGGCGCTGCCCGCCTACGCGGGTTGGCTTGCGCGCTTTTGGTGGGAATCGGCCCCGCACCGGCTTGGCGCCGCATCGCGCGACATGTTGCCGCTCATCGCGGCATCCGTGGCCGAGCACGACAAACTCATCGAGCGGGCCCGGCTCGACGATCTCGTGCAAGCGCGCGGATGGATCGAAGCGTTCCGCACGCCTAACGCCTTCGCGCGCGCGGCGAAAGAGGCAGAGCAGGCGGTGCGGGAACACGGCTTACGGGCGAGTGTGCTCGATGGCCCGGCGCTTCGGGCGAGGGAGCCGGCCGTGGGCGTGGACATTCAGGGCGCGATCCATTGGGCCGATCCGAAGAGCGTCCGCGATCCGGGGGCGCTCGTCAAAGGCTACGCGTCGCTATTCGAACGCGCGGGCGGCCGCATCTTCACGGGCGACGCGACGACCTTGCGCGCGTCCGACGATGCGTGGAGCGTACGCGCCGAGCAGGGCGTGCTGGGCGCGAAGCAAGCCGTAGTGGCGCTCGGTCCCTGGTCCGATCTCGTCTTCGGGCCGCTCGGTTATCGCATCCCGCTACGCGCCAAACGCGGATATCACATGCACTACCGGAGCGATCGGCCCGCGCTGTCCATGCCGATCGTCGACAGCGAGCGCGGCTATGTCGTGGCGCCCATGCTAGGGGACCGGATGCGGCTGACGACGGGCGTCGAGATCGCGAGGCGCGGCGCGCCGCCCACGCCGGTCCAACTAGAGAGAGTCGAACCGCTGGCCCGCGAGGCATTCGGCATCGGCGAACGGATCGACCGCGAGCCGTGGCTCGGCATGCGTCCTTGCACACCCGACATGCGGCCCGTCATCGGCAGGGCGCCGCGCCATCGCGGCTTGTGGTTCGCGTTCGGCCATAACCATCATGGGCTGACGCTCGGCCCCGTCACGGGACGCTTGCTCGCCGAGATGATGACGGGCGAGCAGCCTTTTACCGACCCCGCGCCCTATCGGCCGGAACGATTTCGTTGACGAATGGCCGCCTTCATTCCACTTCGACGGGAGCGACAGCCAAATGCAGCGGCTGCTCCGGGCGCAGCGTGACGGCGAGCGTCGGGCGCGGCGGCGCCATTCCGCCGGGGACCGATAGCTCGAAGCGCTGCAGCAGCATCGCCGCCATGACCGTCATCTCGGCCATCGCCAGGTGCTGCCCGAGGCACACGCGCGGTCCCGCGCCGAACGGCATGTAGGCGCCGCGCGGCAGCTCCGGTGCATCGGGCCCGAAACGTTCGGGGCGGAAGGCTTCGGGTTCCGGAAACCATCGCGCATCGTAGTGCATGAGTTGCACGGGCAATATGAACATCGTGGACCCCGGCATTTGCCACGGCCCCACGCTCACGGCCTTCGTGTTGATACGGCCGACCAGCACCGGCACGACCGGATAAAGCCGCAACGTCTCCTTGATCGTCTGCGTCAGATATTGCATCGACGGCAAGTCCCGCGCGGTGGGCGCACGCCCCTCCAAGACGCGCCGCACTTCGTCCCGCGCCGCCGCTTGCGCAGCCGGATTCGAAGCCATGCACCACGCCCACCAAACGAGCCCCGCCGCCGAGGTTTCGTGGCCGGCGAGAAAGGTCGTCATACACTCGTCGCGCACCGCTTCGAGCGGCCATGCGGATGGATCTTCCTTGTGCAGTTTGAGCAGTATCGTCAGCAGATCGTCCGGCCATGCATCGGGCGGCATACTCAATCGCGCTTGCAAATGACGGCGGATCAGGCCGTCCAGATCGGCGATCGCGCGTCGCTTCTCGCGCTTCCAAGGCACCCACTCGGGCCAGCGCACGGGCGAGAGAAACTCTTGGTTGACGGCCACGCTCGTGACGCGTATCGCCTCTTCCGCGATACGCGCATCGCTGCCGACGCCGCTCGAGAACGTCATGCGCATGATGACGTCCATCGCGAGCGACGTGAGTTCGCTTTCGATCGGCCAATGGGGATCGCGGGCGGGCCAATGCGCGAGTGTTTTTTGGACCGTATCCGCGATCGTCGGCGTAAAACCCTGCACCGCCTTGGGAGAGAAGCTCGGCTGCATCGCATGCCGCTTCGTGCGCCACGCCTCGCCCTCCGCGACGAGCACGCTATGACCATGCACTTGCGCGAACGCCTTCCTCGCGTGCTCCCAGCGAACGAGCGACTCGTGGTGCGTCACGAGCAGATCGCGCACGAGTTCGGGATCGGTGAGGATGACGGTATGCGAGGGGTAGACGCGCAAATGCACGACGTCGCCGAATTGCTTTTTCCATTCGGAGAGCGTGCCCAGCGTGTCGCGCGACATTTTGTTCAGTTGGCCCCATCCGGTGATACAGAAGGGTCCGGGCGGCCATGTGCCGGGAGGATGCTTAGGCGCCGACGAGGATGGCGATGGCGGCGCGTCTTGATGCACCGGGCAGCGGGAGGGGGAGGGCGAGTTCATGGTCGTCTACCGATGGCCTCTGGGTTGCGGTCCTTAGTGTAGACGCCAAAATGCGCTTTCGCATAATAGATCGAGCACTCACCCAATTAGCATCGTTTTGCAAATGCTCATGGGGCGCGTGAGCCCCATCCCTTTACGCTCTGTGTGTCTCCTCGATGCGGAAGAAGGCCACTGCGTCGCTCAATACGCGGCCTTGGTCCTCGAGCGACTTGGCCGCGGCGGCCGCTTGCTCCACCAGTGCGGCGTTCTGTTGCGTCACCTCGTCCATCTGCGTGATGGCTTGATTGACCTGCTCGATTCCGCGGCTCTGCTCGGCGGAGGCCGCCGCGATCTCGCCCATGATGTCGGTCACGCGTCCGATCGCCTGCGTGACTTCCGTCATCGTATGGCCGGCTTGTTCCGTCAAGGTCGACCCGCTCCGAATCTTTTCGACCGAGGCCCCGATCAACTCTTTGATCTCCTTGGCCGCGCTCGACGAACGTTGTGCCAACGTTCGTACTTCGCTCGCGACAACCGCAAAACCTCGCCCCTGCTCGCCGGCGCGCGCAGCTTCCACCGCGGCATTCAACGCCAGGATGTTCGTCTGGAATGCGATGCCTTCGATGATGCCGGTGATTTCCGCGATCTTGGATGAACTATCGCTGATGTCCATCATCGTATGGACCACGTTCGCCACCACCGAACTTCCTTTCTGAGCGACCTCGGACGCATTGGCGGCGAGCGTGCTGGCCTCTTGCGCGTTCTCGGCGTTTTGCCGGACGGTCGAGGTGAGCTCCTCCATGCTCGAGGCCGTTTCCTCCAGCGACGCCGCCTGTTCCTCGGTGCGTTGCGACAAATCGGTGTTGCCGGCCGACATCTCGCCGGCCGCGAGTGAGACCGACGAACTCGCGCGCTTGATGCCGCTCGCGATCGACGACAACCGCTCGCGCATCGTATTGATGGAGTGAAGCAGACTCGATGAATCGTTCGCCTGAATGGCGACGGCATCGGACAGATGTCCGCCGGCGATGCGATGCACGACTTGCGCCGCGTAACCGGGCTCGCCGCCGAGGGACCGATAGAGCCGGCGCGCCATATAGACGCTAATCGCTAGACCCAGACCCAGCCCGCCGAGTGCGATGACGAGCACCGTCATTCTGAGCGTGCTGTACCGTTCGCGCGCCTCGTCGTACTGCTGCTTGGCGACGTCCACCTGCAGTTGCCGGAGGTCCTTCAACGCTTTCAACGTATCGGGAAACGTCTTTTCGACGGTACCGTGGAGGAGTTCGGACGCCTCTTGTGCCTTGCCGGCCGTGAGCGCGGCGCGCAACGGCCCGAACCCTTGCGCTTCGAAACTATCGTAACGAGCCTTGAACGTATCGGCGATCTGCTTTTCCGTCGGGGTCAAGTATGACGACGAGTAATCTTTCCACAGCGCTTCGAGTTCGGTTTTATTGGTTTGGGCGTCGCCGATACTTTGTGAAGCCGGATAAGTTTGCGGGTCGATCGTGCTGCGCGTGAGCACGAAAAGCTGGTTTTGCAGTCGATTTTGAACTTGCGCGAGTTGCTGGATACATACCGTGCGGTCTTCATACACGGTACGCAGCGACTCGTTCGCGCTGCTCATGCCCGCAACGCCGGCAATCGATGCGGCAACCATCGAAACGCCCATGGACCCGGCAATCAAAGCGAGCTGAGCTTTAACGGTTAAATCTTTCATTTACGGCGATGCCTCTTTTTTATTAACGTCGGAGGCTCAGTATTCATTTTTCATTCGACGTTTCAAATCAGCCAAGGCTGAAGCTCGCGTAGTAGGCGGCTGCGGGTTGTCAGCGCTTTCCGACATGCGGCTTCCGCGTTGTCGCCGTCCATTTTTGCCGTAGCTGCGTTTGCGCGTTCCCTGTTGGGGTTTACGCCGTCTCGGCCATGATGTCGTCTTCGTGGAGCAATGGCGGCAGATGTGTCTGCAGCCAGGCAACGACCGTGGCGGTCTTCGCCGGCAACGTGCGCGAGGGCGGATAGATCGCATGCACGGGCAAGTCGGCAAGCCGATGATCGGGCAACACTTGCACGAGTTGTCCCGTTGCAATTTCGTCGCGACAAACATACCGATGCAAGACCCCGATGCCGTTGCCGGCCAGCAGCGCCGCGAGCAACGGCCGCCAGTGGTTGCAGCGCCACGCGCTGCGCACGGGTGCGATCACGGGTGCGCCGTCGGGGCCATCGAAGTGAAGCTTTCCGTCGCGTGCCAATCCATCGATATGGACGAACGGGTGGGCGGCCAGCGCGGCGGGCGACGTCGGTGAACCGGCCCGCTGCAAATATTTCGGTGACGCCAGCAGTGACCGGCGTATGCCGCCCAGCGGACGCGCGACGAACCTACCTTCGCCGAGCCGGCCCACTCGAATGGAGACATCGACACCCTCGATCACCGGATCGACGAAGCGGTCGTTGAGCACCAAGTCGATCGATAACCCGGGGTGCTGCTGCTGAAGCGTTGCGAGTAGCGGGGGCAACAGTAGTTCGCCCAGCGCGTGCGGCGCGGCCACGCGCAGCGTGCCGCGTAATTGGCGGTTGAACGAGGTGACACTTGCGGCGGCTTCGTCGGCCGCTTCTAGCGCCGACTTGGCGTGCGCGTAGAACACCGCGCCGCTGTCGGTCACGTTCACCGTGCGCGTGTTTCGATCGAGCAGCCGAGCGCCCAAATGACGTTCCAACTGGCGCAGGCGTTCGCTGACGGCGGGCTGCCCAAGTCCCAAGTCGCGCCCTGCCGCCGAAAGTCCTCCGCATTCGACGACGCGCACGAATACTCGCATGGCTTGAAGAAGGTCCATAACGCGCAATTTATCAAATAATTCGATGACGATCATTGAGCATGGGCGCCTTCTCTGCGTCGTTATTCGCCGACACCATGGCATTTCTTCTTTTCTTTGATCGGGGAATGCGATGAATGATGCGATGCTGAAAGGCCGGCATGTGGTGGTGGTTGGCGGCACGTCCGGCATAGGACTCGCCGTGGCGCGATACGTCGCAAGAGCCGGCGCGGAGGTCACGATCGTCGGGCGGGATGCCGAACGTCTACGTCATGCGGCCGAAGAAATCGGCGGCGCGCGGCAGTGCGTTGGCGATTTGCATCAGAGCGAGGCGTTTGGGCGACTCTTCGGTTCGCTGCCGGAGATCGACCATGTCGTCGTCACGGCAGGCACCGCCTCGCTCAAAACGTTACGCGAGAGTACCGCCGAGGACTTACGTGCGGCTGTGGAGGAACGGCTCGTGGGACCGTTATCGGTCGTGCGCGCGGCGCTCGACCGGCTGCGGCCGACGGGATCGATCGTGTTGACCTCGGGGTTGCTCGCCGAGCGGCCCACGCATCGAGGGGCGATTCTCGCGGGCGCCGTCGCGGCCATCGAGGCGATCGCGCGCTCGCTTGCCCTTGAACTCGCGCCGATCCGCGTCAATGCCGTATCGCCGGGACTCGTCGATACGCCGCTGCTCGATGGTTTCTTCGGAGACGCCAAACACGAAGCGCTGGCATCGGCTGCCGCCAGTTTGCCGACGGGCCGTATCGGCCGCCCGGACGATATCGCTCAGGCCGTGGGTCTTTTGCTGACCGGCGGGTTTATTACGGGGGAAGTGCTGCACGTCGATGGCGGCGGGCGGTTGGTTTAGCTTCGTTGCGCTGTTTAAAGGCGCTGCCCGCGTATCGATCGATGCCGCTACTCGGACACCGGATCGTGACAGCAGACGCAAAGTTTGTTGCCGTCCGGGTCGCGGAAATAGGCGCCGTAGTAGTCCGCGTGATACTCGGGCCTCAAGCCGGGTGGGCCTTCGCACGTGGCGCCGTTCGCGAGGGCCAGGGTGTATATGCCGTCGACGGATTTTCGGTCGATCGCCAAGAGACCGACCATCTGGCCGTTGCCGACTTGCGCGGCGTTACCGTCGTAGGGGCGGCCGATGATGAGGAGCGGTCGCGGTTTGCCCTTCGCCATCCATCCGGCCCATGGCCTGTCTCGCTCGCAGAACTTCAGTTCGTGGCCTAGCGCGGATAGGACCGCCGAATAGAAAGCGAAAGCACGATCGAAGTCGTTCACGCCTAGGCAGATGTGGGAAATCATGGCGATTTTTCGAGGGAGGGGATGGTTGTCTAGCGACGCTGTTCATGGCCGGCGACCCGGCTACACCGAATGCCTCGCAAACGCGTTGCGCCCGAGCATTGTGCTCTCGTATCTCTCGCTTAGGTCGTCTTTCTCAACAGGAAAGAGCATTCCCGCGTCTTTACCGCTAAAGCGGTCGAACAGGTTTTGACTAAAGATCCGCGCGACCGCCGGCGTATCGGAGGTGAGTTTCTGAATGAGAAATCGGCAGATTACCAAGCAAAACGTGCGAGAAACCGCTGCGTCATCGACGAGGGGATAGCGCTATCGCGGTCAGCTAGGCGATCGCTCAGTGTTCGTCACTCCATCCCGACGGACGCCCGCCTAGAAGGCATCGCAGGCGCGTCGGACTTCCGCGTGATGAAGCAGGCTACGTGTCCCGGCTGCCCTCGATGTTGCAAAACGTCTCCGCTCCAATCGACTGCAACGGCGCTTCCGGCACACGCCCGCTCGCGTGCGCTATTTATTTGCAAGAATACAAGCACAGGTGGTGCTTCTTGCAATTAAACAACGCGCAGCCGGCGACGTCGCGGTCGTTGCGCGTTCTTTTCGTAGCCGAAAGAACTGCCTTTTTCATGCACTGGATGAACAATGAAAAACGCGCCCCCCAACAAAAAAACGGACCTATAGGTTGAGACACCTATAGGTCCGCTTGTCGAAGATTAGAAGGCTATCTACAAGCCCCCTCAAACATCAATATTCCCCGCCCTCAACGCATTGCTTTCGATAAACGCCCGCCGCGGCTCCACCTCATCGCCCATCAGCGTAGTAAAGATCCCATCGGCCGCAATCGCATCTTCGATCTGCACGCGCAGCAAGCGCCGCACGTTCGGATCCATCGTCGTTTCCCAGAGCTGCTCGGGGTTCATCTCGCCGAGCCCCTTATACCGCTGCTTCGAAACGTTGCGTTCGGCATCGGCGATCAACCACCGCATCGCGCCCTTGAAGTCCGACACGGCCATACTCCGCTCGCCGCGCTTGATGAGCGCATTCGCACCGATCAACCCCTTGAACGTATTCGCCGTATTCACGAGCTGTTGATAATCGGCCGTCAGCAAGAAGTCCGCATCGATAACCGACTTCTTCACGTTCCCATGATGCCGCCGCTCGACGCAAATCGAGCGCAACTCGCGGACGCTGTCGTACATCGCATGCGCACGCACTTCGGGCTTCAACGGATCGTTCTGCAACGCCGCTTCGAGCGCCTTGGCCGACGCTTCTGCGCCCGCTTCGCTCGACAAGTCGATGGCCACGCCATCCATCACGGCTTCGAGCGCCTGCGCGTCGTACAACCGGCTCAACCGTTCCACGACGGCTTGCGCCAACAGATACGACCGCGCCAGTTCGCCCAGCGCGTCCCCAGCGATCGGCGCGGCGCCTTCCGCAGGCACGAGCTCCGAACCCTGCAAGGCGAGCCGCAGCATATGCGCGTTCAACTCGGCGCCGTCCTTCAAATACCGCTCGTCCTTGCCGGCCTTGACCTTGTAGAGCGGCGGCTGCGCGATATAGATATACCCGCGCTCGATCATCTCCGGCATTTGCCGATAGAAGAACGTCAGCAGCAGCGTGCGGATGTGCGCGCCGTCCACGTCCGCGTCGGTCATGATGATGATGCGGTGATAGCGCAGCTTATCGAGGTTGTAGTCTTCCTTGCCGATGCCGCAACCGAGCGCCGTGATCAGCGTAACGATCTGCTCCGATGAAAGCAGCTTGTCGTAGCGCGCTTTCTCGACGTTGAGCACCTTCCCGCGCAGCGGCAAAATCGCCTGGAACTTACGATCGCGCCCTTGCTTGGCCGAGCCGCCCGCCGAGTCGCCCTCGACGATATAAATCTCGGACTTCGCCGGATCCTTCTCCTGACAATCGGCGAGCTTACCCGGCAGCCCGACGCCGTCGAGCACACCCTTGCGGCGCGTCATCTCACGCGCCTTGCGCGCCGCGTCGCGCGCACGCGCCGCATCGACGATCTTGCCGCAAATGATCTTCGCGTCGTTCGGCGTTTCCAGCAGAAACTCCTCGAGCGCCTTGGCCACCACTTCTTCCACGGGCGCGCGCACTTCCGACGACACGAGCTTATCCTTCGTCTGCGAACTGAACTTGGGCTCCGGCACCTTGACCGACAGCACGCACGACAAGCCTTCGCGCATGTCGTCGCCCGAGGTCTCGACCTTCGCCTTCTTGGCGATCTCGTGGTCGGCGATGTACTTGTTGATCACACGCGTCATCGCCGCGCGCAAGCCGGTCAAGTGCGTGCCGCCGTCGCGCTGCGGGATGTTGTTCGTGAAGCACAGCACACTTTCGTTGTAGCTGTCGTTCCACTGCATCGCCACTTCCACGCCCACGCCGTCTTTCTCGCCGTTGATATGGAAAATCGTCGGATGCAGCACTTGCTTCGTCTTGTTGATGAACTCGACAAAGCCCTTCACGCCACCGGCCAGCGCAAAATCGTCTTCCTTGCCCGAACGCTGATCGGTCAAGCGAATACGCACGCCGTTGTTCAAAAACGAGAGTTCGCGAATACGCTTCGCAAGAATGTCGTAGTGGTACTCGACGGACCCGAAGATCGTCTCGTCGGCCATGAAGTGCACTTCGGTGCCGCGATTCTCGGTCTCACCCACGAACTGCATGGGCGAGACGCGCTCGCCGTCCACCTCTTCGATCACGCGGTTTTGCGGCACGCCACGGTGAAACTCCATGAAGTGCTTCTTGCCGTCGCGGCGCACGGTCAAACGCAGCCAGCTCGACAATGCGTTCACACACGACACGCCCACGCCGTGCAAGCCGCCCGACACCTTGTAGCTGTTCTGGTCGAACTTGCCGCCCGCGTGCAACTCGGTCATGACGATCTCGGCGGCGCTGCGCTTCGGATCGTGCTTGTCGTCGCGCTTGATCCCCGTCGGAATGCCACGGCCGTTGTCGGTCACGGAGATCGAGTTGTCCGCGTGGATGATCACGTGGATGTCGTTGCAATAGCCGGCCAGCGCTTCGTCGATCGAATTGTCGAGTACCTCGAACACGAGGTGATGCAAACCGGTGCCGTCCGACGTGTCGCCGATGTACATCCCGGGGCGCTTGCGCACCGCCTCCAGACCCTCGAGGATCTGGATCGACGAGGCGCCGTAGCTGTTGTCGGGTTGCGTATTGTGCTGTTCACTCATGGATATGTTCCGGTTCTGCATTCACTGCGGTTGTGCCGCGCGATACGTCGAACGCCCCAGAAAAGCCAGGCAGCGGCACTGGTTTTCTTGCACCCGCGGTGGGGGCCGGCGGCGGGCGGCTCGATTTCATCCGCCCTTTTAGAAACGCCAAAGGGGCGATGCGCCCCTTGGTTTCGTCTCGTGCTCGCTTCGCGTTAGATACGCATCGGCATGACGACGTACTTGAATTCCTCGTTCTCGGGAATCGTGATCAACGCGCTCGAGCTGGCGTCGCCGACGCTCACTTGCAGCATGTCCACCTTCAAATTCGCGAGCACGTCGAGCAGGTACGTGACGTTAAAGCCCATGTCGATCGTGTCGCCCTGGTAGGCGATCTCGAGTTCTTCCTGCGCCTCTTCCTGATCGGCGTTCGTCGACATGATCTTGAGCTGGCCCGGCTCGATCACGCAGCGCACGCCCTTGAATTTGTCCGACGTCAAAATCGCCGCGCGCTGCAGCGAGCGCTGCAACTCGTCGCGTCCGATCACGAACGTGTTCTTGTGCGCCTTCGGAATCACGCGCTGGAAGTCGGGGAACTTGCCCTCGACGAGCTTCGAGACGAGTTCCACCTGGCCGAACGTGAACTTGACTTGCGTCGACGCAATATCGATGCGCAGCGTGTCGTCGATATCCTCGAGCAAACGCTGCAACTCCAGAATCGTCTTGCGCGGAATGATCACTTCCTGACGCGGGAAGTCCCCCTCGATCTTCATCGACGAGAACGCGAGACGGTGACCATCGGTCGCCACGGCCATCAACTGGCCGCCGTCCACGACGAGCAGCATCCCGTTCAAGTAGTAGCGGATATCTTGCTGCGCCATGGCGAAATACACCATGCCGAGCAATTGGCGGAACGTCTTTTGCGGGACGGTCAGGCTCGCGCCGTAATCCTTCGCCTGGGCAACCGTCGGGAATTCGTCGGCCGCGAGCGTCTGCAGCGCGAAGCGGCTCTTGCCCGACTGCACGGTCAACCGCTTGTCGGCCAGCGACAAGCTCACTTGCCCGTCCGGCATCGCCCGCAAAATGTCCAGCAGCTTGCGCGCCGCGACGGTCGTCGCAACCGATTCGCCGCCCACGCCGAAGTCGGCGCGCGTCGTGATTTGCAACTCGAGGTCAGTCGACAGAAACGACACATCCGGGCCGTTCTTGGTGATCAGCAAGTTCGCGAGGATCGGCAACGTGTGGCGGCGCTCGACGATGCCGCTCACGGTTTGCAGCGGCCTTAGGAGGTTATCTCGTTCGGTCTTGACCAGTTGCATAGGGTTCCTTCGTTGATATGACGGCAAACTCCGCCTCACCCGGCAGTTTGTTCGACGAAAGCGCCGATACCCCGCATTTGCTGCGCGCTTTCGCCATTCTGCCCGCGCGTTGTTCCCGCGCTTTCATCCCCGCCTCGATCGCGCTGCGAAGCACGGGGGGCTAAACCTATATTGTGCCTGAAAAATCACCGGCTCCAGCCAAAACGGGGGGCCATGCGCGCGCATCCCGGGAACGGGCGCGCGAAGCCGCGCCTAGCCCTTCAGCGTTTGTTCGAGCACGTGCAATTCGTGATTGAGCTGGGCGTCCTTGCCGCGCTCGTCGGCGATCTTGCGCACGGCGTGCAAAACCGTGGTGTGATCGCGTCCGCCGAAAAGCTCGCCGATCTCGGGCAAGCTCTTTTGCGTCAGCTCCTTGGCCAGATACATCGCGATCTGCCGCGGCCGCGCGATGTTCGCGGGACGCTTTTTCGAGTACATGTCGGCAACTTTGATGTTGTAGAAGTCGGCGACGGTCTTTTGGATGTTCTCGACCGAGATCTGGCGGTTTTGCACCGTCAACAGATCCTTGAGCGCTTCCTTGGTCAACTCGATCGAAATCTCGCGGCCATGGAACTTCGAGTACGCGAGGATCTTGCGCAACGCGCCCTCGAGCTCGCGCACGTTCGAGCGCAGGTGCTTCGCGACGAAAAAGGCGACGTCCTCGGAAAGACTCACTCCTTCCGACTGCGCCTTGCGCATCAAGATCGCCACGCGCATTTCGAGCTCGGGCGGCTCGATCGCGACGGTGAGCCCCGAATCGAAACGCGAGATCAGACGGTCGTCGATCCCCGAAATCTCCTTCGGGTACGTGTCGCTCGTGATGATGACCTGGGCCTTGTTCGCGACGAGCGCCTCGAACGCATAGAAGAATTCTTCCTGCGTCCGCGACTTCCCCGAGAAAAACTGAATGTCGTCGATCAGCAGCAGGTCGAGCGAATGGTAATAACGCTTGAAATCGTCGAACGCCTTGCGCTGATAGGCTTTCACCACGTCGGACACGTATTGCTCGGCATGGATATAGCGGATGCGCGCGCCGGCCTTGTCTTGCAGCAACTGATTGCCGATCGCATGAATCAAGTGCGTCTTGCCCAGGCCCACGCCGCCGTACAGAAACAGCGGGTTGTACGAGATGCCGGGGTTGTCGGCCACTTGAATGGCGGCCGCCCGGGCGAGCTGGTTCGCCTTACCGGTGACGAAATTGTCGAACGTCAAGACGGGATTGAGCTTCGAGCGCTCGTACATCGATTCCGATTCGGGGCTGCCCGGCGCGGCGCCCGAGGCCGGACGCCAGGTGCGGCGCGCGGCCGCGGCTTCATGCGCGTCGACGCTCGGCAGATCGAGATCGGCCGCGTCGTCTGGCGCGGCGTTCGCACCATTGGACATGCTGGCCCCCATGGCCCCACTGCCCGCCCCGCCGTTCGCCCCCGGGTTGCCGGCAAAGCCGTTGGCAGCCGGTTTCGCAGCCGGCGCGGCCATGCCGCCGTCGAGCGTCAGGCCGGCCGCGCTCATCGCGGCCGCCGCCGACGCCGGCACGCGCGGCAGCGGCACGCCGGAACCGGTACCGGCACCCGCGCGCATACCTGCCTTCGGATCGAGCACGAATTGGACTTCCACGGGGGCCTGCCAAAAATCGCGGGCGAGATCGGAGATACGGCCCGAAAACTGGCTTTTGACCCAGTCGAGCTTGAAGCGATTCGGCGCGGCGATGGACAGCGTGTTCGCGGCAGCGTCGAAGGCGACCGGGGCCAACGGTTTGATCCACGTTACGTACTGCTGCGGCGTCAACTCACGCTCCAGCAGTGCGGAACAGTGTTGCCAGAATTCGTTCATCAAGGCGATATCTTTTTTGAGGCACGGCGACCCGCCGCCGCTCTCCCCGAGCGTCGCGCGGCAAAAGGATCCCACGCGGCAAAGCGAGAGAGCCCCGCGGCCCGTCGCCACAAGCGATTGCGGCGATCCGGCCCTGGCGGAGCGGCGTGCTGGATTCTTGAAGTAAGGCGAGATTCTACCGCCAAACGCGCAGGCCCAGGAAGTTATCCACAGGGCCGGATCGTGCGCCGCGCGCATGCTTGGCAGGCGGCCATTGCAGCGCCTGCGCGCGCGAACTGCACGTAAGGTATTGACGGCCAAGAGAAAAGCGGTTTAAATAGCGGGTTCCCGCGAAAGCGAACACCCTTTTTTCGACCCCGGCCCATTGCCTAGCGTTTAATGTTGTCTAAAGCGCGCCTAGTGCCGATGCGTACGCGGTCCATTCTCAAGTGAGATCGACATGAAACGTACTTACCAACCGTCCGTTACGCGCCGCAAGCGCACCCATGGCTTTCGCGTGCGCATGAAGACCGCCGGCGGCCGCAAAGTGATCAACGCTCGCCGCGCCAAGGGCCGCAAGCGTCTGGCCATCTAAGTCGAAGGCGACACGCGCCGTCGCTATCTCTCGCGCATGCGCGGGGGCTGCCGGCACGGGCTGCACTTCCTCATCGGGCCCGGTTCCGTTGCGAGCACCAGCAGCCTTCCCCAAAGCCGCGAGGCTTCTCAAAACGGATGAATTTTCATCCGTTTTTCGTTTGCGCCCGTGGCGCCGCTCGACGCACTTCGTCGTCTATGCGCGGCCGACCGGCCAGGCGGCGCGTCTTGGACTCGTCGTCGGCAAGAAGTTTGCCGCGCGCGCGGCGACGCGCAATCTCGTGAAGCGGATCGCGCGCGAGAGCTTTCGGCTGCGCCGCGCGGAATTCGACGGCTGGGACGTGCTGCTGCGTTTGTCCACGCGCTTCGACAAAGCCGCGATGCCAAGCGCAGTCTCGCCGCCTTTGAGAGCGTTGTGCCGGACGGAAATCGAGATGCTGCTCGGCAAGGTCGCGCGCGAGATCGCGCGGCGCCAGGCAGCACCGCCGCCCGATTCGGCGCAGGATTGACTCGGCATGCGCACGTGCGCCCCGATGCCCGCCGGCATCCGTTGCACGCGCCCTGCCGCTCGCCGGGAGCCTCGCTCCCCGATGCTATGCAAACGGTACTGATCGCGTTGCTGCGTCTGTATAAGGTTGCCGTCAGCCCTTTGCTCGGCAGCCGGTGCCGTTTTTATCCCTCCTGTTCCGATTACGCGCGCGAGGCAATCCAGTATCATGGCGCCGCGCGCGGGAGTTATCTCGCGGTGAGGCGCTTATGCCGCTGCCATCCGTTTTCCGCGGGCGGAATCGATCTCGTTCCACCCGCACCCCCGAAAAAGCGCTGAAACGCCGCTCCATCGACTCTGAGACCACGCATGGATATCAAACGCACCATCCTATGGGCGATCTTCTTCGTGTCAGCCGTCATGCTGTTCGACAACTGGCAACGCGATCATGGCCGCCCGTCGATGTTCTTCCCGAACCCGACGCACACGCAGACGGCCACGGGCCCCGCTTCGGGTACGCCCGGTTCGGAAGCTTCCGCCACGCCCGCCGCAACGCCGCCGGTCGCCGGCACGGCGCCGGCTCAGCCGCAGGCGCAAGCACAGTTGATTCACTTCAGCACCGACGTCTATGACGGCGAAATCGACACGCGCGGCGGCACGCTCGAAAAGCTCGTGCTGACGAAGAACGCCAATGCCAACGGCGCGCCTTTCAACGTCACGCTGTTCGATCACACCGCGAGCCATACGTATCTCGCGCGCACGGGCCTCATCGGCGGCGATTTCCCGAATCACAACGACATCTTCACGCCGGTTCCGGGACCGCTCACGCTGAGTCCCGATCAGAAGACGCTGACGGTTTCGCTCGAATCGCCCGTCAAGGGCGGCGTGAAAGTCGTGAAGACCTACACGTTCACGCGCGACAGCTATGTGATCGGCGTCGATACGAAGATCGAAAACGTCGGCGCGGTGAAGGTCAAGCCGAGCCTCTACATGGAAATCGTGCGCGACAGCCAAGCCGTCGAAACCCCGCGCTTCTCGCACACGTTCCTCGGCCCGGCCGTCTATACGAACGAGCATCACTTCCAAAAGATCACGTTCAGCGACATCGACAAGAACAAAGTCGACGTAGCCACCTCCGCGAACAACGGCTGGATCGCGATGATTCAGCACTATTTCGCGACGGCCTGGATTCCGCAGCAAGACGCCCCGCGCAACATCTATATCGAGAAGGTCGACCCGACGCTTTATCGCATCGGCGTGCAGCAGCCGCTGCCCGCAATCGAGCCGGGCAAATCGACGGACGTCTCGGCTCGCCTGTTCGCGGGCCCCGAGGAAGAGCGCGTGCTCGAAGGCGTGGCGCCGGGCCTCGAACTCGTGAAGGACTACGGCTATGTCACGATCATCGCCAAGCCGCTGTTCTGGCTGCTAGAGAAGATCCATGGCGTGGTGGGCAACTGGGGCTGGGCGATCGTGCTGCTCACGGTGCTGATCAAGACCGTGTTCTTCCCGCTGTCGGCGGCCAGCTACAAGTCGATGGCACGTATGAAGGAAATCACGCCGCGCATGCAAGCGCTGCGCGAACGCTTCAAGAGCGACCCGCAAAAGATGAACGCGGCGCTCATGGAGCTGTACAAGACGGAAAAGGTGAACCCGTTCGGCGGCTGCTTGCCGATCGTCATCCAGATTCCGGTCTTCATCTCGCTGTACTGGGTGCTGCTCTCGTCGGTGGAAATGCGCGGCGCACCGTGGATTCTCTGGATCCACGACCTGTCGCAGCAGGACCCGTTCTTCATCCTGCCGGTACTGATGGCCGTGTCGATGTTCCTGCAGACGCGCTTGAACCCGACGCCGCCGGACCCCGTTCAGGCCAAGATGATGATGTTCATGCCGATCGCATTCTCGGTCATGTTCTTCTTCTTCCCGGCCGGCCTCGTGCTGTACTACGTCGTGAACAACGTGCTGTCGATCACGCAGCAGTACTACATCACGCGCGTGATGGGCGCGGACAAGAAGAAGGCGGCCTGATCGCCGAACGCCGGCGCACGGTGCTTACCGTGCGATCCGGCAGACTCAGCGCAAAAGAAAAACGCCCGGCATGCCGGGCGATTTTTTTTGGCTGAACGATCGTCTAAAGCGCGATCAACGTTCCGGACGATCGCCGTAGAACTGTTCGATCAATTCCTGCACGAGATAGCGATGGTGAGCCGACAGCGACTCGATCTTCGACGCGAGTTCTATCGTCTCCGGCGTGAGCGGATACTTTTCGTCGCGCGGGAGCGGCTTAGGCGTCGTGCGCGCGGCCGCGTTCGGCGCCGGACCGTAATGCAGCCAGTGCAGATCGACGCGCAACCACTCCGCCAGCGTCTGCAGCTTGTCGGGTGTCGGAATCGTGCGGCCGGTCAGCCACTTATGGGCCGTTTGCGGCGAAATCGGATGTTCGCCGCGGTGGCGTAAGTTGAAATGCAGCGCAAGCTGCGTCCCGCCCGCCACTTTTTCAGGGCTGCGCTGTAACGCGAACTTGAGGCGCTCCGAGAACGCCGCTTTTTCATCGACGGTTGGCATCGGCAAATTGTGCAATCCCGTCCACACCGAGGAGACAACCAGCCGGGTCAGCTTTAGCCTGATCGGGCACGAATAACATTTGTTCTGAATTGACAGGCGGCCCCATTCAAGCCGGTGCCGATTTTGTCAAACCCGCTTGGTGCTTGGACTTGGGCCGGCAGAACACAATCGGCATACTTCCGTTCGTCCTAATTTTAGACTATCTCGAATGAGATAAATCTTAACTATGTTATCGGGCCGACGGCACGCTCAGCCGTCCGGCCGAGGCCTATGCTTGAGCACGTTACAATGCCAAGCGCGGGCGCCTCGGGGACCGCGGCTGGACCCGCTACTCGGCTGGCGTATTTTTTTGCGTGCCAATTGCTCGAATTGCTGGCGCGACACCGTGCTCATTCGGCGCGCGCGACTTTCCTCCTTATTGCTTCCGTTCGACCATGCTGCCTCTCGATTCAGATCCGATCGTCGCCATTGCCACCGCTCCCGGACGGGGTGGAATCGGTGTCGTGCGCGTATCGTTCGGACGCGCCGGCGAGGCCGGCGCGCACGCGTTGACGAAGGCGCTTTGCGGCCAAATGCTCGCTCCGCGCCACGCGAGTTATGTGCCGTTCGTCGATGCGGCTGGCGAGGTTCTCGATCGCGGCATTGCGCTCTACTTTCCCGCGCCGCACTCGTACACGGGCGAGCATGTTCTCGAGTTGCAAGGTCACGGCGGACCTGTGGTGCTGCAACTCGTGCTGCAACGCTGTCTCGAAGCGGGTCGAGCGTTCAATCTGCGGCTCGCCGAGCCCGGCGAATTCACGCGGCGTGCGTTTTTGAACGACAAACTCGATCTCGCCCAAGCGGAAGCCGTCGCCGATCTGATCGAGGCCAGCACCGAAGCCGCGGCGCGTTCGGCGGGGCGCTCGCTCGACGGCGCGTTCTCGCGCGACATTCATGCGCTCGTGGACGAGGTGATCGCGTTGCGCATGCTCGTCGAGGCGACGCTCGATTTTCCCGAGGAGGAAATCGACTTTCTGGAAGCCGCCGATGCGCACGGCAAACTGGCGCATATTCGCACTCGGCTCGATCACATTTTGGGGGAAGCGCGCCAAGGCGCGCTGCTGCGCGAGGGGTTGGCGGTCGTGCTCGCGGGGCAGCCGAACGTCGGCAAATCGTCGCTGCTCAATGCGCTCGCCGGAGCGGAGCTGGCCATCGTCACGCCGATCGCGGGAACGACGCGCGATAAGGTGACCCAGACGATTCAGATCGAAGGCATCCCGCTGCACGTCATCGATACGGCCGGGCTGCGCGACACCGAGGACGAGGTCGAGCGAATCGGCATCGCCCGCACGTGGGCTGAGATCGAGCGTGCGGACGTCGTCTTGCATCTGCTCGATGCGCGCTCGGGGATGACCGAGGAAGATGTCGTGATCGCACAGCGCTTTCCAGCGGGGGTACCCGTGGTGCGCGTGTTGAACAAAACGGATTTGACGTCGATCGGCGCGTGCGTGAGCCGGCATACGCCGCCGGGGGGCGTACCTGAAGTCTGCGAGATTCGCTTGTCGGCTAAGCGCGGCGAAGGCATCGAGCTATTGCGCGCGGAACTGTTGCGCATCGCGGGGTGGCAAGCCGGGACGGAAAGCGTCTACCTTGCGCGTGAACGGCACCTCATCGCCTTGCGCGCGGCGCAGGAGCATACGGCGCTCGCGCAAGCGCATGCGCAAGAGCGTGCGCAGTCGCTGGACTTATTCGCCGAAGAACTTCGGCTCGCTCAGGATCAGTTGAACTCGATCACCGGGGAGTTCACGTCCGACGATCTGCTCGGCGTGATTTTCAGCCGGTTTTGTATTGGGAAGTGATTGGTGGGTAAAAAATAGGAAAACAACAGCATCTGCTCTGCAATGCCCTAAAGTTTTGCCGGCTTTTGCCGATATTTACGCACGGCGCGAATAAGAAACAGATCCACGTTCCCGCCGTGCGACAAGAACAACTCTGTAAGCAAAGGCCAAATTTCATGAAAAAAATCATCGCATGTGCGCTCATCGCGGCCGCAGCCGGCTCGACGTTGAGTGGCTGCGTTACCGGTAACGCGTCGATCACGGATGAACAGAAGGTGTCGTCCATTCAAATCGGAAAATCGACGATGCAGGACGTCGAGCGCACGCTCGGCAAGCCGGGCGATGTCGAATTGCAGCAAGGCGGCGAACAGGTCTGGACCTATCAGACCGTCAAGACCACTGCCATGGCGTTTATTCCCATCGCGAATATGATGGGCAAGTCGGAAGAAGAGCATAACCTGACCGTGCGCTTCAATAAGAAGGGCGTAGTCACCGCCTTGGGCCGCGGGCAGCACAATATGTAAGCTCGGTAGATCGAGATCGGAGTACGAGGCCTGTAACTGCCCACGCGCGGTTACATGCCTTTTTATTGGATGGCAGGAAGGTGTACCACCTCGCTCACGGCCTTCCCATGGCATCGATCTCGGCTTGCCCGAGCACCCCTTGAAAAACCCCGCCCCCACCCCGCATCTTCGCGCCTCCACCCCCTTGGAGAACGACGATCATGGGAAGTCGGCCCTCCTTTATCGATGATTTCGCCCGCACGCCATCCGCGCCGGGCGGCGAATCCGCGAACGACGTCATCACCGAGCGCGACGACGCCCTGCTCGATGCGTATTCGCGCACCGTCATCAACGCGCTCGAACGCGTTCAGCAGGCCGTCATTTTTGTCTCCGTCGAGCGAACGCTCCCCGGCAAGAACGAGCGCCACGCCGGCACGGGCTCCGGCTTCCTTTTCACCCCCGACGGCTACGCGCTGACGAACAGCCATGTCGTGCACGGCGCGACCGCGATTCACGTCACGCTCGCGGACGGCTCGCATCACGAAGCCGCGCTCGTCGGCGACGATCCAAGCACCGATCTCGCCGTACTGAGGATCGGCTCCGCCGAACCCCTGCCGCACGCCGAACTCGGCGAGTCGTCGAAGCTGCGCGTCGGCCAAATCGCCATTGCCGTCGGCAATCCGCTGGGGCTCGCCCAGACGGTCACGACCGGCGTCATCTCGGCGCTCGGCCGGTCGCTACGCTCGGCCTCAGGCCGCATGATCTACGACGTGATTCAAACCGATGCAGCCCTGAACCCCGGCAACTCGGGCGGGCCGCTCGTCAATTCCGCGGGACAGGTCATCGGCGTGAACACGGCCATCATTCCCGGCGCCCAGGCTATTTGCTTCGCCACCGCGATCGATACCGCCAAGTGGGTCATCATGCAGTTGTTCGCCCACGGCCGGGTACGGCGCGCGTATATCGGCGTAGCCGGCACGACCGTACCGATCGCGCGCAAGGCTCAGCGTTACTTCGGGCTCGACACCACAACGGGCGTGCGCGTAATGGAAATCGGCAAAGGCAGCCCCGCCGCACAGGGCGGGCTGCGTGTCGACGATACGATCGTCGCCATCGACGGCATGGCCGTGGATGGCGTCGATGCGCTGCAGCGCGTGCTCGATGCGTCGAGGATCGATCGTACCGTCGAGATCACCGTACTGCGATTGACGCAAAAGCTCTCGTTGCGCGTCACGCCGGTCGAGCCGGCCTCCGCGCGCGCAACTTGAGCCTCAATGCAACTGACGTTTCAGGTCCGACAACTCGGAATGCATCGTCGAGACGGCGCGCTTCAGTTCGCCGTCTACATTCCCCGCTTGCTGGCAAGCACGCTCGGCGCGATCGCCGATTTGCTCCAATGAGTCGATGCATTGGCGCATTCTTTCCTCATCCTGCGATTTCATCGCCGACTGGGCCGTTTGGCATTGCTTGTCGAGTTCCTCGACACAACTTTTCAGGTCCTGCGGCACCGACTGCGCGCTTCGACAGCTACGCGATGCTTCGCTGATCGTTTGCTGAATATGAGAAAACCGCTTTTGAATTTCGCTACTTTGCAGCATGGTCGACTCCTTCACGAACCGGTCCTAGACGAGCCTCGGCAATCGAACGAATGCGATTGCCCCAGTCGTCATCCGCCCGCCTCGTTAGGCAAGCTAGACACCGCGCGCAACGAAGCTGCGAATGGCATTTCCAGTTTAGGCGACGGGCTCGATGAAGCACTCGCCGTTCGAAGCACATCGGCGTGCGTTTCGCCGGCTCCGGCCTCGATGCGCCACATCGTATGCGTATTGCATCGATCGACGGCCTCCGGGGCTCATCGTGGCCGGCGCCGTCGATACCGCACTGGAATGCACTGGATGACCCTGCAAAAAGCGCGCCCTCTCGCTCTCATAAGCGAGCCGTCGAGATTCGATCAAGGCCACGCAACCGCGCCTTAATTGCGCCGTATCGCGGCGCACGGTCACCTCACCGCCGCAGCAGCCGCAGTCCGTTCGCGACGACGACGAGGCTCGCGCCCGCATCGGCGAACACCGCCATCCACATCGTCCCGAGCCCCGCGAGCGTCAGCGCCAAAAAGAGCACCTTGATCGTCAGCGCAAAGGCGATGTTCTGCACGAGCACCGCATACGTGGAACGTGACAAGCGCACAAACGCGGGAATCTTGCGCAAGTCGTCGTCCATCAACGCCACGTCGGCCGTCTCGATCGCCGCATCGCTGCCCATCGCCCCCATCGCGAAGCCGATGCGCGCGCGCGCGAGCGCGGGCGCATCGTTGATGCCGTCGCCCACCATCCCCACCGCGCTGCCGTCGGCCGCCAACGATTCGATCGCGCGCAGCTTGTCCTCGGGCAATTGGTCGCCGCGCGCGTCGTCGATGCCGACTTCGGCCGCGATCGCACGCGCCGTATGGGCGTTGTCTCCCGTCAGCATCGCCGTGCGAATGCCAAGCGCGTGCAACTGAGCCAAGGCGGCGCGGCTCGTCGGTTTGACCGTGTCCGCCACCGCGAACAACGCCAGCACGTTCACCTCGTCCATCAGCAAGACGACCGATCGACCCAGCCGCTCCAGCTCCTGCGCGCGGATCTCGAGCGCGCCGGTCATTCGTCCTTGTTCCCGCGCGAGCCGCGCGTTGCCGAGCCAATAACGCATCCCCTCGATCACACCCGCCACCCCTCGGCCCGGCAGTGCCTCGAAACGCTCCACACCCGGTGCCGCCGCCCCGTCTTCGCGTTCCTGCCGAACCAGGACGGCCGCCGCCGCGATGGCCCGTGACACCGGGTGATCGGAGCGGCCCGCCAGCGCGGCGGCAATCCGGCGACAGTGGCTCGCCGGCATGCCGCCCTGCGGTTCGAAATCGGTTTGAGCCGGTTCGCCCGTCGTTATCGTGCCGGTCTTGTCCAGAGCCAGCCAGGCGAGCTTGCGGCCCTCTTCGAGGTAGATACCGCCCTTGATCAAAATGCCGCGGCGCGCGGCGGCGGCCAGTGCGCTCACGATCGTCACCGGCGTCGAAATGACGAGCGCGCACGGGCACGCAATCACGAGCATCACCAACGCGCGGTAGACCCATTCGCGCCATGCGCCGCCCGCCAGCAGCGGCGGGGCGATCGCCACCAGCAGCGCGCAAGCAAAGACGATCGGCGTGTAGACGCGCGCGAACCGATCGACGAAACGTTGCGTGGGCGCACGGTTGCCCTGTGCCTGCTCGACCGCATGGATAATGCGCGCGAGCGTCGTGCCCTCGGCCGATGCGCTCACGCGATATTCGAATGAGCCGGCCTCGTTGATCGTGCCCGCGAATACGGCGTCGCCGGGCCCTTTGTCGACGGGCAAACTCTCGCCGGTGATCGGGGCTTGGTTCACGCTCGATCGGCCGGCAAGGATGTGCCCGTCGAGCGCGATGCGCTCACCGGGCGCGACGCGCACACGCGCACCGATCGGTACGGTCTTCGCATCCAAGCTGTCCCAACTCCCATCGCTTCGCTGCACTGTCGCATGCTCGGGCGCGAGCTTCATCAGCGATTGGATCGCATTGCGCGCGCGATCGAGCGACATGGCCTCGATCCGCTCGGCCAGCGCAAACAACACCATGACCATCGCCGCCTCGGGCCATTGCCTCAAGGCCATAGCGCCAGTCACGGCAATGCTCATCAACGCATTGATGTTCAGATTGCCGTTTCGTATCGCGATCCATCCCTTGCGATACGTACCCAGTCCGCTCAACGCCAACGCCAGACCGGCGCAGCCGCCCGCGAGCCATGGAGATAGGCCGAACCATGTCGCCGCTTCGGAGACGAGCGCCGCGACGGCGGCCACGACGAGCGGCCACCACGGCCGCACCGGTTCGGCAAGCGTCTGCGCATCCGCTTTGGGATCGGGCAATTCGGGGACGAAACCCAGCGAACGAATCGCTTTGAGAATCGCCTGCTCGGTGCCCGGAGCATGCACGACGGTGAGCGTACGCTGCATGAGATTGAACGTGAGCCCCGTCACGCCCGCCATACCGCCGAGCTTGCCGCGAATGAGCGCCTCCTCGGTCGGACAGTCCATCTGCATGATGCGGATCGTCGTTTCGACGCCGTCGGCGCGCCGCGTCGCCGCGGGCAGCGGCGCGAGCGTCGCCGCTTCGTGTGCGCAACATCCGCCGTGCTCGTGCTCGTGCTCGTGCTCGTGCTCGTGCTCGTGCTCGTGCTCGTGCTCGTGCTCGTGCTCGTGCTTATGAGCATGCGTATGTCCGGTGTGAATCGGGGCGTCGTCGACAGTTTCGACGTCGTGGGCGTGGTCTGCGCGATGCGATCGCGTCATGGGCAAGTCCTCGGAAAGCCGTTGGAGTACAGTAAACACCTTGTAGCCACTCCAAGGTCAACCGACGGCCGCAGGGAGCCCCATGAAAATCGGCGAATTGGCGAAAGCCGCCCATTGCACGACCGAGACGATCCGCTTCTACGAGAAAGAAGGATTGATGCCGGACGCTCAGCGCACCGATGCGAATTACCGCAGTTACGGGCCCGAGCACATCGAGCGTTTGCGCTTCATTCGCAACTGCCGCGCGCTCGATATGACGCACGACGAAATTCGCATGCTGTTGCGTTTGATGGACCGCCACTCCGATCGCTGCGAATCGATCGACGCGCTGCTCGATGCGCACATCGGCCATGTCGATACACGGCTGGCGGAACTTCAACACCTCAAAGCGCAACTGATCGAGCTGCGCGTGCAATGCAACGGCGAAGGTACTGTCGATGCGTGCGGTATCGTCCACGGGCTGGCAGCGATGGAAACGCTACCGGCGCCCGTGAAGCGAACGCACGTCGGCTGAGCGGCTGAGCGCCTACTTCGCCGATACGTCGATATCGCCGAGGTATTTGCGCGCGAGCGCCTTCACCACGCCGTCGGCTTGCAGCTTTTCGATGGCGGCATCGAGCCGCGTGCGCAATGCGTCGTCGCCGCGGCGAATGCCGAATGCGATGCCGCTGCCGAGGATCTTCTCGTCGCGCACGGGTTGCCCGACAAAGGCAAAGCCTTTTCCATCCGGCCGCGACAGGAACCCCTTCTGCCCCGCCGGCGCGAGGACGAGCGTCGCGTCGAGCCGGCCCGCGACGAGATCGGTGTAGACCTGGTTCTGATCCTGATACGAGACGACATCGACGCCGGCCGGCGCCCAATGCGCCTTCGCGTAAGTCTCTTGAATCGAGCCTTGCAGCACGCCGACGTGCTTGCCTTTGAGCGACTCCGGCGACGCGGCCAACCCGCGGTCGGCCCGAGCGATCAGTTGTGTCGGCACGCGATAGATGACGGTCGTGAAATCGATCGCCTGCCGCCGCTGCGCCGTCGCGTTCATCGCGGAGTTGATCGCATCGAACTTGCGTCCTTGCAATGCCGGAATCAGCCCGTCGAACGATGTCTCGACCCATGTGCAGGTCAAGTGCGCCTGGTTGCAGACGGCATTGCCGATATCGATGTCCAGACCTTGCAGATGTCCGCTCGCATCTTTCGATTCGAACGGCGGGTACTGTGCCTCGATGCCGAAGCGCATCGACGCGGAATCGGCCCACGCGGGCGTCGCCACGCTTGCCAACGCGCAGGTAAGCGCAAGCCAAATGTCCATCCGTTTCATACTCGATCTCCCCTTTCGCTAGCGTGCGATGCCGTGCAACTGCGGCGCGATGGCCGCGGATTGAACCATTCTTCGGTGGGCGAGCGCCGGCAAGCGCGTGCGAAGCTCCTCGAGCGCGGCACGCTCGAGCCGCGCAAGCGCGAATCCGGGCTCGGGCGCTTCGACGCACGCGAGGACATCGCCCCACGGGCCGACGATCATGCTCCGGCCGAACGTGCGCCAACCGTTGGGATGGGTGCCGCACTGCCCCGCGGCAAGCACGTATGCTTGGTTTTCGACCGCCCGCGCGCGCAGCAAAAGCTCCCAATGGGCGAGTCCCGTCGTATGGGTAAAGGCGGCCGGCACCGCGATCAAATCGGGGGCCGGCGGCGCGCGATAGAGCTCCGGAAAGCGCAGGTCGTAACAGACGGACAGCCGCACCTCGCCGAACGGTGTCGGCGCATGGCCGATGCGCTCGCCCGCGGCCATCGTGTCGGCTTCGGCATGGCACTCGCGACCGTCGCTGAAGCTGAATAGATGCACCTTGTCGTAGCGGGCCGTGACGCGGCCATCGGGATCGATCAGCAACGACGTGTTGTAGGCGCGCTCGCCGGCCGCCGAAGCGCCGGTACGAATCGGGAGCGTGCCGCCGATCAGCCAAACGCCCGTGTCGTGCGCCAACGCGGCTAAGGCCGATTGAATCGGCCCGTCGCCGAACGGCTCGGCCAACGCGACGCGCTTACGTTCGTCGGTGCCGATCCAGCAGAAGTATTCGGGCAACACGGCTAGCCTCGCGCCTTCGCGTGCCGCCGCCTCGATCCAGCGCCGGGCTTGTCCGAGGTTGTATGCGACGTCGTCCGTGCTGCTCATTTGCACGACGGCAGCCGTAACATCGCGCACCTCCTCATTCGAAACGCTCACGCTCGCCTCCTTAAACCGCGCAAAGCCGTCGCGCGCCCTCGAGGAGCGTCGCATCGTCTTTCGAGAAACTGAGACGAATCACGCCCGTGTCGGTGCCGTCGGTATAGAACGCGGAAAGCGGGATCGTCGCCACGCGTACGTCTCGAATGAGACGCTGCACGAAGTCGCTATCGCGCTCCGCGGAGAAATGCCGGAAGCGTGCCAGCATGAAAAAGCTGCCTTGGCTCGGCAACAACTCGAAGCGCGACGGCGCGAGCGCCTGCGCCAGCAAGTCGCGCTTGCGCGCGTAAAACGCGGCCAACCCGAGGTAGCTGGCGGGGTCCGCCAACGCGTCGGCGAGCGCATATTGCATCGGCGTATCAGCCGAAAACACCATGAACTGATGTACCTTGCGGATCTCGGTCATCAACTGCGCCGGCGCCAGACAATAGCCCACGCGCCAACCCGTCACGTGATGCGTCTTGCCGAACGACGAAACGATGACGCTGCGCTCGGCCAACGCCGGATACCGCGCCATGCTTTGATGTAAGGCGCCGTCGAACACGACGTGCTCGTAGACTTCGTCGGAGAGCACGACGATGTCCGTCCCATTGACGAGCGCGCTCAAGCGGGCAATGTCGCGTTCCTCGAATATCGTCGCGCTCGGATTGTGGGGCGTGTTCACGATGATCATGCGCGTGCGCGGCGTGATCGCCGCGGCAACGGCATCCCAATCGATACGGAAGTCGTCCGCGCAAAGCTTGATCGCCACAGGCGTTGCGCCCTGCAGCCGCACGATCGGCGCATAGCTATCGAACGAGGGTTCGAAATAGATGACTTCATCGCCGGCGTGTACGAGCGCACTGATCGCTGCATACAGGCCCTCGCTGGCGCTGGCGATCACCGTCACTTCCCGGGCGGCGTCGTAGCGTGCGCCGTAAAGACGTTCGACTTTCTCGACGAGCGCCTCGCGCAACCGATCGACGCCGGCCATCGGCGCGTACTGGTTGTGTCCCGCGCGCATCGCGGCCGTCGCCGCGTCGATCAGCGCCGGGTCGGGCGCGAAATTGGGCGCCCCTTGAGAGAGGTTCACGGCATCGTATTCGGCCGCGAGTTGGCCGATCACGGTAAAGATCGTCGTACCCACGTCGGGCAGCTTCGAGCGAGGCTCGAGGGCGCTTCGCATCTGTTCTCCTTAGGCGTTTACCGGCGAGCTATTCGTCGCCCGCCTTGCATGGAGTCAGATTTAGCAACGACGAAAAAACATGCACAATCGAAACTTCTTCATACGTGCCATGCGTTTTCCTCATGGCGCCGGCACGGCGCCATCAACGACGAAGCCCCGCGGACGACAGTCTCGCGGGGCTTCGATTGCCGCGCCGATGAACCGGCGCGACTAGCGAATGGCGGTTGAAATTACTTCGCGCCGACGCTTTGCACTGCCTTCCACTCGCCGCCTTCGGCCTTGTAGATCGTGATGCCGCCGTTCTTCAGATCGCCGTGCTCGTCATAGGCGAGGTTCGTCGTCGTCACGCCGGGCATCTTGGTCTTCGCGAGCTCCGGCAGATACTTCGCCGGATCGGTCGAGTTGGCCTTCTTCATGGCCGTCAGCAGCGCCATCGTGCCGTCGTAGGCATACGGCGAGTACGTTTCGACATCCGTGCCGAACATCTTCTTGTACTTCTCGACGTATTGCTTGCCGCCGGGCATGTCCGCGAGCGGCAGGCCGGCGAGCGAGGCATACGTACCCTCGGCAGCCGGGCCGGCGATCTTCAGGAAGTCGGGCGTGTGCAGCATTTCGCCGCCCATGAGCGGAGCCTTGATCGCCAGCGACTTCATTTGCTTGGCCATCGGCGCGGCTTGCGAGTCGGCGCCGCCGAAGTAGATCAGATCAGGGTTGGCGGCCTTCAGCTTCGTCAGGATGCCCTTGAAGTCGACTGCCTTGTCGTTCGTGAATTCGCGGTCGACGATCGTTGCGCCGGCGGCCTTGGCTGCCTTCGCGAATTGATCGGCTAGACCTTGACCGTATGCCGTGCGGTCGTCGACGATCGCAATCTTCTTCATGTTCAGGTTCTTCACCGCGAACGTGCCCGCGACCGAACCTTGCTGCGTGTCCGAGGTCATCATGCGGAACGTCGTCTTGAAGCCTTGCTGCGTGTACTCCGGCGCCGTCGCCATCGCCACTTCGGGGATGCCCGCGTTCGCGTAGATGCGCGAAGCCGGGATCGTCGTGCCCGAGTTGAAGTGGCCGATCATGCCTTTGATGCCGTCATCGACGAGCTTTTGGGCAACCGTCGTACCCGTGCGCGGGTCGGCCTGGTCGTCGGCCGCGTCCAGCACGAACTCGACTTGCTTGCCGCCGATCACGGGCTTGGTTGCGTTCATGTCGGCGATCGCGAGCTTCACGCCGTTTTGGAAGTCCGTGCCGTAGTGCGCTTGCGCACCCGTCATCGGGCCTGCGAAACCGATCTTCACTTGTTCGGCTTGCTGTGCATTTGCGGTCCCCACCAGCGACATTGCCGCAACGAGCGTCGCGCCTGCCAGCGTTTTCATTTTGTGCTGCATAGCTTCTCCTAGATACCAAGGTAGTTGGGAGCGGCTTCGGGGTCGCCGCGCTGCTCCCGCTTTTGAATCCATCGACAAGGGTTGCTCAGCCGATCGTCATCAAATTTGCGTTGCCGCCGGCGGCGGCCGTGTTCACGCTGACGGATCGCTCCGTCAGCAACCGTTCAAGCGCGTAGTCTTCGTCGCCGTTTTCCAGTGCGCGCGTGGAAACGCCTTGCACGGAGACGATCGGCCCGGGACGCTTGGCCACTTCCCTCACGAGCGCGAGCAGCTCATCGCTGTCGCCCTCGAACAACACGGCGTCGATCTGCGCCTCGCCGCCCTTTTGCACGTCGGCGAACGCCTTGAGCTGCGCCGGCAGCGCCGCGACGAGCGCCTCGCCGGCCGCGCCCGAGAACAGCGCGCGGTTACCGGTGGCCAGCACCGCCGCGAATTGCGCCCGCGCGCCGCTCGCCGTCGAAGGCACGCAGGATACCGTGCCGCGCGCGCCCAACGAATAGGTGTTGCGCTCACCCGTCGGCCCAGGCAATACCGCCGTCGCGCCGGCCGGCATGTTTGCGAGATAGCCGTCGCAACGGGCCGCGATGGCCGGCTGCCGCTCGGCGATGAGCCAATCGCGAAGCGCCGTGAGCGCGGCGCGCGGCGAGAGCGGCGCATCGCTCTTGTCTTGCTCGATCGAGGCATCGGCCACGAGCGAGGCCGCGAGCGACTTGGGCAAGCCCGACGGACGCTTGGCCAGCAGGCGCTGGAGGTAAAGCGCGCCGCCCGCCTTCGGACCCGTGCCCGACAAGCCCTCGCCGCCGAACGGCTGCACGCCGACCACGGCGCCGATCACATTGCGATTGACGTAGATGTTGCCCACGTGAGCGCGCGAGATGACATGCGCGATCGTTTCGTCGATACGCGTGTGGATGCCGAGCGTGAGGCCATAGCCCGTTGCGCGAATTTGCTCGAGCAATTTGTCGAGGCCGCTGCGGCGATAGCGAAGCACGTGCAGCACCGGGCCGAACACTTCGCGCTTCAACTCGTCGATGCTGTCGAGTTCGATCAGCGTGGGCGGGACGAACGTGCCATGGGCGCACGCTTCGTTCAGCGGCAATTGCGTAACTTGACGTCCCTTTTCGCGCAGGGCGGCGACGTGCGTGTCGATCGTTCGCTTCGCTTCCGCATCGATGACGGGACCGACGTCCGTCGAGAGGCGATCGGGGTTGCCGAGCGTGAGCTCGTGCATCGCGCCCTTGAGCATCGTCAGCGTGCGGTCCGCGACGTCGTCTTGCAGACACAGCACGCGCAGCGCCGAGCAACGCTGACCGGCCGAATCGAAAGCCGACTGCATGACGTCCGCGACCACTTGCTCCGCGAGCGCCGACGAGTCGACGATCATCGCGTTTTGTCCGCCGGTCTCGGCGATCAGCGGAATGGGCTTGCCGTCCGGATCGAGCCGGTCGGCAAGCGTCTTGTTGATCAGGCGCGCGACTTCCGTCGAACCCGTAAACATGACGGCGCGCGTACGCGTATCGCCGACGAGAGCGGCACCGACGGTTTCACCGTCGCCGGGCAGCAACTGGACGGCGCCCGCCGGAACGCCGGCTTCGCGCAGCAGCCGCACGGCCTGGGCCGCGATCAGCGGCGTTTGCTCGGCCGGTTTGGCGAGCACGGTGTTGCCGGCCGCGAGCGCTGCCGCCACCTGGCCCATGAAAATCGCGAGCGGGAAGTTCCACGGGCTGATGCACACCACGGGGCCGAGCGGACGATGCGTGTCGTTCGAGAATTCCTCGCGGATCTGCGCCGAGTAATAGCGCAGGAAATCGACGGCCTCGCGAATCTCCGCGATGGCGTTCGGCAACGACTTGCCTGCTTCGCGCACGATGAGGCCCATCAGCGTGTGCATCTGCGCTTCGAGCAAATCGGCCGCACGGGCGAGGCAATCGGCCCGCGCGTACACGGGAGTGGCTTGCCAGATCGGGGCGCTGGCGACCGCCGCGGCCAGTGCCGCATTGACGTCCTCGCGCGTCGCTTCGACGACGGTGCCCACGATATCGCGATGATCGGCCGGATTGCGCACGACGTGTTCGCTACGGCCCGCCGTGCTCGATGCGGCCAATTCGCCGCTTTCGAGCATCGGCGCCGCGCGCCACGGATGGTGGGCGCTTGCGAGCAGCGCCGACGACAGAGAAGCGAGGCGATGCTCGTTCGAAAGATCGAGCCCCATCGAATTCAACCGCTCGCTGCCGAACAGATCGCGCGGCAACGGGATTTTCGCGTGCGGCGCGCCGAGCGGGACGATCTTCGAGGCTTCGTCCACCGGATCGGCGACGAGCGCGGCAACCGGCACGGTTTCGTCGGCGATGCGATTGACGAACGACGTGTTCGCCCCGTTCTCGAGCAAGCGCCGCACGAGGTACGCGAGCAAGGTTTCATGCGTACCGACCGGCGCGTAGATCCGGCACGGGCGATTGAGCTTCTCGCGGCCCGTGACCTCCTCGTACAGCGGCTCGCCCATGCCGTGCAGGCATTGGAACTCGTACTGTCCGGGGTAGTAATTCTGGCCCGCGAGGTGATAAATCGCCGAAAGCGTATACGCGTTGTGCGTGGCGAACTGCGGGTAGACGGCGTCGGGCGCGCCGAGCAGCTTCTTTGCGCAGGCGAGATACGAGACGTCCGTGTAGATCTTGCGCGTGTAGACGGGATAGCCTTCGAGCCCGTCTAGCTGAGCGCGCTTGATTTCGCTGTCCCAATACGCGCCCTTCACGAGCCGCACCATGATGCGGTGACGGCTGCGGCGCGCGAGATCGACGACGTAGTCGATCACGAACGGGCAGCGCTTTTGATAGGCCTGAACGACGAAACCGATCCCGTTCCAGCCCGCGAGTTCGGCGTCGAAGCACAGCGCTTCGAGCAAGTCGAGCGAGAGTTCTAGACGGTCGGCTTCCTCGGCGTCGATATTGAGGCCGATGTCGTAGCGGCGCGCGAGTACGGCGAGCGAGCGCACGCGCGGCAGCAATTCGGTCATCGTGCGTTCTTGCTGAGCGCGCGAGTAGCGCGGATGCAGCGCCGAGAGCTTGATCGAAATGCCGGGGCCTTCGTAGATGCCGCGACCGCCGGCCGCCTTGCCGATGGCATGGATCGCCTGCTCGTACGACGCGTAATAGCGCTGCGCGTCTTCCTCCGTGGTGGCCGCCTCGCCGAGCATGTCGTACGAATAACGGAAACCGCGCGCTTCGTACTTACGGCTGTTCGCGAGCGCTTCGGAAATCGTTTCGCCCGTCACGAACTGCTCGCCCATCAGGCGCATCGCCATGTCCACGCCCTTGCGGATCAGCGGCTCGCCGCCCTTGCCGATCAAGCGCGTGAGCGCCGAGGACAGACCTGCTTCGCTATTGGTCGTCACGAGCTTGCCCGTGATCATGAGCCCCCAGGTCGCGGCGTTCACGAACAGCGACGGCGCGTGGCCCACGTGCGACTTCCAGTCGCCCTTGCTGATCTTGTCGCGAATCAGCGCGTCGCGCGTCGCGCGGTCGGGAATACGCAGCAGCGCCTCGGCTAGGCACATCAGCGCGACACCTTCTTGGCTCGACAGCGAAAATTCGTGGATGAGCCCTTCGACGCCGCCGCCCGTGCGCTTTGCGCGCAACGTTTCGACGAGCTTCGTGGCCATCTTGCCGACATCGGCCGCCAGCGGCTCGGGCAGGCGCGCCTCGCCGATCAGGAACGGCACGCATTCGGGCTCCGGACGGCGATAGGCGGCCGTAATCGCCGCGCGCAGCACCGATTGCGGTTGCACGTTTTGCGCGAAATCGAGGAACGGGTGCGGCGCGCCGTCATCCTCTTGCTCCGCGGCCGGACCCTCGCCCAAATCGCCGAGACTCGAAACGCCCGAGAGCTCCGGCGGCAATTGCCCATGTTCGATTTTTTCGAGATAAGCGAAGATCGCCTGCTTGATCAGCCAATGAGGCGTGCGCTCGAGGCGGGAGGCGGCTTCTTTGAGACGGGTGCGGAGGAGGTCGTCGACTTTGACGCCGAGAGTAGTACTGGCCATGATTCCTTCGATCGCCGGCGATGGCGCCGGCCGATGACTAAAAAGTTGGCGGAATCGTACGCCTCCCAATAAAAAGGTGCAACCAAAATCCCGTCGCGGTTGCACCCCTTTGAAACCCTTTGCCATCAAGGGTTGCCGGGAAACCGGCACGGGTTCGGCAGCGCCGGTTGCGCTCGGTGTTTTCCCTGACGCGAAAAGGTTGTAACGGCCCTACGCCAAGGCTGAGGAATGCCGTTAACGCAGGAAAGCGTTCTAGCGCACGGTAAGCGCCGGGAAAGGAGAGGCCAAATGGAAAAGTGGATCGTAATTGGCGGTGTATGGACGATGGCCGTGGTGTGTCTCGCGCTGTTCGTGCGAGGCGCATCGCCGGCGCATAGCCGCGCGGTGGCGCTTGCGCGCGTACGCCGGGCGCGGCTCAAGGCCGAAGCGGCGAACGACGCGCTCGTCGCCGAGCGCGGGTAACAGGCGGAAGAAGTCTCCGCCCACAACAAGGGAGCGACTGCCTCGGCTGCGTCAAGGCGCAACCGAGCGACAGGGGCGTCCCGGCGAGCGTTATCCGGCTCGCCCGGCGCAATCGCATGAATTCAGATCGCACCCCACTCGAGACCTGACATGATTTGCTCGAACGAAAGCCGGTCGTCCGCCCGCACTAGGCTGACCGGACAACGCCGCCGCGGCCCGTTTGCCGCATGCGCGCGCCCCCTCGCCTCGCCGGTGCCCAGCTACTCGAACCGCGTCCGCACGCACGCCCGCAACGCGCGCAGCCGCCTTCGATACTGAACCGGTTACGGATTTTCGGTTCCCTTTCCCGCCGGTGCGCCGCCGCATGACGCGCCGGCCGCATCGATGCCTGCCGGCCCTGGGTCCGGTCAGATATCGAGCGGATCGACTTCCACGCTCCAGCGTAGAACGCCCTTCAGCGAGCGCAGCACCGGCTGCCACGCTCTCAACGTCGCCAGCAGTGCCGCGCGCGACGCACTTTCGAGCAGCAACTGCGCCCGATGGACGTTCGCCACCTTGACGATCGTCATCGGCACCGCGTCGTAGAGCGTCACCCGCTCGGAACCGGGAATGCCGGCCAGCGCCGCGCCGGCGTCGGCGAGAAACGTGAGCGCCGCGTCGAGCGTGCGCCCTTCGGCGCGCAAAAGCGCTTGATAGACGAACGGCGGCAGGCGCGCCTCGCGCCGCTCGGCCAGCGTGGCGTTCGCAAACCCGACATAGTCGTGACGACCGAGCGCGTGATACAGCGCGTGGCGCGGATAGCGCGTTTGGACGAGCACTTCCCCGGGCAACCCTGCCCGGCCCGCGCGCCCGCTCACTTGCATCAACTGGGCGAATAGCCGCTCGCCGGCGCGAAAGTCGTGCGAAAAGAGTGCCGCGTCGGCGTTGAGCACGCCGACGAGCGATACGCGCTGGAAGTCGTGCCCTTTCGCGATCATCTGCGTGCCGACCAAGATGTCGACCTCGCCCGCGTGCACGTTCGAAAACAACGTCTGCGCGCTGCCTTTGCGGCGCGTGCTGTCCGCATCGATACGCAATACCCGCGCGCCGGGCACGAGCGCGGCCAGCGTCTCCTCGACGCGTTGCGTGCCGCGGCCGAGCGGCGCGATATCGACGTTGCCGCACTCGGGGCAAGCGCGCGGCACGCGTGCCTCCCATCCGCAGTGGTGGCAGCGCAGCGCATGTTCGCTTTTATGCAGCACGACGTAGGCGCTACAGCGCGGGCAGCCTGCTAGCCAGCCGCAGGCGTCGCAGGCGAGCACCGGCGCATAGCCGCGCCGATTCAAAAACACGAGGCTTTGCTCGCCGCGCTCGAGCCGCGCCTTCAGCGCGGCGGCGAGCGGCCCCGAGATGCCGTCGACGCTGCCGCGCCCGCGCCGCCGCTCTTCCTCGAGATCGATCAGCCGCACCGCCGGCAGGGCGGCGTCGGCCACCGCGCGCCGAGACAGCGCAAGCCGCCGGTACCGCCCCTGCTCCGCATGCCACCAGCTCTCGAGCGACGGCGTGGCCGAGCCGAGGACGACGGCGATACCGCGCTGCTTCGCTCGCCAAACGGCCAAATCGCGCGCCGAATAGCGCAGACCTTCTTGCTGCTTGTAAGCCGGCTCATGCTCCTCGTCGACGACGATCAGCGCCAACGAGGGCAACGAGGCGAGCACCGCTAGGCGCGTGCCGAGCACGATGCGGGCGCGCCCCGTATGGGCGGCGAGCCAACTGCGGGCTCGCTCGCCGTCGGCCATCGCGCTGTGCAAGGTGACGATCGAATCGTGCCCGGTCAGCATGGCGAAGCGCGCCCGGAAGGCGGCTTCGAATTGCGGCGTCAGGTTAATCTCCGGCACCAGCACGAGCGCCTGCGCTTGCGGGGCGGCTTCGAACAACCGTTCCAGCGCGCGGAGGTAAACCTCCGTTTTGCCGCTGCCCGTTACGCCGTGCAGCAGGAAGGGGGCAAAGCCTTGCGACGCGGCGATTTCGTCGACAGCCTGACTTTGCTCGGCCGTCAAAACGGGCCGCGTCACGGGCGCACGCGCGCTGTCGCGCGGTTTTTGCGCCGCGCCGCCGGCGTCCCCTCCAAAAGCGCCGCCCGGTTCACCATCGACATTGGCGTCGATCTCGACCCAACCTCGCGCCTGCCAGTCGGCGAGCGTGGCATTGGCTTTCGCATGAAGCGCCCGCGCATCGGACCCATCGAGCGACGGCGCGTCCGCGAGCGCTTGCGCGAGCCGGCGAAGGGCCCCCGCGCGAGCGGGCAGCGCGTCCGGTAACGCGGCCCGGCCGGCGCCGGTCAGCCGGAAACGCGGCGCGGCGGCGAATAGCCGCGGCCATCGCGCCGGATCGCGCAAAGCCTGCGGCAACGCCGGCAAAGCGACCTCGCCGAGCGAGCGCTGATAATAGTCGGCAGCGAAAGCGGCGAGCGCGAGCCACTCGCTCGAGAGCGGCGCACAGCCTGTGCATATCGATTCGACGTTGCGCAGCCGCTGCGTCGGGACGTCGCTGTGAGCGCTCACTTCCGCCACGAGTCCGACGACGCTGCGCTTGCCGAACGGAACGGCCACGAGCGTTCCGGGGACGGGCGCGGGTTCGACGCAGCGGTAATCGAACAGCGTGGGCAGGGGATGATCGAGTGCAACCCGAACGAAGGCCTCGCTCATCGGTAACGGCCCCGCGTCGTTTCACCCCGGCTCCCGAAGCCTGATCCCAAGATCTGGCGCGGAGCGCGCGATACGAACTTAAAGTGAAACATGAGATTCGCCGCTAACCTCTGGATCTCGCTCGACTTTGCCGTTCGACCGCGACCGCCTGTGGATAACTTTGTTGAAAAGTGGCCCGACGGAACCGAGAAGAGGCCGCCCCGCTGACATTCTGTGGGAAACCGCACATTTCGGCGTTCGGTCGCAAACCCTTGTCTGTCAAGGCACCGACTCGGGAGGTACATGCTTTGCATGCCGGAGTCAACCATCATTCGCTCTACCGCGCCGCAACGAGAGGAATGTGCATAAGTCAAGTCTTGACAATTGCAAGAGAGCCCGGCGATGCCATCCGCCGGGCAATTCGCTCCCTAGATCGAGAGCCCAGTTGGGTGCGGTGCAACAAAATCCTCACATCAGGCCGCGCCGTCACTCGACGAGCGCATCGCCGCGCTATAGCGGTGAACTTCGTCCACGAGTTCGGCGACGTGCTCGGGGGGCGCAAATTGCGAGATTCCGTGGCCCAGATTGAAGACGTGCCCGGGATGGTTGCCGTAACTATCGAGCACCGCGCGCGCTTGCTCGCGGACGGCTCCGGGAGGGGCGAACAGCACGGACGGATCGAGATTGCCCTGCAGCGCCACGCGCGAGCCTACGCGCTCGCGCGCGCGCGCAAGATTGACGGTCCAATCGAGGCCGACCGCATCGACGCCGCAAGCCGCGATCTCTTCGAGCCAGAGCCCGCCGCCTTTCGTGAATGTGATGACCGGGACCCGGGTCCCGTCATGCTCGCGTATGAGCTGCCCGACGACCTTTTCGATGTAATGCAACGAAAAACGCTGAAATATGCCGTCGGCAAGCGCGCCGCCCCATGTATCGAAAATCATGACGGCTTGCGCGCCGGCCACGATCTGCGCGTTGAGATAGGCAGCGACGGCCTCGGCGTTGATTTCGAGGATCCGATGCATCAGATCGGGACGCGCATAAAGCATCGACTTGACCGTGCGGAAGTCGTCCGAGCCCGCGCCTTCCACCATATAGCAGGCGAGCGTCCATGGACTACCCGAAAAACCGATGAGCGGCACGCGTTGCCGCCCTTGCGCATCGGTCAGCGCGCGGCGGATCGACTTCACGGCGTCGGTCACGTAACCGAGCGTGGCATCGATATCGGGCACCCGCAACCGCGCAACGTCTTGCTCCGTGCGCACCGGGTGCGCGAACCGCGGCCCTTCGCCCACGGCAAACGAGAGGCCGAGCCCCATCGCATCCGGCACCGTAAGGATGTCCGAAAACAAGATCGCGGCATCGAGCGGAAAGCGCTCGAGCGGCTGCAGCGTGACCTCGGTCGCGAAATCGGGATTCTTCGCCAATCCGAGGAAACTGCCCGCGCGCGCGCGCGTTGCGTTGTATTCGGGCAGATAACGGCCGGCTTGCCGCATGAGCCAAATGGGGGTGTATTCGGTCGGCTGGCGCAGCAGCGCGCGCAGGAACGTATCGTTGAGCAAGGACGAGGGCACTTGGGTCAGCCGCGAGGCAAGGCGAGAGAGACCGCCATTTTACCGGACCCGCACGGCGCGAACGCGTCCGACGCCCGCTTTCGGGCCCGAACCGCCTGCGTCATTTTGATACGGCTATCATCGAGCCCCATGACGAGTCCGGCCCGCCGGCTCGCATTCGAAGAACAGGAGACATCGAATGAACAAGAAACGAAGCGCAGGCATCGCGCTCGGGGCGATCGCGCTGATTACGCTGACGGCGTCCGGCACCGGGGTCGTGTTCGCCCAAACGGCGCCGGCCGCCACGGCAAGTTCCCGGCTGGACGCCGTTCTCGCGCGCGGCACGCTGCGCGTTTGCACGACGGGCGACTATAAGCCCTACTCGTTTCTTAAGCCTGACGGCAAGTTCGAAGGCATCGACATCGATATGGCCGAATCGCTGGCGAAATCGCTCGGCGTGAAGACCGATTACGTGAAAACGACGTGGTCGGGCCTCATGAACGACTTCCTCGCGAAATGCGACGTGGCCGCCGGCGGTGTTTCGACGTCGCTGGAACGCCAAAAGCATGTGTTTTTCACGCAGCCGTACATGATCGACGGCAAAACGCCGATCGTGCGCTGCGCCGATACGGAGAAATACCAGACGCTCGCCCAAATCGATCAACCGGACACGCGCGTAATCGTCAACCCCGGTGGAACGAACGAGCGCTTTGCAAAGCAGTACTTCACGCACGCGAAGCTGACGGTGTATCCCGACAACGTCACGATCTTCAAACAGATTTTGGACGAGAAAGCCGACGTGATGGTCACGGATGCATCGGAGACCCTGCTGCAGCAAAAGCTCAACCCGGGCCTATGTTCGGTTCACCCCGATAGGCCGTTCCAATACGGCGAGAAGGCGTACATGCTGCCGCAAGGCGATGTGACGTTCCAGCAATATGTCGATCAATGGCTGCATTTAGCGCGTGCGACCGGGGAATTTCAGTCGATTTCGGACAAATGGCTCAAATGATGCCGCATAGGCGAGGACGATCGCTCATTCGGGTACGCGCGGCGACGGGGCATTGGCGCGGTGCGTCGCGCCAAGGAGCCGCTCATGCTCCACTTTGACGCAAACGTTCATGGCTACGTCGAGTCCCGCGGCGCTCGCGCGCGCAGCCGCTTCATCGTTGACGACGCCCACTTGCAGCCAGAGCGATTTGGCCCCGATCGCGATCGCTTGATCGGCGACCGCCGCTGCCTGCTCCGGCCTGCGGAAGACGTCGACCATTTCGATGGCGGCGCCTTCTTGCGCGAGCGCCTGCGCTGCGTCGGCCAGCGAGGCGTAGCAACGTTGGCCGAGCACGCCCGCCGTATCGTTCGCGTAGGCGGGGTTCACGGGCACGATGCGGTAACCGTGCGACTGCATGTAGGCGGCCACCGAGTGGCTCGGCCGGTAGGGGTGCGTGGACAAGCCCACGACGGCGATGACCCGATCGCGGTCGAGGATACGTTTCAAGACATCGGGCTCGTTCATTGTGTTGCTACGTCGATTGGTAAGAATTATCGCGGCGCGCAAGCCTCGGTCGAAATTCACGTCGCATCCGAACTGAATGCGCATCTTAAGCCGGTCATTCGATAGACGAAACCGGTTCGTCCAAATTTTTGGATAAAATATCTTGAGGGTATTGGGCGACACATTTCTTTTCTTCTCATTAATCGGAAATAACGACGTAAATTCGACATAGACCGGGTAAAAAATCCCGCAACGCCTTATCTGGCGGGCGTTACAACCTGAAACACTTTGTTACCGCGTGCTTTTCCTAATTCGCCCACAATGCCCCTCAACGGTTTCAACACGGATGTGTCGGCGTTTGGGTTGCTGCAAAAGAGGGTGCGGCAGGGCTTGAGCGAATGGCTACCGAATGGTTTCGGGCATCTCTGTTGGAGTCGTTGCTGCTGGCAGCGATTGATGCGAATTGTGTGCAGCGGCTCCTTCGTTGGTCTCCTCGCGCTAACCCCGTAGCGTGTGGTTTTTAGCGGGCTATCAAGCCCGCTTTTTTTTTGCGATCCGGAGTTGACGCTTTAGCGTCTTACTCCGGTCTCATGCAGCGCAGTCGGCCGCAGTTGCGCTTTAGCGCTTGCCTTCACCGAGTTCGCCGATCATCCGTTCGCGCATCACGAACTTCTGGACCTTCCCAGTCACCGTCATCGGCATTTCATCGACGAAGCGGATGTAGCGCGGCACCTTGTAGTGCGCGATCTGCCCTTGGCAAAAGGCCTTGATCTCCTCTTCGGTCAACTGTTCCCCCGGCCGCACGACAATCCACGCGCACACCTCTTCGCCGTATTTTTCATCGGGCACGCCGAAGACTTGCACGCTCTGCACCTTAGGATGCCTAAATAAAAACTCCTCGATTTCGCGGGGATAGATGTTCTCGCCGCCGCGAATCAACATGTCCTTGAGGCGGCCGACGATATTGCAGTACCCCTCTTCGTCGATCGTGGCGAGGTCGCCCGTATGCATCCAACCGTCGGTGATCGCTTCCTTCGTGCGAGGCTCGTCCTCCCAATATCCGCGCATCACCGAGTACCCGCGCGTCCACAACTCGCCCGTTTCGCCCACCGCAACCGTATTGCCCGCCGGATCGACGACCTTCGCCTCCAAATGCGGCGCGATGCGCCCTACGGTCGATGTCCGTTTATCGAGCGGATCGTCCGTCGCACTCTGGAACGACACGGGGCTGGTTTCCGTCATGCCGTACGCGATCGTGATCTCGGACAGATGCATGCGCGCCACGACCTTCTTCATCGTCTCGATCGGGCACGGCGAGCCGGCCATGATGCCGGTGCGCAACGTAGAGAGATCGAAGGACGCGAACTGCGGTAGATCGAGTTCGGCGATGAACATCGTCGGTACGCCGTGCAACGCCGTACAGCGCTCTTCGGCACACGCGGCCAGCGTCGCGGCGGGTTCGAACGCCTCGCCGGGAAACACCATCTTGGCGCCCACCGATACGCTCGCGAGCACCGACAGGACCATCCCGAAGCAGTGATAAAGCGGCACCGGGATGCACAGTGCGTCTTCTTCCGTCAAACGCATCGCCATGGCGATATAACGGGCGTTGTTGACGACGTTCCGATGCGTGAGCGTGGCCCCTTTCGGGTTGCCCGTCGTACCACTTGTAAATTGGATGTTGATGGGATCGTGCGCCGACAACGTCGCGTCGATGTCTCCCGGGTCGGCGCTTTGGCGCGCCACGCGCCCGGCCTCGATCAGCTCCGAGAACGTCAGCATGCCCGGCGTCTGGGTATCGCACATGCGGACCACGAGCCGAAGCTCGGGCAAACGCGCCGCTCGCAGCCGCCCAGGCTCGCATTGGGCCAACTCCGGTGCCAGGGCCTGCAGCATCTCGACGTACTTCGACGTCTTGAAGCTTTCGGCTGTAACGATGGCGCAGCAGCCCGACTTGTTCAGCGCATATTCGAGCTCAGCGAGCCGGTAGGCCGGATTGACGTTGACGAGAATCGCGCCGATCCGAGCGGTGGCGAATTGCGTCAACAGCCATTCGACACGATTCGGCGACCAGATCCCGACGCGATCACCGGGTCGGATACCGGCAGCGGCAAAACCCGCTGCCAAGACATCGACTTCGTCCGCGAACTCGCGCCACGTCCATCGAATCCCTTGCTCGCGGAACACGACGGCGGGCCGCGCCGGAAAGCGGGCGGCCGTTTCGTTCAGCAGCCGGCCGATGGTGGCCTCCGACAGCGCGATGTCGGTCCTGCCTCGCACATATGCGCGCCCGCCTGCCGGCGCAATGAGCGCCCCCTCCTCCGCGTGCTGAGTCGCCATCTCGATGTCTCCGCCGTTCAAGAAATATTTTCCGATCGATTGTGCCACCGGCCGCGGTGAGCCCACATCAAGTCTTACCCTCAGAAAATGCAAAAGACGAAAAAAACGCCGCTAGGCGCAGACCTAGCGGCGTTAAACATCCTATTAGTCGTCTTGTTCTCGCACGAAGTTGCCCATCGCGGTGCGACGAGCGACCTGTGGCCGTTCGTTAGTGGCTTTGCGAGCGCAATTTGCGCAGGCGCGCGATCGCGGCAAGCTGCGCGGTCGCGTAGGCCAACTCGGCTTGCGCCGTCGCGTACTCGATGTTCGAACCCGAGTTCTGCAGCGCTTCCTCGGCGAGCTTGCGGGCCTGCTCGGCCTTCGCCTCGTCGAGATCCTTGCCGCGAATCGCCGTATCGGCGAGCACGGTCACGGCGCCCGGTTGCACTTCGAGAATGCCGCCGGCAACGAACACGAACTCTTCCTGGCCGTCTTCAGCCTCGATGCGCACGGCACCGGGACGAATACGCGTGATGAGCGGCGTGTGACCCGGCAAGATACCGAGTTCACCGGCTTCGCCCGGCAGCGCGACGAACTTCGCCATGCCCGAGAAGATCTGCTCTTCCGCGCTGACGACGTCTACTTTGATGGTTGCCATATCGATTCCTGTGCAAGCCTCGGTTGAGCGTGATGCGTGCGGCGAGCCCGGCGCGCTCGAGGCGAACGCCGGACTCGCTTTTCAAGCGATCACACTGACCGTTACTGGATCTTCTTGGCCTTTTCGAAGGCTTCGTCGATCGTGCCGACCATGTAGAACGCTTGCTCGGGCAGATGATCGCACTCGCCGTCGACGATCATCTTGAAGCCACGGATCGTTTCCTTCAGCGGCACGTACTTGCCCGGCGAACCCGTGAACACTTCCGCGACGTGGAACGGCTGCGACAGGAAACGCTGGATCTTGCGCGCGCGCGCCACCGACAGCTTGTCTTCCGGCGACAGTTCGTCCATGCCCAGAATCGCGATGATGTCGCGCAGTTCCTTGTAGCGTTGCAGCGTTTGCTGCACGCGGCGCGTGATCGTGTAGTGCTCTTCGCCGATGACGTTCGGGTCGATCTGACGCGAGGTCGAATCGAGCGGATCGACGGCCGGGTAGATACCGAGCGATGCGATGTCACGCGAGAGAACGACCGTTGCGTCCAAGTGGCCGAAGGTGGTAGCCGGCGACGGGTCGGTCAAGTCATCGGCAGGCACGTACACGGCTTGCACCGACGTAATCGAGCCCTTCTTCGTCGACGTAATACGCTCTTGCAGCTTACCCATTTCTTCAGCCAGCGTCGGCTGATAGCCCACGGCCGACGGCATCCGGCCCAGCAGTGCCGACACTTCGGTACCGGCCAGCGTGAAACGGTAGATGTTGTCGACGAAGAACAGCACGTCGAGGCCTTCGTCACGGAAGTGCTCGGCCATCGTCAGGCCCGTCAGCGCCACGCGCAGACGGTTGCCCGGCGGCTCGTTCATCTGACCGTACACGAGCGCGACCTTGTCGAGCACGTTCGAGTCCTTCATTTCGTGGTAGAAGTCGTTCCCTTCACGGGTACGCTCGCCCACGCCCGCGAACACGGAGTAACCGCCGTGTTCCTTAGCGATGTTGTTGATGAGCTCCATCATGTTCACGGTCTTGCCCACGCCGGCGCCACCGAACAAGCCCACCTTACCGCCCTTCGCGAACGGGCAAATCAGATCGATAACCTTGATGCCGGTTTCGAGCAGTTCCGTCGACGGCGACAGTTCGTCGAACGCCGGGGCCTTTTGGTGGATCGAACGCTTCGTCTCGCTTTCGATCGGGCCGGCCTCGTCGATCGGACGGCCGAGCACGTCCATGATGCGGCCGAGCGTCGGCTTGCCGACGGGCACGCTGATGGGCAAACCCGTGTTCTTCACCATGACGCCGCGGCGCAGACCGTCGGATGCGCCCAAACAAATCGTGCGCACGACGCCGTCGCCCAGTTGCTGCTGGACTTCGAGCGTCAGTTCCGTGCCTTCGAGCACGAGGGCGTCGTAGACCTTCGGCATGTGCTCACGCGGGAATTCCACGTCGATCACCGCGCCGATGCACTGTACGATCTTGCCTTCTACCAAAGCAGTAGTACTCATCGCTTTTCCTTTAGATACTCAATTCTTCACTCGCGCAAACGGCGCGTAGGACGGGCGTCAGACCGCGGCTGCGCCGCCGACGATTTCCGACAGTTCCTTCGTAATCGCGGCTTGGCGGCTCTTGTTGTACACGAGCTGCAATTCGCTGATCACCGTCTTCGCGTTATCCGACGCGGCCTTCATCGCGACCATGCGCGCCGATTGCTCGGACGCCATGTTTTCCGCGACGGCCTGGTACACGAGCGCCTCGACGTAGCGAACGAGCAACTCGTCGACGACAGCTTGCGCGTCGGGTTCGTAGATGTAGTCCCACGCCGACTTCGGCGTCGCTTCGTCCGTCTCGAAGTGCTCCGCCGATAGCGGCAGCAATTGCTCGATCACGGGCTCTTGCTTCATCGTGTTGATGAAACGCGTGTATCCGAGATACACGGCCGAGATCTTGCCTTCCGAATACAGATCGAGCTGCACCTTCACCGCGCCGATCAGCTTTTCGAGGTGCGGCGTATCGCCGAGCTGCACGACTTGCGAGACCACCTTCGCGCCGACGCGATTCAAAAAGCCGAGACCCTTGGTGCCGATTGCCGTCGCTTCGACGGTTTGGCCCTTGTCCTCGAGTTCCTTGAACTTGTTCACCGTCGCACGCAGGACGTTGGTGTTCAAGCCGCCGCACAGACCCTTGTCGGTCGTGACGAGGATCATGCCGGCTGCCTTCGCGCCTTCGTTCGCCACCATGAACGGGTGACGGTACTCGGGGTTCGCACGGCTCATGTGCGCGGCGATGTCACGAACCTTGTCGGCATACGGACGAGCAGCGCGCATACGCTCCTGAGCGCGGCGCATCTTCGATGCGGCCACCATCTCCATCGCCTTCGTGATCTTGCGCGTGTTTTGCACGCTCTTGATCTTGCCGCGGATTTCCTTCATTCCAGCCATTGCTTGCTCCTGGAGCGAAGCGGCGCTCGCTGGGGTGTCGATGCTTCATTTCACCCTACGCGCGCCGCTTCAAGGTCCCTATGCCTCGATCAATAAGCACCCGACTTCTTGAAGTCCTTCAGAGCGGCGTGGAGCGCTGCTTCGTCGTCCTTCGACAAGTCCTTCGTGTCTTCGATGCGCTTGATGAGGTCGGCATGGCTCGTCTTCAGGAATTCGCGCGCGCCCTTTTCGAACGACAGCACGTCCTTGACTTCGAGGTCGTCGAGGTAGCCGTTGTTCGCGGCGAACAGCGACACGGCCAACTCCCACACCTGCAGCGGCTGATACTGCGGCTGCTTCAACAGTTCCGTCACGCGGCGGCCGCGCTCGAGCTGCTTGCGGGTGGCTTCGTCGAGATCCGAGGCGAACTGCGCGAACGCGGCGAGTTCGCGGTACTGCGCCAAGTCGGTACGAATACCGCCCGAGAGCTTCTTCACGACCTTCGTCTGCGCGGCGCCGCCGACGCGCGACACCGACACGCCCGCGTTGATCGCGGGGCGGATACCGGCGTTGAACAAGTCGGTTTCGAGGAAGATCTGGCCGTCCGTGATCGAGATCACGTTCGTCGGAACGAACGCCGTCACGTCGCCGGCTTGCGTTTCGATGACCGGCAGCGCGGTGAGCGAACCGCTCTTGCCCTTCACTTCGCCGTTCGTGAACTTCTCGACGTACTCTTCCGAAACGCGCGCGGCGCGCTCGAGCAGACGCGAGTGCAGATAAAACACGTCGCCGGGGTAAGCCTCGCGGCCCGGCGGGCGGCGCAGCAGCAGCGAGATTTGACGATACGCCCAAGCTTGCTTGGTCAAATCGTCATAGATGATGAGGGCGTCTTGGCCGCGATCGCGGAAGTATTCGCCCATCGTGCAGCCCGAGTACGGCGCGAGGTATTGCATCGCAGCCGATTCCGACGCCGATGCCGCCACGACGATCGTGTACTCGAGCGCGCCCGACTCTTCGAGCTTGCGCACGACGTTCATGATCGACGAAGCCTTTTGGCCGATCGCGACGTAAATACAGACGAGGTCTTTGCCCTTCTGATTGATGATCGCGTCGACTGCTACGGCCGTCTTGCCGCACTGACGGTCGCCGATGATCAGCTCGCGCTGGCCGCGGCCGATCGGCACCATCGAGTCGATCGACTTCAGACCCGTTTGCACCGGCTGCGACACCGACTTACGCCAAATCACGCCCGGGGCGATCTTCTCGACCGCGTCGGTCATCTTCGCGTTGATCGGGCCCTTGCCGTCGATCGGGTTGCCGAGCGCATCGACCACGCGGCCGATCAGTTCGGGGCCGACCGGCACTTCGAGAATGCGGCCCGTCGTCTTGACGATGTCGCCTTCCGAGATGTGCTCGTATTCACCGAGAATCACGGCGCCGACGGAGTCGCGCTCGAGGTTCAGTGCGAGGCCGAACGTATTGCCCGGGAATTCGAGCATTTCGCCTTGCATCACGTCCGACAGACCGTGAATGCGCACGATGCCGTCGGTCACGGAGATCACGGTGCCCTGGTTGCGAACGTCCGTGCTCGCTTCAAGGCCCTGGATCCGGCTCTTGATCAGCTCGCTGATCTCAGAGGGATTGAGTTGCATTATTCGCTCCTGATAGTCAATTCTGTTGCGTGCCGTGCGCGAGCGCTCCGCCTTACGCGGTCAGCGCCGTGCGCATGTCGGCGAGCCGTGCGCGAACCGAGGCGTCGAGCACTTCGTCGCCGACGGTGACGCGAACGCCCCCGATCAACGAAGCATCGACTTCGACCGTCGGCTTGAGCTTGCGCCCAAACTTGCGCGTGAGGCTCGCGACGAGATCGGCGAGCTGGGCCTCTTGCAGCGGGAACGCGCTGACGATGAGCGCGTCGGCCGCGCCTTCGCGAGCGTTTTTCAGTTCTTCGAACTGGACGGCGATTTCGGGCAGCAGCGAGAGACGGTGATTGTCGACCAGCATTTGCACGAAGTTCTTCGCTTGCGGCGAATCCTTCAGCGGCGACTTGGCTGCGGCGAGCAGCAGGTCGACGACCTGTGCGCGGCTCACCTTCGGGTTCGAGGCGACCGACATGAGCTCGGGCAGACGCGCAACCTGGCCCAGCTCCTGCACGAGAGCGGACCAAGCAGCGAGGTCACCGCCTTCGGCGACGCCGAACAGCGCCTCTGCGTAGGGACGGGCGATGGTTGCAAGTTCGGCCATGATCAGAGCTCGGCTTTCAGTTGATTGAGCAGTTCGGCATGCGCCGCTTGATCGACTTCGCGCTTCAAGATCTGCTCGGCGCCCTTGACCGCCAGCGAGGCCACTTCGGCACGCAGCGATTCGCGCGCCTTCACGACTTGCTGCTCGGCTTCGGCCTTGGCCTGCGCGATGATGCGCGCGGCTTCCGCTTGCGCGTTCGCCTTGATTTCCTCGGCTACCGCGAGGGCGCGCTTTTCGGCGTCGGCGATGCGCTGCTGGCCGTCGTTGCGCGCTTGCGCGAGTTCCTGATCGACGCGCTTGTGCGCCGCTTCGAGTTCCGTCTTGCCCTTTTCGGCGGCCGCGAGGCCATCGGCGATCTTCTTCGCACGTTCGTCGAGGGCTTTGACCATCGGCGGCCACACGAACTTCATCGTGAACCACGCGAGGATCAGGAACACGACCATTTGCGCAATCAGAGTTGCGTTGAGATTCACGGTGTTTCCTTAAACGTTGCTATATCGGAAAGTGAAACGGCAAGGCGCTCATCGACGTTACGTTCGATCAGCGCCCGAAGCCTGTCGTTTCGCCCCTGCGCCGCCCATTGCCAAGCCGCGGCGCAAACTTCCGAGAAACCTTAGCCTGCCAACTTCGAGAGCAGCGGGTTCGCGAACGCAAACAGCATTGCCACACCGACGCCGATCAGGAACGCCGCGTCGATCAGACCAGCCAAGAGGAACATCTTGGTTTGCAGCGGGTTCATCAGTTCAGGCTGACGCGCGCAAGCTTCGATGTACTTGCCGCCCATCAGGCCGATACCGATACAGGCGCCGATTGCACCCAGGCCGATGATGATGCCGATACCGATGGCGGTCAGACCTTGGATGTTGGCGATGAAAGCTTGCATGATCACTCCTTTGTAAAAGACTTTTTGGAACTGGATTTAAAGAAACGAAAAACGAATCTGCTTCGCAACGACTCGCCCTTGGGGGTTAGTGCGAATCGTGCGCCTGGCCGATGTACACGAGCGTCAGCATCATGAAGATGAACGCTTGCAACAGGACGATCAGGATGTGGAAGATCGCCCAAACGCTGCCTGCGATCACGTGGCCGATGAAGCCGAGCACCGTCGTGTCCGCGCCGAACGTCCAGATGCTGCCGAGCAAAGCGATCAGCAGGAACAGCAGCTCGCCCGCGTACATGTTGCCGAACAACCGCAACGCGAGCGAAACCGTCTTGGCGACGAACTCGATGATGTTCAGTGCAAGGTTCGGGATCCACAGCAACGGATGCGCGCCGAACGGGGCCGACAGCAGTTCATGGATGAAGCCGCCGGCGCCCTTGATCTTGAAGTTGTAGTAAATCATCAGCACGAACACGCCGAGCGCGATGCCGAACGTGCCGTTCAGATCGGCCGTGGGCACGAGACGGTGGTGCGAGATGACACCCGACAAACCGAGCCAGCCGATCACGCGGCCGGGCAGATCGACGGGGATGAAGTCGAGCGAGTTCATCAGCGCGACCCAGACGAAAACGAACAGGGCCAGCGGAGCGATGAACGTGCGATTGCCGTGAATGATCGCCTTCGATTGGTCTTCGACCATTTCGACGAGCATCTCGATCGCGCACTGGAAGCGGCCCGGAACGCCCGGCGTCGCGTTGCGCGCGGCCATGCGCAGAATGAAGATGGTCACGAGACCGCACACGATCGACCAGAACAGCGTGTCGAGATTCAAGACGTGCATGTCGATGATCGACGTCTGGTGCGCGGTGGCGAGATTTTGCAAGTGGTGCGAGATGTACTCGGACGGATCCAAGTGCGTGCTTTCTGTAGCTGCCATATCGTTTATTGCCACCTAAATTGTCGAAAATCGTTCGGTGTTCGCACGCGCCGCGCGAACGCGGCAAACGCCAGCGCGCCGCGCCGATCGCCGCGTACGCCGCCGGCCGTCCGCCGTCATCCCATCCATCTCAGCGCCAAGCGAGCGCCAGCCAGTACGTTTGAAGGGTAAGGAGGAAGGTCACGAGCAGCGGCAGCCACCGCACGTCGTGATACCAAACGGCTACCGCGACGAACATCGCGACCGTCACCCCCATCTTGAGCATTTCGCCGATCATCCACGTCAGGATCGATCCGGCGCCGCCCGCTCCTTTCAACCGTGCCGCGAACAATGCGCTCGGCACCCAGCATATCGCTCCGCCCAGCAGGGCCGACAGCGCAGCAGGACCCGGCGGCTTATAAAACAGCCACCAGACCAGCGTGACGACCAGGGACAAAACCACTTGCGCTTTCACCACCTTGAACGGCGTGACGCGCGAGGGGCGGCTCACGTCCGAGCCAAAGAGCCTTTCGGCCTCGGCCCGCGTAAGCGGAACGAAATTGTTATCTTGCTGCTCGGCATCCCACGCATCGTCGAACGTTTCCGAACGACCTACGACGCGAGCGGAAGAAGGATCATGTCGCGCGCGTTCGTCGTGCCTTGTGCCCGGCTCTCGATCCGCCATCGCCCTATCCTGCAAAACCCATTTTCCAACCCGAAGCTTTCGCCGCGCTTACGGGGCTGCCTAGCTAATAAATCCGGGCGATTGTAAGCGATAGTTGCAGGCGATTCAAGACTTTAGCCGCGACAAAAAACTGCTTGGAAGCGACGCCCGGCGTGGGTGCGCGGCCCGCGGATCTGACGAAACCGAAAGGCGCGACGCTCGCTTGCGCGGGCGAACGAGGCGCCGCGCGGCGTCAAGGTCACAGGTGCGCGAGCAGCCACGCGCCGATCGCGGTAGCCACGAGCCAAAACGGAATCGAGACGAGGTGGAACGGCAGCCAGACGCCGCGCGTTTTCGAGAGCCGTACGGCGATGAGATTCGCGAGCGATCCGATGGCAATGCCGAAGCCGCCGACGCTCACGCCGAACGCCAGCGCTCGCCAATCCTTCGTGAATTCCGCCAACATGATCGCGGCCGGCACGTTGCTGATGGCCTGCGACAGTACGGCGCCCGCGAGATAAGCGCGCTCGCTCGATTGCAGACCCAGCCGCGCGACCGTATCGTGCACCCACGGCAGCTCGGCCACGCTGCGCAGGACGATAAACATGAGCACGAAAATCAGCAGCAACGCCCAGTCGATTTTCAGCACGGCGTCGCGCCGCCACAACAAAAAGCCGGCGGCTACGCCGATGAGTCCGATCCCGGCGTGATGCGAATCGGCAAGCAAGACGAACGCGACGAACAGCACGGCCGCGACGCTCGCATAGGCGCGATCGACGCGCTCCTTGGCCGTATCCTTCGACAGGTCGAGCGTCTTGGGCTTGAACGCGAAGAAAGCCAGCGCATACAACATCGCGGTCAGCGCGGCGCACAGCGGCGCCAATGCCCAGACGAAACGCCCGAACGAAACGCCGCCGACTTGCCATAGGAAAAGGTTCTGCGGATTGCCGAGCGGCGTGAGGATCGAGCCGGCATTCACGGCGAGCGCCAAAAATATCGTCAAGCGCTTGACGGGCAACGGCGTGAGCGCGTGCAGCGAAAGCACGAGCGGGATGACGACGAACAGCGCAACGTCGTTCGTGACGAACATCGAGAGCGCCGCCGCCAACCCGATCAACAAGCACGCCAGCGCCCGCTCTGAACGCACGTGATGAACGACGCGATGGGCGAGCCACATCAGCAGACCGGATAGCTCGATCGCCTTCGTCAACATCAACAGGCCGGCCAACGTCAGTACGGTCGGCCAATCGACCATCCCGGGCAGTTTCAACCACCGCTGCGGACGAACGCACTGAAGCGCCGCGAGCACGACGACGAGGATCGTCAGGACCGGCTCTTTCAGTGCGAACGAAACGATTTTGCGCGGCACGCCCGCGCGCCGCGAGCGCGTATCGTCTACGGTCGGCATGGATGGACTAAGTGTGGATAAGGACGCAAGCGGTCAGCGTGCGAAATACGTGCCGACCTCAAACGGCCGCGCCGCCGCGCAATCGCGCCAAGATTCCGTCGAGCGCATCGAGATCGCCGAACTCGATCTGCAATTGGCCTCGCCCGCGACGCCCGAGCTTGATCTTCACCGCAGCCGCCAGCAGGTCCGACAATTCTTCTTCGAGACGGCGCGTATCGCGGCCTCCGTCCTGATTCGTTCGCGCTTTGACCGCCGGCTCGGCTTTCGTCGTCGCGGTAACGAGCCGCTCAGTTTCGCGCACCGACATGCGCTTGTTGACCACTTGGTTCGCGAGCGTGATTTGCGTCGCGGAATCGACGGCCAGCAACGCGCGAGCATGTCCCATATCGAGATCGCCGGCAAGCAGCATCGTCTGGACCGGCTGCGCGAGGTTCAGCAGGCGCAGCAGATTCGAGACGGCGCTACGCGAACGGCCCACCGATTCGGCCGCTTGTTCGTGGGTGAAGTCGAATTCGTCGAGCAAACGTTGAATGCCCTGCGCCTCTTCCAGCGGATTCAGGTCTTCGCGCTGAATGTTCTCGATGAGCGCCATCGCTGCCGCGGCTTGGTCGGGGACGTCCTTGACGAGTACCGGCACTTCCGCCAGCCCGGCGATGTGCGCGGCCCGGAAGCGCCGCTCGCCCGCGATGATTTCGAATTTTTCAGCCGAGACGGGACGCACCAGAATCGGCTGCATGACGCCTTGCGCACGGATGCTCGCCGCCAACTCCTGCAAGCTGCCTTCGTCCATTCGCGTGCGCGGCTGATACTTGCCCGCCTGCAGCTTCCCAAGCGGCAGCACGCTCGGCTGCCCTTCGCTGCGCACGGCCGTCGTGATATCGGCGCTGCCGCCCAGCAGCGCTTCCAAGCCACGACCCAATCCCTTCTTTTTTGCTACGGCATTCATTGCGTTTCCTCGGTCCCGGGCAGTGCTCATAGCGCACGCACGCGTTCAATCATTTCGGCGCCGAACTGGACATACGCCTGCGCGCCGCGCGAAGCGCGGTCGAATACGACGCCCGGCAGCCCGTAGCTCGGTGCCTCGGCCAAGCGGACATTGCGCGGAATCACCGCGTCGAACACCTTGTCGCCGAAATGCTCCTTGAGCTGATCCGACACTTGCTGCTGCAACGTAATGCGCGGATCGAACATCACGCGCAGCAAGCCGATAACCTTCAAATCGCGATTGAGGTTCGCGTGGACCTGCTTGATCGTATTGACGAGATCGGACAGACCTTCGAGCGCGAAGTACTCGCACTGCATCGGGATGACGACACCGTGCGCCGCGCAAAGCGCGTTCAGCGTCAGCAGCGACAAGGCCGGGGGGCAATCGATCAGCACGAAGTCGTAGTCGTCGGCAACCGCGGCCAGCGCAGCTTTCAATTGCCTTTCGCGATTGTCGACGCTGACGAGTTCGATCTCGGCACCTGCCAGTTCGCGATTGGCCGGCAGCACGTCGTACGAAACGGCTTCCGACTTGATACGGGCATCGGCCACTGAAAGGCCGTCGACGAGCACCTCGTAGACCGTGTTCTCGCATTCGGCCTTATTGATCCCGCTTCCCATCGTCGCATTGCCCTGCGGATCGAGGTCGATCAATAGGACGCGCTGCCCCTGCGAAGCGAGACTTGCGGCGAGATTGACCGCCGTCGTCGTCTTGCCGACACCGCCCTTTTGGTTCGCCACGCAGAAGATTTTTGCCATCGTTCGGAGATCCTAGTTACCGCTGTTGCACTGCTGACGTTGACGCAGGGAACCGCTCAATCGCGCTCAATCGAATACGACTTGCACCAGATGCCGCTCGGCGTCGAGAAATGGGACGCGCAATTGCACGACCTCAGTCGCATGCGCGCCCGCCGGCAACCGTTCGATTTCGGCGTCGGGCCTCACTCCCTTCATGGCCCAGATCGATCCCTGCTCGTTCACCAAATGACGCGCAAGTGTAACGAAATCGGCGAGCTCTGCGAATGCGCGCGAGACGATTGCGTCGAATTTTCCCGGAACCTCGATGCCCGGACGAAGATTCTCGACACGCCCGGTGACGACAGACAGGTTATCGAGCTTGAGCTCGGCCTTCGCTTGCGCCTGGAATGCGGTTTTTTTCTGGACGATGTCGTTCAACGTGACACTGCATTCGGGCAGCGCAATGGCGAGGACGATGCCGGGCAGTCCACCGCCCGACCCGACATCCAAAATCGCCCGGCCACCACGCGCCGCCAAGTGCGGCACGATCGAAAGCGAATCCAGAATGTGCTGGATGAGCATTTGGCGCGGATCACGGATCGCCGTCAGGTTATAGACGGCGTTCCATTTCGACAGCAGCGCAACGTAATCGGCGAGCCGGTCGAATTGCTCGGCGGAAAGCGACACGCCCAACTCTCCTGCTCCGGCTCGCAATAGGTCGAGCCAGGCAGCTCGGTCATTCGAATGCGCCCCTTGGGCGCGCGACGCCGTCATTGGACATCGGGAGCCGAATCGGCCCCGCTGCTTTCGATAGTGCTTGGCTCCGCCAAGGTCCGCCTGCCCAACCCTTTCTTCAGATGAACCATCAGCAGCGAAATCGTGGCGGGCGTGATCCCGGAAATCCGCGAGGCTTGACCGATCGTTTCGGGGCGGAATTGGTTGAGCTTTTGGCGTGCCTCGAACGAGAGTCCCCGAACGACCGAATAATCGATACCTTCAGGTAGCCGCGTGTTTTCGTTTGCCTCGTTGCGTTCGATCTCGTCAGCTTGCCGCTCGATGTATCCCTGGTATTTGACGCCGATTTCGATCTGCTCCTTGATTTGTTCCAGGAGCACGGGATCCTCGGCAAGGGGTGCCTCGGGACCACAAGCGCCCTCGCGGAGACCGCAGATGCCGTCATAAGTGATACCCGGGCGCCGCAGCAGGTCGGCCAGGTTGTATTCGTGGTCGATTGGCTTCCCGAGCAATGCGGTAGCCTCTTCGGCGGACAGCGTCTTCGGGTTCACCCATGTCGAGCGCAAGCGTTCTGTTTCACGTGAAACAGCGTCGCGCTTCCGGCAAAAAGCGTCCCAACGGACGTCATCCACGACGCCCAACTCGCGGCCGATTTCGGTTAAGCGCATGTCGGCGTTGTCTTCACGAAGGCTTAGGCGATACTCCGCACGGCTCGTGAACATCCGGTACGGCTCCGAGACGCCGCGCGTGACGAGATCATCCACGAGGACGCCTAGATAGGCTTGATCGCGACGCGGGCACCACGCCTCTTTCTCTTGGACGTATCGCCCGGCATTGATGCCGGCCAGCAGGCCCTGCGCCGCCGCCTCTTCGTAACCGGTCGTTCCATTGATCTGGCCCGCGAAGAAAAGGCCCCGGATTGCCTTCGTCTCGAGCGACGCCTTCAAGCCCCGAGGATCGAAGTAGTCGTATTCGATCGCATAGCCAGGCCGCAGGATGTGGGCGTTCTCAAGCCCGCGCATCGAATGAACGAGATCGAGCTGAACATCGAACGGTAGGCTCGTGGAGATGCCGTTCGGATAAAACTCGTTCGTCGTCAGCCCTTCCGGTTCGAGGAAAATCTGGTGCGACGTCTTCGATGCAAAGCGGTGAATCTTGTCCTCGATCGACGGGCAATACCGCGGCCCCACGCCCTCGATCACCCCCGTGTACATCGGCGAGCGATCCAGCCCGCTTCGAATGATGTCGTGCGTCTGCTCGTTCGTATGCGTGACCCAACACGGCACCTGCCGCGGATGCTGGTCCACGCGCCCTAGAAACGAAAAGACAGGGATCGGGTCCAGATCACCCGGTTGTTCCTCTAGCTTCGAAAAATCGATCGTCCGTCCGTCGATCCGCGGCGGCGTCCCGGTCTTCAGCCGCCCTTGGGGAAGCTTGAGTTCTTTCAATCGACCCGACAACGAGACCGCAGCCGGATCGCCGGCGCGTCCGCCCGTATAGTTGTTGAGGCCGACGTGGATCTTGCCGTCCAGGAAGGTACCGGCCGTGAGCACTACGGCGCGCGCGCGAAATTGCACACCGACCTGCGTCACCGCACCGACGACGCGATCGCCCTCGACGATCAGATCCTCCACCGCTTGCTGGAACAAGCTCAGATTCGGTTGATTCTCCAGCCGCCGCCGGATGGCCGCTTTATAAAGGATACGGTCGGCCTGAGCGCGCGTTGCGCGCACCGCGGGCCCCTTCGACGAGTTGAGGATGCGGAATTGGATGCCGCCTTCATCGGTCGCGGCCGCCATTGCACCGCCGAGCGCATCGACCTCCTTGACGAGGTGGCCCTTACCGATGCCGCCGATAGACGGGTTGCAGCTCATCTGGCCGAGCGTTTCGATGTTGTGCGTCAGCAGCAACGTCTTTGCGCCCATGCGGGCCGACGCCAAAGCGGCTTCCGTGCCGGCGTGACCTCCGCCGACGACGATTACGTCAAATTCTGTGGGATAAAGCATCGCGATCCCACGCAGCGTGAAGTGCGTGGGCCTTTCGGGAAAATGTATGCGCGAAATTATAGCGGGGATCGCGCGTGAGGCGGGTCGGCCGCGCGGGCTAAGAACCTGATTTTACAAATAACTGGCCCGTTTCACGACTCGGCAACCGCGATGTTTCACGTGGAACATCGAAAAACGCGGACCGGCCCAGCCTCGCCCGCCGTCCCTTAAGCGGTCTTCTTCGCCAACCCGAGATACGTTTCGATAACGCGAGGATTGCTCGCCAATGAATCGGCCGCCCCTTCGAGCGCCAGTTCACCGGTCTCGAGCACGTATCCGTAATCGGATATCTGCAAGGCCGCCCGCGCATTTTGCTCGATGAGCAGCGTTGCGACACCCGTGCTTCGCAACGCGCTGATGATATGGAAAATCTCTTTCACGATCAGCGGTGCGAGGCCCAAGCTGGGCTCGTCGAGCATCAGCAAGTCCGGCTTGCCCATCAAGGCGCGGCCGAGCGCGAGCATTTGCCGTTCCCCGCCCGACAAGGTGCCCGCCGCCTGCTTGCGCCGTTCCTTCAAGCGCGGAAAGCGCTCGAACACAGGCTCGAGCTGGTCGAGGAAGTCGCGTTCCCCGGCCCGCTTGCGGCGATAGGCGCCAAGCACGAGGTTGTCCTCGACCGTCATCGTCGCGAACAGCTCGCGCTTTTCGGGAACGAGGCACATGCCCCGCTCCACCCGCTTTTCAACGGGCAAGGCGCCGACATCCTCGCCGCGATAGCGTACGGGCCCGCTCGTGTGTCCGGTCCCGGGCAGCGCGCCCATGACGGCGTTCAGCAGCGTCGATTTGCCGGCGCCGTTCGGCCCGATCACGCTGACGATCTGCCCGGGACGCACATCGATCGATACGTTGTGCAACGCCTCCACCTTGCCGTACCGCACCGACAGTCCGGCCACCGACAAGATCGGCATAGTCGTCGTTTCGTTCATTACTCCACCCCGCCCAAGTAGGCTTCGACAACGGCCGGATCGTTCTGAACCTCCTCGGGCAGTCCGTGCGCGATCCGCGTGCCGAACTCCATCACCACGAGCCGATCGGCAAGGTTCATCACGAAATCCATATCATGCTCGACGAGCAGCACGCTCATCCCCTCCGCCTTTAGCTTGCGCAGCAATTCGGCAAGCTGTTGCTTCTCGCGATAGCGCAGCCCGGCCGCCGGCTCGTCGAGCAGCAGCAACGTCGGATCGCCGCACAGCGCCCGCGCGATCTCCAAGATTCGCTGCTGGCCCAGCGCGAGAGAGCCCGCCTCGTCGTACATATGCTGCTCGAGCCCGACCCGCCGAATCTGTTCGGCGGCCTCGAGCAGCAGTTGGCCCTCCTCCCGCCCATTGAGCCGCGCCAAGCTGCGCCACACGCCACTGGAGCCGCGCAGATGCGCGCCGATGGCAACGTTCTCCAGCACTGTCATCGTCGGGAGGAGCTTGACATGTTGGAACGTGCGGCCGATACCGCGTTTGGCGATTTCACGTGAATTGAGCGCATCGATACGCTCACCGCGGAAATGGATCGACCCGCGTGTCGCTTGCAGAACGCCGGTGACGAGATTGAACGTCGTCGACTTGCCCGCGCCGTTCGGACCAATGAGCCCGACGATTTGCCCTGCCTGAACGTCGAAGCTCACGTCGTTGACGGCCACGAGCCCACCGAACTCCTTGCGCGCCTGATCGACGACGAGCAGCGGCTCGCCTGCCGCCGGTTTCTGCCGCCGAGGCAAGGACTCCGCTCGCTCGGGCACGCGTGCACGCGGACCTCGCGGAAACCAGCGCGCGACGAACGGCCACACACCCTGCCGCGCGTACTGGAGCAGCGCCACCATCAATACGCCGAATACGATGACTTCGAAATTGCCGCTCTGCCCGAGCAAGACCGGCAGCAAGGACTGCAGATAGTCCTGCACAACGGTGAGGATCACCGCACCGAGAATCGCACCCCAGACATGCGCGATACCGCCAACGACGGCCATGAATAGATATTCGATACCGTGATTAAGGCCAAACGGCGTCGGATTCACGGCGCCCTGCAAGTGGGCGTAAAGGAATCCCGAGATGGCGGCGAGCACGGCCGCGTAGACGAAAATCACGACACGCATCCATGCCGTATTGACGCCCATCGCCTCGGCCATCACGCCCGCGCCGCGCAGTGCGCGGATCGCGCGCCCGGGGCGACTATTAAGCAGATTCTGAATCGAGACGACGGCCAGCAGCACCACGACCCAGATCAGGTAGTAAATGCCGCGGCCCGATTGGAACGAGATGCCGAGCACGCTCAACGCAGGAATGCCGTTGATACCGTCGTACTTGCCGAGCGCTTCGAGGTTGCCGAAGAGGTAGTACAGCGACAAGCCCCAAGCAATGGTGCCGAGCGGCAAAAAATGCCCCGACAGCCGCATCGTGACGCCGCCGATCACGAGCGCGACGAGCGCCGTCAGCGCAATGCCGACGAAGAGCGCAACCCATGGCGAGATGCCGAACCGCGTCGTCAGATAAGCCGTCGCATAAGCACCGACACCGACGAAGGCCGCCTGGCCGAAGCTCGTCATGCCGCCCACCCCCGTCAGCAACACGAGCCCGAGCGCGACGATCGAATAAAGCCCGATGTAATTGAGCAGCGTGATCCAATACTCGGGAACGTGCAGCGGATGCGGCAGCACCGGCAATGCGAATAGGACCAGGAGAAACGCCCAGAACGGCGCCTTGCCCGAAAACAAACGTTTCATCGCTCACTCCTCCTCTTCTTCGATGTGCACGGTGACCAAGCTGCGCCACAGCAGCACCGGAATGATGAGCGTGAATACGATCACCTCCTTGTAGGCACTCGCCCAGAACGACGAATACGATTCGAGCAGCCCGACGAGGATCGAGCCGGCCGCCGCGAGCGGATAACTCACGAGCCCACCGATGATCGCCCCGACAAAGCCCTTCAAACCGATCAAGAAACCCGAGTCGTAGTAGATCGTCGTCAACGGTGCGACGAGGATGCCGCTGAGCACGCCGAGCCCCGCCGCGAGCGTGAAAGCGAGTCTGCCCGCTTGGGTCGTGCCGATCCCGACGAGCCGCGCGCCGAGCCGGTTCACCGACGTCGCGCGCAACGCCTTGCCCGCGATCGAACGATCGAAGAACAAATAGAGCGCGACGATCATGACGAGCGCGGAGAGGACCACGCAGACGCTTTGGCCGGAGACCGATACGCCGCCGAGGCTGAACGACGTTTCAGAGAACGGTGTCGTACGCGAGCCTTCGGCGCCGAACATCAGCAAGCCCAAGCCGACCATCGCGAAGTGCACGGCGACGGCGACGATCAACAGCAGCAACGTGCTCGCCTCCGCCAACGGCTCGTAGGCCAAGCGGTAGATGAACGGGCCCATCGGCACGACGATCGCCAGCGTGAGCGCGATTTGCGCCGCCATCGGCAGCGCAAGCGCATAAGCGTGCTGCGCGATCGCGTAAATGGCGATCGGTGCGAGCAGATACCGGCTAGCGAGCGACGTGAGCGTACGCGCCGCATGTCGGCGCCGCTGCGCATGCCGCGCGAGCGCCGCCGCTTCAAGAACGAAACACGCCGCCCCGAGCACGGGCAACAAGACGGCGGTGGCCGGAAACTTCTGCGCCTGCAGCATCGCAAGCGTCAGCGCACCGTATGAGACGAACTCCCCTTGCGGGATGAAAATGACCCGGGTGACGGAGAAAACGAGTACGAGCGCCAGCGCGAGCAGCGCGTAGATCGCCCCGGTCGTGATGCCGTCTTGCGCGAGGATCGCCGCAATCGATAAATCCATGCTGGTTTGAGCCCTGTAGGCACGACTCTAGGAATCGACGGAAATCAAAAGAGATACCGCGCGCCGAGGACACGAACGTGCCGGCGCGCGGTACACGGAAAAAAGCGAGCGACGCGGGCCCGCTCGTTGCGGCGTCAGTCGTTGAGCAGCTTCCACTTGCCGTCGGCTACCTCCACCATGACGCGCGCGCGTTGATCGAGCCCGTTGTGGTTGGCCGGCGATGTATTCATGACGCCTTGAGAGATCGGCAGCTCCTTGATGTTCTCGAGCGCATCGCGCAGCGCCGAGCGGAACGCCTCGGTACCCGGCTGAGCTTTCTTCAGCGCCTCGGGAAGCGCACGCTGCAGCATCTGGCCCGCGTCCCACGCATGGCCGCCGAAGGTCACGACGCTGCCCGCTCCGTAGGCCTTCTCATACGCGCTCTTATAGGCAAGCGCCGATTGCTTCACGGCGTTGCCGCTCGGCAGTTGATCGGCGACGAGCACCGGTCCCGACGGCAGGATCTCGCCCTCGCAATCCTTGCCGCACACGCGCAGGAAGTCATTGTTAGCCACGCCGTGCGTCTGATAAACCTTGCCCTTGTAGCCGCGCGCTTTCAGCTCCTTCGCCGGCAGCGCCGCGGGCGTACCCGAACCCGCGATGAGCACGGCATCGGGATTGGCGCTCAATACGCGCAGCACCTGGCCCGTGACGGAAGCGTCCGTGCGGTTGTATTTCTCGTTCGCGACAATCTTCAGATGATCGGCAGCCGCCGCTTTCCCGAACTCGGCGTTCCAGCTTTCGCCATACGCATCGGCAAAGCCGATGAAGCCGACCGTCTTCACGCCGTGCTTGGCCATGTAGTCGGCGATCGCGTTGGCCATCAGACCGTCGTTTTGAGGCGTCTTGAACGCCCATTTGCGCTTATCGTCCATCGGCTCGACGATCTTCGCGGACGCGGCCAGCGAAATCATCGGCGTCTTGGCGGCCGATGTCGGATCGAGCATCGCGAGCGAATTGGGTGTCACCGTGGAACCGACGATCGCGTCGACGTGATCTTCGTCGATCAGCTTATGCACGTCTTGCACCGCTTTTCCCGTATCGGAACCGTCGTCGAGCACGATGTACTGCACGCTCTTGCCGTCGATCTCCTTCGGCAGCAACGCAATCGTATTTTTCTCGGGAATGCCGAGCGATGCGGCGGGTCCCGTCGTCGAGAGCACGACGCCGATCTTCACCTGCGCGAAAGCGGCCGTCGCACCGCACATCATCGCCACCGCCAAGCTGCCGCGTACCCATTGCTTCATCGTCATTACTGATCTCCTGAGGCTTTCGCGAGAAAGCGCGTTGTCATTGCCGGCTTATCAAGCGGCTCAATCATTGGTATTGCGAATGCGAGATTCGCGCGGGCGAATGCATCCACCGACCGATCGTAGCCGATCGTGCCGGCGCAGGCCTTCGATGCCGCGCGCAAACAACAAAAAAACACACGGAAAAGAAAAAATGCGCGAGAGGGAACGCAACCGAGCCGGGTACGTCTCGCAGCCATTCAAGGAAAAAACGGGAACTCGTGGCGATGCGTTGCCGACGCGCGCGGCAACGATCAGTGGATGCGTGTATTGAACGCACGAATTTGAACGCACAAATGAAAAGCGCTGTTGGATACCATCCAACAGCGCTTCCGTCCGGGCACTGAGTGCCTCGATTGTCTCCTCGTTCTCCACCTGTAAATTCGGTGCATCAGAACTGAGACGAAGATTAAACAACCCCGTCTTCTCCCACAACCTAGCACTTTCCCTAGTGGTGCATAGCAGCACACAATTCGAGCAAGCGCGCATCGTTTCAGGCCGCGCGCGAGTACCGCCCAACGCGGCATCGCCGGACAGCCTCATCTCTTCAAGGGTGGCCGCGCCCCTCGATCGTGCAAGCGTGGCTTGCGCACGCGATGGCGCGCCGCAGCGCAATCCCGCCACAACCGTGTTTCTCACCCGCGCAAGGGCCGCACGCGAGCGACGATTTCGCCCACGATTCCGCGTCTAAACGCGAGCACGCAAGCGATAAAGACGATGCCGATGACGATCGTCGTCGAATCGCCGAGCGAATTGAACCACTCGACGTGCGTCAGCGCGGCGAGCGCGGTGCCGATATCGCCTAGCCGCTCCTCGAGCGTCACGACGAGCGCCGCGCCGAGCAGCGGCCCGAAGAGCGTGCCCATGCCGCCCACGAGCGTCATCAGAATCACGAGCCCCGACATCGTCCAATACGCGTCGCCGAGCGTCTCGAAGCCGAGCACGAGCACTTTGAGCGCGCCCGCGAAGCCGGCGATCGCGGCGGAGAGCACGAAGGCCAACAGCTTGAACCGGTCGGTGTCGTAGCCGAGCGAAATCGCACGCGGCTCGTTCTCGCGAATCGCCTTCAACACCTGGCCGAACGGCGAGTGAACGACACGCACGATCAACAGGAAGGCCGCCCCGATCGCGACGAGCACGACGTAATAAAGCGTCAGATCGGGCGACAAGCTTAGGAGGCCGAACAATTTGCCGCGGGAGACGCCTTGCAAACCGTCCTCGCCGCCCGTAAACGGCGCCTGCAGGAAGACGAAGTAGACGAGCTGGGCAAGCGCGAGCGTCACCATCGCGAAGTAGATGCCCTGGCGCCGGATCGCGAAGAAGCCGGCCACGAGTCCGAGCAACGCGGCAGCGGCCGTGCCCGCGAGCACGCCGAGTTCGGGCGTCAGACCGATCGTCTGAATCGCATAGCCCGTTACATATCCCGCCGTGGCGAGAAACATCGCGTGGCCGAACGAGAGCAGCCCCGTGTAGCCGATGAGCAGGTTGAACGCGGCCGCGAACAGCGCGAACGTCAGCACCTTCATGACGAACACGGGATAGACGCCGAGCAACGGCGCGAGCACGAGCCCCACGAGCAAGAGGGCGTAAAGCGCTTTTCTTTGCATTACCGCTCCTTGCCGAAAAGACCCGCGGGGCGCACGAGCAACACGAGCGCCATGATCACGAACACGACCGTTGCCGAAGCCTGGGGATAAAACACGCGCGTCAAACCTTCCACGATCCCGAGCATCAGCCCGGTAAGAATCGAGCCCATGATCGAGCCCATTCCGCCGATCACGACGACGGCGAACACGGTGATGATCATCGGCTGGCCCATCAACGGGGAAACTTGGATCACGGGCGCGGCGAGCACCCCCGCGAACGCGGCCAGCGCCACGCCGAAGCCGTACGTCAGCGTGATCATGAGTGGAACGTTGACGCCGAACGCTTCCACGATTTTCGGATTCTCGGTTCCCGCGCGCAGGTAGGCGCCGATCCGGGTCTTTTCGATCACGAACCAGGTGGCAAAGCAGACGACGAGCGAGGCGAGCACGACCCACGCTCTATAGTTGGGTAGATACATGAAGCCGACGTTGGTCGCCCCGGCGAGCAACTCCGGCACCTCGTACGGCTGCCCCGAAGAGCCGTAGATCGAACGGAACACGCCTTCGACGACGAGCGTGAGCCCGAACGTCAGCAACAGCCCGTATAAGTGATCCAGGCGATAGAGCCAGCGCAGCATCGAGCGTTCGATGACGATGCCGACGATGCCGACGATGACCGGTGACAACACGAGCATCGTCCAATACGACAGGCCGAAATAGGAAAGGCCCATCCACGCGAGCATGGCGCCGAGCATGAACAAGGCACCATGCGCAAAATTGATGACGTTGAGCATGCCGAAGATCACGGCCAGCCCGAGACTCAGGATCGCATAGAACGACCCGTTGACAAGCCCGAGCAAGAGCTGGCCCAGCATGGCCTGCAACGGAATGCCGAAGATATCCATTGAACCTGCCGTCAGAGAGAAATAGACGCGCGCGCGGCGCGCGTCGTTACCGCGTCGAGCGAGCGTTTACTTCCACAGGCCGCACTGCGTTTCAGCCTTCGTGCCGAAGGCTTGGTCGCCGGGGATCGTCGCCTTAAGCGTGTAGTAGTCCCAAGGCTTCTTCGATTCGGCCGGCGTCTTCACTTGGAACAAATACATGTCGTGCAGCATGACGCCGTCCGCGCGGATCGAACCCGTCGCATAGAAGTCGTCGATCTTCTGGCTGTGCAACTGCGCCATCACCTTGTCGGGATCGGTCGAGCCGACGGCCTTCACGGCGTTCAAGTAACTCATCGTGGCCGAGTAGTCCGCCGCTTGCAGGCTCGAGGGCATCTTGCCCGTCTTCTTGAAGTATTTCTGCGCCCATGCGCGCGACTTCTCGTTCTGGTCCCAGTACCAGCTATCGGTCAGCAGCAGGCCTTGAGCGGTCTGCAAGCCGACGCTATGCACATCGTCGAGGAACATCAGCAGCGCGGCGATCTTCATCGACTTCGAGATGCCGAATTCCTTCGCCGCCTTCAGCGAGTTCACGGTATCGCCGCCTGCGTTCGCGAGGCCCAGCACCTGCGCCTTCGACGATTGCGCTTGGAGCAAGAACGACGAGAAATCGGATGCGGACAGCGGATGCAGCGAGTTGCCGAGGACTTTGCCGCCGTTCGCCTCGACGACCTTCGCCGTGTTGTCCTCGAGCGATTTGCCGAAAGCGTAATCGGCGGTCAGGAAGTACCAGTTCTTAAAGCCTTGCTTGACGATTGCCGAACCCGTGCCGCGGGCGAGCGCGGTCGTGTCGTACGCGTAGTGAACCGTATACGGCGTGCACGCCTTGTTCGTCAGCGCATCGGTACCCGCGCCGATCGAGAAATACGGGCGCTTCTTGTCCTTGATGACGTCGTTGACCGCCAAGGCCGTGGCCGAGTTCGTGCCGCCGACGAGCATATCGAGGCCTTCCGTATCGATCCACTTGCGCGCGGTCGAGGCGGCGATGTCGGCCTTGTTTTGGTGATCCTGCGTGAGCAGCTTGATCGGCAGCCCGTTCACCTTGCCGCCGAAATCGTCGATCGCCATTTGGATCGCGGTAGCGCCGCCCTTGCCGTCGATGTCGGCATATAGGCCCGACAGGTCGGTGATGAAGCCGATCGTGACTTGATTCTCGGCCGCTTGCGCGTGCTGCGCGGCCAAAGCGGCGGCGAGCGCCGTACCGGTAACCGCGAGAGTGCGAACAGCGCTTGCGAGCAACTTGGTCCTCATTGGTATCTCCTTCTTCGCTTATTGGTTGTGCGTGCAACTGTTTTGTCGGCGCGCCCGTGAAGATGGACGCATCCGCTACCGCGGTGCCCGGGCGTCAAACGCCGAGCAAATCATGCAGCACCGGCATCTTGCTTTCGAGTTCGCTCGCGACGAAATGTTCGACGATGCGTCCGTGCTCCATGACGTAGAAGCGATCGGCCAGCGGCGCCGCGAAGCGGAAGTTTTGCTCGACCATGACGATCGTGTAGCCGCGTGCCCTCAGCGCGAGAATCATGCGCGCCAGCGTTTGGACGATGACAGGGGCGAGACCTTCGGAAATTTCGTCGAGCAGCAGCAAGTTCGCACCCGTGCGCAAGATGCGCGCGACGGCCAGCATCTGCTGCTCGCCGCCGGAAAGCCGCGTACCTTGGCTCATCCGGCGCTCCTTCAGATTCGGGAACATTTCGTAAATCTCGTCGAGCGACATCGCGTTGCTCGACGCGCCGACCATCGGCGGCAACAACAGATTCTCCTCGCACGAGAGGCTCGAAAAGATCGCGCGCTCCTCGGGGCAATAGCCCACGCCGCAGTGCGCGATCTTATGCGTCGGCATTTGAATGGTTTCGCGTTCGCCGATCCGCACGGAGCCCGTGCGCCGGCCCGTGAGGCCCATGATCGCGCGCAGGGTCGTCGTCCGTCCCGCGCCGTTGCGGCCGAGCAAGGTCACCACTTCGCCGCGCCGCACGGTCAGATCGACGCCGTGCAAGATGTGCGATTCGCCGTACCACGCTTGCAGGTCCGATATCGTCAATGCGGCCGCCGCGTCCGCGCTCGACTCGCTCATGCCGCTCACGGCAACGGTTTCCGGCTCGGTGCGATTCATCCGTGCGCCCCCGTCAACGCAGCGTCGGCGCTGCCCATATAAGCCTGCATCACGAGCGGGTTCTTCGATACCTCGGCGTAACTGCCCTCCGCGAGCACCTCGCCGCGCTGCAAGACAGTGATCGTGTCCGAGATCCCGGCGATCACATTCATGTTGTGCTCCACCATCAGGATCGTGCGGCCCGCCGATACTTTCTTGATCAATGCCGTCACGCGATCGACGTCCTCATGCCCCATGCCTTGCGTCGGTTCGTCGAGCAGCATGAGCTCGGGCTCCATCGCGAGGGTCGTCGCGATCTCGAGCGCGCGCTTGCGTCCATAAGAAAGTTCGACCGTGGGCGTATCGGCGAAATCGGTCAAGCCTACTTGCGCGAGCAACTCGTGCGCGCGCTCGTCGAGCTGATGCAACGTCCGCTCGCTGCGCCAGAAGTGATATGAGGTGCCCAGCGCGCGCTGCAGCCCCACGCGGACATTTTGCAAAACGCTCAGATGCGGGAAGACGGCCGAAATCTGGAACGAGCGGATGATGCCGCGTCGTGCGATTTGGGCCGGGCGCTCGCGCGTGATATCGACATTGTTGAAGACGATCTGCCCCGCGCTGGGTTCGAGAAACTTCGTCAGCAAGTTAAAGCAGGTCGTCTTGCCCGCGCCGTTCGGGCCGATCAACGCATGGATCGAGCCGCGGCGCACACGCAGGTTCACACCGTTCACGGCCGTGAAGCCCTTGAACTCTTTGGTCAACCCGCGCGTCTCCAAAATCGTGTCGCCGAGAATCATGTCCCCTTCCATGCGAAGTCAGGCGAAGCACTGCATAAACGCCCGCGCTTATCGAGCGCGGCGCTTGGCGGGCGCTGCATCCCCCGCCGTTTATGGCATGGTGCATCAATGCGAGGGAGGCCGGCCCAGCCCCATGCGGCATCGCGCATTGTCGCGCCATTGATGCAGCGCAATCATAGGGATTTGCACTAGTGCTTAATTGCGCAGGCAAGCAATACGGGCCCGGCGCGGCGCGCGGCACTGCGCGCCGGCGTCATACGGCCGTCACGGTCGAAGCGATTCCTACCTCGGGCAGGGACGAAGCGCGCGCGCGGCGATCCGCGCGAATCATCTCGCTCGCGCGCTCGGCGATCATGAGGGTGGGCGAATTCGTATTGCCCGAGGTGATCGTGGGCATGATCGACGCGTCGACCACGCGCAATCCCGTCACGCCGAGCACGCGCAGCCGCGTATCGACGACGGCGCCCGGGTCGTCGGCCGCACCCATGCGGCATGTGCCCACGGGATGAAAGATCGTGGTGCCCACGGCGCCCGCGGCCCGCACGAGTTCTTCCTCGGTTTGATACTGGGGCCCCGGAAGAATTTCCTCGGGCGCGTAGCGTGCGAGCGCCGGCGCTTGCACGATGCGGCGCGTGAGCCGCAACGCGTTGGCCGCTACATGCCGATCGTAGTCGGTCGATAAATAATTCGGCGCGATCATCGGGGGCGCCTGCGGATCGGGCGATTCGATATGGACGCTACCGCGCGAGGTCGGCCGCAATGGGCAAGCGGACGCCGTGAAGGCGTTGAAGCGATGCAGCGGTTCGCCGAAGCGATCGAGCGAGAGCGGCTGCACGTGGTATTCGATATCGGGCCGTGTGATGGACGCATCGTCCTGCGACGACTTCGCGAAGGCGCCCAATTGAGAAGGCGACATCGACATCGGCCCGCTGCGCCGGAGCGCGTATTGCATGCCGATGAGCAGCTTGCCCCACCAATGCGCCGTCATCGTATTGAGCGTGCGCACGCCGCGCACGCGATACGCGGTGCGCAACTGGAGATGGTCTTGCAGATTCTCGCCGACAGCGCGCGCATCGTGAACGACCTCGATGCCGAGGCGTTGCAGGCGTGCCCCATTGCCGATACCCGACAGTTCGAGCAATTGCGGCGAATTGACGGCGCCCGCGGCCGACACGACCTCGCACCGGGCGCGCGCCACGAACTCGCGCGTGCCCGAGGCGCCCTCGCGGCGATAGACCACGCCCGTACAGCGTTTCGCTTCGAATGTCAGCCTGCGCACTTGCGCACCGGTGACGACCGTGAGGTTCGGACGGCCGAGCGCCGGGCGTAAGAACGCCTTCGACGCGTTCCATCGCACGCCGCGCTTTTGATTGACTTCGAAGTAGCCGACGCCGCTGTTGTCGCCCCGATTGAAATCGTCGGTCGCGGGGATACCGCTTTGCTGCGCGGCCTCCCGGAACGCTTCGAGCACCTGCCATTTCAAGCGCTGCTTTTCGACGCGCCACGGCCCGCCCGCGCCATGCCACGGATCGGCGCCGCCATGGTGATCCTCGCTGCGCTTGAACACGGGCAACACGGCGTCCCAAGACCACGACGCATCGCCGGTCGCACGCGCCCATTCGTCGTAATCCTCGCGCTGACCGCGCATATAGATCATGCCGTTGATCGACGAGCTGCCGCCGAGCACCCGCCCACGCGGATACGCCAGCGAGCGGCCGCCCAAACCCGGCTCCTCGCGCGTGCGATACAGCCAATCCGTACGCGGATTACCGATGCAATACAGATAGCCGACCGGCACGTGAATCCAGTGGTAGTTGTCCTTGCCGCCCGCCTCGAGCAGCAGGACGCTGACGTCCGCATCCTCGCTGAGCCGGTTCGCCAGCACGCATCCGGCCGTACCGGCTCCGACGATCACATAGTCGAATTCGCCTTCGAAAATCGTCTCGCCCATGGCGTCTCCCGCCTCTCATCGATTGGAATAAAAAGTCCGGGCCGACACCGCATTCGCGCGCCCGGCACGGCGAGCGTACGCGCGTATCGAAGCCCAAATCCAATGAGTTCTGCTCAACTGCAATATAAGCCGCGCTAATATCGCCGTCATGGATCTCACCTTGCTTCGCGCTTTCGTAACCGTGGCACGCGTCGGCAACCTCACGCGCGCCGCGGCTCAGTTGCATCTGACGCAGCCGGCCGTCAGCCTGCAATTGAAAAATTTGCAGGAGGCGCTCGACGTTGCCCTGTTCGCGCGCACCGCGCACGGGCTCGTGCTGACGCGTGACGGGCAGGCGCTGTTGCCGCATGCGGAGCGCGCGCTCGCCGCCGCCGGCGATGTCGAGCGCGCCGCGGCCGCATTGCGCCATGAAGTACGCGGACGGCTGCGCATCGGCACGATTCTCGACCCGCAGTTCCTACGGCTCGGCGGCTTCTTGAAGCAGCTCGTCGAGACCTATCCTCAAATCGAAACCGCGCTGCGTCACGGAATGTCGGGCTGGGTGGCCGAGCAAATACGCGCGCGGGAACTCGACGTGGGCTACTACATCGGCCAACCGGCCGACGAGGGCATGCCGGATGGGCTCTTTCATACCGCCGCGCTGACGCGCTTTCAATACCGCGTGCTCGGCCCCGCCGGCTGGAAAGAACGGATCGGACGCTCGCCCGATTGGCGCTCGCTTGCGATGCTGCCGTGGATCTGGACGCCGCCCGCCTCCGCGCACAACCGGCTGCTCTCGCGCGTCTTCGCGCAGGCTGGCGCCGATCCGGTCAAGGTGGCCGAGGTCGATCAAGAGACGTCGATGCTCGATCTCGTCAAATCGGGCGTGGGACTCTCTCTTGCGCGCGACGCCATTGCGATCGAACAAGCCCATACGCATGCGCTGACGATCGTCGAAGGCGTGACGGTCCCGACTCAATTGACCTTCATCGCGCTCGCCGCACGAATCGACGAACCCGCCATCGCCTGCGCGTTCAAGCTCATCGAAGCGCAATGGGCCGTTTGACCCGGTGCGATATTGGCGGACACGGATCGCCGCTTTTTGTTAGATTCCTCTCTACGCGCACCGCGCTGACCCCGCGCGTGTTTGCCTCGATTCACGCTTCCCGTTGTCCTTTACGTCACGCCGCTTGAACCGGCTCATCGATGCGTTCGATCCGCTCCCGCTCGGCCGGCCGCCCCGACTCACTTCACGTTTGCTCAGGAGCTCGACATGGCACGCAATATTGAACTCAAAGCGCACGCCCGCGCATTCGAAGAACTGCGCGAACGCGCGGCCGCGCTGTCGGACGACGCGCCGCTCATCTTTCGTCAACAAGATTTCTTCTACGACGTGCCGCGCGGACGTCTGAAACTGCGTCAATTCGATGACGGCACGCCCGCCGAGCTGATCTTCTACCAGCGCGACGATCGCGACGGACCGAAGGCTTCGTATTACTCGCGCAGCCCCGTGACGAATGCCGACGCCATGCACGCGTTGCTCGCGCAAGCGCTGACGACGCGCGGCATCGTGACCAAGGAACGCCACGTCTATCTGGCCGGGCGGACCCGGATCCACCTCGATCGGGTCGATGGGCTCGGAGATTTCGTCGAACTCGAAGTCGTCCTGGCACCCGACGACGACGAGGAAGACGGCGCGGCCGAAGCGCACGCGCTGTTCGCCAAGCTCGGCGTATCGCAGGCCGATCTCGTGGCCGTGGCCTACGTCGATCTGCTCAACGAGGGCCTCGGCAAGCGCGCCGCGTAGAAGCCGCGGCTGCATAAAGGGCGGCGCATGCCGGCGGCCTCAGGCGGGCGCCGTCCCCGGCGACAGATGATCGAGCGGTAGCGGGCCGTTGCGCTTGAACGTCGTGAGGACGATATTCGAGCGCACGCTATCGACGCCCGGTACGCGCATCAGCTTTTTCATGACGAACGACGACAGCGCGTTCAAATCCGGGGCGACGATGCGCAGCAAATAGTCGGCGTCGCCGACCACCGCGTGGCATTCGAGCACTTCAGGCAGCACGTCGATCTGTTGCTGGAACTGTTCCACGATCGAATCTCCGTGGTGCTTCAATTTAAGACTCGTGAACGCCATGACGCCGAGGCCGAGTTTCTCCGGCCTCAGTACGACGCGATAGCCGTCGATCACGCCGAGCGCTTCGAGCCGTTGCAGCCGGCGGCCGATCTGCGAGGGCGAAAGCGGCACGCGCTCGCCGAGTTGCTGATGCGTGGCACGGCCGAAGCGTTGCAGCACTTCGAGCAACGCCAAATCGAAGTGATCGAGGTCGAGCATGAGCGATTTCCGCATGAATATGGGTTAACGCGCGCAATTATCGCATACAACGCGTCGCATACACCCATATTGCGCCCTTTCCGCGCGGGGCCCGCACTACACTTGCATCGAACGACACATTCATGCAGGCCCTCACCATGTCAGCCACCGCCGAGCTCAACGAAAGCTTCGAAACACGCCTCGTCCCGCGCGACGATTTCAAGATCGAGCAGCCGCTCGAGCGGTATGACGCTACCGATCACGCCGTTTGGGCCCAGTTGTATGCGCGTCAAGCCGCGCTGCTCGAGGGCCGCGTATGCGACGAATTCCTCGCGGGATTGGCCAAGCTCGATTTGCCCGCGCAGCATGTGCCGTCCTTCGCGGCGCTCAATCGCCGGCTCGGCGCCGCGACCGGTTTCGAGATCGTGCCGGTACCTGGTCTCGTCCCCGATCGCGTATTCTTCGAGCATCTCGCCAACCGGCGCTTTCCGGTGACGTGGTGGATGCGCCGGCCGGAGCAGCTCGACTACCTGCAAGAGCCCGATTGCTTTCACGATCTATTCGGCCATGTGCCGCTTTTGATCGATCCTGTCTTCGCCAATTACATCGAGGCATACGGTCGCGCCGCGCTCGCCTTCGCGCATGACGCGCGAGCCCTGCCGCTCTTTGCTCGGCTCTATTGGTACACCGTGGAATTCGGCTTGATGCGCGACGCATCGGCGACGGGTGGCGTGCGCATTTACGGCGCGGGGATTGTTTCGAGCCATAGCGAGACGCTCTACAGTCTGGAGAGCGACAGCCCGAACCGGCTCGGCTTCGCCCTCGAGCGGGTCTTGCGCACACGGTATCGGATCGACACGTTCCAAAAGACCTACTTCGTCATCGACGATTTCCGCCAACTGTTCGCCATCGCGCAGGCCGACTTCGCCGCGCTGATCGACGCATTCGCCGATGCCCCGGCACTCGCCGCCGGCGAAATCGCGCCGGGCGACACCGTGATCGCGCGAGGCACCGGCGAGGGCTGGGCGCACGAAGGCGACGTTTGAACGCAACCGAGCCCGCATGAGCCGGCCGCGCAGGCCGGCGCCGCCGCGCCAAGCGTGCCGCCCCTACTTGTGAAAGAATGACCGAGCGGCCATGGCGCGCGGCGATCGGGTCGATCCCCGCCCCCGGCTAAAACGAATGGAGGTGATTGTTATGATCCACAAACTGACTTCGGAGGAACGCGCGAAGCAACTCTCGGAACTGAGCGGCTGGCAAGCCGTGACGGGGCGCGACGCCATCCACCGGCAATTCAAGTTCGCCGATTTCAACGAAGCGTTCGGGTTCATGACGCGCGTCGCGATCAAAGCGCAGGAAATGAACCACCACCCCGAATGGTTCAACGTCTATCACACGGTGGATATCACGCTGACGACGCACGATGCGGGGGGCGTGACCGAGCGCGACATCGAACTCGCGCATTTCATCGAGGACGCCGCGAAACGGATGCGCGGCTAACGCAGTCCCGGCGATCGCGCTTAATCGCGCCCGGCTCGTACGTATGCTTCCCACGCATCGCGCGCGGCCGCATCGAGCCCGTCCGACGATACGGTGCCACGACGCTGTACAATCATCAGCGCATACGGCTTGGACAGTGCGCTAGCCTCCTTGCACAAGCTGAGCTCATCGCCGCTCGAGGGCGAGCGGGCGCGCCAAAAATTGATCGCGGCTTCCAGTTCGTTGATCGTGATCTCGGACATGTTCGTGATCGTTTGGGAGCGCCGAAGCTTCACTTGCTGCGGCACGCTTTGCTGTGTGGCGAAGGCATCGCCGGTCGGCGTGCCAAGAACGCGTAATCCATTGTACTTGAGCGAATCTTATGCGACTCCTTCTGATCGAAGACGACCGCCCTATCGCGCGCGGCATTCAAAGCAGCCTGGAACAAGCCGGCTTCACCGTCGATATGGTCCACGACGGCATCTTTGCCGAGCAGGCCCTCACGCAAAACCGCCACGAACTGGTCATCCTCGATTTGGGCCTGCCCGGCATCGACGGCATGACGCTGCTCTCGCGCTTTCGCCAGTCGAACCGCCACACGCCCGTCATCGTGCTGACGGCGCGCGACGAATTGAACGACCGCGTACAAGGACTCAATGCTGGCGCCGACGACTACATGCTCAAGCCATTCGAGCCCGCCGAGCTCGAAGCGCGGATTCGCGCGGTCATGCGCCGCAGCGGCCCGCATAGCGACGTGCCGCGGCCCGAAGTATCGCTGGGCGGTGTCCGCCTATCGGGCGTCGATCGCCGCATCTTCAACGACGATAAGCCGCTCGAGCTGTCCCCGCGCGAATTCGCCGTGCTCGAGATGCTGCTGCTGCGCCATGGCCGCGTCGTCAGCAAAGCGCAATTGCAGGACCACCTGACGCACTTCGGCGGCGACCTCGGCGATACGGCGATCGAAGTCTACGTGCACCGAGTGCGCAAAAAGCTGGAAAACTGCCGCGTCGAAATCGTGACGGTGCGCGGTTTCGGCTATCTGTTGCAGGAAATCCGCCAAGCGTCTTGAGATGAGCACGCCTGGGCCGTCCGCGCCTCGCCGCGCCGGCCCGCGGCCGAACGCGCCATCGTCATCGTTTCCTTCCCGTCTGAGAGCGACCGCCACCATGCAGCGCCCCGCCGCGACCAGCTTGCGCCGCTCGCTTTTGCGCCGGCTCGCCGCGCCGCTCTCCATGCTCGCGCTGATGAGCGGCCTCATCGCGTATTGGCTCGCTTGGCAATACACGCAACACGTCATCGATCGCTCGTTGGCCGACCTCGCGACGGCGATCTCGAAGCAGGTGCAAATCGCCGGTCCGAACGCACGCTCGACGGTGCCGCCGCTCGCCCAAGCGATGTTCTCCGATCCGAACGACCGACTGATCTACCGCATCAGCGACGGCGAACACGAAATCGCGGGCGAAAAGGAATTGCCTTTATTCGGCACGCAGGTGCGCGAGCAGCGCGCGGCCTACGTCTTCGAAGCGCAATTCCAAGGCATGCACGTGCGCGTGGCGCAGGTGCGCGTACTGCAGGACGTCGGCAACCCGATCATCGTCGAAGTCGCTCAGCCGCTGCGTTATCGGTACCGCATCGCCGCCGAATTCCTCGTCGCGATCATGATGCCGCTGCTGCTGCTGCTCTTTGCGGGGTGGGGCATCGTTTGGCGCGTGGTCAATCAGCAGCTCAATCCGTTGACGGCGCTGGCCGATTCGTTGAACCGGCAGACCCATATGTCGCTCGAACCCGTCGATGAGACGTTCGTGCCGATGGAGATTCAACCGCTGACGAGCGCCATGAACGCGCTCGTCGTGCGGCTGAAGACGGCCCTCGATGCGCAGCGAAAATTCATCGCCGATGCGGCGCATCAGCTTCGCACGCCGCTGACGGCCGTCAAACTTCACGCGGAGCAGGCGGCCAACGCGCGCGATCCGAATCAGACGCTCTCGGCCGTGCACGAGTTGCGAGCCGCCGCGGATCGCGCCGTGCGACTATCGAACCAATTGTTATCGCTCGCCCGGGCGGAGCCGGGTGCGCAAGCGGCGCGCTTCGCCGAACTCGACATCGCCGCGCTGGCGTTCGAAACGGGGGCTGAATGGGTACCGCGCGCATTGGCCGCCCACGTGGACCTCGGTTATCAACGTTTGGATGGAGCGGCGCAAGACAAACCGCTCAACGTACGCGGCAACCCGGTGCTGCTGCGCGAAGTCATCGCGAATTTGCTGGATAACGCACTCAAGTATTTGCCGTCGGCGAGACCGGACGGCAACGTCACCGTCACGGTGGGAGAAACGGCCGACGAACACGGCGTGCGCTTCGCGGAGATCGCCGTCGAGGACAACGGCTCGGGCGTGCCGGCCGCCTTGCAAGCCGATTTGTTCAAACGTTTCTTTCGCGGAGATGCCGCCGATCCGGGCGTCGAATCGGGTGCGGGCTTGGGCCTCGCGATCGTCCACGACATCGTCAACCTGCACGGCGGCAGCGTGCGTTACGAGGACGCCACGGGAGGCGGCGCGCGCTTCGTGCTACGCCTGCCGCTCGCGATCGGGACGCAAGCGGCTCAGGAAACGGCACAAACGGCGCACCCCTGATCCCGAAGCCGATCGCCCCACGGCAAGCCTAGCCTTTCCCGTTTTTACCGCGCTTGGGCGCAAGCATCGTCCCGCGGCACTTACGCGCGCCGCATCGGCATGCGTATTCCTTTTTGAGCTTCTTCGTCTGGCGCGCGTCGATCACGAGGCCGTAGTCGTAAAAAAGCTCCTCGTCGGCCGCGATATCGCGCAACGCATGGATGAACACGCGGCCATCGACTTCCTCCGCTTCACAATTGGGCGCGCACGAGTGGTTGATCCAGCGTGCGCTATTGCCGTTCACCTTGCCGTCGATGACGCGGCCGTCCTCGAGCGCGAAGTAGAACGTGTGATTGGGTTCGGCGGGATTGTGCGGATGCCGTCGCAACGCTTCCTTCCACGAGATGCGCTCACCCTTGTATTCCAGCAGACGCTCACCCTCCTTCAGCGGCACGGCGGCAAATACGCCCTTGCCATGCACGCCGGACTGGCGCACGACCAACTTGCGTGAACTCATCGATAAATCCTCAGAAAAACCTGGGTGCCGCATTCAAGCGGCAGTGCGTTTTCGATCGCGGGATGGAAAACGCGGCGCCGGAGGGGCGCCGCGCTAGGCAGTGACGTCGTCGACATCACAAAGCGCCAATCGTACACGCGGACGGCAACTTCGTTCAACGTCGCGCGGACGAATTTGCATCTTCTTTATCCGTGAGCAGCCGCGATCGAGTCCAGCCACTCGCCGAACGTCTCATGCGCGGCACGTTCCAGCGCCGGGCCGAAACGCTCGGTATCCGCGCGCAAACGCGTCGCGTCGATCCCCGGCGTCGTACCGATTTCGTTGGCATTGCCGATCAGCCAGCGCTCGAAACGATCGGCGCGGATTTCAGGATGACATTGGAATGCCAACACATTCGAGCCCCAAGCGAATGCTTGATTCTCGCAAACGGCGGTGGAAGCAAGCCGTACGGCGCCGGAGGGCAAATCGAACGTATCGCCGTGCCAATGAAACATCGAGGTGCGCGATTCGTCGAGGTGCCGCACGGGCGAATCGAGCCCCGCTTGCGTCAACGATAGCGGCGACCAGCCTATTTCCTTGCAGCCCGCGCTATGCACGCGTGCACCGAGCACGCGCGCGATCAATTGCGCGCCGAGACAAATGCCGAGCGTCGGCCGGCCCGCGGCAATGCGCTTTTCGAGCATCGCGAGCAGCGGCTTGAGCGTCGGGTAGGCCAGATCGTCGTCAGCGCCGATCGGACCGCCCAGCACGACCGTCAGCGCGGGCCCCTCGGGCCTAGGCGCATCCACGCGGGCAAGCCCGACATCGAGATAACGTACCGACCACGCACGCTCCCCTAGGACGGGTTCGAGCGTGCCGAGATCCTCGAAGTGCACATGGCGGACGGCGAGCGCTTCGCGATTCATCGATCCCTCACGGCGAACATGGACAATGCGGCGGCGCGCACCGGCATCTCATTCGTTTTGCAGGAACACAACGTCGGCACGCCCCGCGGGCGGGGACGATGTTCGCGCGAGCCGGCTAGGCGGCGTTTTGCGCGAAGATCTTCCAGGTTTTCTTTTGCGTCAGCGAGTCGGCCTCTTCGTGCACCGGGCAATCGAGCCTCAACTCGGCGTCGCCGATGGGCAATTCGAGGGCCGCGCAGCGATGCGCGACTTTTTTCGGGTTCTTGCTCGGTTCGAAATACTTGCAAGTCACACACATGCGATGCGTCGGAATATCGCCTTGCACTTCCAATTGGCGAATCATCTTGATCATCATGCGGTAGAAGACGGCTTGTTCCTCGTCGCGCAGCGTGCCGATAGCCTCCGAGAGAAAATCGGGCCACTGCTGAGCGCGCTTGGCAGCCGTGCGGCCGCGAGCGGTGAGCTTGACCGCGAGTGCGCGGCCGTCCTCGGTGGTGCGTCGTTTTTCGATGAGTCCTTTCGCTTCGAGCGTGCTGACCGCGTCGCTCGTGGTGGCCGCCGTGAGCGCCGTCTCGCGAGCGATCTCCCCGAGCCGCATGGGAGTCTTACGCTGCATCAGCAGCACGAGAATCTCCCCCTGCGTAGGCGTAAGCCCCGCGCTTTCAGCCCATTCCCACGCTTGGCTGCGCATCGCCGTGCTTAAGCGTAGCAAGCTGTGGGTCACGCGCCCGGTAGCCTGCTCTCCGTATACACCTTCGCTCATAGTCTTTGTTCGCTATTTCGCAATTTGACAGCATGCCGCTGCTGATTCGGTTGCCTGCTCGCGCCTTGCCTCGCGGCGCCCCGGCAGCCCCGTGGGACGGCTCGCCTCGTGCTCACGGCGTGCCGATTTTACTATTTCAGAAGCGCCCGCCCGTTGCGACGTAATTCCCGCCCTCCCGAGGGCGGCCCGTCACGGGCCAATCAGCGCATTTGTTTTACCTCGAAGCCGCGTCATCGGTGTGACTTTGGACCCGACAGACGCGCCATTTTAAGCGACGAGGAAAAATAGTACAGCTAAGTTATTCAGTGGCGGTTGTGGACAAGCCGTGTATAACGAGTCGAGACGATTGTGCGGCATTTCTGGATAACATCGGACCAAATTGAAATGCCTCTTGAGTTGCCCCGGCCTCATGCCAGTTCCACACGCGAGAACCATACGGTTATGGTTTCTCCAGGTGGTTGAAGCGTCAAGAAAAAATCGAGTTTTCCACAGACGCTCCGGCCCCTTGTTAACTACTACTACGTATGTATACGTGTAAACGTAAACAAACTAAACCCCGCGCCATCGCAAGCACTGCTGACGAACCGCTTCATGCAACGACTTTTCTTTTGCGACGACGGTGCGCAGCCAAGTCGCATCGTTGACTTGCCCTTGTGCGATACCGGCAATTTCGCGCAATGCGGCTGAGGAATGAAGCGCTTCGCCATGCGGCTCGATCACGCGAAGCGTCTCGAGGATATCCTCGAATATCGGCCGGCGTTCTCCAGTCTGCGGATTGATGCAGGTTCCTCCGAGCCCGAAGCGGCACGCTTCGAACCGGTTGAACGTGTAGACGAGATAGTCGTCCTCCTTCGGCACGAACGGCCGATCGACGAGCAGGTGCCGCGCCAAGGTTTGGATGTAGCACGCGATCGCCGCCGCGCGGTCGACCGACAGCGGCGTATCCATGACGCGAACTTCGATGGTGCCGTACCCGGGCTTCGGTCGAATGTCCCAGTAAAAGTCTTTCATGCTGTTGACCACGCCCGTTGCAACCATCTTCGAAAAATATTCCTCGAAGGCCGTCCAGGTCAGCACGAACGGTGCGCGGCCCGACAACGGGAAGGCGAACACCGAGTTCAGCCGTGCCGAATGGAATCCGGTATCCACCCCCTGCACGTACGGCGACGAAGCCGACAACGCGATGAAATGCGGAATGAATCGCGACATCGCGTGCAGCAGAAATAGCGCGCTGTCCGGGTCGGGACAGCCGATGTGCACGTGTTGCCCAAATACGGTGAATTGCTTCGCCAAATACCCGTACAGCTCGGAGAGGTACTGAAAGCGCGGCGCATCGAAGATTTGCCGCTCGCTCCACTGCTGGAACGCGTGGGTGCCTCCGCCGGCCAAACCGACGTTGAGCTGATCGGCCGCCGCGACGAGCGTATCGCGCAGCGTGCGCAACTGCGAGAGCGCTTCCTCGTGCGAATTGCAGATACCCGTGGACAGCTCGATCATGCTCTCGGTGATTTCGGGCGTGATGTTGCCGGGCACCTTGTGGTCTTTCACGAGCCGCATGAGATCGGAGGCGGCCTTCGTCAGGTCGTAGTCGTGCGTGTTGACGACCTGGATCTCGAGCTCGACGCCGAACGTGAACGGTTTGGAATTGATGAACGGTTCAAGTGCCATGATGATTTCCTTGCAGTGCGAGCGGGCTCAAGTACGCCGTTCGCCGACCAACGTAAGAGAGCGGTAGACGAGCCAGGGCCCGACGAGTTGCAACACGACGATCGCGCACATGACGACGGCGCGCAGCGTGGGGTCGAAGTTCGGGTAGAGCGCATAGGTGTCGTCGACGAGCAAATAGGCCAGCGCCGACATCGGCGAGAGCGACAAACCGAGCGCCACGCCCTGCTTGTAACCGATGCCGCTCGGCTTGGCGAAGGCGAGCACGCCGACGAGCTTGGCGACGAAACGAGCCACGATGAGCAATACCGCGGCGAGCCCGCCGAGCGCGATGTCGTGCCATTCGAAGGCGGTCAACGTGAGGACGAACAGGATCACGGTGAGCAGCCATCCCGCCGTGCCGAAGTGTTCGGGCCAAAGCTGGGGCTTGGCTTCGAGGTTTTTCACAATGATGCCGGCCGCGAGCAGGCTCAGGATCGTCGAAAGCTTGAACAGGTGGGCGATGGCGATCGCGAGCAGCACGAGGCCGAACAAGGCGACGAACGAATGTTCGTCCTGCACTTGCATGAAGCGATAGAAGAACATGCAGGCCTTGGCGAGCAGGTAAGCCAGCACGAGCGAACCGACGAGCAGATACAGCGGCTGCACGATCGTCGCGAAAACGTTCCCATAGACTTCCTGATGCAGCCAACCCGAGGCGATTTTCTCGATGACGACCGCGTACATGCTGTTCAGTGCCGTTAGCGTCAGGAGCCGCTGCGTGACTTGCCCTTCCGCCCGCAATTCGGTCTTCAATTGAATCACCATGGCCGGCGAGGTCGACATGGCGATGGCGGCGATCACCGTGGCGACGGCGCCGCCGATATGCGCGGCCAACAGGGCGAGCAGCACGAGTACGAAGGTCAACGAGGCCTCGGCCAAACTCGATGCCACGAGCCAGGGGTTACGGCGAATCCAGCGCAGATCCAAGCGGCCGCCGAGCTCGAACAAGAGCAGCCCCAAGGCGACGTCGAGCAACAAGCGCAACGTGCCGCCGAAACTCGCGTCGATGGCGCCCGTGCCGAAGCCGGCCGTGCCCGCGATGAGACCGATCACGGCGTAGCCCGAAATGCGCGGCAGCCGCCAAGCACGGTAGCAAAGCTCGCCCAGCAGGCCTGCGACGAGTAGGACCAGGCCGGCCCAAAAGACGGCATCGGGCACGGAGGGCCAATGCGGAAGGAAGGAAAACGCCGATTTCATCTGATAGCTGCTCCTTTACGGATAGGCCGGGCAAGGCGGCAGACCTCGCTCGCGGCGAATTCTCGTGGCTTGCTTGTCCGGTTGTGCGGCGAGATGCCGCCATGCGGACGAAAACGGTGATTGCCGGCGGTTCGGCGGCTGCCGACCGTGGCGGCGACGAAACGCGCCGGATGCGATGCGTGACGCCGAGCGCTCAGGCAGAGCGCGGCGCGTGCCCGGCGCGGGCGGATCGGAAGCGGTAATGCTTGCGGCCGGCTCACACTGGCCGGGATGGCTTCACCGCCTCCATGGATGCGGCGCGCGAGCGGTGCGCCGCCATGCAACTTGTGCAAGAGGAACGCCGATTGTGCCATAGCTTGCTTACAACTCGCAGCATTCATCGTCCATTTGCCGCCATCTCGGTACAAACGACATGTAATTTCGTATTGCGGGGGAAAAATGGCCGATTCCGGCTTGGTTCTGGCTTGCGCACCGGGTTTCGGTCGGATGGAAGCGCGCCTTCCCGCGGTTCGCTGGTGCTTGGACAGTTCGTGTCCCGAGGCGTGCGCGGTTAGATAGGGTTTACTGTTTACGTATGTATACGTAGTAGCAGTTAACAAGGGTTCGGCAAATCTGTGCAAAACCCTTGCTTACCGAGATAGATCAACGTCTTAGTGAAGGCATAACCGCATGTGCAGCATGTGTGGGGCGCCCGGGATTCGAAGCATAACTTTCGACAATTTTCGGCGCGGCCAGAGTTGTCCCGTTTACGTCCACATCGGCCCCACACGCATTTCACCGCCGATTCACCTGCTTATCCACACCTGCCGGTGGATAACTTGGCGCAACAGGCCGGATTGTTGTCAGTTCAGGCTGTCGAGTTAAGTTCGATCGAGCGCGCCCTGTCGTAAAGCGCGCTGCAGTTGCCGGGCCGGGTCGAGCGCTTCCGCCAGATCGCGTTCGAGCGGCCACGGTTCGCCTTCGAGTTGGGAGGCGACGAGTTCGGCGCCCAGCGATGCCCACACGAGGCCGCGCGAGCCGAAAGCGAAGCTGCCGTATAGACCCGAGGCGCGCGGTAGGTCGAGCGGCCAAGCACCGCGCAGCGAGTCAGCTCGAGCGGCGCTCGCGGCTTCGTCGGCGAGCGGGCCGATCATCGGCAGACGGTCGCTCGTCACGCAGCGAAACGCGACGCGGCCGGCCAGCGTCGCGGGCTCGATCGAGCGCACCGTGGTGAAACCCGGCAGCAGGCGGGCCAAGCGTTCGAGGTTTTCGGCATGGCTTTCGATGCGTAAATCGTCGCCGGTATCGTCGACGTCGTAGCTGGCCCCGGTCAGTAAGCCGTCCGCGAGCGGAACGGCATAGCCGTCGCCGATCAGCGGTACGCGCAGGCCAGGGGAGACGCTCGGCGGCAGGCGCGTCAGTTGACCTCGCACGATGCGCGTTTGACCGTAGCGTAGGCCGGCGAGGCGCGCCGCGTCACGCGCATTGGCGAAGACGACGACCGGGGCGCGCGCGATCGTCCGGCCGCCGGCATCGAGGACCGTCCACGCATCGCCGTCGCGTTCGATCGTCTGCGCGGCAATGCCGGTGCGCCAGGTAAGCGCGTCGCCCGCTTGCGCGCACAGCGCCGCGCACAGCGCGGCCGGATCGAGCGCTCCGCCTTCGGGATAGAACCATCCCGCGCGCGGCACGCCGAGGCCGGCGATCGCGCGTGCTTGATCGGCCGATACGGATTGCACGAGTGTTTGCGGATAGCCGCTCGCGTCGATGGCCTCGGTCAGCGCGAGGGCCTCGTGCTCGTCTTCGGCGATTTGCAGCAAGCCTTCGTGCGTGCGCGCGAACGCGTGTCCCGCCTTTTCGAGCGCGCGCCACCGGTTGAGGGCGTAGAGAAAGCCGGCGCGCGTGATTTTCGAGGCCACGCTGTCGTCGCGCGAAATCAACGGGTGAAACACGCCTGCCGGGTTGCCCGATGCCTCGGCCCCGGAGTGCGGGTGGCGTTCGACGATCGTGATGCGCCAGCCGCGCGCGGCGAGCCGTTCAGCCAGCGCGCAGCCGGCCAAACCGGCGCCGACGACGATCGCGTGGCGCTCGCTCGCGGCGAACGGCACCGGCGGCTCATGCCGCCGCACGCGCCAGCGCGGCATGAACCGGCCGGCGAGCATGGCGCGCTTGCCCGCGAAGCCTTGCGCCTTCTCGCATTCGAAACCCGCGTCGGTCAAGCCACGCCGCACGTGACCTGCGCAGCTATAGGTGGCGAGCGTCGCGCCTTCGCCGGCGAGCCGGGCCAATGCCTTGAAGACGGGCGGCGACCACAGATCGGGGTTCTTGGCCGGAGAAAAACCGTCGAGATAGAACGCATCCGCGCGCAGCCAAAGCCTCGGCAGGAGATCGAGCGCATCGCCGAAAGCAATCGTCAACGTCACGCGCCCGTCCTCGAACTCCAGGCGGTGCAGCCCCGGCGTCAGTATCGGCCACGCTTGCGTCAATTGTCCGGCCAACGGCGCAAGCGTGGCGTCGTCGACCATACGCGCATGGAGCGCGTTCAGGTCGGCGGCGCTGAAAGGATGCTTTTCGATCGAGACGAACGCCAGGCGCTCGCAGCGCTCGGGGTCGGCGCGCCAGGCTTTCCAGGTAGCCAAAAAGTTCGCGCCGATGCCGAAGCCGGTCTCGACGACGGTGACGAGGCGCCGTCCGCGCCAACGCTCCGGCAAGCCGTTACCGCGCAGAAAAACGTGCTCGGCCTGCGCGAAAGCACCGGCGGCGCTGTGATAAATGTCGTCGTAGGCGGGCGAAAACGGCGTTCCGTCGTCGCGAAAAGCCGGAATGGCGGGGATCAGCTTGGCACTCATCGGAAAAGCGAAACGGTAGGAGGCGCGCGCGCCGGGATAAGGGGCTACCCTAACCTACGCACGCGCAACTAGCGCCAATTGGCCGCAAACCCATATGGGGCGGGGCTCCGCGGGCGTTGGCAAAATCCAACGGGATACCCGGTTAACCGCGCGAAGCCCTTGGCAGCAAGGGTTCGCGAGTACGACAATGCTCAAACCCAGCGCCGACAAGGCTCTTCCGCGTTAAATTCTTTGGAAGCCTTGCCGTTATTGGGTTTGCGCTGAGCTATCATAGCAAGCGCCGCAAGGCCGCAGGCCCGGGGGTTCAGCGCGACCGAGCGGCGCACGCTTCGCCACAGCTACTCGACGGCACAGCTTGCGTACGTATAATTCGGCGCGTTTTGCGCTGTCCGTGTCACTTCAATCTGATAAAGAGGAACGTTAATGAACAAACAGGAACTGATCGACGCCGTCGCAGGTCAGACGGGCGCCAGCAAGGCTCAAACCGGCGAAACGCTCGACACGCTGCTCGAAGTGATCAAGAAGGCAGTGTCCAAGGGCGACTCGGTGCAGCTCATCGGCTTCGGCAGCTTCGGCTCCGGCAAGCGCGCAGCGCGCACGGGCCGCAACCCCAAGACGGGCGAGACCATCAAGATCCCGGCAGCCAAGACCGTCAAGTTCACGGCAGGCAAGGCGTTCAAGGATGCCGTCAACAAGCGCTAAGCCGCGGGCCCAAAGCGGCCCCGCTTGACGTCTTGTCGACACCCGCCCACGGCGGGTTTTTTTTCGTCCGCGCTTTGTTCGCCCTTTGTTCTCGACTAATGCGCCCGGAGCATTACACGCCGGGCGCGTCTAGCGGGAAGCTTCAGTGCACGATTTGGCCTTCGTCGTCGCCTTCGTGATCGTCGGCGTCCATGTCCCACGCGGGGAACGGATCGGACATCGCGGCCCAGCCCCGCGGGCCCAGCGCGTATTCGTCGTCGGTCAATAGGCAGGCGTCGAATTTCGCGCGCCAGCTATCGGCATCGAGCCCGATGCCGATCAGCACGAGTTCCTGACGGCGATCGCCGATCGTCGCATCGTCGGCCGCGCCGTACCAATCGGCGGCAATCTCAGCCGCGAGTTCGTCGTCTTGCGGCCATTCGTCGCGCGGCTGGGCGGCCCACCACATGCCGGCCGGCCCATGGCGGCAGACGCCGCCCGCTTGCGACAGCGAGCCGGCGACGTCGTTGCGCGTGGCGAGCCAGAAAAAGCCCTTGCTGCGCAGCACGCCCTGCCATTGCTCGTGCAGCAACGCCCAGAGCCGTTCGGGGTGGAACGGCCGGCGCGCCCGGTAGACGAAGCTGCCGATGCCGTATTGATCGGCTTCGCTGACGTGCGAGTGAGCGCCATGGCCGTGGCTATGACCGTGAGCGTGATCGGCGTCATGCTCGTGTTCGTGTTCGTGTTCGTGTTCGTGTTCGTGTTCGAGCGAAGCGAGCCAGCCCGGCGCGCTCGCCGCGGCTTCGAAGTCGAACCGCTTGGTATCGATGACTTCGCTCAAGGACACTTCGCCGAAGCGGCTCACGAGTTGGACCGCGCGGGGATTGAGCCGGGCCAGGATCCGTTCGAGACGTTCGAGCGCCGGCGCGTCGACGAGATCGGCCTTGTTCACGACGAGTACGTCGCAAAATTCGATTTGTTCGATCAGCAGCTCGACGATGGTGCGGTCGTCTTCCTCGCTGGCGGCTAGGCCGCGTTCGGCGAGGGCATCGGCCGAAGCGTAGTCACGCAGAAAATTGAATGCGTCCACAACGGTCACCATCGTATCGAGCCGGGCGACATCGGCCAGCGTACGGCCCTCATCGTCGGTGAATGCGAACGTTTCAGCGATCGGCATCGGTTCGGCGATGCCCGTGGATTCGATCAAAATCGCGTCGAAGCGGCCTTCGCTCGCGAGCTTGCGCACCTCGGCCAATAGATCGTCGCGCAGCGTGCAGCAGATGCAGCCGTTGGAAAGCTCGACGAGCCGCTCTTCGACGCGCGAGAGCGACGCGGCGTCCTTGACGAGGGACGCGTCGATATTTACCGCCGCCAGATCGTTGACGATGACGGCGACGCGCAGGCCGGCGCGATTGGCGAGAATGTGATTGAGCAGCGTGGTCTTGCCCGCTCCGAGGAAGCCGGAGAGCACGGTGACGGGCACAGGCGGATGGTTCATTGCAGTCGACATCGGGTGGGGCGATGGCGCGAGGCGCCGCCGCATGAAGGGCGTAGGGAGCATTGTGCACCAAACGCCGGCCCCCCACCCCGCGCGCGCTGTCTCAGGCCGGGATCGAGCGCGCGTTGGAACTCGTCAGCGCTGCGCTTGCAGCAGCTTCCACTGCGAAAGGATGTCGATGATCTGATGCGCGTAACGGTCGCGCAGCGAGGGCGTTTCGGAGTGGTACGCGCCGACGGCGGCCCAACTGTTGCCGTACTTGTTCATCTTTTGCCGCAGATGCCATGCCGCGATGTATACGTTCTTGCAAGGCTCCATCAGCGTATCGGAGGAGATCCCGTATTGGGCCAACGTCGGCAGATGGACCGAATTAATCTGCATGACCCCGTAGTCGGTCGAACCGTTGGCGTTCTTGTGCAAGGCGTCCGGACGATTGTGCGACTCTTGCCAGGCGATCGCGCGCAGGATCAACGGGTTGACCTTTTGGTACTTCGCGGCTTCGTCGAAGCAGTCCGCGCGCCCGCTCGCCGACGCGAACGACGCGAGCCAAGCCGCCAAGATCAGAATTGTCCGTTTCATGGTTCGAGTGCCTTCGACAGATAACTTTGTTATTCGCGCTGCGTGCTCTGCCCCGGCCGGGGCCGGCGTCACGCGGGCAGGCTGGGGAAAACCCGAGCTTGCCGTGCGATTCAGTCGAAATATTCGCCCGTATGATACCGGGTACCGCGCGTGCTCCTCATCATGCCGTCCGACATCACCGAGCCATTGGCGGACAGCGAAGGGAAAACGGCGCTCATTGTCGCCCCGTTAAGGAACGACACGATGAAAATTCGGAAATTTCCGAGCTAAAAGTGAAGCGATGCTCGGCGCTTCGTGATTAATCGGACACAAAAAACTGCTAATGTTCGTTTTCTTGAGAGGCGGGGCGAACATCCGACACTATTACACCGGCGAGGGCCGCGCGGTGTTCGTGAGGCGTGACCGCCCAGGGCCAGCACTTACGCATCGAACCTATCTTCCATGACAAGAAATCGTATGGCACTGCGTCGCATCGCTACCGCGCTCCTGATGGCCGGGCTCATGACCGCACAAGCCGCGCACGCGGAAGTGACGTTGAACTTCGTGAACGCGGACATCGACCAAGTGGCCAAGGCGATCGGCGCCGCGACCAACAAGACGATCATCGTCGACCCCCGCGTGAAGGGGCAGTTGAACCTCGTGTCGGAAAATCCCGTTCCCGAGGACCAAGCGCTGAAGACGCTGGAGGCGGCGCTGCGCATGCAAGGTTTCGCGATCGTGCAGGACCACGGCGTGCTCAAGGTCTTGCCCGAAGCCGACGCGAAGCTGCAAGGCGCGCCGACATACGTGGGTAACGCGCCGCAGGCACGCGGCGATCAGATCATCACGCAGGTGTTCGAGCTTCATAACGAATCGGCCAACAACCTGCTGCCCGTGCTGCGCCCGCTGATTTCGCCGAACAACACGATTGCGGCCTATCCGGCCAACAACACGCTCGTCGTGACCGATTACGCCGACAACGTCCGGCGCATCGCGGCCATCATCGCGGGCGTCGATAACGCGGCCGGGCAGCAGATCGTGGTCGTGCCGCTGAAGAATGCCAATGCGCTCGATCTCGAGCCGCAATTGTCCAAGCTGCTCGACCCGGGCTCGATCGGCAGCACCGATGCGACGCTGAAGGTATCGGTCATGGCCGATGCGCGCACGAATTCCTTGATGCTGCGCGCGTCGAACAAGGCGCGGCTCGAGGCCGCCAAACGGCTCGTCGGGCAACTCGATGCGCCCGGTTCGCAGCCCGGCAACATGCACGTCGTGCATATCAACAACGCGAGCGCGGTGACGCTTGCGAAGACGCTGCGCGGGATGCTCGGCAAGGGCAGCTCCGGCAACAGCGCCGATTCGAGCAATGCGAGCTCGTTCAGCCAAGGCAATTCGAGCGGCAGCTCGACCTCCACGGGCACGAGCGGCACGCCGCCGCTGCCGTCGTCGTACGGCAGCAGCGGCAGCTCGCTCGGCGGCAGCTCGCTGTCGGGTTCGACGAGCGGCGGCATGGGCGGCGCGAGCGGCTCCAACAGCGGCGGCTTCCTTGGCGAAAAGCAAGGCGAAAACAGCGACGAGAATCAGCCGGGCGGCATGATCCAGGCCGATGCGGCGACGAACTCGCTCATCATCACCGCGGCCGATCCCGTCTATCGGAACCTGCGCGCGGTCATCGATCAACTCGATAAGCGGCGAGCCCAGGTCTATATCGAAGCGCTCGTCGTCGAACTGAACTCGACGCGGGCCGGCAATCTCGGCATTCAGTGGCAAGTGGCCAACGGTAACCTGCTCGCGGGCACCAACCTTGCGAGTACCGCCGGCAACGTATCCGGCTCGAACATTCTCGCCGTGACGGCGGGCCTCGCCGCGCCGCTCGCGAGCGGCGGCGGCGTGGCGTCGCTGCCGAGTACGCTCGGCCAGGGTCTGAACGTTGGTTGGCTACACAACATGTTCGGCGTGGAAGGCTTGGGCGGCCTGCTCCAGTACTTCGCCGGCGTGAGCGATGCGAACGTGCTCTCCACGCCGAACTTAATCACGCTCGATAACGAGGAAGCGAAGATCGTCGTGGGCCAGAACGTGCCGATCCCCACCGGCTCGTATCAGGGCCTGACGTCGGGCAACGCGGGTACCGCATTCAATACTTACGACCGCCGCGATGTCGGCCTGACGCTGCACGTAAAGCCGCAGATCACCGCAGGCGGCATTCTGAAACTGCAGCTCTATACGGAAGATTCTTCGGTGGTCGGCAGCATCGCCGCAACGACGGTGGCGAACTCGCCGGGGCCGACGTTCAACGTGCGCTCGATCCAATCGACCGTGCTTGCCGATAACGGCGAAATCATCGTGCTCGGCGGCTTGATGCAAGACAACTACCAAGTGTCGAACAGCAAGGTACCGCTGCTTGGGGATATTCCTTGGCTCGGCCAGCTCTTCCGCTCGGAAACGAAGCAGCGCACGAAGACGAATTTGATGGTCTTCCTGCGTCCCGTCATCATCAGCGACAGCGATACGGCCCAGCAGATCACCGAGAATCGCTACAACTACGTCCAAGGCGTGACGGACGGGTATCGCTCGGATAACCGCGTGATGCGCGACAAGGACTTCCCGGTCGTGCCGCCCATGCCGGCCGGGCCGAACCAGGGCGCCTCCCCCGCGGCGAATCTATTCGACCTGCGGCAGATGACGAACAACCCGGCAGCGCGCGCGCCCGCGCCTCAGCAGCTACCGTCGGCTCCACCGCCGGGCGCGCAACCGCAAGCCGTCCCGCAGCCGCAGCCGCAGGCCGCGCCGCTTCAGCCTCAACCGCAACAGCCGCAAACGGCCACGCCGGGAGCGCCGGGAGCGGCCCAGTGAGCGACGTTCTCGCTTCTTCCAGCGAAGGCGCGCCGGGCGAGCGTCAACCGCCCTCGCCGCTCGCGGCCCGGCTCGTGCCCTATGGGTTCGCGCGCAACGGGCAGATCCTCGTCGCGCATCAGCGTGCCGAGGGCATCGAGGTTTGGATCAGCGAGCGCACGAGTGCCGCGGCGCTGGCCGAGGTCGCGCGCAATTTCGGCGCGCTGACGGCCGTGCGCCTGCCGGCCGACGAGCTCGCGCAAGCGATCAATCAGGCCTACGAACGCAACGACGGCAGCGCCGCGCAGGTCGTGGGCGAAGTCGAAGGCGAAGTCGATCTGTCGCGGCTCATGCAGGACATCCCCGAGGTCGAGGATTTGCTCGAATCGGAAGACGACGCGCCGATCATCCGCATGATCAACGCGCTGCTCACGCAAGCGGCGCGCGAGCATGCGTCGGACATCCACATCGAGCCGTTTGAAAACGCGTCGGTCGTGCGTTTTCGCGTGGACGGCACGCTGCGCGACGTCGTGCGGCCCAAAAAAGCGCTGCACGGCGCGCTGATCTCGCGGATCAAGATCATGGCGCAGCTCGATATCGCCGAGAAGCGTCTGCCGCAAGACGGCCGGATTACGCTGCGCGTGGGCGGCCGCGCGGTGGACGTGCGCGTCTCGACGCTGCCGACCGGCCACGGCGAGCGCGCGGTGCTGCGTCTGCTCGAAAAGGACGCGCAGCATCTGAACCTCGAAGCGCTGGGCATGGGGCCCGACACGCTAGCGAAATTCGACAAATTAATTTCACGTCCGCATGGCATCGTGCTCGTCACGGGGCCGACGGGCTCGGGTAAAACCACCACGCTCTATGCGTCGCTCTCTCGTTTGGAGACGGCGACGACGAACATCATGACGGTGGAAGACCCGATCGAATACGACTTGCCCGGCATCGGTCAGACGCAGGTGAACGAGCGGATCGGGATGACCTTTGCGCGCGCGCTGCGCTCGATTCTGCGGCAAGACCCGGACATCATCATGATCGGTGAAATCCGCGATTTGGAAACGGCGCAAATCGCGGTGCAAGCGTCGCTGACGGGCCATTTGGTGTTGGCGACGCTGCACACGAACGACGCGGCCTCGGCCGTGACGCGTTTGACCGACATGGGCGTGGAGCCGTATCTGCTCGCGTCGTCGTTGCTCGGCGTGCTCGCGCAGCGGCTCGTGCGCCGCTTGTGCCCCGTCTGCAAGGAAGAACGCGTCGAGGAAGGCCGCGCGCAATGGCACCCGGTCGGTTGCGACAAGTGCGCGAGATCGGGTTATTCGGGACGGCGCGGCGTGTACGAGTTGCTGACGATCGACGATGCGATCCGCACGATGATCCATCACAACGCGGCTGATGCCGAGATCCTGGCCGCCGGCCGCGCGCAAGGCATGCGCACGTTGCGTGAGGATGCGGAGCGCTGGCTGTCCTCGGGCGTCACCTCGCTGGAAGAGGTGATTCGCGTGACGGGCGGGGTGTAGCCCATGCCGGCCTTTCGCTTTGAGGCGATCGATGCGGCCGGGCACCCGCAAAAAGGGGTCCTCGATGCCGACAGTGCGCGTTCCGCCCGCGCGCAATTGCGCACGCAAGGGCTTACGCCGCTCGTCGTGGAGCCGGCCGGTAGCGCCGCGCGCGGCGAGCGAACGAAGCGTTTGTCGATCGGGCGCAAGCTATCGGCACGCGAGCAAGCGATTCTCACGCGCCAACTGGCGAGTCTGCTGACGGCCGGGCTGCCGCTCGACGAAGCGCTGGCCGTGCTGACCGATCAAGCCGAGCGCGACTACATTCGCGAGCTCGTCGCGGCGATCCGCGCCGAGGTGTTGGGCGGACATTCGTTCGCGAATGCACTGGGGCAGCATCCGCGCGACTTCCCCGATATTTATCGCGCGCTCGTGGCGGCCGGCGAACATACGGGCAAGCTCGGCCTCGTGCTCTCGCGCTTGGCCGACTACATCGAGCAGCGTAACGCGCTCACGCAAAAGATCTTGCTCGCATTCACTTACCCGGCGATCGTCACGCTGATCGCATTCGGCATCGTGACGTTTCTGCTCAGTTACGTGGTGCCGCAGGTGGTCAACGTGTTCGCTTCGACGAAGCAGCACTTGCCGATCTTGACCGTACTGATGATGGCGCTATCGGACTTCGTGCGTCATTGGTGGTGGGCCGTGCTGATCGGCGTCATGGTGCTCGTCTACGCGGTGCGCGCGGTTTTGTCGCAGAAGGGGCCGCGTCTTTCGTTCGACCGCTGGTTGCTGACCGCTCCGCTCGTCGGCAAACTCGTGCGGGGCTACAACACCGTGCGCTTCGCGAGCACGCTCGCGATTTTGACGGCGGCCGGCGTGCCGATTCTGCGCGCGCTGCAAGCGGCCGGCGAGACGCTGAACAACCGGGCGATGCGCGGCAACGTGGACGATGCGATCGTGCGCGTGCGCGAGGGTACGTCGCTTTCGCGCGCGCTCGGCAATACGAAGACGTTCCCGCCGGTGCTCGTGCACTTGATCCGCTCGGGCGAAGCCACGGGCGACGTCACGACGATGCTCGATCGCGCTTCCGAAGGCGAAGCGAGCGAACTCGAACGCCGCACGATGTTTCTGACGAGCTTGCTCGAGCCGCTGCTGATTTTGGCGATGGGTGGGGTCGTACTCGTGATCGTGCTGGCCGTGATGCTGCCGATCATCGATTTGAACAATATGGTGCAGTAGAAGAGGCGGCAATCGCGCGGCGTGGCCGCGCGATCGTGAGCACGGCGCGCACTTGTCGACGCGGCCGGTTCGGACGGTTTAGCGGACGTAGATGGTGGGGCCGCCGGCGTTCGGCGCGAGCGGGATTTCGGAGCGCACGCCGTTGTGATCGACGACGATCGATCGAGCGCGCACTTCGGCGAGCGTCGTGCCTTCGGTGATTTTGCTGCCGCGCGCGATGGCGCGGGCGGGATCGTCGCCCACGCCGACGATGGCGGCGGCGCCTTCGCGCAGTGCGAGGATGCCGACGAGTTTGATGTTGCGATTGACCTCGCGCGTGAGCTTGCCGCCGAACAGCGCCGCGGCGTCTTCGACGGATACGCTCGGTGCGACGGCGGCCGCGGGCGGCGGCGGCGCGCGATGCGCGGTGAGCACGACGATCCAATAGGTGAGCGTCGCGCAGAAAACCGCGAACAGCGCGAGCGACAGTAGGCGGATTTGGAGTGTATTCATGCGTGCCATTGTAAGGGCTATTTTCGGCTTTGCGCTCATACTCGAACCCTGATGAGCGGGCCATTACAATCGACGACGCCATGCGAAGCGCGCTTGCTCGTGCTTCGCGAACTATTCATTGAAACGAGGTAGCGAATGATGCAACTGTGGAATCTACGCCGTAACGAAGCAACCGCTTTGCGCGCGCGGCGCCAACGAGGCTTTACGCTGATCGAGATCATGGTCGTGATCGCGATTCTCGGCATTCTTGCTGCGCTGATCGTGCCCAAGATCATGAGCCGCCCCGACGAAGCGCGCCGCGTGGCGGCAAAACAAGATATTGGGACGATTATGCAAGCACTGAAGCTCTACCGTCTCGATAATGGCCGCTATCCCGCGCAGGACCAGGGGCTGCGCGCACTGATCGAAAAGCCAACGACCGATCCGATCCCGAATAACTGGAAAGACGGCGGCTATCTCGAGCGTTTGCCCAACGATCCTTGGGGCAATAGCTACCAATATCTGAATCCCGGTGTGCATGGCGAGATCGACGTGTTTAGTTACGGCGCCGACGGCAAGCCCGGCGGCGAAGGCAACGATGCCGATATCGGCTCGTGGCAGTAACGCGGCACATGCCGGATACGGCGCGTGAGCAGCCCTGACGCTTCGACATTGCGAACCCGCATGCCGCTCGACGGCGGCGTCGGCTCGTCTCGCGCACGGGGGTTCACGCTGCTCGAGATGATGGTCGTGCTCGTGATCGCGGGGCTGCTCGTCTCGCTCGCGTCCGTTTCGCTCACGCGTAATCCGCGCACGGATCTGAACGAACAAGCGCAGCGTCTTGCCTTGCTGTTCGAATCGGCGTCGGACGAAGCGCAGGTGCGCTCGCGGCCGATCGCTTGGCAGCCCGTGACGGGCGGCTATCGTTTCGACATGCATACCGAGGACGGCTGGCGCCCGATCTTGCGCGACGATCTATTGCATCAACGCAACTGGGAAGGGGGCGTGACCGACGTGACCATCGATTACCCGGGCTCCGACTTGCATCCCGATCGTGTGGTGTTCGGTGTGGAAAGCATCGGTCAGGCGGTGACCGTCACGCTCTACTCGGCGGTCGGCCGTGCAACGATCGTCGGCACCGGCAACGGCCGCTACGAGGTGCGTTGACATGCGCGCCTCCCGTCCGACCGTGCCTGCGCGCGGCTTCACGATGATCGAGGTGCTGGTCGCACTGGCGATCATCGCGGTCGCGCTGGCCGCGTCGCTGCGCGCGGTGGGCATGCTCGCGAACGACGAGGGCGAACTGCATCGGCGCCTGCTCGCCGGATGGAGCGCCGATAACGCACTGACCGAAGTGCATTTGATGCGCGAGTGGCCCGACCTCGGCGTCGTCACGTTCGATTGTTCGCAAGGCAATTTGCCGCTCGTCTGTACCGAGCGCGTCAGCGCGACGCCGAATCCGATCTTTCGCCGCGTCGAAATTTCGGTCACGACCCCGGGGCGCTCCGGCGATCTCGCCCAACTCGTGACCGTGGTCGCCAATGAGACGAACCGTGGGCTTTGAGCGCAGACGCGCCATGAGGCGCCAGCGTGGTTTTACGCTGATCGAACTGATGGTGGCGATCGCCATCCTGGCCGTGATCGCCATCTTGTCGTGGCGCGGGCTGGACCAAATCATGCGTGGCCGGCAGACGATTTCGACGGCGATGGAAGACGAGCGCGTGTTCGTCCAATTGTTCGATCAGCTTCGCGTCGATGCGCGCCAAGCCGCCACCGACGACGAAGTCGGCCAGCCGGCCGTATCGGCCACGAGCGAGGGTTTGCAAATCGTGCGTGCGTTCGGGCTCAGCGGCGAGGCGCCGCGTTTGCAAGTCGTGCGCTACCAAGTGCAGGAGGGCCGCGTCACGCGCTATGCGTCGCCGCCCGTGGCAACGGTCGGTCAATTGCGCCGCGCGCTCTCCGCCTCGAGTACGGGCGGCGATTGGAGCGCGGTGCCGCTCATCGCCGGTGTCGGCAAGATCACGGCCCGCATGTACGTCCCGAATATCGGTTGGACGACGAAGATGGACGACGTGACGGCCGAGATCGCGCGCAGCGCCAATAACGTCAAAGTGCCGCAGTTCGGCGGCGCACCGCTCAGCCGAGCGGTGACGGGCCTCGAAGTGTCGATCGGCGCGCCTTCGTTGCATGTGCCGATCCGGCGCATGTTCGTCGTCGGGGAGTGATCGATGCGATCCTCATTCGCTTCGCTCAAACATCCGGTATCGCGACCGCGCGCCGCGCGCCAGCGTCAGCGCGGCGCGGCAATCATCAGTGCGCTGCTCGTCGTCACGCTGTCGGCGATTCTCGTGGCCGGCGTGCTCTGGCGCCAGCAAGTGCAAATCCGGCGTATCCAAAACCAGCGATTGATGTCGCAGGCGCTCTGGGTTTCGCGTGGCGCCGTCGATTGGACGCGCCTGATCCTGCGGTCGGAAGCCGATACGGCGCCAACCGTCACGTATCTCGGCGGTATTTGGGCCGTGCCCATCGCGAAAACGCGGCTCTCCGATTTTCTCGGCAAGGTCAGCGAGGCCGACGCAGCCGAGGGCGCTCAAACCTATCTGTCGGGATCGATCGAGGATGCCCAGGCGAGATTCAACCTGCGCAATCTGATCGCGGTACCGGCGCCCGGCTTGCTGCAAGTCGATCAAACCGAAACGGCGATTTTTGCCCGCCTATTGGCGTCGCTCGGTTTGGATGGCGGTTTGGCCAAGACCGTCGCGGTGCGTATGCGCGCCTCGTTATTGCAATCGGCCACGCGGTTCCAGAATCCGCTCAGCAACCGCCTCGGTTCGGCGGCGCAAACGCTGCAGCCCGGCAATGCCGGCGGCGGCGATAGCTCCACCGATCAGCAGGGGCCTCAAGACGAAACGAGCGCCGGCAGTATCGACGCGGAGCCGTTGCAGTTTACGGGCGTCGACTCGCTATTGAACGTGCCGGGATTCACGCCCGACATGGTCGCGCGGCTGCGTCCGTTCGTGACCGTGCTGCCTACGCAAACGCCCGTCAATATGAATACGGCCCCGGCGGAAGTAATTGCCGCGATGGTGCCGGGTATGTCGCTGTCGAGCGCCCAAACGCTGGTCTCGCGCCGGCAAACCGCGTTCTTCCGCAACACGTCCGATGTGCAGCTTGCGTTGCAGGGGGCCGGTGCGTTGGTGCCGGGCCTCGATATCAGCCAGCTTCCCATCGATGTGACGACGAGCTACTTTTTAGTCCATGGCCGCGTGCAATACGAGCGAGCGGAAGTGGATCGCACGACGCTCATCTACCGCGATCCGCTTACCCACACGACCCGCGTCGTGCGTGTAAGCGATCAGCTTTGAACCGGATTCGAAACCAAGAGAGGACGGGCCTTGAGCACGTTGATCGTCTTACTGCCGCCGCGAGATCCGGCGGTGCCGTCGCAGGAATGGCAACTCCCCGAGATGCCGTTCATTCTTCTCGACAAGACCGGGCGCAAGGAACGCGCGGGCCGCGCGGCGCTGGCGTTCTTGCCGCGCGCCTCCACGACGGTGCTGATCGTCGCGGCCCGCGACCTGCTGATGCTGGCCGCGACGCTGCCGCCGCTGAAGGGGCCGAGGCTGAAGCAAGCCTTGCCGAACGTCGTCGAGGACTATCTGATTCAAGACGCGCAGACTTGCCACATCGCGCTGGACCCGCAGCCGCTGCCGGACGGCAAGCGCATGCTGGCCGTCATCGATCGAGGCTGGTTCCGCTTCATCGTCGAGGCGTTCAACGCGGCCGGTCACCGCAGCTTACGGGCGGTGCCGGTCACGCGGTGTCTGCCCGTGCCCGATGTCGCCGCCGGAGCCGTTGCCGCAGCGGAGGCGGCCGCTGCCGAGGCGGTCGGCGCCGTTGCGCTCGATGAGCCGGCGCCTGCCCTGCCCGGCGTCGACGCGCTGCCGTCGGCATCGACGCCGCTGGTCGCGGCGGTGCTCGGCACCGTCGCGCAAACGGCGCCCGCGATTCTGGCCGATGCCGTGCTCGCCGCTACGCCCGAGCCGGCGTTCGTCGATGCGGTCGAGCCGCGCGTCGAACTTGCGCTCGCTCGCGGCGAACATGGCGAGGGGCTCGCGGTGCCGCTCTCGGCGCTTGGCAGCACGCTGGCCGCATTGGCCGGCGATGCGCCCGTCACGGCCTATGAATTGACGGAGTTGCCGGGCGGAGAGCCGACGCTGGCGGGCGAGGCGGTCCCGGCGCACGGCGTGCACGTCGGCGTCGCGCCGCTGCCGTTCGAAACGCTCGCGCACAATGCGCTCGCCGGCCGGTTCGATCTGTGCCAGTTCGAATTCGAATCGCGGCCGTGGCGGCTCGATCGCGCCACGCTGCGCCGCCTGCGATTGCCGATCGCGCTCGCGTGCGCGGCGCTCCTCGCCGCCGTGATCGGCGCCAATGTGCAGTGGATGATGCTCACGCGCGAGCACGACGCGCTCAATGCGCAGATGACCGAGCTGCTGCTCAACGCATTCCCTAAGACCACGGTCGTGCTCGACCCGGCCTCGCAAATGACGACCCAACTCGAGCATTTGCGCGTCGCCGCCGGCGAACTGTCGCCCGACGACTACCTTTCGCTGGCCGCGCGGCTCGAGCATTCGCTCGGCGGCATCCCCGTGAACGGCATTGCCGCACTCGACTATCACGACCGCCGCCTCGACGTGACGTTCAAACCCGACGTGAAACCCGATCCCGCGTTCACGCAGCGGCTCGCGCAAAACGGGCTCGGCGGCGAAATCGATACGAACACGGGCAAATGGGTCATTCGAAACGGGGGCGGGCAATGAATCTGGGCACACTCGGCGATCTCTGGGCCGGCTTCTGGGAGCCGCGTACCGCGCGCGAAAAAATGTTGCTGACGTGGGGCGGCGCCGCGGTCGCCGTCGTCATCGCTTATTCGGTCTTATGGTCCCCGGCGCAGCAAGGCCGCGCCCGCCTGCGCGATACGCTGCCGGCCATGCAACGCCAGATCGCGCAGATGACGGCGCAGGCCGACGAGGCGCGCGCGCTCGCGCCCGCTGCGCAAGGTGCCGCGCCCACGGGCGGCGCGCTGCGCGATGCGCTGACGGCGTCGCTGACCCAAGCGAGCCTCGCGACGACGCAATTGCGTCTGACCGGCGATGCGGTGCAGATCGACGCCAAGAACGCCTCGTTCCCCGCGTGGACGATGTGGCTCGACGATGCGCGCAAGCAGTTCAAGGTGCGCGTCATCGAACTTCATGCGACGGCGTTGAAGGACGACGGGCAAGTCGATCTCACGGTCATGCTGCAACCGGCCACGGCCCCGGCGAGGACCGCGCAATGACGGCCGCCTCGATGACGAGCGCGCATGGCGCGCGCCGGCCGCGAGGTTGCGTATGACCGGGGCGTGGCGGCGCTTGCTCGCCGTTGCGCCGTGGCTCGTCGTCGCCGTCGTGTCGTGCGGGGTGACCCTCGTCGTCATGGCGCCGGCCGCTTGGATCACGCCGCAGTTTTCCAAAGCGACGCAGGGCCACGTCAACCTCGTCGACCCGTCCGGCTCGTTTTGGCATGGCTCCGCTACGCTCGTGCTGGCCGCGGGCGGGGGTAGCGCGGGGACGTTGCTGCCGGGCCGCGTTAGCTGGGATACGGCGTTTTGGCCGCTCTTCGCGGGCCGGTTGAAGATGCGCATGCGGCAGACGCCGGCGATGCCCGCGGCGATCGAGGTGGACGCGACCGCGCGCGCCGCGACGGTCACGTCCGGCGAGATCGCGGTGCCGGCGGCGTTGCTCACGGGCTTGGGCGCGCCGTTCAATACGCTCGATTTGCAAGGGGCCGTGCAGCTCGCGTGGACGCCTTGGCGGCTGCTCGGCGCGCGCTCATACGGGCAACTCGTCATTACGCTGACCGATATGAGTTCGCGCGTATCGCCGGTCAAACCGCTCGGTTCTTACCGCGTGACGCTGCAAGCGCAGGGCGACTCGTCGACGATCGATCTCGCCACGCTCAGCGGCTCGCTGTTGCTGAGCGGGCACGGCACGCTCGGCGCGAACGCGAGTTCGTTCCATGGGCAAGCGAGCGCGACGGGCGAGACGCGGGACAATCTCGCGGGGCTGCTCAATTTGCTCGGTCGCCCCACGGGCGACGGGGTCGTTTCGCTCGACTACAACCGGTAGCGGCCGGCGCGGCCCGGGCGCTCGCGCCAATGGCGCCGGCGAACCGCGCCGCGTCCTTACTCGGTGCGAGGAGCGGAAGCCGCGGGCGCCGCCATCGCACCGGTTTCGCGATCGATCTGAGCGGTATCCCATCCGCCGCCGAGCGCCTTGACGAGCCCGACCGACGACACCATCCGTTGCCCGGCCAAATTGGCGAGCTTTTGTTCGGCTGAAAACGCGGTCGTCTGCGCGGTCAACACGCTGACGAAAGCGACGGTGCCGGCCTTGTATTCATTGGTCACGATCGCGAGCGCCTGCTTGGCCGAATCGACCGCTTCGCGTTGAACGACGACCTCCTGCGCTAGGATTCGCTGCGAGGCCAGCGCGTCCTCGACCTCTTGGAACGCGCCCAACACCGTTTGCCGATAGACGGCCGCTTGCTGGTCGTACGCGGCGCGGGCGGCTTGCGTTTGCGCGTGACGCAGCCCCGCGTCGAACAGCGTGGCCGCGAGTTGCGGTCCGACGCTCCAAAAACGCGACGGCAGCGTGAACAAGTTCGACAGCACCGAGTTTTGATACCCGCCTTGCGCCGATAGCGTCAGCGACGGAAAGTAGGCCGAGATCGCCACGCCGATTTGCTCGTTGGCCGCGGCCGTGCGGCGTTCCGCCGCCGCAATGTCCGGGCGCCGCTCGAGCAGTGCCGAAGGCACGTCCACCGGGACCGGCGGCGGCTCCGCTTCGAGCGGAATAGGCGGAATCGAGAAAGTGGACGCGCTCTGTCCGACGAGCACCGCGATCGCATGCTCGTTTTGCGCGCGTGCGACGCCGTTATCGATCGCGCTTGCCTGCGCCGACTGCCATTGCGTCTGAGCTTGGATCACGTCCGCGCGGGCGGCGACGCCCTGCGCGTATTGATTTTGCGTCAGCTTGAGCGCTTGAGCATAGGCACTCACCGTGTCGTCCAGCAGGCGCTGCATCGCATCGAGCGCGCGCAACTGGAAATACGTTTGGGCGAGGGTGGCCTGCGCGGACAGCCGCGCGTTCGCGAGATCCGCCGCGGCGCCTTGCTGCCCCGCCTTTTCGGCCGCGACCGAGCGGCTCACCTTGCCCCACAAGTCAGGCTCCCACGACGCGTCGAGCGTGGCATCGAACACGTTGCCGACGCCGGAGCCCCGGCTCGTCTGGCCGAGCGTAGTGCCGCGCGATAGCTGCTGCCCCGAGCGCGTGGCGCTGGCCGACAGCCCGAGCGTGGGGAAGTACGCGGCGCGCGCCTGCGCGACGAGCGCACGCGCTTGGCGATAGGCGGCTGCGTACTGCGCGATCGTCTGGTTCGACGCATCGAGCTGATCCATCAACGCGTTCAAACGCGCATCGCCATAGATCGACCACCAGTTGCCGCGATCGGCGTGATCGGCCGGTTCGGCGCGCTTCCATCCCGCGGGCGTTTCCTTATAGGACGCCGCGACCGGTGCGCTGGGCCGGTGGTAATCGGGGCCGACGGCGCACCCGGCGAGCGCGGCGGCGCAAGCCAGTGAGGCGGCCAGGGAGTAAGTGCGATGAGACAGCATGCCGACGTGAGTTTCCGTGCAATGCGGCGATGGTAACGCACGGGGCACGGGGCCGAAGTTACGGCAGGTTACCGCCGTTACCGTCGCTGATTTTCGCCCCGTTTACAGGACGAAGCCATCATTGCATAGAAAAATATTGACAGGGCAAGTAAATATCGACGATATTTGCGCGAACGGTAACAGTGCGGCGCTGCAGTCGTGGTGCCGGTACGTCGAGAACAAGGAGAACGAGTATGACGAACGCGGCATCGAAGCCGCCCGCGGGCCCGGCCCCGCTCAAGGGCGGCGCGCTGGCGCTGCTGACGGTGGGTTTGGCCTTCGGCACCTTCATGGAGGTCCTCGACACCTCGATCGCCAACGTCGCCGTGCCGACGATTTCGGGCAGTTTGGGCGTGGCGACGAGCGACGGGACCTGGGTCATTTCGTCGTACTCGGTGGCCGCGGCGATCGCCGTACCGCTGACGGGATGGCTCGCGCGGCGTGTGGGCGAGGTGCGGTTGTTCACGATGTCGGTGCTGGCGTTCACGATGGCGTCGGCGCTTTGCGGTTTGGCCGCGAATTTTCCGTCGCTGATCGCATTCCGGCTGTTGCAGGGGCTCGTGTCGGGGCCGATGGTGCCGCTCTCGCAAACGATCTTGATGCGCAGTTATCCCCCGGAAAAGCGGGGGTTGGCGTTGGGGCTGTGGGCGATGACGGTGATCGTCGCGCCGATCTTCGGCCCTGTCATGGGCGGCTGGATTACCGACAACTATTCCTGGCCGTGGATCTTTTACATCAACTTGCCGATCGGCTTGATCTCGGCGTCGTCGTCGTACTTCTTGCTGCGCGGCCGCGAAACGAAGACGACCAAGCAGCGTATCGATGCGGTCGGGCTCGCGCTGCTCGTCGTCGGCGTGTCGTGCCTGCAAATGATGCTCGACTTGGGCAAGGACCGCGATTGGTTCAATTCCACCTTCATCGTCACGCTGGCGCTGATCGCCGCGGTCGCCCTCGCCTTCCTGCTCGCATGGGAAATCACCGAGAAAACGCCGGTCATCGATTTGACGCTGTTCAAGGATCGCAACTTCGCGCTCGGCGCGTTGATCATCTTTCTCGGCTACATGACGTTCTTCGGGTCGGTCGTGATCTTCCCGTTGTGGCTGCAGACAGTGATGGGCTATACGGCCGGGTTGGCCGGGCTCGCGACGGCGCCGGTGGGCCTGCTCGCGCTCGTGCTCTCGCCGATCATCGGCCGTAACTTGCATCGGCTGGATTTGCGGATGGTGGCGAGCTTGGCCTTTACGGTGTTTGCGGTCGTTTCGATTTGGAACGGCACGTTCACGCTCGACGTCCCGTTCGGCCATGTCATCTTGCCGCGTCTCGTGCAGGGTATCGGCGTGGCCTGCTTCTTCGTGCCGATGACGACGATCACGCTCTCGAGCGTTCCCGACGAACGTCTGGCCAGCGCGTCGGGGCTGTCGAATTTTCTACGCACGCTCGCGGGGGCGATCGGCACGGCGATCAGCACCACGTTTTGGGAAAACGACGCGATCTACCATCATGCCGTGCTGTCGGAATCGGTCAGCACCTATTCGCAAAGCACGACAGACTACCAAAGCGCGCTCGGCGCGCTCGGTATGGCCGGGGACACCGTCCGGGCGCAGTTGGATTCGCTCGTCACGCAGCAAGGCTACATGATGGCGACGAACGACTTCTTCCGTATTTCGTGCGCCGCGTTCGTGTTCTTGGCCGTTCTCGTCTGGATCACTAAACCGAAGCGCGGCGCCGGCGCCGCCATGGGGCATTGAGTTCGGCTACTGCTGCTGTTGCGGCTGCGCAGCCGTATCGCCCCGACCTTGCGCCGGCTCGACGCCGGATCTGACGAACTGCTTGAAATCGGCGGCGGCGTTCCACGGGTCGGGGCGGCATCCGGCCGCCGGGCGATCGCAATGCGCGGCGAAGCCGATCGTCGACGAGCCGTCGGGATTGCGGGCCCGCGTGACTTGGAAGGCGGGCTCGCCGCTGCCGCCCGTCGGACCGGACGTCTCGATCGTTTGGCTCGTATCGGTCTGCAACGCGTACTGCGTATGCCCCGTCACCCACTCGCGCGCGCGTTGCCACCACAGCGTGCATTCGTCGGCGCGGCACACGAGCGGTTGCGCGGCAATCAACATCGTGTCGGGATCGACTCGATTCGTCGCCGCGCAACCGGCGAACGCCAGACAGGCAAGCACGGGTCCAATCGCTTTCATAGGCAAGTCCTCCTCCTATCTCGGAGCACTTTTCGCGCCGCTCGAGCGAGCGATGCCTGTCTGCGGCCCGGCTAAACGCTGAAGCGCTCCAGCGTATAACCGCGGTACTCGTTGACGAAGTCGTCGAACGAGGCCGGCGCGTCGCGGCGTTCGAGTTCCGCTTGTTCCTCGAGCGAGCGCTCGGCGAGCTCGCGTGCGGCCGCCAACGCCTCCGGCGCGGGCGGCCGCGAGCGGAAGTAGGCCGCATGCGCTTCGCTTTGCGCCAAGCCGAATGCGAGAAAGCTCTGACCGCGCTCGCGCATCGTTCGCAGGACGCGGGCGGAAGGGGTCGCTTCGGGATCGCGCAATTTGTCGCGTTGCGCGGCACAAGCGAGCATGTGCGCATCGTTGCCGCCGATCGCATCGAGCGCGCGCGCCGCGGCCTCGATCGGCACCATCAATTCGTCTGCCCAATCGCGCATCGAGATGCTCTTACCGTCGCGCGAGAGCACTAAGCCGGGGCGCCGCCCCTCGAGCGTGACGCGGCCGAAGTTCGCGTTCGCTTCGGCATAGGCGGAGGGCGGCAACGCGGGGCTGTCCTCGAGCGCGCAAGCGACCAGATAGGCATCGAGAAAACGCGCCGTCTCGGCGCTGATGCCGCACGGCTCGAACGGATCGATATCGAGGCAGCGCACCTCGACGTACTGCACCCCGCGCGAGGCGAGCGCGTGCAACGGACGCTCGCCCGAGTAGGTCACGCGTTTAGGGCGAATCGTCGAGTAAAACTCGTTCTCGATTTGCAGCACGTTCGTGTTGATCTGCACCCACTCGTTCGCGCGATGCGTGCCGATCGCCTCATAGGGGGGATACGGTTCGCTCACCGCGCGCGCCAGCGCATCCAGATAACCGGGCAGCGTGTCGTAGTCCGGTTGCAATGCCGCCTGAGCCGTCGTATTCGAATAGCCGAGGTCGCTCATGCGCAGGCTCGTCGCGTAGGGGCGATAGAGCGTGCTTTCGTCGAACCGCTCGAGCGCATGCGGCCGTCCTCGCAGGAACGGCTCGTCGAGCGCGGGCGAGGCGCCGAACAGATACATCAACAGCCAGCTCGTGCGGCGGAAGTTGCGGATCAGCGCGAGGTAGCAGGCCGACTGATAATCGACGGCGGTGGCATTCGTCGGGCGCTGCGCATGCAGCGTGCGCCACACCTCCTCGCTGAGCGAGAAGTTGTAGTGAATGCCTGCGATGCACTGCATGGTCCGGCCGTAGCGCAGCGCGAGCCCGTGGCGATAGACGTGTTTGAGCCGGCCGATGTTCGATGTGCCGTATTCGGCGATGGGAATCTCATCGTCGGCCGGCAAGCGGCCGGGCATCGAGTGCGTCCACAGCAATTCGTCGCCTAGCTGCGAATAAACGAGACGGTGCAATGCGTCGAGTTGCGCGATCGCCTGCTCGGGCGTGGCCTCGGCCGGGGTAATCAACTCGAGCAGCGCTTCGGAATAATCGGTCGTGAGCGAAGGATGCGTGAGCGCGGAGCCGAGCGCGCGCGGATGCGGCGTCATCGCGAGCGCGCCGTCGCGCCCGACGCGCAGGCTCTCCTTCTCGATGCCGCGCAAACCATGGGCGAGCAAGCCTCGCGTGGCCGGCGAGGTCAACGCCGACAAACGCTGGGCAAATGCTTCCGGCAGGGACAGTGTTTGAATGTCTGACATCGAAGCCGATCGGGCATTGCGCCGCACTGCGCGCCACACCGCGATGCAATTATTTTTGAGTAGCGGGCACTTTAACACCGAGCCGCGAACCTCGCTTGCAGCCAATGTGGGCGCGGGAAAGCGGCCGGTGGCGGAGCGCTTGCGCGCGTGCTGCGCCGGTGCGGCAGGGGGGATTGGGTTTGCGCCTCGCGGTGCGGCAGGCGCTATGGAGCGTACGCTAAACGGTTGCCGCTAGCCGCCGCGCTGACCCTGCGCGCGATCGGCGATTTCGTTCCACAAATGAATCGCGGCATACGCCCGGAACGGCCGCCAACGCTCGGTGCGGGCGCGTTGGGCGGGTGCGCGAGCGAGCGACGGATCGCGCGCCGCGATCGCCTGCATCAGCACGAGATCGGTCGCGGGGAACGCATCGACGTCGCGCCACGCGCGCATCGCGATATATTCGACAGTCCATGGCCCGATCCCGGGCAGCGCGAGCAGCGCGGCCCGCGCTTGCCCCAATGCCGCGGGCGATATGCGGGCGGCGTCAATGTCGTCGATCGGTACTTCACCGGAGGCTACGGCGCGTGCGAGCCCTTGCAGCGCTGCGACGCGTTTGCCCGGCATGCCGATTTGCGCGAGATCGGCGTCGGCCAGCGCGGCCGGGGTGGGAAAGCGCCAGGCGGTACCGGGGTGGGGATGGTCCTCGATAAGCGCGCCCGCTCGGGTGACGAGCCGGCCGATCAGCGTCGTCGCGGCTTTCACGCTGACTTGCTGCCCGACGATCGCGCGTACGACGAGTTCGAATGCCGACCAGGCACCCGGCAGGCGCAATCCGGGCGCGGCCTCGACGAGCGGCGCGAGCCAGGGATCGCGGCCGAGGTGGGCGCCGATCAGGCGCGGATCGGCGCCCACGTCGAACATCGTCGCGACATGCGGCGCGAGCGCTTGCGCGTGGCGCCCCGCGTCGCCCTCGACGGTGACGACGAGACGGTGCTTGCGCGGATGGCGGGCGACGCTAAGCGTGCCGCTCTCGCCCGCCCATTCGATCGCGCGCCGGTAGCTGCCCTGCTCGACCGTTTCGACGCCCGGCGTCGCGCGGCCGGCGAAGAAGCGCAGGATGCGCGGCCAATCGTAGGGTGCCTTGAAAGGCAGCTCGAAGCTCGTTGCGAGTGCGGTGCTCAAGCGGCGTCGTCCATGTCTTGATGCGCCGCCGCCGCTGCGACGCTCGCCGGCGCGGGCTCGACCGATGCGCGCCGGGCCTCCGCGTCGAGCAAGGCGGCCTTGCGTGCGAGCCCCCACCGGTAGCCGGCCAGCGAACCGCCCTTTTGCAGCACGCGGTGGCAGGGAATTGCGAGCGCGACCGGATTCGAGGCGCAAGCGCTCGCCACGGCGCGCACGGCGCGCGGCACGCCGAGCGATTCGGCAATCTGCGTATAGCTGCGCGTCTCGCCGTAGGGGATGCGGCGCAAGGCGTCCCATACCCTCTGACGAAACGCCGTGGTGCTGATATCGAGCGGCAAGTCGAACGTCTCGCGGCGGCCGTGCAGATAGGCTTCGATCTGATCGATGAACGGCGCGATGCGCCGGGGCTCTTGCACGAGTTCGGCTTTCAAGAAAGCCTGCTTGAGCGCCTGAAAGAGCTCGGCAGGATCGTCGCCGAATGCGATGCGGCAGATGCCCCGATCGGTCGCCGCGACGAGCACGTGGCCGAGGGTCGTGGCGGCGCTGCCATAATGCACGCGCAGGCCCTCCCCTTGTTTTCGGTAGACGGAGGGGGCCATCCCGAGCTCGCCCGCCACGCTGTCGTAAAGCCGCGACGGCGAATTGAATCCTGCATCGAGCGCGGCGCGTGTGACGCCCTCGCCGCGTTGCAGCGCATCGCGCAGGGCCGCGCCACGCCGCGCCGCCTGGTATTCGCGCGGCGAGACGCCGACGACGCGCTTGAACAGCCGCTGCAAATGAAACGGGCTCAGATGCACGGCTTCGCTCAACTGCGCGAGCGTCATCCTCGCTTGGGGATCGGCATCGAGCGCGGCGCATGCGCGTTCGACGATGGCCATCTCGCGCGGCAGCCCTTCCGGCCGGCAGCGCTTGCAAGGGCGAAAACCGGCTGCCCGCGCTTCGTCGGCCGTACCGTAAAACGCGACGTTTTCCCGGAGCGGCAAGCGCGACGCGCACGACGGCCGGCAAAAGATGCCCGTCGTCGCGACTGCGTAAAAGAACGCGCCGTCCGCCTGGGCGTCGCGATGGGTCACGGCGTCCCAGCGCTCGGTATCCGTTTGATAGGCGGTATCCATGATGGTCCTCGATATTGGCTCGATCAACGATGCCAACTTTATGCGTCCTCGCGCGGCCGTGCGCGCCGAATGTTGCTGTCTAATTTGCGCCATTTTGGCGTGGGGCGCATTCGTCGATTTGCGCCGGACAATCGGGCCCTAGGGAGTTCCGCGGTCTAGAGTCATTCCTCGAACCGGGCCGGCGTTCGCCGCCGGCCGGCGCTGGCTCGGCCTGCCGGCGCGCCTTCAAGCCGCTATCCACGATGACGGGAAACCTTCGTCATTTTCCGTCATTAAAAAGATATTGCATTGCACCATCGACGTGTGTATAGTTGGAACCGTCTCCTCCATGTCTCCTCCTGATATGGATTCAGCCCGCCCACATAGGCGGGCTTTTTTTTGCCCGCCCGCCTGCTCCTGGCGTGAGCGCTCAGCGCGGCTTCGCCGCACGCGGCGCCTTGCCGTACACTCACCGGGATCCCTGCGCCGCTCGTTGGGCGGGCGGCCGCTCGATATGGAGGAAAGCCTCGATGAAGCCGACGATTCGCGAAATCGACCACGTCGTCATTCGTGCGAAAGATCCCTCGGCCCTGGCGCGGTTCTACTGCGACGCACTCGGGTGCACGATCGAAAAGGAGCAAGCCGACATCGGCCTCACGCAGTTGCGGGCGGGGCGCTCGATGATCGATGTACTGGCCGTCGGCGCTTCGATCGACCGTACGGACAGCGGCGTGCCGGGCGCCGGGCGCAACATGGATCACCTCTGCCTGCGCATCGAGCATTACGACGCGGCGCAACTCACCGCGTATTTGACCGCGCACGGCGCCCGGCTCGGGCCCGAGGGGCGCCGCTACGGTGCGGACGGCTATGGCCGATCGCTTTATCTGTTCGACCCCGAGGGCAATATGGTCGAACTCAAGGGTCCGCCGGAAGCGGCTCGGGCAACGACGCTCTAAGTGCGCATACCGCCGCGCCCTTAGCCCCTGCCCTAGCTCCGTTAGGTCTCGTTTCGTGCTTTGAGCACGGTCCATTGCAGCTCGATGGGGTCGGCGCTCGCGCTGCTGATCCAAGCGGAGCCGTCTTGCACGGTGAACTGGAGCCGCATCGTGCGTTGCGCCACTCGGGCGAGCGCCTCGCCGGTACCTTCGGCGAGCGACCACACTTGCAAATTGCGCAGCCGCTCGACCTTGCCGCGCAGCGCATCCCACCAGATCTGCGACGTGCGCCCGCCGTAAGCGATCACGTTGACGTCCTCGGCGCGTCCGCTCGCCTTCGCGAGCCGCCGATCGTCGGGCTGCCCCACCTCGATCCATGTTTGAATCGCGCCCGTGAGATCTTTTTCCCAAAGATCGGGCTCGTCCGTATCCGAGAGGCCTTTGGCAAGTTCCAGCCGCTCGCTCGCGAACAGCGCAAACGCAGCCAGGCGCACCATCATTCGCTCGTCGGTTTCGGAGGGATGGCGAGCGATCGTCAGCGAATGATCGCCGTAGTAGTGCCGATCCATGTCTGCGATTTGCAGTTCGGCTTTGTAAATCGTCGATTTGAGGGCCATGCGGCGTGGGAAGTTCGTCGTTTGCGCGAATCGATCGCGGGGCCGCGGCGCATGCGATGCGCACGGCCGCTCTCGGCGCGTGATGATATCGAAAAACGAACCGGCCAATGCCAAAGGGCCCGGTTCATGCACCGGGCCGGCTCCGACGAATCGATGAGTCGACGAGTAAAGCGCGCACGAGCGCGGCCATGCGAATGGCGCACGGGCGATCTCGCCCGGGCGGTGGCCACACCCCGCCGAACTAGCGCCTTATTGCTTGATGAATTCGGCGTGGGTCCATAGACCCTCGGTATCGGTATTGGCCGCATTCACGAATTCGACGTCCCGGCCGACGACGCGTACGACGCGGAAATCGGCATGCTCGGGAGCGGACAGGCATTGGAATCCCGAGAAGAATTCCTGCATCTTTTGCCGTTCGCCTGCTTGCGCATGCTCATAAGCCGCATCCAGCTTATCCTTGGACAAGCAACCGTAGGCATTCGCCTTGAATTGAAACGTCTGTTGAGGCTTCAGGACATCGTCCTGCGCTTGCGCGATCGTCGCGCCAGCGGTGAGCCCCACCATCAACAAAAGCATGCCGGCTCGTTTTTTCATATCTGCCTCCATGCGGGTTTTTACGTAGGTTAGCTATGTATTTAAAGGCAATACAAAACCCGCGGTTTTTAGCGTAGATCATGTGTATGAAAGCTCAAGCACATTCTGTGTGCGGTTGCAAAAGCGACGGATTGTCGCAGGCATTTTGAGTACCTTCCGGCATGCTGTACGGCTCCTTCGCGGCCCTTGCCGGACGCAGCCTCAGGCGGCTCGTAAGGCGGCGCCCCCGCCTGGTGCAAGGCTTCCAGCCATGCGCGCGATTTGCGCCGAAAACGAATTAAGCCGCTTAATAAATCGAAAATCGGTTTTGCCGCGCCGCACATAAAGTCGTTTTGCGCCGCGGGGCAAAAACGCTTAATAACGGTTTAGCTACAGGACAAAAACGATGCCCGGCCCGATACGCATCGTTCCCGAAGGTCCGAGGCTTACCCCCGGTGAGCGCGGCCGAACGAAATGCGCACTCCCGATCGCGCCGCCGACGCGGCATGCGCTTAGAATGAATCTCACGTTGCAAGCTGACGCCTTCTACGGGCACGGGAGACTCATCGTGATCGAACGAGTGATTTTGGGTGCGTTTCTCGTGCTGCCGCTGCTGATCGTGGCGTTCCTGTTTTCCGACGAATTGTGGCAGGACCATGTGCGTCAAGCGCGCGATCCCGACGCACGCCGCCTAGATTGGCGGCATCCGCTGCGCAGTTTATTGCACCGGCACTAGCCGGCGCCTGCGGTGCGCTTTTCACCCCGGCCGACCCGCGCCCGCGGTTGGGCTATCGCGAGCGGTCCAACTAAATAGTCAAACGAAACGCCTGGTCCGCGAAGCGGCTCGCTTGGCCATCGCGCTCCTGTAATACCACTAACAAACGGGGCCATTGCCCTCGGTCAAAACGCAGCCCGAAGGGTCGCGCTATACAAGAGGGTTGCTCCCCGCTATTCGTCATACTTAAAAGAATTAGGTCTAGACCATCTTCCAACTCTCTCGTCATTAAAAACGATTTCATCGGATAAATCACTTAAGGCTATTTCCCTATATGCCGTTCACGGGCCTGTGACGGTGCTATCGGGGATGGCACCCGTGGACGGTGAGAGACGTCCTTTTATTAAAAGGTAGCAAAAGATGAACTTTACCCATATGAAGGTGGCGACTCGATTGGGAATCGGTTTCGCCTTGGTGTCGATACTGCTCGCCGTAGTGACGGCATTCGCGCTCCTGCGCATGTCTGAACTCGAGACATCGATGACCGACATCACGGACATCAATGCCGTCGAGGCCGCCCTGGCCAACCGGCTCGACGAAAGTATTTCGAACCGGGCGCTTGCGTTGCGCAATCTCATCCTGCTGCAGGCGGATCAACAAGACCAGGTGGCGATCGAGACCAAGCGCTTCGAGGATGAAACGGCGGCGTACGAAACGAGTCGGCAACAACTGGCCCGAATGTTCGCGGCGCCGGGAACGACGCGGGAAGAAACGGAGTTGCTGAACCAAATCAACGAGCAAGGCGCGCTTGCGGTGCCGCTGATGCTACGTGCCAAGGCGCTCGCGCTCGCGGGTCAACGCGACGACGCTTATCACCTGCTTCGTTTCGAATTGCGGCCGATCCAAGCCAAGTGGTGGGGCTACGTCCGCCGCTTGCGCGAACTAGAGCATAAGCAAAACGATGCGTTGACCGTCGATGCGAAGGCATCCTATGCGACGAGCCGCCTCGGCATCATCGGGCTCGCGATCGCCGCGCTCGTCGTAAGCGTCGTTTCGGCTTCGCTCATTACGCGCGGCATCATCGCGCAGCTCGGCGGCGAGCCCGCCGATGCGGCGCAGGCCGCCGATCGCGTCGCCGCCGGCGACTTGACCACCGAAGTCCACATCAAGCACGGCGATAGCACGAGCCTCATGCATGCGATGAAAACGATGCGTACGAGCCTCGTCGGCATCGTGAGCCAAGTTCATGTCAGTACCGGCGCCATCGCGTCGGCGGCGGGCCAGATTGCGAGCGGCAACTTGGATCTGTCCTCGCGCACCGAAGAGCAAGCAGCCTCGCTCGAGCAAACGGCGGCATCGATGGAAGAGCTGACGGCGACGGTCAAGCGCAACTCCGAGCACGCGCGCCAAGCGAACGAGCTTGCCGCCTCGGCGTCGCACGTTTCGGAACGCGCGGGCAACGTCGTCTCGGAGGTCGTGCAGACGATGGGTGCGATCAATCAGGCGTCGCAAAAAATCGTCGAGATCATCGGCGTGATCGACAGCATTGCCTTCCAAACCAACATCCTCGCGCTGAACGCAGCCGTCGAGGCGGCGCGGGCGGGCGAGCAAGGCCGCGGCTTCGCGGTCGTGGCCTCCGAGGTCCGTTCGCTGGCCCAGCGTTCCGCCACGGCGGCGAAAGAAATCAAAGCGTTGATCGGCGGCTCGGTCGAACAGGTCGAACTGGGCAACCGGCTCGTCGATGAAGCGGGCACGACGATGCGCGAAGTGGTGGGTAGCGTCAAACGCGTGACGCTGATCATGGGCGAAATCATGAACGCGAGCGAAGAGCAGGCTACCGGCATCGAACAGATCAACCAGGCGCTCACGCAGATGGACCAGGTCACGCAGCAGAACGCCGCGCTCGTCGAGGAAGCGGCTGCCGCCGCGGAATCGATGCGCGAGCAGGCCGGCGCGCTCGTGGAAGCCGTCAGCGTATTCAAGCTGCGCGAGGCCGCGACCGGGCAGACCCGTGCGCGAGCGTCGGCGTATGAACGTCGCGCCGTCACGGCTGGAGCCGGACTCGTCTATGAGGCTGCCTGACGTTTCTCGCGCTGCGGCTCGTCGCGCAAACGTTTGTGCGGCGATGCTCGCTGCCCGCGAACGGTCGTCCGATACATGGTGGAGAACAAATCGATGGAACATCAAGGATCGGTATGCGGCATCGAGCAGCGTCCTTGCACTGCCGCGCCCGACGCGCACGAAAGCGCAGTGCGGTATGTGCATGCGCCCGATGCGCCGGCCAATGTGTTTCGCCATATCGGCCCCGAGTCGCGCGAAGCGCGCGCTCTTCAATTTGGATATCCGCCGCGGACGTTTTGGCTGACGGGACTGAGCGGCGCCGGTAAATCGACGATCGCGTTCGAGTTCGAGCAACGGCTCAGGATCGAGCGCCGTCCGTGCGTCGTGCTCGACGGCGACGACCTGCGCTCGGGGCTGAGCCGGGATCTCGGCTTCTCGGACAGCGACCGGCGCGAGAACATTCGCCGCACGGCCGAGGTCGCCCGCATGATGAACGATGCGGGCCTCGTGGTCGTGATCTCGCTCGTGTCGCCCTTGCGCGAAGACCGTGCCGCCGCGCGGGCCATCATCGGCGAGGCGTGCTTCGTCGAGGTGTATGTGAGCACGTCGCCGCAAGTGTGCGAGGCGCGCGATCCCAAAGGCCTTTATCGCAAGGCACGCAGCGGCCGGTTGCCCCAATTCACCGGGGTGAGTGCGCCCTACGAGGCGCCGCTCGCGCCGGCGTTGACGCTCGATACCGCGCAACTGCGGCCCGGCGACGCCGCGGCGTTGCTGCGCGCGCAGTTGGCGCTTCGAGATGCGGCGCAGGGAGCCGGCCATGTCGACGAGTGAAGCGATCGATGCGGCAGCGCAGGCTTACGACGTATTCAACGGCGATGCCGACGGCCTATGCGCCCTGCATCAGTTGCGGCTCGCGACGCCGCGCGAAGCGCGGTGCGTGACGGGCGCCAAGCGCGACATTGCCCTGCTGCGGCGGGTGCCCGCGAAGGCGGGCATCGACGTCACGGTGTTGGACGTCTCGCTCGATGCGAACGCCGATGCACTCGCCGCCTTGCTCGAAGCGGGCGCGCGCGTCGAGTACTACGACCACCATTCGGCACGCCGCGCATTCGCTCACGCTCGGTTGCGTCTCGAGTGGGACGACTCGCCGCGCGTATGCACGAGCCTGATCGTCGATCGCGCGCTGGGCGGACGGTACCGGCCATGGGCAATCGCCGGCGCATTCGGCGACAACCTCGATGCCACCGCTCATGCGCTGGCGCGAGCCGAAGGCTTCGACGAGCGAGCGATCGAATCGTTGCGAACGCTCGGGCGGACGCTCAACTACAACGCCTACGGCGAGACGATCGACGATCTGCACATTCACCCCGAGGTGCTCTATCGCGCGCTGCATGCGTTCGCCGATCCGCGCGATTTCGTCCGTGAGTCGCCGTGCTTTACGCGATTGGACGAGGGATATCGCGACGATCTGGCTCACGCCGATGCGCTTGCGCCCTATCGAAGCGGCACCGCCGGCGCCGTCTACGTCCTGCCGAACGCGCCTTGGGCTAGGCGCATCTCGGGCACGTTCGCCAATCAACTCGGCGACGAGCGCGGCGGCCGGTCGTTCGCCGTGTTGACGGAGCGCGCCGACGGCTCGTTCTGCGCGAGCGTCCGCTCGGCGCATCCCGAGGCGCGGCCGGCCAACACGCTATGCGAGGGCTTCGAGGGCGGCGGCGGGCGGCGCGCGGCAGCGGGCGTCAACGCGGTCCCGGCCGCCGGCCTCGATGCGTTCGTCGAGGCGTTTTTCAACTATTTCACGACCGAGGCATCGGGCGGTGCCCAGACGTGCCGTTCCGCCGAAGTTAGAAGCTAGCAAGAAGAAATGAGGATTCGAAAAATGAGCGATGCACGAGATCGGGCACCCGAGCAAGGGCGCCCACGGCCAGTACTGATGATTCCGCTGCGCCGGTGCGGAAGCCATGCACTGCGGTTGAGACTGAACATCAACCCCGATTTTTATTCGCCGTATCCCCTGCATATCGTCGATTTCATGCCGATCGTGCCGCTCTACGGCAACCTCGAGGACGATCGAGCGTACTTTCGTCTCGTGAGCGACGTCGTCGGGCTGCAAGCGGCGAGCATGGTCAAGTGGCCGGGAATCGCATTCGATCCCGTCGAGATCTTCGAAGCGATTCGTCGCGAGCCGCGCAGCGTGCACCGCATCGTAGGAGAGTTGCTGCTGCGGGCGGGCGACCAACGCGGCGCGCGCGTGGTCATGGACAAATCGCTCGACAGCGTCCATTACGCCGATTCGCTGATGCGGCAGTTCCCCGACATGCTCTTTTTGAACGTCGTACGCGATCCGCGCGCGCAGATCGCGTCGATGAACAAAGCGATCATTCACGACTTCGATACGCTGCTGAACACCCATACCTGGCTCGAAGCGCATCGCGCGGCCGATGCGGTAGTGACCGAGTATCCCGAGCGGACCATGACGATCCGCTACGAAGACTTCCTGGCCGACGAGCAAGCCGTGCTCAAGCAAGTCTGCGCGTTCTTCGGCATCGATTTCTTGCCCGCCATGGTGGATGTGGCCCGCTCTCGAGAAGCCCAGCAGATCTCGCGGATGTCGGCGCTCTGGTCGAGCAATTGCTTCGCGCCGATCGCGGCGAATATCGACAAGTACAAAAAGGTGCTGTCGGCGGACGAGATCTCGGTAATCGAGACGCTGACGTCCGATTACATGGCGCGCTATGGTTATGCCCGCCTGACCGATGCGACCGCGAAGATCGACGCGTCGGCTTTCGAGGCGGCGCGTGCCGCCTCCGATGCCGCCCGCGGACGCGCGTGGGAGACGCTCGAACGGACCAATTTCCGCGACTTCGCGCTGCGGCGGCATCGTGCCGAATATTTAGCGGCGGTGCGCGCGCGCATGCAGCAATGGGCGCAGGCCCGCTTGGGGCGGCACGATTCGGCGCCCGTCAAGCTGGACGAGTTGACCGAGGCATTCGAAGTGACAGACTAAGCCGGGATACACCGCTGTTCCGATAAACGCACCGAGACCAGCCGCATGCGCCTGACGCGCGCGACCCGCGCGCACCGGCGCTGACGGACGGCCGTGCAACCTGAGAGAAAACCAATCATGCCGATAGCATTCACCCTGCAGGTGCAGATCGTGCTCGCCTCGCTGTCAGGCCTATCGATCGGCTTCGCCCTGGGATTGGTCGGCGGCGGTGCGGGCACGTTATCCGTGCCGCTGCTGCTGTATGTCGTCAAGATCGGCGACGCGCACGTGGCGATCGGCACGACCGCCGCCGCGATCGCCGTTACGGCGCTTGTCAATCTCGTCTCATATGCTCGCGCCGGGCTCGTGCGTTGGCGCACGAGCGCCGTATTTGCCGCGGCCGGCATGGGCGGCGCATTCGGCGGCTCGCGCTGGTCCCTGCATATCGACGGCGGCGCCCTCATGCTGCTGCTTGCGATGATCGTCGCGCTCGTCGCCGTGCTCATGCTCTCGCGCACGCGCGCATCGGCGGCTCCGGGGCATGGCGCGCAGGCGGCGGCGAGCCTGACGCCGGTCGCGAGCCGCGACTTGGCCACGGCCGGCGCGGGCGCGTGCGTGGGCGGCTTGGCGGGCTTGTTCGGCATCAGCGGCGGGTTCTTGTCTGTTCCGGCGCTGCACATCGTCGCGCGGGTGTCCATGCTGGAGGCCGTCGCGTCATCGCTCGTGTCCGTCGTGGTATTCGGGGCGACCACGGCGGTCAATTATGCGGTGGCCGGCAAGGTCGATTTGCCGCTGGCGGCCGCGCTCGTGGCCGGTGGCGTGCTGGGCGGCCATGGCGGAATGCGTGCCGCGAAGGCGATCGCCGTCAAGGGCCACGCGCTGCGGCGCGTGTTCGCGGTCCTGCTGCTGGCCATCGCCGTCTATATCGCTTACCGAAGCTTGCACTAGCCGTACCTCGTTGGTTTGCGGCGCAACGTATGTTTATCGTCGAATGCAAAAAAACACCATGTCTATCCTTCTAGACCCCGCCAAAGCGGCGGCCGTGCCGATGGCGGCCACCCGCATGGACCACCTCGATTGGCTCGAGGCGGAATCGATTCACATCCTGCGCGAGCTCGTGGCCGAATGCAGCAAGCCGGCGCTGCTGTTTTCGGGCGGCAAGGATTCGGTCGTCGTGCTGCATCTGGCGCTCAAGGCGTTCGGCCTGGGCGCTCAGCGCAAGACGACGCTGCCGTTCCCGCTCGTGCACATCGACACGGGGCACAACTATCCGGAGGTGATCGATTTCCGCGATCGGCGCGCGGCCGAGATCGGCGCCGAACTCGTCGTCGGTCACGTGGAGGATTCGATCAAACGCGGCACGGTGCGGCTGCGCCGCGAGACCGATTCGCGCAACGCCGCGCAAGCGGTGACGCTGCTCGAGACGATCGAGCAGCACGGCTTCACTGTGACGCTGCTCGAGACGATCGAGCAGCACGGCTTCACTGCGATGATCGGCGGGGCGCGCCGCGACGAAGAGAAGGCGCGCGCCAAGGAGCGCATCTTCTCGTTCCGCGACGAATTCGGTCAGTGGGACCCCAAAGCGCAGCGTCCGGAATTGTGGAGCCTGTATAACGCGCGTTTGCACAACGGCGAGCACCTGCGCGTGTTCCCGATCTCGAACTGGACCGAACTGGACGTGTGGCAGTACATC
>NZ_QUBS01000012.1 GCF_003390925.1 Trinickia diaoshuihuensis | reverse complement strand
GGAGCCACCGGAGCCACCGGAGCCACCGGAGCCACCGGAGCCACCGGAGCCACCAGAGCCACCAGAGCCACCAGAGCCACCAGAGCCGCCAGAGCCGCCAGAGCCGCCAGAGCCGCCAGAGCCGCCAGAGCCGCCAGAGCCGCCAGAGCCGCCAGAGCCGCCAGAGCCGCCGGAACCGCCGGAACCGCCGGAACCGCCGTGGCCTCCGCCCGCGCCACCGGAGCCACCCGAGCCACCGGAGCCACCGGAGCCACCGGAGCCACCGGAGCCACCGGAGCCACCGGAGCCACCAGAGCCACCAGAGCCACCAGAGCCACCAGAGCCACCAGAGCCACCAGAGCCACCAGAGCCACCAGAGCCACCAGAGCCGCCAGAGCCGCCAGAGCCGCCAGAGCCGCCAGAGCTACCTGGACCACTCGATCCACTACTCGTTCCCGAGCCACCGCCGCTATGCCCTGTTCCGCTACTTCCCGAGCCGCTGGAACCAGCGGAACCAGCGGAACCAGCGGCGTTGCCGGAATTCCCCGATCCTCCTGAGCTTCCGCCCTTGCCATTCCCCGGCGCTCCGGCCGCGCTATCGCTGCCGCCACGGCCGCCGGCAAGCGCTCCGCCGTTCGCTGTTCCAGCGCTGCCGTCACCGCTTGCGGTCGTGCCGTCGGCTGCCCCACCGAGGTCGCTCGAAGCGGGATCGTTGGCGGGGCCTGACACGCAGCCGGCACTGCCGCTCGCGTGGCAATCGGGGGCTGCAGGCAAGGCTGTCCCGTTCCCCGCAGCGCTGACTTTCAGCGATGACGCGTCGAACGGCGCCGCATCGCGCAGTTTCACGCTTCGACCCGGGCCGGAATCGCCGGCGTTCGCCGCATCCGCTTGAACGGCAGCGCCGGACTCCGCGAGCCACCGGCCCATCCCGTCCAAGAACGAGCCAGCATGCGCGGAGGCCGCGAGCAAGACGAGCACCGCGCCGGCCGTCGCCTTGAGGGCTCCCGTAAATATATAGGAGTCCTTATTAATTGCTTTGGTCTTCATCGTCATCTCCCCGGCAGGAACGACGATCGGGTGTCGTCGTACTCCTGTCGCCCTAAGGCGACCATGGCTGCCCGCGCGCGATGAAGAGGGATGTCACACGGCATCTCGCGTTCGATTCGACGAACGCGCATCCGCCGGCGGTCGCGACACCGCTCGATCGACTGCTGCTGGGCGCGCGTCGGTCACGCGGCCATGTGCGGCGGGAAGTGCGATAACCGTGCCATCGCGCGCAACGCCGCGCTACGCTTATCGCGCGCTATCGCACATGGGAGGCGGCGAGGCGAAATCCGGTCGGAATGTTTCAAACCTGAAACGCGCGGTCATATGCCGTGTGAGCGGTACCGCACCAACGGAATATCGGGAAAATAAAAGGACGCCGGCTCGCTCAAGCGGTCTGCGGTTCACGCTGCATCGTGCGTAATTCGCTAACCGGAATGTGACAGCGAATGCGATGGCCTTCGCCGGCATCGGCGAACGGCGGATCTTGCTCCTCGCAAACTGCGCCGAGCTTGCGCGGGCAACGCGTATGAAACACGCATCCCGTGGGCGGCGACGCCGGGCTCGGCGGATCGCCCGCCAAGCGAATTCGCGGTTTGGGGGCCGCGTTAGCGTGTCCGAGCGTCGGCATCGCCGAGAGCAACGCCTCCGTGTACGGGTGGTGAGGCCCATCGAAGACGGCGCTCGCCGGCCCAATCTCGAGCAGCTTGCCCACGTAGAGCACGGCGATCCGATCGGCGACGTAGCGCACGACGTGTAGGTCGTGCGAGATGAACACATAGCTGACGCCGCGTTCGCGCTGCAAATCGGCGAGCAGATTCAAGATCGCCGCTTGCACCGAGACATCGAGCGCCGAGGTCGGTTCGTCGCATACGACGACACGCGGATCGCCTGCGAACGCCCGCGCGATCGCGACTCGCTGCTTCAAGCCGCCCGACAATTGCCGCGTCCGGGCATCCAGGTAGCGCGAGGGCAACCTGACCGCCTTCGTCAACGTGGCAAGCCTTGCGCCGTGCGCCGCGCCGCGCAGCGAGCCGAGCTTGGACAGGGCGCGTCCGATCAGCCGCTTCACCGAGTGCGCTCGATTCAACGCCGAATCGGGGTTCTGGAAGACGATCTGCAGCGACTTCACTTGTTCGTCGTCGCGGCGCGCCACGCGCGCGGGCAACGGCTTGCCCTCCAACTCCAACGTGCCGCCGCGGTCCGGCGCGACCAAGCCGACCAGCAGCTTTGCGAGCGTAGTCTTGCCACTACCCGATTCGCCGACGAGCCCGAGCGTTTCGCCGGCCGCAAGTTCTAGCGAGACGTCGTCGACCGCGCGCAGCGCAGCACCCGCAACGTCGAACGTTTTCGACAAGTGCGCGGCACGCAGTGCGAGCGTTCGCTGGGGTGCGTCGTCATCGGCCGCCGAGCGCGGCGGCAACGGCTCGGCCGCGGCGCGCGGCAAGCTGTCGGCTTGCTCGTGGTAATGGCAGCGCGCCATTTGCGGGCCGTGCGCGGCATTGAACCGATGCGGCGGCGGCGTCTCGCCGCGGCAGCGCTCGTCGGCCAACCGGCAGCGAGGCGCGAATACGCAACCGGCGACCGCCGTCCCAAGCGGGGGCAACGCACCGGCGATCGTATCGAGCCGCTCGGTGTCCTTACTGCGCCCGGCTTTCGGCAGGCAACGCAACAAGCCGACGGTATAGGGGTGACGCGGCGCGCCGAAGACGTCCTCGGTCGTGCCTTCTTCAACGAGCCGGCCGGCGTAGAGCACGCCCACGCGCGTGCACATACGCCCGATCACGGCCAAGTTGTGGCTGATGAACAGCACCGCGGTGCCGGATTCCTCGCGCAGCTTCGCGACGAGATCGAGTACCTCGGCTTCCACGGTCGCATCGAGCCCAGTCGTCGGCTCGTCCAAGATCAGCAGGGCCGGCTTGGAGGCGAGCGCCATCGCGATAACGACGCGTTGCTGCATGCCGCCGGAAAGCTGATGCGGATAGCATCCCATCACGCGTTCCGGCGCTGCGATCCGGACTCGGCGCAGCATGTCGAGCGCTTGCGCATCAGCATCGACGCGCGACGCGCCGGCGAGCTCGAACGCTTCGGATACTTGCCGTCCGATCGTCAGCGACGGATTCAGTGCGCGCGAAGGATCCTGATAGACCATCGACACGGTGCGGGCACGCAGTGCGCGCAATTCATCGGGGGCGAGCGAGCCCACTTCGCGGCCGGCGATCGAGATGCGGCCCGCCTTGATTTTGCCGTTGCGCGGCAGGTAGGCGAGCGCGGCTAGCGCAACCGTCGACTTACCGCAGCCCGATTCTCCGACGAGCCCGTAGGCCTCCCCGCGCCGCACGCGGAACGTGACGTCGTGCAGTACTTCGCGCTCGCGGCCGCGTACGCGGTAGGCGAGGGTCAAGCCGAGCACGGCAAGCGCATCGTTGCTGCCGGGCGGCGCCGGCTCGAAGGCGGGATAGGTGCGGCGCGCTGCGGCCTTCATCGCTCGAAGACTCCTTGCACGCTATCGGCGATCAGATTGACGCCGACGACGAGCGTGGCGATCGCTGCCGCATCGAACACGACGGTCCACCAGGCACCGCCTGTCATCAGCGAATAGGATTCGGATAGCGCGAGCCCCCAGTCGGCCGATGGCGGTTGGATCCCGAACCCCAGGAACGAAAGCGTCGCCACGGCGAAGATGGCGTAGCCGAGCCGCACCGTCGCCTCGACGACGATCGGCGGCAGCACGTTCGGCAGGATTTCGATGAACATGATGTATAGGGCCCCCTCGCCGCGCAATTGAGCCGCATCGACGTAGTCGAGGTGACGCTCGGAGAACACGGCCGCGCGAACGGTGCGCGCGGTGATCGGCATGAACGTAAGGCCGATCACGAGGATGACGGCCGCGTTCGAGGCGCCCAGCGCGGCAAGCGCCGCGAGCGCGAGCACGACGAGCGGCAACGCGAGCAGGGCGTCGATTAGGCGCCCGATTAGATTGTCGAGCCATCCGCCGAAATATCCGACGACGAGGCCAAGCGCCGTGCCCGCGAACGTACCGACGAGCGTGGCGAGCGGTGCGATCGTGAGAATGTCGCGCGCGCCGACGATGACACGCGAGAAGACATCGCGCCCGAGCTGATCGGTGCCGAACCAATGCGCGCGGCTCGGCGGCAGCAACGAATTGAGCGGATCGGACGCGAACGGGTCGAGCCGCACGAGCCACGGTCCGAAGATCGCGCAGACGACCCACACCAGCACGATCGCCGCGCCGATGACGAAGCTCGGCGAACGCGTGAGCGCGCGCAGCGCTTCGAAGCGCGGCGAGCGCAGCGGGCGCTCGCCGGCGCCTGGCGCATCGCGCGTGTCGGCGGCCTGATTCATGCGGCACCTCCGACTCGAATACGCGGATCGAGCATGACGATGAGCGCATCGGCAATTAGATTCGCGACCATATAGACGACGCCCACCGTGAGCACGCCCGCTTCGAGCATCGGGAAGTCCTTCGCCGTGGCCGCGTTGTAGATCAGCGAGCCGATGCCCTGGTAGTGAAATAGCGTCTCGACGACGACGAGTCCGCCCACCATGTATCCGATCTGAGTGGCCGCCACCGTGATCGTCGGGGTCAGCGCATTGGGCAGCACGTGACGGACGATGACGACACGCCGAGGCAAACCTTTGAGGACGGCCGTGCGCGTGTAGTCCGCATCGAGCGCCTCGGCCGTGCCCGCGCGCGCCATCCTCGCGATATAGCCGAAGAAGACGAATACGAGCGGCAACGCGGGCAAGATCAGATGACGCAACGCGGTCAGCAAACCGGCATCGTCCGGATAGCCTGCCTCGCTCGGCAGCCATCGCAGCCAAACGCCGAAGATCAGAATGAGCGTGATGGACGATACGAACTCGGGCACGACGGTGGCAGAGAGACCGACGATCATGATCGTGCGATCGAGCCACCTTCCCGCGTGTAGCGCGGCCCAAACGCCGGCCGAGATCGCGAGCGGCACGACGATGACGAACGCCAGCGCGCCCAGCTTGGCGGAGCGCAGCAGCGCCGCGCCGACGAACGGCGCGACCGGCGAGCGAAACGCATAGGACATCCCCATGTCGCCCTGTACGAAGCGGCAGATCCATTGCGCGTATTGAACGAGTACGGGGCGGTCGACGCCGAGCTCATGATCGAGCGTGGCGACGGCGCGCGCATCGGCCAGCGGCCCGAGAATCGCGCGGCCGATATCGCCCGGCAGCAACTGACCGAGCGCAAAGACGATGACCGACAGCAGCCAGAGCGTCACGAGCGACAACGCCAGCCTGCCGGCGAGAAAACGAGCGATGCGTGTCGCGTTGCCGCGCGCGGCACGGGGGCGAAACGCGAAAGCGGAGTCGGACATCGGCACGGTGATCGAAGTGTCAATCAATCCATTGGCAAAGCTCGACGCGGGCCTCGACGCAGGCGGCCGGGTTATGTCGTCAGTCGAGCGCGGTCGAAATACATCTGAGAAATGGCGGTGAAGCGAACCCCCGTCAAGTTCTTGCGCGTCGCCACGAGCTGATCGAAAAAGAACGGGATGATCATCGGCGTTTCGTCGAGCAGCAGCCGCTCGATCTCGCCGGCGATCTTCTTTTGCGAACCGACATCGAGCGCGGCCACGAACTGCGCGGCGAGCTTGTCGTATTGCGCGTTCGCGAAATGCGCGGCATTCCATGCGCCGCCGCTGACGAGCGGGGCGTTCAAGAACAGGTTCGGCACGCCGCGATGGCCATAGTCGGTAATGCCGAGCGGCGCATCGAGCCAATCGGAACTGCCGAACGTGCCCTTGCCATAGTACTGCCCTTGGCTTTCGACTTTGAGCGAGAGGTTGACGCCGATGGCCTTTGCCTCGTTTTGCAGGACGACGGCGAGATCGGGAATCTCCATGAATTTCTCGGTGGTCAGCGTGGCGGCGAAACCGTTGGGGTGCCCCGCTTGCGCCAGCAATTTCTTCGCCTGGGCAATATCGAGGCGGCGCTGAGCGACCGAGGTATCCGTCGATGGAAAGACCGGTGCGAACGGGCTATCGTTGCCGAGCGCGGCTCGCCCCTTGAACAGCCCACGCACGAGCACGTCGCGATCGACGGCGAGCGCGAGCGCTTGGCGCACGCGCTTGTCGTTGAAAGGCGCCGTATCGCAGCGCATATGGATCTGGCGGTGCGCGCTCGATTTGACGCCCTGCACCGTAAACTCCGGGTTGTTCAAAATGCCTAGGCCGCCTTGCACGGTCAGATCGCCCATGACGTCGGCCTGGCGTCCCTGCAAGGCAAGAATCTGGGCTTGCTGGTCGGCGTAAAAAGCGAACTGCACCCGCGCCGGCAACGCTTTCTCGCCCCAGTAATCTGGATTGCGGACGAACGAGGCGCCGCGCTTGGCCTCATAGCGTTCCAGTTTGAATGGGCCGGTGCCGATGAAGCTCTGCTCGTAATCGCCGGCCGAGCCCGCGGGCAAGATCACCGCGTTGTAGTTATCCGAGGAAACGTAGTAGGGAAAGTTGCCGTTGGGCGCATCGAGATGGAAGGCGACCGTCTGGTCGTCGACGACGCGCGCGCCGCCTTTGGAGAGCACCCCTTTGAAGACCGACAGCGCCGCCGAGCCGCTTGCGGGGTCGGCCAGACGATCGAACGTGGCCGCGACGTCCTTGGCGCTTAGCATGCGCCCGTCGTGAAACTTCACGTTCGGCCGGAGCTTGAACGTCCAGACGTCGCCTTTCTCGTTGGCGCTCCATGACAGAGCGAGCGCCGGTGTCAGCGCGGCCCGTTCCGCCGTGTCGTTGACGAGAAACTCGCCCGTTTGCGCAATGAGACACAGCCCCGCCGCATCGGCGACGGTCAGCGGATCCACGCGGCCGGCGGGCGTCAGGTGCGCCACCCGTATCGTCGCATTCGCGCCGGCCGTGGCGTTTTGCGCGCGTGCGCGTCCCGGCGCCACGAGCGCGCCGGCCGCGAGCACGACGCTCGAGCAGCCAAGCACGCTCGCATGGCGCAGTAAATCGCGCCGCGAGATGCGTCGTGCGAGATATTCGTCGATGGCGTGATTGCCGAGTTCGCCGGCATCGCGACGGGCGGTGTGCAGGGCGGGGGCAAGCGCAGCGGGTATCTTCATCGGGAGGTTCCGGTTCGTAGGGAAGCGCGTGAGCTGAAGGCGCGGCGACGACGAGCGGTACTGCGACGGCACAATGCCGTTGCAGTTTAACGCGGCAGCGCGGGTGAGGTGCCGACAAAAAAGCCTGCCGGGGGTGCGGCGCCCCGGCAGGCTCGGCGATTGCTACTCCGGTGCGAACACCGGAGCGGGCCTAAAACACGCTACTTCGTCTTCGCGTTGACGATCCCCTCGGAGACGTTGACCGGCGTTTCGGCGTAATGCTTGAACTCCATCGTATAGGTGGCGCGCCCTTGCGTGAGCGAGCGCAGCGACGTCGAATAGCCGAACATCTCCGCAAGCGGCACCTCGGCGCGAATGACCTTACCGCCGCCGCCCGCGATATCCTCCATGCCCTGCACGATACCGCGTCGGCCCGAGAGATCGCCCATGACGTTGCCCATGAAGTCTTCGGGCGTCTCCACCTCGACGGCCATCATCGGCTCGAGCAGCACCGGCTTGGCACGCCGCATTCCTTCCTTGAACGCCATCGAGCCGGCCATGCGGAAGGCGTTTTCGTTCGAGTCGACGTCGTGGTACGAACCGAACGTAAGCGTCACCTTCACATCGACGACGGGATAGCCCGCCAGCACACCGCTCTTGAGCGTCTCTTGAATGCCTTTATCGACGGCCGGAATGTATTCGCGCGGCACGACGCCGCCTTTGATGGCATCGACGAACTCATAGCCCTTGCCCGGCGGTTGCGGCTCCATCTTGATGACGACGTGACCGTATTGGCCGCGGCCGCCCGATTGCTTGACGAACTTGCCTTCGACATCCTCGGCGGTCGTGCGGATCGTCTCGCGGTACGCGACTTGCGGCTTGCCCACCGTCGCTTCCACGTTGAACTCGCGCTTCATGCGGTCGACGAGAATTTCGAGGTGCAACTCGCCCATGCCGGAGATGATCGTCTGCCCCGATTCCTCATCCGTTTGCACGCGGAACGACGGATCTTCCTGCGCCAGACGATTGAGCGCGATGCCCATCTTTTCCTGGTCGGCCTTCGTCTTCGGCTCGACCGCTTGCGAGATCACGGGCTCGGGAAAGATCATCTTTTCGAGAATGATCGGATTGGCCGGATCGCAGAGCGTGTCGCCCGTCGTCGCTTCCTTCAGACCGACGGCGGCGGCGATATCGCCCGCGTAGACCTCTTTGATTTCCTTGCGGTCGTTCGCGTGCATCTGCAAGATGCGGCCGATGCGCTCCTTCTTGTCCTTCGTCGAGTTCAGGACCGTATCGCCCGAATTGACGATGCCCGAGTAGACGCGGAAAAAGATCAACTGTCCGACGAACGGGTCTGTCATGATCTTGAACGCAAGGGCCGAGAACGGCTCGTCGTCGCTCGGGTGGCGTTCGGCTTCCTTGTCGTCCTCGTCGTGGCCGAGAATGGCGGGCACGTCGATGGGCGAAGGCAGGTAATCGATGACGGCGTCGAGCATGGCCTGCACGCCCTTGTTCTTGAACGCGCTGCCGCACAGCATCGGCACGATCTCGTTGGCGATCGTGCGCTTGCGCAAGCCGCCCTTGATCTCGGCCTCGGTGAGCGAGGTATGATCGTTCAGGTATTTCTCGAGCAACTCCTCGCTCGCTTCGGCGGCGGCCTCGACCATCTTCTCGCGCCACTCCTCGGCCGTCGCGCGCAGGTTCTCGGGAATGTCCTGATACTCGAACTTCACGCCCTGGCTTTCCTCATCCCAGATGATCGCTTTCATCTTGACGAGGTCGATCACGCCTTGGAAGTGCTCTTCGGCGCCCACGGGGATTTGGATCGGCACGGCCACGCCTTTCAGCCGTTCGCCGATTTGACGCTGGACGCGGAAAAAGTCCGCGCCGATGCGGTCCATCTTGTTGACGAACGCGATCCGGGGCACCTTGTACTTATTGGCTTGACGCCAAACGGTTTCCGACTGCGGCTGCACGCCGCCCACCGAGTCGTAGACCATGCAGGCGCCGTCGAGCACGCGCATCGAGCGTTCCACCTCGATCGTGAAGTCGACGTGGCCCGGGGTATCGATGATGTTGATCCGGTGCTCGGGGTAGTTGCCGGCCATGCCTTTCCAGAAGGCCGTCGTCGCGGCGGAGGTGATCGTGATGCCGCGCTCCTGCTCTTGCTCCATCCAGTCCATCACGGCCGCGCCCTCGTGAACTTCACCGATCTTGTGGCTCACGCCCGTGTAAAACAGGATACGTTCGGTAGTCGTGGTTTTGCCTGCGTCGATGTGAGCGCTGATGCCGATATTCCGATAGCGCTCGATGGGAGTCTTGCGGGGCACGTCGATCTCCTTGGAGTGTGGGCGCCGCGAACGCCGGAGCGTAGCTCCGAACCGCGCGGCACATGCGGTGTTGCAGACCTAGAGCATAGCGCCTGCCCGATCGTTTTGCATGGAAGCTGCCCGGCCGCGGGAGACAAAGAAAAAGGGCGGCGCCGATCGGCGCCGCCCTGATTAAGCGATCCCGCGCCGGCCGGCGCGGGCGGGGGTGCTCAGCACGCGCCTGGCGTGGCCGAGCAAACGGCGTTCACGAGGACGACGATGTTGCCGCTCGTGAACGGCGAGGCCCCTTGCTGCTTGATCGTCGTGTCGGTGTAACCCCAGCTCGTGACGCCGACGACCGTGTTGCGCGCCGCGGCGGCGCCGAAACTCGTGCCCGAAAGGCTAGGCGCAATCCCGAGATTGACTTCCCACGGGCCGCCGCTCGAGCCGCCCGTCATCAGCGAGCCGATGATGGTGTTGTTGGAGAAGCTCGCGGCCGTGTAGCCTTGGGAGTCGTTGCGCTCCATGAGCAGTCCGCCGTCCAAGGCGACCGGATAGCCGAGCTGATTGATCAGCGCCTGCGCCGACCCGTTGAAGCCGTAGCCGTTCCAGCCGTAGCCATACCATCCTGTACGGTTGCCGGCGTAGCTGCCCGATTGCGGTGCTAGCGTGAGCACCGCGACGTCGTCTTGGCAGACGACACCGCTTACGGCGCACGAATCCGTCCCGTTGTAATACGAGGTCAAGATCGTCGCCGACGCTGCGCGCCAGACGCCGTACGGTGCGCTGCCGTTGCTATAGGCCGGTACGAATTGCCAGTTGCCGTAAAATTGCTGCCGGCCGAAATTGGCTACGCAGTGGGCGGCGGTCACGACGATGCCGGGCTTGATGAGGGAGGCGGAGCAGACGTAAGTCGCCGAGCCGATGTTGAAGAACAGCTTCCCGGCCGGCCGGAACGCGTAGTAGAACTGCGTATTGTCGCCGGCAGCGTTGACTCGATTCGTCGTGAAGGGCTGATTCGACGTCCCGAACTCTTGCGGGCTCACTTGGTCTTGACTGTCGAGCGCGCGGGTCGGCGCAAGTTGCAGGGGCATGCGCTTGCCGTCTCCTTGGCCGCCCGGCACGGCGCCCGGTGCGCCCATGCGGGCTGGAGGCTGTAGTAACGCGTCCGAGGCTGCCGGCGCCGCGAAACCTGTGGTCGGCAGCGGCATCGGCTGGGCGTGCGCGAAATCGATCATACTCGATTGCGCTGCTTGAGCCGGTTGCGTGAAGTGGGTAACCGCGCCGTGGACTTTCACCTGCTGCGCGCTCGCACCGACCGCGATGGCCGATCCGAACAATGAAATACCTAGATACATTGCGATCTTATTCATTTTAAGCCCCTTATTTCATGTTGGTTCCGCTTAAATGGTGTGTTCCATATTCGATCGATTAATCGATGTGCGGCGGCTTCGCCGGATTGATCTATTCGCGACGGATGACGGCGCCGATACGACGTTTAAACGATCAGCCGGTAAGTCTTCTTGCTTGAAACGAACGAATAAGCACGAGCCATCGTCCGAGGCGCCCCCGCCCGTGCTTGTCACGGGCGGGGACGGTTCCGGCGGATCGACGCACGGTACGGCTGGCGGTCGCATTCAATGCATAGGCTGGAGGGCGATGTTCGGTTCGTTTAAGGGTATGAGTCGTTAATTCAGAGACGATTATCGTTGTTTTAATGGGTGGCAGTTAATCACTTTGCTCCGCGATCAACAACTGACAAAAGTATCGGTGCGCTTGGAATTATTTTACCCGGCACGTTTTTAATGTCACCGGTCCCATTCTCGCTTTTGTGAATTAAACGCATCGGCAATAGCGTGTCGATCGCGATCACGGGGGCGGGGCAGGCGGGGGCGCGAGCCGGCGCATGCCGTTTCGCGCATGGACGGCCCGGCGGGACCGGGCTGGTGTGCTTGGACGGTTACTGCGGCTGCGGAAGTCCGACGATCTTCATGCCCGGGCGAATGCCCTTCGCGGCGAACCAACCCTTGCTCATTTCGAGTGCATAGGTCCCGTTGTTGCGCGGGCAATGGTTGTTCGTCGTCTCGGCCTGCATTTCGTCGACGTCGGTGATCGTGCCGTCGGCGCGGATGAAGGCGATCGAGAGCGGGATCAACGTGTTCTTCATCCAAAAGCAGTGGACCGCGTTCTCGTTGAACACGAACAGCATGCCTTCGTTCGGCGCAAGCTGGGTTCGATACATGAGGCCTTGCTCGCGGTCGGCATCGTTGGCGGCCACCGCCGCATCGATCACGAACATCCCGGCTGTGAGCTTCACGCGCGGGAAGGCCTCGGGCGGCTTGGCGCCCGCGGGCATGGCTTGCGCGAACAGCGTCGCGGGCACGAACAGCGCCGCCGCGAGGGCGCAAGCGGGCAAAGCGAGGCGAAGCGCGAGGCGCGCCATCCACGAGCGAAACGAAAATCGCACGACACCACTCCTTTTCGACGACGAGAAATCAGCGCATGTTACGCGAGCGGACACGGGCAATGCAAAGCCGGCGCGCATGAAAAAGAAAAAGGCAGGCGCCTTGCGGTCACCTGCCTTTCAACGCCGTAAAGAACGGCAGTACTGCTAGTTCTTGACTGCGTCGTTACAACAAACTTACTCCGAAGCGCCCGAAGCCGCGTCAGCCGCAGCAGCCTTCTTAGCGTGGTGCTTCTTAGCGTGGTGCTTAGCAGCCTTCTTTTCCGTCTTAGCAGCCGGAGCCGAAGCAGCGTCAGCAGCGGGAGCTGCCGGAGCCGAAGCTTGTGCGAAAGCAGCCGTTGCGAACAGGCCAGCGACCAGAGCGGCGATCAGTTTGTTCATTTGTAAATCCTCAGCTTTAGTTAATTAACCAAATGACCCGGTCAATGAGTCAAGTCGGTAAACGTGCCATCCACCTTTCGGTTGACAGCCGCATCAAACAAATTTGCCGACGCGTCTGCGGGCACTCGGGTCCACGTCCCGTATCGTTCGAGCGATACGGCCGGCGGCTGCCGAAGGCCAATGCCGGATAGCTTCGGGCGGCATCTGCGTCGGATAACGCGCGACGCGAGCAGGCGGTTGACGTATTTCTCCGAATTTCCCGCGCAGCGCGTGTAACAAGACGTGTCGTGACTTCCTTTGCGTCTCAACGCGCTGGAGCTCGGGATGAAAAAGCCTATCGGCACAATGAGTTAGCCCAACCTGCTCAGCGCCCTCGAGGCTTGGAGGCGGGCTGTTGCGGCACACCGTCCCACGGCGCGCGCGGCGGCAGGTCGCACCATGCGCCCGGTGCGAGGCCGAGCGCGAACAGGTCAAGCTTGCCGACGGCAACCCTGACGAGCCGTAAGGTGGGAAAACCGACCGCGGCGGTCATCCGGCGCACTTGCCGGTTTTTTCCTTCCGCGATGGCGATTTCGATCCAACTCGTCGGGATGGCGGCGCGGTAGCGGATGGGCGGCACACGTGGCCAAAGTGCCGTGGGTTCATCGATGAGCCGTGCCTGACACGGGCGCGTCACATAGTCGCCGAGATCGACGCCGGACGCGAGCCGCGCGAGCGCCGCGCGCTCGGGTAGACCTTCGACTTGTGCCCAGTAGCGTTTGACGAGTTTGTGCCGGGGTTCGGCGATGCGCGTTTGCAGACCGCCGTCGTCCGTGAGCAAGAGCAGCCCCTCGCTGTCGGCATCGAGCCGGCCGGCCGGATAGACGCCGGGCACGTCGACCCAATCGCCGAGCGAGGCGCGCGTCTCGTGCGCCGAGAACTGGCAGATCGTGCCGAACGGTTTGTTAAGAGCGATCAAACGCATGGAAAAGGAACTCGAGCGAGGACGAGAAGGGCGGCTCCGCGCGCATTGTCGCGCCGGCCCGGTCTCACCGCCTCTATGGCAAATGGCGGAATCTTAATGCATAATACGGAATGCCCAAGTCTTTTGTCTTATATAAGACTGAAGACTGCCCGTCTCGCTACCGTGGTTCTGCCTCGGGTCGCGAGAGCGGCGGTTCCCACCGTGCCGAACGGTGCGGGGGCAGCCGCCGCCAATCCGACGTGGGCTAGAATAGCCATCCAGCCGCGTTCGCACTCGAGCCGATGGAGCGCGCCGAACCGAGGATTGGGCACGTGCCGCGGCGCAGGCGCTCGGGAAGGATCTGAGCCCGTTCGCGCGTACCGCATCACTGCTTTCCACCCGCACAGCCAACACTGGAGTCGATCATGCCGTATCAGCACATCAAGGTTCCGACGGGCGGTGACAAGATCACCGTCAACGCGGACTTTTCGCTCAACGTTTCCGACCAGCCGATCATTCCGTACATCGAAGGCGATGGCACGGGCTTCGACATCACGCCCGTGATGATCAAGGTGGTCGATGCGGCGGTCGAGAAGGCTTACGGCGGCAAGCGCAAGATTCACTGGATGGAAATCTACGCGGGCGAGAAGGCGACGAAGGTCTACGGTCCCGACGTGTGGCTGCCCGAGGAAACGCTGGAAGTTCTGAAGGACTACGTCGTGTCGATCAAGGGTCCGCTGACGACGCCGGTCGGCGGCGGCATCCGCTCGCTGAACGTGGCATTGCGTCAAGAGTTGGACCTGTACGTTTGCTTGCGTCCGGTGCAGTACTTCAAGGGCGTGCCTTCGCCGGTGCGCGAGCCCGAGAAGACGAACATGGTGATCTTCCGCGAGAACTCGGAAGACATTTACGCCGGTATCGAATGGGCGGCGGAATCGGAGCAGGCCAAGAAGGTCATCAAGTTCCTGCGCGAAGAAATGGGCGTGAAGAAGATCCGCTTCCCGGAAACGTCGGGTATCGGCGTGAAGCCCGTGTCGCGCGAAGGGACCGAGCGTCTCGTGCGCAAGGCGATCCAGTATGCGATCGACAATGACCGCCGCTCGGTCACGCTCGTGCACAAGGGCAACATCATGAAGTTCACGGAAGGCGCGTTCCGCGATGCCGGCTATGCGCTGGCGCAAAAGGAATTCGGCGCCGAGCTGATCGACGGCGGCCCGTGGATGAAGTTCAAGAACCCGAAGACGGGCAACGAGATCGTCGTGAAGGACGTGATTGCCGACGCGTTCTTGCAGCAGATCCTGCTGCGTCCGGCCGAGTACGACGTCATCGCCACGCTGAACCTGAACGGCGACTACATCTCGGACGCACTGGCCGCGCAAGTGGGCGGTATCGGTATTGCCCCGGGCGCGAACTTGTCGGATTCCGTGGCGATGTTCGAAGCGACGCACGGCACGGCGCCGAAGTATGCGGGTAAGGACTACGTGAACCCCGGTTCGGAAATCCTCTCGGCCGAAATGATGCTGCGTCACTTGGGCTGGACGGAAGCGGCCGACGTGATCATCAAGTCGATGGAAAAGTCGATTCTGCAAAAGCGCGTGACGTACGACTTCGCCCGCCTGATGGAAGGCGCGACCCAAGTGTCGTGCTCGGGCTTCGGTCAGGTGTTGATCGAAAACATGTAAGCGTCGGTTCGAGGACGTTCGGTAACGTCCTTTGAAGCTCTAAAAACCCAGCCAAATCAATCGATTGGCTGGGTTTTTTTGCGCATGTAGCACGGGCGGCATTTGGCGCCATGGGGGTGTGTCGGACGTCGATCAACAAGGCGCGTCCAATCCGATCGCGTTCATCCTCGCGTCGTGTGACGACGCGCCGCCGAAGCGGGACGCGGCCGCGCGAAAGGCGGCGGCTGTCGCATGATCGCCGATGGGTCAGTGACTTATCGGCGTTTTTTGTTTTCGATGTCGTGTTATTTGATTCTCAAAACGCGAATCGTTGCTGTAAGCCTTGCGCCTTTCAGCGGACGCCGTGTCTCTCCGTTCCCAATCTTTGAGTCTTGCGGGAAGCAAAAATCGACACGTTTGACATAGTAAAGGCGTTGCACCCCGTCAACGGTTCGATACAGGAGCACTTGGTCATGACACAAACACCTTCTCACGGATCCCTGGAGCGGCCCATGTATGCCAATAGCGTTCAGGAGGCGATCGAGTCGGGCGAACTGCCGCGCATGAAGAAGTTGGCGAGCGAAGCGCGGGATTACCTCAATCATGCCAAAAGCGTGGAGACACTCGCCGAGCGCCTGGATGCCGAAATCGAGCGGATCGAAAAAGGGCGCTGATAGCCGCATGGTGCGCGCCGCAAATCAACGGCACGCACCACTAGGAAGAACAACCTATTACGGCACGATGCAACGCTTGAACTAAAGCGCCGAGCAACCTAGCTAGGAATCCGACATGTACGAACGCAGTCAGCGTCCTGCACGCTACCGAGACGAAGAGGACTACAAGCGTTTCGTTCCGGTTCACGCCGTTTGGGAGATCACGCTGGCCTGCGATTTAAAGTGCCTGCATTGCGGTTCGCGAGCGGGCCGTCGGCGCAACAACGAGCTATCGACCGACGAATGTCTGCAAGTGATCGAGTCGCTGGCGAGGCTCGGAACCCGTGAGGTATCGCTTATCGGCGGAGAAGCGTACCTGCGCAAGGACTGGATCGACCTCATCGGCGCCATCCGCGCGCACGGCATGTACTGCGCTATCCAGACGGGCGGGCGCAATCTGACGCCCGAGCGGCTCGCTCGCGCGGCGCAGGCCGGTTTGAACGGCGTCGGCGTGTCCCTCGATGGACTAGCTCCGCTTCACGACAAGGTGCGCAATGTCAAGGGTTCATTCGACAAGGCGCTCGATACGCTCAAGCGCGCGCGTGCGCACGGCCTTGCAACGAGCGTCAACACGCAGATCGGCGCGCTCACGATGTCCGACCTTCCCGCGCTGATGGACACGATCATCGACGTGGGGGCGACACACTGGCAGACTCAACTCACCGTGGCCATGGGTAATGCGGTCGATCACGACGAATTGCTTCTGCAGCCGTATCAACTCGAAACACTGATGCCCCTTCTGGCCGATTTGTACAAGCAGGGCCTCGATCGCGGGCTGTTAATGACGATCGGCAACAACATCGGCTACTTCGGTCCTTATGAGCACGTTTGGCGCGGATTCGGGGACGAGCGCATTCACTGGACCGGTTGCGCCGCCGGTCAAACCGTCATTGCGCTCGAAGCGGACGGCACGGTGAAGGGCTGCCCATCGCTCGCGACGGTCGGATTCGCCGGGGGCAATGTGCGAGATCTTTCGCTTGAAGAAATCTGGCGCACGAGTGAGACGGTTCATTACGGGCGGCTGCGGTCGGTGGACGATTTGTGGGGCTTTTGCCGCACCTGTTACTACGCTGACGTTTGTCGCGGCGGATGCACGTGGACGTCGCATTCACTGCTCGGCAAGCCGGGCAACAACCCCTACTGCCACTATCGCGTGGTCGAACTCAAAAAGCAGGGATTGCGCGAGCGTATCGAGAAGATCGAGGATGCCGGCCCGGCGTCGTTCGCGGTGGGACGTTTCGATTTAGTCACGGAGCGGATATCGGACGGCGAGCGCGTTTCAAGCACCGAACGGTCAGGGCAGGTGATCGAACTCGCCTGGAAGCACAAGCGCAACCACTCGCCGGATGAGGGCACAGTCCCGCCCAGACTCGCGATCTGCCGCGCCTGTCACGGCTATATTCATGCGAACGAGCGGATCTGTCCGCATTGCGCCGCGGATATCGAAGCGTCGGCGATGATCTACGAGGATGATCTGCAACGCAGACATGCGTTGATGGATGATCTCGAGCGACTTTTGCACGTGTCCCACTAGGATGGACCGAGACGGACGCGTGCGCCATTGCGACATGTCGCATGCAGTCTCAAGTCGTGCCATCCAGTGCCGAAGCACCTACTCGCTGACGGACGGCGTGAGCTGCCATCGCAGGACGGGAGAACTTGCTCCGGCGGGCATCGCCCACACGCCATTCGGGCCAAACTGGTAACCGACGAAAGACGACGCAGTGCTCATCTGAGCCGTGGTCAGACCGTTCGCGGCCGGCAACGGCGTACCGGATCCGACGCCAGCAAGGGTGCCCCACGTATCCTTATTCCAATAGACGTCGTTTGTGATCGTACCGTTGTTAGCCTCGGCGATTCCGTACCGCGACGTGAGGCCGGATCCCCCGATCGAGCCACTGACGAATGATTGGCTGATTGTCCCGTTGTTGGCGTTGACGAGCCCGGCTGCGCTGCACGACTGGTTAAAGCATAGGTTCGACACGAAGCCCGAGAAGTACGATTGCGTGATCGTCCCGTCGTTGCCGTCGACGAGCCCAGCGACGCTCGCCTCCGAGGGGCCAGGATTCGGGGAGCCAAGCACGAGTTCAATACCTTGCACTTGCCCCGCGGCATACGACTGGATGATTGAACCTTTGTTATAGCCGACGAGCCCGCCCGCCGATCCGTTGGTGGAGATGGTCACGGTACTCGACGAGCGCTCGATCGTGCCGTAGTTCGCGCCCACCAGCCCGCCGATGGTCGTGTACTCAACTTGGTTGCCTGGGATGCCGATGAGGTTGTTAATCGTTCCCGATACGTGGACGTTCGAGATCGTCCCCCAACTTTCCGCAGCCAGGATACCCTCAACACCGAGTTCTAAATCAGTCGAACCCGTGCTGAACGGCGTCACGATCGCGTTGACGTTCAGATTGCGGACTACGGCGCCCACGCCCAACCACGCGAACAGACCCGAGTAGAAGGGCACGCCGAGCGGTTCGCCCGCTATCGTCAACGAGCTGATCGTGTGCCCCCGTCCATCAAACTGTCCGCCAAACGGAGGCCGGCCATCGGCGGCGATGGGAACGAAGGAGCCGTTGCTGGTGGCGCTCGCGTCGATGTCTCTCCCGAGCGCGAAATTGCCGTTAAGGTCATCCTTGTCGATGTTTTCCAGATCGGTCAACGAATTGACGAGTTGATAGCCCGTGAATTGCGTGACCAGACCGCTATACGCGGGCGATGCCCACGAGGCATTGGCGAGGAGCGCTCCGGGCGTGTAGGTGCCGTTCATGTCGTAGAACAGGCCGACGATGCCTTGGCTCGACGACCAATCCACCGTGCCGTTGTTCGTGACACTGCCGCCATTGTCGATCCCTTGCACGTCGGCGCGCAGCGTCAAGTTCCCACTACCGCGGTTTTTCAGGGTCGCCGCCGCTTCTATCGTCAACGAATGATAGGCCCCGAGGGTGAGCGAGGCAGGTCCGGTCCAGTGAATGCTCGACGCCACGTCGATATCGCCGCTGGCGCCGCCCGCGCCGGTCGTTTGCAGATTGATCGATGTGCCGCGATCGAGATTGCTTTCGAAGACCCGGGCGGCCGACCCGTCGATCGTAAAGCTGGGCGTGGCGATAGTCCACTGCTGCGCCTTCACGGTCGGGCCGCCGGCGATGCGCACCGTGGCGGCGTTCGTATCGACCGTGCCGCCGCTGCCATCGACGTTGGTTGCGTCGACTTTCCCGTCCATCCAGACGCGACCGGTATCGGCGACGAGCCAGACATGGCCCTCACGCGTGGCGGTGCCGGCGGCTCGCAGGATCGAATGGTTGCCGGCCAGCGCATAGACATTGCCGTCCGCCGCTTGCAGGTTGATCTGCGCCGCTTCGACCGAACCGCGATTGACGACGTTGCCGGCGCTGCCTTGTTGGACGAACACTTGCTGGCTTTGCGTCGAATCTTGTAACAGCACGTTTTGTCCGGCGGCTAGCTCCGCGGTGCCTTTGGGCGCACTGATGCGGCCGACGTTGTCGACTTCCTTGTTTGCAATCAGAAATACGTCGCCGCCGGTCGAAGCAATCTTGCCGAGGTTGACGACGGTGCCTGCGGCGGCACCGGGCTGACTCGAGAACGCCAGCGTCGAGCCGTTCACGAACGCCTCGTTATCCGTATCGAGCGTAGAGGCGACGAAACGGCCGCCGGTGGAAACGACACCGCTGCTGCCGATGACGATGCCTTGCGGATTGATGAGATACACACTGCCCGTTGCCGAAAGCGCCCCGAGAATCGAAGAGGGTGCGGCGCCGATGACGCGGTTCAGCGTGGCCCCCGTGCCGTTATTGATGATGACATGGTTGCCGTTGCCGATGGAAAAGCTGTTCCAATCGATCACGCCGCGATTCGAGGTTTGATTGATGGCGAGCGAGGTGGCATTGCCGTTGATCGAACCGGAGCCGGCGATAAACTGGCCGCCTTGCGGCAACGACCCGGCCGCGAACGCGATGGGCGGCATGGCAAAGGAAAGGGCGACGGCGATCGGAGTGAGTACCGGCAAGCGGCGAGACCATCCGGCCGATGAGGACTGTAGCATCGTGATTACCCCTGATTTCAGATGCGCGAACTCATGCGGTCAGGCGTGAGCCCGGCGGGCCACTCGACGAGTGGGCGGCCTACAGTCTTATTCCTCGCACGAGTTCCTTCTACAGCCGCTGTCGCCAAAAGGACAGTCAGTCCCGCCATCTTGCGCGGGGGACTCGGGCGCTACCGCTTCGACAACTGCACGCACATCGCCGACACCCATTGCCGGACAAACTCACGGTCGGCCGGCGCGAGATTCGCCAGTAGCGACGAGATTTCTTGTGCGGGATCGGGCGAGCGCCCACCGCCTCCGGCGATCAGCGATTCGGGTGGTACGCCGTAGAGCGTTGCAAGCTCGAACAGCCTGAATAATGGTGGAGCCGTGTGGCCGCGTTCGAAGCGGCTGATGGTTTCCGGATTGACGCCCAGTTGTTCGGATACTTCTTCTTGCGTCATGCGCCTTTCGAGGCGCGCACGCGCCAAGGCATCTCCGATCCGAGTAAGGAAGACACGTTCTTGCGTCGACATCGCCCTGCGCTGGTCGTCCGTTCCGTCCCTCGCCCCGGTTCGCGCAAAACCTGCTCGCGTATCAGTCATTGGTCCCCCCTTGCGGCATTTTATCTCATGCCCTCGCGGCGGCCTGCAGGAGGGTGGGTGCCGACCCGGCTTACAGTAGTCGTGGCTATCTACCCGAATTGTAGCTCTCGATGCAACAAAACAATATTAGATGTTGGGTCAAGACAACCTAAAAAGTCGACTAAGTCTCAAATATTGTCAAAAATCGCGTAAAGATCGTATTAATCGGCCACGTTTCTGTAAAAATCCGCCGCGACACCAGGCTGATTTTTCACCGAGGAAATGGGCAATCATGAAGGCGAATCGAGGGGCGGCCACGCCCGTGAAGTCAAAGGTCTCACTGGCGATCGTAGCAGCGCTTGCGCTGACGGCAGGCTCCGCTCACGCGGATAACCTTGCAGTCGGCGGCGAAGCCCAGGGCATCGTTTCCACGCTGGGCGGGGCTGCCGCCGCGCCGACGGCCACGACGGGCGGGAACAACCCGGCTGTGGCGGGTGCGGACGGCACGAGCCAAAACACCGCCGTTGGCAACGCGGTCGCGGCGCAGGGCGGGCAAGCGACGGCTGTCGGCGATCGAGCAACCGCAAACGGTTCGAATGCCGCGACTGTCGGCGCGAACGCCACCGCGACCGGCACCGACGCCACCGTATTCGGCGGCGGATCGACGGCCACGGGGACCAACGCGAGCGCCCTCGGCGCAAATACCAACGCGACGGCGAACAACGCGGTTGCAGTGGGCGGATCGTCGTCGGCCACTTCCGCCAACTCGACCGCGGTAGGTGCGACGGCAACGGCCGGTGCGAGCGGCACCGACACTTCGCTGATCGACAACTGGCGCACAGACAGCACGCAACACGTCACTTCTTTTTCCACCGGCAACACGGCGGTGGGCTTTCAGTCGAATTCGACGCACAACGGCACGGCGATCGGCGTGTCGTCTACCGCGACGGGTAATGAATCGTTCGCGGGCGGCACCGCCGCATCGGCCACGGGGCGCGTTTCCGTAGCGGTCGGCGGCGCCGCTTCGGCAACGGGTGATTCGGCGATCGCAATCGGCAACACGTCGTCGGCAGGCGGCGCGCAAGCGATCGCGGCGGGCGCGGGCGCCGAAGCAAGCGGTTTGCATGGCGCCGCTTACGGTTCGGGTGCCTTCGCAACCGGGGCGAATTCGACGGCGGCCGGCTACAACAGCACCGCATCGGGCGACAATTCCGTAGCGAATGGCGCGAACGCGCAAGCGCTCAGTGCCAATACTTCGGCATTCGGCCAGGGAAGCGTGGCGAACGGCACGAACAATACCGCGCTCGGCTCCGGTGCGACGGCTAACGGTTTTTCGACTACCGCAGTCGGCTTCAATGCGGTGACGGGTTCGTCGGGCTCCGTCGCGATGGGCACGCAAGCGACTGCGACAGGGCAAAACACGGTCGCGGCGGGTTGGGCCTCGAACGCCACGGGTACCTGGGCTGTGGCGGTCGGCGATCGTTCGCAAGCAACCGGGAACATGTCTGTCGCTATCGGCGATCAAGCCAGCGCCGCGGATGCGAATAGCGTTGCACTCGGAAACAGCTCGGCGACGAAGGCTGCGACGACCGTCGCAAGTCAGGTCGTGGGCGGTATTACATACAGCGGCTTCGCTGCGTCAAATCCGGTCGGCGTGGTCAGCGTCGGCGCCGCCGGCACGGAACGGCAAGTCGTCAACGTTGCCGCTGGCCAGATCAGCGCCACGAGCACGGACGCGGTGAACGGTTCGCAGCTCTTTAGCGTCGCCACGCAACTGTCCTCGCTCGTCGGGAAAGTCAATTCGATGCCGGGCGGAAACACCAACGTGCTCGATGCAACGGGCACGGCAACAGGTACCAATGCGACGGCCGGCGCTGTCAATGCAACTTCCGTCGGTTCCAGCAGCAACGTTGTCGCGGATGGCGGCACGGCTGTCGGTCACCAAGCGGTTGTCACTTCGACCAATGGAACGGCAGTCGGTACGAACGCCAATGTTACGGGTACGAACGGCACCGCGATCGGCTCGAATACGACTGTCACCGGCAACAATTCGGTTGCCTTGGGTGCAGGTAGTGTCGCGGACCGGGACAACACGGTTTCGGTCGGTGCGCCGGGTGCTGAGCGTCAAATCACCAACGTTGCCGATGGTACGGCTCCCACTGACGCGGTGAATAAGCGCCAATTGGATAGCGCGATCGATTCGGTTCGCAGCGATTTGGGCAAGTACCGCAAGGACTCGGATGCGGGTTCGGCCGCTGCGATCGCCATGGCGAATCTGCCTCAAGCCGTGTTGCCGGGCGAAAAGGTCGTCGCTCTTGGTGGTGGTACATACGGCGGTCAATCGGCGATGGCTGTCGGTCTGTCGGTCGCCACGCGCGCGTGGATGGTGAAGGGCTCGATTTCCACGCCGGTTTCCGGTCATGGTTCCGTGGCCGCGGGGGCCGGCGTCGGTTATCGCTGGTGATCCGCGCGTAGGGCTCTATCGGGTTCATTACTTCCGATAGAGCTCTGCGCCTATGCCTATGGTAAGAGGAGAAGGCGGGTCGCTGCGTTCTTCGCTGGCAGCGGCAGCCTTCGAAAAATTTGGGCCCCGGGGCAGCCGCGCAAAGCAAACATGCGCTGTAGCAAACGCGCGAACGACGACTAGCATGCATCCTGCCCGGCATGCGAAGCGACATCAAACGTAAGACGCGGGCCGGACGGCCGAGGTTGTTCAAACACCGGCGCCCACTGTCACGGCAACGAAAATTCAGCCCAGTGCGCAGATCGCGCGCGCGCGGCATCTACCCGCTTCAATACGCGCGGAAGGCGAGCGAAAGACGCCGGGCGCACGTTCACTGCTCCACTCGGCGCCGCGTCGTATATGCTTGGCTATCCTCTCTTTGCGCATCGATAGGCGAGATACAACGCCTGCCGCGCAAACAGCGCGGGACGTCGACTGAATTTCGCCTTTCGAAACTGCATCCGGCGATCACGATTTTCGTCAGCGGCACGACGCTCGCGGCGAGCGTGCATTACCGAGGCCGCTGCTGGGATTTGCTGAAATACTTCGAGCATCGTGCGGAGGATGCGTCCACTGGCCGCATCGGTCCGATGTGCGTGCCGGAGCAGCAAACGGTTGATGACAGCGCGGACGCGCGGTGGAAGACGGCGGTTTTCGACGGCTTCCGCCGATGGTTCGGCATCACGTTGAGGGCAGCGCAGGCGCTCATCTTGTACAGCACGCCCGATGGAGACACGTGGGCCGAGCTCACGCCTTTCGCGACGCCTCGCGGCCCGCACGAAACGGCCCGGTTTCCGGTGTGGAAGGACTCTCCACAAGCGGTGACGCTATAGGGCGGTTTTCTTTCGGCGCGCGGCGTTCAAGGCTTCTCCAACGTCTCCTTCAGCGCCTTGAGTCCATCGCTCTCGAGCCATGTCGTCAAATAATCGATTCTCGCTGCCGCGGCGAGCTTCCGATCGTTATGAACGAGTTCGGCGCAGACGCCGGCTGCCGCTGTAATGATGCGCGCGGTTTCCGGTACATACGGTAGGTCGTTATCCGCGTCGTGCCGTGACCGAATGACCGTATAACGCGTGGCCTCGGCAATCGACCATGCGCTCGTGACGACTTCGTGCGCCGATACCTTCGTGCCATCGATCAGCGCCGATTGCGTCCGAGCCTCCTCGGAATACCCGAGCGCCTCCATCTGCTCGCAAAAATCGACCGCTGCGGCAAAAATCTTTCGAATCCGATCCCAGTCGGTGGCCGGAAGCTTGGGCATGAAAACCTCTCTATTAAATGGTGCGCTCGAGCGACGAATCTCTCGTCATGCATGGTGCGCCGTACTGCGATCGGACGTATTGCACGCGGTGCATAAGGGGCGAAGGTTGATGATATGGTGCAGGCAGGCGTCGTCCAATTCATTGCTATCTACAAAGCTCTCCAGTCGGCAGATCGTGTAATAGATCTGCTCGACGTTGTTGAGCGAAGGCGCCGAATCCACGGCGGGATCGACGGCAGGGGTATTGGATGCATCGATGTACGTCAGGGCCCGCGCGGCGACGCTTTCCCCGTGAGCGGATCGCGACGCGAACAGACCGGTATGGAAAATTAAAAATAAAAAAACCCGGCCGAAGCCGGGTTTCCTAGGCGCTGCAGTCGAATCAGTCTTAGGCTGCGGACTGAATGTTCGACGCTTGCTTGCCCTTCGGTCCTTGCACGACCTCGAAGCTCACCTTCTGACCTTCCTTGAGCGTTTTGAAACCGTTCATCTGGATGGCCGAGAAATGCGCAAACAGATCCTCGCCGCCTTCATCGGGCGTGATGAATCCGAAGCCTTTCGCGTCATTGAACCATTTGACCGTACCAGTTGCCATACCAACTTCCCCTGTAACTCATGTCCCACGAGCATGCTCGAAAAGCTCGACAGCCGCTTTCGACGGCCGCCCCCTCCGCACTAGCTCACCTCGGCATTTTTTTTTCGTGTCCCACTTCTTGCGGCTAGCTGAAAAAAAGTGCCAGCTTGATTGTTGGATCTCTTTAACCAGGTGTCAAGTGAATTTTGAGATGATTCCTGGAACGTTGCATCGAATGGGGGTTTTAGGGTTTCTCCCGCTTTCCTTTTGTGCGCTAGCGCAAGCGGTCGGGCTTGAAAAGTCGCATAATCGACTCAGATAGGCTCGGCTGGGCCTCGGACGTGGCGCGCAATGTGCTCAAGCACGGTGTCGGGAAAGTCGGCACACTATGTGCGATACTCGAATCGGCCGCGACGCTCGGCCGCGCGCGAGCAAAGCGGCGGCGGGGCACGGCGAGGGCGCGAGGCGCGCACGGTGCGGGAATCCCCCGATCGGTGCACGGGCAGCGCGCGGGCTGCCGTTCGGCGGTGGCCCGGTCCACCAACTGGTCGGTCGGGTTTTCGCGCAGATTGCGGGCCCGTCCGAGTTGTTTAGAATGGGTGTATGGCGATTATCCCGGACAAGCAGGATGGCACCGTACTGGAGCGGCAGGAAAAAGCGCTGAAACCGCCGTCCATGTATAAGGTTGTCCTGCTGAATGACGATTTCACGCCAATGGAATTTGTCGTGATGATCGTGCAGGAATATTTCAATAAAGATAGAGAGACCGCTACGCAGATCATGCTGAAGGTGCATCGCGAAGGGCGGGGGGTATGTGGGGTCTATACGCGGGATATCGCGGCGACCAAGGTCGAGCAAGTCGTTACCCACGCAAGGCAGGCAGGGCATCCGCTGCAGTGCGTGATGGAGGAAGCATGATTGCCCAGGAACTGGAAGTCAGCCTGCACATGGCGTTCATGGAAGCACGCCAAGCGCGGCACGAGTTCATCACGGTCGAACATTTGTTGCTGGCATTGCTGGACAACCCGACAGCCGCCGAGGTGTTGAGGGCGTGCGCGGCGAACATCGAGGATTTGCGCCAAAACCTGCGCAATTTCATCCACGACAACACACCGACGGTGCCCGGCACCGACGACGTGGACACGCAGCCGACGCTCGGCTTTCAACGTGTGATCCAGCGCGCGATCATGCACGTGCAGTCCACCTCTAACGGTAAGAAGGAAGTGACGGGCGCCAACGTCCTCGTCGCGATCTTCGGCGAGAAGGATTCGCACGCCGTCTACTACCTGCAGCAGCAGGGCGTGACGCGTCTGGACGTCGTCAACTTCATCTCGCATGGCATCGCGAAGACGAACAGCAGCGACGCCGCCAAGGCGGGCGACGCGAACGCGGAGTCGGAAGACGCCGCCTCGCAGAAGGAAACGCCGCTCGCGCAGTTCACGCAGAACTTGAACCAGATGGCCAAGGACGGACGCATCGATCCGCTGATCGGGCGCGAGTCGGAGGTCGAGCGCGTCGTTCAGGTGCTGTGCCGCCGCCGTAAGAACAATCCGCTGCTCGTGGGCGAAGCCGGCGTGGGCAAGACCGCGATTGCGGAGGGCCTGGCCTGGCGTATCACGCGTGGCGAAGTGCCCGATATTCTTGCCGACGCGCAGGTCTACTCGCTCGACATGGGCGCGTTGCTCGCGGGCACCAAGTACCGCGGCGATTTCGAGCAGCGCCTGAAGACGGTGCTCAAGGAGCTGAAGGAGCGTCCGCACGCGATCTTATTCATCGACGAAATCCACACGCTGATCGGCGCTGGCGCTGCGTCGGGCGGTACGCTGGACGCCTCGAATCTGCTCAAGCCGGCGCTGTCGTCGGGCACGCTCAAGTGCATCGGCGCCACGACGTTCACCGAGTATCGCGGCATTTTCGAGAAGGACGCGGCGCTCTCGCGGCGGTTCCAGAAGATCGACGTGACGGAGCCGACCGTCGAGCAGACCGTTGCGATCCTGCGCGGGCTGAAGTCGCGCTTCGAGGAGCATCACGGCGTCAAGTATTCGTCGGGTGCGCTCTCGGCCGCGGCGGAACTCTCGGCGCGCTTTATCACCGACCGTCATCTGCCCGATAAGGCCATCGACGTGATCGACGAAGCGGGCGCGGCCCAGCGCATTTTGCCGAAGTCGAAGCAGAAAAAGACGATCGGCAAGGGCGAGATCGAGGAGATCATCTCCAAGATCGCGCGCGTGCCGGCGCAAAGCGTGTCGCAAGACGATCGCAGCAAGCTGCAAACGCTCGATCGCGATCTGAAGGCGGTGGTGTTCGGTCAGGATCCGGCCATCGATGCGCTGTCGGCCGCGATTAAGATGGCGCGCGCGGGTCTCGGCAAGACGGACAAACCGATCGGTGCGTTCCTCTTCTCGGGTCCGACCGGTGTCGGTAAGACCGAAGTCGCGCGTCAGCTCGCGTTCACGCTCGGCATCGAGTTGATCCGCTTCGATATGTCGGAGTATATGGAACGACATGCCGTCAGCCGTCTGATCGGCGCGCCGCCGGGCTACGTCGGTTTCGATCAAGGTGGGCTGCTCACCGAAGCCGTGACGAAGAAGCCGCATTGCGTGCTGCTGCTCGACGAAATCGAAAAGGCGCACCCCGACATCTTCAACGTGCTGCTCCAGGTGATGGACCACGGCACGTTGACCGATAACAACGGACGCAAGGCAGACTTCCGCAACGTCATCATCATCATGACGACGAATGCGGGCGCGGAATCGATGCAGAAAGGGACGATCGGCTTCACGTCGCGCCGCGAAACGGGCGACGAAATGGCCGACATCAAGCGGATGTTCACGCCCGAGTTCCGCAACCGGCTCGACGCGGTCATCAGCTTCCGCTCGCTCGATGAGGAAATCATCATGCGCGTGGTCGACAAGTTCCTCATGCAGCTTGAAGATCAACTGCACGAGAAAAAGGTCGATGCGCTCTTCACCGATGCGCTGCGCAAGCACCTCGCGAAGCATGGTTTCGATCCGTTGATGGGCGCGCGGCCGATGCAGCGCCTCATCCAAGACACGATACGCCGTGCGCTGGCCGACGAGTTGCTGTTCGGCAAGCTGATGAGCGGAGGGCGCGTCACGGTCGACGTCGACGAAAGCGACAAGGTGCAACTGACGTTCGACGAGAATGCCGCCCCGCGCAATCCGAATCCGGAGACGGTGGAAGTCGAGTAATCGAGCAAGGCTAGGTGAACTCCGGTTCGCCGATGTAAAAAACGGCGCTTCGTATCAGGAAGCGCCGTTTTTTTTGGGGCGTTCTTGGCTTGGGCGTTAGCGTCCGCGCCCGGCGGCGCCTAGCGATCCATGAATCGAAGGATCAATGCTTGCCGGTGCTGCCGAAGCCGCCGGTGCCGCGTTCGCTCGCGGCAAATTCGTCGACGATGTTGAACTGTGCCTGCACCACCGGAACGATGACGAGTTGAGCCAAGCGTTCCATCGGGTTCAGCGTGAAGTTCGTCTGTCCGCGGTTCCACGTCGAAATCATGAGCTCGCCTTGGTAGTCGGAATCGATCAAGCCGACGAGATTGCCCAAGACGATGCCGTGCTTATGACCGAGCCCAGAACGCGGGAGGATCAGCGCGGCGTAGCCGGGGTCGCCGACATGTATCGCGAGGCCCGTGGGAATGAGCGCCGTCTGGCCGGGCTCGAGCGTCAACGCGTGATCGATACAGGCGCGCAGATCGAGGCCGGCACTGCCGGGGGTGGCGTAGGCCGGGAGATGTTCGCGCATGCGCGCGTCGAGGATCTTCAGGTCGAGTTTCATGGGTTCCGGGTAAGGCGGGCGGCCCGGCGGGCCGCTTCTTCGTCAGGTCCAGCTAGGAGATGAGGCTTGCGTCGGGCAGGCGCCGCGCAATCTCGGCGATCAGCACGCTCGCCAACGCGTCCTTGCCCGCGCGCGGCAACCGCGTCACCCCCGAAGCATCGAACAGCACGACCTCGTTATCGTCGCGACCGAACGTGGCGGGGCCGAGGTTGCCGATCAAGAGCGGAACGTTCTTTCTCATCCGCTTCTGTTCGCCGTTTGCTTCGAGGTTGCCGCTCTCCGCTGCAAAACCGACGCAAAACGGCGGGTTCGGCAGATGCGCCACCGTGGCGAGAATGTCGGGATTTTCGACGAACGACAACGTCGGCACCGAGTGCGTCTCGGTCTTTTTGATCTTGTGCTCGCTCGCCTGTGCAACGCGCCAGTCGGCCACGGCCGCCACCGCGACGAATACGTCGTAGTCGGCCACGGCGTGCATGACGGCATCGTGCATCTGCTGTGCCGTTTCCACGTCCTCACGCTCGACGCCCCATGGTGTGGAGAGCGCAACGGGGCCCGCGATCAACCGCACGTCGGCGCCGGCTTGGCTCGCGGCCCGCGCGAGCGCGAAGCCCATCTTGCCGCTCGAGCGGTTCGTGATCCCGCGCACGGGGTCGATCGGCTCGAACGTCGGGCCCGCGGTGATCAGCACGCGCCGGCCGGCGAGCAACTTCGGCCGGAAGAACGAGACGATGGCTTCGTACGCGGCTTCCGGTTCGATCATGCGGCCTTCGCCGACCTCGCCGCAGGCCTGCGATCCCGCGTCGGGGCCGAGGATGATCACGCCGTCCGCCCGCAATTGTGCGACGTTGCGCTGAGTGGCCGGATTGCTCCACATCTGCCGGTTCATGGCGGGGACGACGAGTAGCGGGCACTCGCGCGCGAGGCAAAGGATCGAGAGCAAATCGTCGGCACGCCCGTGCGCGAGCTTGGCCAGAAAATCCGCCGAGGCCGGCGCGATGACGATGGCATCGGCGGCGCGCGACAAATCGATATGCGGCATGTTGTTGTCGATGCGCGCATCCCATTGGCTCGTGAACACGGGATGCCCCGACAACGCCTGCATCGTGACGGGCGTAATGAACTGCGTCGCGGCTTCGGTCATCGCGACCTGCACGCTCGCGCCGGCCTTCGTCATGAGCCGCGTGAGCTCGGCGATCTTGTAACAAGCGATGCCGCCCGTCATACCGAGCAGGACGCGCTTGCCTTCGAGTTCTGCGGTTGCCAACGTTGCCTCCGAATGCACGCGTGACAGGACGGGCCGCATACCGCTGCGGCGATGCGGCCCGCGCCGGACTTTAGCGCGCGCCGCGCACGCGACGCAACTCGTCGAGCACGAGCAGCGCGGCGCCGACGACGATCGCGCTGTCCGCCAAGTTGAACGAGGGCCAATGCCAGCCGCCGACGTGAAAGTCGAGGAAGTCGATCACGCGGCCATGCACGAGCCGGTCGATGACGTTACCGAGCGCACCGCCCATGATGAGCGCCAGCGCGGTGCAAAAGAGCCGCTGATTGCCGTGGCGCTTGAGCAAGTACACGATCACGCAGGCCGCCGCCACACCGAGCGCCGTGAAGGCCCATCGTTGCCAGCCGCTGGCCTCCGACAAAAAGTTGAACGCGGCCCCGCGGTTGAACAGCAGCAGGAAATTGAAGAACGGCGTGATGGCGTAAGGCGTGGCATAAGCGAACACCTTCTTGACCGCGATCTTCGTGAGCTGATCGAACAAGATGACGATCAGCGAAATGCCGAGCCACGGAGCCAGGGACGACGACGTGCTCGTTTGCATCGAACGCGATTTAGCCATTATGCCGCGCTCCTTTTTTCGCCATCGCCGAACAGGTTGCTGAAGCACCGCCCGCATAGCGTCGGATGGTCGGGGTGCGCGCCCACGTCGGCGCGATAGTGCCAGCAGCGTTCGCATTTGAGGTACTTCGAGCTGATCACATCGACGCCTTCGTCGGCGTCCGAGTCGACCTTCACGAGCGTCGCATCTGAGGTGATGAAGACGAATTTCAGATCGTCGCCGAGGCTCGCGAGCGCGTCATAAGCTGCGCCCGTTGCGCGCACGGTCACTTCCGCTTGCAGCGACGAGCCGATTTGATCGGTCGAGCGTGCTTCCTCGAGCGCCTTCATGACGTTGCCGCGTACCGCCCGCAGCAGCGACCATTTCGAGAGCAAGCCCTCCGCTGCCGGGACGCCGGGATATGCGTAGTACGTTTCGGTAAAGATCGTATCGCTGCCCGGTTGGAAGACTTTCCATGCTTCCTCGGCCGTGAACGAAAGGAACGGCGCCATGACGCGCAGCAACCCTTGGGCGATGTGATACAGCGCCGTTTGCGCCGAACGGCGTGCGGGCGAGTTCGCCGCGCTCGTGTAGAGGCGATCCTTGAGGACGTCGAGATAGAACCCGCCGAGATCCTCCGAGCAGAACGTCTGCAGCTTGGCGACCACCGGGTGGAATTCGTACTTCTCGTAGTGCGCGAGGATGTCCTTTTGCAATTCGCCGGCCAGCGCCACGGCGTAGCGGTCGATCTCCAGCCAAGCGTCCACCGGCAACGCATGCTGGGCGTAATCGAAATCGGACAGGTTCGCGAGCAAGAAGCGCAGCGTGTTGCGGATGCGGCGATAGCTCTCGGTGACGCGCTTGAGAATTTCCTCGGAGATCGCGAGCTCGCCCGAGTAGTCGGTCGAGGCGATCCATAGGCGGATGATCTCGGCGCCGAGCCGGTTCGCCACGTCGTGCGGGTCAATCCCGTTGCCGAGCGACTTGCTCATCTTGCGGCCTTCGCCGTCGACGGTGAAGCCGTGCGTGAGCAGCGCGCGATACGGCGCGCGGCCGTCGAGCATCGAAGCGGTCAGCAGCGACGAGTGGAACCAGCCGCGGTGCTGGTCGGAACCTTCGAGGTACAAATCGGCCGGAAAATGCGAGACCGCTTTATGCGAGCCGCGCAGCACGTGCCAATGGGTCGTGCCCGAATCGAACCAGACGTCGAGCGTGTCGCGGTTCTTTTCATAGAGATTGGCGTCGTCGCCAAGCAGTTCGCGCGGGTCGAGCGTTTGCCATGCCTCGATCCCGCCGGCCTCGACGCGCTGTGCGACGGCTTCGAGCAACTCGAGCGTGCGCGGATGCAATTCGCCCGTCTCCTTGTGCACGAAGAACGCCATTGGTACGCCCCATTGACGTTGGCGCGAGAGCGTCCAGTCGGGGCGATTCGCGATCATGTTGAACAGCCGCTGCTTACCCCACGACGGGTAGAACGCCGTGGCCTCGACGCCGGCCAATGCCGTTTCGCGCAGCGTCGCGCCGCCTTCCTTCGGCGTCAAGTCCATGCCCGCGAACCATTGCGACGTGGCGCGGTAGATGATCGGCGTCTTGTGGCGCCAGCAATGCATGTAGCTATGCTGATACTTCTCGGTATGCAGCAGCGTGCCCGCGGCGGTCAGCGCCTCGACGACTTTGGGATTGGCTTCCCAGATGGTGAGCCCGCCGAAGAGCGGCAGCGATTCGATATACCGGCCGTCGCCCATCACGGGGTTGATGATGTCGGAATCGGCCATGCCGTGCGACTTGCACGAGACGAAGTCTTCGACGCCGTAGGCCGGCGACGAGTGCACGACGCCCGTCCCCGAATCGATCGTCACGTATTCGCCGAGATAAACGGGCGCGGTGCGCTTGTAGCCCGGATGCGCCGATGCGAGCGGATGATGAAAGCGCAGATTGACGAGTTTCGCGCCCGCCGCGGTGGCGATGACGCTGCCCGTCAGGCCGAACTGCTTGAGCGATGCATCGACGCGCTCTTGTGCGAGCACGAGCAGACCGCGCTCCGTATCGACGAGCGCATAGTCGAGTTCGGGGTGCACGTTCAATGCTTGGTTGGCCGGGATCGTCCAGGGCGTGGTCGTCCAGATGACGATGCCGCCCTCGGCGCGCGGCAGGGCTGCGAGGCCGAACGCTTGCGCCGTTTTTTCGGGCTCCGCGAACGGGAACAGCACGCTGATCGACGGATCGACGCGGTCCTTGTATTCCACTTCGGCCTCGGCCAGCGCGGAACCGCAGTCGAAGCACCAGTTCACGGGCTTCAAGCCGCGGAAGACGTAGCCCTTCTCGAGAATTTTCGCGAGCGCGCGGATCTCGGCCGCCTCGTTCGAGAAATTCATCGTCTTGTACGGGTTGTCCCAATCGCCGAGGACGCCAAGCCGCCTAAAGCCTGCCTTTTGCGTTTCGATTTGCTCGCCCGCGTACGCGCGCGCCTTGCGCTGGACTTCCTCGGCCGGCAGCGACTTGCCGAACTTCTTCTCGATCTGGATTTCGATCGGCATGCCGTGGCAATCCCAGCCCGGCACGTAGGGCGCGTCGAAGCCCGCCATGTTGCGCGACTTGACGATGATGTCCTTCAGGATCTTGTTGACCGCGTGCCCGAGGTGGATGTCGCCGTTGGCGTACGGGGGGCCGTCGTGCAGCACGAACAGCGGCCGGCCCTTGCTGGCGGCGCGGATCTTCTCGTAGATGCGGTTCTCTTGCCAGCCTTTGACCCATTGCGGTTCGCGCTTGGGCAAGTCGCCGCGCATGGGGAAGGGCGTGTCGAGCAGGTTGACCGGATACTTGGCCTGGGATTTCGAATCGGCTTTTTTGTCGCTCATGGTGCTATCGCTGAAAACGGTGGGCGCCCGAGCCGTGGGCGCTTCGGTATTGATCTGTCGTATTGCACGACCCAACGCTTCTTGCGCGCGGGCCGGCGTTCGTGCGGGCCGGTCAGCGAATTCGGTCTGTCGCCGATGTGGAAAACCCCGTCGATCGGCTGCCCGGCGCGCTATCGCTCGTCGCCGCGGCGCCCGTCGAGCCCGGCGCGGCGTTCGCCCCGCCGAGCGCCGCGAAGTAAGCGCGGGCGACCGCCACGTCGTGGGCGATGGCCGCCGTCAGCGTTTCGAGATCGGGGTACTTCTTCTCGTCGCGCAGCTTTTTCAGGAATTCGACGCGCACGAGTTTGCCATAGGCGTCGCCGTGCCAATCGAGTAAATGAACCTCGAGCAGCACGCGCCCCGAATCGTCGACGGTAGGGCGCAGCCCGAGACTCGCGACGGCCGGCAACGGGACGTCCTCGATACCGTGAACGCGCACGACGAAGATCCCCGCGAGCGCGGGGCGCTTGTGCGCGATCGGCAAATTGAGCGTGGGGAAGCCCAGGTCGCGCCCCAGCTTGAGTCCATGCGTGACGTGCCCGCTGATCTGATAAGGCCGGCCGAGCGCGGCGCGCGCCGCATCGAGATCGCCCGCGACGAGCGAGGCGCGCACGCCCGAACTCGAAATGCGGGCGCCGCTCGGGTCGGCGACGGTCGGCATCTGCTCGACCTCGAAGCCGTACTGCTCGCCGGCCGCCTTCAGCGAGACGAAGTCGCCCGCGCGCTTGGCGCCGTAGCGGAAATCGTCGCCGATCAGGACCCAGCGCGCGTGCAAGCCGTCGACCAAGATCCGTTTGACGAACGCCTCGGGCGTTTGACTCGCGAACGTATGGTTGAAGTGCTCGACAACGACGCGATCGACCCCGTTGGTGCGCAGCGCCTCGAGCTTGTCGCGCAGCATGGCGATCCGCGGCGGCGCGCCCGCCGGGTTGAAAAACTCGCGCGGGTGCGGCTCGAAGGTCATCACGCAGACCGGCAGGCCGCGCGCATGCGCCGCCTCGCTCACACGGGCGAGCAACGCCTGGTGGCCGCGGTGGACACCGTCGAAGTTGCCGATCGTCAGCGCGCAGGGCGCGCGGCTTTCGGCGTTGGGAAGACCGCGGAAGACTCTCACGATAGCCGTTGGGGTGGGCGGCGCTGGGCCGCGAAGCCATACATCGATGGGCGCGCGGCAAATGCCGCAAAGCAGAAGATTATAAACGCTCGGGGACCGGCGCGGCTGCGCGCGGCTTTCGCGGGTCCCCCGGGTGATAAAATCGCGGGATGAAAAATATCGTGATTTTGATTTCCGGGCGCGGCAGCAACATGGAAGCCATCGTACGCGCCTGCGCCGCCGAGCGCTGGCCGGCGCGCATCGCGGCGGTCGTGTCGAACCGGCCCGATGCGCCCGGGCTCGCGTTCGCGGCAGCCCACGGCATCGCGACGGCCGTCGTCGAACACGGGGGCTTTGCCGATCGCGAGGCCTTCGATGCGGCCCTCGCCGGCGTCGTCGACGGCTTTTCGCCCGACCTCGTCGTGCTTGCCGGTTTCATGCGCGTGCTGACGCTGACGTTCGTCGAGCGCTACGCGGGCCGCATGCTCAATATCCACCCGTCGCTGCTGCCGAGCTTTCCCGGCCTGCGCACGCATGAGCGCGCGCTGCAAGCCGGCGTCACGCTGCACGGCGCGACCGTCCATTTCGTTACGCCCGAACTCGACCACGGCCCGATCGTCGTACAAGGGGCGATTCCCGTGACGGCCGCGGACGACGCGCGCTCGCTCGCGCGGCGCCTGCTGGCCGTCGAGCACGCGATCTATCCGCGCGCCGTGCGCTGGTTCGTTGAAGGGCGTTTGACGCTCGCGGGGCTGCGCGTCACGGTCACGCCGCCCGAACCGCAATGGTTTTTCTCGGATACCGAAGGGACGAGCGCATGAAAAGCATGAAGAAGAAAGACAAAGGTGCGGCAAAAGGCTCGCCCAAGGATAACGCCGGCCGCGTTGCGGGTCGTACCGGCAGCGCCCGGCGCGACTCCGCGCTGCATGGCTTTTTGATCGGCCAAACGGAAACGCTGCTGGCGGAGATTCTGAAGTTCACCGGCCCGGCCGACGCGACGACGAGCCGGTTTTTCCGTGCGCATCCGAAGCTCGGCCATGCCGAGCGCGGGATCATCGCCGAGGCCGTGTTCGCCGTTTTGCGCCGGCGCATGGAATTCGCGCATTTGGCGGAGAGCGGCAGCGGCAACCCCACGCGGCGCCTGGCGCTGCTCGGCCTAATGCAGACGGCGGGCCGCGCGGCGGTGGCGCCGTTCGTATCAGAGGCCGAAGGCGCCTGGCTCGAGCACGTGTCGAAAATCGATCCGGCCAGCTTGCCTCTGCGCGTGCGCACGAACCTGCCCGAGTGGATCGTCGAAGCGCTCGCGAAGCGGTTCGACGAGCAAGAGCTCTCGCAACTGGCCGCCGCGCTGAACTACCCGGCGCCGCTCGATCTGCGCGTGAACCCGATCAAGGCCAATCGAGAAGAGGTGCTCGACGCATTGCGAGCGTCGGGGATCGACGCCGGGGCAACGCCGTTCGCGCCGCTCGGCGTGCGTGTCGCGGGCAAGCCGGCGTTGACCAAATTGAAGCCGTTCGAAGACGGTTGGATCGAAGTGCAGGACGAAGGCAGCCAGTTGCTGTGTGCGCTCGTGGCTCCGCGCCGCGGCGAGATGGTCGTCGATTTTTGCGCCGGCGCGGGCGGTAAAACGCTGGCGCTGGGCGCCGCGATGCGCTCGACGGGGCGCCTGTATGCGTTCGACGTCTCGGATCGGCGCTTGGCCAAGCTCAAGCCCCGGCTCGCGCGCAGCGGTTTGTCGAACGTGCACCCGGTGCTCATCGACAGCGAACAGGATGCGAAGATCAAACGGTTGGCCGGCAAGATCGACCGGGTGCTCGTCGATGCGCCGTGCAGCGGTCTCGGCACGTTGCGCCGCAATCCCGATCTGAAGTGGCGCCAAAGCCCCGCGTCGGTCGAGGAGTTGGTGCCCAAGCAAGGCGCGATTCTCGCGAGCGCGGCCCGTCTCGTGAAAACGGGCGGCCGTCTCGTCTATGCGACCTGCAGCATGCTGGAGGCCGAGAACGAAGCGATCGTCACGCGGTTCCTGGCCGATCATCCGGGCTTCGCGCTGATCCCGGCGGGGCAAGTGCTCGCCGAGCAGCGAATCGAACTCGAGATGGGCGATTACCTGTCGCTGTGGCCGCATCGGCACGCGACCGACGGGTTTTTCGCCGCGGTCCTCGAACGCCGTGCTTGATATGAAGGGCCGCGCGGGCGGCCCTTTGCCCTGATCGATGACTCAGAACCGTATCCTCTCCCATATGCTCGCCGGAATCGTTCGCGATTACGGCGAGCCCGTCATGATTTGGCAGGCGAGCACGTTGCTCGGCACGCTGCTCGTCGCGTGGCTGCTCGCTCGGCTCGTGCGCCGCAAGCTCGATTCGCATCGGCGAGCCCGGCACGAAGCCGCGCGCTTCGGCGCCGAAAGCCTGCACAAGGCGCTGTTCCCATTGCTCGGCGGCGCGCTGGTTTGGGTGGCGCAGACGGTGCTCGACGAGTACATGTCCACCTCGCTGCTCGAGCTCGCGCTCGTGCCGCTGATCGGCATCGCGTTGATCTATATCGTCTTTTTCATCGCGCGCCGCGTGTTTGCCCGATCGGGGCAAGCTCATGCTTGGCTCTCGATCACCGAGAAGCTGGTCTCGTTCCTCGTCTGGATCGGCATGGTGGCGACCGTGCTCGGTATTCAGGACGACGTGCTGCGCTGGATGGAGTCGGTCCATTTTCGCGTCGGCACGGCGCATATGACGCTGCTCTCGCTGACGACGGGCCTCATGTGGGTTTGCGCCACCGTGATCCTCGCGCTCTGGCTCGGGTCGGTGTACGAGGACCGCGTGATGCGCGCGCATTCCATCGACGCGAACCTCAGAGTCGTCCTTTCGCGGCTAGGACGCGCGCTGTTCGTGCTGGCGGCGCTTCTGGTCAGCTTCTCGCTCGTCGGCATCGACATCACGGTCCTCGGCGTGTTCGGCGGGGCGCTTGGCGTGGGGCTCGGCTTCAGCTTGCAAAAGATCGCGAGCAACTACGTCTCGGGCTTCATCATCCTGATCGACCGGTCGCTGCGGATCGGCGACACGATCAACGTCGCGGGGCTGCAAGGCCAAGTCACCGAGATCCGTACGCGCTACACGACGGTGCGCGGGCTGGACGGCATCGAGACGCTGATTCCAAACGAAAAGCTCGTGACCGACGTCGTGCAAAACCATTCGTCTTACCTGACGCGCGGCTATGCGAAGGCGGCCGTGCAGATCGCCTATACGGCCGATCTCGATCGCGCGTTGGCGCTGCTCGTGGAGGCGGCGCGAGACGTCGAACGCGTGGTCGCCGATCCGGCGCCGGCCGCCTACCTCGTCGGCTTCGGAGCGGACGGCATCAATCTCGAACTCGGGTTTTGGATCGAAGAAGCCGCGAAGGGCACGGCCGGAACCCGTTCGACGATCAACCGCAACATTTGGCGGCTATTCAACGAGCACGGCATCTCGATTCCGTATACGCGGCGCGATGTCCATCTCGTCGGCGGGGCCCTGCCGTTAGGGCTCGGCGGCGCGGTAGAAATAGGGCGCGAAGGCGCGAACGGGACGCTGCCGGCGGACGAGCCCGCCGCATAAGCCTGCGCGGCAGGCACGCGGTTCGCTGGCGATGCATCGAGGGGTGCGCGATCGTCATCTGCGTCGATCCGCCGCACCGCCCGGCGCGCGCCGTAAATCGGGATAAACCTGGCGCCCGTTGCGGCCGCGCCTAGGGGAAAACCTCATTTGTTACAAATACTTGCGGCGGTTGCAGTAGAATGCCGATCAGTTCTGAAAGCCAGCTTTCAACTTTTTGACGCCCGCCTCCGGGAATGGCGTCGTCGTAATACAGGTACAACGCCTTGCTGAACTCCCTTCTTGATTTTCTTGCACACGGTTTCCTTCGTTTCTCGTGGTGGCAAGTCGTTTTGTTCACGCTTGCCGTCACACACGTGACGATCATCGGCGTCACGGTTTATCTCCATCGCTGCCAAGCTCACCGGGCGCTCGATCTGCACCCCGTCGCGAGTCATTTTTTCCGCTTCTGGTTGTGGATGACCACGGGCATGCTGACGGGGCAATGGGCCTCGATCCACCGCAAGCATCACGCGAAGTGCGAGACCGAGGAAGATCCGCACAGCCCGCAGACGCGCGGTATCTGGAAGGTGCTGCTCGAAGGCGCCGAACTCTATCGCGCCGAGGCGAAGAACGAGGAAACGCTGCGCCGTTTCGGCCACGGCACGCCCAACGATTGGATCGAACGCAATGTGTACACGCGCTATCCGATCCTCGGCGTGAGCATCATGATGGTGATCGACGTCGCATTGTTCGGCGTGGTCGGGCTGTCGGTCTGGGCCGTGCAGATGGTTTGGATTCCGTTCTGGGCGGCCGGCGTCGTCAACGGGCTCGCGCATTTCTGGGGCTACCGCAATTTCAACTCGGCCGACGCGAGCACGAACATCTTCCCGTGGGGCATCATCATCGGCGGCGAAGAGCTGCACAACAATCACCATACGTACGCGACGTCGGCGAAGCTGTCGAACAAGTGGTACGAGTTCGATATCGGCTGGCTCTATATCCGCTTGATGTCGGCCGTGGGGCTTGCCAAGGTCAAGAAGATCGCGCCCACGCCGCGGCTCGCCGCCCGCAAGCTCGTGCTCGATCAAGACACGCTGCAAGCCGTGCTGAGCAACCGCTATGAAGTGATGGCGCGCTACGGCAAGACGGTCAAACGCGCCTATCGCCAGGAGCTCGCGCGCTTGAAGGAAATCGGTGCGCGCGAGAAGTATCAACTGATGCGCAATGCTCGTAACTGGTTCCACAAAGACGAGGCGGGACTCGACGAGCCGCAAAAGCGCCAGCTTCCGGAAATCTTCGCGGACAGCCAAACGCTGCGCACGTTCATCGAGCTGCGCAACGATCTGAGCGCGATCTGGGAGCGCTCGAACGCCTCGCGTGAACAATTGCTGGCGCAACTCCAAGACTGGTGCCATCGCGCGGAGCAAAGCGGCATCAAGGCGCTGCAGGAATTCGCCATGCGTTTGCGCCGTTACGCCTAAGCGCTGAGCGCGCCGATCCGCGAAATCCATTAAAATTTCGTTACGTCACACACCCCGCGTTTGGCGGGGTGTTGCTTTTTTGGGCCCCCGCGTTGCGCTCGTCTTACCGCGATCGCCCGTCGAGGGGCCCACGCCGCCAGGCGGACTAGTGGAGAACACGATGGATCCGGCCATTAAAACCGTCGAATTCGATAAGCCGCAAGGCGGCGCCGTTTGCGGCGTCGGCCACGCTTGGGCCAAGGTGCCGCCGGCGCCGTCGCCGGAGGAGCGTGCTCGGCTCAAGGCGCGTGTGCGTGAACTGCTCGTGCGAGAAAAAGCCGTGCTCGTCGCGCATTACTACGTCGATGGCGAACTGCAGGAGTTGGCTGACGAAACGGGCGGCTGCGTGGCCGATTCGCTCGAGATGGCTCGCTTCGGCCGCGACCACGACGCTCAAACGCTGGTGGTCGCGGGCGTGCGGTTCATGGGCGAGACGGCCAAGATTTTGAGTCCCGGCAAGCGCATCTTGATGCCAGACCTCGACGCCACGTGCTCGCTGGATCTGGGTTGTCCCGCCGACGAATTCTCTGCGTTCTGCGACGCGCACCCGGACCGCACCGTCGTGGTCTACGCCAATACGAGCGCCGCCGTGAAGGCGCGCGCCGATTGGATGGTCACGTCCTCGATCGGCCTGGAGATCGTCAAGCATCTGTATGCGCGCGGCGAAAAGATCCTTTGGGCGCCGGATCGCCACCTTGGCGGCTATATCCAGGCGCAGACGGGTGCCGACATGCTGCTCTGGCAGGGCTCATGTCTCGTTCACGACGAGTTCAAGGGTATCGAACTCGATCTGCTTCGCGCCGAGCATCCGGGCGCCAAGGTGCTCGTGCACCCGGAGTCGCCCGCGAGCGTGGTGGCGCAGGCCGACGTCGTCGGCTCGACGACCCAACTGATCGATGCGGCCACACGTCTTCCCGCCACCCACTTCATCGTCGCGACCGATCTCGGTATCTTGCACAAGATGCGGCTCGCCGCGCCCGGCAAGACGTTTATCGCCGCGCCGACCGCGGGCAATAGCGCGACTTGCAAGAGTTGCGCGCACTGTCCGTGGATGGCGATGAACGGGCTCGCGAACTTGGTCGACGTACTCGAACGCGGCCATAACGAAATCTTCGTGGACGCGGCCATCGGCGAGCGTGCACGTGTGCCGATCGACCGGATGCTTGCATTCGCGGCGGAGCACAAGAAGCGCGTGCGCGCGAGCGGCGACCTGGCTCGCGACACGGCGCTGTTCGCGGGCATCGGCGCGGCTTGAGGCGGCCCCTCCCGCGCAGCGTGACTATCTATTGATGCCCCGCGGCCGCTTCCGTGGCCGCGCGGGGCGCAAAGGACGACCAGAGCATATGACCGAGCAACAAGGAACGCGCATCGCCGACGCAGTCTCGCCGCTTTACGCCGAACTCCGTGGACAATACGGCGCGGCGTTGGATGCGGCGCTGGCGCGCAATGTGGCCGATGCGCTCGCGGAGGATGTCGGCGACGGCGATCGTACCGGAGGGCTCGTACCCGCCGATTCCATTCGCGAAGCACGCATTCTCGTGCGTGAGGATGCGGTGCTCTGCGGTGTGCCGTGGTTCGTTGCCGTGATGCGGCAGGTGGACGAATCGATCGAGATCGACTGGCGCTACCGCGAAGGCGACGTGATGGCGGCCGATTCAGCCGTCTGCTTCTTGCGCGGTCCGGCCCGTTCGCTGCTGACGGCCGAACGCAACGGCCTAAACTTCCTGCAACTACTCTCCGGCGTTGCCACGGCCACGCGGCGCTATGTCGATGCCGTCGCCGGCACCCGCGCGCGCATCCTCGATACGCGCAAGACGCTGCCGGGTCTGCGGCTCGCGCAAAAGTACGCGGTGCGCGTGGGGGGCGGCATGAACCAACGCCTTGCGTTGTATGACGGCATTCTGATCAAGGAAAACCACATCGCCGCGGCCGGCGGGGTGGGGGCGGCTCTGGATGCGGCCTACGCGCTCGACGCGGGCGTATCGATCCAGATCGAAGTCGAAACGCTCGAACAATTGGAGACGGCGCTCGCGCACCGGGCCGAGTCGATCCTGCTCGACAATTTCTCGTTCGACGCGATGCGCGATGCCGTGAAACTGACGGGCGGACGCGCGCTGCTCGAGGTCTCGGGTGGCGTGAGTTTCGACACGGTGCGCACGATCGCCGAAACGGGCGTGGACCGCATCTCCATCGGCGCGCTGACGAAGGACGTGCGCGCCACCGACTACTCCATGCGCTTGATTTAACGCGGGCAAGAGCCGGCCGCGCCGGCCGGCTCGATCCGCGCTCACACCTTCCGGTTTCGCACGCGCTCGGGGGAGAGGACGGTCGGTAGCGCCTTGGGCAACGCCGACGGCCAATCGCGCGAGTAGTGCAAGCCGCGGCTCTCGCGGCGCGAGCGGGCGCTGTCGACGATCAACGAAGCGACGTCGACGAGATTGCGCAGCTCGAGCAAATCGCGGCTCACCTTGAAATTCGCGTAGTACTCCTGAATCTCGTCGCGCAGCATCGCGATCCGATGCTTGGCGCGCGTGAGGCGCTTATCGGTTCGCACGATGCCGACGTAATTCCACATGAGCCGGCGCAGTTCGTCCCAGTTGTGCGCAACGACGACTTCCTCATCGGGATCGGACACGCGGCTTTCGTCCCAGTCGGGCAGCGGCGCATGCGCGCCGGCATCGAAGCCTTCCGCCTCGATCGCCTCGGCCGCTGAACGCCCCACGACGAGGCATTCGAGGAGCGAGTTGCTGGCGAGGCGATTGGCGCCGTGCAGCCCCGTGCAAGACGTTTCGCCGACGGCATAGAGCCCGGCCAGGTCGGTGCGGCCCGCCAGATCCGTCACGACCCCGCCGCACGTGTAATGCGCGGCCGGTACCACGGGAATCGGGTCTTTGGTGATGTCGATGCCGAATTCAAGGCAACGCGCGAGGATCGTGGGGAAGTGCTCGCGCAGGAACTCGGCCGGCTGATGGCTGATATCGAGGTAGACGCAATCGATGCCGCGCTTCTTGATCTCGAAGTCGATCGCGCGTGCCACGATGTCGCGCGGCGCGAGTTCGGCCCGCTCGTCATGGGCCGGCATGAAGCGCGTGCCGTCGGGCAGCACGAGCTTGCCGCCTTCGCCGCGTACGGCTTCGGTGATCAGGAAGGATTTCGCGTAGGGGTGGAACAGGCAAGTCGGATGGAACTGGATGAACTCCATGTTCGACACCCGGCAGCCCGCGCGCCAGGCCATCGCGATACCGTCGCCGGTCGCCGTGTCGGGATTCGTCGTATAGAGATAGACCTTACCGGCGCCGCCCGTCGCGAGAATCGTATGCGGCGCTTGCAGCGTGACGGTGCGGCCGCTCGCCAGGTCGAGTGCATAAAGACCGTGGCAGCGCCGGCCCGGCAAACCGAGGCGGTCGGACGTGATGAGGTCGATCGCGTAATGGTCTTCGAGCAGCGTGATGTTCGGATGGGCGCGGACACGCTCGGAAAGCGTCGCGACGACGGCGTGGCCTGTCGCGTCGGCTGCGTGAATGATCCGGCGATGGCTATGGCCGCCTTCTCGCGTCAGATGGAAACCGAGTTCCGCCGCGTCGTCGCGCGTGAACGGTACGCCTTGGGCGATCAGCCATTCGATGGCGGCTCGGCCATGTTCGACGATGAAGCGCGTGGCGCCCTCGTCGCATAGGCCGCCACCGGCGATCAGCGTGTCGTTGACGTGATTTTCGACGCTGTCCGCCGAGTCGAGCACGGCAGCGATGCCGCCTTGCGCCCAATCGCTCGCGCCTTCCATCATCGACCGCTTGGCGATCACGGCGACGCGCCGCTTTTCAGCCAGGTTCAATGCGACGGTCAGCCCCGCGAGCCCGCTGCCAACGATTACGACGTCGAAGTTCATATCTGCAAATCCTTTGTCCCCGGTCCGGCTTGCACCCGCCGCCTATCGATTTCGCACGGGGAAACGAGGGAGCATACCGCGCCGCGAGGCGGAACGGGTAGCGCATGCAGCAAAAAGCCCCGCACAAGGCGGGGCTTTTCGTGTCTTCGGGCTCGCAGGAAACCGATTACTTGATCTTCGTTTCCTTGTACGCCACATGCTTGCGGGCGACGGGATCGAACTTCATGATCTCCATCTTTTCCGGCATGTTGCGCTTGTTCTTCGTGGTCGTGTAGAAATGACCCGTGCCTGCGGTCGATTCCAGCTTGATCTTGTCGCGTGCGCCTTTGGCCATGACTTACTCCTTAGATTTCGCCGCGTGCGCGCAGATCGGCGAGCACGGTATCGATGCCGTTCTTATCGATGAGGCGCAGACCGGCGTTCGAGACGCGCAGGCGCACGAAACGGTTTTCGCTTTCCACCCAGAAACGGCGGTATTGCAGATTCGGCAGGAAGCGCCGCTTCGTCTTGTTGTTCGCGTGGGAAACGTTGTTGCCGCTCATCGGCGCTTTCCCAGTTACTTGGCATACGCGTGCCATATGAGAGCACTCCTAAAACGCTTAAATTCGGGGTTCAAGCCTGGGTCGGGCCTAACAGGAAAGGCGGGCGGTCCGGGCGGCCCATTCGGGCACGGGAAGCCGATCAGCAACCGGTCGCGGCGACCTCCCCCCAAGCTTCTGAACGGGGTTGGAAACAGGCAGACGGCGATTCTAGCAGAAAAAGCGCCGAAAAATCAAACCGAATTTGCATCGACCTGTGGCGGGCATGCCGAAGGCCGCGCGCTTCAAAGCCAGCCGGCGTGCGCGAACGAAAAGATGTCGTGCCGACCGACCACGAGGTGATCGACGAGCCGCACGTCGATCAGCGCGAGGGCGTCGCGCAGAACCTGCGTGAGTTGGCGGTCGCTCGCACTCGGTTTGACGGCCCCCGACGGGTGATTGTGCGCCACGATCAAGCTCGCTGCGTTCGCCTCCAGCGCGCGGCGCACGATTTCGCGCGGATAGACGGCGAGGCGGGTCAGGGAGCCGCGCGAGGTTTCCTCGGTGTCGATCAGCCGGTGGCGCGCGTCTAAATAGAGACAGACGAAAACTTCGTGCGGGCGGGCGCCGATCAGGAGCCGGACGTAATCTTGCACGGCGGCGGTCGAATCGACGAGCGGGCGCTCGCGAGCTTGCTCCGCCAACGCGCGGCGCGCCATTTCGATGACGGCCAACAGCACGGCCGTCTTGGCGGGGCCGATGCCGCGCAAGCCGTGAAAATCGGCCGGCGTCGCGTCGAGCATCGCGCGCAGCGAGCCGAAACGCTCGAGCAGGGAGCGCGCGACGTCGAAGACGTCGTGGCCCGGCAAGCCCGAACACAGAAAGATGGCGATCAGCTCGGTGTTGGAGAGGGCGGCGGGACCCGCGCCGATGAGCCGCTCGCGCGGCATATCGCGCGCCGCGCCTGCCCGCGGACGGTATTTGGCGGCGCGTACGCGGCCGGGCGGCGCGCGAAACGGTACGACGGTGGAACTATCTTTCATCTTCGCATCTCCGATTAGCGGTTTTGCAGGCGGTACCCCACGCCTGTCGGGGGCGCGTTCATAGGGCGCGAACTCCCCGCGACGAGGTGGCTTACAATAGAAGCTTTGTGTGGGGCGGCCATCCGTCCCTCGCGCCCCTCGCGCGCCGCGCGACCTGACGTTTGTCCAACGAGCTAAGCATGAGCATCATCGATATTTCAGAAGTGAAGGCCGGTTCGCATGTCACGCTTCACTACCGGCTTGCGCTTGCCGATGGGGCCGACATCGTCAACACGTTCGGCGACAAGCCGGCGACGCTGTTGCTCGGCGCCGGGCAGTTGGCCGAACCGTTGGAAGATATTCTCGTGGGGATGAAGACGGGCGACCATTCGACCTTCCGGCTAGATGAAGGGCAAGCGTTCGGTCCACGCAATCCTGAATTGATTCAGCGCGTTTCGCTCACCACCTTGCGCGAAAACGGCATGGTGGGCGAGGACTTTGCTCCGGGCGATCTGATCGAATTCAATGCGCCGAGCGGCGGCCGGTACGCGGGCGTGCTCAAGGAGATCGGCGAAACGTCGGCCCTATTCGATTTCAATCACCCGCTCGCGGGCCAAGCGCTGACGTTCGAAGTGCACATCATCGGAATTTTGTAGACATGAGCCTCACGGACACCTCTCTCGCCGCTGCCGAGGCGGAAATCCTGCTCGCCCAGCCGCGCGGCTTTTGTGCCGGCGTCGATCGCGCCATCGAGATCGTCGAGCGCGCGATCAAGCTGTTCGGCGCGCCGATCTACGTGCGCCACGAGATCGTCCATAACGCCTACGTCGTCGAGGATCTGCGCAAGAAGGGCGCGATCTTTGTCGAACTGCTCGATGAAGTGCCTTCCGGCAGCACGGTGATTTTCAGCGCGCACGGCGTCTCCAAGGCGGTGCGCGAGGAAGCCGAGACGCGCGGGCTGCGCATTTACGACGCGACGTGTCCGCTCGTCACGAAGGTGCATATCGAAGTGGCGAAGATGCGGCAGGAAGGCCTCGACATCGTCATGATCGGACACAAAGGCCACCCCGAGGTGGAAGGCACGATGGGGCAATGCGGCGCGGGCATGTATCTCGTCGAAAGCATCGAGGACGTCAACGCGCTCGAGGTGGACGATCCCGCGCAAATCGCATTCGTCACCCAAACGACGCTGTCGGTGGACGATGCGGCCGATATCATCGCCGCGCTCAAGGCGCGGTTCCCACTGATTCGCGAGCCGAAGAAACAAGACATTTGTTATGCGACGCAAAATCGCCAGGACGCCGTGAAGTTCATGGCGCCGCAGTGCGACGTCGTGATCGTCGTCGGCAGCCCGAACAGTTCGAATTCGAACCGCTTGCGCGAAGTGGCGGAAAAGCGGGGCGTGCCCGCCTATATGGTGGACTCTCCCGACCAGATCGATCCCGCGTGGGTCGAGGGTAAGCGGCGCATCGGCGTGACGGCCGGCGCCTCCGCCCCTGAGGTGCTCGCGCAAGCCGTGATCGCCCGGCTGCGCGAGCTCGGCGTGCGCAATGTCCGCGCACTGGACGGCATCGAGGAGAACATCGCGTTCCCGTTGCCGCGCGGCCTGACCCTGCCCGCGTAAGGATGGACGAGGTGCCCGCCGCGCGCCTCGATTCGATCGATATACCGCCTCGGGGTTTTCCCTTGGATTCCAGTCGGCCTAAAAAAGCGCGCCTTTTCCGGCGCGCTTTTTTATTTGCCGCGAGACGCCGTGCGGGGAGGTTGCTCCCAATAAATGCTGAAAAGTTGCAACTTGGTTGCGATATGCACCAAATAAGGGTCCCAAAAAAAGGTTGCAATGCAGGAAAACCCTGGCGATTCAGCATATTGGCCATTCGGCAATTAGAGTTACAATGCGCGCGTCCTCAAGGTCCCCGGGCCTTCTGGCATCGGTATTGAGCAAGGCGCAGGAGACCTAGTTAATGCAAGTCAAGTTTGCTTACGCCGCATCGGGCATCACGAGAGGCGGCGAGGCGAGCATCGGTATCGCGGCGAGGGCCGGGGCGCCGGTGAACGAGACGGCGGCTAACGTCTCCGTGGGGCAGGCCGGGTGGCCGGCGGTACGCTCCGTGCGTTTGGATCAGGACAAACAAAATAAAAAGCAGGCGGCGTCGCGGTTGAGCGACCACGCGCGGCCAGCTCGCTCGCATCGGCTTATGCCGGCGCCGGCGATTATCCCCAACCGCACCGGGCGCGCTCGACCGAGCACGCGTGGGTATGGCGGAACATTTTCGCTGAGTGTGTTGCCTGCAGCGCAGGCCGCACTCGAAATCGGAGCAACAATCCTTGCGGGCGGCGTGCGTGCCGGCAAGGGGATGCCGTCCGCGCTCGATGCGCGGCGGTATCGCGTCGGTTTGCAGGCAGGCTCAATGCCCGCGTGCCGACATCAGGATGCAGGCTTTGCGCGGTACGGCGAAGACGGCATCCGCACGCTGGCGCTGCATGCCGCTTGTGCGGCGTCCGGCGCAAAGAAGTGTGCCGCCTCGATCGAGACGCCCAAGACGCTGAAGGCGATGACCCCCGCGCATGAACGTGCGTGGATGGCCCTCATCACCCTCGGCGGGCACGGCGGTTCGCGAGACGGCGCCATTACGCTTCACGACTTCAAGGACAGCGCATGCGCGGTTCTCGACGTCGTGAAGGTGTAGTGACGGAGCATGGCAACGCGACGGCACCGGATACCCGACGGTGCCGTTTTTGCATCCGCCTCACCGGGTCTGCCGCCGAATCACGGCTTCGAGCGGTATCCGTGAGGCGGCCGACCCTTACCGGTTTTTTTATCAGTACCCGCAGTGCCGTTGCGGTTTTCGCCGACCGTCCGCGTTACAACCGGCGCGAAGCGAAGATCCAGTCGCACGGGCTAAGGAGCTTTAAATGGATATCTTCATCCAGCAGATCCTCAACGGTCTGGTGCTTGGTAGCGTCTACGCCATCATTGCACTGGGCTATACGATGGTGTACGGCATCTTGGGCATCATCAACTTCGCTCACGGCGACGTGCTGATGGTCGGTGCGATGGTCGCGCTGTCCACCATCAACGTGCTGCATAACCACTTCCCCGGGCTCGGCAACATCCCGACGCTCATCATCGGGCTCCTCGTCGCCGCCGCGGTTTGCGCCGTCGTCGGTTACCTGATCGAGCGCACCGCGTACCGGCCGCTGCGCCGCGCGCCGCGCCTGGCGCCGCTGATCACCGCCATCGGCGTGTCGATCCTGCTCGAAACGCTCGCCATGATGATCTGGTCGCGCAACCCGCTGCCGTTCCCGCAGCTCATCTCGACCGATCCGATCAACGTCCTGAAGCCGACCGACACGTCGGTCGGCGCGGTGATCTCGATGACCGAAATCACGATCATCGTCGTCGCCTTCCTCGTGATGGCGGGCTTGCTGCTGCTCGTGCACAAGACGAAGCTCGGCCGTGCGATGCGCGCTATCGCCGAGAACCCGAACGTCGCCAGCCTGATGGGCGTGAACCCGAACTTCGTGATTTCGGCAACGTTCATGATCGGCTCGGCTCTTGCGGCCTTGGCCGGCGTGATGATCGCGTCTGAATACGGCAACGTGCACTTCTATATGGGTTTCATCCCGGGCATGAAGGCGTTCACCGCCGCGGTGCTCGGCGGCATCGGCAACCTCGGCGGCGCCATGGTCGGCGGCGTGGTGCTGGGCCTGATCGAACAGCTCGGCGCCGGCTACATCGGCAACCTCACGGGCGGCGTATTCGGCAGTAACTATCAAGACGTGTTCGCATTCGTCGTGCTGATCATCGTCTTGGTCTTCCGTCCGTCGGGTCTGCTCGGCGAACGTGTCGCGGACCGCGCGTAAGGGCAAGGAGCAAAGCAAAATGACTTCAATTCAACCGATCGAGCCGTCCACTACGCTCATCCCCGAGAAAAATGCCACGAAGACGCTCGTCGTGGGTGTTCTCACGGCTATCTTCGTTATTGCCGCGCCGATGATCATCGGCGCGGCCGGCGGCAACTACTGGGTTCGCGTGCTCGACTTCGCGATGCTCTACGTGATGCTGGCGCTGGGCCTGAACGTCGTGGTGGGCTTCGCCGGCCTGCTGGATTTGGGCTATATCGCGTTCTACGCGGTGGGCGCGTACACCGCCGCGCTGCTGACCTCGCCGCATCTGGCCAACCAGTTCGAATGGATCGGCCGCATTTGGCCGAACGGTCTGCATCTGTCGTATTTCCTGATCGTGCCGATCGCCGCGGGCTTGGCGGCGCTGTTCGGGGTGCTGCTCGGTGCGCCGACGCTGCGTCTGCGCGGCGACTACCTGGCGATCGTGACGCTCGGTTTCGGTGAAATCGTGCGGATCTTCATGAACAACCTTGACCGCCCGCTGAACATCACGAACGGGCCGCAGGGTATTACCGGCGTCGATCCGGTGCACGTGGCCGGCTTCAGCCTCTCGCAAACGCATACGATTTTCGGCGTGCAACTGCCGTCGGTGTACCTGTACTACTACCTGTTCGTGCTGTGCTCGCTGTTCGTGATCTGGGTGTGTACGCGTCTGCAGCACTCGCGTATCGGCCGCGCTTGGGCCGCGATTCGCGAAGACGAAATCGCCGCCAAGGCAATGGGCATCAACACGCGTAACGTCAAGCTGCTCGCATTCGCGATGGGCGCGTCGTTCGGCGGCCTGTCGGGCGCCATGTTCGGCGGCTTCCAAGGGTTCGTTTCGCCCGAGTCGTTCACGTTCTGGGAATCGGTCGTGGTGCTCGCCTGCGTGGTGCTCGGCGGCATGGGGCATATCCCCGGCGTGATCCTGGGCGCGGTGCTGCTCGCCATCTTCCCGGAATTCCTGCGCTCGACGATGGGCCCGCTGCAGCACTGGCTGTTCGGCCATCAGATCCTGGATACGGAAGTGATCCGTCAGTTGCTGTACGGTCTGGCGATGGTTCTGATCATGCTCTACCGCTCGGAAGGCCTGTGGCCCGCGCCGAAGCATGAGGACAAGATCGCGAAACTGGCCAAGCGCAACGCCAAGAAGCCCGTGCGCGCTTGAGAGCGGAGGAAACAAGACATGAGCAATAAAAGCATTCGTTTGTCCGTCAAGGGCGTGAACAAGCGGTTCGGCGGCCTGCAAGCGCTGTCGGACGTGGGCCTGCAAATCGAGGAAGGGACGATCTACGGTTTGATCGGCCCGAACGGCGCAGGCAAGACCACGTTCTTCAACGTGATCACGGGGTTGTACACGCCCGATTCGGGCGACTTCAAGCTCGACGGGAAAGACTACACGCCGACGGCCGTGCACCAAGTGGCCCAGGCCGGTATCGCGCGTACGTTCCAGAACATTCGTTTGTTCGGCGGCATGACGGCGCTCGAGAACGTGATGGTGGGCCGCCATGTGCGCACCAAGCACGGCTTGCTCGGCGCGGTGTTCCAAACGCCGGCCGAGCGTCAGGAAGAGCGCGAAATCAAAGAGCGCGCGCTCGAACTGCTCGACTACGTGGGCGTGCTGCAATACGCCGACTACACGGCGCGTAACCTCTCGTACGGCCACCAGCGCCGTCTCGAGATCGCGCGCGCATTGGCCACCGATCCGAAGCTGCTCGCGCTCGATGAGCCGGCGGCGGGGATGAACGCCACGGAGAAGGTCGAACTCACGCGTCTTCTGGAGAAGATTCGCGACGACGGCAAGACGATTCTGTTGATCGAACACGACGTGAAGCTCGTGATGCACCTGTGCAATCGCATGACGGTGCTCGATTACGGCAAGGTGATCGCTGAAGGTCTGCCGCAAGACGTGCAGAAGAACCCGAAGGTGATTGAGGCATATCTGGGCGCGGGGGTCCACTGATGGCTACGGCAATGTTGAAAATCAAGGGCCTGCAGGTCAATTACGGCGGCATCCAGGCAGTCAAGGGCGTCGACATGGAAGTCGCGCAGGGCGAGCTGGTCACGCTGATCGGCGCGAACGGCGCGGGCAAGACGACGACGATGAAGGCCATTACGGGCCTGAAGCCGTACTCGGCCGGCGACATCGAATACCTCGGCCAGTCGATCAAGGGCGTGCCGGCGCACGAGCTGCTCAAGCGCGGTCTGGCGATGGTGCCGGAAGGCCGCGGCATTTTCGCGCGCATGTCGATTCTCGAAAACATGCAGATGGGCGCGTATCTGCGTAGCGACAACGACGGCATTCAAAGCGACGTCGAGCGTATGTTCGGCTACTTTCCGCGCTTGAAGGAACGCGCCAAGCAGTTGGCCGGTACGCTCTCGGGCGGCGAGCAGCAGATGCTGGCGATGGCGCGCGCGATCATCAGCCGTCCCAAGCTGTTGCTGCTGGACGAGCCGTCGATGGGTCTGTCGCCGATCATGGTCGAAAAGATCTTCGAAGTCGTGCGCGACATCTCCAAGGAAGGCCTGACTGTGCTGCTCGTGGAGCAGAACGCGCGCCTCGCGCTGCAGGCGGCTAACCGCGGCTACGTGATGGATTCTGGTATGGTCACGATGTCGGGCGACGCCAAGCAGATGCTCGACGATCCGAAGGTGCGGGCAGCCTATCTCGGCGAGTAACGCTATCTCTCGCGCGCCCGTGCGAGAAGCACGGGCGCCGTCAATGGGCCCACGGCCCGCATGCAGTAGTCTCACTCAAACCCGATCCAACAAGGGGATAACTACAGTGATTAAGTCGCTTCTCACCGGCTGCGCGGCAGCCGCCGCGCTTTCTTTTGCACTTTCAAACGCCGCTTATGCCGACACGGTCGTGAAGATCGGCCACGTCGCACCGCTCACGGGCGGCTCGGCTCACCAAGGTAAGGACAACGAAAACGGCGCGCGTCTCGCGATCGAAGAGATCAACGCGAAGGGCCTCGTGATCGGCGGCCAAAAGGTGACGCTCCAACTCGATCCGCAAGACGACGCGGGCGATCCGCGCCAAGCGACGCAGGTCGCGCAAAAGCTCGTCGACGATAAGGTCGTCGCCGTCGTCGGACACGAAACGTCGGGCACGTCGATTCCCGCCTCCAAGATCTATAGCGACGCCGGCGTCGTGCAGATCTCGCCGTCCGCGACGAATCCGAAGTACACGGAGCAAGGCTTCAAGACGACCTACCGGGTCGTCGCGACCGACGCTCAGCAAGGTCCGGCGCTCGCGAACTACGCGGCCAAGGAAATGCACGTGAAGAAGATTGCGATCGTCGACGACTCGACCGCTTACGGTCAGGGCTTGGCGCAGCAATTCGAAACGGCTGCGAAGGCCGCTGGGATGAACGTCGTGTCGCATGACGCCACGAACGACAAGGCGGTCGACTTCCGCGCCATTCTGACGAAGATCAAGGGCGAAAACCCCGACGCGATCATGGTCGGTGCAATGGACGCGACGGGCGGTCCGTTCGCGAAGCAAGCGAAGCAACTGGGTCTGCGCGCGAAGATCCTCGCGGGCGACGGCGTGTGCACGGCCAACATCGCCGATCTGGCCGGCAACGCGGCGGACAACATCGTCTGCTCGCAAGCCGGTGTCGGTCTCGACCAAATGGCCGGCGGTGCCGCGTTCGCGGCGAAGTACAAGAAGCGCTACGATCAAGACGTCGTGCTGTACTCGCCGTATACGTACGATGCCGTCTACATCATCGTGGACGCGATGAAGCGCGCGAACTCGGTCGATCCGGCGAAGATCCTCGCCGCGTTGCCCGCGACCGATTACAAGGGCGTGATCGGCGAGACGACGTTCGATGCGAAGGGCGACCTGAAGCACGGCGTCATTTCGATCTACGGCTACAAGGACGGCAAGCGGACCTTCATCAACAAGGTCTCGATGTAATCCGGGTTAAGTCGTAGCAAAAAGCCGCATGCGTGGTGCACGCATGCGGCTTTTTTATCGGGGTTTCGCAAGCGCGGCGAGTTTGGACTCACCGCGCCCATGTGCGACGCCGATCAAAGCGAATCGAGCACGGTGCGCAGCATCGCCATCATCTGATCGATTTCTTCGTTGGTCACGTTCAGTGCCGGCATGAAGCGCAGCAAGTTCGGCCGCGCGGCGTTCAGCAGCAGGCCCACGGGCTGCATGTCGCGAGCCTTCTCGACGATCTGCGGGCCGATGTCCTTGCCGAGCAACAATGCGCGCAGCAGCCCCTCGCCGCGCTCGCCCTCGAAGCCGCGCTCGGCCGAGAGTTCGAGCAGCTTCGCGCGCAGGTATTCGCCGCGCGCGCGCACGCCTTCCAGAAAACCCGGTGCCGTGAGCGTTTTGATGACCGCATAACCGACTGCCGTCATCAACGGATTGCCGTTGTAGGTGCCGCCCTGATCGCCGGCCTCGAATACGGCCACGTCTGCTTTGGAGAGCAGCGCCGCGAGCGGCACGCCGCCGCCGATGCCTTTGCCGAGCGTCATGATGTCGGGCTCGATGCCGGAGAGTTCGTAGGCGAACAGGGTGCCCGCTCGGCCACAGCCGCTTTGCACTTCATCGACGATCAGCAGCAAGCCATGGCGCTTCGTCAGCTCGCGCAACTCGCGCATGAACTGAGGCGTGGCCGGAATCACGCCGCCTTCCCCTTGAATCGGCTCGAGCATGACGGCTACCGTCTTGTCGCCGATGAGCTTTTCGACCGACGCGATGTCGTTCAGATCCGCCTTGGGAAAGCCCGGCACTTGCGGGGCGTAGAGGGTATCCCAGCCCGGTTTGCCGCTCGCGGACATCGTCGCCAGCGTGCGACCGTGGAAGCTGTGATCGAAAGTGATGATTTCGTAGGCGCCGTTCTTGAACTTCTTGCCCCATTTGCGGGCGAGCTTGATCGCGCCTTCGTTCGCTTCGGCGCCGCTGTTGGCGAAGAAGACCTTGTCGAAGACGCTGTGCTCGGTCAGCAGCGCGGCGAGATTGACCATCGGCTCGTTGTAGAAGGCCGGCGAAGGGTTGATGAGCTGGCGCGCCTGCGTCTCCAACGCTTCGATCATCGCGGGATGGCAGTGCCCCAAACAGTTGACGGCCCAACCTTGAATGAAGTCGAGGTAGCGCTTGCCTTCGCTGTCGAAGAGCCATGAGCCCGCGCCGCGCGTATAGACGATGTCCGGCCGGTTGGTGATGTACATCAGCGACTGCGTCGGGTTCTGCGTCGATTGCATGGCACGGCTCCGCGATAAGTGAAGGAAAGTGATCGGGAAATGAAAAAAGCCACGGTAGTCCGTGGCTTTGCGGTTTTGACCGATTGCGCGCCTGCCGATTGCTTGCGAGGCGCGCGTCCGCTACGAGCCGACGGCTTCCCTGGCGGGGAGCGAGCGGCGACGTCGGAGGGCGGACAGATTGCGGTTCATGGGCGCAAGAATACGACAGCGTGCGTGACGATGCAATGACGGCGCCGCATCCGCTGTCGCATTTTCGTCTCGTCAGACCGCGTTGACGAGGTCGGCTTCGCTCGTGAACGAATCGGCGTAAAACTCCTCGGCCGGCAGACCATGATGCGCCGTGAAGTCGCGCAAGGCCGATTCCACCATGACGGGCGCGCCGCAGGCATACACCTGGTAGCCCGACAGGTCGGGCAAGTCTTCGACCACGGCCCGATGCACGAAGCCGGTACGGCCCGTCCAACCGTCGGTCGCGTCGGGCTCGGAGAGCACCGGCACGAACTTGAAGTTGGGGTGATCTTTCGCCCAGCCTTCGGCGAGTTCGAGCATGTACAGATCTTTCTTGCGGCGAGCGCCCCAATAAAGCGTGATGGGGCGGTCGATGTTCTTGAAGAACGCATGCTCGGCGATGGCCTTGATCGGCGCGAAGCCGGTGCCCGAGGCCAACAAAACGATGGGTTTGTCGGAATCCTCGCGCAGGAAGAACGTGCCGAGCGGGCCCTCGAAGCGCAGGATTTCGCGCTCTTTCATCGTATTGAAGACGTGATCGGTGAACATGCCGCCGGGCATGTGGCGGATGTGCAGCTCGATCGGGCCTTCGTTGTTCGGCGCGCTCGCCATCGAGTAGCTACGGCGTTTGCCGTCTTTCAGAATGAACTCGATGTACTGGCCGGCAAGATATTGCAGCCGCTCGTTCGCGGGCAATTGGAGCTTGAGCACGATGACGTCGTCGGCACGCCGTTCGAGCGCGTTCACGCGGCACGGCAGCTTCTTGACTTGGACGTCGCCGACACCCGCGATCTCGCGCACGTCGATGACGAGGTCCGATTGCGCCGTCGCGCAGCAAAAGAGGGCCAAGCCGCGCGTTTTCTCGTCGTTCGACAATGCCGAGGAGGAATGCGAGCGCTGTTCGATCTGGCCGGAGACGACCTCGCCCTTGCACGAGCCGCATGCGCCGTTCTTACAGCCGTAGGGGACGCCCACGCCTTGGCGCAGCGCGGCGACCAGCACGGGTTCGTCGGGTTCTACTTGAAACTGCCGGCCGCTTTGCCGGAGGGTCACGTTGTATGCCATAGCTCGATGGAAACAAAAAGGGCGAAAAAATGGGCTCGAAGCACGCACGACGGCCGACCGCTACAATGCGCGCACATGAACGCTACACGAATCTTGCGCCGGCCCCGCGTGCTCATCGTCGGATGCGGCGATGTCGGGCTGCGCTGCGCGCGCCGCCTGCTCGCTCGCCCGGCGCCCCCGCGCGTCATCGCGCTCACGACGCGTGCCGCGCGCGCCGACCAATTGCGCGCCGAAGGCGTGACGCCCATCGTCGGCAACCTCGATGCGCCGCGAACGCTGCGACGACTCGTAGGGCTTGCACCTACCGTACTGCACCTCGCACCGCCGCCTGCGCACGGCGACGACGACCCGCGGACGCGGGCCCTCATCGCGGCGCTCGGCTCGCGCACGCGCCACCGTCCGGCTCAGCAGCCTGCCGGCGCGGCGGTGGGGCGCTTACGGACGCACCGCCGAGCGGTGTGTCCGGCGTCCGGCCCGGGCCAATTCGCACCTCGCGGCGGCGGCACGCTTACTAACGGCGGTATTGTACCCGAGGCATTTTCGGCCGCTTGGCCCCGCGCGCGCTTACGCGTCGTCTATGCCAGCACCACCGGAGTGTATGGCGACTGCGCCGGCGCGTTGATCGACGAAACGCGTCCCGTGCGGCCCGCGAACGCGCGCGCGAAGCGGCGTGTGGCGGCAGAGCGGCGCTTTCGGCAAGCCAGCGCGCGCGGGGTGATGGCGGCGAGCATCGTGCGCATTCCCGGCATTTACGCACGCGAGCGCTTGCCGCTCGCACGGATCGTGCAAGGCAAGCCCGCACTCGTCGACGCTGATGACGTCTACACGAATCACATCCATGCCGACGATCTCGCCGCGATCGTGCTGCGCGTGGCGATGCGCGGACGCGCGGGGCGCGTCGTGCACGCATCGGACGATACGGTCATGAAGATGGGTGAATATTTCGATCGCGTGGCCGACGCATTCGGTTTACCGCGCGTGCCGCGCGTGACACGCGAGGCGGCGCAAATGATGCTCGATCCGGCCACGCTTTCCTTCATGCGCGAATCGCGGCGCTTATCGAATGCGCGGCTCAAGCGCGAGTTGGGCGTGGCGCTGCGCTATCCGACCGTCGACGATTTTTTGCGCGGCCGTCGCGCGCCCTGAAATCAAGCATCGAGCTCAGGCGCGCAGCGCTTGCAACGCCGCTTCGTCGAGCCATTGCCATGCGCCGGGCGCCAGCGCCGGCGGCAGCGCGAGCGAGCCGATCCGTTCTCGATGCAGCGCTTCGCAGCGATTGCCCGCCGCTGCGATCATGCGTTTGACCTGGTGGTACTTCCCCTCGTTGACGGTGATTTCGAGCAGGCGCTCGCCGCGCATGCTTACCGCCGCCGCAGCGATCGGCGCATTTTCTCCATGCAGCAGAACGCCGTCGCGCAGCGCTTGCAACTGGCGATCGTCTAGCTCGTGCCGCGTCGTGGCCAGGTAGGTCTTCGGCACTTTGCGCTTAGGCGATGTATAGGCGTGCACGAATTGACCGTCGTCGGACAGCAGCAATAGTCCTGTCGTGTCTTCGTCGAGCCGGCCGACGCATTGCACCCCGCGCGTCGGCAACTGCGCCGGCAGCAAGCTGAACACGCTCAAATGATGCTGCGGTTCGCGCGAGCATTCATAACCGGCCGGCTTGTTCAGCATTAAATAGGCACGCTCGCGGTAGCGCCACGACGTACCGTCCACCTCGAACGCGAGATCGTCCACGGAAAAGTCGGCATCGGCGTCGGTGCACACAGTGCCGCCGAGCGCGACGCGTCCTTCGGCGATCAACGCGCGGCATTGGCGGCGCGAGCCGAAGCCTTGCTTGAAGAGGATGCTTTCGAGGTCCATGGTTGCGTCGAATCGGAGTGGCGCGATTGTACGCCCTGTCGCGGCTTGTCTTACGGCTGACTCGCCGCGAGCGGATTGCCGCGGCGGCCTTGCGCATGCCGGCGGGCCTCGCCGATAATCGGGCGGTCGAGATGCCCTTGGTCCAACTTTCCCGTCGCGCGCCTCGCGCCCTCTGATGCTCAATCGCCGCCTCCGCCGGTTCGGTGCCCTGCTCGGATTGCTTGCAATCTGGATGACCGTGCTCGCCCCCGCGATTTCGCAGACGCTCGCGGCGCGCGAGCATGCCGAGCATGCCGAGCATGCTCAGCACGAGACCATTGCCGGCTCGCAGTGTCCGGACCACGCGGCCGCCCAGATGCCGGTGGGCGGCGATTCGGACCGGCCTAGTCATGGGCACGATGCATCGGGTCATGGGCAGGCCTGCGGGTATTGCGCGTTCTTCTCCCATCTTCCGATGGTGCCGGCCCTCATGCCGGTGTTTCTGCCCGTACCGCTCGCCGCCGCCGCGCCGCTTGCCGTCGCCCTCGCCGAGCCTGAGGTTTGCGAGCGTTTCCTTGCCGCGCAGCCGCGCGCGCCTCCGTTCGTTTCTTGAGCCCCCTCCGAGCAAAGACCAACCCGCGGTGCGCGAATACCGCGGTGTGACTGCGCGCGCGTGATGGACGCGCGGCATCGAGCCACCATTGGGACTCCGACATGAAACGCTTTTGCAGTTTCGCGAAGCGGCACGCCGCGCTATGCGCGGCCGCCGGCTTCGCCGCGTGCAGTTCGACCGCGATGGCGCACGCCGTCGCGGGCGATCGCACTTTTCCCGTCACCCTAACGATCGACGACCCGGGCGTCGGCGATGAATTCGACTTTCAGTTCGGCCATATCAAGAACACGACCGACGACGGCGATCCGATCAATATCAATACCGCCTCCTACGAGTGGGACAAATTGATCACATCGAACCTGGCCTTCAGCGTGGGCGGGCAGTACGTCAATCAAAACGCTCCCGACGGCAGTTCCGCGCGCGGGTTCGACAACACCGCGGTCGGTCTGAAGTACCTCGCCTACGTCAACCCGAAACACGAGTTCATGGCATCGGTCGGCCTTGTCGCGGAGCTGGGCGGCACGGGCGCCAAATCGATTGCGAGCGGGTATTCGACGTTCACGCCCAACCTCTATTTCGGGAAGGGGTTTGGCGATTTGCCCGCATCGCTCGGTTATCTGCGTCCGTTCGCGATCACGGGGCAACTGGGGCCGCACCTTACGACGGCCAACTCCGACACGGGGCCGAATTCATTGGGCTGGGGCGTCTCCTTGCAGTACAGCATCCCGTACTTGCAGTCGCAGGTCAGAGACTTGCACTTGCCCGAACCGATTTCGAACTTGATACCGATCGTCGAGTTTCCGATGAATACCTGCACGGCCGGTGTTTGCGCCGGTCAGACGACCGGTACGATCAACCCGGGCTTGATCTGGATGAATCGGTATGGGCAGTTCGCTATCGAAGCGCAGATACCCGTGAATCGCGCGAGCGGTTCGCACACAGGTGTGCTCGTACAGGCGCATCTCTATTTCGACGATATATTCCCCGGTTCGCTGGGCAAACCGCTGTTCTAATTCGGGACCCATTCTCATGAAGCCATCTTCGATTTTCCCGTTCGCGCGCATCGGCGTCTGCACACTGCTCGTCGCATTCGCACAGTGGGCTTACGCTCACGCACATCCGAAGCAGCAAACGCCGGGTGCCGGCGCCACGGTCGGGGCCGGCACGGCCCAAGTGTCGATCGAATTCGACGACGCGCTGGAGCCCGCGTTCAGTTCGTTGAAAGTGACCGATGCGGCCGGCAAGGATGCGACGAACGGCGCATCCAGCGTCGATGCGAACGACAAGAAGCACATGAGCGTGGCGCTTCGCGCGCTGACGCCCGGTCTTTACACGGTCTCTTGGGTGGCCGTGGCGGCCGACGGCCACCGAACGCAAGGACATTACACGTTCACCGTGAAGTGACGCCCGCGCTCCGCGAGCGTCCGTTCAGCCCGTGAGCGACGTGTTATAGGTCGTCGTACCGATCACGACGTTACTCAATGTGATCGCATTGACGTTCCAGATATAGATCGGCCCCGGGTTCGTCGCGCTCGCGGTGCCGTTCGACACCGGCGTACCGAGATTGCAGTTCGAAATCGTGATGCCGGTGATCGGCGAGACGGCGGGCGCGGGGGAAGGGCCGTTGTAGTCCGCCGCGACGGGGCCTTGTGCGACGATCGCCTGGAAGCACGATCCGGTCTTGCCCGCTAGCGTGACATTGCCCGCCGTAACGTTGCTGATGTTGACGTTGCGTATCACCGGCGGGCTCAAGCGAACGGCATCGCCGTTCGGCGAATAATCGCAATCGAACGCAATGAGTCCGCCTTGCGACGCCGACGGGTTACCCGCGCTCGCGGTCGCCACGCCCACCGGTACCGAGGTATTGATCGGGCTGCCGGGAATCATATTGCTCGAGCCGTAGCCCTTGCCCGTCAAGGCGATGCCGTTCGGCAACGTGACTCCGTCGATGTAGACGTTCCGCACGACGCCGCCGCGATTCATGTTGCTCTTGATCCGGATCGCCATTTGCAGCGGATTGGTCGCCCAGTTCTGATTGAGCATGGTGAGGTTGCGCGCGTAGATGTTCTCGATCCCGGCGCTCATCTCGCTGCCGAGCGTGAGGCCGCCGTGACCGCTGTTCATCGTGCAGTTTTGAATCACGTGGTTCTGCGCGGGACCGTACTCGGTATCGAGCGCTTTGCCCGATTTGATCGCGATGCAATCGTCGCCCGTATTGAAGGTGACGGAGTCGGCGAGTACGTTGTTGCACGCATCGGGATCGAAGCCGTCGTTGTTCGGGCCGATGCTGTCGGCGAAGACGTTTTGGATGACGACGTTCGTGCAATCGGTCGGATGATGCTGCCAAAACGGCGTGTTTTGCGTGTGATAGCCCTGCATCAACACGTTCGTGCAGCCGATGAATTCGACCATGCATGGCCGAAGGTAATGGCCGTTGCCAAAGATGCGAGCGGTCACCGGAACACCCAATTCCGAAAGCGCGGGCAGGTAGTTTTGGTCCTGCGACCATGACGAGGCCGTGAGCAGCGGGAGGATCGTCGCAGCGTTGGACGCGGTGATCGTCGTCAGACTCGTCAGGGCCGTGTTGTTCGGATTGGCATAGCTCTGCGAGGGGGTGGACGATCCCGCGCAGCCGTACGCCCCCGCCGTGCCCTTGAACGTCCACCAGCACGATGCGGGCGTCGTCCCGTTCGGCTCGATCGGCGTCATCGCTTGCCCGTTCAGGATCGAACTGCTGCCTTCGCCGGTCAGGGCGATATTGCTCTGCTTGTACGCGTAGACCGGCGAGCCGAAGTTCAGGCAGTCGTTACCTTGCCAGCGGGTCCAATACAGGTTGCCGTTGGCCGTCGCATAGGGGCCGTTCTTGGCGTAATCGGCCGGGTTGGGACTGAAGTAGATCGTGCACGCCTCGCTCAGATGGAAGTTGACGTTGCTGAGCAAGACGATCGGGCCGCCGCAATACCAATTGCCGGCCGGCACGACCACGCGGCCGCCGCCGGCCGCATTGGCTGCGACGATCGCGTTATTGAATGCCGTGCACGAGTCGAAGGCCGTCCCGGTCAAGCTCGACGACACCATCAATTCCGAGCCGGGACTTTGCGGCGACGTGCTTTGATTGAGCCATGGGATGGCCGTACTCCATGCGGAGGCCGTCGTGACCTGCGACGTAATTGGCTGCGCCCCGAAGCTCGTGACATTGAAATCGACGGCGGGAAACATCGACTGCGCGACGCCTTGCAACGAATTGACGATTTGCGTGGCTGCGCCGCTCGGTCCCCAGATCGGATCGGATGGCGTGGAACTCGTCGTCGAGCCTGACGCGGCGCCGCCGCTGTTCGAGCCGCCGCCGCAGCCGGGCAAGCCGGCTAGGACCGTGGCGCCCGCCGTCGCGCCGGCAAGGGCCAGGAAGGCGCGACGCCCGGGGGAGCGGACCTCCCAGGCCGCGGCGGCGAATGCACGCAAGCTCAGTTTCTGTTCTGCCATCTCAGTCTCCATGAGTTGAACTCGACTCGGGCGCCGCTCGGCGCGCCCGAACCGGCCTGGCGATAAGCCAGGGATGGCATTTTCGTTATGCAAATTTTAAGTTGTCAAACCTCGTAAACGATAGGTTGGTCGATTGTGTCGGCCGGCGCGGCCTGGGAGGTCCTGTAGACGGGCATGACAACGCAAACCGCGCGACGACCAGGGCAATCGAAGTCGTCACTGATGTCTCTATGTTGTTTGACAAGATGGTTTTGCTGGTGATACCGTCCGGCCTATCAGTCATCAAAACACCCGTTTCGAGGCCCCATGAACGTGTCCCCACTTGTCGAGAGCGAATTCGCCTCGTCCGTGATGGCGGTGCCGCCGCTAGCGCGCCGCGCCGATTTGTCGATCGATGTCGCCGAAAATCAAAAGCTGATTCGTCACATCGAAGCCGGCGGTATTACGACGCTGCTCTACGGCGGCAACGCGAACTTCTATCACGTCGCCGTGAGCGAATATCGCGAGCTGCTCGACATGCTCGCCGAGAGCGCGGCGCCCGGCACGCGCGTCATTCCGTCCATCGGAGCGGACTACGGCAAGATGCTCGATCAAGCTCGCATCCTTGCGCAGACCTCTTACCGGACGGCGATGGTGCTGCCGTTCGCGAATTTCGCGACGCCTGAGGGCGTGGAGGCGGGCTTGACGCGAATCGCCGATACGGCAGGTATTCCGCTCACGCTGTATGTGAAGAGCGAGCAGTATGTCGATGTCGACACGCTCGCGCGGCTCGTCGATCGCGGCACGCTGGCCGCCGTGAAGTACGCGATCGAACGCGACGATCCTTCGAACGATCCGTATCTGCGCCGATTGCTGCAGAGCGTGAATCCCGCGCGCGTCGTCTCGGGCATGGGCGAACGTCCGGCGGTCATTCATTTGCGCGACTTCGGTTTGGCCGCGTGGACCACCGGTTCGGGATGTATCGCATCGCGTGCCGTATGCGAACTCATGCGTGCCGTGCGCGAATCGCGCGCCGCTGATACGCAGCGGCTCTACGATGCGTTCATGCCGCTCGAAACGTTGCGCGACGACATCTCGCTGATCCGCGTGCTGCATGACGCGGTGACGTTCTCGGGCGTGGCCGATATGGGCGCGATCCTGCCGCTGCTCAGTGAGACGCCGAAGCAGCACCACGATGCGGTGCGTGCGGCGGCGCAGGCGTTGCTTCGATTCGAGCAGGCCTTGCGTGCCGAACACGGAGCCTGAGGACGAACGACGATGCGTATTGCCGGCGAAATGTTATTGGGTGCGTCCTCGGTAAGAGGGATGCAAGGCTCGATGCGCGCCTTCGATCCGGCGCGCAACGCCGAGATCGAGCCGTCCTTCGGGATGGGCGGCGTGGCCGACGTGGCGCGCGCCTGCGATTTGGCGGCTGCGGCGGCCGACGCCTATCGGGCGGCGCCCATCGAGACGCGCGCCCGCTTGCTCGAGGCCATCGCCGAGAACATCGCCGCGCTCGGCGAGATGCTGATCGAGCGCGCGCATGCCGAATCGGCGCTGCCCAAGGCGCGGCTCGAAGGCGAGCGTGCGCGTACGATGGGGCAGCTAAAGTTGTTCGCGCAGCTCGTGCGCGACGGGCGCTGGTGCGGCGCGGTGCTCGATTCGGCGATGCCCGAGCGTGTCCCGGCGCCGCGGCCCGATCTGCGCGCGCAACGCATCGCGCTAGGCCCCGTGGCTGTATTCGGCGCCAGTAACTTTCCGCTCGCGTTTTCGGTCGCGGGCGGCGACACGGCGTCGGCCTTGGCGGCCGGTTCTCCCGTGGTCGTGAAGGCACACCCCGCCCATTTGGGCACCTCCGAACTGGTCGGCCGCGCCATTCAAAAGGCAGTGGCGGATCTCGGCTTGCCCGAAGGCGTGTTCTCGCTCGTGATCGGCGCTGGCAATGCGATTGGTGAAGCGCTCGTCGCACACCCGGCGATCAAGGCGGTGGGCTTCACGGGCTCGCGGCAGGGCGGTCTTGCGTTGATGCGCGTGGCCGCGTCGCGGCGCGAGCCCATTCCGGTCTATGCCGAGATGAGCAGCGTGAACCCGATGTTCGTGCTACCCGCGGCGCTCGCCGCGCGCACCGATGCGCTGGCTCGCGGCTTCGCCGACTCCCTCACGCTCGGCGTCGGTCAGTTCTGCACGAATCCGGGCCTCGTCGTCGCGATCGAAGGCGCGGCGTTGGAGGAATTCGTCGCGACGGCCGCCCGCGCGCTGCAGGAAAAGAGCGCGCAGACGATGCTGACGGCCGGGATAGCAACGGCTTATCGCAGCGGCATCGACGCCCGCGCGAACACGGCCGGCGTGACGCGCGTGGCCGAGGGCGCCGCGAGCGACGCGCAGTGCGCCGGGCGCGGCGCGCTCTTCAGAACCACCGCGGCCGAGTTTCTGGCCAATGCGCAGCTACAAGACGAAATTTTCGGGCCGGCGTCGCTCGTGGTCCAATGCCGCGACACCGAGGAACTGCTGCGCGTGGCCGAGCATCTGGAAGGTCAATTGACGGCCACGCTGCACATCGACGAGGCCGACTATGCGCTCGCGGCGCGGCTCTTGCCGACGCTCGAGCGCAAGGCGGGGCGCATTCTCGCGAACGGTTTTCCGACCGGCGTCGAGGTAACGCATGCGATGGTGCACGGCGGCCCGTTTCCGGCGACGTCCGATGCGCGCACGACGTCGGTCGGCGCGATGGCGATCGAGCGTTTCCTGCGCCCGGTTTGCTATCAAGATCTGCCGCAGGCCCTGATGCCGGCGGCGTTGCGCGACGAGAACCCGCTGGGTCTTTGGCGCTTGCGCGACGGCGAGCTTGCGCGCCGTTGAGGCGGCGCGCGGTGGCCGGCGTTTTCACTGATTGAGTATTGCGGAGTCGCACGAAGTGAGCACGAACAGAAAGAAACCCGAGGAACTGCGCAGCCATCGCTGGTACGGCGTGAACGACCTGCGTTCGTTCGGTCACCGCTCGCGCAGCGCGCAAATGGGCTATAGCCGCGAGGAATACGCCGGCAAACCCGTCATCGCGATCCTAAACACGTGGAGCGAGATCAACCCGTGCCATACGCACTTCAAGGTGCGCGTGGAGGAAGTCAAGCGCGGCATTTGGCAGGCGGGCGGATTTCCGATCGAGTTGCCGGTGCAGACCCTTTCGGAGCCGTTCCAAAAGCCGACCACGATGCTGTATCGCAACTTCCTCGCGATGGAAGTCGAGGAGACGTTGCGTTCGTATCCGGCTGACGGCGTCGTGCTGATGGGCGGATGCGACAAGACCACGCCCGCGCTTTTGATGGGCGCGATCTCGATGGATTTACCCGCGATCTTCCTGCCCGCGGGTCCCATGCTCAACGGCAATTGGAATGGCCGCACGCTCGGTTCGGGCTCCGATACGTGGAAGTATTGGGCCGACCTACGCGCGGGGAACATCACCGAAGACGATTGGAAGGGCGTGGAGGGCGGCATCGCACGCTCGCCGGGGCACTGCATGACGATGGGCACGGCTTCGACGATGACTAGCGCGGCTGAAACGCTCGGCTTCACGTTGCCCGGCTTCGCATCGATTCCCGCGGCCGATTCGCGCCACGCCCAAATGGCCGCGAAAACGGGTATGCGTATCGTCGACATGGTGTGGGAGGACCTCAAGCCCTCGGACATCATCACCGGGAAGTCGGTAGACAACGCCGTGACGACCTGTCTCGCGCTCTCGGGTTCGACGAATGCCATCGTGCACATGATCGCGCTCGCTCGGCGCGCGGGGATTCCCCTGACGCTCGGCCACTACGACGATCTGTCGCGCCGCACGCCCGTGCTCGCGAACATCCGTCCGACCGGTCAGTACCTGATGGAAGATTTCTACTACGCGGGCGGCTTGCGGGCGATGCTCAAGGAGCTGGGCGATCTCATCGACGGTACGCAGCGCACGGTCAACGGCAAGACGCTCGGCGAGAACATCGCCGACGCCGAAATTTTCAACGACGAGGTTATCCGCCGCTTGAACGCGCCCGTGATGCCCGATACGGGGCTTGCTGTGCTGCGCGGCAACTTGGCGCCGGACGGCGCCGTGATCAAGCCGGGCGCCGCCGATCCGAAGCTGCACGTACATACGGGACGCGCGGTCGTCTTCAAGGACTACAACGACATGGCGGCGCGGATCGACGACGACGCCCTCGATATCGACGAGCAGTCGGTCATCGTGCTGCAGCATGCGGGGCCCGTCGGTGCGCCCGGCATGCCCGAATGGGGGCAACTGCCGATTCCGAAGAAGCTGTTGCAAAAGGGCGTGCGCGACATGGTCCGCATTTCCGATGCGCGCATGAGCGGCACGAGCTACGGGGCATGTGTGCTGCACGTGGCGCCCGAGTCGTTCATCGGCGGTCCGCTCGCGCTCGTGCGCGACGGCGACCTGATCGAACTCGACGTGCCGGCGCGCAAGCTGAACGTGCTCATTAGCGACGAAGAGCTCGCGCGGCGCAAGGCGGCGTGGGTGCCGCCCGCGCCGCGGTTCACGCGCGGCTATGGCGCCATGCATCAGATCCACGTCATGCAAGCCGATAAAGGCTGCGACTTCGACTTCCTGCAACGCGAAGGCGCGCAAGGTGCAAGTGCGGGCGGCGGCAGCGGCGGCGAGCCGGAGATTCACTAACTAGAAGATGTGCCCGTTCGGCGCACGCGTCGAACGGGTCCGTCGCATCGAAGCGGTACGGGCGGGTGCGTCTGCGGGAGGCAGGCGTGCGCGTTCCGGCGACGCGATGTACCGGATGATGTCGTTAGGATTCCTAAATGACAAGATGGTACCGGCCGCTTCAAGCGATGCGTGGCGGGTAAAGCAGCGACTGGCGCCGTGCGGCGACCAGGAGAAATCGAGCGGCATTGCAAGCGCGCCGCGATAAATCCTACGTAGACCAGGAGACATAATGAAGCACTATAAACAAGTCACGATCACGCTCGCCGGCGCGGCGGCGGTGCTCGCGAGCGGCGGCGCATTCGCGCAATCGAGCGTCACCCTGTACGGTATCGTCGACACGGGCATCGGCTACCTGAGCAATCAAGCGCCCTCGACCGGCGCGACCTCGGGGGGCAAGTCCGTCGTGAAAATGCTGGAAGGGGTGTGGGGCGGCGAGCGCTTCGGCCTGACCGGCAGCGAGGACTTGGGCGGCGGCACGAAGGCGATCTTCAAGCTCGAAGAGGGCTTCAACGCGACCAACGGCACCATGGCCAAAAACGGCCTTGCGTTCAATCGAGCTTCGTGGGTGGGGCTCGATAACGCGAAGTTCGGTACGCTGACGGCCGGCCGTCAGTACACTTCGTATTACACGATGCTCTCTCCGTACAGCCCCACGACGTGGCTGACGGGTGCCTTCGGCACGCATCCGGGCGACCTCGATGCGCTCGACACCGACTATCGCGTAAACAACGCACTCGTATACACGTCGCCGTCGTTCGGCGGGCTCAAGGTGAGCGGTATGTACGCGCTCGGCGGCATCGCCGGAAGCTTCAATGCGGGCTCGACCTGGAGCGTGGCGGCGCAATATTTGATGGGACCCGCCGGTATCGCGGTGGGCTTCGTGCGCTTCAATAATGCGACGAACAACGGCGGCGCGTGGAACGCGAGCTCGACCGCCTACTCCGGCACGGGCGAGCAGGGCGCCTCCAGCGTCACGAACGGCTATCAAAACGCGGCGGCGCAGCAGCGCTTCGCGGTCACGGGCGGCTACAAGTTCAGCCCGCAATGGGATGTGTCTGCGTCGTATTCGAACGTCCAATACCTGCCCGGCATCAGCTCCGGCTTTACCGACAAAGCGATCTTCAACACGGGCGGCCTCGTGCTGCATTACCGTCCCGCCTCGGCCTGGGATCTCGCGGCCGGATACAGCTACACGCGAGCCACGACGGCCAACGGCATCCAAAACGCGGCGAGCTACCAACAGGTCAACCTGACGCAGCTCTACAGCTTGTCCAAGCGCACGCGCATCTATCTGCTCGAGGCATATCAACGCGCCAACGGCCAGACGCTGAGCACGAGCGGCAAGGCGGTAACGGCGACGGCGAGCATCGGCGAGCAATCGGCGGCGGCCACGCGTAGCCAGTTCGGCGCGACGCTCGGCATCAGCCACCAGTTCTGATCCGGCCGGTGACCCGGTGGGCGAAGCGAATCCGCCCCCCGGGTATGTCCTAGGCCGCAAGCGCATAACATGTAAATACAATTAGTACATTGTAAGACAACATAGGCTATTGAAATAAAGATGTCAGTCGCGGCCCCGCCCTCGCCCCGGTAAAGAAGGCGGACGGTGCGGGCACCTGCGCGACGATCCATATATTCGAGGAGATGACAAGATGAAACGCAAATTCGCCCTTTCCACGGTTGCGACGGCGATAGCCGCCTCGTGTCTCGCACTCGTGGCCGGGACGGCGCAGGCTCGCGTGTTCCGCACTGCGGACGTGCATAGCGATACGTTCCCGACCACGATGGCGCTCAAGTTCATGGGCGAGGAGATTTCGAAGGACACGGGCGGTAAGGACAGCGTCAAGGTATTCAGCAACAGCGCGCTCGGTTCCGAAAACGACACGATCGATCAGGTTCGTATCGGCGCCATCGATATGGTTCGCGCGAACGCCGCGGCGTTCAACGAGATCGTGCCCGAATCGATGATCCCGTCGTTGCCGTTCCTGTTCCGCGACGTCGATCATTTCCGCAAGGTCATGTACGGCCCGGTAGGCCAGAAGATTCTCGACGCGTTCGCAGCCAAGGGCATGGTGGCGCTCACGTTCTACGAGAGCGGCGCGCGATCGGTCTACGGCAAGAAGGCGATCCATTCGCCGGCCGACATGAAGGGCGTGAAGGTGCGCGTGCAGCCGTCCGATCTGATGGTCGACGAGATCAAGGCGATGGGCGGTACGCCCACGCCGATGCCGTTCTCCGAGGTCTACACGGGGCTGAAGACGGGTCTCGTCGATGCGGCCGAGAACAACATTCCTTCGTACGTCGAAACGAAGCATTACGAAGTCGCGCCAGTCTTCTCGGAGACGCAGCATTCGATGACGCCCGAAGTCGTGGTGTTTTCCAAGAAGATTTGGGACACGTTGACGCCCCAAGAGCAGCAGGCGATCCGCAAGGCCGCGGCCGATTCGGTGCCCTATTACGAGAAGCTTTGGGTGGCGAAAGAGGCCGACGGCGTGCAAACGGTCAAAAAGGCCGGCGTGACGATCGTGCCGGCTGCGCAAATCGATCGCGCTGCGTTCGTCAAAGCGATGCAGCCCGTGTGGGCCAAGTACGAGAAGACGCCGGCGATGAAGCAGATCGTCGACGAGATCGTCTCGACGAAGTAAGCGCCGCCCGCGCACGCTCAAATGCTTCAGCGCCGGCAGGCGCATCGCCGCCCCAACAGGCTTGCTCGCGAGACGAACCTAAGGGGCCGCCTTCTCTTGTATGAGAGATCGACCGATGAACTTCATCAAGCGACCGAGCGGCATCGTCGCTCTTCTAATCACGGTGCTCGCCTCGATTTGTCTGGCTGTGCTGTGCGCGCTCGTCATGTACAGCGTCGTCATGCGCTACGTCTTCGATAGCGCCCCCGACTACGTCGAACCGATCGGCTTGCTCATGGTGCTCATGGTGGCGTTCATGGGCGCGGCGCTCAAAGTGCGCGACGGCGGCCATATCGGCCTCGATTCGCTCGCCAAGGCCTTGCCGCCGCGCGCACGCGTCGCACTCGAGGCGCTGCAGCAGCTTTGCCTTGTTGCGTTTTCGCTGGCGGTTTGCTTCGGCACGAAGGAAATGGCGATAACGACCTTCGGCGACCAAATCCCGATTCTCGGCTTGCCCGAAGCCGTTCGCTACGCGATTCCGTTCGTCGCCAGCGCCTGCACCATTCTTTTCTCAATCGAGCGCTTGCTGGCGCTCTTTGCGCCAAAGCGGACGTGACTCAAATGGAACTCTTGATTCTGGTCGGCAGTTTTCTCGTTTTTCTCGTATTGGGCGTACCGGTTTCGTTCGCATTGGGCCTGTCGTGCGTATTGACCTATCTGCACGAGGGATTGCCGCTCGCCACCGCGATGCAGGCGATGGTGTCCGGTATCAACGCATTTTCGTTTCTCGCCGTGCCGTTTTTCATCCTGTCCGGCGAATTGATGCTGCACGGCGGCATCGCCGATCGCATCCTGCGCTTCGCGCAAGCGACGGTGGGCCACTTCCGCGGCGGCTTGGGGATGGCCAACGTCGTCGCCTGCACGCTGTTCGGCGGCGTCTCGGGCTCGCCCACCGCGGATACGTCGGCGATGGGCGGCGTCGTGATTCCGCTCATGAAGCGCGAGGGCTATAGCGCGGCCTATGCGGTCAACGTCACGACGCACGCCTCGCTCGCGGGCGCGCTGATGCCCACCTCGACCAACATGATCATCTACGCGCTTGCCGCCCAAGGGATCACCGGTATCGTCGAAGGTCATTCGGTCAACGGCGTCTCGATCGGCGACTTGCTGTTTTCGGGCTTGCTTCCGGTGCTATGGGTCATGGGCTTCGTGCTGCTCGCCGCCTATTGGCAGGCCGTGCGCTATCGCTTCCCGCGCCGCGCCGACGGCGGCTCCGATCTGCCGATTTTTCCCGGCTGGTTCGCGGTGGGCAAGTCGTTCGTCGGCGCGGTGCCGGGGCTGCTCGTCATCGTCATCATCTTGCTGTGCGTCGCCAAAGGCATCGCGACTGCGACCGAGGCCGCGGCGATCGCGGTGGCCTATTCGCTCCTGTTGACCTTTATCGTCTACCGGACGATGACGCTCAAGAAGCTTGCCTTCTCGCTCGCCCGTGCCACGCGCACGACCGGCGTCGTGCTGCTCCTGATCGGCGTCTCGAACATGCTGCGCTTCCAAATGGCGTACTTGGAGATTCCCGATGCGATCGAGCATCTGCTCGAGCACGCCACGACGGTGCCCTGGCTCATGCTGCTCTATATCAACATCATTCAGGTGTTCCTCGGCACGTTCGTCGATATGGCCGCGCACATTCTGATCACGACGCCGCTGTTCTTGCCGATGGCGATGCACTACGGCGTCGGCCCCGTGCAATTCGGGATCATGATCTTGCTCAACTGCTCGCTTGGGCTCGTGCATCCGCCGATCGGCTCCGTGCAATTCATCGGCTGCGCGATCGGTGACGTATCGATCGGCGAGACGACGAAGATCGCGTGGCCGTATTACCTCGCCATCTTCAGCGCGATCAATATCGTGACGTACTTCCCGTACTTCTCGACTTGGCTGCCGAGCCTTATCAACGCGCATCCCGTGTTCTGATCGCGCGAGGGGGCGCGTTAGACGTCATGGGCGGCGACCGAGGAGGGGCTCGCCCTCGTGACTGCTTAGCGATCGGGCTTGAAGCGTGCGGCGAGCTGCTCGGCGCCGCGCCCGAGAATGCCGATGTCCGAGCCCACGGCGGTGAATCGGCAGCCTAGTTCGATGTAGCGTCGCGCGAATGTCTCGTTCGGCGTCAGGATCCCCGCCGGCTTGCCGGCCGCGACGATGCGCCCGATCGTATCCTCGATCGTCGCCTGAACCTCGGGATGCGCGATCTCGCCCGGATGGCCGAGCGCCGCCGCAAGGTCGCCAGGGCCGACGAAGACGCCGTCGATGCCCTCGACGGCCGCGATCCGTTCGAGGTTCTCGAGGCCAAGCCGGCTTTCCACCTGCACGAGCACGCACAACTCGCGCGCGCAGTGCTTGGCGTAGTCGGCGATACGGCCAAAGCCGGAGCCGCGTGCCCCGGAGGCATAGCCCCGCACGCCATCGGGCGGGTAACGCGTGTACGCGACGGCATCGCGTGCCTGCGCTTCGGTTTCGACGTAAGGAATCAGGAGCGTTTGCACGCCGATATCGAGCAGACGTTTGATCGTCACCATGTCGTTCCACGGCGGGCGAACGACCGGATGCGTTGCGTAAGCGGCCATCGCCTGCAACTGGCTCAACACCATCGGCAACTCATTGGGTGCGTGCTCCATGTCGAGCACGAGCCAATCGAAGCCTGCACCAGCCAGCAACTCGACCGACATGTGACTCGCCAGGCTCGACCATAAGCCGATTTGCTGTTCACCCGCGGCGAGCGCGCGTTTGAAACGATTCTCAGGCAGTTTCATCGCTGGTTTCCGGTGACGTCGAGTGGGATGCGTTCAGCGCGGCTCGGCGGCGGACGCGGGCCGCGAGAAGTCGAAGCTCGCGAAGCTGCCGCCTTGGTAGCGCTGACCGACCGCGTCCATCTTATTGGGCTTCGCGAGGATTTCGGCCGCGTAGTCTTCGGCGTTTTGCACGGGGCGATAACCGAGCCGCTCGGCGCCCGAATTGTCCCAGTAGCTGCGCGTATTGGCCGATACGCCCCATACCACCTCGAAGCCGAGATCGGGGACCTCGATCGAACGCTCGATCAACTGCAAGAGATCGTCGAAACCGAGCCACGTGCTCAGATGCCGAAACTCCATGGGCTTTTCGACGCAACTGCCGATGCGGATGCAGACGCTTTCGATGCCGTGCTTGTCCCAGTATAGGCGAGCGAGACCTTCTCCCCACATCTTGCTGAGGCCGTAAAAGCCGTCGGGGCGGAAATCGCAATCGAGTTCAAGCTTCGATTCGACGGGATGCATGCCGATGGCATGATTCGAACTGGCGAAGACGATGCGTTTCGTCCCATGCCGGCGCGCGCCTTCATAGACTTCGACGAGCGCGCGCAGGTTGTTCTCGATGATCTCGGGCAGCGGACGCTCCACGCTCGTGCCCGCCATGTGAATCAGCACGTCGACGCCTTCGAGCAAACGGTCGACCACGGCGGCATCGCGCAAGTCGCCGTGCATGACGTCCTCGCCCTCTACGATCGGTTCAAGCGGCTTGGAGCCCGCCGCCGATCTCAGATTCACGCCGCGTTCCAACAGCGCTTTGCGCAACACGCGGCCCAATTGCCCAGCGGCGCCGGTCAATGCAACTTTCTTCACGATACAAGTCCTTGTCGAAGGGGCTTCAATGAGGGGTTCGCTCGCGGCTCACGCGCTTAGCGCGCCGCGGACATCGAGAGGCTCGGGACGCGGTCCCGGCGGCTCGCTCGGCACGATCAGCTTCCACGCAAGCACGGCGCCAATCACGTCGAACAGCATCAGACAGACGAACAGCGGGTTGTAGCCGACCGTGCCGGCAAGCGCGCCGACCACGAGCGAGAACACCGTCGCGCCGAAATAGCCGAGCATGCCGGACAGTCCCGTTGCGCTCGCCACTTCGTGCTGACCGAAGACATCCGAGGCCAGCGTGAAAAGCGCGCCCGAGAGTGCCTGATGGGCGAGGGTGCCGACACAGAACAGGGCGATGGCGGCGTACGGGCTCGCGGCAAGACCGACGCAAGCGGGACCTGCCATGAGCACGGCGCCCGTCACGATCACGAGCTTGCGCGAGGTGACGAGCGATACCCTGAAACGGCGCATGAAAAAAGGCGCCAAATAGCCGCCGGCGAGACTGCCGAGATCGGCCGCGAGAAACGGCATCCATGCGAATAGGGCGATCTCTTTCAGGTCCATGTGGCGCACGGTGACCATGTACAGCGGGATCCAAGCGCCGAATGTTTGCCAGGCCGGTTCCGCCAGCATGCGGGCGAGGCCGATGCCCCAGAAGCGCCGCGTGCCGACGATGGCGCGCCACGACGGACGTCCGCTCGCATCGGTTCGCCGATTTTGCATTTGACCTTGGCGAATGTAGTCCAATTCGGCGGCGCCAAGCTTCGGGTGATCCTGCGGCGAACGGAAGAAGACGAGCCACAATGCGACCCAGATCAACGCCGTGCCGCCCGTGACGACGAAAGCCATCCGCCAGTCGTATTTGACGATGCAATAGACGACGAGCGGCGGCGCGAGCATGGCGCCCATCGAGGTGCCCGTGTTGAGCCAGCCGGCGGCGATGGAGCGTTCGTTGGCCGGGAACCATTGACTGATCGTCTTCATACCCGCCGGGAAGATTGCCGCCTCGCTCACACCGAGCATCGCGCGAAACGTTGCGAGCGCGGGCCAACTCATCGCGAGTCCGTGCAGCATGTTCGAGATCGCCCAGGCGAACGCGAAAATCGCAAAACCGATTTTCAGACCGACGAGATCGATGACGAACCCGGCGACGGGCTGAGCGAGCGCATAGGCGGCTTGGAACGCTGTGACGATATACGAATACTGCTGCGTGGACAGATGGAGCTTTTCAATGAGCGTCGGCGCGGCGACGGCGAGCGAGCTGCGGGCAAGATAGTTGAAGATCGTGCCGAGCACGAGCAGCGCGACGATCCACCACCGCAATCCTTTGATCGGACGATGTTGCATGTTTGTCTCCTGATTGCGCCTTATGCGTCTTGCCGTGCGCGGGCGATCGGCGCTGCTCCGCGTTTGGGCTCGGTGGCGGCTACGCCGTCGCGTCGCTCGTTCGCGCCGGCTGCTCGGGCGAGAAGTGCGCCAACTGTTCGAGCGCACGTACGATCGCGCTGTGGTCCCAACCGCCGCCGCCCTGGGCGGCGCATGCGCTGAACAACTGCTGCGTGCCGGCGGTGTTGGGCAGCGCCAAGGCAAGGCTACGCGCGCTGTCGAGCGCGAGATTCAAATCCTTCTGATGCAACTCGATCCGAAAGCCTGGCTCGAACGTGCGCTTGATCATTCGCTCGCCGTGCACTTCGAGCACGCGGGAGGAGGCGAAGCCGCCCATCAGCGCCTCGCGCACTTTGGCCGGATCGGCGCCCGCTTTCGCCGCGAACGTCAACGCTTCAGCGACGGCTTCGATCGTCAGCGCGACGATGATTTGATTGGCCACCTTCGCGGTTTGACCGTCGCCGTTGCCGCCGACGAGCGTTACGTTGCGCCCCATGAGATCGAACAGCGGCTTAGCGCGCGCGAACGCCTGTTGCGTACCGCCCACCATGATCGTCAGCGTCGCCGCTTTCGCGCCGACCTCGCCGCCCGAGACGGGCGCATCGAGGTAATCGCAGCCGAGCGCCTCGATGCGGCGCGCGAATTCGCGCGTGGCAAGCGGCGAGATCGAACTCATATCGATAACGAGCTTGCCCGGTGCAAGCCCGGCGGCCACACCGCGTTCGCCGAAGAGCACCTTCTCCACGTCGGGCGTATCGGGGAGCATCATGATGACGATGTCGGCTGCTTCGGCCACGGCTTGCGCGTGCTCGCACGCGCGTGCGCCATCCGCGGTCAATTCGATCGGCACTTGGCTGCGCGTATGCGCGAAGAGTTCGTGCCCGCCTTTCAAGAGGTTGCGGGCCATGGGTGCGCCCATGATGCCCAAGCCGATAAAGCCGACCTTGCTCATCTGTGTGTCCTCGCGTGAGCGCTCGTGCGCTCGGTCAGAGATAATCCGCGGCCCAGTGCAGGCCCGCGGCCGTCGTCGTGGCGGGCTTGTATTCGCAGCCGATCCATCCCTCGTAGCCGAGCTTCTCGATATGGGCGAACAGGAACGGGTAGTTGATCTCGCCGGTGCCCGGTTCATGGCGGCCGGGGTTGTCCGCGAGCTGCATGTGCGCGATCTTCGGCAAGTGCCGTTCGATGGTGGCGGCAAGCTCGCCCTCCATCCGCTGCATGTGATAGACGTCGTATTGCAGAAACAGGTTTTCGCTCCCGCTTGCTTCGATCAACTCGAGCGCTTGTTGCGAACGACTGACGTAAAAGCCCGGGATATCGTAGGTATTGATCGGTTCGATCAAAAGGCGGATGCCGGCATCGGCCAATGCTTGGGCGGCGAACTTCACGTTGGCGACAAACGTTTCGCGAATCGTCTCGGGCGCCGCGCCGGCAGGCGCGATGCCGGCCAATACGTTCAACTGCTTGCAGCCCAACGCGTGCGCGTATTCGATCGCCGTACCCACGCCGTCTTGAAACTCTCCGATACGATCGGGTAGGCAGGCGATGCCGCGTTCGCCGCCGGCCCAATCGCCTGCCGGCAAGTTGTGCAGCACTTGGGTGAGACCGTGCGCATGGAGCGCCTCGGCGAGCCGATGTTTATCGTAGGCGTAAGGAAACAAAAATTCGACGCCTTTGAAACCGGCATTGGCCGCGAGGGCGAAGCGGTCCATAAAATCCACCTCGCCGAACAGCATCGTGAGGTTCGCGCAGAGTTTCGTCATCGTGTGTCTCGTGGGGCGGGCGGGAGATTCCGGTCGCTTGCGGCGCAAAGCGTGGAGTGCGGCGTATCAAAAGCGCGCATCGATCTTGAGCGGAGCGGGCCGACCTCCCGATCATGTAAGACATCGTGCGGCATGTTGCCGCAAGTTGTCAAGCAAATCACGGTGAGCTCGGTAATTTCCCTAGGTGGCCGCAGGGGTCAGGGGGGGGTGAGGCGAGGAAGACAGAGGCGGCTCGCCGAACCGCCAGGGGCGCCCCTACTTTTTTTCGCACGGCGGGGTCCGCTGCGCGCGGAGGTTCGGCTTACGAGCCGAACATGCGGCTCAACGCGTGTTCCAGGTGATCGCGCATGGCGCGCGTCGCGCGTTGGGGATCGCGTTCCTCGATGGCTTGCAGTACCTCGAGATGCTCTTGCTGCACGACGCGCTGCCGTTCGATCGATTTCACGAGCGAGAGATTGCGCGATAGGTTCATGCTGAAGACCATCTGCTCTTGAATCGCCGACAACCCGGCCACGAAAAATTGGTTTTTGGAGGCTCGGGCGACGGCAAGGTGAAACGCGAAGTCGTCTTTGGCGCCGATGCCCGACGTTTCAACGATCGTCTGCAAGTTGTCCCATTCGCGGCGGATCGCGGCAATATCGTCTTCGTCGGCTTTTTCGGCGGCGAGCGCGGCGGCGCCCGATTCGATGACGACGCGATACTCATAGCAGCGCCGAATGTCCGACAGCGTTTCGAGCGGTGCGAACCGGCGCACGTCCGGATCGGGGCGGCGCACGACGGTCGTGCCCGAGCCATGGCGCGTCTCGATGATCCCATCCGCGCGCAGTTGCGCGAGCGCCTCGCGCACGGTCGGACGCGAGGTCGCGAAACGTTCGGCCAGCGCGTGCTCGGTCGGCAACCGCTCCCCTTCCTTGTATTCGCCGTCGATGATTCGGTTGAGGATGTCGCTGTAAATGCGCGCCGGCATACGCGGCGCTTTTTGCTCGGCCATGTGGGGCGTGGTGGGATGAGTTGTCATGTGTATGGCCGATTGTAAGTCACGGCAAGTCGTAAATCATAGCGTGCCGCTCGATGGGGCCGTATTCGTGCGCGAATGAATGTGCGTTCCGAGCCGCATCGCAGCCGCTGGCGTGGGAGCCGTTCGTTATAGCGTCCCCGCGAATTCGGGCTCCGGCAAGCCGCGCACGCCGGGATGCAGCGCCAAGACGTAACCGTCGTGTTCGCCTACGGAAGGCGGGCAAATGGTCGTCACGAATAGCGTATCGAGACGGTCGCCGCCGAAAGCGCACATTGCCGGCTTCGCGGCCGGCAAAGCGATTTCGCGGTCGAGCCGTCCACCGGGCGTGAAGCGAAGAAGCAGGCCGGCGTCGTTCGCGCAGGTCCAATAGCAGCCGTCCGCGTCGATGGCCGCGCCGTCCGGGCGGCCCGCGTAGTCGTGCAAATCGGCGAACACGCGCCGGTTCGTCGGCAAGCCGTCATCGACGTCGTAGTCAAACGCCCAAATGAGCCGGCTCGAGGCATGTGAATCGGATAAGTACATCGTGCGCCCGTCGGGCGACCAAGCCAGGCCGTTTTGCGTGCAAAGACCCGTGACGACCGGCGCGGAAAGCCCCGATGACTGACTGTACCGATAGAGCTTGCCGGCGGGATGAGGCTCGGCGGTGTCTTGCACCATCGTGCCGGCCCAGAACCGGCCCTGACGATCGCAACGCCCGTCGTTGAAGCGCATGCGCTCGGCCTCGTGCGTAACGGATGCGAGGCGCCGCAGCGTCGCAGCGCCGACGTGTCCGTCCGAGCTTTCTTCATCGTGCGCAGGGGCTTCGCACTCGTGCAGTTCAACGGCGAATAACCCCGTCTCGAGCGCGGCCAGTACGGTGCCGGCGCGGTCGAACGCGATGCAGCCCACGCGCTCGGGCAATGTCCACTGCGTGCGGCGAGCGCGGGCGAGCTCGTAGCGGATGATCGTTTGCGCCGGTATGTCCACCCAGTACAGCGCGCGTTCCGAGGCCCGCCAAACGGGACTTTCCCCGACGGCGCAACGCCGCGGGTGCCGTTGCTCCAGGCGATAGGGTTGCGCCGGGCTCGTGTCGTCGGTCATGGCTAGTCCGTTGCGTGCGAGGCGATATTAGCGCGCGCTGCATCGATCGCCTCGATTCAATTTCGTGCAATTGTTGTTATACAACATGGATATTGTCAATCATGCGTGCGCCGGAGAGGCAAAATCGCGGCACCGGCGCGCCGGCGTGAACGGATTGTGTCGTTTCACAAATGAGAATAGCAATGGTTCGCATTTGTATTTATCATTCGCTCTATCTCAAAATTCGCGACGTCCCAACGCGGGCGGTGGCCTCAACAAGTTTCGTTGTCCGTTAAATAACTATGTCGATTCGTTCTCGGGGTGTGGTTCGCGGTGTCGTGCGCAGGCGCCGGCTTCTTCCTATCTCTGTCGCCGGAGCCGTGCTCGCGACAGTGACCGGCCAGGTCGCGGCGCAAGCCGATGCCTCGGCCGCGTTGCCGACCATTACGATCAAAGACAAAGCACAGGCATTGCCTGGCGACTACGCACCGGCCTTTGCCGGCGGACAGGTCGCGCGAGGTGCCGAGTACGGCGTACTCGGCCGGCAGGCGAACCTCGATATGCCGTTCACCGTTACGAGCTATACGTCGCGGCTGATCGAGCAGCAACAGGCGCGCACGCTCGCCGATGTGATCGCGAACGATCCGGCCGTGCGCAGCGCGTTCGGCTTCGGCAATTTCTCGCAAACGTTCGTCGTGCGCGGGTTTCCGCTGCAAGGCGACGATATTTCGATGAACGGCTTGTACGGCATCGTGCCGCGTCAGCTCGTGATGACCGAAGCCCTCGAACGGGTGGATGTCTTCCGAGGAGCGAATTCGTTCGTCGGCGGGGTGCCGCCCGCGAGTTCCGGCGTGGGAGGCGGCATCGATCTTCAACTGAAGCGGGCCGACGACAAACCGCTTACGAGGCTGACGCTGGAAGGGACCGCCTCCGGCGAAGTGGGCGCGCACGTCGATGTCGGCCGGCGCTTCGGCGATCGCGATCAATTCGGCATTCGAGTCAATTCGGCCGCCCACGGCGGCGAGACCTCGATCGACGGCGAACATCGGCGGGATGCGATGACATCGGTGTCGCTCGATTACCGCGGCGAGAAGCTGCGGCTGTACGGCGATTTCGTCTATCAGCGCGAGCGCATCACGGACGGACGCTCGGTCGTCTACGTGCGGGGCGACACGATTCCCGCCGTGCCTTCCGCGAGCTACAACTACACGCAGGCATGGAACAACAGCACGCTCGAGGACACGCTTGCGATGGCCCGAGCCGAATACGACTTCCTGCCGGGCTGGACGGCGTACCTGAGCGCCGGGTTGCATCACGACAACGAAAGCGGACAATACGAATCGCCCACCTTCGTTTCGCCCACCTCAACCTCGGGCTATCGGCTCGGCGTGCCTTACAAAGCGGACGGCCTAGCCGGCGAGGCGGGCGTGCGCGGCGCGTTTGCCACCGGCGCGGTGACGCACAGGCTCAGCGCGGGCGTTTCGGTGTCGCATTTGGATACGTATAGCGCCTACGACATGTCGGGGACCTTCCCGACGAGCCTGTACGACACCGTGCAAGTACCGCAGCCGGCCGGCATATTCTCGGGCGGCAATTTGGCCGATCCGGGATTGGTCAGCACGACGTTGATGCGCAGCGCTGCCGTCGCGGACACGCTCGGGCTGTTGAACGATCGCGTGTTGTTCACGCTAGGCGCCCGCTATCAAAAGCTGCACGTGACCGATTACGACTACACGGGGGCGTCGACCTCCGTCTACGATCGCTCCGCCACGACGCCCGTGTTCGGACTCGTGGTCAAACCGTGGCGGCATCTCTCGTTCTACTTGAATCGTACGGAAGCGTTGTCGCAAGGCGGGCAGGCGCCTTCGACGGCGCTTAATGCGAATCAAATGCTCGCGCCGTACCATGCGCGCCAAGTCGAGGCGGGCGTGAAGTACGACGCCGAGCGCTACGGCGCGTCCTTCGCCGTCTATCAGATCAACCAGCCTTCGGCCTATGTCGATCCGGCGACGCAAATTTACGGGACGAACGGCGATCAACGCCATCGCGGCATCGAAGTGTCGATGTTCGGCGAGCCGGTCAAGGGCGTACGGCTCATTGCCGGGGGAACGCTGATCGACGCGACGTTGCGCGGCACGGCGGGTGGAATCAATGATGGCAATCGGCCGATCGGCGTGCCGCGCTATATGTTCACGTTCAACGGCGAGTGGGATGTTCCGGGGCTGACAGGCTTCACGCTGATGGGCCGCGCCACCTATACCAGCACGCAATACCTCGACGTGGCCAACCGGCTGTCGATCGCGCCGTGGACGCGTTTCGACGTGGGCGCGCGTTATCGCCGCAAGGTGTTCGGTCATGAGACGGAGCTTCGCGCGATGGTGCTCAACGTCGGCAATCACGCTTATTGGAGTTCGACGCTCGGCGGCTATCTGACGCAAGGGGCGCCGCGCACGGCGATGTTCTCGCTCTCGACCGATTTCTGAGCGTTGCGTCGGGACTTCGAACGTTTATGGCGAGCTATACCGGGAAGCATCGAACATGAGCGATTGCATTGCGTTCGCCGCTAGCGTCGGCGCGGCCGCGCTCGCGTGGCGCGCGTCGCCGTCGGGTCCGTCCAATGGGACCCTACACCGCCGTCGGAGCGCCGGCGCCGCTGTTGGGTTCGCCTTCGCCGCGGCCGAGCAGTGGGTCGGGACGTATGGTTGGGTCCCGGGTTTGTGCGTGGCATGCGTCTCGATCGGTGCGAGTTGCAGCGTAATGCCGTTCGCCGTCGAGGCCGCTCGGCGCATGCGTGCGCGAGTGCGAGGAGGGCGCGCGTGCCGCTGCGCTTCTTGATCGTATCGATGGCGGCGCTGCCGTTCTCGGTCGCGCTATGCGCCGCATTCGCCCTGCTGCTGCCGGGCGGCTGGCGGCACTGGGCGATCGGCGCGATGGCGCTGTCGATACCGGTGTGGATCGGCATGGCGTCGTGGTGGCTCGCCGTTGCTGCGCGACGCCGCCTCGCCATCTATCTGGCCGGCGGCAACCTCGCCGCGTTCGCGCTTCTATGTTGCGCGAAATTGATCGGCTCGGCGATTTGACGATGAAAGCGCAAACGCTGCGGGCCTATCAATGGGTGCATACGTGGACGGGCATCGTCGCCGGTCTTGCACTCTTCGTCGCGTTTCTCGCCGGCGCGCTGACGATGTTTCAAGACAATATCGCTTGTTGGGAGCGTCCCGAGGCGCGCCATCTGCAACCATCGGATAAGGATGTCGACCGCTTGGTTGCGTCGGTGCTGGCCGCGCATCCATCCGCTGCCGCCCGGCTCGGCGTGATGTGGCCGAGCGCCGCCATGCCCGATCCGACGGCGTTTTGGTTCGAACAGGGCCGCTGGCGTTTCGCGGCGCTGGACCGGCGGTCGGGGCCGGCTCGCGCCTCTGCTTCCGGGCTGGTGTTGCTCGACACGCCAAGACTCTCCGTATTCCTCAACAGACTTCACTACGCGCTTGCGGTGCCGCCTTTCGGCATGTACCTGATGGGTGCGGTGTCGATTGCCTTCGGCTTTGCAATGCTGAGCGGCTTGTTCTTGCACTGGCCGCGATTGGCGAAGGATATTTTCGCGCTGCGGCCCGGCCCGAATCGCAAGCGATTTTGGCAGGACGCGCACAATGCGCTCGGCCTTTTTGCGTTGCCGTTCTACGCGATGATTGCCGTCACCGGCGCGTTCATGTGTTTAACCACGGTGATCGCTTTCATCTTTAACGTGGCGTTCGGGCATCAACTCGCGGCGGCGTTGCCTGACATGTGGTCTCCCAGCGCCGTCTTCGCCCCTGCTTCGCAGGCGCGAGCCAACCTGGCGCCGGTAGATGCGGCCGGCCTTCTCGCGGCCGCGCGGCACGAAGTACCCGGTCTCGAACCGGAGTGGGTCACGTTCGTCGATTATGGGAAGCCGACGGGTACGGCCGAGGTGTGGGGCAACGTCCCGAAAGCCCTCGGTACGCGCGGCGCCGTCGAGTTGCGGTTGACGAGCGGCGTCGTAACAGGGCGTCAGTACGCGGGTATGCGGGATGCGAACCATGCGATCGGCAGTGCGATGTATGGGCTTCACTTCGGCACTTATGGTGGGCTTGCGTTGCGATGGATCTACTTTGCGGTGGGTCTTGGCGGCGCGGCGATGGTGTTCACGGGCAACCTGATGTGGCTCGAGGCACGGCGCAGGCGTCAGGCGGCAATGCAGCCGCTTGCCATGCGCAACATGGCGCGCGCGACGGTGGGCGTTTGCGTGGGGACCTGCGTCGGGATTGCCGTCGCGTTCGTCGGAGCGCGGCTCGTGTCGAGCCTCAAAGCGGATTGCGTCTTCGGCGTGGCGTTCGCGCTTAGTCTCGTTCATTGCGCGTGGCGCGCGCCGATTCTCGCCGCGCGCGATTTGCTGGGCTTCGCAGCCGTTGCATGCGTGGGCATTGTATTGGCGGATGTCGTGATGGACGCCGATGGCATGATGATCTCGATCAAGCAGCATGATTGGGCACTGCTAGGGATCGATGCCGTCGCATTGGGCGCGGCGGTGCTGTTCTCGTATGGTGCGCGCGTCACGCATTTGCGCGCAACTCGCGGCAGCGCAAGCGGCGTTTGGGCCGGAATCGCTGCATGAGCGCGCACTGACTTGCCGCGAGCCGGCTCCTCATGGACGCTCATCATCCTCCGTTCGAGGCGACGATCGTTTCCAGAAGATTGGCTTGATCGACGAGCGACCTGAGCAGGAAGTTCGAGCTGACGAGATAGACGACCTGGCCGTTTGTTCCGCCTGCCTCTTGCAGTAGCTCGTAGGTGCTATCCCGCCACTGCACCCAAGCTTTTTGTGCGGCGTTTAGCTTTGCGATCTCCTGAGGATTGCTCTTCCATAGTTTCACGAGCTTGCCGTATGCCGCGTTGATCCGCTTCTTCTGAACCTTGACTTCCTCAGCGTCGCAGTTCGAATCGGCCGTTTGGTCGTAGAACGTCGTGGGTCCGGCCTTGTCGAGGCACGCGTAATACTGAGGGGAATAGGGTCGAGGCTCGGCGCCGCTATCTTTAGCATGCGCCGAGATGCAGGCCAGCAGCATCGAAATCGTGAGGAGCTTGTTCATCATGTCGTCGTTGGTCGTGTAAGTGGCCGGCGAACTGCCGCGCAGCGTCTCCCGCGGCTTTCGCCTCCGATTCGGAATGGCATGCGAATATATGCCATCCAAACCCGGGATCGAGCACTTGCGCAATCGCTCGATCGAGACAGACCAAGACGCCCATGACCGACAGCACCCCTTACCCTGTTCAAGCCCGAGCCGCGATTCAACATCTTGCCGGGTCTTTCATTCGAGAAGTGGCCAATAGCGGCATGGGCCGGCCGGACGTTTTGCCGTTCTGGTTCGGCGAATCCGATACGGCGACGGCCGAATTCATCCGCGATGAGGCAGCGCGCTCGCTGGCGCAGGGCGAGACGTTCTACTCGCAGAACCTCGGGCGGCCGTACCTGCGGGAGCGGATCGCGGCCTATCTCTCCGGTTTGCACGGGCGGGCGGTCGGTTCGGAGCGCATTGCCGTAGTGAGTTCGGGCGTGACCGGTCTCCTGATTGCGTCGGAACTCTTGTTATCGCCGCAAGATCGCGTCGTCGCCGTCACGCCGCTATGGCCCAACATTTGTGAAATCCCCAAGATTTTGAGCGCGCGGGTCGAGCGCGTTTCGTTGCGCGTGAGCGATGGCCGATGGACGCTCGATCTCGAGCGGCTATTGAGCGCGCTGACGCCGGGCACGCGTGCGTTGATCGTCAATTCGCCGAACAACCCGACGGGGTGGACGATCGACGAGCACAGCGTGCAAGCGATCGTGGCTCATTGCCGCAAGCATGGCATTTGGATCATCTGCGACGATGTCTACGAGCGATTGGTGTACGACGAGCGGCAGCGCTCGGCCCCATCGTTTCTCGCGCACTACGAGCAAGGGGACCGGATTATTTCGGTCAACAGCTTTTCGAAGGCCTGGTCGATGACGGGCTGGCGCGCCGGATGGATGGTCGTGCCCGACGAACTCACGGCGGATTTGGGCAAGCTCGTCGAGTACAACTTCTCGTGCGTGTTCGAGCCCGTGCAACGCGCGGCTGCGATCGCGTTGGAGCACGGCGAGCCGGAAGTGGCACGTCTCAGGTCACGCTTGTCGCACACCCGGGCACTGCTCTCGCAGGCGTTGCAATCCTTGCCCGGTGTACAAGTTCCCGAAGCGGGCGGTGCGATGTACGTCTTTTTTCGCATCGCCGGCTTGGACGATTCGCTTGGCCTCGCCAAGAGGCTCGTGAGCGAGGCCGGGCTCGGCCTCGCGCCCGGCTCGGCCTTCGGCCCCGAAGGCGACGGCTGGCTGCGGTGGTGTCACGCCGTCAGCGTCGATAGCAAGTTGCTCGATGGAGTCGATCGTCTGTCGCGCTTCCTTGCGCGCGTATGAACCGTCAGTTCTGCCCGTTCAACGGGACGAGGAAGTCCCTCGATGGGCCGCCATACGTGCCCGCGGCCTGAATGAATGTCGCGGTGGCTCTCGTGATCAACGGCGCGACCTTGACTTCGGTGACTTCGGTTTGCGCCTCGTTCAGCGATCTACCGCGATGGATGGCATAGACCTCTCCCGTTTTCGGATTGAATACCGGTGCGCCGCTTACGCCGGGCGCCGTGTCGTGCACATACGCAAGGACGTGATCGCGGATGTTGACGCCGGCGTGGGGGTAGGTGTCGCTGCACATGACATAACCCCCTGGGTATCCCGCCACCGTCGATTCCGTCGGCAGATCGGACTCCTGTGCGATGCCCTTGAGTTTCATCGTGGGGGCGTTGGTCAACGGTTGTTGCAATCGAAGCACGGCGATGTCCCACGATGCGTCGTTGCTGGTCACGAACGGCAGCGGGAAAAAGGCCTGCGCCGCCGGGCAGCCGTTTCCGGTGGGCGCGCTCGGGTTGCTGTAGCCGGGATAGACGCTGATGGCGGCTGCCGCGTACGCGGGTTTGAAGAGCAACTGATAGAGCGGCTGGCGAGCGACCTGACCCAGCGATTCGGTCGAGGGTTCAGTCGCCAGAACTTGCAGCAGATGCGGTCGTTTTTCCTGACCTGGCCAATTCGCCAGACGGTGTCTGGCGAATTGGCCTCAGCCTCATTGGAGGGCAGCGCCCTCGAGGAGCAGGTGCGCCCCTGGAGGCTTGATGAGTTGGCACAGGTGTTCGCTCTACCGTGGTCGACCTATGCGCGGCTACTGTCGGTCAAGGACGACCACGCTCTCCGGTTCTACGAGGCCGAAGCCTTGCGCGGAGGATGGAGCGTGCGCCAGCTTGACCGGCAGATCAACAGTCAGTTTTACGAGCGTACGGCGCTGTCGAAGAACAAGGCGACGATGCTAGTCAAGGGCGCCGTGCCGAAATCGATCGACGTTGCCGCACCCGGCGATGCCATCAAGGATGGCGGCAAATTACCGGATGGTCTTGCCGGATGCGGATCTGCTGCAAAAGGAACTGGAGAACACGCGCCGACTGATCGAATCTCGCGGAACGCCTCCCCGAAAGATGCACAAGCGATAGCACAAGCATTGGACCAAAAAAAGCCCCGCTAGACTGGAATCTAGCGGGGTTTCCTGAATCCTTGGTGCCCAGGGCCGGACTCGAACCGGCACGCCTTGCGGCGGGGGATTTTGAGTCCCCTGCGTCTACCTGTTTCACCACCTGGGCTTTCGCCGGCACGAGCGCGCACCGGACAGAAGAGAGCGATTATGGCGGAATTCGTCTCGCCTGACAAGCGGTTCGCAAACCGATTGCTGAACCCGCCGCTCGCTTACTGACTCACGTAGACGAACTTCCCACCTTTGATCGCCCCCATCACGCTAGCGCGCTGGTCGAGCCCGACGTGATCGCCCGCGCTCGTGTTGACGACGCCGTTCGGGACGACGAGTTCGTGCGTTTGCTCGAGTGCGGTGCGCAACGCCGAGCGGAACGCTTCGGTGCCCGGCTGCGCCGTCTTCAGCGCGCGTGCGACCGCGTCGTTCAAACGCGGATAGACGCCCGCCGCGTCGCCGGCGAACTGCGTGACGCTGCCCGCGCCGAACGTCGCCTCGTAGGCATCCACGAAGGCGAGCGCCGCCTTCTTCGAAGGGTGATCGCCCGGCAGCGTGCGTGCGACCACGACGGGCTGCGTCGGGAACAGCGTGCCCTCCACGTCCTTGCCGCCGAGCTTGATGAAGGCCGGCGTGGCGATGCCGTGAGTCTGGTAGATCGGGCCTTTGAACCCTCGCTGCACGAGTTCGCGCTGCGGCAGCACGGCCGGCGTGCCGGCGCCCGCGACGAGCATGGCGTCGGGTCTGGCTTCAATCAACTTGAGAACCTGTCCCGTCACGCTCGAATCGGTGCGGTTATACCGCTCGGTTGCGACGATCGAGATGCGACGCAGCTTGGCGAACGTCGAGAACTCTTTGAGCCAACTGTCGCCGTAGCTGTCGGCAAAACCGATGAAGCCGACCGTCTTCACGCCGTGGTTCGACATATAGCGCGTCATGACATCGGCCATCGCGCTATCGGTCTGCGCCATCTTGAACGCCCACACGCGCGGACCCGTTTGCGGTTCGACGACGCTGCCCGAGCCGATCAACGTGATCATCGGCGTATGCGACTCGGCCACGGGATCGAGCGCGGCCAGTGCGGCCGGCGTGATGTTCGGACCGACGATGACGTCCACATGATCTTCGTGGATCAGCTTGTTGATGTTGCGCACGGCCGCGCCCGGGTCGGAGCCGTCGTCGAGGAAGATGTATTGAGCCGGTTGCCCGGCGATCGTCTTCGGCCACATCGTCATCGCGTTCTTGCTCGTGATGCCGATGACGGCGGCCGGCCCGGTTGAGGACAAATCGATGCCGACTTTGATGTCGGCCCGCGCCGGGGCGGTCTGTGCCGCGCTAACGAGCGCGAAAGCGGCCAGCGCGAACGCGCGGCGCAAGTGTGCGGACAACGCCATGCAAAGGTCTCCTGAAGGTCTGGGCTGCGTAAAGAAAAGTATGAAGGAGGCGATGGCTCGATTGCCGTCGGCCCGGCCCGTTTATAGCTCGTAGCTGTCGTGCTCGCCCTTGAGCGCCTGCTCGATCAGCTTTCTGTTCAGCGTCGGCGAGAGCAGCTCCACGAGCGTATAGACGTAGCTGCGCAGATAGGCGCCTTGCTTGAGCGCGACGCGCGTCAAGTTGCTACCGAACAAATGACCCACGGGCATCGCGCGTAAATTCCGGTCGCGCTCGGCATTGAACGCGATGTCGGCCATGATGCCCACCCCGAGCCCCAGTTCGACATACGTCTTGATGACGTCGGCGTCGATCGCCTCGAGCACGATATCGGGCGCGAGCGCGCGCAGGGAAAACGCCTGGTCGATCTTGGAGCGCCCGGCGAACGCATTGTCGTACGTGATCAGCGGGTACTGCGCGAGATCTTCGAGCGACAGTTGCTTGCGCTGCAGCAGCGGATGCTCGGGCGGCATGATCGCCACGTGGTGCCACTGAAAGCACGGCAACGAGACCAATTCCTTGTATGACGAAATTGCCTCGGTCGCGACGGCAAGGTCGGCCTGATCGTGCATGACCATTTCCGCCACCTGGGTGGGGCTGCCTTGCAGGATCGAGAGGTGCACCTTGGGGAACCGCTTCTTGAACTCGGCGATCGCGCCGGGCAGCGAGTAGCGCGCCTGCGTATGCGTGGCGGCGATAACGAGGTTGCCCTGATCCTGCGCCGCGAAGTCCTTGCCGACGCGCTTTAGGCTCTCCACCTCCTGCAAGATCCGCTCGACGGAGGCGAGGATGATCCGCCCGGGCTCGGTCAGCGAGCGCACGCGCTTGCCGTGCCGAGTGAAGATCTCGACCCCCAATTCGTCCTCGAGCTCGATGATCGCTTTCGAGACACCCGGCTGGGACGTATACAGCGCCTTCGCGGCTTCGGTCAGATTGAACTTCTGGCGGACGGCCTCGCGGACGAACCTAAATTGGTGCAGGTTCATTTATAACCCTATCGACATAAGGAAAGAATTTTTTAGTCGTTTGAAATATAAGGGCAGTTTATTACGATCGACCCACGTTTTTCAATATGCATAGCTGTTTTCGTCATTAGCGCATGACGAGCCGGTCTGAACCAAGGCTCGCCGTATGCATCGATAGCGATTTGGACGCCGCGCGATGCCGCGCGACACTAACCAGAGGTCCCGCATGTACCAATACGATCAGTACGACCAGACCATCGTCGACGAGCGTGTCGCGCAGTACCGCGACCAAGTCCGCCGCCGCTTGTCGGGCGAATTGAGCGAGGACGAGTTCCGTCCGTTGCGGCTGCAGAACGGCCTGTACATGCAGCGTCACGCCTACATGCACCGCATCGCGATCCCTTACGGCAACTTGCGCAGCGATCAATTGCGCATGCTGGCCCATATCGCGCGCAAGTACGATCGCGGCTACGGTCACTTCTCGACGCGCACGAACATCCAGTACAACTGGATCAAGCTCGAGGACACGCCCGACCTGCTGGCCGATCTGGCGTCGGTGCAGATGCACGGCATCCAAACGTCGGGCAACGACATTCGTAACATCACGGCCGATCAGTTCGCGGGCGTGGCGCCCGACGAGATCGTCGATCCGCGTCCTTGGGCCGAAATCCTGCGCCAATGGTCGACGTTCCATCCCGAATTTAGCTGGCTGCCGCGTAAGTTCAAGATCGCCGTATCGGGATCGAAGGAAGACCGCGTCGCGGTACAGATCCACGATCTCGGGGTGTATCTCTCGAAGAACGAAGCGGGCGAAGTCGTTTGCGCGATTCTGGCCGGCGGCGGGCTCGGCCGCACGCCGATCATCGGCTCCGTGATTCGCGAGAATCTTCCCTGGCAGCATCTGTTGACGTACTGCGAGGCCGTGTTGCGCGTGTACAACCGCTTCGGCCGCCGCGACAACATGTACAAGGCGCGTATCAAGATTCTGGTGAAGGCGCTCGGCCCCGAGAAGTTCGCGCAGCAAGTCGAGGAGGAGTGGCAGCATTTGAAGGACGGCCCCTCGACGCTCACGCAAGCCGAATACGAGCGCGTCGCCCGTCATTTCACGCCTCCCGCCTACGAAAAGCTCTCCGATACGGATGCAACGTTCGAAAAGCACCTGCTCGAGAACCGCGCGTTCGCACGCTGGATCGAGCGCAATTTGCGCCCGCACCGGGTCCCCGGTTACGCGGCGGTCACGCTCTCGCTGAAACCGCCCAAGGGCGCGCCCGGCGACGCGACGGCCGAGCAGATGGAAGCGGTGGCCGACTGGGCCGATCAATATTCGTTCGGCGAGATTCGCGTGTCGCACGAGCAAAATCTCATTCTCGCGGACGTGCGCAAGCGCGACTTGTTCGCATTATGGGAGCTGGCGAAGAGCCAAGGTTTCGCCACGCCCAACATCGGTTTGCTGACCGATATCATTGCTTGCCCGGGCGGCGATTTCTGCTCGCTGGCCAATGCCAAGTCGCTGCCGATCGCGCAGTCGATCCAGGACCGTTTCGACGATCTCGACTACGTCTACGACCTGGGCGACCTGTCGTTGAATATCTCGGGCTGCATCAACTCGTGCGGTCACCATCACGTCGGCAACATCGGCATTCTCGGCGTGGATAAGGACGGCTCGGAGTGGTACCAGGTAACGCTCGGCGGCGAGCAGGGCACGGGTGCGACCGGTGCGCGTCTGGGCCGTGTGATCGGGCCGTCGTTCGCGGCGGAGGAAATGCCAGATGTCATGACGAAGGTGATCGACACGTTCATCGAGCATCGTATCGACGGCGAACGCTTCATCGACACCTACAATCGAATCGGCGTCGCGCCGTTCAAGGAACGCGTCTACGCGTCGCGCCAGCCGGCTCACGCATAATTTCGGGCGACTCAGGGATATTTGCAGATGACTTCGATTATCAAGAATCGCTCGGTGGTACAAGACGACTGGACGGTGGTGCGCGCGCTCGAAGACGGCACGCTGCCGGCCGTCGATGCGTTGCCCGCGGGCCGCATTCTCATTCCGTTCGCGCTGTGGAAGCAGGCGCGCGAGGCGCTCGTCGCCGCCCGCCAGCGCGATGCGCTCGGCGTGTGGCTCGCGCCCGACGACGAACCAGCCGATTTGGCCGCCGATTTCGACAAGATTTCGCTGATCGGCGTCGATTTTCCTGTGTTCCGCGACGGCCGCGGCTACAGCACGGCGCGCCTGCTGCGCGAGCGCTACGGTTGGACGGGCGAGTTGCGCGCGATCGGCGACGTGCTGCGCGATCACCTGAATTTCATGGCGCGCTGCGGTTTCGACGCGTTCGCCGTGCGAGCCGACAAGGACATCCACGATGCGCTGCGCGCGTTCGAGGAATTCACGGTCAAGTACCAGGGTGCGTTCGACACGCCGCAGCCCTTGTTCCGTCGGCGCGGCGAGGCCGAGGCGGAGCGCGCATGAGCCAAGACCGTACGCCTGCCGCCGCCGTCGTCGATGCGGCGCTCGAAGCGAAGTTCGAGCGTTTGCACGCCTTCATCGACGAAATCGCGCAGCGCCACGCGCGCATCAAGCTGGCCAGCAGCTTGGCGGCGGAAGACATGGTGCTGACGCATGCCATTTTGTCGCGCAAAGCGCCGATCGGCATTTTTTCGCTCAACACGGGGCGCCTGCATGCGGAAACGGTCGGCATGATCGATCGCGTTCGCGAACGGTACGACTACGAGATCGAGCAGTTTCACCCGCAAGCCGAGGCCGCCGAGGACTACGCGAAGACGCATGGTCTCAACGCATTCTATGAAAGCGTCGAGCTGCGCAAGCGGTGCTGCGAGATCCGCAAGGTCGAGCCGTTGAATCGCGCGCTCGCGGGCGTGGACGCCTGGGTCACGGGCCAGCGCCGTGAGCAATCCGTGACGCGCACCGAGCTGCACGAGCAAGAGCACGATGCGGCCCGCGACATCGCAAAATACAACCCGCTGGCGGATTGGACCGAAGGCGAGGTATGGGCTTATCTGAAGCGATTCGACGTGCCCGTCAACCCGCTGCATGCGCGCGGCTATCCGAGTATCGGCTGCGAGCCTTGTACGCGCGCCGTGCGGCCCGGCGAGGACAGCCGCGCCGGCCGCTGGTGGTGGGAGTCGCGCGATTCGAAAGAATGCGGTCTGCACGTCACCACCTCGGCCATCCAATTCGCGCCGGGCGGGGCATCGAAGCAGGCTTCGGCTTGACGCCCCGGCGACACCGGCGTTACGTGAAGTATCCCAACGATGTGACGGCGGCCCGGCGCTAAGCGGCGCCAGGCGGCACACGGGCAAACGATAGGAAACCGTCAAACATGAGCACGATTCTCGAACCTTCCGCGACGACCCCGCTCAAGGTCAGCGCAACCCGCATGGACCATCTCGACTGGCTCGAGGCGGAATCGATTCACATCCTGCGCGAGCTCGTGGCCGAATGCAGCAAGCCGGCGCTGCTGTTTTCGGGCGGCAAGGATTCGGTCGTCGTGCTGCATCTGGCGCTCAAGGCGTTCGGCCTGGGCGCTCAACGCAAGACGACGCTGCCGTTCCCGCTCGTGCACATCGACACGGGGCACAACTATCCGGAAGTGATCGATTTCCGCGATCGCCGCGCGGCCGAGATCGGCGCCGAACTCGTCGTCGGTCACGTGGAGGATTCGATCAAGCGCGGCACGGTGCGGCTGCGCCGCGAAACCGATTCGCGCAACGCCGCGCAAGCGGTGACGCTGCTCGAGACGATCGAGCAGCACGGCTTCACGCGAAACCGATTCGCGCAACGCCGCGCAAGCGGTGACGCTGCTCGAGACGATCGAGCAGCACGGCTTCACGGCGATGATCGGCGGGGCGCGCCGCGACGAAGAGAAGGCGCGCGCCAAGGAGCGCATCTTCTCGTTCCGCGACGAATTCGGTCAGTGGGACCCCAAGGCGCAGCGTCCGGAATTGTGGAGTCTGTATAACGCGCGTTTGCACAACGGCGAGCACCTGCGCGTGTTCCCGATCTCGAACTGGACCGAACTGGACGTGTGGCAGTACATC
>NZ_QUBS01000007.1 GCF_003390925.1 Trinickia diaoshuihuensis | reverse complement strand
GGCGCGGGACGCGCGCCGGCGCGCGCTCAGGCGCCGGCCGGCCTGCCGCCGCCCGCGAGCAAGGCGCCGAACGCATCGGGCTCGAGCGGCTCGGCGAGCAAATAGCCTTGCAGTTGATCGCAGCGTAGCGCCTCGAGCTTTTCGCGCTGCGAGACGGTTTCGACGCCCTCGGCCACCACGTTCATGCCGAGCGAATGAGCGAGCTTGATGATTGCCGAGACGATTGCCGTGCCCTCGTCGTCGTGGGCGTCCAAGCCGTCGACGAAAAAGCGGTCGATCTTCAACTGCCGCACGCGGAAACGCTGCAGATACGCGAGACTCGAATAGCCGGTGCCGAAATCGTCGATGGCCACTTCGAATCCGCTCTTTTGAAATGCTTGCACCATGTCGGCCGTATGCCGCACATCGTGCATCGCGGCGGTTTCGGTGATTTCGAACATGATCCGCTCCGCGCCGATTTTTTCGGTCCGCACGATGTCTTGGATCGTCGCCAGCAGGTCGGGCTGGGCGAGCTGGCGCGGCGAGAGATTGATCGCGACCTTGGTCGTTTTGAGCCCCTCGCTTTCCCAGCGGCGAATTTGCCGGCAAGCCTCGCGGACCACCCAATAGCCGATCGGCACGATCTGCCCGTTGCGCTCGGCGATCGAGATGAATTCGGCCGGAGACAACTGGCCGAGCGTCGGATGATTGAGCCGCAGGAGGGCCTCGGCGCCGGCCAGCGCGCCACCGCGGCCGAAGAACTTCGGCTGAAAACGCAACGAGAAATAATCCTTGTCGAGCGCTTCGTGCAGGGCTTGCTGGATCAGCAAGGCGCGGTTGGCCGCTTCGTTCATATCCGACTCGAAGAAGCGGCAAGTGCCGCGGCCCGCGCGCTTGGCGGCGTACATCGCCGCGTCGGCGTTCTTGAGCAGCGCCTCGACGGTATCGCCGTCGCGCGGGAACAAGGCGATGCCGATGCTGGGCGCGACTTGCAACGGGCGCGCGTCGACCCAGATCGTCTCGCGCATGCGTTCGAGCACGGTGTCGGCGACGCGCTGGGCATCGTCGGCCAACCCGATGTGGCGCATCAGTATGACGAATTCGTCGCCGCCCAGACGGGCGACGGTGTCGCCGGCCCCCACGCAGTCCACGAGGCGCCGCGCGAACGCCCTGAGGACTTCGTCGCCGACCGTATGCCCCAGCGAGTCGTTGATCGTCTTGAACCCGTCGAGATCCATGAATAGGATGGCGAATAGATTCTTGCCGTGCTTGCCGAGTTCGATCGCGCGCTCGATGTGCTCGGTGAGCGTGCGCCGGTTGGGCAAGTCGGTGAGAGAGTCGAACGCCGCCATATAGACGATCCGGCTGTTCAACTGCGAGACCGATTGCACGAGCGTGGCGGTGCGCGCGTCGAAGCGCGAGAGCATCAGCGTGACGATGAGGATGGCGAAGGTGAAGATCGAGATCGTCGTGCCGAGCCAGCGCAGATCGACCCCGCCGGCCGCCCCGCAGATCGCGCCCGGGAGAAAATTGGCCGCCGCGTTGGCGGTGTAGTGCATCCCCGTGATGGCGAGTCCCATCACGAACGATGCCGCCAGGCGTTTCGTCGACACGTGCTGCCCGTCCTCCGAGCGCAGCGCATGCGCCATGAACAGCGCGGCGCCGGAGGCCACGATCGCGATGACGATCGAGGCCGCCACCAGCATCGGGTCGTAGACGATCGCGGGCTGCATCCGCATCGCGGCGTCGCCCGTGTAATGCATCCCGACGATTCCGAGCCCCATTAGGACCGACGCGACGGCGAGGCGCCGCGCGCCCAGCGTCGCGTGGTTGATCACGCGCAGTGCGAAATACGACACGGCGACGGCGATCAGCAGCGAATACGCCGTGATCCAAAAATCGTAGCCGAGCGCAATCGGCAGCGAGAAAGCGAGCACGCCGATGAAATGCATCGACCAAATGCCCACGCCCATGGCCATCGCGCCGCCCGCGAGCCAAGCCTGACGCTGCCTGCGGGTCAGCAATCGAGCAATGCGCCCCGACAGGTCGAGGGCCGTGTACGAGGCAAGGGTAGCGACGACGAGCGAAAGCGCGACGAGCCAAAAGTTGTAAGTGCCGTGCATGGCGAAGTGGCGATGACGGGAGTGGTTCCACGTCGTTTAACGGCACGCCGGGCGTTTTTCTGATGCGCGATAACGCAAAAATAGGCTCGCAGTGCGGATTTTGAGCGGCCGGCGTGTCTTGACGCGGCGCCGATGGCCGCGGGCTCGTTTAATACGACAAATACGCTTGCGCGACGCGTTAATTCTTGGTGCCGAATAGACGGTCGCCGGCATCGCCGAGACCCGGCACGATATAGGCGTGCTCGTTCAAATGGGAATCGAGCGAGGCGACATACAGTTTCACGTCGGGATGCGCGTCTTGAAAGACTTGCACGCCCTCGGGGGCGGCCACCAGGGCGACGAACGAGATTTCGCCGCCCGCCACGCCGCGCCGTTTCAAGACATCGACCGCATGTACGGCCGAATAGCCCGTCGCCACCATCGGATCGCAGAGGATGAACGTGCGATCTTCGAGGTCCGGCAGCCGCACGAGATATTCGACGGGCCGGTGCTCCGAATCGCGATACACGCCGATATGTCCCACGCGCGCCGATGGAATGAGTTCGAGCAATCCGTCCGACATGCCCACGCCCGCGCGCAGCACAGGCACGATCGCGAGCTTCTTGCCCGCGATGACGGGGGCGTCGATCTCGACGAGCGGCGTCTCCACGCGGCGCGTCGTAATCGGCAAATTGCGCGTGATCTCGTAGCCCATGAGCAGCGTGATCTCGCGCAGAAGCTCTCGGAACGTGCGCGTGGAAGTGTCCTTGTCGCGCATGTGCGTGAGTTTGTGCTGGATCAGCGGATGGTCGAGGATGAATAGATTCGGGAAGCGGCTGTCTTGTTTCATGGCGGGGGCGCGGGGCGGCGCGACAAAATATTCAGACAAGTTTACCTAAAGAAGCGCCCACGCCGAATTTTCATTGCGGTGAGGGGCGCGTCGCGGGGCGAGGCGCGGTTTGCCGGCTTCGGCGCGGTTGCGTCGATTCTTCTACAATCGCCCCCATCGCCCATCCTCATCCGGAACTAGTATGGACCTTGGAATCGCAGGACGCACGGCGCTTGTGTGCGCCGCCAGCAAAGGACTCGGCCGAGGCTGCGCGCAGGCGTTGGCAGCCGAGGGCGTGAACCTCGTCATCGTGGCGCGCACGCGCGAGACGCTCGAGGCGACCGCGGCCGGGATTCGCGCGGGCACCGGCGTGTCCGTGCGCACCGTCGCTTGCGATATCACGACACAGGAGGGGCGCGAGGCCGCGCTCGCCGCGTGCCCCGCGCCCGACATCCTCGTGAACAATGCGGGCGGACCGCCGCCGGGCGACTTCCGCAAGTTCACGCACGACGACTGGATTCGAGCGCTGGAGGCCAACATGCTGACGCCGATCGCGCTCTTGCAAGCGACGATCGACGGCATGATCGAACGCCGCTTCGGCCGCATCGTGAATATCACGAGTTCGGCCGTGAAAGCGCCGATCGACGTGCTCGGGCTATCCAACGGCGCCCGCTCGGGGCTCACGGGCTTCGTCGCCGGCGTCGCGCGCAAGGTTGCCCAGCACAACGTGACGATCAACAATCTGCTGCCGGGCCTGTTCGATACCGACCGCATCGCGACGACGTTGAATGCTCAGGCCCAGGCGAAAGGCGTTTCCGTCGACGAGGCGCGGCGCGAGCGCGCGGCGTCCATTCCGGCGCAGCGGCTGGGGCTGCCCGAGGAGTTCGGCAAGGCGTGCGCTTTTTTGTGCAGTGTCCACGCAGGCTACATCACGGGGCAAAACTGGTTGCTCGACGGCGGCGCCTACCCCGGTACGTTTTGAGTCGCGCATCGAGCGCATACCGATCGTCAAGATCGATTTTTTGTTGGGTTGACCAAGAAGGAGCGGTGCCATGACAGCCTGCGTCGCGCTGATCGCGCACGATCACAAGAAAGACGATATCGTCGCCCTCGCAGGCGAATACGCCCCGACGCTGCGCCAATGCAGGCTCATCGCGACGGGCACGACCGGCGGGCGCATCGCCGACACGCATGCGCTGACCGTCGAGCGCATGCTGTCGGGACCGTATGGGGGCGATTTGCAGATCGGCGCGCTGTTGGCCGAGGGAAAAATCGATCTCGTCATTTTCCTGCGCGATCCGATGACGCCACAACCGCACGAACCCGATATCAATGCGCTCGTGCGCGCCTGCGACGTGCATGACGTGCCTTGCGCGACGAACGTCGCCACGGCCCGCATGCTGCTCGACACGCTGGCGGCGCGTATCGCCGCCTGACGGACGCGCGCGGGTATCGGCGCAACGCATGACTCGATGCGGCTGCCGAGCGTTTCGCCGCATCGACCGAACAACCTGATCTCAAGGAGAAACGCATGGTGAAGGCGATCCGAATCGAACGCACGGGCGGCCCCGAAGTGATGCAGTGGGTCGACGTCGAAGTGGGCGCGCCCGGTCCGGGCGAAGTGCGCCTCAAGCAGCACGCGGCCGGTCTCAATTACATCGACGTCTACTTCCGCACGGGGCACTATCCGATGCCGTTGCCCGCGGGTCTCGGGATGGAGGCGGCCGGTGTCGTCACCGAGGTCGGCGCGGGCGTCACGCGGTTCAAAACCGGCGATCGCGTCGCCTATGTGGCGCGTCCGCCGGGCGCGTATGCCGAGGAACGCGTGCTGCCCGCGGACGCGCTCGTAGCGCTACCCGACGCGATCAGTTTCGACGATGCCGCTTCCGCCATGTTGCAAGGTTTGACCGCGCAGTACCTGCTGCGGCGCACGTTCCGCGTCGAGCCGGGCCAGACGATCCTGATTCATGCGGCGGCGGGCGGGGTCGGGCTGTTCGTTTGCCAATGGGCCAAGGCGCTCGGCGCGACGGTGATCGGCACGGTCGGCTCGGACGAAAAAGCGGAGCTCGCCAAGGCACACGGCTGCGACTACCCGATCGTCTACACGCGCGAGAATTTCACCGAGCGCGTGAAGGAAATCACGAAGGGTGCCGGGGTGCCGGTCGTCTACGATTCGATCGGCAAGGATACCTACAAAGGCTCGCTCGATTGCCTGGCGCCGCTTGGCTATTTCGTGAGCTTCGGCAGCGCGTCGGGCGCGCTGCCGCCGATCGAGGCGGCCGAATTCGCCAATCGCGGCTCGCTGTTCTTCACGCGGCCGACGCTGTTCAGCTATATGGGCAAACGCGAGTGGCTCGATGCGATGGCCACCGAGCTGTTCGACGTAATCGCCTCGGGCAAGGTCAAAACGAATGTGCGCCAGCGTTACGCACTGGCGGACGTAGCGCAAGCGCATCGCGCGCTCGAAAGCCGCCAGACGACGGGCTCGACCGTGCTGATCCCTTGATGCGCGCCGAACGAGTCTATCGATGTTCGTCGCATGACTGACGCGGCCATCAACGTCGTGCTGATCGAGGACGAGCGGCAGATTCGCCGCTTCGTGCGCGCCTCGCTCGAAGCCGAGGGCATGCATGTGCACGATACCGAGACGGGCAAGTCGGGGTTGACCGAGGCCGCGACGCGCAAGCCCGATCTCGTCATCGTCGATCTCGGCTTGCCCGATGCGGACGGCATCGACGTGATTCGCGAATTGCGCGCTTGGGCCGACATTCCGATCATCGTCCTGTCGGCCCGGACGCAGGAGGCGCAGAAGGTCGCCGCACTCGACGCGGGTGCGGACGATTACCTCACGAAACCGTTCGGCGTGCCCGAGTTGCTGGCACGGATTCGAGCGCATTTGCGCAGGCGTGGGCGCGGCGGACCGCTCGACGCGGCCGTCGTGCGCTTCGGCGAGGTTAGCGTCGACCTTGCCCAGCGCAGCGTCACGCGCGCCGGCGAGGCCGTGCACCTGACCCCGATCGAATACCGGCTCCTATGCGCGTTGATTCGGCATGCGGGGCGCGTGCTCACGCACCGGCAATTGCTGAGCGAAGTGTGGGGACCTTCGCACGTCGAAAGCCAGCACTATCTGCGGATCTATATGGCCCATTTGCGGCGCAAGCTCGAGCGCGACGCGGCGCAACCCGAGCACATCATGACCGAGACCGGGATCGGCTACCGGCTCGTCGGCGTCGTCTGAGCGCCGGCCTGTCTATAATGGGACTTCACAGCGCACCGCGAGCGTGACGTGTGTCCGGCCAACGGGTACCGTGCGGGCACTTGAGGTCACCATGGGAGCGGGGAGAGGGCAATGATCGACGCACTTTCGCTCGGCGCGGGTCTGTCGTGGGCCAGCGGCTTGCGTCTGTATCTGACGGTTTTTCTGGTCGGGCTGTTCGACCGCCTGGGCATCGTCCATTTGCCGGATTCGCTTGCCGTGCTCGGCTCCGGCTGGGTCATCGGCGCGGCGGCCGTCTTGGCCGTGATCGAGTTCCTCGCCGACCGCATCCCCGCTTTCGATTCGTTATGGGATGCGATCCATACCTTCATTCGCATTCCCGCCGGAGCGCTTTTGGCGGCGGGCTCGCTGGGCCACGCCGATCCGGCTTTGCTGACGGTCGCTGCGCTCGCGGGCGGGGCGCTCGCCGGCTCCGCGCATCTCACGAAAGCCGGCACGCGGGCGCTCATCAATCTGTCTCCCGAGCCGTTTTCCAACTGGGTGGCGTCCTCGACCGAGGACGTTCTCGTTTGCGTGGGCCTCGCGCTCGCGCTTTTCGTGCCGTTCGTATTTCTGCTGCTGATGGCCGGGTTCGTCGCGTTCGCGGTCTGGGCCTTGCCGCGGCTATGGCGCGGCGTGCAAGGCGGCTTTCGCGGCATGGCGGCGCATATGGTTTCGCGTCTCGGCTCGCTCGGGGGTAAGCGCGATTGAGTCAGGCGTCGTCGGCCGCCCCGCCGCGCCCGCCGCTCGGCACGCTTGAACTCGTCGTTCAAGCCGCGCGCATGACGATGCGCGATTGGCGCGCGGGCGAGCTAACCATGCTCGTCGTCGCGCTCGTGCTGGCCGTCGCGGCGCTCGCGAGCGTCGGTTTTCTCGCCGACCGTTTGCAGCAAGGACTCGAGCGCGACGCCCGCCGCATGATCGCGGCCGACTTCGTCGTGCGTTCCGATCATCCCGTCGATACGGCGTTCTTTGACGAAGCGCATGCGCTCGGCTTGAGCATCGCCACCACGGCGATCTTCCCGAGCATGGTGGCGCGCGCGAGTACGGGCGGCGATCAAGCGCTGGCCGATGCTCGGCTGGCGGCCGTCAAGGCCGTGTCGAGCACCTATCCGCTGCGCGGCGCGCTGCGCATCGCGGCCGCACCCGACGCACCCGATCGTCCCGCGCAGGGCATTCCGGCGAAAGGCACGGTATGGGTCGATCCGCAATTGCTGGAGACCTTGCATACGAAAGTGGGCGACACCGTGCAGCTCGGCGAGCGCCGTTTCACGATCGCCGCGGTGATCACGCGCGAGCTCGACCGCGGCTTCGCGTTCGTCAATTTTTCGCCGCGCGTCATGGTGCGCGCCGACGAATTGGCCTCGACCGGGCTCATCGGTTATGGCAGCCGGGTGACCTATCGGCTACTGGTCGCCGGAGACGATGCGGCTGTCGCGCGCTTTGCCGCGTTCGCGCATGCGCGCGTCGATGGCGGCAAACTGCGTGGCGTCGCGCTCGAATCGTTGAGCGACGGCCAGCCGCAAGTGCGCGAGACGCTCGATCGGGCGGCGCACTTCTTGCGGCTCGTCGCGCTTTTGACGGCGTTGCTCGCCGCCGTCGCGATCGCGATGGCGGCGCATCGTTATACGCGGCGTCATTTGGACGGCTGTGCCGTGATGCGTTGTCTTGGTCTGGGCGAGCGCGAGCTGCGCGGGCTCGTCGCGCTCGAGTTCGGCTTCGTCGGGCTGACGGCGGGCGTGCTCGGCGCGGCGCTCGGGTTTTTGGGGCATTTCGCGTTGCTGCGCTGGCTCGGCGGCTTGATCGGCGTAGAGCTGCCGCAGCCGAGCGCGCTTCCGGCGCTCGAGGGAATCGGAGCCGGTCTCGTGCTGTTGTTCGGCTTTGCGTTGCCTCCGCTCTTGCCGCTCACGCGCGTGCCTCCGCTGCATGTCCTGCGCCGCGAGTGGAACGGTCGCGCAAGCGCCGCGTGGTGGGCCTATGCCTTGGGCATTGCGTTGTTCGGCGGCCTGCTCGTGCTCGCGGCCGGCGAACTGAAGCTCGGCGGTATCGTCGCAGGCGGCTTCGCGCTCGGCCTGGTTACGTTCGCCGCCTTGGCGCGCGCGGCGCTGTGGCTGTGCGCGCGCGCGGCGCGCAGCGAACGCGGCCGGCGCTTGGGGGCGGCGGTCGGTTGGCGCTACGCATTGGCGTCGCTGGAGCGACGCGGCTGGGCCAGCGCGCTGCAAATCACGGCGCTCGCCATTGGCCTCATGTGTTTGCTGCTCATCGCGATGACGCGCAACGATCTCGTTCAAGGCTGGCGCAATTCGACGCCGCCCGACGCGCCGAACGAATTTCTCATCGATATTCAGCCGGACGAGCGGCAGGCCGTCATCGATTACTTGAACGCGCACGGTATTGCGAATGTCGTGCTCGAGCCGATGGTGCGGGGTCGCCTCGTCGCGATCGACGGTAAGCGCGTCGTCCCCGAGTCGTTCAAGACGGAGGACGCGCGTCGCCTCGTCGACCGCGAGTTCAACTTGTCGTACCGCGGCACCTTGCCCGACGACAACCGGGTGGTGGCCGGTAAGTGGTATGGCGATTCGACGCGGCCCGAGATTTCGATCGAAGCGGGGCTGGCGAAACTGATTGGCGTGAAGGTGGGCGATACATTGCGTTTCGACGTCACGGGTATGCCGATCGAAGCGCCGATCACGAGCGTGCGCAAGCTCGATTGGGGCACGTTCAAGGTCAACTTTTTCGTATTGATGCCGCCGGCGGTATTGGAGAAGATGCCCGCGATGTTCATCACGAGCTTCTATCTGCCGAGCGGGCGGCGCTCCGTCCTCGACGGCTTGATTGCCGCGCACCCGAACGTAACGGCGATCGACATGGCGCCGATCCTCGCGCAAGTGCAGCGCGTCCTGGATCAAGTGATCGGCGCCGTGCAGTTCCTGTTCGCCTTCACGCTCGCGGCCGGTTTGCTCGTGCTGTATTCGGCGCTGGCCGGCACACGCGACGAGCGCGTGCGAGAATCGGCTCTGTTGCGGGCGCTCGGCGCCTCGCATGGACAGGTGCGCTCGGTGCACGCGGCGGAATTCGCCGTCGTCGGCGCGCTCGCGGGTGTGATGGGGGCCGTCGGCGCGCAAGCATTGGGTATCGTGCTGGCGACCCGTGTATTCGACTTCCACCTCGATGTCGATCCTTGGCTATTCCCGGCCGGCATGGCGGCCGGGATCGTCTGCGCGGGTGTCGGCGGCTGGATCAGCTTGCGACGTGTCTTGCAGCGGCCGGCGGCGCAATCGCTGCGCGACGCTTGACCGCCGCCATGGTGTTGTGCCGACCTGGCGCCGTGGGTCCGAAGCGACGTATTCTCAACTTTTAGCCACACCGATTTAGATTCATCGTATGACTACCGATTTGAACGGCGACGACGCGCAGACGAAGCAACCCAGCGCGTTCGATCTCGTCGGCGGCGAAGCGCGCGTGCGCGAACTCGTCGACCGCTTCTACGACCTCATGGATCTCGAGCCGGAGTTCGCGGGCATTCGAGCATTACACCCTCAATCGCTCGACGGTTCCCGCGACAAGCTCTTTTGGTTCTTATGCGGCTGGATGGGCGGCCCCGATCATTACATCGAGCGCTTCGGCCATCCGCGGCTGCGCGCGCGCCATCTGCCGTTCGCCATCGCGTCGTCCGAGCGTGACCAATGGGTGCGCTGCATGGCGTGGGCGATGGAAGATGCCGGTTTGCCGCAGGCGTTGCGTGAACGGCTCGTGACGTCGTTTTTCGATACGGCCGATTGGATGGTAAACCGACGTTAGTTAGTTAGCGGGTTGAGCGAAACGGTTGTTGCTTCCCTTCGGGTGAAGTTGAGTAGCCTACGTCTCGTGGGTATCGCTGGATAGCCAGCGACCAGGAACCACTTCCTCGGGCCGGGGAAGATTGTGCGGTCAACTGTACGGGGGCGCCCGTGGCTCAGGAATATGGGTCGGCCGGAATTTCTAATGTGTCAGTGCCGTTCTGCCGGACTTGCAGCATCATTCCAGACTCGGTGCGTGCGTGATTTCGGCGAAGGCTCGGGACAAGAGTATCGGGCTGTCTCATCGGTCGCCTGAGCGAAACCAGCTCAAGAGCTGGCCGGACCTGCGACACGGTTCTCTCTAAGCAGTCACTATCAAGTCGCTTGAGTACTAGGTTGTGATTGTGCAGCCGGCTTCCGGGAAGGTCAGATGGCTTGGCGTCTAGGTGTAGCGTTACAAAAAAGTCTTCAGTGCCACAATAAAGTTTTCAGTGTGACAAGAAAGTCTTCAGTTCGGTGCGTCGCTGCTCGGAGCTGAAGGCGTCAGTGCCGCGCGGACTGTGCATTGCAACCAATTCGCAGCGACGTTTAGCCTCAAACGCTCGACGGGGGTAGCAACCGTGCGACATCCAGCTTCCTATGAACCAGCGAAAGCATGGTTAACGTGTCCATGGTGTCTTGTTCGCTCATGTCCCACTCGATTTTTGCGTTGTGCGCGAGCGGATTGCGGACCATTCCGAAGATTCCCCTGAGAAGGCTCGCGAACCCGCGCTGCTCACCGATATCGGTCTTCGACCTCAGAGCATTAATTGCGACACGAGGCGTTCCGGTTGGCATCCCGAGAGCGAAATCAACAATTTCTGCGCCGTCTCCGCTTCCTCCAGACAACTGCTCGAGCCGTTTCGAGACTGATTTGACCGCCTCAAAGACCGCATGGAAATAGTTTTCTTGCAGGAGCTCGCTGCTGCAAAAGGCGAGAACGTTCGGATGCACATCGCGTTGTTCGAGTGCGGTCTTGAGACGGTTCGCCCGCGATAGTGCCTCATCGAGCGTGGAGGCTCTTTGCGCGTGGCCGACTCGTCCGTCTTCCCGCACGCGATAGCCGCACAACGCGAGTGCGGAGTTCAGGTTTTCACGTCTCCATGCAAACACTTCGGGCTTGCGAAGGTAGAGAGACGGATTCATCGCCTCATTGATGAACTGAATTGTATGATTGCCAACGTCATGCTTGTTTTGCTGGGCGGCCAGAGCATTGAACAAGCGCTGCCATTTTGTGATTTGCGGCGTTGGGTCTTCGAAGCCTTTATTGGCCAGCAAGTGGCCGATTTCTGTGCCACTAAGACCCATGTCCGTATCGCCCAGTACACGGCAGACACTCTCGAGTTGCTGATGGGTAAAGCACGGCAGGTTGGTCGCCATTCGATGCTCCCTCGTCGCTTATGTCGACGGCATTTTGCCGTGGAATTTAACAGCGTCGGCGGCTTGCTGTCGAGAACTTGAATAGTCGGTGCCCGCACGAAGCAAGAGTGCTCCGGCGCCCTACCGGCCCTGCGGCGCTTTTACATCGAGGAGCTGTGGAATGCCAACACCTAGTGCATCAGCCAGGTCCTGCAGGTCGACGGCCATAGGACTGGCCGCGTCGTTCTCCAACCGTCCAACGTAGGTACGGAATCGGTGCGCCTTGACGGAGAGTGCTTCCTGACTGAGCCCCTGTTGACTGCGCAGCCGCTTCACGTTTGCTATTACTCGGGCCGTGGCGTCTTCGCCAGCCGGTTGCTGTTCTTCGACGGGTCGGTCGCAAAAGAAGTCGACAACGTCGACATCAAGTACATCCGCTAACCGAGAAAGCGTGGAAAGCCTCAGGTTTGCCCGCCGGCCTTGTTCGACGCTCGCAAGGTTGGGGCGAGCCAGCGACGCCCTCGCAGCGAGTTCGTCTTGCGAGAGGCCGGCACGTTTTCGAATCGTTCTAAGTCGTTCGGACAGTCCGCTGGCGACCGCGTCATGGAGCTTCGGCATAGCCGCACAGCATCCCTTGCAGTCGAAAAATTTTCTACCACTTCGCATATGCACGCTTGATATAAGCACGCATAAAAAGCTACAATTGGCTCGAGCCGGCGGAACAAGGGGCTCCGACCCAGACCTTTTGCACGGTGAGGCGAGCGGCCTCCCCCGGAGCAAGGGGCGGATGCGCGCGTGCAATTGAAAAGTCCCGTAGTCCGACGCCTGCGACGGCAACGCGAATTGAAAAGTACGTCGTCGACCGGTCGCTTCCTTTCGAATGGGGCACACATGGTTTTGGTTTTCTTCAGCATCAGCGGAGTCCTTGGGGCGATTGACCGACATCCGTCGATAACGACTCGCGAAAACGAGCCCGAGGCTAGCGCACTGACCTAACGGGGAGTGCATGGCGGTGGACTGGCGCAGTCGGCTCTCGTTCGGTAAAAATTACTTTTTGCGGCTGCCCAGGTAATCCTTGCAAAAATGCCCCCGATGTCCTATTCATAGTATTCAGGGTGCAGAGCCATTCGGTCACCGGAACACTGATTCATGCCATGCACAAGGCTTGGTAGCTAGATGGGCATTAAACTATAAATGCATTGTCGCGTTGTTTGCTGTGGGGAAGGTCTCGGACCTTGCGGGGGATGAAAAATGAATCTTCTATTATTGAGAACAACGAAAACGGACCAATCAACGGAAGGCGAGCTTTTCGTCAATGGTGATTCCCGGCGCCACACACTTGAACCCGTATTTCGAGAGCGATTCCCCGTTCCGGTCGCTGCATGGAAAGTCTTTAGTTCAACTGCGATTCCTGTTGGAACATACGCCGTTGAGGTGACGTGTTTCTACCGAGACCAATACTATACACCTCTACTTGACAATGCCCTAGGTTTTGATGAAATTCTGATTCATATCGGCAGATTTCCAAAAGATAAAGAAGGTTGTATTCTCGTTGGTCAGGGCGTGGAGTAAAATGAAGTTGAGAACAGTAAAGTCGCCTTCGGTGAATCGTTGGGAAAAATACAAGATGTGCGTAATATCGAAGAGCCTGTTCAAATTCAAGTCAAACCACGTGGCAAATAAATTAGATTTCTTTTTTCTAGACCGCTTGCCATGAGGGATGGGGCGAAGGGTCGGGGTTTGGATGAAAAATATGCTTCAAACGTCCAGGTCTCAAAATATGGTGTGTTCGTCATTCGGAAATTTACAGCGTTGGGTTGCCTGTATTTTCTTTGGTCTGACGTGTTCCGGATGCGTGGTGTTGACGACTCATTTAGATGACGGCACGGAGGCGACTGCGATTAGGGGAATCGTTTGGCTCGACGTGTATGAATCCAACGACGGGCGCCCGACGGTGTTCGCTGTTCGTACGCGCGCTCTTGGCGTAATGACGGGTCATGACACTGGTGTCGGGTATTTCGACCGGAGCACAGTATCAGTACCGTTTGATTGCAGAGTGGTTTTTCTTGTAAACACAGACTCTCAGCTAGTTGCTGCAAAAAAGCTTATTGAAAAAAATTTGGGCGAGGAGAGGCCATGCGCTACGAAATTCTGAGGTCAATCGTAGGTGTGTTTGTTCTTGTGGAGCTTGCGACATCGTGTTCCAGCACCCCCAATCACACGAACACTCTGATATTTGGGACTAATACGCTAGTGGCGGTCGATGTATCCGAATCGCCGACAGGAAACGTTGGCGTTACTCTTGGATACAAGAGGCAGGAAGCAGTTTGGATGCCGCTGTTGGCAAACGTCGCTTCCGACACCGGCGGCGAAGTGCCCGCGACATGTACGGACGACTCGTGCAAGAGCTTTACTGGTACCACAGGCACGGATGGTACTTTGAACGGGGCGAGTGCGCATGATACATATTCTGTGTTGGCGACATTTTCGGGGCAAACTGCTGCCAGCGCGCCCGTGGGTGCCTCAGGGGCAAATGTGACTGCAGGCGGCGCAATTGCGCAATATTTCGCCACTGGATTCGCGGCGCGCTTACTTGCAGAGAAAGGCGGAGCCGCAATCGTGAGTACCAGTGGAGACACCGGGAATGATGCGGCTGTGAACCTGGCAGCACAACAACAGCTCCAGACACAGTCGCAGCACATAGAGAGGATAATCTCAGCGATTACCGATAAGTCCGGAAACATCGATGCAACACAAAGAGATAAGCTTTTTGGTGCTGCGAAATTTTCCAATGAAAATATTAAAAAGTATCTCTTGGAATCAAAAAATGCAAACGATTTACGCGTGAGATTGAATAGCGTTTCAACAATTGGAGTGCAGCCACTCTTTGATGCGCTTAGCTGATAACGACAGGAGGTCAGTATGGCAAAGTTGATTGTGGACGTGATGAGTAGTTTGGGCGATGCGCAAACTCGTCGTCAAGTATGGCAAGACCAGGGTTATCACCCGATAGGGCCCGGCATCGTGCAAGCAGATTTGGCGACATGGTCTAATTATTGTCAAACTCCCGTCGGCGGAGACCTTGCCGGGGGGGGCAGCAGCCCAGTCTTTGTCGTTCTAATGACAGGATGATGCCTCGGTTTGAAGCTATCCCCTGTTCGCATGTGGTTGAACGAGGTGCCAATGGCACGGACGGCGTGTTCGTGTACATGTGCGAGAACGAAATGAGAGGCGGCGGACCGAGCATCGCGCGCCAGAAGCTGGTTCGCGCTGGGGAGACGCAGTGCTCTATTTGCAGCGAGCGCATGCTGATGGAGCAAAAGAGCTACGTTCAATTTCCCGGCATATCAGTCCGGCGCTTCATCGCCATAGCGCTGGCGCTGCATCTCCGGGATTGTTCTAAAAAGTAGGCGAACCCGCCCGGCACTCTCGCGCAGAATTCGCCGAGCGCTTCAAGCGTCGACATCGGTAGCTCCGACGCCGAGGCGCGCGAGGCCATCGAGAAACAGGAAAAGGTCGCCCTCTTCCATCACATAGCCCGACTCAATCGCACGCGTGGCCCGCTGCCTCCAGACGTCGATTGCATGCTTGATTGCCGTATCGTCGGCTACGCGCCGCGTCTCTCTGTCCAGTCTCTTGGCGCTGCTGCCTCGAACCAACCCGTAGTCCGCACCCGTCCTGCACAGAAAGTCGTATCCGAAGATGAGCGGCCCCGTGCTGACAAATTCAATGACGATGAATTCCCTGTCGTCGTCCGCAACGAATTCCATACAGCTTGCGACGAACTCATCAACCGCATGACTGAGGCGCCGCAGCGCCGAATCTGTGCGTCTGTCAGAGGCGCACGCGAACGTCAGTTCGTTTATGACGGCAACGCCATCCACGTGCTTCGTAGTACGTAGGTGAACGGTGAGTTCCTCTAGCAATTGGACTGCTGCGGTGCAGGCCAAGCCCTCGAATACCACGGCAAAATCGTCAGGATTCTGAAGCATTCGATGAGCGTCGGCGGCCGAAAGACGGGCTCGCTTCGGCAGAGACGCGGCTGCACAGGACTTTTCTGAAATCACTCCCGTTCTCCGTCATGGTCAGCGGTTTGCGTTCCTGATTGAGTATGGCGGAGCACATCGCTAGTCGGACGCGCCGGCCGCATCTTGCGCCATGGCTCCGAGCCGATTTTGGTCGCTCTTTCCCTGAAAATCCCAAACAATGGGATTTTGTGGCCAATCGGAGCGCCAACCTCTCCCGAACAATACGCTCGTCGGATACGCGAATAAAAGGTCAATGGAACGACGGCCAGTACTATGAATCGACAGCGACAACGTCGGCCACGCAACAAGGAAAAGACGAGAGAGCAACTGGAGCGTGCATTTCTCCGGGTCGAGAACGAAGGTCTGCCAATGAGCGTAACTGCGGTGGCCGCTCAGGTCGGTGTAAGTCCGACCCTTATCCACAACACCTACCCCGAGATAGCAGACAAAATTCGAGCTGCGACTGGCCGCACCACACGTAAGCTGCTCGACGCCAAGACAATTGAGCTCGCCGACCGGCGGGCATCTGCGCTTGCCCACGGCCGAGCACCGCGCATTTGCCTACTTGCCGTTCGAGCATGCCGAATCGCTCGATGCTCAGCGTGAATCGGTTCGTCTGTTCGAGGCGCTGGCGTGTGAGACGGGGCAACAGGGCAAAGGGAGCTATCTGGACTACGCGCGGCGCCATGCCACGATCGTCGAACGCTTCGGCCGGTTTCCTCATCGCAATGAGGCGCTCGGCCGCGCAAGCACCGAGGACGAGCGTGTCTTCCTAAGGGAACCGGGTTCGTCGTTCTAATCGGAACCCTTGCGACCTCCGCGTCCTTCCAAGCGCGAGGGCGCGCCTTTGCGCATGAATACGCGCAGCAACTCGTCGCTGTCCCCGGGCCGGGCGCCGGACCAAACGAGCGTCCAGGACGACCCGGCCGCGATGCGCGCGTCGCGTCCCTGAACGATGAGCCATCGGCAGCGCGTCGCCTCGGCGTGGGTATCCGCATCGGCCAACGGTTCATGCAAGATGCCCGCGAAGTAATAGAGCATCGGTGCTTCGGATTCGCCGAGGTGAGCGCTAGCCATGCAGTCGCCGGGGTACCAGTCGACATCGAGATGCAGCGCCAAATCCTCGAACACCGAGCGGTAGCTCTTGGCGGCGTCGATCCAAGGCAGCAAGAGCGTAAAAACGAGCCCCCAGACGAGCAGGACGCCACCGGCCCAGCTCAACGCACCGCGCCAAGCGCCCGCTTCGCGCAGGCGCGGCAACAGCGAGAGCCAGCCGAGCGTGAGCGCCAACGCGACGACGACGGCGGCCGGCTGGATCGGCAGCGTCCAATCGAGCGGCAGCCAGCGGCCGAGCCAAGCCAAGTTCGGATGCGTGCTCATCGTATCGGTCATCTCCGACCAGACGAGCCAAGTCAGCGTCGCGGCGGCGCCGAACAGCACGCGGCTCGCGTAGTCCCAAGCAAGATGGACAGCGCGGGGCCAGCGCTCGAGTTCTTGCCCGGCGATCAGGGCGAGCGGCGCCACGAAGGGCAGCAGATACAGCTCGCGGGCCGTCGCGGACATTTGCAATACGGCGATGCCGACCGCCGCGAACACGGCGGGGATCGCCACCGCCGGCGCCCGCCAGCGCCGCCACGCGCCGGTGGCAAGCGCCGCCAGCGCGAGCGGTCCGGCGGGAAACGCGGCGGTCAGCAGCGCGCGGACGATGAATAGCGGTTTATCGTTTTCCGAGCCCAGCGTGGGGACCGAGAACCCGAAGAAGCGCCCCACATTGTTGTCCCAGAACCAAACCTTGAACAACTCCGGCGAGCGACAGTAGAAGGCGATCGGCCAGATGAGCGCGAACGGTGAGAAGGCGAGGGCGGCGATGCCGAGCGCCCGCGCGAACGCGCGCCCGCGGCAGGCGGGATAGAGCACGGGCAGCGTGCAAAGCGCCGCGCCGAACACGAGCGGCAAGAACAACCCCTTCGTCATGAAGGCGATGCCGGCGCCGGCGCCGAAAGCCAAGGCGGCCCGATCCCCCGCGGTTCGCGAGGCGCGGCCTTCCATGTCGCGAGGCCCCGCGCTGAGCGCCGCCACGAGTTCGTAGAGGCCGGCGAGGCCAAGCGCGCTACCGGCCATCAGGGCGACGTCCGTCATCATGTCGTGCGTGTGCTTGATGACGAGCAGGGTCGTGCCGAACAGCGCGAGCGTGCCAAGCACGCGCGGATCGAATACGTGGCGCGCGCCATGGATACGACGCGCCAGATGCGCGACGCAACCGAGCGCGAGGGCCGTGAACAGCGCACTCGCGAGGCGCGCCGCGTCGTGCAGCGGGAGCCAGCCGCGCCCGAGCCAGGCCAGACTTGCCGCGACCCAGTCGTAGAGCGGGGGTTTTTCGACGAACGGCTGACCCGCATTCGTCGGCACCACGAAATCGCCCGTTTCGAGCATGTGCTGGATGATGCCGAACGTGTACGTTTCGTCTTGCTTCCACGGATCGTGTCCGAGCGTGCCGATCAGCACATACGCGGCGAAAACGGCGATGAGCGCGAGCAGCGGTTGCAATGCGCGGCGGCTAGGCGCGTAGGCGCCGGCACTGGCCGGTGCGATCGGCGGCATCTTGCTTTGTAGCGAAACCGGAGCGAGGGCATCGCCCGGCCGGCCCGTCGAAGCGCCGCGGGACAAAGACGTGCCGGCTGTGCGAGCGGCCACGGGCACGGCAAGGACGTCGCGCGCGGACGCGAGCCTGCGCGCGGGATCGGAGATTTCCGGCATGGTTGCACGATTGGAGTGGCCGCACCCTACGTGGGGTGCGGCCTAGGAGGGCTACTCTCGAGGCTGGCCGGCAACCGTGGACTCGAGTCGAACCGCAATCGGCTCGGGGTGCGCGGCTTTTGCTAGCCAGTGCGCATCATCGTAGAGGGGCCGCTTGGCCGTGTCTGGCGAAAAACGTCTCGATTTGTGAAGTTTTGTCGCGCCGGGACGTGGCGCGAACAAGCGGTGCCGGTGCCGGCTGAAAAAAACCTGGGAAGCGCCGGATCAACGGCCGCCGGCCACGTCCAGCAAGGCGCCCGTCACGTAAGACGCCGCATCGCTGAGCAGCCATACGATCGCTTGCGCGACCTCATCGGCACTGCCGGGGCGTTTGAGCGGGGTTTGCGCGCCGAGCGTGGCGGCGCGTTGCGGCTGGCCGCCGCTTGCGTGGATTTCGGTTTCGATGAGGCCCGGACGCACGGCATTGACGCGCACGCCGCGCGGGCCGAGTTCCTTGGCCAAGCCGATCGTCATCGTATCGACCGCGCCTTTCGCGCCGGCGTAATCGACGTATTCGTTCGGCGATCCGAGCCGCGATGCCGCCGACGAGAGATTCACGATGACGCCGCCGCGGCCGCCGCGATCGGTCGACATGCGCCGCGCCGCCTCGCGCGCGCATAGATAGGCGCCGAGTACGTTGACGTCGAAGATGCGCTTGAGCCGTGCGATGTCCATGTCGGCCAGCGGGAGCGAGGGCCCGACGATGCCGGCGTTGTTCACGAGCGCATCGACGCCGCCGAAGGCCGTTTCGAGTTCGTCGAACATGGCGACGACCGCGGTTTCGTCCGCCACGTCGCCGGGCAACAGCAACGCACGGCCGCCCGCGCGCTCGACCTCGTCGGCCGTTTCTTGAGCGGCGGAAAGATCGCGCACGTAGTTCACGCCGACGGCGGCACCTTGCTCGCCGAGCAGGCGTGCGGCGGCACGGCCGATACCGCGGCTGGCTCCGGTGATCAGAACGACGCGGCGTTTGGCGGTCATCGGCTGGTTTTCGTTAAAGAGGCATCACGACGAAGGGGACGACGGCGCTCGCCGCCGCGTTTAGACGACTTCGCGCTGCGTGGCCCACTTGTCGCGGCCTGGCGGCCGGTACCGGCGCAGCTTCTCGAGCAGCGCATCGGCATCGGAGTCGATTTGCAGCACGTTCAGATAGCTTTGCTGCATGAAACCTTCGCGTACCGTGTGCTGGAGCATGCCGACGAGCGGCGCGTAGTAGCCGCCGATGTCGTAAAGGCCGATGGCTTTGCTGTGGTAGCCGAGCTGCGCCCACGTATAGACCTCGAATAGTTCCTCTAGCGTGCCCGCGCCTCCCGGCAAGGCGACGAACGCGTCGGCGAGGTCGGCCATCTTGCGTTTGCGCTGATGCATGTCGGGCACCACATGCAGCTCGGTCAAGCCGTTATGACCGACTTCCTTATCCACGAGCAACTCGGGAATCACGCCGATGGCGCGCCCGCCGGCCGCCAGCACTTCGTCGGCGATGACGCCCATCAGGCCCACGCGTCCGCCGCCGTAGACGAGCGAACAGCCGGTCTTGACGAGCGAGCGCGCGAACATTTGCGCCGCTTGCGCATAGATGGGTTTGGCTCCGATCGACGAACCGCAATAGACGCAAACCGATTTCATGTTTGATTGTCCTTGGCGCGGCCGAGCGCGTCGCGCGGGGGCAGATAGTCCTGGAATTGGCGCTTGGGCAGCTTGCCGGAGACGAGATCGTCGAACAACTGACGCGAGCGTCCGCGCAGGTACGGCGCCATCATCGAAATCACGTGCACGCTGACCTGGTGCAGTTCGTCGCGGATCGCTTCCTGGTCGTTGTACTTGCGCGGGTGCATGACGAACTGATACGACAGCCAGTACGTGGCGATGACGCCCATGTTCGTCGCGATGACCTGGATTTCCTCGGGCGTGGCGAGCATTTCCTCGTCGGCCACGAGCAGTTCGCACATCTCCTTCGCGAAGCGCACCTTGTGGCTGATGATCTGCTTGAAGTGCGTCTCGAGCGTACGGTTGCGCGCGAGCAGATCGTTCAGGTCGCGGTACAGGAACCGATAGGTCCACATGAAGTCGGCCATGTACTGCAGGTACGACCATGTCTCGTCGATCGTCGGGCGGTGATCTTCGGGAAACCGCAGCCGCTTCTCGATCGCCTGCTCGAATTGCGCGAAGATGCTGTTGATGATGTCGTCTTTGTTGCGGAAATGGTAATAGAGATTGCCTGGGCTGATCTCCATTTCCTCCGCGATCGTCGTCGTGGTGACGTTCGGCTCGCCGATCTCGTTGAATAGCTTCAACGATAACTCGAGAATCCGTTCGCGGGTGCGGCGGGGAGTTTTCGCTTCCATGTCGTCCGGCCCTGTGCTGCCGGGCACGCGCGGCGCTCGCGCGACGCTGCGTTGGTACGCCCGGCTCGGTTGGTATGTGGCACTGCGTCGGGCGATTATAAACCGGGCGTTCTGTTCCCCGAACTTTGGGATAGGTTTTCGATGGCGGCTAGTTCAAATGACCGAACCAGCGAGCGAATAGTGGGCCGACGATGAGGCCCCAGGTGAGCACGCACGTGGCGAGCGCGACGGTGACGGCCGCGCTGCCGAGATCCTTCGCGCGGCGCGACAATTCGTGCCGCTCTAGCGAGATACGATCGATCGCGGCCTCCACGCTGGAATTCAAGAGCTCGACGATGAGCACGAGCAGGACCGAGCCGACGAGCAGCACGTGCGATACCGCATCCACCGGCACGAGCGCGCCGCACGGCACGAGGATCGCGGCCAGCGTCAGTTCTTGGCGAAACGCGCTCTCCTCTTCGACGGCGACGCGAAAACCCGCGATCGAATTCTTCAGCGCATGCCAGGCGCGCGTGAAGCCGCGGTTGCCCTTGTACGGATTGAACGGCAACGGGGCGAGCGGATCGTCGGGCGAAAGCGGCTCGTGCGGCTCGCTGTCGCGCGGGTCGGTCAACGCTTGCGGTTCGTTATGCTCGTCGCGTTTCATGCGGCCGCGTTTTCCTCTTGCACGCCGGCGCGCGTGAGCGGCTTTAGGTGGGCGGCGAATTGCATCGACGCCGCCTGCCACGAAAAGCGCTCGGCCCAGGCGCGCGCATCGGCGCGGTCGATCTTCAGGGCATCGAGGCAAGCTTCGCGCAGGTCCTCGTTCATCGCGCCGGCATTGCCGCCGCCGAGCACGTCGATCGGGCCGGTGACGGGGTAGGCGGCCACGGGCGTGCCGCAGGCGAGCGCCTCGAGCAGCACGAGCCCGAAGGTGTCGGTGCGGCTCGGGAACACGAAGACGTCGGCGGCCGCATAGACCTTCGCCAATTCCGATTGACTCAGCACGCCGAGATAGTTGGCTTCGGGATAGCGCGATTTGAGTTCGGCGAGCGCGGGACCTTCGCCGGCCACCCATTTCGAGCCGGGCAAATCGAGCTTCAGAAACGCTTCGACGTTCTTTTCGATGGCGACGCGGCCGACGTACAAGAAGATCGGCCGTGCCGTATTGAGCACCTTAGAATCCATCGGATGGAAAATCTCGAGATCGACGCCGCGCGTCCAAAGCACGACGTTATCGAAGCCGTGCGCTTCGAGATCGCTTTTCACGACGGGCGTCGGCGCCATGACGGCGAGCGAGGGGCGATGAAACCAACGCAGGAACCGGTAGGTCGCCGAAGTCGGGATGCCGAACCGCGCTTGCACGTATTCCGGAAAGCGCGTGTGGTAGGCCGTCGTGAACGGTAGACCGTGACGCAGCGCGTAGGCGCGCGCGGCGAGCCCGAGCGGGCCTTCCGTTGCGATGTGCAGCGCGTCGGGCGCGAATTCGCTGATGCGCTCGCGCACGCGCCGGCGCGGCAGGAGCGAGAGCCGGATTTCCGGGTAGGTCGGGCAAGGGATCGTGTGAAATTCGAGCGGCGTCATCAATTCGACGCGGTGGCCGAGCGCCGTCAATTCGCGCGTGGTGTTCTTCAAGGTGCGCACGACGCCGTTGACCTGCGGTTCCCAGGCGTCGGTGACGATCATGATTTTCATGCGGTCGGATCCGGTTCGCGAAGCGTTTAGGCCGTGGCCTTGGATTTGCGCGGTTGCGCGGCGGGCGAGCGCATGACGGTCCAATAGACCACCTTCAATTCGCCCTCCATCGTTTCGACGAGCGCCGACAGACTCTCGACCCAATCGCCGTCGTTGCAGTAGAGCAAGCCGTCGACGTCGCGGATTTCGGCTTTGTGGATGTGGCCGCAGACTACGCCGTCGCAACCGCGGCGCCGGGCTTCCTCGACCATCACGTGCTCGAACGAAGAGATGAAATTGACTGCGTTCTTCACCTGATGCTTCAGGTACTGCGAGAGCGACCAGTAGTGCAGGCCGAAGCGGCTGCGCACGCGGTTGAACCAGCGATTGAGCACGAGAATCGCCGTGTAGGCGGTGTCGCCGAGATACGCGAGCCACTTCGCGTGCTGAATCACGCCGTCGAACAAGTCGCCGTGGACGATCCACAGGCGCTTGCCTGTGAGCGTCGTGTGAAACGCCTCGCCGCGCACGTGGATGTCGCCGAACGCGAGGTCGCAAAACTGGCGTGCGCCTTCGTCGTGGTTGCCGGGGATGTAGATGACTTGCGTGCCCTTGCGTGCCTTGCGCAGCACCTTTTGAACGACGTCGTTGTGCGCCTGCGGCCAGTACCAGCCCTTCTTCAGTTGCCAGCCGTCGATGATGTCGCCGACGAGATAGAGATACTCCGACTCGTTGTGCCGAAGGAAGTCGAGCAGGTAGGGCGCTTGGCAGCCGCTCGATCCGAGATGGATGTCGGAGAGCCAAATCGTACGATAGCGCAGCGGTTCGCCGACGCCGTCGTCGTGCTGCTGGCCCGAGGCGTCGCCTGTATCGGGGCCCGACGGGAGCGCGGGGCTGCCGCCGGGCAGGGCCGGTTCGAAGGGGACGGTTTCGACGCTTGCGCCGAGTTGCCTAAGGAGGGAAGTCGCGGACGTCGTGCGGTCCATGGCTTCTCGCGTCGAGTTGTACATGGCGCTCATTGCGCCATGCGTCCGTGACTGCAACATGACAGTCACGAGAAGTTCTTATTACGGGGTCTCGGGCGAGTGTGCCGCGCCGCTCATGCGCGGTCGGCGGTAACGATGCGCGTGCCGGCGAGCCGGTCGTGCGGGAACTGCCGGGCCGGATCGAGGCGGGCGCAGGCGGCCCAGAGCACGAACCAAGCGGCGGTGATCGCCAGCGTGGCTGGCACGGACAGCCGCAACAACGGGTGTAACGCGAGCGGCGGCACGAACCAGAGCCAAGCGGCGAGATAACGGGCGCAAGCGCGCGCGGCATTCGGTGGCCGGCCGGTGCCGGCGGCGACGAGCTTGAGCCGCCAGGTCTTCATGGGCAAGGTCTGGCCGCCGCGCGTCCAGCACCAGACGAAATAGGCGCCCATCACCAGCGCGAGCCATATCGTTAGCAGATTGTGGTGGGTGAGCCCGCTGCGTTGCTGCGTCAGCGTGCCGAACAGATAACCGGCGATGAACACCACGCCGAACAGCAAGACGCTTTCGTAGACGAGTGCGGCCAAGCGGCGGCGAATGGTGGGTGGGCCCGGCTCGGCCGCGGCGTCGGCGATAGGCGGCGTGTCGCGTGCCGGCGAGGCCATCGCGCTCAGGCGCCGCGGAAGACGGACGGCGCGTCCGACGGCGACATCGGCGTCGCGGGCACCGGCACGGTCGAGTTCACGGCCCCGGAAGCGGCACCGCCGCCCGAGGCGGGCAGTCCCGACGCCGCGCCGGCCCCCGCGGCCGTGCTCGCCGCGCCGCTGGCTGCAAGCGGCGGATTCACGAGGCGGTTCAGGTCGCGGATTTCGCTGCGCTCGCCGGAAGGCGGCGCGCTCACGACCGTGGGACGGCGCTTGCGGCCGATCGCGGCGAGCTTGGCTTTTTGCTCGGGAGAGAGCTCCTGATAGGCCTGCCAGGCCTTGCTGCGCTGCTGCGGCGGCAGCGCCTTGGAGACTTGGTAGTTTTCGCGTGCGACGCGGCGCTGATCGGGTGTCATATGCACCCATTCGCTCATGCGGTCATGAAGCCGTTTTTGCGCTTCAGGCGACATCTTCGCGAAACGGGCCGCGATTTTGATCCATTTTCGCTTACGTTCGTCGCTGAACGTATTCCACTCGGACGCGAAAGGCGCGAGCGCCTCATGCTGTGCATCGCTCAAATGCGACCAAGACAGCGGATTGGTATCTTGGGCGAGCGGGGGAAATTCGACGGCAAGGGGCGCGGCCGCGGGCGACGCGGCGCCCTGCACGCCCGCCGCTTGACGCGTGGACGTTTCTCCGAAGAACCGAGGGTAGGTGGCCGCGAACGCAACCGCTGCCGCGATCGCGCATCCGAACACAACCGCCAAGCCGCGCTTGTAGCTCACCCAGTTATTCTCCGCCTGCCTTACCGTGCCCGCGACAGGTACGCATTGAACCCGTGGTCGAGATAAGCATTGAGGGGCAGATCATCGCTGAGCATGGCCGCGTCGATATCGGCCAGCTCGGCGGAGCGTTGGAGGTTTTCCCAGTAAGCGATGACGGCGATCCCGCCGACGAGCGCCACCACGGGCCACACGCGCAGAATTCGGGCGAGCGGCGACAGGCGCCGTTTGCCCGCCTGCGGAGCGGCGAATGCGGCGCCGGCATCGGCGCCGGCGTGCGCGAGCACCGGCACGAAGGCCGGGGCGCGGACGGGTTCGGGTTTCTTGCGCGCGAGCGCGAGACGACGCGCGCCGGCCAGGCGTTCGAGCGTGGCGGCGGGCAAATCGGCTGTGCGTTCGTCGAGCGCGCGGCAAATCTTGCCCGCGAACTCGAGTTCTCTGGTATCTGGAGCGGAGCTCATAGCGTAATTCCTTTGGCCTTGAGCGCGACCGCCAACGTGTGCGTCGCTCGCGAGCAGTGCGTTTTCACGCTTCCCTCGGAGCAGCCCATCGCGGCGGCGGTCTCGGCGACATCCATATCTTCCCAGTAACGCATGAGGAAGGCCTCCCGTTGACGCGCCGGCAATTTTTGAATCTCCGCGTCGATGAGGGCGAGCACTTGATCGCGCTCGAGCTTTTGCTCGCTGCTCAGGCCCGCGCTAACGCTGTCGTCGGCCTCCAGCGTCTCGAGCGGATCGAACTCGTCGTCCTCGCCGCCGCCGAGCGACGAGAACAGGCTGACCCATGTGTTGCGTACTTTCTGACGACGAAAGTAATCGTGCATCACATTTTGCAAGATACGCTGAAATAGGAGCGGCAGCTCGGCAACCGGCCGGTCGCCGTATTTTTCGGCGAGCTTGATCATCGCGTCCTGGACGATGTCGAGGGCGGCATCGTCATCGCGCACGGCGTAGACGGTGTGCTTAAACGCGCGCCTTTCGACGCCCGCCAGAAAATCGGCGAGTTCCTTGTCTGATGCCATCCGAGGGGGCGGCGCGAAACTTTCGCGTGCGCCGTAATCGATAGAAAAATGTCGTAAAACTCGCGGATGCTAGCAAACTTTCGAGGCGGCGGGGGGCGAGCCGTGTATCGATGAGTAAAACATGCGTGATTTTGGCGCGAAAAAGGCCGCTGTCGGCCAGGCGGGCGCGGGCGCACCGAGAACTTTTACTTGACCTGAGCGAGCGCAACCGATAAGGTTTCCGGTTCGCAACATAAGTGATTTGTCTCTTTTTGGACGGGCCCATGAAGCTCGTCTGTCAAAGTGGACGCGCCGCTTGAACCCGAGCCACAAGCCCGGTAGAGAGCACCCGATCAATTTTTTGCCGAAAATTCGAAAGGTGAACGATGAACATGCCCAGCGCGGAATTCTCCACGTCGGATACCACTCCTTCCCACGAGGCCGGCTCGATCGGCGCCACCGTGCTCATGCGCGCGTTGGCCGACGAGGGCGTCGAGGTGCTCTGGGGCTATCCCGGCGGCGCGGTACTGTATATCTACGACGAACTCTATAAGCAGGACAAAGTCCAGCACGTGCTCGTACGCCATGAGCAGGCAGCCGTTCATGCGGCCGATGCCTATTCGCGTTCGACGGGCAAGGTCGGCGTCTGTATGGTGACGTCCGGCCCGGGCGTGACCAATGCCGTGACCGGCATTGCGACGGCCTATATGGACTCGATCCCGATGGTGATCATCAGCGGACAGGTGCCGACGGCCGCCATCGGCCAGGACGCCTTCCAGGAATGCGACACCGTCGGCATCACGCGTCCGTGCGTGAAGCACAATTTCCTCGTGAAGGACGTGCGCGAACTGGCCTCGACGGTCAAGAAGGCGTTCTACATCGCGCGCACGGGGCGTCCCGGCCCGGTGCTGATCGATATCCCGAAAGACATCTCGAAAACGCCGTGTCAGTACGAGCCCGTCAAGACGGTATCGCTGCGCTCGTACAACCCCGTCACGAAGGGCCATTCGGGCCAGATCCGCAAGGCGGTTTCGCTGCTGCTGTCGGCCAAGCGCCCGTACATCTACACGGGCGGCGGGATCATCCTCGCCGATGCTTCGCGCGAACTCAATCAATTCGCCGATCTGCTCGGCTATCCCGTCACGAACACGCTGATGGGTCTCGGCGGCTACCGCGCGAGCGATAAGAAGTTCCTCGGCATGCTCGGCATGCACGGCACTTACGAAGCCAATATGGCGATGCAAAACTGCGACGTACTGATCGCCATCGGCGCCCGGTTCGACGACCGCGTGATCGGCGATCCGCAGCATTTCTCGTCGCGGCCGCGCAAGATCATTCACATCGATATCGACCCGTCCTCGATCAGCAAGCGCGTGAAGGTCGATATTCCGATCGTCGGCGACGTCAAGGAAGTGCTCAAGGAAATGATCGAGCAGCTTCAGCACGCCGAACACGGTCCCGACACGGCGGCGCTGGCCGAGTGGTGGAAGGACATCGAGGGCTGGCGCGCCAAGGATTGCCTCAAGTACGACCGCAAGAGCGAGATCATCAAGCCGCAGTACGTGGTGGAGAAGCTCTGGGAATTGACGGACGGCAACGCGTTCGTCTGCTCGGACGTCGGCCAGCACCAGATGTGGGCCGCCCAGTTCTACCGCTTCGACAAGCCGCGCCGCTGGATCAACTCGGGCGGGCTCGGCACGATGGGCTTCGGCCTGCCGGCGGCGATGGGCGTGAAAATGGCGCACCCGGATTCCGACGTCGTCTGCATCACGGGCGAGGGCTCGATCCAGATGTGTATCCAGGAGTTGTCGACCTGCAAGCAGTACGACACGCCGGTCAAGATCATCTCGCTGAACAACCGCTATCTGGGCATGGTGCGCCAGTGGCAGCAGATCGAATACAGCAAGCGCTACTCCCATTCGTATATGGATGCGCTGCCCGATTTCGTGAAGCTGGCCGAGGCATATGGCCACGTCGGCATCCGCGTCGAAAAGACGTCCGATGTCGAGCCCGCGCTGAAGGAAGCGCTGCGCTTGAAGGATCGCACCGTATTTCTCGATTTCCAGACCGATCCGACCGAAAACGTCTGGCCGATGGTTCAAGCCGGCAAGGGCATCACCGAGATGCTGCTCGGCTCGGAAGACCTCTAAAGACGACAGGCGGGCCCGTCGCTACAGCTCGCTCGCGCGAGGCGTCCCCACGAAGGGCGGACAAAAGCGCGGCGAGGCGGGCGCGGGGCCGATGGCAATCGATATCTGGATAAACGGGAAAGCAACATGAGACATATCATCTCCGTCTTGCTGGAGAACGAACCGGGTGCGCTCTCGCGCGTCGTCGGTCTGTTTTCGGCTCGCGGTTACAACATCGAAACCTTGACGGTGGCGCCGACGGAAGACCGTTCGCTGTCGCGCCTGACCATCGTCTCCATTGGCTCGGACGACGTGATCGAACAGATCACGAAGCACTTGAACCGCCTGATCGAGGTGGTGAAGGTGGTCGACTTGACCGAAGGCGCCCACATCGAGCGCGAGCTGATGCTGATCAAGGTACGGGCGGTCGGCAAGGAACGCGAAGAAATGAAACGGATGGCGGATATCTTCCGCGGCCGTATCATCGACGTGACCGAAAAGACCTACACGATCGAGCTGACGGGGGCGAGCGACAAGCTCGACGCCTTCATCGAAGCGCTCGACGCCGCCGTGATTCTCGAGACGGTCCGCACGGGCAGCTCGGGTATCGGGCGCGGCGAACGCATCTTGAAGGTATAACGCTAAGACGATCCGCGCCCGCCGGTAGGTAGGGCGCGTTTAATGAATTTCACGAATACGATTAACGCGAAGGAATCGACATGAAAGTTTTCTACGATAAAGACGCCGACCTGTCCCTCATCAAAGGCAAGGACGTGACGATCATCGGCTACGGCTCACAAGGCCATGCCCACGCGCTGAACCTGAAAGACAGCGGCGTGCGTGTGACGGTTGGCCTGCGCAAAGGCGGCGCGTCGTGGAAGAAGGCCGAAGGCGCGGGCCTCGCGGTCAAGGAAGTGGCGGAAGCCGTGAAGGGCGCCGACGTCGTCATGATGCTGTTGCCCGACGAGCAAATCGCCGACGTGTACAAGAACGAAGTGCACGCGAACATCAAGGAAGGCGCGGCGCTGGCGTTCGCGCACGGCTTCAACGTGCACTACGGCCAAGTTATTCCGCGCGCCGACCTCGACGTGATCATGATCGCGCCGAAGGCGCCGGGCCATACCGTGCGCGGCACGTACTCGCAAGGCGGCGGCGTGCCGCACTTGATCGCCGTGGCGCAAGACAAGTCGGGCGCGGCACGCGACGTGGCGCTCTCGTATGCGGCGGCCAACGGCGGCGGCCGTGCCGGCATCATCGAAACGAACTTCCGCGAAGAAACGGAAACCGACCTCTTCGGCGAACAAGCCGTGCTGTGCGGCGGTACGGTCGAGCTCATCAAGGCCGGCTTCGAAACGCTCGTGGAAGCGGGCTACGCGCCGGAAATGGCGTACTTCGAATGCCTGCACGAGCTCAAGCTCATCGTGGATCTGATCTACGAAGGCGGCATCGCCAACATGAACTACTCGATCTCGAACAACGCGGAGTACGGCGAATACGTCACGGGCCCGCGCGTCGTGACGGAAGAGACGAAGAAGGTCATGAAGGACGTTCTGAAGGACATCCAGACGGGCGAGTACGCGAAGAGCTTCATTCTCGAGAACAAGGCCGGTGCGCCGACGCTGCAATCGCGCCGCCGCTTGATGGCCGAGCATCAGATCGAGCAAGTCGGCGGTAAGCTGCGCGCGATGATGCCCTGGATCGCGAAGAACAAGCTCGTCGATCAGTCGAAGAACTAATTGCCGTGGCGAGGCCCCGCGCGCAGCGATGGCGCGCGGGGCCGGTCCGACCTACAAAAGCCGTCCCGTGCGTTTCGCACCGGGCGGCTTTTGCTATCCTAGTGGTTTTACAAAAAGTTCGAAACGATCCATGAATTACCCACACCCGATCATCGCGCGCGAAGGCTGGCCGTTCATCGCGATTGCCGCCGTCGTCGCGCTGTTGATCCACGCGGTCGCGGGATTCGGCTTGGCCTGGCCGTTCTGGCTGATCCTGATTTTCGTCGTGCAGTTCTTTCGCGATCCGCCGCGTCCCATTCCCACACAAGCGAACGCCGTTCTGTGTCCGGCCGACGGCCGCATCGTCGCCGTCGAGACCACGCGCGATCCCTATGCCGATCGGGAGGCGCTGAAGATCAGCGTGTTCATGAACGTGTTCAACGTTCACTCGCAACGCTCGCCCGTGGACGGCGCGATCACCAAGGTCGAATATTTCCCCGGCGCCTATTTGAACGCCGCTATCGATAAGGCCTCGACCGAGAACGAGCGTAATGCCGTCGTGATTCAAACGGCCGGCGGGCAAACGGTCACCTCCGTGCAGATCGCAGGCCTGATCGCCCGGCGGATCTTGTGCTACGTGCGTACCGGCGAGCCGCTCGCGCGCGGTCAGCGTTACGGGTTCATCCGCTTCGGCTCGCGGGTCGATGTGTACCTGCCGCTGGGCAGCCGCGCGAAGGTGTCGATCGGCGAGAAGGTCTTCGCCTCGTCGACGATCCTCGCCGAACTGTAACGCCGCGGCGGGAGAGTCAGATGGCCGCTTTCAAACCGCGTCGCCCGCGTTCCGGCACGACGCCGATGCCACGCCCGTTCAGGCGCAATCCGTTCAGGCGCAACAAAACGCTGGGTTCCGAAATGGCGCCCGCCGAAAGCCGCCGGGCCGCCCGCCAGCAGTTTTTGCGGACGCGCGGCATCTATCTGTTGCCGAATGCGTTCACCACGGCGGCGCTGTTTTGCGGATTTTTCGCCGTCGTGCAGGCGATGAACGTGCGCTTCGAGATCGCGGCCATCGCGATTTTCGTGGCGATGGTGCTCGACGGCATGGACGGGCGCGTCGCTCGCATGACGCATACGCAAAGCGCGTTCGGGGAGCAGTTCGATAGTCTGTCCGATATGGTCTCGTTCGGCGTTGCGCCCGCGCTCGTCATGTACGAGTGGGTGCTCAAGGATCTCGGCCGCTGGGGCTGGCTCGCGGCGTTCGTCTACTGCTCCGGCGCCGCGCTGCGGCTCGCGCGCTTCAATACGAATATCGGCGTCGTCGACAAGCGCTTTTTTCAAGGCTTGCCCAGCCCGGCCGCGGCCGCGCTGATAGCGGGTTTCGTGTGGCTCGCGACCGACAACCGGGTTCCGCTCAAGCTCGTTTGGCTGCCGTGGGTCGCCTTTGCCTTGACCGTCTATGCGGGGGTGACGATGGTGTCGAACGCGCCGTTTTACAGCGGCAAGGCGCTCGATGTCCGCCATCGCGTGCCATTCGCGGCGATTTTGCTCGTCGTCGTGGCGTTCGTGCTCGTGTCGTCCGATCCGCCCTTGATGTTGTTCGGGCTTTTCGTACTGTACGGCCTGTCGGGTTATGTGTTCTGGGCCTATATGTCGGTACGTGGGCGCGACAATCCGGCCCGGTCGATCCCGCACGATCATTGAGGACAAAGTGCCGGCCCGATCGCGCGTTGCGGCCGCACGCTTCCCGGGGCGGCTTGGCGGCGCGGCCGGCCCCCGGCCGATTGCGCGATTCCGCGAATGCCGCTATAGTCGGCGACATGGCTATGTTTACCTTCCCCCGCCTATCCCTTCTCGCCGGTGCGCCTCTATGCGCGCTAGCGCTAGCGCGCCTACCGCGCTGATCGTTTTCGCCCCCGTCTGCCTCGTTCGTTGTTCGGCGTCGCCAGCGGTGGCGCGAACGCCCGAATTGTCGTTTTCCGCATCCACCCCCGTATTCCGAAAGCAAACGTCCCTTGGAGACATGAGATGGCAGACAAGCTGATTATTTTCGACACGACGTTGCGTGACGGCGAGCAGTCGCCCGGTGCGTCGATGACGAAGGAAGAGAAGATCCGGATCGCGAAGCAGCTAGAGCGGATGAAGGTCGACGTGATCGAGGCCGGGTTCGCGGCCAGCTCGAACGGCGACTTCGACGCGATCAACACGATCGCCTCGCTGATCAAGGACAGCACGGTTTGCTCGCTCGCCCGCGCGAACGACAAGGACATCCAACGCGCCGCCGATGCGCTCGCGCCCGCCGATCACTTCCGCATTCACACGTTCATTGCGACTTCTCCGCTGCATATGGAGAAAAAGCTGCGCATGACGCCGGAGCAGGTCTACGAGCAGGCTCGCCTGGCGGTGCGCTTCGCGCGCAAATTCACGAACGACGTGGAATTTTCGCCCGAGGACGGCAGCCGCTCGGATATGGACTTTCTTTGCCGCGTGCTGGAAGCCGTGATCGACGAAGGTGCGACGACGATCAACATCGCCGACACGGTCGGTTACGGCGTGCCCGAGTTGTACGGCAACCTGGTGAAGACGCTGCGCGAGCGGATCCCGAATTCGGACAAGGCCGTCTTCTCGGTGCACTGTCACAACGATCTGGGCATGGCCGTGGCGAACTCGCTGGCCGGCGTCAAGATCGGCGGAGCGCGCCAAGTGGAATGCACGATCAACGGCCTGGGCGAGCGCGCGGGCAATACGGCGCTCGAGGAAATCGTGATGGCCGTGAGGACGCGCAAGGACTACTTCGGTCTCGATGTCGGCATCGACACGACGCAAATCGTGCCGGCGTCCAAGCTCGTGTCGCAAATCACGGGTTTCGTCGTCCAGCCGAACAAGGCCGTGGTCGGCGCCAATGCGTTCGCGCACGCGTCGGGCATTCACCAGGACGGCGTGCTCAAGGCGCGCGATACGTATGAAATCATGCGCGCGGAAGACGTGGGCTGGAGCGCGAACAAGATCGTGCTCGGCAAGCTGTCGGGCCGCAACGCGTTCAAGCAGCGGCTGCAAGAGCTGGGCGTCTCGCTCGACAGCGAGAGCGAACTGAATCAAGCGTTCGCGCGGTTCAAGGAATTGGCCGATCGCAAAGCCGAGATTTACGACGAAGACATCATCGCGATCGTCTCGGAGGAATCCGCGGCGGCGGCTGAGCGCGAGCACTACAAATTCGTTTCGCTCGCGCAGCATTCCGAAACGGGCGAGCGTCCGCACGCGCGTGTCGTGTTCTCGGTGGACGGCAAGGAGACCGTGGGCGAGGCGCGCGGAAACGGCCCGGTCGATGCGACGCTCAACGCGATCGAAGGCGAAGTGGGCAGCGGTTCCGAGCTGTTGCTTTACTCGGTGAACGCCATTACGACAGGCACGCAGGCACAGGGCGAAGTGACCGTGCGCTTGTCCAAGAGCGGGCGCATCGTGAACGGCGTGGGCACGGATCCCGACATCGTGGCCGCTTCGGCGAAGGCTTATATCTCGGCGCTCAACAAGCTGTATTCCAACGTCGAGAAGGTGAATCCGCAGGGAGTGTGAGCGGGTAGGCCGGTTGGCCTTCCAGACCCATTCGAAACCCTCGCCGGGCTGAGCCCCGCGAGGGTTTTATGTTTTGTATGTCGTCGGGGTGCCGAACGTCACCACATCCGATCGCGCTCGGGCTCATGCAGCGGGTCGGGCGTCTTTTGCGTCAACCGCAGGATGCCTTCCGGATCGAAGTAGAAGTGGTAGAGCTGATACCAGACGTTGTCTTCCTGGTAACGGTAAGTCCAGACTTCGCGCTTCATCAGCGGGAAATAAGCGGTTTCCTCGGGACGGCCGAAGTTCACTAGGACATCCTGCTTCGTCCAAGTGCCGATCTGAGCCTTGTAGAACTCGCTGACCTGGAGCACCTGTCGCACCGCGACGATCTTGCCCGCCGCGTCGACGTCGGCGGCTGTCGTCGTCTCGCCCATCGGCTGAGTCGGCCACATCAGACGCTTGCCGCCGTTCGGCAAGTCGTAGATCTCGCGCGGTGGCCCCAGGCGCGCGACGAGCGCCGATTGATCCTGGCCGGCCGAGAACCCTTGCCACGGCTGTGCGCAGCCGGCTAACGCGACGACGGCGACGCAGCCGAGCGCGGCGGTAAGACGCTTGAACATGATTCCTCCGATGACTCTCACGACCGGGTTTTTATCACGGCTGCCGATTCTTTGGACAGTGCAGGGGCAAAGATTCTTGGCGCGTTAGGAAGGCGCTTGCGAACGGGTGCCCTGACGGCCTATGATCCGCGCTTTCGAAGCGTACGAGATGCGAACGATGGTCAAACAATGGACGAAGTGGGCTGCAATCGCCGGCGCCGTGGCCGCCCTGACGGCGCCTCTGACGGCCGCGCCCGCCACGAATGCCGGGAACGGGAACGCACCGATCCGGCTCGCGTTGATCGAGGGCATGTCGGGCCCATTCGCCGACGCGGGCGCGGCGGTCGAGCGCAACGTGCGCTTCGCGATCGAGCGCGTCAACGCGCGCGGCGGTGTAGCGCTTCCTGACGGCGCGCATCCGCTCGAACTCGTCGTCCTCGACAGTCAGGGCAGTGTCGAACAAGCGCTCGTGCAACTGCGCGCCGCGTCCGACCGTCATATCCCGTTCGTCTTGCAGGGCAACGGCTCCGCGGTCGCCGCGGCGCTCGTGTCCGCCATCGACAAGCAAAACGCACGCGAACCCGATAACCGCGAACTTTTCCTGAATTATTCGGCTGATGACCCCACGCTGACCGGGACCGGTTGCAGCGTCTGGCATTTTCGCTTCGATGCGCACGCCGGGATGCGCATGAACGCGCTCGCCGATGTGATCGCGCGCGACAAATCGGTCAAGCACGTCTACCTGCTCAATCAGGACTACAGCTTCGGCCATGACGTCAGTACGCTCGCCCGCGCCGCACTCGGTGCCCGGCGGCCCGACATCGCCATCGTCGGCGACGAATTCCATCCGATCGGCCGCGTCAAGGATTTCACGCCCTACATCGCCAAGCTGCGCGCGAGCGGCGCCGATGCCGTCGTGACGGGTAATTGGGGGAACGATCTCGCGCTGCTCGTCAAAGCCGCGCGCGAGCAGGGCTTCGCAGGAAAGTTCTATACGTTTTACGGCAATAGCCTCGACGCCCCGGCGGCGATCGGAGAGGCGGGCGTCAAGCGCGTGGTGGCCGTCGCGGATTGGCATCCCAACGCCGGCACGGCCGCGCCCGCCAACGAGCGGCTGCCGCACGCGAACGCGGCGGCTTCGGATGCGTACTACGCGGCGTTTCGCGCGCGCTTCCCGGCCGCGCACGACGATTACGCGCTGGCTCGCATCGACGTCATGGTCGAAATGCTGGCCGACGCGATTGCTCGGGCGCACGGAACCGACGCGCTCGCCGTGACCAAGGCGCTCGAAGGGGCGAAGTTCGAGAACGGCTTCGTGCGCGCGTGGATGCGCGCCGACGATCACCAGTTGATCCAGCCCCTTTATGTTATCGAGATGGATAAGGCGGGGACGCCAGGCGTGCGTTTCGACAACGAGGGTTCGGGCTACGGCTTTCGTACGGTGCTCGCCTTGCCGCCCGGGCAAACCGAGGTTCCTAGCGACTGCCGCATGAAGCGCCCGTAAGGGGCGAGGGTGTTGCCGCTTTCGGTTGTGCTACAATGCGCGCTTCGTCGTAACCCACGGCACGGCCTTTCTTCCGTGACCGCCTGTTTGTTTTAAAGGAAATCAAATGTCTGTTGCTGATATCAAGAAGTCCGACATCGTCGCGCAATTTGCCCGCGGCACGAACGACACGGGTTCGCCCGAAGTGCAAGTTGCACTGCTCACGTCGCGTATCAACGAGTTGACCACGCACTTCAAGTCGCACTCGAAGGATCACCACAGCCGCCGCGGTTTGCTGCGTATGGTGAGCCGTCGCCGTAAGCTGCTCGACTACCTGAAGGGCAAGGATGCCGACCGTTACCGTTCGCTGATCGAAAAGCTCGGTCTGCGCAAGTAATCGGCGCCTCCGCGTTATGCAAGATGCCTGTGTCAGTGCGCTGATACAGGCATTTGTTTTTTTCGTCGGTCGAACTTGGCGCTTTAGCGCCTAGTTCGACCCCGCACAGAGTGTCGATGGGAGTTGGCGCTTTAGCGCCTAGTCCCATCTCACACAGAGCGCCGTTGCTTGCACTTAGTGCTTCAGCACTAAGTGCAAGCTTCGCAGGGCTTTAGTGGGCCCGGATCGCGTGCATCGGCGGTATTCAACGGCACGCCCCGTGCGTGCGCGTAACGAAGGACGTAGCAAACCCAGGCGTGCGGCGATCGCGCGCGTTGGGCGATTTATAGCAGCCGGCAAAGGCGGGCAGAGCTTTGTGTCATTCCAGCGCGGCGAGACGGCCGCGATTGCCGAGCGCGGCGCTGGAATGGCATAACACTCCTCTTCCCGCAGGTGCGCCGGCTGCCGGCGCCGCCGGGCGATGCTTCGCGCACGGCGGCGGCGATCCCAAATAGATGAGAAGACAGAAGGAGTGATTTATGTCCATGTTCAATAAGGTCGTTAAAGAATTCAAATGGGGACAACATAACGTTCGCCTCGAAACCGGCGAGATCGCACGCCAAGCATCGGGCGCCGTCATCGTCGATGTCGAAGACACCGTCGTGCTCGCCACGGTTGTCGGCGCGAAGTCGGCCAAGCCCGGCCAGGACTTTTTCCCGCTGACGGTCGACTACATCGAGAAGACCTACTCGGCCGGTAAGATCCCCGGCGGTTTCTTCCGCCGCGAGGGCCGTCCCTCCGAACACGAAACGCTCACGTCGCGCTTGATCGACCGGCCCCTGCGTCCGCTGTTCCCCGAAGGCTTCTACAACGAAGTCCAGGTCGTCGTTCACGTGCTGTCGATCAATCCGGAAGTGCCGGCCGACATCCCCGCGCTGATCGGCGCGTCGGCCGCGCTCGCCGTATCGGGTCTGCCGTTCAACGGCCCCGTGGGCGCCGCCCGTGTCGGCTATATCAACAACGAATACGTGTTGAACCCGACGCGCGCCCAGCAAAAGGAATCGCGTCTGGATCTCGTCGTGGCCGGTACCGAGCGTGCCGTGCTGATGGTCGAATCGGAAGCCGACCAATTGCCCGAAGACGTCATGCTCGGCGCGGTCGTGTTCGGTCACGAGCAATTGCAAACGGCGATCGACGCCATTCACGAACTCGTGCGCGAAGGCGGTAAGCCCGAATGGGATTGGCAGCCGGCGCCGAAGGACGAAGCGCTGATCGCGCGCGTAACCGAAATCGCGTACAACGAACTCGTTGCCGCCTATCAACTGCGCAACAAGCAACAGCGTTCGACGAAGCTGAAGGACATATACGCCGCCACGAGCGCCAAGCTCGAGGAAGCGGCCGCGGCCTCGGGCGAAGCGCCCGCGGACAAGACCGCCGTCGGCAACATCTTGTTCGATCTCGAAGCGAAGATCGTTCGCAGCCAAATCCTGAACGGCGAACCGCGTATCGACGGCCGCGATACGCGCACGGTGCGTCCGATCGAAATCCGTACGGGCGTGCTGCCGCGTACGCACGGTTCGGCGCTGTTCACGCGCGGCGAGACGCAAGCGCTCGTCGTGGCGACGCTCGGCACCAAGGGCGACGAACAAATCATCGACGCGCTCGAAGGCGAATACCGCGAGCGTTTCATGCTCCACTACAACATGCCTCCGTTCGCGACGGGTGAGACGGGTCGCGTGGGCACGCCCAAGCGCCGCGAAATCGGCCACGGCCGTCTGGCCAAGCGCGCGCTCGCCGCTTGCCTGCCGAGCGCCGAGGAATTCGGCTACTCGATCCGCGTCGTTTCGGAAATCACCGAATCGAACGGTTCGTCGTCGATGGCGTCGGTGTGCGGCGGTTGCCTCGCGTTGATGGATGCCGGCGTGCCGATGAAGGCGCATGTCGCCGGTATCGCGATGGGCCTGATTCTCGACGGCAACAAGTTCGCGGTGCTGACCGACATCCTCGGCGACGAGGATCACCTCGGCGACATGGACTTCAAGGTGGCCGGTACGGCCGACGGCGTCACCGCGCTGCAAATGGACATCAAGATCCAAGGGATCACGAAGGAGATCATGCAAGTCGCGCTGGCGCAGGCGAAGGAAGGCCGCATGCACATCCTCGGCAAGATGAAGGACGCCGTGTCGGGCGCCAGCACCGAGCTGTCGGCGTTCGCGCCGCGCATGATCACGATCAAGATCAATCCCGAGAAGATCCGCGACGTGATCGGCAAGGGCGGCTCGGTGATCCGCGCGTTGACCGAGGAAACGGGCACGACCATCGACATCTCCGACGACGGCGTCGTCACGATCGCGAGCACCAGCAGCGAAGGGATGGCCGAGGCGAAGCGCCGCATCGAGAACATCACGGCCGAAGTGGAAGTGGGGCAGGTCTACGAAGGTACCGTGCTCAAGCTGCTGGAGTTCGGTGCGATCGTCAACATCCTGCCGGGCAAGGATGGCCTGCTGCACATCTCCGAGATCGCCAACGAGCGTATCAAGGACATCAAGGATTACCTCAGCGAAGGCCAGCAAGTGAAGGTCAAGGTTATCCAAACGGACGAAAAGGGCCGCGTGCGCCTGTCGGCCAAGGCGCTGCTGAACGAAGGCGGTTCGGGTGCGGCGCCCTCGGAGCCGGCGCCCCAGCAGTAACGCGTCGCTCCTTCGGGGAGTGAACCGCTCCTTGAACGGCCGGCCGCTTTCCAAGCGCGCCGGCCGTTTTTTCATCAGAATAGTGCCCGTTCCCTGTGCGACTGCCTCGGAGGTGATGTGAAAGCGATCGAAATTACCGAGTTCGGCGGGCCGGAAGTACTGGTGCTCGGCGAGCGGCCCGACCCGGTTCCCGGTCCCGGCGAGGTACTCGTCAAGGTAGCGGCATCGGGCGTGAATCGGCCCGACGTATTCCAACGTAAGGGCGCCTATGCGCCCCCTCCGGGCGTATCCGATCTGCCCGGGCTCGAGATCGCCGGTGAAATCGTCGGCGGCAACCTCGAGGAAAAGCACAACCCGTTCGGACTGAAGATCGGGGACCGCGTATGCGCGCTGCTAGCCGGCGGCGGCTATGCGCAATATGCGAGCGTGCCGCTCGCTCAATGTTTGCCGGTGCCGAGCGGGCTGACCGATATCGAGGCCGCGTCGCTGCCCGAAACGTTCTTCACGGTCTGGAGCAACGTGTTCGACCGGGCGGGGCTCGGCGCGGGCGAGGGTGGCGAGAACGAGACGCTGCTCGTGCAAGGCGGCTCGAGCGGGATCGGCGTCACGGCGATTCAGATCGCTCACGCGCTCGGGTTTCGCGTTTTCGCGACGGCTGGGACGGCAGAGAAATGCAAGGCATGCGAGGCGCTGGGCGCCGAACGCGCGATCAACTATAAGTCCGAGGACTTCGTCGAAGTCGTCAAATCGCTGACGAACGATCGCGGCGTCGACGTGATCCTCGACATGGTGGCCGGCGGATACGTGCCGCGCGAACTTTCCGCGCTCGCCGACGGCGGCCGCCTCGTGATCATCGCCCTGCTCGGCGGCGCGAAGGCGGAGGTCAGCTTGGCCGAAGTGTTGCGGCGGCGCCTGACGATCACGGGCTCGACGCTGCGTCCGCGCTCGATCGGATTCAAGGCGCGAATCGCGGCGCGGCTCAAGGAGCGCGTTTGGCCGCTCATCGAAGCGGGGCGCATCAAGCCGATCGTCTATCGAGTGTTGCCGGCGCAGGAGGCGGCGCAGGCCCATGCGTTGATGGAGAGCGGCGAGCATATCGGCAAGATCGTCTTGGATTGGCAAGCCGAGCCGGCATGAGCGGCATCTTCATGCACGGATAGTGCCAACGCTGAGCGCGCGTGCCGTATAAGGATCGCGCTCGATTATCTCGAAATGGAGCTTTGGCCTAGGTCGCGCGCGGACTATTACTGGATACGGCGCGATCTTTCATGAGGCTTTCGATCATGCGAGTCATCGCGTTTACCCAATCGGAAACCGATCCAGAAGGAGGCCGCCATGACGCGCAAATACATCGATTGCAGAGAATTTCCGAGCGAAATGAACTGCACCGTGGCACTGGCAGCGGACAGCGAGCGCGAGTTGATCGAGGCTGCGGTCCAGCATGCCGTTGCCGTTCATCATCACGTCGATTCGCCCGAACTGCGTTCGCAGCTTTCCGCCCTGTTTCACGACGGTACGCCGCCGCTCGAACCGCTCCGCGCCAAGTAAGCGGGCCGTGCGCCGTACGGTTTGACCGGGTCCCTTCAAGCACAGTAAAATTGCGTGTTTTGCGTGCGCCTTCGATGGCACGAGGGCCGGGGCGCATGCTGCATAAGCCACGGCAGAGACAACACACGGGCGAGACACATGTCGGAACAGCGAGTGAAGTGGGTAATCGGCAACTGGAAGATGCACGGGCGGCTCGCGGAAAACGCGGCCCTTTTGCAGTCCGTTGCCGTCGGCGCGGCCGCGATCGGCGATGCGATCCGAATCGGCGTGTGCGTGCCCACCCCTTATCTCGCCCAAGCGCAAGCGCTGCTGTCGGGCAAACCGCTCGCTTGGGGCGTGCAGGATATTTCGACCTACACCCACGGCGCCTATACGGGTGAAGTCGCCGCGGAGATGGCGGGCGAGTTCGGCGCGACGCTCGCGATCGTCGGTCACTCGGAGCGTCGCGCGTACCATGCGGAAAGCTCGGAATTGGTGGCCGCGAAGGCTCGCCGCGCGCTCGAGGCCGGCCTCACGCCGATCGTTTGTATCGGCGAAACGCTGGAAGAGCGCGAAGCGGGCGCGACCGAGGCGGTCGTCGGCGCGCAGCTCGATGCGGTCCTGAATCTGCTGTCGGTCGACGAAGCGCGGCGTATCGTCATCGCCTATGAACCCGTGTGGGCGATCGGCACGGGGCGCAGCGCGACGGCGGACCAGGCGCAGGAAGTGCATGCGTTTTTGCGGGCGCGGCTGGCGCAAAAAGATGCGTCGCTCGCGCGCGTGGCCTTGTTGTATGGCGGCAGCGTGAAGCCCGACAATGCGCTGGCGTTGTTCGGTCAAGCGGATATCGACGGCGGCCTGATCGGCGGCGCGTCGTTGAAGAGTGAAGATTTCCTCGCGATTTGCGAGCAAGCGAAAGCGGCGAGCCACGCTGGCTGACGCGGAGCGCAAACGCGAAAGGGCAGCCCGGGCGCGTTCCATCGAGCCGGGATGCTCAAACCTCAAATTAGGTGAGTCAGATGCTGTTTTTGAAAACGTTGATCATCGTGGTGCAACTGCTGTCGGCCCTGGGCATCATCGGCCTTGTGCTGTTGCAGCATGGCAAGGGCGCGGATATGGGCGCGGCATTCGGTAGCGGCGCCTCGGGTAGCCTCTTCGGCGCCACCGGTTCCGCCAATTTCTTGTCGCGTACCACGGCGATTTTGGCGACGGTGTTCTTCATCACGACCCTCGCGCTGACCTACATCGGCTCGTACAAGTCCCGTCCCACGGCGGGTGTGCTGGGCACGGTAACGGCTCCGGCGGCACCGAGCGCGCCTGCGTCGGCAGCGCTCGCCTCGGCGCCCGTGGCCGCTCCCGCGCCGTCGAGCAGCGCCGTTCCGAAATAATAAATTTCGCATAATGTTGCATTTGTGCGTTGAACAATTGTTGGAAGCGCGATAGAATTTAAGTCTTGAAGCGATTCGCGGGTTCCAGCAAGTTGTGTCCCGGATTGCAGACAGTGCCGACGTGGTGAAATTGGTAGACACGCTATCTTGAGGGGGTAGTGGCGAAAGCTGTGCGAGTTCGAGTCTCGCCGTCGGCACCAAAGTTATCCAATGCCAGCCGCTTGCTTCGCTTCGGCTGGCATTGTCACTTCTGGAGTCATGCTTACGTCTTCCATGCGGTGTAGTGTGTGAAAGGCAAGTAGTACAACGAAGTGATTTTCTGTAGGGATGGGACCGATCCCTGCGGTACTCAGAACCAACCGAAAGAGGATAGTCTTGAACCTCGCAGCCTACTTCCCCGTATTGCTCTTCCTTCTTGTGGGCGCCGGTTTAGGCATTGCACTTGTCAGCATCGGCAAGATCCTCGCCCCCAGTCGTCCCGACAATCAAAAGAATTCGCCGTACGAGTGCGGCTTCGAAGCCTTCGAAGACGCGCGCATGAAGTTCGACGTGCGCTACTACCTCGTCGCCATCCTGTTCATCATTTTCGATCTCGAGACCGCGTTCCTGTTTCCGTGGGGCGTCGCCCTGCGCGACATCGGCTGGCTCGGCTTCATGGCGATGATGATTTTCCTGGTCGAACTCCTGCTCGGTTTCGCCTACATCTGGCGCAAGGGCGGGCTCGATTGGGAGTGATGGGTTAATCGCCGGTTTCTTGCGGGCGGTGTATAAAGCCTACCGTCCCGTCTGGAGTGCAAAGCAAATGAGTATCGAAGGGGTCTTGAAGGAAGGGTTTGTCACCACCACGGCCGACAAACTGATCAACTGGACGCGCACGGGTTCGCTTTGGCCGATGACGTTCGGCCTCGCCTGCTGTGCGGTCGAGATGATGCATGCGGGCGCGGCCCGTTACGACTTGGACCGGTTCGGGGTCGTGTTCCGTCCCAGTCCGCGTCAGTCCGACGTCATGATCGTGGCCGGCACGCTATGCAACAAGATGGCGCCCGCGCTGCGTAAGGTCTACGACCAAATGGCCGAACCGCGTTGGGTCATCTCCATGGGTTCGTGCGCCAACGGCGGCGGTTACTACCACTATTCCTATTCGGTCGTGCGCGGCTGCGATCGCATCGTACCGGTCGACGTCTATGTGCCGGGCTGCCCACCGACGGCGGAAGCGCTGGTCTACGGCGTGATCCAGCTACAGGCGAAGATTCGCCGCACCAACACCATCGCCCGTCAATAAGCGCAAGCTTCCCCACTTTATGGCAAGCAAACTCGAGACCCTCAAAGCGAACCTCGAGGCGGCCTTTGGCGGCCGTCTGACCAGCATCACCGAGTCGATCGGCGAGCTGACGATCGTCGTCAAGGCGGACGATTACCTCGAAGTGGCCCGGCGACTGCGCGACGATCGCACGCTCGGCTTCGAGCAGTTGATCGATCTGGCCGGCGTCGACTATCAATCCTATGGCGACGGCGCCTATGACGGCCCGCGTTTCGCGGCCGTCTCGCATCTGCTGTCGGTGTCGAACAATTGGCGCCTGCGCGTGCGCGTGTTCGCACCCGACGACGACATGCCGATCGTGCCGTCCCTCGTCGAGATCTGGAATTCGGTCAACTGGTACGAGCGCGAAGCGTTCGACTTGTACGGCATCGTCTTCGAAGGCCACCCGGATCTACGCCGCATCCTGACCGACTACGGTTTCATCGGCCATCCGTTCCGCAAGGACTTCCCGGTATCGGGTTACGTCGAAATGCGTTACGACCCGGAAGAAAAGCGCGTCGTCTACCAGCCGGTGACGATCGAGCCGCGCGAAATCACGCCACGCGTGATTCGCGAGGATCGCTACGGCGGTCTGAAACACTAAGAGGGCGCCATGGCAGAGATTAAAAACTACACCCTCAACTTCGGCCCGCAGCACCCGGCGGCGCACGGCGTGCTGCGCCTCGTGCTCGAGCTCGACGGCGAAGTGATCCAGCGCGCTGATCCGCATATCGGCCTGCTGCATCGCGCGACCGAAAAGCTCGCGGAGAACAAGACCTATATTCAGTCCGTGCCGTACATGGACCGTCTCGACTACGTGTCGATGATGGTGAACGAGCATGGCTACGTGCTCGCGATCGAGAAACTGCTCGGCATCGACGTGCCGATCCGCGCGAAGTACATCCGCGTGCTGTTCGACGAGATCACGCGCTGCTTGAACCACTTGATGTGGATCGGCGCGCACGCGCTCGACGTCGGCGCAATGGCCGTGTTCCTCTATGCCTTCCGCGAGCGCGAGGATTTGATGGACGTCTACGAGGCGGTCTCGGGCGCGCGCATGCACGCGGCCTACTACCGTCCCGGCGGCGTCTACCGCGACCTGCCGGACGCGATGCCGCAATACAAGGCATCGAAGATCCGCAACGCGAAGGCGCTCGAGAAGATGAACGAAGCGCGGCAAGGCTCGCTGCTCGATTTCATCGACGATTTCTTTACGCGCTTCCCTGGTTGCGTCGACGAGTACGAAACCCTGCTCACCGACAACCGGATCTGGAAGCAGCGCCTGGTCGGCATCGGCGTCGTGAGCCCGGAACGTGCGTTCCAGATGGGGTTGACGGGTCCGATGCTGCGCGGCTCGGGCGTGGAGTGGGATTTGCGCAAGAAGCAGCCGTACGAGGTGTACGATCAGCTCGACTTCGATATCCCCGTCGGCGTCAACGGCGATTGCTACGACCGTTACCTCGTGCGCGTGGAAGAAATGCGCCAGTCGACGCGCATCGCCAAGCAATGTATCGAATGGCTGCGCAAGAATCCGGGGCCGGTGATGACCGATAACCACAAGGTCGCGCCGCCCTCGCGCGTGGGCATGAAGTCGAACATGGAAGAGCTGATTCACCACTTCAAGCTCTTCACGGAAGGGTTTCACGTGCCGGAAGGCGAGGCGTACGCCGCGGTCGAGCATCCGAAGGGCGAATTCGGCATCTATCTGGTGTCGGACGGTGCGAACAAGCCGTATCGCCTCAAGATCCGCGCGCCCGGGTATGCGCATTTGGCCGCGCTCGACGAAATGGCGCGCGGCCACATGATCGCGGACGCCGTCACCATCATCGGTACGCAGGACATCGTGTTCGGCGAAATCGACCGGTAAGCGCCGCACGGCGCGCCGCATGCGAGTTGCCGATACGCGGCTCGCGGCGCGCCGGGTCTGCCGCGACGAATAAGGCGGCAGGTTTTCGTTCGGTAGGAATTGAAAGAGTTCGTGTTCTCAAAATGATCTCAGCTGAAGGCCTGAAAGAAATCGATCGCGCGGTGGCGAAGTATCCCGCCGATCAGAAACAGTCCGCCGTGATGTCGGCGTTGGCCACCGCTCAGGAAGAGCACGGCTGGCTGTCGCCCGAACTGATGCAGTTCGTGGCCGACTACCTCGGCATGCCGGCTGTCGCAGTCCAGGAAGTGGCGACGTTCTACACGATGTACGAGACGTCGCCCGTCGGTAAGCACAAGATCACGCTGTGCACGAATTTGCCGTGTCAGCTCGGCCCGCACGGCGGCGCCGAGGCCACGGCCGAGTACCTGAAAAAGAAGCTCGGCATCGATTTCGGCGAAACGACCCCCGACGGTAAGTTCACGCTCAAGGAAGGCGAGTGCTTTGGTTCGTGCGGCGACGCCCCCGTGCTGCTCGTGAACAACCATCGCATGTGCAGCTTCATGAGCCCCGAGAAGATCGATGCTTTGCTCGAGGAGCTTTCGAAATGACGTCTTTGCACGACCGTCACATCAAACCCCTGATTCTCGCCGGCCTTACGGGCGAGAACTGGCATCTCGAAGATTACGTCGCGCGCGGCGGCTACAAGCAACTGCGCCGCATCCTCGAAGAGAAGATCGCGCCCGAGCAAGTGATTGCGGACGTCAAGGCGTCGGGTCTGCGCGGCCGCGGCGGCGCGGGCTTCCCGACGGGCTTGAAGTGGAGCTTCATGCCGCGTCAGTTCCCGGGGCAAAAGTATCTCGTCTGCAATTCGGACGAAGGCGAGCCGGGCACGTTCAAGGATCGCGACATCCTGCGCTGGAACCCGCATGCCCTCATCGAGGGGATGGCGATCGGCGCGTATGCGATGGGCATCACCGTCGGCTACAACTACATCCACGGCGAAATCTGGGAAGTCTACAAGCGCTTCGAAGAGGCGCTCGAAGAGGCTCGCCGCGCCGGTTTCCTCGGCGATAACATCCTCGGCTCCGGGTTCTCGTTCCAGTTGCATGCGCACCATGGTTACGGCGCGTACATCTGCGGCGAAGAGACGGCGCTGCTCGAGTCGCTCGAAGGCAAGAAGGGTCAGCCGCGCTTCAAGCCGCCGTTCCCGGCGAGCTTCGGCGTATATGGCAAGCCGACGACGATCAACAACACCGAGACGTTCGCGGCCGTGCCGTTCCTGCTCGAAATCGGGCCGCAGCAATATCTCGAACTCGGCAAGCCGAACAACGGCGGCACGAAGATCTTCTCCGTGTCGGGCGACGTGGAGCGTCCGGGCAATTATGAAGTGCCGCTCGGCACGCCGTTCGCGACGTTGATGGAACTGGCGGGCGGGATGCGCGGCGGTAAGAAGTTGAAGGCCGTCATTCCGGGCGGTTCGTCGGCGCCGGTCGTGCCCGGCGACGTCATGATGCAAACGGACCTCGACTACGACTCGATCGCGAAGGTCGGTTCGATGCTCGGGTCGGGCGCCGTCATCGTCATGGACGAAACGCGCTGCATGGTGCGCTCGCTGTTGCGCCTGTCGTACTTCTACTATGAAGAGTCGTGCGGCCAGTGCACGCCGTGCCGCGAAGGCACGGGCTGGCTCTATCGCGTCGTCAATCGTATCGAGCACGGCCAGGGCCGCAAGGAAGACTTGGACCTGTTGAACTCGGTGGCCGAAAACATCATGGGCCGCACGATTTGCGCGCTCGGCGATGCGGCGGCGATGCCGGTGCGCGGCATGCTCAAGCACTACTGGGACGAATTCGAATATCACGTGGAGCACAAGCGTTGCCTCGTCGGTGGCCACGCGGGTGCTCCGGCCGCTGCGGACGCGGCACTCGCTTAAGCAGCGTCACGCGACTCCATCGCTTCATGCAGACCGCCCGCCGAATCCGTTTCGGCGGGCGGTTCAGCGAGCAAAAGTTGAGCGGTAATAGGTTAAGGACCATTCACCATCATGGTTGAACTTGAAATAGACGGGAAGAAGGTCGAGGTGCCTGAAGGCAGCATGGTGATCCAGGCTGCGCATAAGGTCGACACGTACATTCCTCACTTCTGCTATCACAAGAAGCTTTCGATCGCGGCGAACTGCCGCATGTGTCTCGTCGAAGTCGAGAAGATGCCGAAGGCCGTGCCCGCGTGCGCGACGCCGGTGTCGGCCGGCATGGTCGTGCGCACGACGTCCGATAAGGCCGTCAAGGCGCAGCAATCGGTGATGGAATTCCTGCTCATCAATCACCCGCTCGACTGCCCGATTTGCGATCAGGGCGGCGAATGCCAGTTGCAGGACTTGGCCGTGGGCTACGGCAAGTCGGCCTCGCGCTACACGGAAGAAAAGCGCGTGGTGTTCCATAAGAACGTCGGCCCGCTGATCTCGATGGAAGAGATGACGCGCTGCATCCACTGCACGCGCTGCGTCCGGTTCGGTCAGGAAGTGGCCGGGGTGATGGAACTGGGTATGCTCGGCCGCGGCGAGCACTCGGAAATTACGACGTTCGTCGGCAAGACGGTCGATTCGGAACTGTCGGGCAACATGATCGATCTGTGCCCGGTCGGCGCGCTCACGAGCAAGCCGTTCCGCTACAGCGCCCGTACCTGGGAGCTGTCGCGCCGCAAGTCGGTGAGCCCGCACGATTCCGTCGGCGCGAACCTCGTCGTGCAAAGCAAGAACAACCGCGTCATGCGCGTGTTGCCGCTCGAGAACGAAGCGATCAACGAGTGCTGGATCTCCGATAAGGACCGCTTCTCTTACGAAGGCCTGAATAGCGAAGAGCGCTTGACGCAGCCGATGATCAAGCAAGGCGGCCAGTGGATCGAAACCGACTGGCAAACGGCGCTCGAATACGTCGCGAAGAGCTTGAAGGGCGTCACCGCCGATCACGGCGCGAACGCGATCGCGATGCTCGGCAGCGCGCACAGCACCGTCGAGGAGCTGTTCCTGCTCAAGCAACTCGCGCAAGCGGTGGGAACGCCGAACGTCGACTTCCGTCTGCGCCACTCCGATTTCTCGGCCGCGAGCGAAGGTGCGCCGTGGCTGGGCATGCCGCTCGCCGATCTCTCGACGATCGATGCGGCCTTCGTGATCGGCTCGTTCCTGCGCCGCGATCATCCGCTGATGGCCTCGCGTCTGCGCCAAGCGGCACGCAGCGGCGCGAAGCTCCATCTGTTGCACGCGACGGGCGACAACTCGCTTATCCCGACCGCGAAGACGATCGTGGCGGCGCCCTCGGCATGGGTCGACGCGCTGGCCGGCATCGCCGCCGCGGTTGCCCAAGCACGCGGTGTGGCCCTGCCTGAAGGCGTGGCGGGCGCGCAAGCCTCGGCGGCTACGCAAGAAGTCGCCGCCGCGCTTGCGAACGGCGAGCGCCGTGCCGTGTTGATCGGCAACAGCGCCGTTCAACATCCGGAGTTCTCGCGTATCCACGCGCTCGCGCAGTGGATCGCCGAGCAAACGGGCGCCACGCTCGGTTTCCTGACGGAAGCCGCGAACACGGTAGGCGCGCATCTCGTCGGCGCGCTGCCCGGCGCGCAGGGTCTCGATGCGCGCGCCGCATTCGAGCAGCCGCGCAAGGGTTACGTGCTGCTGAACCTCGAAGCCGAATTCGATACGGCCAATCCGGCGCAGGCGAAGGCCGCGCTGGCTGCCGCCGAGACGGTTGTCGTGCTCTCGCCGTTCAAGACGGGCCTCGACTATGCGGACGTGCTGCTGCCGATCGCGCCGTACACGGAAACGGCCGGTGCGTTCGTGAATGCCGAAGGCACGCTGCAAGCGTTCAACGGTATCGTGCGTCCGCTCGGCGAAACGCGCCCGGGCTGGAAGGTGCTGCGCGTGCTGGGCAATCTGCTCGGCGCGGCGGGTTTCGACTTCGAGACGGTGGAAGACGTGCGCCGCGCGGCGCTGCCCGCCGGAGTCGAGGCTGCGCGCCTGAACAACCGCACGAACGCGGCGGTTGTTCGCGCCGCACAAGCGCAAGCGAGCGGCGCGCTCGAGCGGATCGCCGACGTGGCGATTTATCACGCCGACGCCCTCGTGCGCCGCGCGCCGTCGCTGCATCTGACGATGGCCGCGCGCGCGGCGAACGCGATCGGCTTGCCGGCGGCGCTGTTCGACAAGCTCGGTTTGAAGGAAGGCGACACGGTGCGCGTGCGTCAAGGCGAGCGCACGGTGCAAGCCGGCGCGACGCGCGATGCGGCGCTGGCGGACACGGCGGTGCGCGTATCGGCGGGCACGCAGCTCGGCGCGGCGCTCGGCGGCTTGTTCGGTGAACTCGTGGTGGAGAAGGCGTAAATGAGCTTGTTCGATACGATCAACGCAGGCGGCGCCCAGGCGCTCGGCGCGGCGTGGCCCACGGTGTGGGCGCTCGTGCGCATCGTCGTCGTCTCCGTCGCCATCTTGCTGTGCGTGGCGTACCTGATTTTGTGGGAGCGTAAGCTCATCGGCTGGATGCACGTGCGTCTCGGGCCTAACCGCGTGGGTCCCGCCGGCTTGCTGCAGCCGATCGCCGACGTGCTGAAGCTGCTGCTCAAGGAAGTGATTCAGCCGACCGCGGCGAACCGCTGGCTCTACCTGATCGCGCCGATCATGACGGTCGTGCCCGCATTCGCGGTCTGGGCCGTGATTCCGTTCCAAGCGAAGGCGGTGCTCGGCGACATCAACGCCGGCCTGCTGTACGTGATCGCGATTTCGTCGATCGGCGTGTACGGCGTGATTCTCGCGGGCTGGGCATCGAACTCGAAGTACGCGTTCCTCGGCGCGATGCGCGCCGCGGCGCAGATGGTCTCGTACGAAGTGTCGATGGGCTTCGCGCTCGTCGTCGTGCTGATGACCTCGGGCAGCTTGAACCTGTCGGCGATCGTCGGCTCGCAAATGCGCGGCTTCTTCGCCGATCACGGCATTACGTTCCTCTCGTGGAACTGGCTGCCGCTTCTGCCGGTGTTCGTCGTCTACTTCATCTCGGGCATCGCCGAAACGAACCGTCACCCGTTCGACGTGGTGGAAGGGGAGTCGGAAATCGTGGCGGGCCACATGATCGATTACTCGGGGATGGCGTTCGCGCTGTTCTTCCTCGCCGAGTACATCAACATGATCGTGATCTCGGCGCTGGCCGCGACGCTGTTCCTCGGCGGCTGGAGCGCGCCGTTCGGCTTCCTGTCGTTCATCCCGGGCATCTTCTGGCTCGTGCTGAAGGTGTTCCTGCTGTTGTCGGTGTTCATCTGGGCCCGCGCGACGTTCCCGCGCTATCGCTATGACCAGATCATGCGTTTGGGTTGGAAGGTGTTCCTGCCCGTGTGCATCGTCTGGGTGGTCGTGGTCGGCTTCTGGATCATGTCGCCGCTGAACATCTGGAAATAAAGGGCGAGCGAAATGACTGCTATCCAAAATTTCTTCAAGACGTTTTTCCTGACCGAGCTGCTCAAGGGGCTCGCGCTGACGGGTAAGTACACGTTCCGGCGCAAGTTCACGGTGCAGTTCCCCGAGGAAAAGACGCCGCTCTCGCCGCGTTTCCGCGGTCTGCACGCGCTGCGCCGCTATGAAAACGGCGAAGAGCGCTGCATCGCCTGCAAGCTGTGCGAAGCGGTGTGCCCGGCGTTGGCCATCACGATCGAATCGGAAGTGCGCGCCGACAATACGCGCCGCACGACGCGCTACGACATCGATCTGACCAAGTGTATTTTCTGCGGATTCTGCGAGGAAAGCTGCCCCGTCGATTCGATCGTCGAGACGAGCATCCTCGAGTACCACGGCGAAAAGCGCGGCGACCTGTACTTCACGAAAGACATGCTGCTCGCGGTGGGCGATCGCTACGAAACGCAGATCGCCGCGTCCAAGGCGGCCGACGCGCCGTACCGTTGAAACAGCATTGACGCATTTGCTCTACGCGTAGTTGGGGTGACGCGGCGGTTTAGGCCGCCGCGGCATGGCGCGGCGTGCGCCGACTGCCACCACGCCTGAACGATGAGCTAACGATGAGCCGGTAATCATGGAATTCACGACCGTACTGTTTTACATCTTCGCGCTGCTCCTGACGGTGTCGGGCCTGAAGGTGATCACGTCGCGCAACCCGGTGGGGTCGGCGCTGTTTCTCGTGCTCGCGTTTTTCAACGCGGCGGCGATCTGGATGCTGCTCGAAGCCGAATTCCTCGCGATCTTGCTCGTGCTGCTCTATGTCGGCGCGGTCATGGTGCTGTTCCTGTTCGTCGTGATGATGCTCGACATCAACCTCGACGTGCTGCGCCGCGACTTCAAGCGCTTCGTGCCGGTGGCGACCGTCGTCGGCGCGATCATCGTCGTCGAGACGGCGCTGATCCTGTGGCACGGCTACGGCGCGACCACGACGCCGGTGCGCGACGCCGCCGCGGCTGCCTCGTCGATGCCGAACACCTACCTGATCGGGAAGGTCATCTACACCGACTACGTGTTCGCGTTCGAAGTGGCGGGCCTCGTGCTGCTCGTGGCGATCATCGCGGCGATCGCGTTGACGGCGCGCAAGGGCAAGGACAGCAAGCGCCAGAACGTATCCCAGCAAGTGAAGGTGCGTGCGCAAGATCGCGTGCGCTTGGTGAAGATGCCGGCCGAACGTTCGACGCTGCCGGCCACCGCGGAAGGCGCGCCCGGCGAGCCGAACGCGAATGCCGGCGCGGGCGCGGTCGGCAGCAACCGTTGAGCGTCGAGGAGAAAAACATGTTGACCCTGGCTCATTACCTCGTGCTCGGCGCGATCTTGTTTGCGATCGGCGTCGTCGGCATTTTCCTGAATCGTCGCAACGTCATCATCATCTTGATGGCGATCGAGTTGATCTTGCTCGCGGTGAACACGAATTTCGTCGCGTTCTCGCACTACCTTGGCGACGTCCACGGGCAGATCTTCGTGTTCTTCGTGCTGACGGTGGCCGCCGCGGAAGCGGCGATCGGTCTCGCGATTCTCGTGACTCTGTTCCGTACCCTCGACACGATCAACGTCGAGGATCTCGATCAGCTCAAAGGTTAAATTCAGGCACTGCGGTTATGTCCACGACACTCAATGAAAACCTGCTGCTGGCGGTTCCGCTCGCACCGCTGGCCGGCTCGCTGATTGCTGGTCTTGGCGGGAAGGTGGTAGGGCGCAAAGGCAGCCACCGGGTCACGATCCTCGGCGTGCTGATTTCGTTCATCCTCTCGGCGATGGTATTCGCCGACGTCATGCACGGCGGCAGCTACAACGCGACCGTGTACGAATGGATGAAGGTCGGCTCGCTCAAGTTCGAGATCGGCTTCCTCGTCGATTCGCTCACCGCGATGATGATGTGCGTCGTCACGTTCGTCTCGCTGATGGTGCACATCTACACGATCGGCTACATGGCCGAGGACGACGGCTACGAGCGCTTCTTCTCGTACATCTCGCTGTTCACGTTCTCGATGCTGATGCTCGTCATGAGCAACAACTTCCTGCAGCTCTTCTTCGGCTGGGAAGCGGTGGGCCTCGTGTCGTACCTGTTGATCGGCTTCTACTTCACGCGTGAGAGCGCCATCTACGCGAACATGAAGGCGTTCCTCGTGAACCGCGTCGGCGATTTCGGCTTCCTGCTCGGTATCGGCCTGATCCTCGCGTACGCCGGCTCGATGAACTACGGCGAGGTGTTCGCCAAGCGCGAGGCCCTGGCCGCGCTGACGTTCCCCGGCACGCAATGGGGTCTGCTGACCGTGGCCTGTATCTGCCTGTTCATCGGCGCCATGGGTAAGTCGGCTCAGTTCCCGCTGCACGTTTGGCTGCCCGACTCGATGGAAGGCCCGACCCCGATCTCGGCGCTGATTCACGCGGCGACGATGGTGACGGCCGGTATTTTCATGGTGTCGCGTATGTCGCCGCTGTTCGAACTGTCCGATACGGCGCTCTCATTCATCATGGTGATCGGCGCGATCACGGCGCTGTTCATGGGCTTCCTCGGCATCGTCCAAAACGACATCAAGCGCGTCGTCGCGTATTCCACGCTGTCGCAGCTCGGGTACATGACCGTCGCGCTGGGCGCGTCCGCATACTCGATCTCGGTGTTCCACCTGATGACGCACGCGTTCTTCAAGGCGCTGCTGTTCCTCGGCGCCGGCTCGGTCATCATCGGCATGCACCACGACCAAGACATGCGCAACATGGGCGGCCTGCGCAAGTACATGCCGATCACGTGGATCACCTCGCTCGTCGGTTCGCTCGCGCTGATCGGCACGCCGTTCTTCGCCGGCTTCTATTCGAAGGATTCGATCATCGACGCGGTCGGCCTCTCGCATCTGCCGGGCTCGGGCTTCGCCTACTTCGCGGTCGTCGCCAGCGTGTTCGTCACCGCGCTCTATTCGTTCCGTATGTACTTCATGGTGTTCCACGGCGAAGAGCGTTTCCGTCATCCGCAGGATTTCGGTAACGGTCACGGCGCGGAATCGGCGGCGCACGGCGGCAATGGTCACGACGACCATGGTCACGGTCACGACGACCATGGCCACGCGCATGAACCGCACGAAACGCCGTGGGTGGTGTGGGTGCCGCTCGTCTTGCTGGCGATCCCGTCGGTCATCATCGGTGCGATCGCGATCGGCCCGATGATCTACGGCGATTTCTTCGCGCACGGCGTTGCATTCGACAAGGTCATCTTCATCGGCGAGAACCATGGCGCCGTCGAGGAAATGAGCAAGGAATTCCACGGCTGGCTGCAGATGGGCCTGCACTCGGTCGCGTCGCTGCCGCTGTGGCTTGCGATCGCGGGCGTCGTGACGGCGTGGTTCCTCTATCTGAAGCGTCCCGATCTGCCGGCCGTGATTCGTCGCGCGTTCGGCCCGATCTACACGCTGCTCGAGAACAAGTACTACATGGACAAGATCAACGAAGTCGTCTTCGCGCGCGGTGCGGTGGCCATCGGCCGCGGCCTGTGGAAAGAGGGCGATGTCGTGGTCATCGACGGTGTCGTCAACGGCAGCGCACGTTTCGTCGGCTGGTTCGCGAGCGTGATCCGCTTCCTGCAATCCGGTTACATCTACCACTACGCGTTCGCCATGATTATCGGCATGCTGGGGCTCCTTACCCTGTTTGTAACGCTCGGCGGCAAATAAGGCGGGGGACACTTAATGCACTCTTTTCCGATTCTAAGTACCGCGATCTGGCTGCCGATCGTTTTCGGTCTCGCCGTTCTCGCCATCGGTTCCGACAAGAACCCCGGGCCCGCGCGCTGGCTGGCGCTGATCGGCTCGATCCTCGGCCTCATCGTCACGCTGCCGCTCATTAGCGGCTTCGATTCGGCGAGCGCCGCCCTGCAGTTCGTCGAACAGGCGAACTGGATCGAACGCTTCCACATCACCTATCACCTGGGCGTGGACGGCATCTCGATGTGGTTCGTCGTGCTGACCGCCTTGATCACGGTGATCGTCGTGATCGCCGGATGGGAAGTGATCACCGAGAACGTGTCGCAGTACATGGCCGCCTTCCTGATTCTCTCGGGGATCATGGTCGGCGTGTTCAGCGCCGCGGACGGCATGCTGTTCTACGTCTTCTTCGAAGCGACGCTGATCCCGATGTACCTGATCATCGGCGTGTGGGGCGGCCCGAACCGGATCTACGCCGCGTTCAAGTTCTTCCTCTACACGCTGGCCGGCTCGCTGTTGATGCTGGTCGCGCTGATTTACCTGTACGTGCAAACGGGCACGTTCGATCTGGCCACCTGGCAAGGCGCGCAGATCGCAATGACGCCGCAGGTGCTGCTGTTCATCGCGTTCTTCCTGGCGTTTGCCGTGAAGGTGCCGATGTGGCCCGTGCACACGTGGTTGCCTGACGCCCACGTGGAAGCGCCGACGGGCGGCTCGGTCGTCCTGGCCGCGATCATGCTGAAGCTCGGCGCCTACGGTTTCCTGCGCTTCTCGCTGCCGATCGCCCCCGACGCGAGCCATACGCTGGCACCGGTCATCATCACGCTGTCGCTCATCGCCGTGATTTACATCGGCCTCGTGGCGATGGTGCAAGCAGACATGAAGAAGCTCGTCGCGTATTCGTCGATCGCGCACATGGGCTTCGTCACGCTTGGCTTTTTCATCTTCAATCAGCTCGGCGTCGAAGGCGCGATCGTGCAGATGATCTCGCACGGCTTCGTCTCGGGCGCGATGTTCCTGTGCATCGGCGTGCTCTACGACCGTATGCACTCGCGTCAGATCGCCGATTACGGCGGTGTCGTGAACGTCATGCCGAAGTTCGCCGCGCTCGCGATGCTGTTCTCGATGGCCAATTGCGGCCTGCCGGGTACCTCGGGTTTCGTCGGCGAGTTCATGGTGATTTTGGCTGCCGTCCAGTTCAACTTCTGGATCGCGTTCGGCGCTGCTTTTACGCTGATTCTCGGTGCCGCCTATACGCTGTGGATGTACAAGCGCGTGTATTTCGGCGCCGTGAAGAACGACCACGTGAAGGAACTGACGGACATCAACTGCCGCGAATATCTGATTCTCGGCGTGTTGGCCGCGCTGACGCTGTTCATGGGCGTGTATCCGAAGCCCTTCACCGATGTGATGCACGTCTCCGTGGAAAACCTCCTCTCCCACGTCGCGCAGTCGAAGCTGCCGGTGTCACAGTAACGCCGAGCGGAGGAACGAAAAGATCATGCAAAACGCCCCTATGTCTCTCCTGTTGCCCGATGGGCTGCTGATGGCGGCCGCCGTCCTCGCGTGGCTGAACGAAACGTTCGCCGGCGAGTCCGGTAAACGCCTGACGTACCTGATCGCGGTGCTCGGCTCGCTCGTGTCGGGTATCTGGTTCGCCACGCTCGTGTTCGATCCGCAGCCGCATTACTTCTACTCGCACATGTACGTCGTCGACGGTTTCGCGAGTGCGATGAAGGCGGTGGTCTCGATCGGCTACGCGGTGACGATGATCTATTCGCGCAAGTACCTCGAAGACCGCAATCTGTTCCGCGGGGATTTCTTCCTGCTCGGCATGTTCGCGCTGCTCGGCCAGCTCGTCATGATCTCGGGCAGCAACTTCCTCACGCTGTATCTCGGTCTCGAGTTGATGTCGCTCTCGCTGTATGCGGCGATCGCGCTGCGCCGCGATGCGTCGCAGTCGAACGAAGCGGCGATGAAGTACTACGTGCTGGGCGCGCTCGCCTCGGGCTTCCTGCTCTACGGCATGTCGATGCTCTACGGCGCGACGGGTTCGCTCGATTTGACCGAAGTGCTCAAGGTGATCGCCTCGGGCCACGTCAACAAGTTCGTGCTGCTGTTCGGCGTGATCTTCGTCGTGGCCGGCGTCGCGTTCAAGATGGGCGCCGTGCCGTTCCACATGTGGGTGCCCGACGTCTATCACGGCGCGCCGACGGCCATGACCCTGCTCGTCGGCGGCGGCCCGAAGGTGGCGGCGTTCGCGTGGGGTTTGCGTCTGCTCGTGATGGGCGTGCTGCCGCTCGCCGGCGACTGGCAACAGATGCTGACGATTTTGGCCGCGCTGTCGCTGATCGTGGGCAATATCACCGGTATCGTCCAGCGCAACGTCAAGCGGATGCTCGCGTATTCGGCCATTTCGAATATGGGCTTCGTGCTACTCGGCCTGCTGTCGGGCGTGGTCGACGGCAAGGCCGACGGCATGGCCGGCGCGTACAGCTCGGCGATGTTCTACAGCATCGTCTATCTGCTGACGACGCTGGGCTCGTTCGGCATCGTGATGCTGCTTGCGCGCCGCGACTTCGAAGCCGATACGCTCGACGACTTCAAGGGCTTGAACAAGCGTAGCCCCGTGTTCGCGTTCGTCATGATGGCGATGATGTTCTCGCTGGCGGGCATTCCGCCGACGGTCGGGTTTTATGCGAAGCTCGCCGTGCTGCAATCGACGATGAATGCGGGCTTGACCTGGCTTGCCGTGCTGGCCGTGATTACGTCGTTGTTCGGCGCGTTCTACTACTTGCGTATCGTCAAGCTGATGTACTTCGACGCGCCGCAAGATGCGTCGCCGCTCGAAAGCGATGCATCGGGCCGGTGGCTGCTCGTGCTGAACGGCGTGGCCGTGCTGGTGCTCGGCATCGTGCCGGGTCCGCTCATGACGCTGTGTCTGAACGCCATTACGCACACGCTGCCGGTCGCGCTGTAACCCTATGTCCGCGGCGGGCTGGTTCATCGTTCTGTTGGCGCTCGTGGGCGCCAACTTGCCGTTTTTCAATCAGCGATTGTTCGCCGTGGTGCCGTTGCGCGCGACGAAAAAAAGCGCGTGGCTTCGCATCGCCGAGTTGATCGTGCTGTATTTCGTCATCGGCATGATCGGCTTCGCGCTGGAGGCGCGCGCCGGCAACCGCTTCGATCAAGGCTGGCAGTTTTACGCGATCACGTTCAGCATGTTCGTCGTGTTCGCATTTCCCGGCTTTACGTTTCAATATCTCGTCAAACGTCGCTGACGGCTCGGCGGCCGTCGGCGGCTCCTTGCAGGAGTGTTGCCGATGGCCCATCCGTCCGATTCCCATCATTCGCATCCCGACGCGTCGCTCATAGAAACGCGCATCGACGGCGATACCGCCTACGCCGGCAATTTCCTTACCGTCAAACGCGACATCGTGCGCTTGCCCGACGGCAAGGAGACGACGCGCGAATACGTCGTGCATTCGGGCGCCGTCATGGTCATTCCGTTGTTCGACGATGGCCGCGTCTTGCTCGAGCGGCAGTACCGCTATCCGATCTGCAAGGTGATGATCGAGTTTCCGGCCGGCAAGCTCGATCCGAACGAAGGCGCGCTTGCGTGCGCCGAGCGCGAACTGCGCGAGGAGACGGGCTACTCGGCGCGAGAATACACGTTCCTCACGCGCATTCATCCGATCATTTCGTATTCGACCGAATTCATCGACATCTTCCTCGCGCGCGGTTTGACGCAGGGCGAGCCGGAATTGGACGAGGGAGAATTCCTCGAGGTGTTCACGGCCGACGCCGCGCAACTGGGCGAGTGGATCCGCAGCGGGGAAGTCAGCGATGTCAAAACGATCATCGGTCACTTTTGGCTCGAAAAGGTTTTATCGGGCGCGTGGCAGCCTGACCGGACCGAGCCGCCATTCCCGATCATGCCGGGCTCCGCGCTCGCGCCGAGCGAGTAGACTTCCCCAAATAAGGGTGAACGAGCGTTCACCCCGTTTGCGCTACACTAGTCGCGGCCCAAGCAGCCTATCCGTTTTCATTCAACATGAAGGTTCTCGATCTCCAATGTCCGCACGGTCATCGCTTCGAAGGCTGGTTCGCCTCCGACGATGACTACGAATCCCAGTTGTCGCGCAAATTGATCGAATGTCCGATTTGCGCCGCGACCGAGGTGAGCCGTATGCCGTCCGCGCCGCGCTTGAACTTGTCCGGCGCGGGTCGCGCGCGGCAAGACGACGCGCAACCGCCGGCGACGCGCGAGAGCAACGGCGGCGCGGCGGCCGATCGTACGGCGGCTGCCGAGCGGGTGCGCGAGTTCGAGGCGATGGCACTGCGGATGTTGCGCGAGGTCGTGGGCAAGGCGGAGAACGTCGGCGAGCGCTTTGCCGAGGAAGCCCGCCGCATCCATTACAACGAGGCGCCCGCGCGCAGCATCCGTGGCGTCACGACGCCCGAGGACGCCCGCGCGCTGGCCGACGAGGGCATCGACGTCATGGCGCTGCCGAGCGCCTGCGTGCCGAAAGAATCGCTCCAATAGGAAAGCGCCGCATGGGTATCAGCTACGAGGATTTGGAAGTCGGGTCGCGTACCGAAGTGGGTACTCACACCTTCACCGTCGAGGAAATCCTCGAGTTCGCCGGGCGCTTCGATCCGCAGCCGTTCCATATCGACGAAGCGGCCGCGCAGGCGTCGCCGTTCGGCGGCTTGATCGCGAGCGGCTGGCACACGTGTTCGGTCATGATGGGCATGCTCGTGCGCAACGTATTGGATGGATCCACGTCACTTGGCTCGCCCGGCGTCGAGGAAATCCGTTGGCTGAAGCCCATACGGCCCGGCGACAGCCTGCGTATGTACAACTCGGTGCTCGCCAAACGCGTGTCGAAGAGCTTGCCCGACCGCGGCATCGTGACGACGCTGTGGGAGGGTCTCGACCAAGCGGGCGATACCGTCATTACCGTGCGCGCGAACGTGTTGTTCGGATTGCGGCATCCGCAGCAGCCGGATGGAGCGGCGGCGTGACGGCGGCCCCGGTGACGATTGCCGGTGCGGCCGCGTTGCGGGCGCGCATCGGCGGAGAGCCGTTCGTCAGCGACTGGGTGGAAATCGATCAGCCGCGCGTCGATCGATTTGCCGACGCCACCGGCGATCATCAATGGATTCACGTCGATCCGGCGCGCGCCCGTCGCGAGTCGCCGTTCGGCGGCCCTGTGGCGCATGGGTTTTTGACGTTGTCGCTCGTGGCGTCGCTGCTTGCGCAAACCGTACACATCGAACAGCGGATGGGCGTGAATTACGGCCTCAATCGCGTTCGATTTCCCGCACCGGTACCCGTCGGCGCACGCGTCAGAGCGTCCTTCGCGATTGCCGAGGTAGACGATGTCGCCGACGGCGCGCTTCAGATTACGTGGGATGTCACCGTCGAAATCGAGGGTGGCAGCAAGCCTGCGTGCGTTGCGCAATTCGTCACGCGGCATTATTTCTGATCGGTTCTCGATCTCGTGCTATGAGATCTACCAGTACGGATGGTCGCGGCCGCCTGTACGCTCAATGCTTCTTTCGACGAGACATCGAAGATGAGCGAGCCGATTTCCGTCCGTTTCACTGGGGCTTACGCCGACGCAATCACCGCCGGCTACCCGTTAGGCAACGGATATCGATGGTATTTACCGGGACTGATGCGATTCAATGCGCCCGACGAGGACAGCCCCTTCGACGCCGGCGGCCCTAACCCGTACGCCTATTGTGCGGACGATCCGGTCAATCATAGCGATCCGACTGGACATGTCAGTTGGAGTTCGCTGACACACTGGCTCGATATTGGCACCTCGCACGTGGGCGTGTCGGTACGCCGGCCGGGGCTCGATGTGCCGATCGCCGGCGAACACGCGGTGGGCGCAAGCACTGAGATTGTCGCGACTCGCCGGTTGGAGCCGGGGCCGCCGGCGTATCGGCAAACGACGGAGGCCTCGGAACCTCCTCCCGCATATGAGCCCTTCGATTGGCACCACCCTTCGTTATTGCCTAGCTATCATGAGTCCGTCGTCGCGCCGATTTCCGGGCAGATCAAAGGCGACCTCGCCATGTTGTATCGAGATATGGGCGAGGAACTGCTCCGCTTATATGGAGAATCCCGGCACGAAGCCCGAATACCGAGTCTCTTCGAATTGCTCGTTGCGCTCGCCGTTGACAGGCGTAACTGGCGCCGGTTAAAGGTCCAACGTGCCGAGGAGACCGCACTGCGCGCAGACCGGATGAGTGAATACCGCCTTCGGTTGGACGATATCGAACAACGGATCAAGCGAGAAAGGGCGCTCGATGGCGAAGCGCCCCTGAAAAATGAGCTCAAGATGAAGCTGAGGGAAAATAAACGGCTCTATCGGCTTCTCAAGGCCTAATCCGCTACGGGCGACGCGCGCGATTCAGCGTTTCGCGTACTGCGTCGCGCCGAATAGAATGTCCCGCGCCTTGTCGTCGGTGAGCGCGCGCCGTGCCGACGCCAACACCTCGACGCCGCGTTGCACCGCGGGCCGAGCCGCGATGGCCTCATGCCAGCGCTTCACGTTCGGATAGTCGGCCAAATCGACGCCTTGGTTTTGCCACGAGCGCGTCCAAGGAAACGCCGCGATATCGGCAATCGTGTAGTCGTCTCCGGCCAAATACGCCGACTTCGCGAGTTGCTTGTCCATGACGCCGTACAGGCGCTTGGCCTCGTTGGTGTAGCGGTTCACCGCATATTCGATCTGCTGCGGCGCGTAGATGCGGAAATGGTGCGTTTGACCGAGCATCGGCCCGAGCCCGCCCATCTGGAACATCACCCATTGCAACGTCGCATAGCGGGCAGCAGGCTCGGCCGGCAGAAATTGACCGGTCTTTTCGGCCAGATAGATCAGAATCGCGCCCGATTCGAACAGCGACAGCGGATGGCCGCCCGGGCCATCCGAATCGACGATCGCCGGAATCTTGTTGTTCGGGCTGATCGCGAGAAACTCCGGTTTGAACTGATCGCCCGCGCCGATATCGACCGCATGGACGCGATACTCGAGGCCGGTTTCCTCGAGCATGATGTGAACCTTATGGCCGTTCGGTGTGGCCCAGCTATAGACGTCGATCATGTCTCATCCTTATTCCCGCCGGCGCCGCGACGAGCAGCCCCGATGCACGCGGAAATTAGCATGGATCGGCGCGCATCGCCGGCGGGCTCCGCAAGGCCCTGAACGCGGTGGGGACATCGGATCGATTCACTGCGCCGTGGCCGCATGGCGTGCCAATTCGAGTTTGGCGATCGCGTTGCGATGCACCTCGTCGGGACCGTCGGCGAAGCGCAGCGTGCGCGCGCAGGTGTAGGCATACGCGAGCGGAAAGTCGTCGCACATGCCGCCGCCGCCATGCGCCTGAATGGCCCAATCGATGACTTCACAGGCCATGTTCGGCGCGACGACCTTGATCATCGCGATTTCGCCGCGCGCGCCTTTATTGCCGACCGTGTCCATCATGTAGGCGGTCTTCAACGTGAGCAGCCGCGCCTGCTCGATCATGCAGCGCGCCTGCGCGATCCGCTCCTGGGTGACCGTTTGCGCGGCGATCGGTTTGCCGAAGGCGACGCGTTCAGACGTGCGCTTGCACATGAGTTCGAGCGCGCGCTCGGCTAGCCCGATCAAGCGCATGCAATGATGAATCCGGCCCGGGCCCAAGCGGCCCTGTGCGATTTCGAAGCCGCGTCCCTCGCCGAGCAAGATATTCGAAGCGGGCACACGCACGTTTTCGAGCGTGATCTCCATATGCCCATGCGGTGCGTCGTCGTATCCGAACACGTGCAGAGGACGATGGACCGTGATGCCCGGCGCGCCGGCCGGCACGAGAATCATCGATTGTTGAGCATGCTTGGGCGCTTGCGGATCGGTTTTGCCCATGACGATATACACCTTGCAGCGCGGATCGCCCGCGCCGGACGACCACCATTTGCGGCCGTTGATGACGTAGCTGTCGCCGTCGCGCTCGATGCGGGTTTCGATATTCGTCGCATCGGACGACGCGACTTCCGGTTCCGTCATCAGAAACGCCGAACGGATCCGTCCTTCGAGCAGCGGCTCGAGCCACGTGCGCTTTTGCTCCTCGGAGCCGTAGCGCTCGATCGTTTCCATGTTGCCGGTGTCGGGCGCATTGCAGTTGAACACTTCTGGCGCCCAGGGCACGCGTCCCATGATCTCCGCGAGCGGCGCATATTCGAGATTGGTGAGTCCGGCGCCGCGCGTCGAATCGGGGAGAAAGAGATTCCACAAGCCCGCTTCCCGCGCGCGCAGCTTTAGCGTCTCCACGATCTCGGTAGGTACCCAAGCATTGCCGGCCGCGCGATTGCGGGCGACTTCATCGAGAAAAACGCGCTCGTTCGGATAGATATGCGCGTCGAAGAACGCGTGGAGTTTTGCGCGCAAAGCTTGAACCTTCGGGGTGTAGTCGAAATTCATTGCTCTTCTCCGTGGATGCGGCAGCGTGCGTTAGGCCGCACGCACTCTGCAGGCGTACGACCAAGCGAGTTCGGCCATGGGGCGCGCGCGGCGGCCGGCATCGATCGCTTGCGCGCTCGATGCCGTGCCGACCGTGACGCGCTTCATGATCCCTTGCAAGATCGCGGCGATGCGGAACATGTTGAACGCTAGATAGAAATTCCAATCGCCCGGAATCGAAAACCCCGTCCGTTCGCGGTAACGCTCGACATAGCTACGTTCGTCGGGGATGCCGAGCGTGTCCCAACCGAGACCCGCGATGCCGCGAAATTGCACCGGGTCGACGTGCCAGGCCATGCAGTGATAGGCGAAATCGACGATAGGGTCGCCGAGCGTCGACAGTTCCCAATCGAGGACCGCCAGCACGCGCGGCTCGCTCGGATGAAAGATGAGATTGTCGAGCCGATAGTCACCGTGCACGATACCCACGTGCTCGCCGGTGACGGGTGGCACATGCGCCGGCAGCCAGTCGATCAACCGCCGCATGGCGTCGATCGGCTCGGTCTCGGACGCTTCGTACTGCTTGCTCCAGCGTGCGATTTGGCGGGCGAGGTAGTTGCCGCTCTTGCCATAGTCGCCGAGCCCGATCGCATTCGGATCGACGCGATGCAACGTGGCGATGACGCGATTCATTTCATCGTAGATCGCGGCGCGAGCGGCCGGCGTCATTCCGGGAAGCGAGGGGTCCCACAGCACGCGGCCCTCGACGTACTCCATGACGTAAAACGCGCGGCCGATGACGGCCTCGTCCTCGCACAGCGCGAGCATCTTGGCGACGGGTACACCGGTTTCCGACAGCGCGTCCATCACGCGGTATTCTCGATCGATCGCGTGAGCGGACGGCAGCAGCTTGGCCGCGGGCCCCGGCTTCGCGCGCATGACGTAGCCGCGCGAGGGAGTGATGAGCTTGTAGGTGGGATTCGATTGGCCGCCGGCGAATTGCTCGACGCTCAGGGGGCCGGCGAAGCCGTCGATATGCTCGCGCAGCCATGTCTCGAGGGCGGCGGCGTCGAAGCTGTGACTCGCCGATACGGCGCGCGTGCCGACGAAGGCCGAGTAGTCCTGCTCGTTGCTGGTTTGTCCTGCCGACTCGTTCGTTGCCATCTCATGGCTCCCGCTTGACGTTGGGTTCGATAACGAATTGCGAAGGTGCAGCGCCGAAACCTCAGGACAAGGTTCGCCTCACTCGCGCCGGTAGCGCAGGTACTGCGCGTAGAGCGATTCCATCGTCGTGTGCCGGACGTCGCGAAAGAGCGGCGTGGGCGGCGCGTAATTGATCGCCCGTACGACCCAATCGCTCGGGCGCGCACCGACGTCGAGCGCATTGATGCAGCCCGTTGCTTGCGCAAGATGGCCGAAGAAGGCTCGCCCGCCTGCGGTAATGGCATGCGAGAGCAGGGCGCGGTTGACTCCCCCGTGCAACACGAGCAACGCGGTATCCCAGCCGTCGTCCGCACGCAAACGCGCAAGCGGCGGCAAGACGCGATCGAGCAATTCGCCGATCGTTTCCCCGCCCAGAAAACGCGTGCTTTCGGGCACCACGCCGTCGAATGCGCTCAGAAAGGCGGCCTCGACTTGGCCGGGCGGAAGATCGGCCAAGCGTCCCGCGCGGATTTCCTGCCATTCCGGCCAAGTCTCGAGTTCGATGTGTTGCCCGGTGGCTGCGAGCACCTGCTGCGCCGTTTGCACGGTACGCGGCAGGCCGCTGACGATGACGCGGTCGAACCGGGCGCCGTCGGCGGCGAATGCCTCTCCCGCGGCTCTCGCTTGAGCGAGACCGTGCGCGTTGAGCGGGACCGTTTCCGGATCGATCGCGCGGCCCGTCGCGTCGAAGTAAGTGACGTCGCCGTGGCGCATTAGGAAGATGCGCCGGCGCGCAGGCATGTTGAACTCGGTCATGTGGCGTACTCAGCGGTAGCGCGCCGGGCGTTTTTCGAGGAACGCGGTGATCCCTTCGAGCGCGTCCGCGTGATGCAGCGATGCGACGAACGCGTCGCGCTCTTGCGTCAAGTGATCGGCGAGCGAGTTCGCGCGCGCGGAGCCGACGAGCGCTTTGACGCAGGCTTGGGCATTGGGTGAGCCGCGGCCCAGTTCATCGGCCCAGGCGATGGCCGCGTCGCGAAGCTGCGCCGTTTTGACGAGACGATTGACGACGCCGAGCGCATGAAGCCGCTCGGCCGATACGGGTGTGGCCTCGAGCAATATTTCCGTCGCGAGCGCGCGGGGCAGCGCTTGCGCGAGGAACCACGAGCCGCCGCCGTCCGGCGTCAAACCGACGCGCGCGTATGACATGACGAACTTCGCATCGTCGGCCGCGATGATGAGATCGCATGCGAGCGCGAGCGAAAAGCCGGCGCCGGCCGCCGCACCGGCGACCGCGGCGATGACGGGTTTGCGCGACGTACGCAGCGCGAGCACCCACTGAGCGAGCAAATCGATGCTCTGCGCTTGCACCGAGGGATCCTTGGCGCGATTCTCCAACAGCCGGTTCAGATTTCCCCCGGCGCAAAAGAACTCGTCCGCTCCCGTGAGGACGATCGCACGGATCGACGGGTCGCGCTCCGCGGTCTCGAGCGCCTGAATACCGGCCGCATACATATCCGGGTGCAAGGCGTTGCGCGCGCCCGGATTGGACAGGGTCAAGACAAGGGTCGACTCGCTTTCCGGCGGTCGCGAGGCGAGCAGCTCTGCGCTCATGAAGTCTCCTTCGTTGTTTCGGGTGGTTCGGCGCTCGTCGTGCCGCCGCGCGATGCCAAGCGCGAGTTCCTCGTCGAACTCCGACTGCTGCGAGTGTATTTAGAATAGCACGGTCGTTTTATTTGTGTCCCCTACCATTCGTGCGCATGGCTGCCGGTCAGAGGCGGGCGAGCCGCTCTAGCGCGGTTGCAAGCGTGGCTTCGCGTTTCGCGAAGCAAAATCGAACGACGCCCGATTCGTGCGGCTCGTGATAAAACGCCGACACCGGAATCGCGGCCACGCCGATTTCCGTCGTCAGCCACTTCGAAAACTCCGCCTCGGGCAAATCGCTGATCGCGGAATAGTCGACGCATTGGAAGTACGTCCCCTCGCATGGCAGGAGCTTGAAGCGCGTGCCCGCCAGCCCCGCGCGGAAGAAGTCGCGCTTGCGCTGGTAAAACGCCGGCAACTCGACATAGGGTGCCGGATCGGCGAGATAGGCGGCGAGACCCACCTGCATCGGCGTGTTCACCGTGAAGACGTTGAACTGGTGGACTTTGCGAAACTCGGCCGTCAACGCGGCCGGTGCGGCGACATAGCCGACCTTCCAGCCCGTGACATGGAACGTCTTGCCGAAGCTCGACACGACGAAGCTGCGCCGGGCGAGTTCGGGATAGCGGGCGACGCTCTCGTGCTGCGCGCCGTCGAAGACCATGTGCTCATAGACCTCATCGGACAGGATCAGGATATTGGTGCCGCGCACGATCTCCTCGAGCCGGCGCATGTCGTCGCCATGCCAAACCCTGCCCGTCGGATTATGCGGCGTGTTGATGAGCACAAGACGCGTGCGGGGCGTGATCGCGCGTGCGAGCTTGTCGAAGTCGATCGCGTAATCGGGGGCTTCGAGTGCGACGAAGACCGGTTTGCCGCCCGCCAGTTCGATCGATGGGACATAGCTGTCATAGGTCGGTTCGAGTACGACCACTTCGTCGCCCGGGTGAACCGTGGCGAGGATCGCCGTCAGTAACGCCTGCGTGGCGCCGGCGGTGACGGTGATTTCGGTTTGCGGGTCGTAGGCGCGCCCATGGATCGCTTCGATCTTGCGCGCGATCGCCTCGCGCAGGGGCAGCACACCGGCCATTGGTGGATATTGATTGTGGCCGTCTTGCATCGCGCGCGTGACGGCTTGCACGATCCGCTCGTCGCAATCGAAATCGGGAAAACCCTGGCCGAGATTGACGGCGCCCCGCTGCGCGGCGAGCGCGCTCATGACCGTGAAAATCGTCGTACCGACGTTCGGCAGACGTGAAGCGAGGGCGAAGGGCGGATGCGTGGATTCGTGCGGTGCGTTCATGGCGCGTTCTTCAGACGAGGACGATATCAAGGCGGTCAAGGCGAAACAGAGTCGAGGACGAACTTCGCGGGTTCGGCGATTCGAAACCCGAAGTCGCGGCTCGTGCGCTTATTGAGCTTCAACAGGGCGCGGTCCTTCGAGACGAGCCAGTCGGCCTTCGCCGCATGCGCGAGCTCGAGAAATTTCTGATCGTCGCGGTCCCTACATTTCGGCAACGGTGCGCTCTCCGCGGGCACGGCTTGCTCGGGCATGAGGGCGGCAAGGCGCCTGACGGCGGCCAACGCGGCGGCCTTATCGACGGCGCGCGCGACGAACTGCGGATAGTCGAGCACGTGGGCCAGCTCGGCGAAGCAGCGGGCATCGATGGTCGCGGCGAGATCGCCGCGTTCGAGAGCGGCGAGAATGGGGCGCGTGGCCGGGTCGTCGAACACGAGGATATCGATCCAGACATTGGAGTCGAGCACCACGCGCGGCACGGCGTTGACGCCTTCGGCATCGGAATAGGGCATTCGCTACAATCGGGCTTTTCGTTTCCACCGTTCGGCACGGCGTGCCGGCGGAGCCTTTCGGCGAGCCCTTATGATAATTGTTTTGTCTCCGGCCAAGTCGCTCGACTACGAGACACCCCCGCACGTCTCCGAGCACACGATTCCCGACTTCGTCGACGATGCCGCCGAGTTGATCGATGAATTGCGGCGGTATTCGCCGCAGCGGATCGCCTCGCTGATGGATATTTCCGACGCGCTGGCCCATCTGAACTTTCAGCGCTACGCCGATTGGTCGCCGCAATTTCATACGGGCAACGCGAAGCAGGCGGTGCTTGCGTTCAACGGCGACGTCTATGAAGGTTTCGATGCGAAGACGCTGAGCGCCTCCGATCTCGACTATGCGCAGCGGCACGTACGCGTCTTGTCGGGCTTGTACGGTCTGCTGCGTCCGCTCGACCTTTTGCAGCCCTATCGCTTGGAGATGGGTACGCGCTTGCCGAACGCACGAGGCAAGGATCTCTACGCGTTCTGGGGCGAGCGCATCACCGAGGCGCTCAACCTGCAGTTCAAGCGCAACAAAAGCACGGAGCGGGTGCTCGTGAATTGCGCTTCGACCGAGTATTTCAAATCGGTCCGGCCGGCGGCGCTCGATGCGCGCATCGTGACGCCCGTGTTCGAAGACTGGAAGGGCGGCCGCTACAAGATCATCAGCTTTCATGCGAAACGCGCGCGCGGCCTGATGGCCCGATTCGCCGTCGAGAATCGCATCGATGCGCCCGAGAAGCTGAAGGACTTCGCGGCCGAAGGTTACGCATTCGATCCGGCGGCCTCGAACGAGGCGACGTTCGTGTTTCGCCGGCGCGTCGGCACCTGACGTGTGCATCTCTTCGTTCACCCAACGACCGAACCTTTCATCATGACCTTATCGATCACGAGCAACTTCGACGCGGGCGCCATCGACGTGGTGTCCTGCGAACGCGCCGACGACATTCGTCTGCGGATCCGCCCGGACAGCCACGCCGATTTCGCGCAATGGTTCTATTTCCGGCTCGCGGGCGCGCGCGGCCAGCGTTGCGTGATGACGTTCGAAAATGCGGCGCAATGCGCATTCGCGCAGGGGTGGCACGGCTACCGCGCGATGGCGAGCTACGATCGCGTCAATTGGTTTCGCGTGCCGACGTCTTACGACGGCAAGGTGATGACGATCGAACACACGCCCGACTTCGATGCGATTCACTACGCGTACTTCGAGCCGTATAGCGAGGAGCGCCACACGGAGTTTCTCGGCGCCGTTCAGCAGATGCCGCAGGCCACGCTCGTCGAGCTCGGCCGTACGGTGGAGGGCCGGCCGATGTCGCTGCTCGTACTCGGCACACCGGAGGCCGACGTGGCCCGAGCGAAGAAGAAAGTATGGATCGTCGCGCGGCAGCATCCCGGCGAGACGATGGCCGAGTGGTTCGTCGAAGGGCTCGTCAAACGGCTGGCCGGGTGGGGCGATTGGTCGGGCGATCCCGTCGCGCGAAAGTTATACGAACACGCTGTGTTCTACATCGTCCCGAACATGAATCCGGACGGCGGCGTGCGCGGCAATCTGCGTACGAACGCCGCGGGGGCGAACCTCAACCGCGAGTGGCTCGAGCCCGATCCCGAGCGCAGCCCGGAGGTGTTCGCGGTGCGCGAGGCGATTCACGCGAACGGCTGCGACATGTTCTTCGATATTCACGGCGACGAAGCACTGCCCTACGTATTCGTCGCCGGCAGCGAGATGCTGCCGAACTTCACCGAGCGCCAATTGCGCGAACAGCAGGCATTCATCGAGTCGTTCAAGCAAGCGAGCCCGGACTTCCAGGACGAGCATGGCTACGAAGCGTCCAAGTACAAGGAAGACGCACTGAAGCTCGCCTCGAAATACATCGGGCATACGTTCGGCTGTTTGTCGCTGACGCTCGAAATGCCGTTCAAGGACAACGCCAACTTGCCCGACGAGCGCGTGGGTTGGAACGGCGAACGCAGCGCGGCGCTGGGCGCGGCGATGCTGGCCGCGGTGCTGCGTCAGATCGAAACGTTCGGTTGACGTCCGGTAGCGGCGCCGCGTTGCGGCGTCGCTATTCGAGTCCCGTGTGGCGCGCGCTCAGTGCTTGCCGGCCGGCTTGGCTGAAGATTTCTTTTTCGTCGAATGTTTGACCGCGTTGCTGCTCGTGTGGCCCGTCGCATGGCCGCCATGACGGCGCTTGCCCTTCTTCCTCGATGTGCCTTCGTTGTGGGCCTTCAGCGGCGGGACGGGGTCGTTCCACGTGAATGCCAGCATCTGCGTGCCGACGTAGCCGCAGCGAAAGGTCAGCGGATAAGATTCGTGCGACGTCTCGCGCGCAATGCCGTGCCCTTCCACGGTCACGATGTTATCGACCGTGATGCGCTGCTTGCCTTGGTCGAACGGTTGATTCCACGGCTTGATTTCCGCGTGGGCCGAATCGAACGCCTCGGGCGGGAAATCGACGTGGTCGATGACGGTCGAGGTACTCGCGACGAAACTGCCATGGGCGGCGCAATCGGCGACGAGCGGATCGGCGTGCATATCGTTCACGAAATGGGCGATCAACTCGTTTCGCTGATCGATGGAATCGGCGCGGGCCGGGGCAATCGCGATCATCGGCAGGGCCAGCACGGCCGAAGTTGCCAATTGTCCAGCGAGCTGCCGCAGGCGGCGTGAAAACTTGGAGCTATCCATCCGGTAGGCAGTATTGAGACACAGGCACGTAAGATGCCCCACTCGGAGACGGAGTTCAATGTCGAGATGAATAAATTTTGACAATCCGTCGCGAGAGGATGAAGCCTGCGGCCGATCGGCGCACTCGTCGCGCTCGGCCACTTGAGCGAAGCGCATCCGCGCGGGCGTCGGATGTCGAACGATTCTTCGGTTCGGTCAAGTGCGCGGACCGCCGAGCCGATAGCGGCGGACGTCGTTGGTCGTGACCCAGGTGGGGCGGTAGACCGCGATGAGCGCGGTCGACATGCCGGTGAACCACGCTTCGCCGGTGGCCAGTAGAAATACGCTGAACGCGTAGCCGATCGGAACGACGGCGGGCGAGCCATGCGCGAGCGCAATGTGAGCGGCCGCCGCGGCGACGCTCGCGACCGTGACGGCGATGGCCGGCGAGATAAAGCCCTGCGCGCAAATGAAAGCCAAGAGGTTGCGCGGCAGCCAGGCGGTGCAAGCGCGCTGGAACAGTGCCGAGACCCCGACGGGCATGGCCCCGTAGATGAGAAAGGTCAGCGCGACGCCTTGCCAAGCAGCGTCGAAAATGATCGCGGCGACACCGGACACGGCCGCCATTGCTACGAGTGCCAGTGCCCAGTCGAACAGCGTGACGAGCAGCGTGGCGCCGAGCAGATGCATGACCGGGCCGTCGTCGAGCCAGGCATTCGATGCCCACAGTACCGAGATGGCCACGATGACGGCGAGCCATACGTGCTGGAGCGTTCCATCTTGCAGACGCTTGAACGGACGCGTTGCCAGGGCGAGCGCGAGCACGACTGCGGCTGCGGCCCAGCCACCGACAGCGACCCATAGCGGAAGCGGCGTATAGAGGAAGCCCATGGCGTCCATATTACTCGTTGGGCTGCGAAACGGGGAGAGCGTGTGTGAGGCGGTTCGCTTTCCCCCCGATCACTACCTAGCAAGCGGCGCACCGCGTTACTTAGCTCGCGCCCGGGACGGGGCCGCCGAACGGGACGTCGGGCTCGGCGGCGAGCGGTAACTCGAGCGGGAGATCGCGCCGGGAGAGCGGATATTGGAATGAGCCGGCGCGCCTGAGCGGCACCGCGCCGCCGCGCCCGAGCACCGGCTTCGGGGCGCTGTGCGCCTCGCTGCGCAGCACTTCGAGTTGCGGGGTCAGCCAGCCGTTGTAGATGGCCACGGCCGCTGCCCGGTTCGGCGCGCCCAATTGCTGAAAGATGCTGGCCAGATGGATTTTGACCGTGCCTTCGCTGATCCCCAGCGTGCGCGCGATCATTTTGTTGGTGCTCCCCATATGGACGCAGCGCATGATTTGTTCTTGCCGAGGCGAAAGCGCCGGCACGAAGCGCTTGCGCCGCGATAGCTCGGGGTTCGACTCGCGCGCGGTCAACGGCGCGGGCAGCGTGCCTCGCAGCGGTGCGCGGTTCTGGGCATCGGCTTCCGTGAGAAACGGCGCGTAAAGGCCCCCCGCCAGGACGAGTTCGAGCAAACGGACGATGAGGGCGGGATTCGTGGAGCGGGCGATGACGCCATGCACGCCGGCGTCCACGAGCGTGCGTACGCGCGCGGGCGCGATGTCGTCGACGAAGGCGGCCACCCGCAGCCTTGGATATTCGACCAGCAGCGTGCGAACGGCGCTCGCACGCATGGCATCTTGCCAATCGACGACGAGCAACTCGGTTGGCACCCGACGCATCGCGCGGCCCGCGTGCAGCCAATCGCGAGCTTCGCAAAACCGTGCTTGCCGATCGATTTGCCGCAATAGCGCCTTGAGCCCGTCGCGCCGTTCGGCTTCCGAACTGAGAACTGCGAACCGCATGTTTTGCCTCCTTGTAGTCGGTACGGAAAGCGCAGCGGAAAGCGCCGGACGAGGACCGGCGGCCACGATGCGCCGTCGCGCAATCATGACAAATTCCTTACAGTAAGGCGGCTATCCGAACGGCATAGGACGCACCTTCCACGCGATCGAAGCGCGCGGGAAGGTGCGGGGAGGAGGGCTGAGGATGGATCAGTGAAAGTGCGGCTGCGCGGGTTCCGCGTCTTCGGGCATTTCGGCGTGGACGATTTCGCCGAGCGGGTCCGCGTAGAGCGGAACGCCGCAATCGTCGCAGTACTCGGGCTCGAAGCGGCCGGCGTGACGGCGTATGTCGGTCACGCCTGCTTCCTTGAGCAACGCGATGATTTCTTCGAGCGGACCGCCGGTGTCCTCGGCCTCTTCGTCGATCGCCAATTCTCCGTTTTCGCGGCCATATAACGGCCAGACGACGCCGTAGATGACGTCATTGCTGCCGCGGCGCGTGAAGCCTACGCGGTATTCGTCGATGCGCCGCTCTCCGAAGCCGGCGACCACGGCGCGCAAATCTTGCGGCGTTGCGCCGATGGTGTCGAACAGATAGCGAATGGCGGTGCGGACCGTGTGCGGCCGCACGCGCTCGTCGGCGTCGCGACAGGCGGAGTAATACGCATCGGGCAACAGACACTCGAATTCGCAGCCCGGCAGCACGCCGGAAAGATTGGCGCCGCCTTGCGTCGCCCATTGCTCCAAGCATTGGCCGCGCTCGATGCGCACGCCGTTCTCCTCCTCTTGCCAGCGGAACAGCGGCGCGCCGACCGGGGCTGCCACGACGGCGAGCAAGAAACGCGGATCGGCCAGGATGGGCGAGGTCTCGGGCAGGTCGCCGAAGTTCATCTTGGCCGCCGTGCCGTTTAGCGCCGCTTGGATGAGCTGCTGGGCGAGGCGATATGTCTCGACGTGATGCCGGGGCAATTGATCGATGCTGTAGAGAAACGGCGCCAGCGCGACGCGGGTGCTGTCGGCGAGCACGTGCGCTTGCAGATGCGCGCGCAGGGCGTCGACGGCGTCACCCTTGAGCGGGCCCGAGGGGATCATGTAGCGAGTCCAAGCCAATACGGGCGCCGCGATCAATAGCGCTTCATAGGGCGTGCCCTCGTGTTCGATGACGAAAGACTCGCTGTGCGTCTCGGCCATATCGGCCAGCGCGCCATAGGCGTCCGGGTGGTTCTGCTGCAGGTGGTCGAGCGCCGCGTCGAGCGTCGTTTGATTGCCGTTGCGGACGATTTTCGCGAGCAGCGTGTCGAGCTTGGCTTCCCAGAAGCGGTCTTCGATTCGGCTGCCGGACGCGAACAGCGCGAGGGACAAGCCGACGAGCTTGTCGGCATCGGGGGGGAGGCGTTTAGCGATTCGCGAGCGCATAGGGCTGACTTAGTCGGATTCAATGAGCCCTCCATTCTAGTCGCTTCCGTCACACAGTAAGCCGAGCTGAGCGTGGCGTACGAGGGGCGCCCGCCCGGCGGTGCGCCGATGCGTTCATTGCTTCCTTCATTGCTTCCGTTTGCCGTCGCAAAGCACGCTCAGCTTCCTTCATTGCTTCCGTTTGCCGTCGCAAAGCACGCTCAAAATACCGCTTGCACGCTGCGCGGAAGGGGCCTAGAATTGCGCCCTTTCGTGCAGTCAGTGCGACTGAACGAAGAGAAGCGAGGCCTTGTGGCAAGCGGTTTTCCGCGAGGTCATCGTCAACGGATTGGATAGCCAGCAGATGCAAGCGACGCTAAAAAAACTGTTGACGAGATGCAAAAGGTTCTGCATAATCTCGTTTCTCTGCTGCTGACGCAGCAACG
>NZ_QUBS01000005.1 GCF_003390925.1 Trinickia diaoshuihuensis | reverse complement strand
TCGACAATCAGATTCTCAGCTGAAACCTCCACCGCCTTCAACTTCCCGCCTCAACTCCCCCGTACACCACATTCGACTTTAGCTCGGCATGTGCTGGCTGCCAGTCGTCTGGCTGCAGTTGCGAATGGCGATGATCGCTTCCCACTCGAATCAGGCCGGTATGGATACGCTACCTCGGCAATACTGGCGATATGCGCGATATTGGGAGTGGCTGGGCTATCCAGCCTTCGCGGCAATGCTGATCGTGTACTGGCTCATGGTGTTCAAGCCGTCGCTATGATCGACGACAGGCGAGCGACGGCCGTTGTACGTGTAGAAGCGGACGTTTCTGCAAAAGTGGCGAACTGCCGCACCAACCTAGACGGCGCAACTCGGACTTTGTCCACGGCCGTCGTCTCAAGCAGACTTCGGGTCTTTTTCGAAGCGGCGAACGACTTCATCCCATCCCGCTATCGCGATCTCTGCAACGGCCTGTAATTCCGATCTCTCCGCTCCGTCCCGCGCCCGAATCGCCATCCCGCTCTGAACGGTTTGCAGGAACCTCGCGAGCTTCGCCACATCAACGCGTTTCGGCAGCTCGCCTTCAGCCACGGCCTGTTCCAGACGCGACACGAGTACATCGAATGCCTTACCTCGCGTCGTCCGCATCAGATCGGCAAGCTCGGCATGGCCATCGCTTCCGACGCTACCTAACGTGACCAAGCATCCGTGTGGCAGATCGCAATCAGCCCCCGTCATCGCGGCTGCCGAATCCCATAGATACGCGAACGCCGCTTCCCGGGCCGTGGCAGCCTTGCGAAACCTTCCCAAAACCAAGTGCTCGTAGGTCACCGAATAAAGCTGCAGCGCTTCGGCGTACAGCTCATCTTTCGATCCAAACGCGGCATACAGGCTGGTCGAACCGATGCCCAGCGCATCCGTTAGGTCTGCAATCGATGTTGCCTCATAACCCTTGACCCAAAAAAGCTTCATGGCTTGCGCCAAGGCAGCTTCGCGATCAAACGCGCGTGGTCTGCCGCGCCCGCGCGACGCATGGGCAGAGGTCTTCGAAACCGCTTTAGATTTTTTTTGCATCGATCGCTGCATAAATCTCTTGACTGACCGGAACCCCGATTCTACGATATGTGCATCGATCACTACATAAAAGACGAACCATGAGCAACAATCTAGTCGGAAAGCGAGCACTCGTAACCGGGGGCTCTCGTGGCATCGGCGCGGCGATAGCGCTCGCGCTCGCCGAGAACGGCGCGGATGTGGCGCTAACGTATCAGCACGCAGCCGATAAGGCGCAGGCAGTGGTGGCTTCGATCGAGAAGCTCGGCCGTCGGGGCGTGGCGATCCAGGCAGATGCCGCGGATCCTTCCGCTATAAAACGGTCGGTCGAAGAGGCCGCCCGTGCGCTCGCTGGCCTCGACATCCTCGTCAACAACGCTGCCATCGCGCGCTACAACAGCATCGCCGATTTCAAGCTGGAGGACATCGACGCGCTTCTCGCGGTCAACGTTCGCGGCCCCGTGCTGGCGACGCAGGCAGCCATTCCTCACCTCGGAGCGGGCAGCCGCGTGATCACGATCGGCTCTGCCGGGGCCGAGCGCATCGTTGGCACGCCGGGAACGGTCTACTACATGACCAAGTCTGCGCTGCAGTCGTTTACGCGAGGGCTGGCCCAGGAACTGGGCCCCAAGGACATCACTGCCAATCTGGTTCAACCCGGCTCGACCGATACCGAGATGAATCCAGCCAATGGCGAGAGCGCGGATTTCCAAAGAAGCCTCATGCCATTGGGACGCTTCGCCGAACCAGCGGACATCGCCGCAGCCGTCGTGTTCCTAGCAAGCCCGGCAGCGCGGCACGTCACAGGCACCATTCTTACGGTCGACGGTGGTTTGCTCGCTTAAGCCAATCAAGCGATTGGGCATTTGAGGCGGAGAAGGGCGCAAAGGGGAAGTGCTGTGCGTTTGCCGCCACGCTTACCCCTTCCGCGACCCCGTCAACAGCGTCTGTGCCACCACAGCAACCAACAAAAACGCCCCACTGGCGAGGTTTTGATAATACGGACTGAGCGTGCCGACTTGATTAATGACGTTTTCAATCACGCCGAGCAAGATCACGCCCGCGAGCGGCCCGGCCATCGTGCCGACGCCGCCCGTCAGCAAGACCCCGCCGATGACGGCCGCGGCGATCGACTGTAGTTCATAACCGGTCCCCGCCGCGGAGAGCCCGGAGTCGAGATGCGAAGCGAGCAGGGCGCCCGCGAAGCCTGCCAGCGCGCCGCTCACACCATACGTCGCGATCTTCACGCGTTCGACGCGCACGCCGAGCATCCGCGCCGCCTCTTCATTGCCGCCGATGGCGAAAATCGCGGCCCCATACGCGGTGTGATTGAGCACGAGCGCACCGATCGAATAGGCGATCGCCAAGATCCAAATGAGATTGCTGACGCCGAACACGGCGCCGTTCGCGATATGCGCGAAGAACCCGGGATTGGCGATCAGCAGATCCTGATTCGCAAGCACGAGCGCCAGGCCCTTCAACCCGAGCAACGCGGCGAGTGTGACGATAAACGGCGCCATTTGAGCGCGTGCGATCAGCAAGCCATTGACGAGTCCCACGCACAGCCCCGCCGCGATGGGCGCGATAACCGCTGCCATCCATCCATACGGCGCCGCGTACGCCGCAATCACGGTACCGAGCCCGACCATCGAACCCACCGATAGATCGAACCCGCCGAGAATGATGACCAGGCTTTGTCCGATCGCGATGAGCCCGAGAAACGAACCGGCCGCGACGATATCGCCCAAATTCGCCGCATGAAGGAAATCGGGAAACACGGCGCCGGCGATCAAGCTGACGACAACGAGTATGCCGATCGCGCCACGCGCTTGTATCAACCGGAGGATGCGGTTGCGGCGCTCCCCGGTGCCGCCCGTCGCCTGAACGCCGGTCTTCATGTCCGCTGCGTCGATGCTGGTGTTCATTCGCGTCAGCCTCCCTGACGTTGCAGGTAAAGCGCGACGACGATGAACACCGCTTTCAAAATTTGCGCGTAGGTAAAGCTGATGTTGTTCATGATGAAGCTCGCGTCGAGCACCTGCAAGAGCACTACGCCGAACACCGTCCCCACGATCGAGATTCGGCCGCCCGATAGCGGCGTGCCGCCGATTACCGACGCCGCGATCGAATCGAGTTCGAAGTTCACGCCGACATAGTTCGGATCCGATGCGCCGAGCCGTGACGAAGCGATCACCCCCGCCAAACCGGCAAGGATCCCGCTCGCGGCATAAACCATGAAAAGCGTGCGCCGCACGGGGATGCCGGCCAAGAATGCCGCGCCGCGGCTCGCGCCGATCAGAATCGCATAGCGCCCGAACGTCATGCGTCGAACGACCACCGCGATCACGATCGCAAGCGCCAGGCCAATCAAGATCACAACGGGGATCGGACCGATGGCGGCCGTACCGAGCAGGTCGAAGGCGTCCGACGGCGGCAGGTTGACGCGCGAGCCGCCGAGCAGCGCTTGCGCGAGCCCGCGTGCCGCTACGAGCAACGCGAGTCCCGAGATCAACGGATCGATCCGCACGATCGAAACGAGTGCGCCGTTGAAGATGCCGCAAATCAAGCCGATCGCAATGCCGGCACAGATCGACGTCCCGACGCCGTAATCTAGGAACACGGCGATCGTCGCGCTCGACAGCGCCATCACCGAGCCGACCGACAAATCGATCCCGCGCGTGGCAATCGCCAAGTTCTGACCTAACGCAATGAGGATCACGGGCGCGGATTCGAAGAGCACGCTGCGCGCGGCGAGCGGATTCGAGAACCCGGGCGTCAGCGCCAAATTCAACGCAACGAGCACCGCCAGCGCGATGTAGACGCTATTCTCGCGGGCCCACGCGAGCGCCGCGTGGCCCGGTTGCCGGGGCGTTTGCGCGCCCGTGGCCGTGGGAGTGGAAAGACTCAAGCTATCCTCGCAGGTAGCGGATTCATGACGACGGCGCGTGGTTGGCGAGCATGGCGAGCACATCGTCGGCGCTTGCCTCGCGCGTCTGGATCTCGCCGATGCTGACGCCCTCATTGAGTACGACGAGCCGATCGGTCAACTCGAGCAGCTCTTCCATTTCGGAGGAGGTCACGACGATCGCGAGCCCTTCGTCGGCAAATCCGCGTATCACGCGATGAACCTCCGCCTTCGCGCCGACGTCGATCCCGCGCGTCGGGTCGTCGAGCAGCAGCACGGCCGGATGCGTGGATAGACAGCGCGCGATAAGCGCCTTTTGCTGATTGCCGCCCGAGAGCGTCGAGATCACTGCACCTGGGCCCGCGGTCTTGATGCCGAGGGCCTCGATGTACTGCCTAACGAGCGCTTCTTCCTTGCGGCGAGAAATAAAGCCGAAGCGCGAAATGCGCGGCAATACCGATGCAACGATGTTCTCGCGCACCGATAGCCGAGGAAAGATCCCTTCCGAGCGGCGGTCTTCCGAGAGAAAGGCGAGGCCGCCGCGAATCGAACGAGCCGGGGCCGTGCCGCCAAGCACTTGCCCTTTCAAACGCACGACGCCCGCATCGGCCTTTTGCGCGCCGAAAACGGTTTTGAATGTTTCGGTTCGGCCCGAGCCGAGTAAGCCCGCGAGTCCGACGATCTCTTTGGGGGCGATCCGCATCGACACGTCGCGTACTCGCGTGCTCCAGCGCAACGCCTCGACATCGAGCGCGGGGTCGGCCGCGGCAAACGCATCGCGGGCGCGCTCGGCGCGGCGCTGGCCTTGACGGTGTCCTTCGCGGCCGAGCATCGCGGCAATCAACGCGTTGTGCGGCAGCTCGTGGGGTATTCCCGTCTTTACGATCGCGCCGTCGCGCATGACCGTGAAGCGGTCGCACAGCCGATAGCATTCTGAGAGCCTGTGGCTGACGAACAGCAGGGCGATGCCGTCGGCTTTCAACTGGTCGACGACCTTGAACAGCACATCGACTTCGGCGCCCGAGAGCGCCGATGTCGGCTCATCGAGAATCAGTACGCGCGCACCGAGCGATACGCCCCGTGCAATCGACACCATCTGCTGCTCGCCGAGGCCGAGCGTGCCGAGCTTAGCCGCGGGGTCCACCATCAGGCCGTAGCGCCGAACGATTTCGCCGGCCTTCGCGTTCATCGCGCGCTGATCGATCAATACGCCGAAGCGTTTCGGCTCATGGCCGATGAAGATGTTCTCGGCGACGCTGCGCTCGGGAATCAGGTTGATTTCCTGATAGACCGCGCATACGCCGTGTTGCTGCGCGGCCCGCGGCGAATCGAACGACACGGGCGCGCCGTCGAGCACGACCGTGCCTTCGTCTGGCCGATGAAAACCCGTCAGGATTTTGATCAACGTCGATTTGCCGGCGCCGTTTTCGCCGACGAGACCATGGACTTCGCCCGCCCTAAGCGTCAACGACACGTCGCGCAGCGCACGCACGACGCCGAACGTCTTGCCGGCGTTGCGCGTCTCGAGCACGACCCGGGCGGTCGTTTCGCCATCGGTACGGCTATCGGAACCGGCCGAGACCGGAGATGCATGCAGCGGATCGTTCATGCGTCAGCCTGCGTCGTGAAAGAGCGCGTTGCAACGTGGGTCGATGCCCGGCGGGCGATCGACGGGCGATCAATACGCGGCGCCGGCCGCTAGCGATTTTTTGGCGTTGGTCTTGTCGTAGAGTGCGTCGTGCATGATCTGCTTTTGCGCCACGGGCTTACCGGCGAACCAGTCCGACAGCGATTGGAACGCCAGCGGTCCGAAGCGCGGGTTGGTTTCGACGTCGGCCGCCACGATGCCGTCCGAGACGTCGCGCACCACGTCCTTGGTCCCGTCGATCGATACGATCGTCATGCCCTTGAGTTTGCCGGCCTGCCGCAACGCGGTGATCGCACCGAGCGTCATGACGTCGGCATGCGTGTAGACCGCGTTGACGTCGGGATGCGAGAGCAGGATCTGCTCCATGACCTTTTGCGCTTCGGTCGTCGACCAATTCGCCGTTTGCGCGGCGGCGAGCTTCATGTCGGGGTAGGTTTTCAGTACTTCGGCGAAGCCGTCCGTGCGCTGGCTTTCCACTGTGTTGCCGTAGCCGCCCTGGATTTCCGCGACGACGGCCTTGCCGCCCGTCGCATCGGCGAGCGCCTTCGCCGCGCGCTTGCCTTGCGCATAGAAGTCGGAGCCGAGGAACGTGATGAAGTCCTCGCAGGGCGTGCCCGCCGTTTGCCGATCGATCGTCACGACCGGGATGCCCTTCGCCTTGGCTTGCGCGAACGCGGGTTGCAGCCCCGTGGAATCGTTCGGCGCGACGATCAGGGCTTGCGCGCCCTGATTGATCATGCTTTCGATATCGGCTACTTGTTTGGCCTGGTTGTTGTTCGCGTTCGTATAAAGCAGGCGCTTCACGCCCGCGGCTTTCGCGGCCGCGCGCACCGACGCCGTCTCGGTAGCCCGGAACGGGTTTTGTTCGTTTTCCGATTGAGAAAAGCCGACCACGAGCCCGCTGAGCTTGAGGTTGCTCGGTTTGGGATTCGTGCAGGTTTCGTTCGATGCGTTCTGAACCTTCTGTGCGCTGTCGTCTTGCGCCCATGCGCCCAGCGACCACGCGCCGGCGACGCATAAGGTCAATGCCGCCAACCGATGCCGCAGCGTTGCTTTTGACATGCTTTGTCTCCGTTGTTCCGGACCCGCGAGGGTCCCGACTTCGTTGTTATCGACCGCATCGTCCTTCGCAGCATGGCTTCACATCAGCGGTGGACGACCTCGGAGTGCCACTTGCATAACGTTTGTTGATCCAGCTTCATCGACTTGTTGCGAGGTAATATTAATCGCTAATCATTAAGAATATTAATAAGGGTATCCCCTGCATCCCTCGGGGCGGCTGTAGGGGTGGACGTGCGCGGGGCCGCGACGGAGCCGCGCTCGATGAGCGGACCGTCGAGCTTGATCGTGCGGCGCTTGAACGGTGCGCCCGCGCTGCGGTTCTCTTCTTCTTGCAGCAGCGTTTCGACGGCCCAGCGGCCGAGTTCGTAGTTGGGGAGGACGACTGTCGTGAGCGGCGGATGCGTATGTCGCGCGATCTCCTGGTCGTCGTAACCCATCACCGAGACATCCTCCGGCACGCGCAGCCCCAACTGCTTGATTGCTTCGATCGCGCCGATCGCGGTCAAGTCGTTGCCGCAGAAGATCGCGGTAGGCGGGTTCGGTTCGCGCATCAGCGAGAGCGTCAGTTCGTAGCCCTTGCCGGAACTCCAATCGCCGTCGCGCACGAGGCTTTCGTCGAAGGGCAGGTCGGCGGTGGCGAGCGCTTGGCGGTACCCTTTGAGCCGGTCTTTGGCCGCGTCCTGCCAGGTTTCGCCGTTGATGAAGCCGATCCGGCGGTGGCCCGCGGCGATCAGGCATTCCGTGGCCGTGTAGCCGCCCGTGACTTCGGCCGGCACCACCGATGACAGGACCGCTTCGGTCGAGTAGCAATTGAGCAGCACGGTCGGCACTTTGAGCAACGGCGCCGGCACAGCGACTTTGCGCGTGTAGACCGTCGCATAGATCACGCCGAGCACGTTGGGATTGGCCAGCGCGTCGTGCAACACGCGCTGTTCGATGTCGGCATTGCCATGCGTGGAGTACACGGCCAGTAGGCAGCCGTTGTTCCAGGCGGCGTCGCGCGCCCCGTCGACATTGACGACCGGATGCGGGCTCGTGGAGATTTCGTCGGCGACGTAGACGATTAGATTGCGCTCGCCCGGCGCGACGGGCGCCGTGGTGCGCGTGGGCAATTGATAGCCCAACGCTTGCGCCGCTTTGAGGACGTTCTTGCGCGTGCCCTCCGAGAACTTGGCACCCACCGCGCCGTTCAGAATGAGCGAAACGGTGGACTGCGACACGCCCGTTGCCTTGGCGATGTCGGTCATGGTGGGGCGGCGTTGAGTGGATTTTTTCATCGATGGCCAGCAGGAGCGCGCGAGGTGATGGCCACGGTATCACTAATATTTATGACTCGCAATCGGCGTCGATGGGGAGTACGCCAGCGGTGCTCGCGCCACGGCCGCGCGTGGCGCGAAAGCCGCCTGAGGCCGCCTTATTGCCCCGTCGCGCCCGCGCTTTTGACGGCGCACTCGCTCGTCACCTTTTCGCCGTCGTCGAAGACGAACGTCATGCGGATGGAGGTGCCGACTTTCAGTGCATGCTTCGGCTGTTCGAGCATCAAGTGATAGCCGCCCGGCGAGAATTTGAGCGTGCCGTTCGCCGGTACCGGCGCTTTCTCGACCATCACCATGGCGGAGGTGCTGCCGTTGCTTTGGGTCTGGTGCAGCATGGCCATGCCGAACGCATCCGTTTGAACATCGACGAGATTGACCTGCTTGGCGCCCATGTTCATGACGCTGAAATAGCCGCCCGACGGCAGGTCGCCGGGCAACAGGCGCACCCAGCAATCCGACACCATGACCGAGGTCGGGGCGGCCGGAGCGGGCGCGGCGCACAGCGACAGAGCGAGGGGCAGCAGGGTCGTCTTCATCGAGAGTTTCATGGTTTTCCTATTGGAAGTCATAACGGATGTCGTTCATCAAACGGTAGCGGATGCGGCGGTGCGGCCAAACAACAGGCGGTCCATCAACCAAACAACCGCCATCGTCGCGCCCATCAGCGGAAAAACGATGGCCAGCGCGACCAATGCCGTTTTCCAGCCGCGCATGGGCGCGGCGAGACGTTCTCGCGCGGGTGCGCCAAGGCTACCCGAGGGCCGGCGCATCCACCACATGATGCAACCGGTGATGGCAAGCGCCGCTAAACCGAACGATAGCGCGGCGCAGACGATTTGATTGGCTACGCCGAAATAGCGTCCCATATGAAGCGATGTGCCATAGGAGACGGCCTTGCCGATCGCACCGTAATCGCTATAGCGAATGTCCTTGAGCACGACGCCGTTGTAGGGATCGATGTAGATCGTGCGTTCGAGTTTCGGATCGGCCGGGAAGTACGAGACCGCGTAGACACCGTCGGCCGAGGTGGGCAGGGCGATATCGTAGCCGTCGACGAGACCGCTTTTACGCATCGTGGCGACGATCTGTGCGAGGGATAGGGGGAAGCTTGGCGAGTCCGTGGCGTGCGCTTGGGGCACCCGCACGGCGCCGACGGCCCAAGGCACTTGCGGCAACGGCATCTCATCCATCGTCATACCCGGCATGCTGTCCATCGTCGAGTCCGATGTGTTCGGCGATGCGTCGACTTCGGACTCGCCGCGCCGCGCAGGCCCTTTACTCTTGATCGCCAGCCCGCCCCAGGCGCCCGGCGGCGAACCGAGCTTGGCGCTCGTGGCGAGGGCCTTGAACTGCTTGCCCCAAGATCCCGTCCAGGGCAGCCCGGTCGCGACGAACGCGAATGCGCCGAGCGCGATCCAAATGCCGAGCGTCGCATGAATGCTTTTCCATAGAGGCCGTCCGCGCTGACTAACGTCGGGTAGGAGCAGCGCGCGTATCGAGCTCGTCCGGCGCGGCCACCAGAGCGCCACACCCGTGCCGATCATGACGAGCGTCCAACAGGCGACGAGTTCCATCAACAATTCGCCTGTCTTGCCGAGCAGCAGCTTGCGGTGAATCATTCTGTCGATCTGCATGAAACGGCGATCGACGTCGAGCGTACCGAGCAATGCCCCGTCGTAGGGATCGAGGTAGACGCTCTCTTTGCGTCCGTTCGGCAACCGGAAGATGAATTCCGCGCTGCGGTCGGGGCGGGCGGAGATGTGGGCGGTCGTCGCAACGGCACCGGGCGGCATCGCCGCGCGCGCACGCGCCAGCAGCACATCTTCGCCCTGGCGCGGCGAGTGGCGAGGCGTGACGACGAGCCGGTGCGGATATAGCAGGGGTTCGATTTGCGGCTGGAAGCAGTAGATCGTGCCCGTGATCGCCAGCACGACGAGAAAGGGCATGACGAATAACCCGGCATAAAAATGCCAGCGCCAGAGCGTGCGATAGCCGTTGTTCGGCCGGGCGCCCGGCGCGCCCGTGCGCATCGTGCTCGAACGAGTGGATACGGTCGACATCGGTAGGTCTCCTTTACATCCGCAACCGGCCTTCGACATAGAAGGTGCGGCCGGGATAAGGGTGATAGACGTAGTAACGGTCGTCGAAGAGGTTGTCCACGCCGAACGCGAGTTCGCTAAGCTTGGTCGGGTGAACCGTGAACTTGGCATCGACTACCGTATAGGTGCTGGTGCCGCCGAACACGTTCGGATTCGTATCGGTATTGGTGAGCGTGTTGTACTCGCGCCCCGAGTAGCGCGCGGCCATCGTGACGGCGTAGCGTTCGCCGAACCGATAGGTCGCGGCGAGATCCGCGCGCCAAAGCGGGATGCGATAAAAATACTTGCCGACGGTCGCGGGGTTTTGGCTGTTGGCGAGAATTCTCGATTGCGTGTAAGCCAAGCTGCCGATCAGGTCGAGCCCGTGGACCAACACGTCCTCGCCCTGATAGCTGAGTTCCGCTCCGCGTGAACGAACTTTGCCGATGTTCTGAAAGTTCGTCACGTTGGGAATGACCGTCGTGTCTGTCTGACTGAAGATCGTGTTCTTCACGTCGTCCTCGAACAACGAAAAACGGACCGACGATTTGTCATGAGCCCATTCGGCGGTCAGCTCTTTGGAGAGATCGTCCTCCGGCTTCAAGTTCGGGTTGTTGTTGACGATCGCGCTGCCGTTGATCTGCCCTTGGAAGAGTTCGCTGACGGTGGGGAATCGATAGGCGCGGCCGACCGATGCGCGCAACGTCAACGTGTCGGTCAGATCGAACGATAACGAGGCCTTCGGCGAAAAGTGATGCGCGCCCGCGTTGGGATAAGGCACGGCGGCAGTTCCGACGGCTTGCATGCCGTCATACGCTTGCCAATCCTCGTAGCGCACGCCGTAGACGAACTTCCAGCGCGGCAGGAAACGCCATGCATCTTGGGCGTACAGCGCTTGCGTTTGGGTTTTGCCTTTGAATGCGTTGGCGAAGCTGCCCGCGGCGGCGTCGATCCACGCGTTGGTGTTGTACGTTTCGTTATCGAGGAAGTAGTCGTCGTAGTGATAGCCGAACGCGAGCGCATGATTGGCGATGCCCGCGCGCGACGACGCGGGCGTCCATGTCGCTTTCAGATCGAGGGTCTTCCAGCCGGTCCCATCGCCGAACGTGACGACGCCCGGGCCGTTGCCAGGGGTGCCCCCGTTGGCCGTGCGAGCCACGCTATTGGGTACGTCGAAATAAGAGGCGATCGCTTCGCCGTTCCAGCCCGTGGCATTGCGCGTGGAAAGCGAGACGCCATAGAGCCAGTTTTCGCTCCATCCGGCGCTGGGCGCCAGGGCCGACGCGGGGATGTTGTACTCGTTGCCGCCGATATTGACGAGGCCGCTATAGATGGGTTTGCCGGTTGCGTCGGACAAAAAGGTCGACGTTTGGCTCGTGTAAGTGCGATGCCAATAGCCTAGCGTAAGTGCGCCGCGCACGGTCGGCGTGAAGTCGTACTGCATTTTCAACTTCAGTTGATCTTGCGTGACGTGCTCGATGCCTTCGCCGTTCACGCCGATTACCGCGGTGGACGCGTTCGTCTGGTTGTTGTAGAAGTAAGCGCCGGTGACCGGGATATCGCCTGCTTTTGCCGGCGTATTCGATTTCGCGAGCGTGGCGAACTGCAGCGGCTGGCTCGTGTTCTCGAAATGATTGGCGCCGATGAAGAACGCGAACTTGCCGATGCGGTTGCCGATCGTCGCACTGGCCTGGCTGCCGTTGAAATTGCGATTGACGCCGAAGAGATCGAAGTGCTGCGTGAAAGCTTTGACGTCGGCATCGGCTTCGAATTTCGTCGGCATCCGCGTGGAAATCAGCACGGTTGCGCCGAGCGAGTTGCCGGGATAGAGCGCCGAGAATGGGCCGTAGAGGACATCGACGCGCCGGATCTCGTCGGGGAAGACCATCGACCAGCGCGGCGGAAAACTGTAGCTGCTGCCGAGCAGGTTCGACAGCAGGAGCCCATCCGCGTAGACGAGGCCGCGTGCGCTTTGCGTATTGCTCGTGCCGCGTACGGCGATGATCGAGTTCACGTCGCCGATGAAGCGCTTGCGCACGGCTAGATTGGGCAGGTACTTGAGCGTGTCCTCGGTGTTGACGACGTTCCAGTTTTCGAATTGCTTGCGCGTGACCGTTTCGGTCGACGCGGGTAAGTTGGGATCGAGCAGCGGCGCCGCGCCGGCGCTATCGGCGCGAGCGGTGACGGTAATCGTCGGCAACGCGACACGGTCCGGCGACGAGGTCCCGCCGTGGGCTTGCGGCGGGGTATCGGCGCCCGTGCCGCGGCTCGTATTATCGGCCGCCCACGCGGCCGGCGAGATCAAGGCGAGCGGGACGAGCGCCGAAGCGGCGATACGCGCGCGAGCGCGCGGCCTTCGCGAGGGAAGGTGCAACATGCGATATTCCTGAATCGTTGAACGAACGGCCGCGCGCGCCCTCGATGGGCGTGCCTATGCGGCAGCGGATAACGGCGATCAGGAAAAAGCGGGTGGGGCTCTGGGCTGCCCGGACGGGAAGGCGCCTAGCGGCGTGTGGCGAACGCTAAGCATCGGCACGGCGATCGCCACGAGCAGCATGACGAGCACGAGTGGTGCGGGCGGCAGTGCCGGTACGGCGATATGGTCGGCCAGCAGGTCGCAATAACCGCAGGCCGCGAGCGGATCGGTATGCGTGGCGTGGACCGCATCGGCGGCCGGCTGGGTCGCCGCGCAAAGGGGGGCGGCCGACGGGTCATCCCGGTGCGACGCGACCACCAACTGGCTAACGATCGGCGCCAGCACGATGAGCCACATGGCGATGAGGCCAAGCCATGCGGTCAAGTGTGGGCGGGAGCGGAAAGCCATGGTCGTGCGGCGGATTGACGTGCGCCGCAGTCTACCATCGGAAGCGGCCGATGTGCGAGCGGGCGGATTGCCGCGATGGCGTTCGCACTATCTGCGCCGGTCCCCCGGGGACAGATGGGGCGGGACGCGTTCTTGCTTGCCGTAAGGGAAATCAATGGCGAGGCCGGTATACTTGCCCTTTCGCGCAGACTTCGCCAACCATGCAGATTCGAGCTTCGACCAATAAATGGTCTCTCCAACATCTCCATAAGCTCTGGCTACACTATGGCGTGTTCTGGCTCGGCGCCGTCGCCGCCGGACTGATCGCGGTACTCTATGCGCGCTTGATCGATTTCGGCTACGACTTCTTTCTCAAGCACGTCGCACACGATATCTGGCTGCCGCTGATCGTGACGCCCGCTCTCAGCGCCGCGTGCGTGTGGCTGACCCGGCGATTTTTCGATGGGGCCGAGGGCAGCGGCATTCCGCAAGTCATTGCGTCGTTGCATGGGCCTCGCGACTTGGGGCAGCGCTTGCTGACGATCCCTATTCTGATCGGCAAGATTTTGATTTCGTTCCTGGCGATTCTCGGTGGATTGACGATCGGGCGCGAGGGGCCGACGATCCACGTCGGCGCATCGTTGATGTTCAGCCTGCGGGAGTTCTATCCGAAACGCTTCCGCGCGATCAGGGGCGCCGCGCTCGAGCGCAACCTGGCGCTGGCCGGCGCGGCCGCCGGCTTGTCGGCCGCGTTCAACGCCCCCCTTGCGGGCGTCGTATTCGCTATCGAGGAACTGACACGAAGCTTCGAAGCGCGCACGAGCGGGGTGTTGATCACCGCGATCATCTTCGCCGGCGTCGTATCGCTCGGTCTTCAAGGCAACTACGTGTACTTCGGGACGATCGATATCGGTCCCCGGCTGCCGGACCTGTTGTTTATCGCCGTGCCGCTGGTGGGGCTGCTCGCGGGTCTCGCGGGCGGCTTTTTCTGCTGGCTGCTGCTCAATACGCGCCGCTGGATGCCGGCCGCCGTCCTGCAACTGCGCGCGCAGCGTCCCGTCGCATTTGGGGCCGCTTGCGGGCTCGTCATCGCCGTCGTCGGTATCGTAAGCTCGGGTCACACGTTCGGCAGCGGTTACGCGGAGGCCCGCTCGATGCTGGCGGGACACGGCAACGTCAGCGCGCTGTATCCGGTGTTCAAAATGATCACGATGGTCGGCTCGTATCTGCCGGGGGCCCCGGGGGGGCTGTTCGCCCCGTCGCTCGCAATCGGTGCGGGCATCGGCAATACGCTGCATATGGTGTTTTCGCAAATGCAGTTGCCGATGTTGATCGCGTTGGGGATGGTCGGTTACTTGGCCGCCGTCACACAAAGCCCGATCACGGCCTTCGTCATCGTCATCGAAATGATCAATGGGCACGCGCTCGTGATCTCGCTGATGGCGACCGCCTTGATCGCGAGCCGGGTTTCGCGGCTTTTCGCGCCCCCGTTATACGAAGCGCTCTCCGAGCGTTACATGCCCAAGCGCGAGAACGTCTAAGCGGGCAAACCTTCGGCGCGGCGCTGGTCAGTGCGTGATCGACAGGAACAGATACGCGGCAAACAGCGACAGGTGCACGGCGCCTTGCAATACCGTCGTGCGCCCCGTGCTCAGCGTGAGGCTGCTGATGAACAGTGTGAGCGCGAGCAGCACCGTTTCCATGCCGCCGATGCCGAGTTCGAGGGGGCGGCCGGCCCAGATGAAGACGGCGGCGACGGTCGGAATCGTTAAGCCGATGCTGGCGAGCGCCGAGCCCAGCGCCAGGTTCATGCTGGTTTGCAGCCGGTTCTCGCGCGCCGCGCCGACGGCGGCGAGCCCCTCGGGCAGTAAAACGAGCGCCGCGATGACGATCCCGACGGTAGCGGGCGGGGCGCCCAGCGTCGCGACGCCGCGTTCCACGGCCGGCGACAACAGCTTTGCGAGCAGGACCACGGCGACGAGGCTGACGAGCAGGAAGGCGAGGCTCGTCAGCGCGACGCGTCCGCTCGGCGCAGGCGCGGCGTGCGCGGTGTCGCCGGTGCCGCCCGAGGAAAGGAAGTAATCGCGATGGCGCACGGTCTGCACGAAGACGAATACGCCATAAAGGACGAGCGAGCACACGCCCGCGAAGGCGAGCTGCGAGGTGGACAGTTGCGGGCCGGGCATCGCGCTCAAATAGTTCGGCATGACGAGCGAGAGCACCGAGAGAGCCGCGAGCACGGCGAGCGCCTTGCTCGCGCCGCGCCCTTGAAAATCTTGCTCGCCGTGTTTCCACCCGCCCACGAGCAGGCAGAGTCCGACAATGCCGTTGCAAACGATCATGATCGCGGCGAATACGGTATCACGTGCGAGGCCGGCTTTTTCGGGGCCTGCCGACAGCATGACCGCCACGATCAATGCCACTTCGATGATCGTGACGGCCACGGCGAGCACGAGCGTGCCGAGCGGCTCGCCCACGCGATGCGCGACGACCTCGGCGTGATGCACGGCCGCGAACACGCTGCCCGCGAGCGCAGCGGCAATGAGCGCGATCGCCAAGCTTTCGCCAGGGATGACCTTCGATAGGCCCAGAATCAGCCACGCCGCGAGCGGGGCCCAAAGCGTCCAGCGCGGAAGTGCATGCGATGAGGTCGACATGAAGAGGTCCTTGATCGTGGCTGCCGGAAGCGGCGATCTTATCAGGCGTGCTTCGGGTGCCTCCAAACGCCGCACCGTCGGTTACGACGCGCGGCACGCGCGCCGGTTCCGCATCCCGGTGTTGCGCGAGGGCGGGACATTCGCGGACAATGCTGCTCGCATCGAGACGCCGGCCTGTCCGCGTTCGCGCGGTTGCTCGGCCGGCCTTCGATCGCTCAAACCATCAACCGACTCGTGAGCGGACACGTGCAATTAAAAACGGCGCCGGGACGTGCGAGCGCATGGCTCGATGATCTGATCGCCCGGCTTCTTTCCGGCAGCGACGAGCGCGGCCGCATCGCCAATGCCGTACGCATATTCATTGCATTCGGGATCAAGCAGGCCTGGGTTTGTCTTTTCGGCGGGCTGATGGTGGGGCTGTTGATCGGCACGCATTTGTGGTATCCCGCGCACGCGGTGCTGCCGCGCTACGATGCGCTGACGATCGCCGCGCTCGTGATCCAAGTCGTGCTGATTGCGCTGCGTCTGGAGACGTGGGACGAGGTGGCCGTCATTTTGTTGTTTCATGCGGCCGGCACGTGCATGGAGTTATTTAAGACGGCGGTCGGGTCGTGGGTCTATCCCGAGTTCTCGTATCTGCGAATCGGCGGCGTGCCGCTTTTCAGCGGGTTCATGTATGCGTCGGTCGGCAGCTATATTACGCGCGCGTGCCGAGGGTTCGACCTGCGCTTTTCACACCATCCGTCTTTTGCCTCCACGGCTGCGTTGTCGGTCGGAATCTACGCGAACTTCTTCCTGCACCACTATCTGCCCGACGGCCGGTATCTGTTGATCGGCGCCGCGGCGATCCTGTTTCGCCGGAGTTGGGTGTATTTCGTCATCGGCAAAACGGCGCATCGGATGCCGTTCTTGCTCGCATTCGTGCTGATCTCCGGCTTCATTTGGCTCGCCGAAAACGCGGGAACGTATAGCCACGCCTGGCTCTATCCGAGCCAGGTCAAAGCCTGGGCGATGGTATCGGTATCCAAGTGGGGCTCATGGTTCATGCTGACGATCATGAGCTACGTGATGGTGACGCTCGTGAACCGGCCACGCGAAATGGGCCATGCTTCGCGCGGCTCGCTCGCCGTGCGTATGCCTTCATAAGCGCTATGCGCAGGAGAGTCGAGGGGAGTCTTATTCGGCGATCGGCGCGCGTGCCGGACGGCGTTCGGCCAAGACGGGCGCACGTTCCAGACGCGGGCTGGCGCCGCGGATGAACAGAGCGGCGCAGGTGGCGACCAGGGCCCAGATAGAAACAATGACGGCCAACGTGCTCATCCCAATCTCCTGAAATGTCGAGGATCGCGACCCGTGCCTGCTTGGCCCGGAGGGGCCGATCAGGGAGTCGATGATGGCAGTATGGGACGCCGGCGCCAAATTCGATTGGGCGAAATGAAGCGAAATTCCCGGCCAATCCAAGTAATGGGACCGGCCGGCCGCCCCGTAGTGGGCTTATTGTAAGGGTCAGTACCTGACAGGCGGCATGACGCCGTATTGAAGCAACGCATCGTCGAACTGGCGTGCGGCGGTGGACATCGGTTCCTTCTGCCAGAGCCCGTCGCCGGCCTTGAGCGCGGAGGCGATCGCATCCGCCTGGTGTGGCGTCAGCGAGTTGAGCCAGTTCACCATGTCTTTTTGCGACGCGTTTCCATATTTGAAGTACTGGGTGATGAACGGGCCGGCGCTCGGCGGCGAGCCGTCGAACGAGGTGGCGTGTTTGGCCAATTGCTCGGCGACGTCGGGGTGCACGCCCATCGAGATCAGTGCCTGTTTGTCGTCGCCGTCGTGCGTATGTGAGTTCTCGTAGGCATTGGCCGTCGTGACGAGCAGCGCGGCAACGGCGACCGTCGGTCCGCCGATGAGATCCCATGCCTCGCCGCTCAGTCCAAGCACCGTGGCGCCTTCGGGCAATTCGGCCGCGTCGATGCCCGAGCCCGTCAACAACGTCGCGTAGCCCGCCGAATTCAGCAGTTCGCCCACGCCCTGGATCGGCTTGCCTTTGCTGAAGTCGTCGACGGCTTCGGTGATGCCGAGAATGGCCGAGGCCAAGTCCGACGTGTCTTGCAGCATCAGTTTCGTCGAGATCTTCAAGCTGGAGCGCGCGCCGGCCGGGATATCGAGACTGTCGATGCTGTTCGATAGGCTCGAATAGGCCTTGGCGAGCGGGGTCTCGCCCGAGTCGGGCCGCAGCGACGGAAGTTTGCCGGCGGGAATGCCCGCGGCGAGGGCGTACGAGACGCCGCCGAGTTCTTGCCGGATCGCGGAGGCGCCGTTTTGCAACGCCGAGAACAATCCGCCCGATGATGCTTCGCCGAGCGAATAGGCCGCGTTCTGGAAGTAAAGCTCGGCGCCCAACGACTTGTTCGCCCGCTTCCAAACCGACAGCGCCATCTTGGCGCCGCTCGGCGAGAGGACGCTATCGGCCCCGTCCGCGGCCAGCGAGCCGATCAAATGCTTGCCGATCTGCTCGTAGACCTTGCGCATCGAACGCTGGAGCCACAACGTATTGGTGGGTTCCTGTTTGGCATCGGGGCTGACGATGCCGAGACCGTCCGCCGAATGCAGCGCCGCGACGACGCTCGGCGAATCCGACACCGACCACATGTATTGACCGCTTTGCATCGACTTCGGTATATCCGTATCGAATCCTTGCACGCCTTTGAGCTCGGCGCCATAGGCGGTCACGGCCGCTTGCACGCCGTCGGCCGTTTCCTGCAGGGCGGGGATGCCGGCCGAATCGTCTTCGAACTGTTTGGCCGCCTTCGGATTGGCCGCAAACAATTTTGCGATCAGCACGCTTTGTTCGGCCGGCGTGCCCGCCGCGCCCCAGTTGGCGAGCGGCTCGCTGGCGAATGCGCCCTCGCTCGACAGTTTGTCCTTGAGCGATTTCACGTTCGCTGCGAATCCGTCGAGTCCCTGGCGGGCGCCGTCGATGACGCAGCTTGCGTAGAAATCGTTGCGATAAAGACGGGCCTGCGCACCCACGGCGAACGCGAGCGCAACGTTGCCCTGCCGGCCCGCATCGGCAAAAGCGTCGCGCGTGAGCTGCACGTTTTGGAACACGTCCATGCCTGAATCCGGCGGGACGCCATCGGCTTGCGCGACGATGTAAGTCGCGATCCGATCGACGGCCGCCTTGCCGGTGCCGTTCGTTCCCTGATCGCTCTCGATGGCATGCTGGCATGCGGCCGATAACGACATCAACACGGCCGCCGGCCGATTCGGGCCGCTGCCTTGCCATGACGCAGTATCGCGCAGCGCCTGTTGGACGACGTTTTGCACGCGCGCGTCGACCATGATCGCGCCGACCTGGCCGATCGTTGCCGTCTGCGGATCGGTGATGCTCGCGAGCGTTTGCATCGCCGCCGCGGCGCCGTGCTGTTTGTACGTATCGACGACGGCTTGCGCGGGACGGTCGATCAGCACCGTGTGCTTGGCGTCGTCGATTCCGCTCTGTACGGCGGCCGCGAAGCGCGGGTCGCCGCCCGCATACGTCAGATACACGCTGGCGCGCGCGGTTATGTCGCCGAGCGCTTGCGAGCCTTGATCTGCACCGGCCGTGGCGACGATCTGATCGTGAACGAGCCGGCGTACGCCGTTCCAGTCGCCGGCCGCGCCGGCGGCATCGATCTTGCCGAGTTGATCGGCTGTCCGGCCTTGCGCGCTTAGCGTTCTTTGCAGCATGCCGGCAGCGTCGGCGATGGCGCTTTGATAGGCCGGATCCTGCGGCGCCCGCGCGCGCAAAGTCGAGGCGAGTTGATCGACGTTCGGCACCGACTGCTGCGTCGATGCATAGAGCAGTTCCTGGTAGACGCTTGCCTTCAGTTCGGTCGATGCATTTGCCCGATCCTTCGCCGGTCCTTGTTCGATGGCTTGGAGCTGCGTACGTTGCTGCTCGAGATAGCCGAGACGCGTCGAATCGAGGACCATCACCGTTTGCCCCACGCTCAGGTGGTATACGTCGCCCGGTGCGTTCGCCGGGCGATCGCCGAACGGCTTTCGATCGAGCGACGGCGTGGCCGCGAGGTTGGCGTCGAGCAGCGCCGTATCGTCAGTCAGATTCGGTTGATCGAACACGTGCTGATCGCGTAGCACGTCGTATGCGCTGCCGCCCGCGCTCAAATTGAAGCGGCTGATGCCGAGTTCGTTCGCGCCCGGAGCGAACAAGCCGACGGCGGCGCGCGAGAGCGGATCGGTCGTGGCGGGATTGCCGCCCGTCGTCAGTGGCGGCAGCGCGCCGGGCACTTCGTAAAGCGGTTCGCCCGAGTGCCAGAAGGCGCCGTCCGCGCTGCCGGATGTCTTGCCGACAGTCAGATCGCCGTTCGTCTGCAGCGTCAACGCGGCGCCGGCGTGCCCGTTCGTCTTCGTGCTCCATACATCGTTCTTACCGGCGACGCACAGCGTGTCGGGATCGACCTTGTAGAGCACGAGGTTGCCGTCTTGCTGCATGTATGCGACGGTGGCGCCCGAGTTGGCGCTTTTGCTCGACCAAACGGCGACGTTCGTCTTCAAGTCGTATTCGACGAGATTGCCGTCGCGCTGCATCGTGAGTTCGAACCGGCCGTCGGCCGATCGAATCGATTGGCCGGCCGCCAGTTTTTGCCCTGCCTTCAGTTCGAACGAAGGCGGTTGAGGCGAGGCCGCGGGGGCGGGTTGTTGCGGTGGGGTGTTCGTCGTGTTGCCGGTGCCGTCGATTCTCAATTGCATGGTCGCTCATCGAAGAGATCGGGAGCGATTAGCGTCCCATCCGCAAATGACGACGGCATGTCAGGGCGGTTGAAGTGATTAGGATAACTTACGAACGATCGTAGCGTGGCGAACGATTATTTTTAAATCTACGAGACTTCGTATGCTTGACGCGGAATTTCAAGTGCGTTGCAAAGCGAATTCCATCAGCGTTTCGCAAAGCGTCTCGACGGCTTGCGGCGTGACCGCGTTGTACAGCGACGCACGCAAGCCGCGCAGCGAGCGGTGACCTTCGAGCCCGCTCATCCCGCGCGCCTGCGCGATATCGAGAAAGGCGCGATCGAGGCGTGCATCGCCGAATGTGAAGGCTACGTTCACGCGAGAGCGCCACGGCCGCTTCGCGTGAATCGCCACGGCATCGCCCATCTCGTCTAGCGCCGCATAGAGGCGTTCGGCTTTAGCTTCATTGATACGCCGCATTTGTTCCAGACCGCCGATCTCGTCGCGGAGCCATCGAGTGATCAATGCCAGAACGTAAATGGAGAATACGGGCGGCGTGTTGTATTTCGAGCCGTGCGCGACTTGCGTGCGGAAATCCAAGATGTGCGGCATGCCGCCGGGAATACGCATCAAAAGCGACCGATCGATTACCGCAACGGTTACCCCGGCCGCGCCGAGGTTTTTTTGAGCGTGCGCGTAGATCATGCCGAAGCGCTGTGCGGCGATAGGTTTGGACAAAAAATCGGACGACATGTCCGCGATGAGCGGTACCGTCGAATCGCGCTCCGGCGACGCGAATTGCAAACCTTCGATGGTTTCGTTCGAGACGTAATGCAGATACGCCGCACGCGGATCGACCGCGAGTTGTTCGAGCGCCGGCAATTCGCGAAAGCCGCTGCGTTGCCCGTCCCACACGATGCGATGCGCCCCGACACGGCCCGATTCAGCCGAGGCACGGGCGCTCCAATAGCCGGAGACCACATACTCGGGCGGCTCGAACGCAGGCGTCGCGAAGTTCATCGGCACCGTCGCGAACAGCAAGCTGCTGCCTCCTTGCAGAAAGGAGACCGCGTATTGGTCGGACAAACCGAGCAGGCTGCGAATATTGCGCTCGGCCTCTTCGAGGATCGAGACGAACCAATCGGAACGATGGCTCATGGCCAGCACGGAGACGCCCGTCTCGGGCAACGCGACGATGGCGTCGCGCGCTTGCGCCACGACGCTGGCTGGAAGCGCGCCGGGACTGGCGGAGAAATTCAAGGCGTTCGGCTGCTGCATGGGCGTTCGGTCGCGTCTGTCAGGCCCGGGCGATCGCGCGCGGTCATGCTGACGGTATGGAGATGCCGCTAGCGTATCAAAGCCCGTGAGAAGCCCACGCCGTGAGATGAAGGGGAAAGGCCGGCCAATTCCCTCAAAGGAACTGAGGCCAAGCCGATCGATCGTTCCAGCCCTCGAACTCGAGCCGCCTGGCGCGACGTGCGCATGCGCCGCTCACCGCTCGTTCATGGGTGGAAACGCCAATATGACGGCGAAGCCGCCTCCCGGCGGGAACGCGAAGCGGATGGCGCCGCCGTGCGCTTTCACGACTTCTTGCACGATGGCCAGGCCCAACCCGGACCCCGTGCGCCGCGCCGAGTCATCTTGCCCCAATCGTTCGAACGGCCGCAGCGCGGCTTCCCAATGCTCGGGCGGGATGCCGGGCCCGTTGTCTGTCACGGTTAGCGTGACCGGGGCGCCGGTGGCCGCGACCGATACGACGATCTCGTCCGCCTTGCCGTGCAGCAGCGCGTTATGCAGCACGTTCGACAACGCTTCTTGCAAGCCGATCGGATCGCCGGCGATCGTGGCCTCGCGCGTATCGGTATCGAATGCGACGGTCACGTCGCGCTCATCGGCAAGCGGGATCGCACGCCCTAGCACTTCCTTGGCGAGCGCAACGAGGTCCACGGGCTGGAGCGGAACGGCTTGCGTCCGGTGCGTCACCATGGCGTGATTGAGCAACTGCCCCGTGAGCCGGCCCACATCGGAACATGTCGTGCGCAGCGCATCCAAGCGCGTGGCCAGACGGGCGGGATCGTGCTCGTCGCCAAGGAGCTCGATCTGCGCGTCGAGCCGTGCGAGGGGCGTGCGCATTTGGTGCGCGGCGTCGGCGATAAAGCGCTGCATCGCCGTCATGCGCTCGGCAAGCCGCCCGATCAAGCCGTTGATCGCGCCGACGATCGCGTTGATCTCGCTAGGCGTATCGGCGGCCACGGGCCGCAGGTCGGCGGGATCGCGCGCGGCGATGATCGTCTCGATGCGTGCTAACGGACGCAGGCCGCGGCGGATCGCGAGACCGCTCGCGCCGATCGCGAGGATGCTCATCAGCAAGATGAGCGTCCATACCTTGAAGCTCATGTCGTTCGTTAGTTGCCGGCGTGCATGCGTGGTTTGCGCGACGGTGACGACCGCCCATCCGGGAACATGTTCCTCGGGCAAGTAACGCGCGAGCGATGCTGTGCGTACGGGTTGCCCCTGGTAGGCCGCGTCCGCGAACTGCGGGCCGTTGCGCGCGGCGACGTTGCTCGCGGGACTCGGTAGATCGGCGTAGCCCGCCACGACGATGCCGCGCGAATCGACGACCTTGTAATAAACGAGGTCGTAACGCGACAGCGTTGACAGCGCCGCCACCGGGAGGTTCAGGGCGAGCACGCCGCCTTGCACATACAAATCTTCGGCGACTTGGATCGTGGCGCCCGCCAACAGTTGATCGTACGCGCGTTGCGAAGCCACGCCCGCGTAATAGCGGGCGATGACGGCGAGCGCGACCGCGCCCGATACGACGATCAGCGCGATGAATAGCAGCGTGCGTCCGAATAAGGTTTTCGGAAACCAATCAAAGCGTGGCAATCTGGTACCCCATGCCGCGCGCGGTGCGGATCTCCACCGAACTGCCTTGCAGCTTTTTGCGGACACGCGTGACGTATTGTTCGACCGCATTCGTCGTCGGCTCGTTGCCCAAGCTGAAGAGCTGACTGAGCAACTCTTCCTTCGAGAAGATGCGTTGCGGCCGGCTGGCGAGGATTTCGAGCAGCGCGAATTCCTGCCGGGACAGTGAAAGCGGTTTGCCGTCGAGTTCGACGAGCCGGCTGCTGCGATCGATCGCGAGCGCGCCGACATGAAGGACGTTGCTCGCTTGGCCCGTGTTGCGGCGCAAAAGCGTTTGCACACGCGCTTCCAGCTCGCGGTAGTCGAACGGCTTGACTAGATAGTCGTCGGCGCCGAACCCCAGGCCGCTGACCCGATCGTCGATAGCGGAGCGGGCCGTCACGAGCAGCACCGGCGTCAGGGAGCCCGCCGAGCGCAGGTTGCGCAAGATCGTCAAACCGTCCATCGTCGGCAACATGACATCGAGCACGATCAGATCGAAGCGCTCGACGCGCAACAGCGTATTCGCCGTGGCGCCGTCCGCTTCGAGATCGACCGCATGCCCTAGACGCGTCAGGCGGGCGCGGATCGCCGCGCCGATCTGAGCATCGTCCTCTACGACCAAAATACGCATAATGCCGTTCCTGCTGATGTGTTCGCTCGTGCCGGCGATCGGCGCGATGGAATGCGCTGAGTTAGGGGTTTTCCCGGGGAGCCGATGTCAGCATTTTCTCAGACTCGGTCGATAACCTTGTCAAGCACGACGGCGCACGCGCCGCGTTGAAATTAGAGGAGACGATACGATGCACGACGAGGTGGGCGGCGCAGGCGGCTCGAACGCGCCTTCGCCTCGCCGCCGCGCGCTGGTGGCGGCCGGTCTCGGCGCTTTGTTAGCGCCGGCATTGGCGCTGGGCAACGCACGCGCGATACGCATCTCGAAGGGCTATGGCTTGCTGTATTTGCCGTTGCTCGTCATGGAGCGTCAGCGGCTCTTCGAGCGCCATGCGGCGCAACTGGGCATGCCTGGGCTGCGTGTCGAGTGGGTCCTGCTCGATGGAGGCAATTCGGTCGACGATGCCATGATGGCAGGCTCGCTCGATTTCGCGGCGGCCGGCGCGCCGGGCTTCATCGAATTGTGGGCGCGTTCGCGCGGCATCCCGAACGTCGAAGTCATCGGTATCAGCGGCCTGTCGAGCACCTCACTCTCGCTCAATACGAATCGGCCCGGCATCAAGACGCTCGGCGATTTCACGCCGGCCGACCGCATCGCGGTGCCAGGGATCCGGACCTCGCTCTCGGCCGTCGTGCTGCAAATGCTCGCGAGCCGATTGCTCGGTGCCCAGCACTTCGCCCGGCTCGACTCGATCACCGTCAACTTGCCCCATCCCCAGGCCATGCAAGCGCTGATTCGCCGCGAGGGCGGCATTACCGCGCATTTCGGCTCGCCGCCATTTTCTACGCTCGAATTGCGCGAGCAGGGGATCCATCGCGTGGCCGATTCGCTCGATGTACTGGGGCCGTTGACGCTCGACGTCGTATTCGCGCCCAAACGTATCGTCGATGCCGAGCCGGTGCTTGCGCGCGCGTTCATCGGAGCGCTCGACGAGGCCAACCGCATGATCGCCCAGGATCCCGCGGCAGCGGCGCAGGTCTACGTCGCCGCATCGAACCTTGGCTTGTCGCGCGACGCCGTGGTGCAAATGCTCGCCGCGCCGCAGACGCGCTTCTCGATCCACCCGGGCCAACTGATGGATTTTGTCGATTTTTTATATCGAGTCGGGACGATCAAGGCGAAGCCGCGTACATGGAATGAAATGTTCGTGGCGCAATTGGGCGACTTTCATGGGCCGTAGATGATAGGCAGCGCGGCTGGCCGAATCGGCATCGACATCGAATACGGATACCAAATACACTGAGGAGTACTAATGGACGAAAGCACTACGTTTGAAACGCAATCCGCGCAGGAACGCGCGGTCATGTCGAAGATCGCCCGGCGCTTGATGCCCGTCGTCGTCGTCATGTTCTTGATCGCGTTCATCGACCGGCAGAACGTCGGTTTTGCAAAGCTGCAGATGGTGCACAGCTTGCATATGACCGAAACGGCCTTCGGCCTTGCGTCTTCGCTGTTCTTTATCGGCTACTTGCTGTTCGAGGTGCCGAGCACGCTGGCGCTGCATCGGTTCGGCGCCCGTCTCTGGCTCGCCCGCATCATGCTGACGTGGGGGGCGATTACCGTGCTGATGGGCTTTACCACGTCGATGCAAGTGTTTTGCGGCCTGCGCTTCGCGCTCGGAGTGGCGGAGGCCGGGTTCTATCCCGGGGTGATCTATTACCTCACGCTTTGGTTTCCGCAAAGTTATCGCGCGCGCGTGCTCGGCATCTTTACGCTCGGCAGCGCGTTGGCGAACATGCTCGGCTCGCTCGTGGGCGGGTGGCTCTTGAGCTTGAACGGCGTCTGGGGGCTCGCGGGGTGGCAATGGGTCTTCATCGCGACGGGGCTACCCGCCGTGCTGGTCGCGGTGACGGTATTCAAGGTCTTGCCCGCGTCCTATCGTGAAGCGCGCTTTTTGAACGAGAAGGAAAAGCAACTCGTCGCCGCGGCGCTCGAACGCGAGAAGCCGGCGCACGCGGAACATGCGCATCCCTGGAAGGCGCTGCTCGATCCGCGCGTGATGCTGTTCGCCGCGACTTATATGTTGATGTCCACGTCACTGTACGGCGTGACCTATTGGCTTCCCACGCTGGTCAAATCGTTCGGCGTATCGAGCACGACGAACGGGTGGCTGAGCATGCTGCCCTGGGGGTTGTCGGTACTGTTGCTCGTGTACCTGCCCGCGAAGTTGCGCCGCGCGAAAAGCATCCTGCGGGCGATTGCCATCGTCGCGGCTTGCGGTGTCGCCGGATTCCTGTTGAGCCTCGTGTTGCCGTCCACGCCGCTTCGATTCGCCGCGCTCGTCCTCGGCGGCGCGTGTATTCCTCTGCTTTACCCGTGCTTTTGGTCCATGCCCCCGCGCTACTTTACGGGCGCGCGCGCCGCGGCGAGCATCGCGGCCATCAATTCGATCGGAAACTTGGGGGGCTTCTTCGGCCAAAACCTGATGCCGTTGGCGGGCAAGCTGACCGCGTCGCCGTTCGGTCCGATGATCGTGCCGATCGTCTGTCTCGCGATACTCGGCCTGGGCGCGGCCCTGGCTTGGATGCGTTCCGAGCGCATCGCCGCACCTGTGACCGCCTGATATGTGAAAAGACTTAATTGACTAGAAAAAATATATTGGACGTCTTAACGATTATCTCTCAGTATTCCGGCAATCAATATGCATCCCGTGCGCGCAAGCGCCGAATTCAGGCCAGCGCAGGGATGCCGCCATTGCCCGCGGACGTCGATCGAGCGGGGCTTGGTGCGATTCGAAACATCGACGACCGCGATACCTGAGGATGCAGATGCCCAACTACCGCTCACGCACATCGACGCACGGCCGCAACATGGCCGGCGCCCGCGCCTTGTGGCGCGCCACGGGGATGAAAGACGACGATTTCGGCAAGCCGATCATCGCCGTGGTCAACTCGTTCACGCAGTTCGTGCCGGGACACGTTCACTTGCGCGATCTGGGTGCCTTGGTGGCGAAGGAAATCGAGGCGGCGGGCGGCGTCGCCAAGGAATTCAATACGATCGCCGTCGATGACGGCATCGCCATGGGCCATGGCGGCATGCTCTATTCGTTGCCGTCGCGTGAATTGATCGCCGATTCGGTCGAATACATGGTCAACGCGCATTGTGCCGATGCGATGGTTTGCATCTCCAATTGCGACAAGATCACGCCGGGGATGCTGATGGCGGCGATGCGCTTGAACATCCCCGTGGTATTCGTCTCGGGCGGCCCGATGGAAGCGGGCAAGGTCAAATCGCCGAGCGACGGCCAGGTGATCGCGAAGATCGACTTGATCGACGCCATGATCAAGGCGGCCGACCCGAAGGTCAGCGACGCCGAAGTGGCCGAGGTCGAGCGCAGTGCCTGCCCGACCTGCGGTTCGTGCTCGGGCATGTTTACCGCCAATTCGATGAACTGCCTGACCGAGGCGATTGGTCTCGCACTGCCCGGCAACGGCACGATCGTCGCGACGCACGCTTGGCGCAAGGGCTTGTTCGAACAGGCCGGCCGGCTGATCGTCGATTTGTGCCGCCGGTATTATCAGGAAGAAGACGCCTCGGTGTTGCCGCGTAATATCGCGACGAAGCGCGCATTCGAAAACGCGATGGCGCTCGACGTCGCCATGGGCGGCTCGACGAATACCGTGCTGCACTTGCTGGCTGCCGCGCAAGAAGCCGGCGCCGATTTTACGATGGCCGACATCGATCGGATTTCGCGTAAGGTCCCGTGCCTATGCAAAGTCGCGCCCGCGACCGACAAATTCCATATCGAGGACGTGCACCGCGCCGGCGGCATCATGGGCATTCTGGGCGAGTTGGCGCGGGCCGATTTGCTCGATTTGTCTTGCCGCAACGTGCATAGCGGCACGCTCGGCGATGCGCTTGCGAAGTGGGACGTCAAGGGCGGCGCGGGAGAGGATGCACACAAGTTCTACCGCGCCGCGCCGGGTGGCGTCCCCACCACCGTCGCGTTCAGCCAAGAGGCCACGTACGTCGCGCTCGACACCGATCGCGAGAAGGGCTGTATTCGCGACAAGGCGCATGCTTATTCGAAGGACGGCGGCCTGGCCGTGCTTTACGGCAACCTGGCCGAGAAGGGGTGTATCGTCAAGACGGCGGGCGTCGATGAATCGCAGTGGGTGTTTTCGGGGCGCGCACGCGTGTTCGAGAGCCAAGACGCGGCGGTCGATGCGATCCTGGGCGATCAAATCGTGGCCGGCGACGTCGTCGTGATTCGTTATGAAGGGCCGAAGGGCGGTCCGGGTATGCAGGAAATGCTGTACCCCACGTCCTACTTGAAGTCGAAAGGGTTGGGTAAGACCTGCGCGCTCTTCACCGACGGCCGCTTCTCGGGCGGCTCGTCGGGACTCGTGATCGGGCATGCCTCGCCGGAAGCGGCGGAAGGCGGCACGATCGGGCTCGTGGAAGAAGGCGACCGAATCGAGATCGACATTCCGCAGCGCAAGATGCACCTGGTGGTGAGCGACGAAGAACTGGCGCGCCGCCGGGCGGCGATGGAAGCGCGCGGTGACCAAGCGTGGCAACCGGCGAATCGCGAACGCGTGGTGTCGCAGGCGTTGCAGGCGTATGCCGCGTTGGCGACGTCGGCCGATCGCGGAGCGGTGCGCGATATTTCACAACTCAGGCGTAAATAAGAAGGGAAGCGCCCCCGCCTCGTCGATGACTGGTGGGGGTTGGCGCACCGTCTTAGCCCCGAGCGAACAGGAATCGACTCACGAAATGAGTCGAATAAGACAGCTAATCGCCTCAACGCTCATACAACCGCCTGACGAGGGCCATTGCGCGAGCGATTTATGACGATGATGCGCTACGCGCCGATCGCGGCCCCGGACAACGCCCTTCGCAAGTTTCAGGCTTTGATTCCCGCCGGCTTCGCGGGCGCGGCGGCGGCGGGTGGCGCGCCGCGCTGAGCGGGCACTACGACGACAACCGGCTCGGGCATCGTCCACATCGGTGCGGCGAACACGACCGTCTGCTGAGCGGGCACCGAAAACATGCTCGCGAACGCCGCTTGTTGCAATGCGAGCATGCGCTGCTGCATAGCCGCCATTTGCGCTTGCGCCGCCTGCATCTGATATTGCATGGCGCGCATTTGCTGCAATGCGAGAGCCGGCGGCATACCACCGGTACTCGTCTGCATTTCGAAGCTTGCGCCGCCTTGCGGGCTATGCCAACTCCATGTATTGACCTTCATCGGGCCGGCGGCGGTTTGGATGACGCGCGTTTCGGCTTTGACCGGAACGGCTTGGCCGTCGACGTTGACGAAAATCGGCTGCGCGGCGGCTCGAGTGCCGGCTTCGGCGGCCAGCGCGAGTGCCGGGATCAACGCCAGCGCGCCCGCCGCCATATACGAACGAAGTCTCATATTCGACTCTCCATCGATCGATAGGGCTCAAACAACCAATTAGGGGAGGGAATGCGGCTCCCGTAGGGGAGCAATGCCGAACTATGGGATCGTCGGCTTAAAACAAGATTAAAGCGCCGGGGGGATGCCGGGCAATCGCGTCGAGTCGCTTTGAATCGCGTGCAGTTCCGGTATGCTGCTGCGTCGGTTCGAGTAAAAATAAAAGGTCCCCGCATGACGCATTCCATCCAAGGCAGAAAGCGCTGGCTGGCGCTAATCGTCCTGTGTCTCGGCGTATTGATGATCGTTCTCGATACGACGATCGTGAACGTCGCGTTGCCGTCGATCGCGGCCGACCTCGGTTTCAGCGAAACGTCGCTCGTGTGGGTGGTCAATGCCTATATGCTGACATTCGGAGGCTGTTTGCTGCTGGGCGGGCGCCTGGGCGATCTTTACGGTCATCGCAAGCTGTTCCTGGGCGGTATCACGCTGTTCACGCTGGCTTCGCTCGCATGCGGGTCGGCGCACTCGCAGATCCTGCTGGTCTGCGCGCGCGCCGTGCAGGGGTTGGGCGGCGCCGTCGTCTCGGCCGTTTCCTTGTCGTTGATCATGAACTTATTTACCGAGACCGGCGAGCGCGCCAAGGCGATGGGCGTATACGGGTTTGTCTGTTCGGCGGGAGGCAGCATCGGGGTGTTGCTCGGCGGCCTGTTGACGAACCTCTTGAGCTGGCACTGGATTTTCCTAGTCAATTTGCCGATCGGCGTTGCCGTGTACTTATTGTGCGTCGCCCTTTTGCCGTCGGCGCCGGGCCACGCGCACGGCGAGCGGCTCGATGTGGCCGGCGCCATAACGGTCACTGCTTCGCTGATGTTGGCGGTGTATGCCGTCGTCAACGGCAACGAAGCGGGGTGGCTATCGGTGCAGACGCTCGGTTTGCTGTTCGTTGCAATGGTGCTGTTGGCCGCGTTTCTCGCCATCGAGACGCGCGCGCGGCATCCGTTGATGCCGCTCGGTCTGTTTCGGATGCGCAATATCGCCACGGCGAATATGGTCGGGGTACTGTGGGCGGCGGCGATGTTCGCATGGTTCTTTATCTCGGCGCTGTATCTTCAGCGCGTGCTCGGCTATCGGCCTTTGCAAGTGGGCCTCGCGTTCTTGCCGGCCAACCTCATCATGGGTGTTTTTTCCTTGGGGCTGTCGGCGCGCGTGGTGATGCGCTTCGGCTTGCGTGCGCCGCTTGCCGTCGGCTTGCTCGCAGCGGCATGCGGCCTCGCGCTGTTCGCTCGCGCGCCGGTGGACGGCCATTTCCTATCGGACGTGCTGCCGGGCATGGTGTTGCTCGGCATCGGCGCGGGTATCGCCTTCAATCCGTTGTTGCTTGCGGCGATGAGCGATGTCGATGCTAGCGATTCGGGCCTCGCCTCGGGCATCGTCAATACGTCCTTCATGATGGGCGGCGCGCTCGGTCTGGCGGTGCTTGCGAGTCTCGCTGCGGCGCGAACCAGCGCCTTGCAGGCGTCCGAAAGCACTGCCGCAGCGCTCAACGGCGGCTATCATCTGGCTTTCTTATTCGGTGCGATTTTTGCCGCCGCGGCCGGCGTGCTGGGCGGCTTGTTGCTCTGGCGCGGGCAGGGCGGCCACGGTGCGCAGACGGGGGCGACTGTCGCCAGCGGCCGCGAGAAATCGACGCTTTAATCGCTCGTTAGTCGCGATGCGGGCCGGTATCGCGCACGGCCCGAATGACGAGATTCAACATGCCAGGATCCCGCCGTCCACGGCGAAATTTGCCCCTGTGATCCAACCGGACTCGTCGGAGGCGAGAAAGAGCGCAGACCATGCGACGTCCTCCGGCGTTCCGAAGCGCTGAAGTGGAATGCGTGCCAACATGCGCTCGCGCGCGGTCTTGTCGTCGGCAAATGCGCTTTGCGTGGCCGGCGTCATTACCAACCCGGGGGAAATCGTATTGACGCGAATCGTCGGGGCGCCTTCCACGGCGAGTTGCCGCGTCATCGCTTGCTGAGCCGGAAGAGGTGGGCCGATCGATTCAGTCGAAGATCGGTTGGATTCTGCCCCCGCCTTGCGTGAGGGCATCGGCCAACGCGACGAGGCGGGCGTCACCTCGTCGCGGGCAAGCGATAGATCGCGCCGCCGACTACAGTTGGGTTCGCTTAGAAGGCGGACCAGGGCGTCCAGCTCGCGTCAGGGTTCGGCGTCGTTTTCCAGCAACTCACGGTGTTTCCGTTGCGGTCGGTTGCAAACAATTGCATCCGTTTATCGGACAAGTAACCGACCGCGATGCTCGACGCTCCTCCGTTGGGCGTCTGGAAGGGCTGCCATGCGGTCCAGCCCGAATCGGGGTTGGTCGTTTCCTTCCACCTACTTGTAAGCTGACCGTTGTTATCCACGGCAAAGACCTGAATCCTGCCGTCCTCAAGGTCGCCGGCGCTGATGAATACTCGGGACATGGTCATCTCCTATATCGCAAGTCTCACGACTCGTGTGGGTACTTCGATTTAGTTATGTCGCTCCCTCCCTATTCATATTGTTAGACTACGGGAAACAGCAGGGATACCTGTCTACCTAGATAGGTAATCTTCACCTGGACACGGCTCTTGCTCGGCGCATGTCGCGGTCGAGCGAGCTTCGAATGGAGTGCCTGATTTTGGATAACCGATTGCAGGAACAACGCCGCATCGATCTCGCGCGGTTGATCGACCGGTTGCGTGATATGGATGTCGAGCGGCGCAAGCTCATCGCGATCGCGGGTGCGCCGGGCGCCGGCAAGAGTACGTTCGTCGAGACGCTCCGCGATGGCCTCAATCGCGATCGGCCAAGCTTCGCGTGCGTGCTGCCGATGGACGGCTACCATTTTGACGATCGAGTATTGGAGGCACGCGGCGATCGTGCGCGCAAGGGGGCGCCGCACACCTTCGATGTCGGCGGCCTCGAGGCCATGCTCGAGCGGCTGAGCGCCGACAACGGCAAGGATATCGCCGCCCCTGTTTTCGACCGCTCGCTCGAGATCGCGCGCGCGGGTGCGCAGATTATCCCCGGAACGGCGAGGATCATTCTGGTCGAGGGTAACTATCTGTTGCTCGACGATCCCGTATGGGCGCCGTTGAGGCGGTACTTCGACGTGACCGTCATGCTCGACGTGCCGCGCGAAGTGCTGATCGAGCGTCTTGTCGCGCGCTGGCGCGGCTATGGAATGGACGAAGCGGCCGTGCGCGCGAAGCTGGACGAGAACGATCTGCTCAATGCGGATCTCGTGCTGTCGCGAAGCGTGGCCGCCCAGTACGTCGTGTCGAATTGCTGATCTGGGGCGGGGGAAGCGTGCCTATGCGATGTCCGGCAGTCGCTTAGTCATGGGGATGTAGGCCAATTCCAGCCCGCGCGGCGAGCGGTAAGTCGAGATCGAATCGCCTTTCCAGCCGTGTTCGCGGTAGAACGGTGCTGCGTTCGGCGTGGCATCCAAGCGCAACGCGACGAGGCCGTTTTCGCTTGCCAACGCTTCGAGGTATTTCAGCATCTCGCGACCGATGCCGCGGCCCATATGGGACGGCCGCACGCGTTTCGCTTTTCGTATGGTCAACATCTCACGCTCTCTGGATTGAACGGCGCAGCTAGGCCGGATCAGTGCGAATCGCGCGCAAGGAAGGCTCGATCTCGTCTTTGCCCAGACCGTACTTCCCCATGCGGGCGATATGATCCGGCGAGCCGAGGTACGCGCGCAGTTGTTTGTTGACCGCATCGAGCAGGCCGCGATTGTCTTTGCCGAACGAAAAAGCGCCGAGCGGAGTGCTTGGTGCAGCGCCCATTGCCGGCCGGCAGGCAACGGCTTCGAATTGCTCGAGGCCGATGCGGTCCGAGACGATGCGATTGCCGAGCGCGGTGCTCGCGTATGCGTCGATCGCTCCGGAGCGCAAGGCATCGATCGCCTCCCGTTGTTCGGTGAAGACAAGCAGTTGATCGTCGCGTACGCCTGCCGCCTTGGCGGAATCATGCTGCACCTGACCAGCGATGATGCCAAGGCGGGCATCGTCGCGCGCAGCCACGGCGGCGTAGCTATCCAGCGCTTTAGGATTTCCCGCTCGAACGAGCAGTCCATCTCCGATGCCCCAAACGGGAAGACTGAATGCCACCTCTTTCGATCGTTCGGCGGTGACGAAGAGCGGAACATTCATGTCCCAACGCCCTTCGCGAACACCGGGAAGCAGTTCGCTGAACGTCGTTAGCCGGTATTGGATTCGAGTCACGCCGATCGCTTCGAGGACGGCCTCCGCCAATTCAATGTCGGCCCCGATCGCCATCTGGCGCTCGCTGGTCCAGCCGAACGGCGGTTCTTCGATGTACGCCAAGGTCACATTCATTGGGTCAGATCGGAAAGGGATGACGAGACATGTTTGGGCGGGTTAAATAACGCTATCGTATGGTACTAGACGGCTTTTTCGCATGCAGCCAGGTCGGCTTACGGAGTGCGGCGGCTCAAAGAACACGTTTTACCCCGGGAATGGCGAGGACGATTCCGGCGATCCAATAGCAAGCGACGCAGCTTAGCGAACCGGTCACCGCGAACTTGATCAACGGATTCACGTGCGCGTGGCTCCATAGAAGGGCGACCCCCACCAAAACGGGCGGATGCACGATATAAATCGTATAGGCGCGCCTAGCTAGGCGTTGGCCGAAGCCGGTTAGTTGGAGGAATGCGGTTTGAAACCGTTGGAGCAAGAACAGGATCACGCCCCAGGCGACGAACGGCTCCCATAGCGCGTAGATGACTTGCAGGATGCCGCGGTGCATGCTGGGCGGGAGCCAAGGAAGGAAGTAAGCAATCGGCAATATCGGCACGGTAAGAAGCGCGATGCACCACCAAAGCCTTGTTTCCCGTCGCGGCAAGGATTCGAGCATCCGCTCGTTCGCGGCTAGGAAGCCGGCGACGAAGAGGACGACGTAGCTCGCGAAGTAGCCGAGTTGCAAGCCCGAGACATTCACGCCGACCGGCCACCGCATTCTCAAGAGCAACGCTGCGCCGCCCGTCAGCAGCGCGGCGCCGGCGAGCGTCGCATTCGTGGGAAACGCGAAGATTCGCGAGGGCGCGCGCTGATTCATGCGGCGCCTAAGCATTAGGAAACCCGTGAGCAACAGCGTGAAAATCAGCAATGCTTGCGCGAACCACATCGGCCCGCTATCGAACGTTCCCAGAATGAGTGCTTTGAACGCCGGTCCGAAAGTAGCTCCGTCGTGTGTTCGTACCAATGCGATCGTAGAGGGGCCGAGAATCCATCCATAAAAGAGCAACGGTAGCCCGAGCCTGGCAAAGCGGTCCGCGAGGAAGCGGGCCGAGCCCTTTGCCTCGAGCGACGGCCGTGTGTAATAGCCCGCCAAGAGAAAGAACAGGCCCATGAAAAAGGCCTGGTTGATCGTGCAAAAGAGGACAAGGCAAATGGATTCGACAGTGCGAGCCGGTGCGATCTCGTGGTAGTACCATCCTCCAATCGCGCCATAGGTAATGGCGCAATGATGAAACACGACCAAGAGCGTCGTAAAGGCGCGCAATGCATCGAGTCCGGCGTTTCTGCCGACCCGGCTCGGTGCGCGGAGGACGCCGTCTAGCCTCCGCGGGAGGTCGTTTTCGAATACCGTCACGTTGCATCCCCATGCCGTGAGGATCGGCAATAAAGTAAGCCCGCAACTTATCGCAGCCACATTACGTTTTGCCCACGTTCGAATGAACATGGGCGGCGCGTAGGCTAATCTCGACCGAAACCTAAAGCGCGCGAAGAAACGAGACGATTTCCGAGCTGATGCGTTCCGCGGCTTCCTGCGCCAGCCAGTGGCCCGCGTTGGGAATCACGTGGGAACCTTGAAGGTTCGGTACGTACTTCGGCATGGCGTCGATGATTTCACGCATGCCCGGCAGCGCGAGCCCCGTATCGCGCTCGCCCACGAGATACAAGGCGGGCACTTGCACGAGCAAGCCATCGAATGCGGCCTGCAATTCCCAATTCCGGTCGAGGTTGCGGTAGTAATTGAGCCCGCCGCGGAACCCCGACGTTTCAAAGGCTTCGACGAATACATTCAAATCGGATGGCGCAAGCCATGCAAGCGGCGACGAGGGGTCCGGCAAGGCATCAAGGAGCCCTTGGTTCCTAGCGAGGACGCCAAAGGGGTTGGGTGAATTCCCGTCCCGGGGGCCCGCATCGCCCGATGCGGCGAAATAGATTTTGCGCAGCGTGCTGGTCACGTCGCGCTCGAACTCGCGCTCGGCCAACCCGGGCTGCGCAAAGTAGTGCGTATAGAACCAAGCTTGCTCGGTTTGCGGAAAAAGCCGGCTCGGCGCTATCGGCGCCCGTCCCATCATGGGGACCCCGAGCGCTACGACCGCGCGGAAACGGTCGGGCCGCAGCAGCGCCGCTTGCCATGCGAGGGTGGCTCCCCAATCGCTCCCTACGACGACGGCATGTCGCTCGCCGAGAGCATCTAAAATCCCGAGCAGGTCGCCGACGATGTCGAGTGTCGTGTAATGATCGGCTTGCGCCGGGCAACTGCTGAGGCCGAAGCCGCGCAGATCCGGTGCAATCGCGCGGAAACCCGCTGCCGATAGCGCGACGAGTTGATGGCGCCACGAATACGAAGTCTCGGGAAATCCATGAAGCAACAGCACCAACGGACCTTCGCCTTGCTCGGCCAGGTGGAGGCGAACGCCGTTGGCTTCGATGAACGATTGCGTGAATGTTTGCACGGTTGCCCTCCGTCGGATATTCCATTTCGATGAATATATCGTAACATCAAAAGTAACGATTAAGCGACCTCGACCGATATGCAACTGGACACCCGGCTAGCCAGGCTTTTACACGTGCTCATTCATATGCACTTGCGCGGCGGCACGACGACATCCGATACGATCGCGAAAATGCTGCACACCAATCCCTCGCTGGTGCGGCGGACGATGGCGGCGTTGCGCGAGGCGGGTTATGTGGAATCAGTCGCCGGACCGGGCGGAGGGTGGGCGTTGTCTTGCGCGCTTGCCGACGTGACGGTGCGCGATATTTACACCGCGATCGCCTACAAGGGGGTGTTTGCATTGGGTCCAGCGGACGACAATCCTGCTTGCCCCGTCGAATCCGCCGTCAACGGATTTCTCGAGGACGCGCTCGGGCGCGCGCAGGACACGTTGCTGCGAACACTGGAAGCCACGCGTCTTTCCGACATCGCTGCCGGCGTGAAAAAGGCGAGGCACTAACGTGTCCTTAGCGTGAGGCGGCCGCCGTCGCTAAAGTTTTGCGCGCGGATGCCGTTGACCACGGCGTGCCGATGCGACGTCGAGAGAGCGACGCTCGGCAACTCCCCCAATGAACAGATAACGGATACATGGCGCAACGCTGTCGGTTTAGAGCCTCTTTGATCTGGGGCGCGTTAGCTTTGCTTGCCGCGCTACCGGCGGTCGCATCGGCGTCGAGCGCGGATGTGATCGAACCCGAGGCCCCGCTGAACGAACGAATCGTTCGCGTGCCGGTTCAAGCATCGCCGCCGATTAGCTTGGAGGTGACGGTCTATATGCCGGCGCACTCCGCGAGCGACGGCTTTTTTCCGCTTGCGCTTGTCAATCATGGGGCATCGCACGACCCGGCTAATGCGCCGCGCGTGGGCGATCAATTCATTCCGTGGTATTTCCTCTCGCGCGGTTATGCCGTTGCGATGCCGATGATGCGCGGCTATGCGCACTCCTACGGTCATACGATGCCGCACGGGTGCGACGTGCTGGCCATCGGTGGGGACGCCGCCAAGGATATTCGCAAGGTTCTCGATTCGATCAAAGAGCTTCCGGGCATCGATACGTCGAAGATCGTAGTCGCCGGCAAGAGCATGGGTGGGTGGAACACGCTAGTATTCGGCGCGAGCAACCCTTCGGACGTGAAAGGCTTGCTCAATTTCGCGGGAGGCGTCAAAGAATCCGATTGCAAAACGCCCGACGAGAGCCTGATTTCGGCTTCCGCCGACCTGGGCGCCCGCACGCGGTTGCCTTCGATCTGGTTCTACGGTGACAACGATCAGATTTTCTCGGTAGCCACATGGCGCGCAATGTACGCCCGCTACTCGGGAGCCGGCGCGCACGCCGAGCTGGTGGACTACGGGGCCTTTCAGAAAGACGCTCACGCCATGACGGCTTCGGGCGCTGGCCTGCCGCTGTGGGTGGCCAACGCCGATGCGTTTTTGGCGCGCATCGGCATGCCAAATCGCGAAATCAATCAGGAATACCTGCCGCGTCCCGCGCCGAAAGCCAGCGGCTATGCAACGATCGGCGATGCGTTGGCAGTGCCCTATCTCAGCGAAGCGCAGAAGGTAACGCTGTACGAGAGCTATCTCGCTGCGCCGACGCCCAAGGCACTGGCCATCGGCAGTACTAACGGCGCCTGGGTCTCGGGCAGTTTCGATCCGATGCGCAGCGCGATGCGGCAATGCTGGGCGCGTTCGAAGTACTGCCAACTCTATGCGGTCGACGACACGGTCGTATGGCCGCGTCAGGAGTCGGCGCCACCCGCCACGCACTTTGCGGCCCTTCAGGACCTCAAGGCGGTACCGTATTTGCGCGCGGACGGACGGCTCGCTTATACGCGCTATCTCGCCTCGCGCCGGCCCCGGGCATTTGCGATTGCGCCCGACGGTGCGTGGGGTGCGGCGTCCGGTGTCGATCCGGTCAACGACGCCTTGGCCCAGTGCGCGAACGGGCATACGGGTTGTCGCGTTTATTCGGTCGACGGCGACGTGGTGTGGGCGGCAAAGTAGTCGCGCCGTTGCACGGGTGCATCGTATCGGTGTCGACAAATCGAACCGACAGATAGTAAGATTAACTTGCAAGTTAATCTGTCGTGTTATATCTTCGATACCTATGACGCCCACACGCCCCCCCGATCTCTCGTTGGATCTCATCGTTGCCGAGTTGATGCCGGCGATCGGCCAGCTCGTCCGCAAGCTTCGCTCGGAAGCCCATTCCAGCGAGTTCAATCTTTCCGAGGCGAGTGTGCTTGGGCGGCTTGAACGCGACGGGCCGATGACGACCGCGGATCTCGCTCGCGCCGAATCGATGAGGCCTCAATCGATGAAATCGATCCTGTCGATTCTCGAAGAGCAGGGATGCGTCGAGCGCAAGCCTCATCCAACCGACGGCCGTCAAATTCTGTTCGTGCTGACTTCGAAGGGTCTCGAGGCACGGCGGCAGCGCAGCATGGCCAAACGCGATTGGCTCGTCGAAGCGCTGGCGAAACTCGATCCGACTGAATTGCGGACGTTAGCGGCGGCGTTGCCGATTATTCGCCGGCTCGGCGGGTCCTGACGACGAGCAGCGCGCGTCGCCCGCTGCATCGAGCGGGTCAATCGACCGGGAAACAGCGGATGGACTACGACAATGAAAAAGACGTGCGGCTCGATGCGCGACCTCGCGAGGCGCTCGATCCGTCGGTCTGGAAAATCACGATCGTCGTGGCGCTCGGCTCGCTGCTCGCGCAATTGGATGCGACGATCGTCAACGTATCGTTGTCGAGTCTCGCGCTCGACTTGCACGCTTCGCTGCCGGCCATTCAATGGGTCACGAGCGGCTATCTGCTCGCGCTGACGTTCGTCTTGCCGTTGAATGGCTGGCTCGTTGAACGCATCGGCGGGAAGGCGCTGTATCTCTGGTGCTTCTCGCTCTTCACGGTCAGTTCGGGATTGTGCGGCCTCGCGTGGTCGGTTTCCTCATTGATTGGCTTTCGTCTCCTGCAAGGCGTGAGCGGCGGCCTGCTCGCACCGATGGCGCAATTGATGATGAAGCGGGCGGCCGGCAGTCAGTTCACGCGTATCGCCGGCTATGCGGCGTTTCCGATTTTGCTCGGGCCGCTCTTGGGGCCCGTTATTGCTGGCGCGATTCTGCACTATGGATCATGGCGTTGGCTTTTCGTCGTCAACCTTCCCGTCGGCATCGTTGCCGTCTTGCTGGCCGTGCGCTTCTTGCCGGATGACAAAGATGAGCGCGCGTCGCGCGAACTCGATTGGCTGGGCCTCGTTTTACTGTCTCCCGGGCTGGCGTTGGTCTTGTTCGGCGCCGAACAACGCGCGGGGGCGGCCGCGACAATAGCGGGCTGCACGCTGCTTGCCGCGTTCATCTACGTTCAGCGGCGAAAAGGGGAGCGGGCACTGATCGATCTCGCTCAGTTTCGCAGCAAAGTATTTGCGGCCGCGTCGGTCGCTCAATTTCTCTCGAACGGCGTGTCGTTCTCGGGACAGATGCTTATCCCGCTTTATCTGATCGAGGCGTGCGGCCGCTCGCCCGCGGCGATGGGATGGATGCTTGCGCCGTTGGGGCTCGGGATGATGCTGACCTATCCGTCGCTCGGATTTTTGACGGAGCGTTTCGGGGCACGTACGGTGGCTTGCGCGGGCGCCGCGCTCGCCGTGTGCGCGACGCTCGGTTTAGCCGCATTGGCCTATTACCGGGGCGACTCCTGGGTGCTCCCGTGCGCGTTGTTCGTTCGCGGAATGGGGCAGGGCGCGGTGGGCCTGCCGACGATGTCCGTCGCCTATGCGTCGGTGGAACGGCGCCGGCTGTCGATGGCCACTACCACGATGAATATCGCGCAGCGGCTAGGCGGGCCGACACTGACTACGCTGTGCGCGGTCTTTCTTGCTGCGATGCTCGGGCGCGGCGAGACGGGCGCGGGTGCCAACGCTTGGATGTGGGCCTTTTTGCTGCTTGCCGGATTGCATGCGCTGACCGGCCTTGCGGCAATGGCGCTTCCGTCTCGGCGGCGCTCCGAGCTGCGGTAGCCAGCGCGATCGGGCTGCTCGAAGTACGGGTGTCTCTTGCAGCCGCGATATCATATCGGTCCGCCTTCACCGTATGCCGTCGCGTCATGACTCAACCCTTGCGTGAGCTCTCTCCCCTCGAAGCCCGTGTCCTCGGCGTGCTGGTCGAAAAGCAGCACACCGTCCCCGATACCTATCCGCTGTCGCTGAACGCGCTGACGGCGGGCTGCAATCAGAAAACGGCTCGCTCGCCTGTCATGAGCGTGACCGAGCCCGAGGTCCAGACCGCTGTCGATGGTTTGAAGCGCCTTAGCCTCGTGATGGAGGCAAGCAGCAGCCGCGTTACGCGCTTCGAACACAACATGAATCGTGTGCTCGGGATTCCGAGCCAGTCGGCCGCGTTGCTGACGGTGCTGCTATTGCGCGGCCCGCAGACGGCGGCCGAACTGCGCCTGAACGCGGCACGTCTGCACGGTTTCGCCGACAACTCGTCGGTCGAGGCTTTCCTCGAGGAGCTTGCCGCGCGCACTCCGGCGCTCGTCGTGAAACTGCCGTGCGCGCCCGGCGAGCGGGAAAACCGCTGGATGCATTTGATGTGCGGCGAAGTCAGCATCGACGTCGTTGCCGCCGCGCGCGCGTCCTCGCAAGAGCCGATCGCGACGACCGAGTTCGAGGCTTTGAGAGCGGAGCAGCAGCGCCTGGCGGGCGAGGTCGCTCAATTGCGCGCACTGGTCGAGCGGATGGCCGCCGAACTGGGCATGTCCGCCGATCGCCCCGCGCAGGACTGAGCGAGACGAGGACGGATACGCAATGAAAGCGGTACGCCTGATTCCGATCCTTCTGCTGGTGCTGGCGAATCGGTGCATGGCATTCGATGTATGGGGCTTTACGAGCGGCGAGGATCGTGCCGCTGTGGAACGTGCCGCGAAAGAGCACGGCGATGAGCTGCGACAGATCGAAGGTTTAACCGTGGTGAATAGGCGGAGCCCGGATACCGGTGCATTCGAAACATACCACCTGCGCTATTGCAATGATCGATTGGGCGGCGTGACGAAAGTCGAATCGTTTACGCCGGCCGGTGCGGTGAACGAGCTATCCGACCTGATCGGGCGGTATGGAGCGCCGCAGGTGTCCGCCGATGAAAACACCATTCACTCGTTCACCGATTTCGTCGTGAAGGAAGTCAAGTACGCCTGGCGCCCAAAGAACGACGAAGTGCTACTGACGATGAATCTGCCGGCGGCGCAGGGTCTAAAACTCGAGCCCGGCATGACACTCAGCATGACACTCATCTACGGCGACACCGCCGTCTGTGGCTCCGCCGCGCCGGCGCAATCGGCCCCGCACGATTGATCTCGCTCGAAGCATTATCGGCCGCCTCATCCGCGCGGCGGATTCATTCGCTTTCCCTTCTTCTTGATCTCGCGCGATAAGTCGCCCAAGGTCACCTTGCCGAGCTTCGCGAGCAACGCTTTTTCGGCTTCCTGAACGGTTGCCGCGAGGTGCGCGTTGACGGCCTGCTCGACGAGGCATTGCGGATCGTCTTCCGTGACGAGTGTGGAAAACAGCGCGGGTTCTCCCGCGCTGCGATAGACATCGAGCAGGGTGATGTCATCGAGCGATACGGTCAGCACCCAGCCGCCGCCATGCCCCTTTTCCGATCGGACATAGCCGCTCTCGCGCAGACCCGAGAGCAGCCGGCGTACGACGACCGGGTTGGTGCAGAGCATCTCGGCCATCGCATCGGAAGTCAAAGGCCGCTCGGCATGCTCCATATGCAAGAGCGCATGCAGTAGGCGGGACAACCGGCTATCGGTTCTCATCTGGCAACAGTTCTCTCGAAACATCAAAAGTTGCGTGATGATATCATCCGTCCTATCATGTAACTTGTGATGTTTCATGAGATCGAAAAAATCACGAGACGAACCGGACCTCGGGCGGCACACACGTCTCACTTCATTCGGACAGCAGACATGGAAGAACAGTACGACGTCCTCATCGTCGGCGGTAGTTTCGCGGGGCTTTCGGCAGCGATGCAATTGGCGCGTGCGCGCCGCCGCGTGCTATTGATCGACGCGGGCAAGCCGCGAAACCGCTTCGCGTCGCATGCCCATGGCTTTTTCGGGCAGGACGGCGTGCCGCCACCGGACGTCGTCGCCGCCGCTACGCGCCAATTGCTGAAGTACCCCACGGTATCGCTCGTAACCGGTGAAGCGAAGCGAGCCCATCGCGTGGCGGGCGGCTTTCGAATCGAGCTTGCCGATGGCTCGTGCTCGCAAGCCAGCCGATTGATCTTGGCCACGGGCATCCGGGACATACTCCCGCCGGCATTGTCTGGGCTTGCCGAGCGGTGGGGCATTAGCGTGCTGCACTGTCCCTACTGTCACGGGTACGAGGTAGGCGACCGGCGACTCGGCGTGCTCGCCACGCATCCGCTCTCGATTCATCAAGCGATGCTGATCCCGGATTGGGGGCCGACGACCTGGTTTACGCAAGGAATCGTCGAGCCGGATGAGCGTGAAGCGGCGCGGCTGCGGGCGCGCGGCGTGGAGATCGAACGTACGCCCGTGGCGGAGATATTGGGCGAGGCGCCGGCGATAAGCGCGTTGCGCCTAATCGACGGACGAGAAATTCAGATCGATGCGCTCTTCATCGGTGCTCGGACGGAAATGACCTGCGATCTTCCCGAGCAACTGGGCTGCGCGATCGACGAAGGTCCGCTGGGTCCTGTCATTCGCGTGGACGAATGGAAGGAAACGAGCGTGGCCGGCGTCTATGCGGCGGGCGATGCGTCGACGGCTATGACGAATGCGACGTTCGCGTCGGCGTCCGGCGTGATGGCCGGCGTCGCCGCTCATCGGTCGCTCATCTACGCGGACTAAGGTGGAACACAACGGCCGAGCTCGGGTTGCCGCGATCAATGTTCCGCCGGCATTTGCATCTGCGCTTGCGCGTATTGCGAGGGCGGCAGTCCGACGAATCGAGCGAACGCGACGCTGAATGCGCTCGCGGAGCCGTAGCCGACGCGTTGCGCCACTTCCGCGACGCTTCCCTCGTTGCGCAATAGCATTTTCTTGGCCAATGCCATGCGCCAGGCATGCAGATATTCCATCGGCGCCATTCCTACCGCGCGATTGAATCGATCGAAAAATGCCGAGCGCGACAGCGCGGCGTGCTTGGCGAGCTGCGCGACAGTCCACGCTCGCGTCGGGCTCTCGTGCATGCAACGGATCGCAACGGCCAGGCGCTCGTCGCCGAGCCCGCGCAACAGGCCGGGCGATAGCGCGGTGCCGGAGGTCGAGCGAAACGCCTCGATAAACAGCACTTCCAATAACCGCGCCAGTACGATGTCGCGCGCGGGTCGCGCCGAACGGAATTCGTCGACCACGAGTTGCACGAGCGTCCTCAAGCGGCGCTCGCCGCGTATATGAACGAGGCTAGGCAGCAGCGATACGAGCAATGCCGCATCGGGCGAACCGAAGATGCAATGGCCCACCAAAAAACGAACTTCGGGGGATACCCCTCGTGTGCCGAGACTGAATTCGCCGTTCGGCAGCACCACGGGGGGACTATCGGCGGCGTCCGATATCGGCGGCGTGAGACTCGACATCGTCAGGCTCGATGACGAGGGGATGAGAATGAAATCATCCGCTTGGAGCGTGATCGGTGCTTGACCATCGACGGTCAAGGTGCAAACGCCATCGAGGATGACGCAATACAGCGGCTCGTTCGCATCGTACCGCCGAACGCGCCATCGACCCGCGCAGTTCACGACCTTGGAGACCGATGCGCTCGGTTGGAGCAGCAGAACCACTTCGGACAACGGATCAACCATGACCGGACTCTCGCGAACGAAACTTGGACTTTGAATTGTAGCGAATCCGGCTTTGGAGGCCTATCGTTTGCGTACCGCTAACGCTCGATAGGAGTGCCCGCTTTTATGAAAACCGTTCTGATCACCGGCTGCTCATCTGGTTTCGGCCTTGAAATCGCCCGCCACTTTCTCGCGCGCGACTGGCGAGTGATCGCCACCATGCGGACCCCGCGCGAAGACGTGTTGCCGCGCGCCGAACACTTGCAACTACTGGAGCTCGACGTCACGGACCCCGAGAGTATCCGGCGCGCGGTGCAGACGGCCGGTCCCATCGATGTCCTCGTCAACAACGCAGGCATTGGCGTGCTCAATGCGCTGGAAGGCACGTCGATGGATATCGCGCGTGAAGTGTTCGAAACGAATACGCTCGGAACCATCGCGATGACGCAGGCCTTTCTCCCTCAGTTCAGGCAGCGGCGCGCGGGCGTCATCGTCAACGTGACCTCCACTGTCACGCTGAGGTCGCTCCCCTTGCTGTCCGTCTATACGGCGAGCAAGGCAGCGGTCAATGCATTTACGGAATCGCTTGCGCTCGAGTTGGCGCCGTTCAACGTGCGTGCAACTTTGGTGCTGCCCGGCCGCGCGCCCGATACGCGCTTCGGCGAGAACGCCCAACCGCGGATGCGCGACGGCTTCCCGGAGCCGTATGCCGAAATGGCGCAGGGCATCTTCAAACAGTGGGAGCAATCGACGGCCGTCACGCGCTCGATCGATGTGGCCGAAGCGGTATGGCGCGCGGCAACCGATCCGTCGTGTCCCAATCGCATCCCGGCGGGCGAGGACGCGGTCGCGCTGTTCGGCTGAATGAGACAACGCGCGGGCGAGCCGCGCGTTGCCTCCGTCGCTCAGGACGAGCGTTTTGCGTTGTAACCCTCAGCCGGGCCGTAGCCGCCACCGCCCGGCGTTTGAATCACGACGACATCGTCCTCCCGTACCTGCATGCGATGCCGTGCGCCGAAGTACTCGCGCGTGCCGTCGTTGCGCTCGATCCAGTTCGCGCCCACGGCGCCCGGGCCGCCTCCCTCCAGTCCGAACGGCGGCACGAGACGCCGGTTTGCAAGCATGACGGCCGTCATCGGTTCGAGGAAGCGCACACGCCTTTCGGTTCCGTCGCCGCCGCGATGCCGGCCGGCTCCGCCGCTCCCTAGCCGCACGCCGAACGCATCGAGCCGCACGGGGAAGCGCCATTCGAGCACTTCCGGATCGGTCAAACGCGAGTTCGTCATATGGGTCTGCACGGCGCTGCATCCATCGAACGTAGGGCCCGCGCCCGATCCGCCGCAGATCGTCTCATAGTACTGGTGACGGTCGTTACCGAACGTAAAGTTATTCATCGTGCCCTGGGCGCCCGCCATGACGCCGAGCGCGCCGTAAAGCGCATCGGTCACGACTTGCGACGTCTCGACGTTGCCGGCGACGACGGCCGCCGGATAGCGCGGATTGAGCATCGAGCCTTCGGGAATGCGGATCTCGAGCGGCTTTAGGCAGCCTGCGTTCAGCGGTATATCCTCATCCACCAGCGTACGGAAGACATAGAGCACGGCCGCTTTGCAAATCGCGGACGGCGCGTTGAAGTTATTGGGCTGCTGTTCGCTCGTGCCGGTAAAATCGATGACGGCCGAACGCTGGACTTTGTCGATCGAGACGCTGACGACGATTTTTGCGCCGTCGTCGAAGGCGTACTCGAAGCGTCCGTCTTTGAGCACCGAGAGGGTCCGTCGCACGACTTCCTCGGCGTTGTCCTGCACGTGCTGCATATAGGCCCGCACCGTATCGATGCCGAATTGCGCGCACATCCGCTCGAGTTCCTGCGCGCCCTTCGTGCAGGCGGCCACTTGCGCCCGCAGGTCGGCCAGATTTTGCTCGACGTTGCGCACGGGCCAGCGGCCCGATAGGAGCTTGTCGCGCAGGCGAGCCTCGAGGAAGCGGCCCTCGGCGACGAGTTGGACGTTATCGAGCAGCACACCCTCCTCGTCGACGTGAACCGAATCGGGCGGCATCGATCCCGGCGTCACGCCGCCGATATCGGCATGATGCCCGCGTGCCGCCACGTAAAACTCCGGCTCGTTCGAGTCCGAAGCGAATACGGGCATGATGACGGTGACATCGGGCAAGTGCGTGCCGCCCGCATACGGCGCGTTGAGGGCGAATGCATCGCCGGGCCGCATGGTTCCCCCCCGGCGTTCGATGACGGTGCGCACGCTTTCGCCCATCGAGCCGAGATGGACGGGCATGTGCGGTGCGTTGGCGATCAAGTTGCCGCCGGCATCGAATAGGGCGCAAGAGAAGTCCAGCCGCTCCTTGATGTTGACCGAGTACGAGGTGTTCGCGAGCGTCACGCCCATTTGCTCGGCGATCGACATGAACAGGTTATTGAACACTTCGAGCAGTACCGGATCGGCCTGGGTGCCCGCTGCGTGACGCGCTTCCAGCGGAGTCGTGCGCTCTACGACCATATGATTGTGGCGCGTCACGGCCAGTTGCCAACCCGGCTCGACGATCGTCGTACCCGTGCGTTCCTTGATGATCGCAGGGCCGTCGATCCGCGCGCCCGGCGCCATCGAATCGCGATCGTAGACAGGTGCCTCGCGCCATTGTCCGCCTGTAAACACGCGTGCTGAAATCATGGGGTTCGGCTGCATCGACGCTGTTTCGGCGAGCGGCCAGTGCTCTTCCGCCGCTTGACGGGTGCTGCCGATCGCCTCGACGGCCACGGCCTCGACGACCAATTCGCGATTGGGCATCAGAAAGCCATAGCGCGTGCGGTAAAGCGTTTCGAATTGCGTGATGACCGCCGCGACGTCGTCGCCGAAATCGACTTCGAGCGCCGTATCGGTGCCGTCGTATTTGACGTGCAGTTTATGGCGCAGCGCGATGCGGCTGTCGTCGATCCGTTGCGCGGCGACTTCGTCGCGCGCGGCTTCGGCCAGCTCGGCGAAGGCGGCCCGGCAATCGGCCAGCGCGCGTTCGTTCAGCGGCACTTCCATCGCTCGCTGGCGCAGCGCGCGGACATCGGCGAGGCCCATGCCGTATGCCGACAGCACACCCGCGAGCGGATGAATGAATACGCGCGTCATGCCGAGCGCGTCCGCCACGAGGCAGGCGTGCTGTCCGCCGGCGCCGCCGAAGCAGGCGAGCGTATATTGCGTGACGTCGTAGCCGCGCTGGACCGAAATCTGTTTGATCGCGTTGGCCATGTTTTCGACCGCGATTTTCAAAAATCCTTCGGCGACCTCCTCCGGCGTGCGCTCGATCCCCGTCGAGGCTGAAACGGCGGCGGCCAATTGCGCGAACCGTTGCTCGACGATCGCGTCGTCGAGCGGTTCGTCCCCGTGCGGACCGAACACGCTCGGAAACCACCGCGGATCGAGCTTACCGGTCATGACGTTGCAATCGGTGACGGTCAACGGGCCGCCGCGCCGGTAGGCCGCCGGGCCCGGATTGGCCCCGGCGCTTTCCGGACCTACGCGCAAACGCGTTCCATCGAAGGTGCAGATCGAGCCGCCACCGGCGGCGACGGTATGGATCTTCATCATCGGCGCGCGAATGCGTACGCCCGCCACCTCCGTGACGAAGTCGCGCTCGTATTCTCCCGCATAGTGCGTGACGTCGGTCGAGGTGCCGCCCATATCGAAGCCGATAATGCGATCGAAGCCCGCGAGCGCAGCCACTTGCGCTGCTCCGACGATGCCGCCCGCGGGGCCCGAGAGGATCGCGTCCTTGCCTTGGAAGCGATGAGCGTCGGTCAAACCCCCGTTGCTTTGCATGAATTGCAGCGGCACCGCGCCGAGTTCGCTCTCCACTTGCCGCACGTAGTGACGCAACACCGGCGAGAGGTAGGCATCTACGACGGTCGTATCGCCGCGCGAGACTAGCTTCATGAGCGGGCTGACTTCGTGACTGACGGAGATTTGCGTGAATCCGATGTCTTGCGCGATGGCCTTGAGCCGCCGCTCATGCTCCGGGTGACGATAGGCGTGCATCAAGACGATGGCGCAGGACCGGATGCCGTCATCGTAGGCCTGCTCAAGCGCGGCGCGAGCAGCGGCCTCGTCGAGCTCCCGCACGCGTTCGCCTCTCGCCCCGATGCGCTCGTCAATCTCCACGACGCGTTCATATAACAGCGTGGGGAGCTCGATCCGGCGCACGAACAGCTTGGGCCGACAGCGTGGGGAGCTCGATCCGGCGCACGAACAGCTTGGGCCGGTTCTGATAGGCGATACGTAACGCATCCGCGAAACCCTTCGTGATCGCGAGGACCGTGCGCTCTCCTTTGCGCTCGAGCAGCGCATTCGTGGCGACGGTCGTGCCCATGCGAACGCATTCGATCCGTTCGGCGGGGACGGGGGCACCGTCCGGCACGCCGAGCAACTCGCGAATGCCCTGCACGGCGGAGTCGCGATAACGCTCGGGATTTTCCGATAGGACCTTATGAGTGACCAGCGTACCGTCGGGACGCCGCGCGACGATATCCGTGAACGTGCCGCCGCGGTCTACCCAAAATTGCCATCGTTCGGAGTCCGAAGTAATTGTCTCTGGATTGTGCTTCATGTCGTCGTACTTCATGGTTTCGATAAAGGGCGATGCGGGGATCAGTGCTTCAATTGCGCGCCGCGTGTTTCGGGCAGCGTAAGGGCAGCCAGTATGACGACGCCGTAGGCGCAGGCGGCGAAAGTGCCGATCGCGGCGCCGAGCGCCATCTTTTGCGCGACGTAGCCGATGAGGAACGGAAACGCTGCGCCTACGGCACGGCCGAAGTTGTAACAAAAGCCCTGGCCGGATCCACGGACGCGCGTGGGAAAGAGTTCCGACATGAACGCGCCCATCCCCGAAAAAATCCCCGATGCGAAAAACCCGAGCGGGAATCCCAGGATCAGCAAGAGCGTGTTATCGAGCGACAGATGTGTATAGGCAATCGCAATGATCATCGAAGCGAGGGCGTACGTGATGAAGGCAAGCTTTCGACCGGCTCGGTCGGAAAGCCAGGCGCCGCACAGATAGCCCGCGTACGACCCCGCGATGATGACGGCCAGATATCCGCCGGTACCGATGACGCTCAGGTGCTGTTCCGTCTTAAGGTAAGTCGGGAGCCACGTCGTGATGGCGTAGTAGCCGCCTTGCGCGCCGGTGGCGAGCAGGGCTGTGCGCAGTGTCGTGAACCACATGTCGGCGCCGAATATCTCCATGAACGAGTGCGCGGTGTTCGTCTCGCGCTCTTGCGCTTTGGCCAGCCGGTGCACCTCGGGCTCTTCCACCAAGCGGCGGATGAAGATCACGAACGGCGCGGGCGCGATGCCGAGGGCGAACAGTGCGCGCCAAGCGGTTTCGGCGGGCAGTAGCGAAAAGACGAGCGTATAGAGTCCGGCGGAGACGGCCCAGCCGATCGCCCAGCCCGCTTGAACCATGCCGACCGCCTTGCCGCGGTCGCGGGCGCGGATCACTTCTCCCATCAATACGGCGCCGGCCGTCCATTCGCCGCCGAATCCCAAGCCCATCAACCCGCGTGCGACGAGCAGTTGCGTGAAGTTCTGCGCGAATGCGCAGGCGAGCGTGAAGAGCGCGAACCAGACGATCGTGATCTGCAGCGTGCGTACGCGCCCGATCCGATCGGACAGGATGCCCGCGATCCAGCCGCCGAGCGCGGACATCAAGAGTGTGACGGTGCCGATGAGGCCCGCTTGGCCGGAGGTCAATCCCCACGTTGCGATCAGCGTGGGGATGACGAAGCTTAAGAATTGCGTATCCATCGCATCGAGGGCGTAGCCCGCTTTGCAACTCCAAAATGCGCGGCGTTCGTTCGCGCGCAAATGGCCGTACCAAGCGAACAGTGCATGACCGCCGTGTCCGGCGGCGTTGCCTCCGGCATCGTCGGCGTGTTCGATCTCGGGGTAGCGTGCTTCGGAATTCATTACAGTCTCCTCACTACGACGTGCATGCACCGGCAGGCCGCGTCAAAGGACGGCGAGCGATGCGTTGGGGATGTCGGTTACGAGCATGTGGCCCGGGCGATGAGCAATGGCAAACGGCAGCCGCGCGGCTTCCAACGCGCTTTGCGGTGTGACGCCGCAGGCCCAGAACACAGGCAGTTCGTTTTCATGGATCGTTACGGCGTCCCCGTAGTCGGGGCGCGACAGATCGGCGATACCGATCGCACGCGGGCTGCCCAAATGGACGGGGGCGCCGTGCACGGAAGGAAAGCGGCTCGTGACCTGCACCGCGCGGATGGCGTTCGCGCCCGTCATCGGCCGCATCGATACGACGAGTTTCCCGCCGAACGGACCGGCTGGCACGTTGTCGATATCGGTGCGGAACATCGGCACGTTGACGCCTTCTTCCACGTGGCGTAGTCCGATGCGTTCGTTCGCCAGCATCTGCTCGAACGAGAACGAGCAGCCGATCGCGAACGCCACGAGATCGTCGTTCCAAAGAGAGACGATGTCGTCGGGCTGTTCGCTCAATTCGCCGTTGCGATAGACGTTGTAGCCCGGGACGTCGGTGCGCAGATCGAGATCCTCTCCTAGCGAGGGCACGTTCCATTGGCCGCGCTCGCCGACGCCCAAGAGCGGGCACGCCTTAGGGTTTCTTACGCAGAACCGGAGGAAATCCTCGGCGTAGGCGCTCGGGACGATCACGAGATTGGCTTGCGCGTACTCGCCGCATTGGCCGGCGGTCGGCCCCTTGAAGTCCTTGTGGCGAACGAGTTGGCGGAATCGATACGGCATGACGGCATTCCTCGATGAGATGGCTTGATGAGCAGATTAGGTTTGAAAAAAATGACGCGCCAGCAAGTTATTCCGCGCGCTGCTGTCAAGTTTCTCTTAACGGTTTTATCCGGGTTTTCCCCAAAGCGGCGCGCGCAGAATCGGCATTGGATTGAGATAAAAATCAAGCGGGAGAAGGGTTTCAAGGCGATACGCGCGGCGTTATAGGCGGTCGGCCGGATTGACTTAGTTCATGCTTGGGGATGGAATCGACGCATCGAAGCGAGAGGGGATAGGTCTTCGATTCACTTAACATTCGCGCATGGATGCCGTTATGCAGAAGGGCCGCGAGTGGTGTGCGCCGCGCCGTGCCCACCGTCTGAATCGCCTATTTCGTCTGAAGAAAGAAAACATCATGTCCCGCTTATCCCTGCGACAAAAGCTTTGGATCCCGCTGCTCCTGACTTGGGTGGGGTTGCTTACGCTCACGGTCTGGCACGCCATGCAGATGCGCGAAATGCAACTGACCGAGCGCAAGCACGCGCTTGCCGATGTCACGGAGGCGGCGTATTCGATCGCCGCCGGCCTCGATCGCGACGCGCAAGCGGGCAAACTTCCCGCGGATGCCGCCAAGCAGCAAGCGCTCGCGCGTATTGCCGACCTTCGTTATAGCGGCAATGGCTATGTGACCGTCGTCGGAGCGGATTCGGTCGTGGTCATGCACCCGATGGCGCCGAAGCTCAATGGCAAGGACATGTCGCAGTGGAAAGACTCGAAGGGCAACTTGCTCTATCGGGACATCGCGGCGGCCGGCGCATCGCCGGACGGGATGGGTTACGTCGAATACTGGTGGCCGAAGCCGGGCGAGACGGCGCCGAGTTCGAAGCTAGGATTCGTCAAACGCTATAAGCCGTGGAATTGGGATTTTATTGCGGGCGTGTACCAGGACGATATCCAAGCGGCTTTCTATCGCACGCTCGGTACCTCGTTCGCGGTCCTGATCGTACTTGGCGTGGCGATTTCGATTCTGACCTCGCTCGCCGTGAAGAGCGTGCGCCGCTCGGTGGGCGGCGAGCCGGCGAAGGCCGCCGAATTGGCGCGCCAAATCGCGTCGGGCGATTTGACGGGACGCATCGATGTCGCGCAAGGGGACGACGACAGTATCGTCTCCGCCATTGCATACACACGCGATACGCTCGCGGGCACCGTATCGCGCGTGAAGTCCGCGGCGGAGACGATCCGGGGTGCGGCTGCCGAGATCGCCACAGGCAACGGCGATTTGTCGAGCCGTACCGAGCAGCAAGCGGCATCGCTCGAACAAACCGCGGCGGCCATGGACGAGCTTACCTCGACGGTCAAGCAAAACGCGGAAAACGCGTCGCGGGCGACGGAGGTGGCGGCTAGCGCGTCATCGGAGGCGGAGCGCGGCGGCGGTGTGGTCGGCGATGTCGTGAGCAAGGTCAGGGCGATCGCCGAGAGTTCGAAAAAGGTGGCGGATATCACGTCGGTCATCGACAGCATCGCGTTCCAAACCAACATCCTGGCACTGAACGCGGCCGTCGAGGCCGCGCGGGCGGGCGAGCACGGGCGCGGCTTCGCGGTGGTTGCGAGCGAGGTTCGTAGCTTGGCGCAGCGCAGTGCGGCGGCCGCGAAGGAGATCCGGGTGCTGGTGGATACGTCGCTGGCACAAGTCGAGAGCGGGGCGGCGCTCGCGGAAAGCGCGGGTGATGCGATGGAGAGCATCGTTGCGGCCGTCAAGCGCGTAACGACGATCGTCGATGAGATTGCCACGGCATCGAGCCAACAGAGCATCGGTATCGACGAAGTCAATCGAGCGATCTCGCAGATGGACGGCGCGACGCAACAAAACGCGGCGCTCGTGGAACAGGCGGCCGCGGCGGCGGTTTCGCTCAACGAGCAAGCCCAGCAACTTGGCGAGGCGATGCAAGCGTTTCGCGTTGCCGAAGAGGGGGCGTTGCGCGCTAGGCGATGAATACGCGATTCGTCGAAACTTTCGTTACGCTGGCGGAGCTCGAAAGCTTTCGCGCCACGGCGCGCGTGCTGCACGCCACGCCGGCGACGATTTCGTTACGGATCAAATCGCTCGAAGACGAGCTGCGCACCGAACTCGTCGACCGGTCGACGAACCAATTTCGCCTGACGCCGGCGGGCGAGAGCTTGCTCGGGCTCGCGCGCAACGTGGTCGATGCGGCGCGCGCGCTGCGCGAGGCCGCCGGAGAGGAGGTCGTCGTCGGCGGAAAACTACGCTTGGGCGTCATCGAGACGCTCGTGCATTCTTGGCTTGCTCACTATGTCACGCATCTCAATGCCAAATTTCCGCAACTTGACGTCGACCTGACCGTCGATTCGAGCGCGGTTTTGCAGCAACGATTGCTGGCGGGCGAACTCGATTTGGTTATCCGCGTGGAGGGAATCGACAGCACGAAGATCGCCTCGAGTGCGATCGCAAGCTATCCCGTGCGGTGGATCGCGAAGCGCGGCTTACTGTCGCGGCGCACGGCGGGCCTAGCCGCGCGCGTGCTTCAGCGTCCGATCTTGACCTTCGGCCGCGGTACCGCTCCCCAGGTTGCCTTGCAAAGCATCGTGCTCACGCTCGCGCGCCAAGAGAACGTCCGGCCCGAGCACACGCGCGTGACGTGCTCCCCTTCGGTCGCCGCGATCGTTCAGCTCGTGCGCGATGGTTACGGCGTGGCCTGTATTCCCAGCCTATTCGTGACAGAGGAGTTGCGCACGGGCGAGTTCGTCGAATTGCCGTTGAAGCCGGTCCCACCGCCGATCGTGGTTTCCGTGTGCAAGCCGGCCAATGCCAGCGCGATGGTCAACGCAGCCGCGAGCGCCGCGCATATCGCTTGCACGGCCTATTGCCGCACCAAGCGGCGCGATCTTATCGAAGCCCTCTGACGCGCTGCTGCCGGATTGGTATCATGAAGTATCATCTATTTTGATACTTCTCAAAACTAGTGATACTTGGTGATACTCACCATCCGTGATTGACTGGTATCATGAAGTATCACGCATTTTGATACCTATCAAACTTGATGATGCTTCATGAAACTCCCGAACCGGATCCGTGGCATTTTGCGCGTTCCGACCTGGCGGCGGCGTATCTGGATGCGTTCGATCTGAAGTTGTCGTCCGCCCGTGGACTGTTCGCGCGACGGCGTATGGGTAAGACGGAATTTTTGCTGCGCGATTTGCTGCCCGCCGCCGTCGCACGCGGCTACCTCGTTGCTTATACGAACCTATGGGACAGCCGCTCGGCACCGGAGACGGCCTTGCTAGCCGCGCTTTCCGAAGCACTCGAGCCGCAGGGCCTGAAAGCCGTGTTCGCCAAACTTGGCAGGCCCGTGAAGAAAGTGAAGGCAACGGCCGCCGTCTCGGGTATCGAAGGCACGTTCGAAGCCGAATTGGCCGCACACAAGACGGACGGCGCCACCGCGCTGCGGGAAATCCTCAAACAGATCGATCGTCAAGGAAAGCCGCTGCTGCTCGCGATCGACGAGGCGCAGGTACTGGCGCGCGCCACGCATAGCGACTTTGCTCATTCGCTGCGCGCCGCGCTCGACATCCGTAAGCTCAGTATCAAGGTCATCTTCGCGGGCAGTTCCGAAACCACGCTGCGCGAGATGTTTGCGCGAGCGTCGGAGCCGTTCTACAACTGGGCGACGCTGGAGCCGTTCCCGCTATTGGGAGATGAATTCGTGAATTTCACGGTCAAGCTCATGAACAGCATGATCAAGAACAAGCTCACGCTGGCCGAGGGCAGGCAGGCATTCGAGGAGTTGCATCGGACGCCCGAATTTTTCAAACGATTCGTCGAGCGCTATGTGCTCTATCAGCCGCAGGGCGTGCAAGCCGCTCTGGCGCACACGAAGGCTTCCGTGTTTTCGGACGAGCATTTTTCGAAACAATGGGCGGAAATGAACCCGGCGGATCGAGCGGTCGTCACGCTGCTCGCGCGCGGCGATACCGATATTCACGGGGCGGCGAGCATCGCCACGCTATCGGCATCGGTCGGAAAGAGCGCGACGAAAAATACCGTCGCGCATGCATTGCGGCGTTTGCAGGCCAATAACGTCGTGACGCGGCTCGGCCTGGGGGATTACCGCATCGAGGATGAAGCGTTCGCGGAGTGGGTTCGACGGCGCAAGCAGTAGGGTCGGGGCCGGGCGGTAACGATACGCCTTTCTACGGCGCCGCCGCGGCGACGCTTGCCGCGCACGCCGCGAACAGCCATCGCCGGAAAGCCGGCGCAGCGGGCGTCTCCGGCCGCGCCGGCGGGCAAACCAAGAAATATCCGCGCGCGGTGCTCACGGGCTCGTCGAACAGCGCGACCAACTGCCCGCTCGCGATGAGTTCGTCGACGAGCGGTAGCCATCCGAGCGCAACCCCCTGATGCGCCAATGCCGCGTTCATGACGAGCGCGTAGCTGTTGAACGTCGATCCGTGCCGGTCCGACGGCGCGCTCAATCCGTGCGTCGCGAACCAGCCATTCCAGCCTAACCAGCGCTCGGGTTCGGTGGGCTGCACGTGCAATAGGTGCGCCTCGTACAAATCGGCCGGCTCGGCGATTTGAGGATGCGCTTCGCGAAACTTGAGCGAACAGACCGGGACGACTTCCTCGGGAAACAACCGTGTCGCCGTGCAGGGCGCCCAATCGCCGTCGCCGAATGCGATGGCCACGTCCGCGTGATCTCGGCGCGGGTCGAATGCCAGTTGCGAAGTCACCACCTTGACGTTGATGTCGGGCAATAGCCGCCTGAGGTCCATGAGCCGGGGCACGAGCCAGTAGGTCGCGAAACCGGCGTCGGTCAGGATCGTCAACGCGCCCTTGGCTCGCGCCGCGCGTATTTCGGAGACGGCATCGCGCATCGTGCCCATGCCTTCGCGTACCGCTTCATAAAGACGGCGGCCGTCGGCGGTCAGCGTGACGCCGCGGTGCCCTCGCTCGAACAGCGGCACCCCGAGATCCGACTCGAGCTGCACGATGCGCTGGCTGACGGCCGGCTGAGTGGATCCGAGTTCGCGCGCAGCCGCCGTGAAACTGGCCAGTCTCGCCGCGCACTCGAACACCGAAAGCATCTGCAGCGGCGGCAAACGGTCTTGGTCAGACATAAGCATGCCTTATAGGGCCATAAACAGCGGCCGTCTTCACACGCGAATTGTGGGTCGACATATTGGCGTCATCAGCCATTCAACGCATTGTAATCATCGACTTCATGAAGCCCAATACCGGAAAAAATATCCTCCTCTTGATGGCCGACCAAATGACGCCGTCGTCGCTCCGAATCCACGGCAACACGGTGTCGAAGACGCCGCGCATCGACGCATTGGCGCGGCAAGGTGTGGTGTTCGATTCCGCCTACTGCGCGAGCCCGCTGTGCGCGCCGTCGCGCTTCGCCCTCATGGCCGGCAAGCTTCCGTCGAGGATCGGTGCTTACGATAACGCCGCGGAATTGGCTGCGCAAACGCTCACTTTCGCGCACTACTTGAGGGCAGCGGGATACCGCACCGTCCTGTCGGGCAAGATGCATTTTTGCGGGCCGGACCAATTACACGGCTTCGAGGAGCGATTGACGACCGATATCTATCCCGCCGATTTCGGCTGGGTGCCCGACTGGGAGCGGCCCGACGTGCGGCCGAGCTGGTATCACAACATGAGTTCGGTATTGGAAGCGGGCCCTTGCGTGCGGACCAATCAACTCGATTTCGACGACGAGGTCACGTTCACCGTCCGCCAAAAGCTGTACGACATCGCGCGCGAGCGACAGGCCGGCAGCGATGCGCGGCCTTTTTGCGTCGTCGCTTCGCTGACCCATCCGCATGATCCGTATGCGATTCCCGCGGCCTATTGGAATCTCTACCGCGACGACGAAATCGATATGCCGCGCACGACGCTTACGCTCGGCGAGAGCGATCCGCATTCGCGGCGGTTGCGCCACGTATGCGAGAACGATCGCACGCCGCCGACCGAGCAGCACATCCGCAACGCGCGCCGTGCGTATTACGGAGCGCTGTCCTATGTCGACGCGCAGTTCGGCGCGATCCTCGATACGCTCGACGCAACGGGATTGGGCGAGGATACGATCGTGATCGTCACCTCGGATCACGGCGACATGCTGGGCGAGCGCGGGCTCTGGTACAAGATGACGTTCTTCGAAAACGCGGCTCGCGTGCCGTTGATCGTCCACGTGCCGAAAGCGTACGGTGCGCGCCGCGTGAGCGTCAGCGTCTCCACGATCGATTTGCTGCCGACGCTCGTCGAACTGGCGACGGGCACGCGGGACATGGCATGGCCCGATCCGATCGATGGACGCAGCCTCGTGCCGCACTTGCAAGGCGACGCGGGACATGACGAAGCCTTCGGCGAATATTTGGCCGAGGGCGCGCTCGCACCGATCGTGATGATTCGGCGCGGCCCTTACAAATTCATTCATACGCCAGCCGACCCCGATCAACTGTTCGATTTGCAAGCCGATCCGGGCGAGCTGACCAACCTCGCAAACGATCCCGCCTACGCGCGGACGGTCGAGGGCTTTTTGGCGGAGGTACGGCATCGCTGGGATCTTGAGGCGTTGCATCGAGACGTGCTCGCGAGCCAGCGGCGCCGCCGGTTCCACTACGCGGCGACCACGCAAGGCCGCATCCAGGCGTGGGATTGGCAGCCGTTCAGCGATGCGAGCCAGCGTTACATGCGCAACCATATCGACCTCGATACGCTCGAGGCGATGGCGCGATTCCCACGGGTCGCGCATGAGTGACCGGGCCGGTAGGGCGTCACGCTGACGGATCGAAGTCGAAGCACAGCCAGATCAACCACAGAGGAGCGGGCAATGAAACGTAGCAAGCACCACACGGCTAAGCGATTGATCGCCGCCGTCTTCGCCGCGGCAGCCGTCTTGCCGTGGACTGCCGCGCAGGCCGCCGATCCGCCCAGTTGCACGCAAGTTCGGATGGCCGATCCCGGGTGGACCGATATCGACGCCACGAATGCGATCGCGGGATGGGTGCTCAGGGCGCTCGGCTACCGCCAAAGCATCGCGAACCTATCGGTGCCGATCACTTACGAAGGCTTGAAGAAAGGACAGATCGACGTATTCCTCGGCAACTGGATGCCGGCCCAGGGGCCACTCGTGAAGCCGTTCGTCGAAAGTCATGCGATCGACGTGTTGCATGCCAATTTGACGAACGCCAAGTTCACACTGGCCGTACCCGATTACGTCGCGGCGGCGGGCGTCCATTCGTTTGCCGACTTGTCCAAATACGGCGACAAATTCGACGACAAGATCTACGGCATCGAGCCCGGCGCGCCGGCCAATCAGAATATCTCGAAGATGATCGGAGAGAAGGCCTTCGGGCTCGGCGATTGGAAACTGGTCGCCTCCAGCGAGACGGGAATGCTGACGCAAGTGGCGCGTGCCGTGCGAGAGAAGCGGTGGATCGTCTTTCTCGCTTGGGAGCCGCATCTGATGAATACCGAGTTTCATTTGACTTATTTGTCGGGTGGCGATGCCTACTTCGGCCCAAATTACGGCGGGGCGACGGTCAATACGGTGACCCGAACGGGCTTCGCAAACGAATGCGCGAACCTCGGGCGCTTGTTCAAGCAGATGACGTTCGACGTCGGGCTCGAAAACCAGATCATCGCCGACGTCCTGCAGAAAAAAATGAGCGTCAATGCGGCCGCGCGCCGCGCGCTGCAGGCACATCCGAAATTGCTCGAGCCATGGCTTGAAGGCGTGACGACCGCCGACGGGGCGAACGGCTTGCAAGCAGTCAATAGTGCGCTTGCTGGCAACTGATTTCGACCGACAGAGCGATAAACCTAGCTCATACCCACCGCAGTCCCTCAGAGACCACCATCATGAAAGTATTCCGCACCCCGATTCGGTCGGGCGTGGCGCTGGCGCTCGCCGGTTTGCCCGCTGTCGGTCACGCGCAAAGCAGTGTGACGCTATACGGCATCCTCGATGCTGGCGTGACGTACGTCAGCAACACCGGTGGATCGCACACCGTTCGCTTCGACGACGGCATTTCGTACGGCAACCGCTGGGGTATCAGAGGCACGGAGGATCTCGGCAACGGTTTATCGGCTGTATTCGCGCTCGAAAGCGGATTCAAGTTGGGCACGGGCCGCCTCGCATTCGGTGGTTCGGAGTTCGGGCGGCAGGCGTATGTCGGTCTATCGAACCGATGGGGAACGGTGTCGTTCGGCAATCAGTTGGATATGACGGACGAGATGGTGTTCTTATACAACGTCTCCGCCTGGGCGAGCGGCTATGCGATTCATCAAGGCGACTTCGATCGGTTCAACGGCGATCGCCTGCCCAACTCGGTGAAATTCCTCTCGAACGAGATCGACGGCTTCAAGTTCGGCGCCATGTGGTCGTTCGGCAACGTCGCGGGCAATTTCCACCAAGGCAGCGCGTATAGCGTCGGCGGGCATTACGCGCACGGCAACTTTACGGTGGGCACGGCCTACACCCAATTGAACAATCCGAGCGGAATCTATGCGTTCGATCCCTACGCGATGATCGGCGCGCACACCTTTCTTGGGCAAGCTACCGTTAGCGTCGATCCCGCCACCGGGGCGGTGACCGACCTCTATTCGAGCGCAGCATTTCCGGTAGACAAGCAAGGCACATTCGGTGTGGGTGCGAGCTACGCGCTTGGGCCCGTCACGCTGATGGGCAATTACTCCTATACGACGATCAAGGGGTTCGGACAGTCGTCGCACATGCAAGTCGGCGAAGGCGGGGCATCTTGGAGCGTGACCCCGGCGCTCGTCTTCGACGGCGGCTATCAGTACACGCACTTCGAAGGACACCATTGGAATCAAGTTTCGGCGGGGCTGCACTATCTGTTGTCGAAGCGCACCGATGTCTATATCTCCGGGGATTATTTGAAAGCGTCCAGCGGCGTAGATGCCGTCATCGGCTATAGCTTTGCGCCTTCGAGTACCTCGACGCAGGCCGATGTTCGCGTTGGCATGCGGCATTCGTTTTGACCGGTTATCTCCTCGTCGTACTTGGGCGGGTGCGCTTTCGATGCGGCCCGCCATTTTTTGAGCCAAGCGGCCGAATGGGGCGTTAGGCGGCTTCACGCCTACGGAAACGGGCGAACACGTACTCGCATCGCACCGTACAATGTTGCGCGCGCAACTTCGTTGCCGCGCATTGCCCATTTCCAATCGTCACCGCCGAGGCACGCATGCCCCGTATCTCCGTTCGAAGGCCGTTCGCGATTTTGCTGATCGCAGCGGCGGCTTTAGGCGCGCTGCGCGCGGCCCGTGCTTGTGAGATTCCCGCCCCCGTTACAACCATCGATCCCCCCGGCTTTTATGACGACGCCGCCGGATACGCGCGCGACGTCAAACCCATGCGCGACTTTATCGCGCGACTCAATACCGCCGCCGACAAAGCCGATTGGTCGTGCGCGCTGAGCTTATTGGAAAGCTGGGCGAAAGCCGACGCGTTGATGGGACGCATCTCGGGGTACCAAGGCTACTACGAACGCTCGTGGGCAGGAACGGACTTCGCGATGGTCATCCTTCGCATGCCGCGCCAATTCCGTGACGCGAATCGGGCACGATTCGATGCAATCGATCCTTGGCTCGAGCGAATCGCGATCACCACGCGCGATGCCGAAGCAATCAATCACCTGCACAACAATTTGGTTTACTGGGCGGGGCTGGACTTGATCGCGATCGGCACCGTAACGGAGAACGCGTCGCTTATCGATTCGGGCTTGATCCGGATTCGCGAAGGGATACGCGATATCGGCGCCGATGGCGCGCTGGCACGCGAAGTGAAGCGCGGCGATCGGGCGCTGCACTACCATACGTTCGCGCTCATTCCGCTTGTATTTGCCGCCGAACTGGTTCAGCGGCGCCATATCGATCTCTATCGAGAAAACGGCGGCGCGATCGGGCGGCTGGCCGATCTCGTGATCGACGCCGTGGAAGATCCGGCAAGCTTCAGGAAAATCACGCCGATCGAACAGAAGCTGTTTCCCTGGACCTTCGAAGACGAGTTGTGCTGGATGGAGCCGTATTACGCGCGCTTCAAGGACGCTCGATTACCGGCGCTGATCGCTGCGCGCCGGCCGCTCAAGGAGTGGCGCCTCGGCGGCAATGTGACCGAGGCTTGGGGCGCGCCGCTGTGAAGAGTGTGAAGGACGCCCGGAGCCGGGGCGCTCTCAGTGTTGAACGTGAACCGATCGGGAAAACGCAGGCTGATCCCGCACACTCTCGCGTTGGAGCATCTCCGCATACCAACCCCGTAACGCCTCGCACTCGCGCGGCACCGGCAATTCGACGAGGGATGCAAAAAGCAGCCCGCCGATCACGGCGATGTCGGCCATCGAAAACGACTCGCCCGCGACGTACGGCTGCCGACGCAGAACCGAATCGAAGTAGTGCATCCCTCTCACCGCCTTATCGCGTTGACGGAAGCCCCATTCGGGGTTCTGGTAGACCTCGACGTCCGGCCCCAAACCGGGCGTGCCGTGATGGAAATAGACACTGACCGCGTCCAGTAGCTCGATCTCCGCGCGCTTGTTCATCATGTGAATGACGCCTTTCTCGCGCGGTGTGGTGCCCGTGAGCTTCGGTGCCCCGTCGAGCGCGTCGAGGTACTCGGTGATCGCCGTGCATTCGCCGATGCAGGTCCCGTCGTCCAATTCCAATACCGGCAACGTACCCGAGTAGTTCTTCGCGGCAATGAATTCGGGCCGCTTATGCTCGCCCTTATACAGATCGACCATCACGAACTCGACATGCGACAGCAAGTTCTTTTCGGCGAGGGCGATGCGCACCCGCGTCGGATAAGGGCCTTTCGGGAAATCGTAAATCTTCATCGTCGGTACTCCAGGTGAATTGAATGGAAGGGCGAGCGTAGTCAGCCGACGCATCAGGCGGCGGTCCCGCTTTCGAACTGTCAGTCTACCTAACGTTCGTTAGGGTAAACATAAAAGGTACAATGTCGCCTGTCAATACCCAGGTCCACACCGCGGAGGCGCGAGCAGTGACGAAAGACGCGAGCACGAACTCGAGGGAGCGCATCTTGGAAGCCGCCACCCGGATCGCTCAAGCACACGGCTATGGCGGCTTGAATTTCCGCGCTCTGGCGGAGGAAGTCGGCATCAAGGCCGCCAGCATCTACCATCATTTCGAAAGCAAGGCCGACCTTGGGGCGGCGGTGGCGCGGCGTTATTGGGAAAACACGCAGACGGCGCTCGACGAGATGCTGCTGAAGTCGAAAGATCCGTTGAACTGCTTGCGTCATTACCCGGAGACTTTCCGCCGCGCGTTGGCGTCGGGAAACCGGATTTGCCTATGCAGCTTCATGGCTGCGGAGATCGACGATCTGCCCGAAGTCGTGAAGAAGGAAGTGCTGACGTTCGCCGACGTCAACATCGCTTGGCTTGCCAAGGTATTGTCCGCCGCGGGGACAGGGGATGCCCGAGAGTGCGAACAACGAGCACGCGCGATCTTCGCCGCGATTGCCGGCGCGCAGCTCATCGCCAGGAGCCGCGCGGATATCGCGCTCTATGATGGGCTCATCAAAGGGTATCGAAAGGCGGGCCTCTTACCCGCCTAGCCCGTCATTGCGATGCGGCCAGTTCTTGTAGAAGCCACTCACGAAAAGCCGTGAGCGCGGCGTCATGCCGGATGCGTTCGGGGTAGACGAAGTAGTAGGAGCGCGAACTAGGTACCGGGGCGAACGGGCTGCATAGCCGGCCGTCGTTCAATTCGTCTTCGACGAGCATGCGCGGAACGAGCCCCACACCGATCCCGGCCATGACGGCTTGAATCAAATGCGACGTCAATTCGAAGCTAGGGCCGAGCCGTAACGCGTGAGGCGCCAAGCCGAAATGCGCGCACCATTCGCGCCAAGCGTCGGGGAAGCTGCTCACGCGCAGCAGCGTCAAACCTTCGAGCATGCCGAGCGTAGGGCGAAGCGTATCGCCGCGCGCTTGCGTGCGCGAACGCGTGCCGCGCCGGGGTTTGCTTTTCGCCGCGAACGCGCCCGGGCTGCCGATCAGCACCAATTGCTCCGCATAGAGCCGGTGCGCCGCCACATCGGGCCAACGCCCGTCCCCCACCACGATCGCCGCATCGAGCGGCTCCGTCGAAAAATCGACTTCCTCGATCCTCGAATGCAGGTCGATCTGCAAATCGGCGTGGGCGCGATAGAGGCGATGCAACCGCGGCAGCAGCCACTTCGCGCCGAAGGTGGGCAACGTGGCGACACGCAAGTGCGTGCCGCGTGAGCCGGAAGAGAGCACTTGCAACGTCGCGTTGCGGATCGACGTCAAGGCGGCGCTCAATTCGGTCATATAGGCGCGGCCCGCGTCGGTGGGGACGATCCGTTTGCCTTCCCGCAAAAACAACGGCACGCCGAGCATGGCCTCCAGCGTTTGGACCTGCCGGCTAACGGCGCTTTGCGTCAGCGACAACTCTTCGGCCGCGCGCGTGAAACTCTGATGGCGGGCCGAAGCCTCGAAGGCCAGCAGCAACGACATCGACGGCGTGAGCTTGCGGTAGTTCATTCATAAAACTCATGAATATCCCGAAGAACTTCCGCTTGCGACCGGGGGAACGGGCGCGGAAAATCGATCGAGTATGTTTGTCCCATGCAGAGTCTACATGACCGCTGTAATCCATTGCCCGGTACGGAGCGCAAAACGATGACGATTTCCCGTCTTCCCGCGGACGATTCGATCGACCGTCCGTACGCGGATTTTTTCGCGGCGTTGCAGGCATCGGGCTTCGAGGGCGATATCGATCGCAGCCAAGCGCTGCGCGCGGTGCTCTCCACCGACAATTCGATCTACCAGCGTTATCCCAAGGGGGCCATCTTTCCTCGGCATACACGGGATGTGCAACGGATCGCAGAATTGCTCGGCCGGCCGCAATTTCGTGAGGTAACGGTCGCGCCGCGCGGCGGCGGCACAGGCACGAATGGGCAATCGTTGACGGACGGTATCGTCGTCGACTTGTCGCGTCATATGAACCGCATCGTTTCGATCGATGCCCAAGCCCGGACGGTGCGCGTCGAAGCCGGCGTCGTTAAAGACCAGCTCAATGCCGCTTTGCGGCCGCACGGATTGTTTTTCGCGCCTGAACTCTCTACGTCGAATCGCGCGACGATCGGCGGAATGATCAACACGGACGCGAGCGGGCAAGGTAGCTGCACGTATGGGAAAACGCGCGATCACGTGAAGTCGCTCGACACCGTGTTGATCGGTGGGGATTGCTTGTCCAGCGGGCCGGTAGAAGCGAGGGAGTTGGCCAGCTTGTGCGCAAGGCGCGACACCGTCGGACGCGTGTACCGCACGGCAAAGGACATCAGCGAGACGCACGCCGATTTGATCCGGGAGCGCTTCCCGAAATTGAATCGGTGTTTGACGGGCTACGACCTAGCCCATCTACGCGATGCCAACGGCCGCTTCGATCTGAACAGCGTGGTGTGCGGCTCCGAGGGTACGCTCGGGTTCGTCGTCGAGGCGACGCTGAACGTGCTGCCGATTCCCGCGCACGCCGCGCTCGTCAATATCCGGTACGCGAGTTTCATGGATGCGCTGCGCGATGCCCAGCCGCTGATGGCGCACCGGCCGCTGTCGATCGAAACCGTCGATTCCACGGTGCTCGCGCTTGCCCGCCGCGACATCGTTTGGCGCGACGTGGCCGAGTATTTGCCGGACGTCGATACCTCGGGGCAGGATGCGGGCGGCATCAACCTGGTCGAATTCAGCGCAGACGATGCCGCCGAAGTGCGCGCTCGCGTGGCCGCCTTCGTCGAGCACCTCGAGTCCGATCGTACCGTGCGCCGCCTCGCCGTCACGGTCGCCGACGGCGAGGCGGCGGTAAACCGCGTCTATGGCATGCGCAAACGCGCAGTCGGCTTGCTCGGCAATGTCAGCGGCGAGCGCCGTCCGCAACCTTTCGTCGAAGATACGGCGGTGCCGCCCGAGAATCTCGCGCCCTATATCGCCGAGTTTCGCGCGCTGCTCGATGGCATGGGATTGCGCTACGGCATGTTCGGCCATGTCGATGCGGGCGTGCTGCACGTCAGGCCGGCGCTCGACATGCGCGATCCGCATCAAGTGGGGTTGATTCGGCCCATTTCCGATGCGGTGACCGCGCTGACGATGAAGTATGGCGGCTTGCTCTGGGGCGAACATGGGAAGGGCGTGCGCTCCGAGTACGTGCCTGAATACTTCGGTCCGTTGTATCCGGCTTTGCAAGCGCTCAAGGCCGCGTTCGATCCGGCCAATCAACTCAATCCCGGCAAGATCGCGACGGCAGCCGACAGCGGCGCTTCGTTGCTTCGGATCGACGAGGTGCCGATGCGCGGCGCGGGCGATCGCCATATCGACGAACGCGTCTGGCAACAGAACGCCGATGCGGTGCATTGCAACGGTAATGGCGCTTGCTACAACTTCGATCCCGACGACGCGATGTGTCCTTCATGGAAAGCGACGCGCGAGCGGATCCATTCGCCGAAAGGGCGCGCATCGTTGATGCGCGAATGGCTGCGCTTGCAGAGCGACGCGGGAACGGATCTGACCGCGGAGCCCACGCGTGCCGCATTGCCGATTCGAATCTTCAATAGCATGCGTTGGCATCGCGCGCGGGACGACTTCTCTCATCAGGTCTATACCGCGATGGCAGGCTGTCTTGCTTGCAAGTCGTGCGCGGGGCAATGCCCGGTGAAGGTCAACGTGCCCGAGTTCCGCTCGCGCTTTCTCGAACGCTATTACACGCGCTACGCCCGCTCGCCGCGCGATTACCTGATCGGCTCGCTCGAATCCAGCGTGCCGTATATCGCGGCGGTGCCCGGCGCTGGCCAAGCCTATAACGCGTTGATGCGAGCCCGTCCGGTCAAGTCGGCGTTGCGCCGGTTGGTGGGGATCGTCGACGCTCCGCTGCTGAGCGCGCTATCGTGGACGGCCGTGGCGAAGCATTGGAACGTCGAACAGGCTACTGTCGAGCGGCTAAGCGGGCTTAGCGATGCGCAACGCGCCCGTAGCGTCGTATTCGTACCCGATGCGTTCACGCGGTTCTTTGAAACCGAGGTGGCCGCCGCGTGCGTCGAACTCGCGGTGCGGCTCGGGTATCGCGTGTTTGCTGCGCCTTACATGCCTAACGGAAAGCCGCTGCATGTCCAAGGTTTTCTGGGCGCGTTCGAACGCGCGGCGAAACGAAACGCGGCTCGCCTTGGCGCGATAGCAAAGTTCGATGTCCCACTGGTCGGCCTCGACCCGGCGATGACGCTCGTCTACCGGCAGGAGTATCGAAAGGCTGTGGGTGTCGATAGCTGTCCGAACGTCGTCTTGCCGCAGGAGTGGCTGAATGACGTAATTCGCGCTGAAGGGATAACGGAGCCACCGCGTATTGCGTTTCGTTTGTTGCCCCATTGCACGGAGCGAACGAACGCGCCGGCGGCGACTGCGCTTTGGGCGAACGTGTTCGCGCGCGCCGGCATCTCGTTGACGACGGTAGCGAGCGGCTGCTGCGGAATGTCGGGAACGTATGGGCATGAGGCGCGCAATCTCGAAACGTCGAAGACGATCTTCGAGCAATCTTGGGCCCGCCACGTGGACGCTTGGTCCTCGCCGAACGAGCCATACGATGCAACCGATACCGCCGAATCGCCGGAATTGCTGGCCACCGGATATTCGTGCCGCTGCCAGGTGAGCCGCATGCGAGGCCGCCGGCTACGCCATCCGATCGAAGCGTTGCTCGATGTGGTGCGACAGGACACTCGCTTGAGTGCAGGCCTGCAAGAAAAATCGGGCGAGCCCGAAGGCTCGCCCCGAACGGCTTCTCCGGCGTTTTAGGGCAGCGCGCCGGTAGCAGCCCGACCCCGAAGGGCTTATTGCGCCTTCGCGGTCGTGTCGGCCTTCGCGTCGGCTTTGCTGTCCGCCTTCACGTCCGCCTTCGTATCGGCCTTCGCCGAGGTGCTTTCCTTATCGGCGCCGGCTGCCGCGCCTTCGTCCTTCTTGCTTGCCTTGTGCGCGTGCAGCTTCTTCGCGTGAGCGGCCGGCTTCTTCGCGGTGTGATCCTTCGTCGATGCCTTACCGTCTGCCGCGGCGCCTTCGGTCGAAGCCGTGTCGGCCTTCAGGGCGTCCTTTTGTGCCGCGGTGCTGCCCTTCAAGTTAGCTTGGCCGGCCGGGGCCGACGCCGACGCGCCAGCCGTTGCGTTGGTGGTGGGGGCCGGTGCGGCCGTTTGTGCGAAGGCCGTCGAAACGAGCAGGGCGGAAGCGAGAGCAGCGAACATCGTCTTCATGTGTGAACTCCTTGTGGGGCGGCTGAGAAAGTTCAGCGCTGCCGGTTTAACGCTAGGCCGGCGACGCGAGTTGACGCTGCTCTGGTGACAAAACGTAAGCCGTGTGACGAATCGCTTACGCATAGTGCGCTATGCTTCACGCATCGGCCGCGAGCGCGGCGGCGCGAGCGGCGAATTCCTTGACGACAGATGAACAAAACAATCGGACTGCTGATGATCGCGTGCCTAGGCGCATCCCTCTCGCTCACGGCATGCGACGATCGCGAAGGGGAACAAGCAATGGGTAAGCTCAAGGCGTTCCTGAACGCGATCAAGCCGGATGCGTTGTTGTTGCGAGGGCTCACCCCCGGCGTGACGACGGACGCGCAGATCGTCGATCAGATGGGGCAGCCTGAGACCGAGCGTACGCACCCGGACGGCTCGAAGCGCCTCGAATACCCGCGCGGTCCGCAAGGGACGACGACGTATATGGTCGATATCGATCCGAACGGCAGGCTTATGGCCGTCACCCAAGTGCTGACCGCGGAGAACTTCGCAAAGGTGCGCATCGGCATGACGCAACCGGAAGTACGGGAACTGCTCGGCAAGCCGGGCGAGGTCGCTGTTTACCGGTTGAAGCCGGAAACCGTCTGGAGTTGGAAGTGGCAGGAAGGCGGGCCGTCGGGCGATGCATTTTTCAATGTGCACTTCGATGCATCGGGGCACGTCTATACGATGTCGCGTTCGGATATCTTGCGGGGGCGTTGAATTCGACGTTCGGTGGCGGCGAGCCTCAACCATTGCGATGAGGCTCGCCTAGTCCCGCGCTAATGGGTGTTCAACCCGGCACGCGCACCCAGCCTTCCATCAACACGCGCGCGCTGCGGCTCATCAGTGCCTTTTTGACGACCCATTGCCCGTCGGCGAGCGCGGCTTGCGCGCCGACGCGCAGCGTCCCCGAAGGATGGCCGAATCGCACGGCTTCCTTCTCGCCGCCGCCCGCCGCGAGATTGACGAGCGTCCCCGGAATCGCCGCCGCCGTACCGATGGCCACGGCAGCGGTGCCCATCATCGCGTGGTGCAGCTTGCCCATCGACATCGCGCGTACGAGCAGATCCACATCACCGGCGCCGATGCGCTTGCCGCTCGATGCGACATAGTCGGCCGGCTTCGCGACGAAAGCGACCTTCGGCGTGTGCTGCCGCTTGGCGATATCTTCGAGCCGTTCGATGAGACCCATGCGCAGCGCGCCGTGCGCCCGAATCGTCTCGAACTTCGCCAAGGCCTTTTCGTCACTATTGATCGCGTCTTGCAACTCGGTACCCGTGTAGCCGATCGCCTCGGCCTCCACGAAAATCGTCGGAATCCCCGCGTTGATCATCGTCGCCCTCAAGGTGCCGACGCCCGGCACTTCGAGTTCATCGATGAGATTGCCCGTGGGGAACATGGCGCCGCCCGCGCCGTCTTCGTCGGCGGCAGGATCCATGAATTCAAGCGCCACTTCGGCGGCGGGGAACGTCACGCCATCGAGTTCGAAGTCTCCCGTCTCCTGCACGGCGCCGTCGGTCATCGGCACATGAGCGACGATCGTCTTGCCGATGTTGGCTTGCCAGATCCGCACCGTGGCGATGCCGTCGCGCGGGATGCGAGCGGGATCGATCAACCCGTTCGCAATAGCGAACGGACCGACGGCGGCCGAGAGGTTGCCGCAGTTGCCGCTCCAGTCGATGAACGGCTTATCGATGGAGACTTGCCCGAATAGATAGTCGATGTCGTGATCGGGGCGGGCGCTCTTCGAGAGGATGACGGTCTTGCTCGTGCTCGAGGTGCCGTTGCCCATGCCGTCGATCTGTTTCCCGTAGGGATCGGGGCTGCCGATCACGCGCATGAGCAATGCGTCGCGCGCGCTGCCCGGCACCTGAGCGGCTTCGGGCAAGTCTTGCAGCCGGAAGAACACGCCTTTGCTCGTGCCGCCGCGCATATAGACAGCGGGCACCTTGATTTGCGGTAAATGAGCCATTCTTGAGTGGTCCTTACGTTATGCCGCAGTGGTCGATTCCAGAAAATCTTGCGCAAAGCGTTGCAAGACGCCGCCCGCTTCGTAGATCGAGACCTCCTCGGCCGTATCGAGACGGCAAGTCACGGGCACGCTCACGCGCTCGCCGTTCTTGCGTTGGATCACGAGCGTGAGGTCGGCACGCGGCGTGCGCTCGCCGATCACATCGAACGTTTCGGTGCCGTCGATGCCGAGCGTTCGGCGGTTCGTGCCTTGCTTGAACTCAAGCGGCAGCACGCCCATGCCGACGAGGTTGGTCCGGTGGATCCGCTCGAACCCTTCGGCGACGATGGCTTCCACGCCCGCGAGACGCACCCCCTTGGCCGCCCAATCGCGCGATGAGCCTTGCCCGTAGTCCGCGCCCGCGATAATGATCAGCGGCTGCTTGCGCTCCATGTACGTTTCGATGGCTTCCCACATCCGCGTGACCTTGCCTTCCGGCTCGATCCGCGCGAGCGAGCCCGTCTTCACCTCGCCGTTCTCGAGCGCCATTTCGTTCTTCAACGTCGGATTGGCGAAGGTTGCGCGCTGCGCCGTCAGGTGATCGCCCCGGTGCGTCGCGTACGAGTTGAAGTCTTCCTCGGGCAGACCCATTTTCTCCAGATACTCGCCTGCCGCGCTATTGCGCATGATCGCGTTCGACGGCGAGAGGTGGTCGGTCGTAATGTTATCGCCTAGCACGGCAAGCGGGCGCATGCCTTTGAGCGTGCGTTCGCCCGCCAGCGCGCCTTCCCAATACGGGGGGCGGCGGATGTACGTGCTTTGCGGCCGCCACTGATAGAGGGGATCGGCCGCCGGGCCCTGCTGGGCGGCGAGCGCGAACATCGGCTCGTACACGCGCCGGAACTGCTCGGGCTTCACGCTCGCTTCGACGACGGCGTCGATCTCATCATCGGTCGGCCACAGATCTTTCAGCGTGACCGGCTTGCCGTTGCCGTCGACGCCGAGCACGTCTTTCTCGATGTCGAAACGGATCGTGCCGGCGATCGCGTAGGCGACGACGAGCGGCGGCGAGGCGAGAAACCCTTGCTTCGCGTAGGGGTGGATGCGCCCGTCGAAGTTGCGGTTGCCCGACAGCACGGCCGTCGCATACAAATCGCGCTCGACGATTTCCTTCTGGATCACGGGATCGAGCGCGCCCGACATGCCGTTGCACGACGTACAGGCATAAGCCACGACGCCGAAGCCGAGTTTCTCGAGTTCGGGCAGAAGGCCGGCCGCTTCGAGGTAGAGCGTGACCGCCTTCGAGCCGGGGGCCAACGAACTCTTGACCCAAGGTTTCCGTAACAATCCGGCTCGGTTCGCGTTGCGTGCGAGCAAGCCCGCCGCGATCATGTTGCGCGGATTGTTCGTGTTCGTGCAGCTCGTGATGGCGGCGATGATGACGGCGCCGTCCGGCATCTTGCCCGGCTCGTTCTCGACCTTGCCGCTGATGCCGCGTGCAGCCAGTTCGCTCGTCGGCACGCGCCGGTGCGGATTCGAGGGGCCCGCGATGTTGCGCGTGACGCTGGACAGATCGAAGCGCAGTACGCGCTCGTATTGCGCGCGCGAGAGCGTATCGGCCCACAGACCGGTTTGCTTCGCATAAGTCTCGACGAGCTTGACGAGCGAATCGTCGCGGCCGGTCAGCTTCAGATAGCGGATCGTTTGTTCGTCGATGTAGAACATCGCCGCCGTCGCGCCGAATTCGGGCGCCATATTGGAGATCGTCGCGCGGTCGCCCAGCGTCAGCCGCGAGGCCCCCTCGCCATAGAATTCGAGGTAGGCCGAGACGACCTTTTCCTTGCGCAGGAATTCGGTCAGCGCGAGCACGATATCGGTCGCCGTGATGCCGCTTTGGCGTTCGCCCGTCAATTCGACGCCGACGATATCGGGCAGGCGCATCCACGAGGCGCGGCCGAGCATGACGCTCTCGGCTTCGAGGCCGCCGACGCCGACGGCAATGACGCCGAGCGCATCGACCATCGGCGTATGCGAGTCGGTGCCGACGAGCGTGTCCGGAAACGCCACGCCGTCTTGCACCTGCACCACGGGGCTCATGCGTTCGAGGTTGATCTGATGCAAGATCCCGTTGCCGGGCGGGATCACATCGACGTTCTTGAACGCCTTTTTCGTCCAATCGATGAAGTGAAAGCGGTCTTCGTTGCGGCGGTCTTCGATCGCGCGGTTTTTGGAGAAGGCGTCCTTGTCGTAGCCGCCGCATTCGACGGCGAGCGAGTGGTCCACCACGAGTTGCGTCGGGACCACGGGGTTGACGAGGGCGGGGTCGCCGCCGCGCGAGGCGATGGCGTCACGCAGACCGGCCAGATCGACGAAAGCGGTTTGACCGAGGATGTCGTGACAGACGACGCGGGCCGGGAACCAAGGAAAGTCGAGGTCCCGTTTGCGTTCGATTAGCTGCTTGAGCGCATCGGTCAGCAGCGACGGCTCGCAACGGCGCACGAGATTCTCCGCGAACACGCGCGAGGTGTAGGGGAGTGTGTCGTAGGCGCCCTTCTCGATCGCTTCGACGGCCGAGCGCGCGTCGAAATAGTCGAGCCCGGTGCCGGGCAATGCTTTGCGATAGTCAGTGTTCATCTTGCGTCGAGCGAAGGTCGGCCCCGCCGGAGGGCAGGGCTTCGATAAATGGATAGTGAGAAGCGAAAGGGCGCGTCATACGTCGATGGCGGAGACGGACTTGGCCAATTTGCGCAGTTCGAATTTTTGAATCTTGCCCGTCGAGGTCTTCGGCAGTTCGACGAATTCGATCGCGCGCGGCACTTTGAAGCCCGCAAGGTGGGCCTTGCAATGCGCGATCAAATCGGCGGCGGTTACCGAGGCACCCGTCTTCAGTTCGACGAACGCGCAAGGCGTTTCGCCCCAGCGCGGATCGGGCTTAGCCACGACGGCGGCGGCCGTCACGGCGGGATGCCGGTAGAGCACGTCTTCGATCTCGATGCTGGAGATGTTCTCGCCGCCCGAGATGATGATGTCTTTGCTGCGGTCTTTGATGCGGATATAGCCGTCGGGGTAAATCACGCCGAGGTCGCCCGTGTGGAACCAGCCGCCGCGGAATGCTTCCTCGGTCGCGGTCGGATTCTTCAGGTAGCCCTTCATCGTGATATTGCCGCGGAACATGATTTCGCCGATCGTTTCGCCGTCGGCCGGCACCGGCTGCATCGTTTCGGGATCGAGCACTGTGCAGCCGTCCTGCAGGTGATAGCGCACGCCTTGGCGCGCGTTCAGACGGGCGCGTTCGCCGATGTCCAGCCCCGCCCAATCCTCTTGTTGCGGACATACCGAAGCGGGTCCGTAGACTTCCGTCAGCCCATAGACATGTGTCAGGTCGAACCCGAGCCGCTCGAGGCTTTCGATCAGCGCGGCGGGCGGCGCCGCGCCGGCCACCATCGCGCTGACGCGATGGGTGATGCCGGCCTTCATTTCATCGGGGGCGTTTACGAGCAGGTTATGCACGATCGGTGCGCCGCAGTAATGGGTGACGCGCTCGCCGCGGATCAGATCGAAGATCGCTTTCGCATCGACTTTGCGCAGGCAGACGTTCACGCCCGCGCGGGCGGCCACGGCCCACGGGAACGTCCATCCGTTGCAGTGGAACATCGGCAGTGTCCACAGATAGACGGCGTGCTTGGGCATGTCCCATTCGAGAATCGCGCTGATCGCGGCCGTATAGGCGCCGCGATGATGATAGACGACGCCCTTCGGGTTGCCCGTCGTGCCGGAGGTGTAGTTCAGACTAATGGCGTCCCATTCGTCGGCCGGCGGCTGCCAAGCAAACTCGGGGTCGCCGCTCGCGAGCAGCGCTTCGTATTCGATTTCGCCGAGCGCCTCGCCCGGGCCCGTATAAAGCGGATCGTCGACGTCGACGACGAGAATCGGGCGCTCTACCGCCGGCAGTACCGAGCGCATCAACTCGGAGAACTCGCGATCGACGAGCAAGGCTTTCGCTTCGCCGTGGTTGAGCATGAAGGCCAGCGTGGCGGCATCGAGGCGTGTATTGAGCGTGTTGAGCACGGCGCCGAGCATGGGGATGCCGAAATGCGTCTCCACCATCGCCGGTGTATTGGGCAGCATGACGGCGACCGTGTCGCCCGCCTTGATGCCGCGCGCGGCGAGGGCCGACGCGAGGCGGCGCGTGCGCGCATAGGTTTCCCGCCAGGTGCGCCGAATCGCCCCGTGTACGACGGCGAGGCGCGTCGGATAAACGCTCGCCGCGCGTTCGATGAACGTGAGCGGCGTCAGCGCCGCGAAGTTCGCGGCGTTCTTTTCGAGGGCCGCTTCGTACATATGTGTGCTCATGATCTGTCTCCCCACTTAGCCATACCGCCACCGCGGGCCCCCGAACCGATCGCGGGCCCGCTTCACGCATCGGATCAGCGCTTGCCGATCGGCACGAACTTCAGATTCTCCGGTCCCGTGTAGTTTGCGCTCGGGCGGATGATCTTGTTGTCGATCCGTTGCTCGATGATGTGCGCGCTCCAGCCCGACGTACGCGAGATCACGAACAGCGGCGTGAACATCGCCGTGGGCACGCCCATCATGTGATAGGACACGGCGCTGAACCAGTCCAGATTCGGAAACATCTTTTTCGCATCCCACATCACCGATTCGAGGCGCTCGGCGATATTGAACAGACGCGTATCTTCGGCTTCCTTGGACAGCTTGCGAGCGACTTCCTTGATGACCTTGTTGCGCGGGTCGGAAATCGTATAGACGGGATGGCCGAAGCCGATCACGACTTCCTTGTTCTCGACGCGGCGGCGGATGTCGGCCTCCGCTTCGTCGGGCGAGGCGTAGCGCGATTGGATCTCGAACGCGACTTCGTTCGCGCCGCCGTGCTTCGGTCCGCGCAGCGCGCCGATCGCACCGGTGATCGACGAGTACATGTCCGAACCCGTACCGGCGATGACGCGGCCCGTAAACGTCGAAGCGTTGAATTCGTGCTCGGCATAGAGGATCAACGATGTATGCATCGCCTCGACCCACGATTTCGACGGCGTTTTGCCGTGCAGCAGGTGCAGGAAATGGCCGCCGATCGAGTCGTCGTCTGTCTCCACCTCGATGCGGCGGCCGTTGTGCGAGTAGTGATACCAATAGAGCAGC
>NZ_QUBS01000001.1 GCF_003390925.1 Trinickia diaoshuihuensis | reverse complement strand
GGCCAGGCGCGAGGTCGCGCCGGCGCGGGCGCGGTCGCGCGCGAGCGCCAGCGCCGTCCATTGGCCGGACAGCGTGACGCGCGGCCCGGAGGTGCCGGCCTCGATCCGCAAACCGGGCGGGGTATCGAAGTCCAAGGAACGAATATCAGACGGAAAGTGAACTGGGGCCATTGTAGCGGGCGCGCGCCCGACCGGTCTTTTCACTGGATACGGCGCGCGACCGCGAGGTTCGCACGCCGCCCGGCGCCGGCCCCACTACAATACAGCCATGACCGATACCCTTTTTCCCCCTCCGAACGCCGGCGCCGCGCCGGAGAGCGGCGACTGGCGCATCGACCGCGACCGCGCGCGGGCCGGCGGCGCGAGCGCGATTCCGTCCGAGGCGCTCGAGATCGTCGACGAGACGGCCTCCACCAACACGGACCTGATGGCGCGCATGAAAGCGCTGCCGCGCGAGCGTGTCGCCTTGGGCGTGCATGCGGTGCGGGCGGCCTACCGGCAAACGGCGGGCCGAGGGCGGCAAGGCCGCACGTGGCAAACGAAGCCGGGACACGCGCTCACGTTCTCGCTCGCGTGCGTGCTGCCGCGCCCGCTGGCGGGTCTCGCGGGTCTAAGCCTCGCGACCGGCGTCGCCGTCGCCGAGGCGCTCGGACGCTTGACCCCGAGCGAAGCCGCGCGAGTGCGGCTCAAATGGCCGAACGACGTGCTGCTGGACGGCCGCAAGCTTGCCGGCATCTTGATCGAAACAGCCTGGAGCACCGCAAGCGCCAGTGCTGTCGTCATCGGCGTCGGCATCAACGTGCGGCGCGACGAAGCGCTCGAAGCCGAACTGGAAGCGGCCGCGTCCAGCCTGCCCGCTCAAGCCCGCGGCACCCCGCCCGCGGCGCTCTCGCAGGCGCTGCCCAATGCGAATTTGACCGACACCCTCGCCGTCGTCGTCAAGGCGCTCACGGAGATGATCGAGCGTTTCGGCGCGCATGGCTTCGCCGCCTTCGTCGATCGCTGGAATGCGTACCACGCCTATGCGAACCGCGAAGTCGTCCTGATCGAGAAAGGTGTGGAGTTCGCACGCGGCACGGCAACGGGTGTCGACGCGTCCGGGCAACTTCTGCTCGCCACCGCTACCGGCACGCAGGCCATCGCGACGGGTGACGTCTCGCTGCGGCTCGCCGGCGAGGCGCCATGACGGGCCGCGCGCCGCACCTGCTGATCGATGCCGGCAACAGCCGCATCAAATGGGCGCTCGTCGACGGCCGCGGGGCGTCCGTGGGCGGCGGTATATTGGCGCATACGCTCGAGGCCGAGACGGATTCCGACTGGGCGGGGCTCGACGCGCCGGCCGGCGCCTGGATCTCGAACGTGGCGGGCGAAGCCGTGGCCGAGCGGCTAACGGCGCTGCTCGATACGCATTGGCCGGATTTGCCGCGCACGTTCATCCGCGCCCGCGCGCGGCAATGCGGCGTAGTCAACGGCTACGGCGCCCCGGAGCTGCTAGGCAGCGATCGATGGGCCAGCCTCATCGGAGCACGTGCCGCGTTTCCGGGCGAAGCGCTGTTGATCGCCACGCTCGGCACCGCGACGACGTTGGAAGCGCTGACGGCGGACGGCCGATTCGTGGGTGGCATGATCGCGCCCGGATGGGCGCTGATGATGCGCTCGCTGGGCGAGCATACGGCCCAATTGCCCACGTTGGCCGCGGACTCGGCGCGCACGCTCGTCGGCGAGCTACCCGCGCGACATGCGTTCGCGACCGACACGCGCCATGCGATCGCGTGCGGTTCGCTGTTCGCTCAGGCCGGGCTCCTCGAGCGCGCGTGGCGCGACCTGTCGCGCGCTTGGGACGTACCGGTTAGGCTCGTCGTCGGCGGCGGCGCGGCGGACGAGATCACCCAGGCGCTCGACGTGCCGCATACGCGCCACGACTCCCTGGTGTTGGCGGGGCTCGCGCTGATCGCGGCGCAAGATGCGGCGGATTGCTCGCAAAACGGATGTGAACGATAGGGAGACGTGACGATGTTGCGTTGGCTAATCGCCATTTTGTTGCTTGCGAATATGATCGCGTTCGCGCTCGCGAGCGGCATGCTCGGGCCGCTGCCGGCGGCCGGGCCGATCGAGTCGAATCATATCGAACGGCAGGTTCATCCCGAATGGCTGAAGGCAACGCCGATCAGCGAGGCCCAGTCGGCCGAGCAAGTCATCATCGGTCAGCCCGATCCGTCGCCGGCCCTGAACGCGGCGCCGCTCGGCGGCTAAGCACGCCGCACGCCCGATGACGCGGCTCAGGCTGTGCCGGCTTGGGCGCGTACTTTCTTGAGCAATGCCGTCGTGGAGCGCTCGTGTTCGAACGCGATCGCCAGCGCCCGGCCGCCCCAACCGCGCACGATCGCCGATTCGGGTAGCGCGTCCATGTCGTAGTCGCCGCCTTTGACGAGCACGTCGGGGCGCAGCGCGCGGATGAGTTCGACCGGCGTGCGCTCCTCGAACGGCACGACCCAATCCACGGATTCGAGCGAGGCAAGCAGCGCCATCCGGTCATCCTCGACGTTGATCGGACGGTCGTCGCCCTTGCCGAGCATGCGCACCGAGGGGTCGCTATTGACGCCGACGATCAGCGTGGCGCCGTGCGCTTTCGCGCGCGCAAGGTAGGTCACATGACCGCGGTGCAGGATGTCGAACACGCCGTTCGTGAAGACGACGGGGCCGGCAAGGGTGTCGCGCCGGGCCGAGAGCGCTTCGCGCGTGGTGATTTTGCGTTCGAACGAGACGGGAGACATGGGCTTGAGGCAGGCCGCGTTAAGCGGCCTGATGCTCGGCCGAACCCGCGGCCTGTAGGCGCGCAGCGACTTCCTTGCGATAGCGGTTCAGTTCCTGAGCCGTCGTAAACGTGCGCTCGAACAGCAGCGAGAGGTTGTGCAAGATGCGCTCGACCACCTTCTTTTCCCAGCCGTCGTCGAAACGGATCTGCTCGTCGAGCCAACGCTCGAGCCATTCGGGATCGGGCAGGCGCGATTGGATCGTGTCGCGCGGGAACAGATCGCGATTCACGTGCAAATTGGTGGGGTGCAGCGGCTTTTCGGTCCGGCGCGCCGAAGCCATCAAGACGCCGATCTTCGAGAACGCCGCGCGCGCGACGTCGCCGCAGTTGTTCAGCGCTTTCTTCATGTAACGCAAATAGGCGCCGCCGTGGCGCGCCTCATCGCGCGAGATCGTCTCGTAAATATGTTTGATCACGGGCTCCGTGTGCCATTCGGCGGCGCGGCGATACCAGTGATTCAGGCGGATTTCGCCGCAAAAGTGCAGCATCAGCGTTTCGAGCGGCGGGGCCGGGTCGAACTCGAAGCGCACGGCGTGCAGCTCCTCTTCGGTCGGCACCATCTCGGGCTTGAAGCGGCGCAGGTACTCCATCAAGACCAGCGAATGCTTTTGCTCCTCGAAAAACCACACGCTCATGAACGCCGAGAAGTCGCTGTCGTGGTGGTTGTCGCGTAGGAACATCTCCGTGGCCGGCAGCGCCGACCATTCCGTGATCGCGTTCATTTTGATCGTCGTGGCCTGCTCGTCGGTCAGCAGCGACGGATCGAACTTGTCCCAGGGAATGTCCTTCTCCATATCCCATCGGACCGATTCCAGCGATTTATAAAGTTCCGGATAAAGCATGGTGTTCATAGGTCCCACCCCTGGTCTGCCCATTGCAACTCGTATGACTATTGCCGCGCGCGGCCGCTCGCCGCACCGTGCGGCGAAAAGCACACAATTTTACGCTGCGATCGTATCCATTTATTGACCGAACTCAAGGCCGCCGGTGCGACCGGTGCCGCGCGTGTGCACATCGCCCGGCGCTGAGCCCCGGAGATGATCGAACGCGGCGCCGCGCCTCGCGCCGAGCCCTTGCCTTGCAGTGTCCGGAGGACGGCGGCGCAACGACCAACCGCGATCATGGTTTTTGGGTGTTCGCCCACGGATCGAAAGCTTTGAAATGATAGCATGCGCCGCCGGCGTCGCCGCCCGCTTCGAGGAACGTCCGACGCGCCGCCACAACGGCGGCGCGTCGGCTCATGGCAATGCGCGGGGGCGCTCGGCGCCCGTCCGCGCTGCGCCCGCCGGCTCTTGCTCGAGGGTCGCGCGAATCCAATCGGCCAGCCGTTCGCGCTGCGCAAGCGCGTCGCGAAACCCGAGTTCGATCAGTTCGGCCGCGAATTCCGCCTCGAACAGCAGATAGCTCGCGAACGACGCGCCGGCGGCCCGGTTGCCGCCGACGGCGCCCAGCAGCCCGCGCACCGTGAGCGGCAGACGCTTTAGATGGCGCGCGGCCACGAGTTCGATGCGCTCACTGGGCGCGATCGGCAATACATCGACATGGCGCCAGCCGCTCTCGGGTTCGATCTGCTGCGGCAGGTGACGAATCATGCCGTTGATATGCTCGATGCGTTCGATATCGGCGCCGATCGAGTCGAGAAAGACGCTGGCGAGCACTTGTTGGCCGATTTGCGCGAGCGAGGGATAACCGCTCTCGATGCCCGCCGCCGGCACTTCGGGGCGCGGCGCCGCCGCCCCGAGCACGACGATGCGCTGCGCGCCGAAATGAATCGCGGGGCTCAGCGGCGCGATTTGCCGAATAGAGCCGTCGCCGAAGTACTCGATGCAGCCGTCGAGCTCGAGCGGCACCGCCGGGAAGAGAAACGGGATCGCCGACGACGCCAGCAAATGCGCGGGCGTGAGCGATACCATGCGCGCCCCTCGCTGCGCCCGCCGCCAAGACTGGATCGGCTCCTCCGCCTGATAGAACGTCAAATGCCTGCCGCTCGAATAACTGAGCGCCGTGATCGACAAGGCGTGCAACGCATGCGCATCGAGCATTTCGCCGATGCGCGCGAAATCGAGCGCGCCGTGCAGCAAAGCGGCGAGCGGGCTATTGTCGAAGAGCGCCCGCGGCGAGCGCCGCACGGCCCAGCCGAAACTCATCGCCGCGAGCCATCGCGCGCCGGCGGCCGCCACCCCGCGCCAATCGGTGCGATAGACCTGCGCCGCGCGGATATGCGACCAAAAATCGATGAGCCGGCCGACGCCCAATGCGAGGTCGTCCGCGTGACTGGCGATCGAGGCGGCATTGATGGCGCCGGCCGACGTGCCGCATACGATCGTAAACGGCGAGGCGCGCCGCTCCGGCGCGATCTCGCGCGCGAGTTGCGCCAGCGCCTTGAGGGCGCCCACTTGGTAAGCGGCGCGCGCGCCGCCTCCCATCAAAACCAGCGCCAGACGCACGGTACGCACCCCAGCGAAAAACCAGGCAGGACTCGCGAGCGGCAATCGAAGCGGCTCACTCGCGGCCTGCCCGTATCGACGTCATTTTTCCCCGCGCGCGGCGCTGCCCGGCCGTGAGGCGGGTTTCGCCGCGGGTTTGCGTGCGGCCGGCCGTTTCGCGGCAGGCTCGGGAGCCGCCTTGGCCGAGCCGCCCGCGGCCCGAGTGCCGGCCGCGCCGCCGGCCTTTTTCGACGATGCCGGTTTCGCATCGCCCTCGCCTTGCTCGCCGGCCGCGCCCGGCTGCGTCATCGCAAACGCCGCCAATTGATTGAATTGCGACTGCAACAGATTCCACCAACTCGACGGGTCGAACGCACCACCGGCCGGCGCGTCTGCGCTTTGCTGCGCGTCGCCGGCGGCACTCGCATCGCTATCGCCGGCGCTGGATGCCGCCTGAGCCGCGCTCGCTCGCGCCGCCGAGCCGGGCCCCGCCGCGCTGTCGGACTGCGTGCTCGACGACGTGCTCCACGGCGAAGGGGAGCTCGGTTGCGCGCTCCCGCCATCGGTCGCTTGAGTCATCGAGGCCTGCGCGAACGCACCGAACGCGCGCAGCGTGGAGAGCGTCGCACGCTGCACCTCGAGCGCCTGAATCGCCGACTGCAGCATGTTCAAGTTCAACTTCAGCCATTGCTCGACGGCGCGCATATCCGTGATGCGCTTATCGAGTTCCTCGACGCTCATGAGCGGCGACATCATGTCCGACATCGCGGTCAGCGGCGAGCCGAAGCCTTGCGCCGTGCCGGGCTGCATCCCGGGGAACGCCGCACCGAACGGCGTGAGGCGCATCATGTCCCACATCTTGTCGAGCATCTCGGCGGGCGGAAAACCGGGAAAGCCCGGGAAAGGCGGTTTGTCGCCTGCGGTATCGGTCATGAACGGCTCCTCGGATACAGTGAAATGTCGTCAAAAAGCGTATAGCGTTCAGCCCGCTTCGCCGCTGCCCGGAAACCGAGGCGCGCGCCGCTCGCGCAGCGACTCGATGCCTTCGCGTACGTCCGGGCCGGAAAACCCCATGAATTCGAGCGCCAACGACGTATCGAAGGTCGGCCCGGCCATGCGCAGCCAATTGTTGAGCGCGTATTTGGTCCAGCGAATGGCGCTTTGCGAGCCTTGCGCGAGCCGCGTCGCCACCTCGAACGCGCGCGGCTGCAAATCGTCCGGTTCGACGGCGAGCGATACGAGCCCGATGCGCTCGGCTTCCGCCCCGCTCACGGCCTCGCATAGCAACAGGTAGTACTTCGCCTTGGCCATGCCGCACAACAGCGGCCACACGATGGCGGCATGATCGCCGGCGGCCACGCCCAAACGCGTGTGCCCGTCGATGATGCGCGCGTCGGTGGCCGCGATCGATACATCGGCCAGCAAGCCCGCGACGAGCCCGGCGCCCACGGCGGGGCCGTGCATCGCCGAGACGATCGGCTTGCTGCAGTTGATGACGTTGTAGACGAGGTCGCGGGCCTCGCGCCAGACGCGCGAGCGCACGTCGAAGTCGTCGGCCATCTGCTCGACGAGGCCAAGGTCGCCGCCCGCGGAGAAGCCTTTGCCTTCGCCGCGTATCACCGCGACGCGCGTATGCGGGTCGCGGTCGACATCGCGCCAAATCTCGGCCAGTTCGCGATGCATGCGGTCGTCCGCGGCGGCCAGGCCGCTCTTGTTCATCCCCTCGCCGCTCATGACGATTTCGAGCACGCCGTGAGGATGGCGCTTGAACCGCAGCGAGTGGTAGTGCGCGTAATGCTTCAAGTCTTCGGCAGGCGTCGTATCGGTCATCCGTGTCGGCTCTTTAAGGGTATCGACGAGCCGCGTGGGCGCCGTCGCAGTCTCGTCAGTGTAGGCCCGCGCGGACGGCCCCGCATCGGGCCAAACCCGGCGCGGCCATGCTAGGTCATCGCTCGAGCGGGGCCACCGATTGCTCGATCGCGCCGAAGATCGATTTGCCCGCTTCGTCGAACATCTCGATCTTGACCGTGTCGCCGTACCTCATGTACTCCGTTTGGGGTGCGCCGCCCGCTATCGTTTCGAGACAGCGTTTCTCGGCGATGCAGCAGTAGCCGCGCTTGTCGTCCTTGTTCGAGACGGTGCCCGAGCCCACGATCGAGCCGGCGCGCAGATTCCGTGTCTTGGCCGCATGGGCGATCAACTGGCCGAAATGAAACACCATATCGACCCCGGCCTCGGGCTGACCGACCTTCTTACCGTTCCAATGCACGATCATCGGCCGATGCACGCGGCCCTCCCGCCAGTGCTCGCCCAGTTCGTCGGGCGTCACCGCCACGGGCGAAAACGCCGTGGCCGGCTTGCTTTGAAAGAAGCCGAAACCCTTCGCTAGTTCGGCAGGAATCAAGTTGCGCAACGAAACGTCGTTCACGAGCATGAGCAGGCGCACCGCCTTGAGCGCGGCGTCGGGCGCACTCGCCATCGGTACGTCCGATGTCACGACCGCCACTTCGGCTTCGAAGTCGATACCGAATGCCTCCGAGGCGCAAACGATGTCGTCGCGCGGACCGAGGAAGTCGTCGCTGCCACCTTGATACATCAAGGGATCGGTCCAGAACTCGGGCGGCATTTCGGCCCCGCGGGCACGGCGCACGAGTTCGACGTGATTGACGTAGGCAGACCCGTCGGCCCATTGAAATGCCCGCGGCAACGGAGCCATGCAGTCCTTCGGCTCGAACGCGAACGTATTGCGGGCGCGGCCTTGATTGAGCGCGTCGTAGAGCTCGGCGAGCTGCGGGGCGTAGAAGGGCCAGTCGTCGAGCGCGCGCTGCAGCGTCGGAGCGATGCCATCGGCGATGGCGGCCGTGCGCAGATCGCGCGAAACGACAATCAATTGACCGTCGCGGGAACCGTCTTTGAGCGTGGCAAGTTTCATTTAGCGAGGATCGAAGCCGTGAGATGACGTTGGAAGCAATCTATTTTACGATGGTGAATGCGCAGCACCACGGGGCCCGGTCGGCCGTCGCGATGCGCGCATTCCAGCCGAAGCCCCAATCGGGCCCTCGATCACCCCGCACCCGCTTTCTCATGTCCGCCACGCATCCCCACCCGTCCGCTTTGTCCGATTCGCCCGATCCTGAGCTCGGGGAGCCGCCCGAGGCGCTCGAGGAAGGCGCCGACGGCGAGGAAAAGGTGCGCTCGGGGATCCAGTCGATCGAAGTCGGATTTCGTCTGCTGGAGGTGCTGACGAACGAGCCGGGCGCGATGATGCTGCGCGATCTGGCTAAGCGCGCCCAGATGAGTCCCGCGAAGGCGCACCGTTATCTCGTGAGTTTTCAGCGCCTGGGCGTCGTGGCGCAAGACCCCGTTTCGGGGCGTTACGAGCTGGGCGGCTTCGCGTTGCAGATGGGCCTTGCGCGGCTGGCCCGCGTGGACGGCGTCAAGCTCGCCCGGCTCGCGCTAAGCGAGCTGCGCGACCGGCTCGACGTGACCGTCGGAATCGCGGTTTGGGGCAACCTCGGACCTACCGTCGTTCATTGGAGCGAATCGAGCCACCCGGCGAAGGCGGCGCTCAAGCTCGGCGATGTCATGCCGCTGCTCGGCTCGGCCACGGGACTGCTGTTCGCGGCCTACCTCCCGCGCGGCAAGACCGCCGCCATGATCGAGCGCGAACTGGGCCACTCGCGCCGCGCCGCGCACGCAACGGGTCCACGCAGCGAAGCCGAACTCGAAGCCGTGCTCGCGCAGGTACGCGAGCATGGCGCGGCGCGCGTTGCCGGCATGCTGCTGCCGACGATCCACGCCTTTTGCGTCCCCGTATTCGACGCCTCCGGCGATCTGGCGCTCGGCTTGACCGCGCTGGGGCACGAGGGCGAATTCGACCTCGCATGGGACGGGCCGATCGCGCTAGCGCTCAAGGCATGCGCCGCCAAGCTCTCGTACGAACTCGGCTACAGCGAAGCGCCGCGGTAACGCTCGATGCGCGATCGCCGGCGGCTCGTCACGGCCGGCACGATCCGTCATTTGCGGGCATCATGTGCGTTTGTCCGTGTCTTGCCACGTTTCGCAAGCTGCCTTCGGGCGCCCGAGTCTTCCGCCATGTCCGAGTTGTCCCGCTGCCCCCCGGCGCTCAGTACCGTTTCCGCCCCGCGCGGGACGCCGCGCCGCGCCTGGCGTTGGGGCGCGGCGCTGGCGCTAGCCGTCGCGCTGCATGGCGCGGGCTGGGTGTGGTTCGCGACGCATCGCGACGCGCTCGCGCCCGAAACGTCCAAGCCTCCCGTCGAGGTGGCGCTGTTGACAGCGCAACGGATCGCGCGCGGCGAGACCGGACATCGTCCGCCCGCGGCGCGCACCGAACCGGCGCGTGCCCGCGCGCCTCGGCACGGCCAAGCCGCGCCCGTGCTCCATGCCCTGACCCCGCCCCCCGCCGCGACCGAATCGCCGCAAGGGTCCGAATCGCCGGGCGTCAGCGAGCCCTCGGCGACTGGCCCCGCGCTCGCGGCGAGCGCGGCCGTCGGCGAGCCCACCGACGCCGCGACCCACGCCTCCGCGGGCACCGCGAAGACGGGCCCGCGATTCTCGGTCCCGCCCTCCGGGGATTTGCACTACAACACCTTTTACAACGGGGTGGAAAACGCGCCAGGCACGATCCGATGGTCAAGCGACCGCGAGGGCTATGAAATGCTCGTTTCGGTACCGCTGCCATTCGTCGGGACGTTTACCTACGAAAGCCGCGGCCGCATCGACGCCTTTGGCCTTGCACCCGAGCACTACATCGAAAAGCGCGGCCGCCGCCCCGAGCAAGTCACGACGTTCGACCGTGCGGACAAACGCATCGGCTTCACGCGCACGAGCACGACGCTTGCGCTGCCGGACGGCGCCCAAGACCGCTTCAGCATGGTGATGCAGCTTGCAAGCCTCGTACGCGGCGATCCCGATACCTACAAACCGGGCGTCACGCGCTCGTTCTACGTGGCCGACGACGACAGCGGCGAGCTTTGGCCGATCGAGACGATCGGCGACGAATCGATTCGGACTGCCGAAGGTTTCATCGACGCCCGCCACTTCATGAGACTGCCTCGGCATGACGGCGACAGGCGCCGCATCGACGTTTGGCTCGCCCCTTCGCTGGGCTGGCTGCCCGCCCGGATCATGCAGACGGAACCCAACGGCTCGCAGATGGAGCTCGTCTGGCGCGGCCCCCTGCGCCCGCCGGGCGCGGAAAATGCAACATCGATGGCAAGGACACCGGATGACTCGTCCGATGCCGCGGCGCTCGAGACCGGGCCGACGCGCGAGCAGCCCTAAACCGGCGACTCGCGCGTGCCGTTAACGCAGGTGTCGAGGCACACGGACGATCCTCGATGTTTTCCCTTGCCGCTCGAACGTTTTGCATGATTGGGGTCTAACGATTAGGTCGATGGCGCTTGAGGCTGGCGGTTGCGGTTTGGGGGCGAACATTTAGTTGCAATGTTCCAACCCGTTTTAAGCGTCGTTTAAGACCCACCCCTTGAAATTCCATGCAACACGCTCCAAGTACTGGGCGGAAAACGGCCAGGAGCCAATCGGAATAAGGAGTGTCGCCATGCAAATGATCTACAACAGCCCCAACTATTGTGTCGTCGAGTTCGCACCGCAAGCGGGCCACCTGGCGATGAACGCAGGTGGCTACGAAATCGTAGACAAGAACACGCAGCGCGAGATCTTCATCGACGGCGCGATGGCGGCACAGTTTCGAGAGCATGTACGCAAGCTCATCGAAGAAGAGCCCACGTTAGACGAAGTAGACGAGTTCCTCGGTCAATTCGACAGTCTGATGACCCAGCCCGTGGTTCTGCACTGACGGTTTCATAGGCCGCAAGGCGGCACGACAATCCCATCGAACCCCGTCCGGCTTGCCGGGCGGGGTTTTCTTTTGCGCGTTGCTCGCCCCCGGGATCACCGGCGGGCTCAATCGGCAGCCGCTACAATGTCGGTTCCGAGATTACGCCTAGAGCCCGCCCGTCATGAACCCGTCCGCCGCCGCTCCAGCCGCCCCCACGCCCTATACGCGAGGCGCCGCCTTGCCCGCGCTGCTCGCGTCGCGCATCTTGATCCTGGACGGCGCGATGGGCACGATGATCCAGCGCTACAAGCTCGACGAAGCGCGTTATCGAGGCGAACGCTTCAAGGATTTCGGGCGCGACGTGAAGGGCAACAACGAGTTGCTCTCGCTGACGCAACCGCAGATCATCGGCGAGATCCACGAGCAGTATCTGGCCGCGGGCGCCGACATCATCGAAACGAACACGTTCGGGGCCACGTCGGTCGCGCAGGCCGATTACGGGATGGAATCGCTCGTGCGCGAGATGAATCTGGCGTCGGCGCAGCTCGCGCGCGCCGCTTGCGATAAATATTCGACGCCGGACAAGCCCCGGTTCGTCGCGGGCGCGATCGGACCGACGCCGAAGACGGCCAGTATCTCGCCCGACGTCAACGACCCGGGCGCGCGCAACATCACGTTCGACGAGTTGCGGGCGGCGTACTACGAGCAAGCGCAAGCGTTGCTGGAGGGGGGCGCCGACCTGTTCCTCGTCGAGACCATCTTCGATACGCTCAATGCGAAGGCGGCCCTCTTCGCGTTGGACGAACTGTTCGAGAACACGGGGCAAGTGCTGCCCGTGATGATCTCCGGCACGGTCACCGACGCCTCGGGCCGCATTTTGTCGGGGCAGACGGTCGAGGCGTTCTGGAATTCGCTGCGTCATGCGAAGCCGCTGACGTTCGGCTTGAACTGCGCGCTCGGCGCTGCGTTGATGCGTCCGTACATCGCCGAGCTGGCCAAGATTTGCGACACCTATGTGTCGTGCTATCCGAACGCGGGCTTGCCGAATCCGATGAGCGACACGGGCTTCGACGAAACGCCCGACGACACGTCGCGCCAGTTGAAGGAATTCGCGCAGGCCGGGCTCGTGAATCTCGCGGGCGGCTGCTGCGGCACGACGCCTGAACACATCGCGGCGATCGCCAAAGCGCTGAGCGGCGTGAAGCCGCGCGCGTGGGCACATTACCGCGACGCGGCTTAACTGGCCCCCGCCATTTGGACTGCGATCATGCCAGCGATCAACAAACTGACCATCGAGGGGTACAAGTCGATCCGAGCATTGCGTGATCTGGAGTTGCGCAACTTGAACGTTCTGATCGGGGCGAATGGAGCCGGGAAATCGAATTTCATCGGCTTCTTCCGCATGCTCGCAGAGATGTTCAGCGAGCGGTTGCAGATGCATGTCCAATTGCGCGGCGGGCCGGATGCGCTTCTTTACTATGGCCGCAAAACGACGGACCGCATCGTCGCTGAGTTCGAGTTCGATCAATCCGAGGTGTCAGAGGGTGAAGCCGCGGTCCAAGCGGACCGCTATCGATTCGAGCTGGAGCCTACGACCGACCATCGTCTGGTTTTCGGGCAAGAGATCGTCTGGGATAACCGGTGGCAGCACTCGCAGTCGCGGCCGATAACCTTTGGCGCGTCGCATCCCGAGTCGCAACTAGCCCGCCACCTCGACGCGGGTACCGCCAACCCTGCGACGGCTCGCTTTCTGCAGGAAATCGTCCACCCGCTCAACCGCCTGCGCGTCTACCACTTCCACGACACTAGCGATTCCGCGAAGGTCAAGCAAATACACGCGACTAACGACACGCTCCGCTTGAAAGAGGATGGAGCGAATCTAGCGGCGTGGCTCCGCATGCTGCGCGAGAACCATATTGCCAGCTACCGCGCGATCGTGGCGGCCATTCGGCTCGTGGCGCCGTTCTTCGACGACTTCGTCTACCGAGCGAGTGAAACGGCGGATGTGCAGCTCGAATGGACCGAGCGGCGCGACCCCGACACACCGCTTAAGGCGCATGCCCTATCGGACGGCACCCTACGATTTATCTGTCTGTGCACCCTTTTGCTCCAGCCGTGGGAGCTAATGCCGCCGGTGATCTTACTGGACGAGCCGGAATTGGGCTTGCACCCCTATGCGATAAACGTCCTCGCCGATCTCTTGCAACGTGCCGCGGAGCACAAGCAATTGATCATCGCCACGCAATCGGTCGAGCTCATCAACTGCCTCAGCGTCGAAGACTTGATTGTCGTCGATCGAAGAGACAACGCCTCGGAGTTTCGCCGGCTCGACCCGGATGAGTTCAAAACCTGGCTGGGCGACTACTCACTGGGCGAGCTTTGGAAGCAAAATGTCCTCGGCGGGAGACCGGCCTAATGATCGCGCTGATCGTCGTCGGGGAAGGGCAGACCGAAGAAACGTTTGTTAGGAGCGTATTGGCGCCCGCGCTCGGTCGACTCGACATCTTCGTCGAGCCTCGATTGATCAAGACGTCGGGTACGGCAAGCGGGGGGGCGCTCAACCTTGCCCGCGTGCGGCAACAGTTGAAGAGTACCCTTGCGCAACGGACGAACACTTACGTCACCAGCTTTTTCGATCTCTACGGGTTGGACACGAGCTTTCCCGGAGTGAAAGAAAGCCGCGGGCGGCCTCCCACCGAACGAGCGTCGCAAATCGAAGCCTTGCTGGCGGACGACGTTATCGCAGCGTCGCAGTGTCGCCGCGAACGCTTCATTCCCCACATCCAGCCGCACGAATTCGAAGCAATCCTGTTTTCCAACGTGAGCCGTTTTAGCGAAACAGAGGCGGCGTGGGCTCACCATCAAGACGAACTCTCGGCCGTTCAGGCGAGGTTTCCAACACCGGAACATATCAATGATTCTCCCGAGACGGCTCCATCCAAGCTGCTCGCGCGCATATTGAAGCCGCGGTACCGGAAAACACTGCACGGCCCCGATCTCGCAAACCGCATCGGCCTAGACGAAATCCGCGAGAAATGCCCGCACTTCCGGCAATGGTTCGAGCGCATCAGCAGCCTCGAGCCGCTATGACATCGCACCCGGACGAACTTACGCCAGATCACACACAAACCATGACCGAACACATGATGCGTCTTGCCGGCCTCGAGCCGTTTAACGTCGCCTCCGGCGCGCTCTTCATCAACGTGGGCGAGCGCACGAACGTCACGGGCTCCAAAGCGTTCGCCCGCATGATCCTGAACGGCCAGTTCGACGAGGCGCTCGCGGTGGCGCGCCAACAAGTCGAGAATGGCGCGCAGATCATCGACGTCAATATGGACGAAGCGATGCTCGATTCGAAAGCGGCGATGGTGCGCTTTCTGAATCTGATCGCCTCCGAACCCGACATCGCGCGCGTGCCGATCATGATCGACTCCTCGAAATGGGAAGTGATCGAGGCCGGTCTCAAATGCGTGCAGGGCAAAGCCATCGTCAATTCGATCTCGCTGAAGGAAGGCGAGGAAGCGTTCCGCCACCATGCCCGGCTGATTCGACGCTACGGCGCCGCGGCCGTCGTCATGGCATTCGACGAAACGGGCCAAGCCGATACGTTCGAGCGCAAGACGCAGATTTGCCAGCGTTCGTATCGAATCCTCGTCGACGAAGTAGGCTTCGAGCCCGAGGACATCATCTTCGACCCGAACATCTTCGCCGTCGCGACGGGTATCGAGGAGCACAACAACTACGCCGTCGATTTCATCGAAGCCACGCGCTGGATCAAGCAGCACCTGCCGTATGCCAAGGTAAGCGGCGGCGTGTCTAACGTCTCGTTCTCGTTCCGCGGCAACGACCCGGTGCGCGAAGCGATCCATACGGTGTTCCTCTATCACGCGATTCAAGCCGGGATGGACATGGGCATCGTCAACGCCGGCCAACTCGGCGTCTATGCCGATCTCGATCCCGAGCTGCGCGAGCGCGTGGAGGACGTCATCCTCAATCGGCGCGCCGACGCGACGGACCGGCTGCTCGAAATCGCCGACAAATTCAAAACCGGCGCGGCCAAGAAGGAAGAGAACCTCGAATGGCGCAATCAAGGCGTCGAGGCACGCCTAGCGCACGCGCTCGTGCACGGCATCACGAACTTCATCGTCGAAGACACCGAAGAGGCGCGCCAAAAGATCGCCGCGGCCGGGGGACGGCCGATCAACGTGATCGAAGGCCCGCTGATGGACGGCATGAACATCGTGGGCGACCTGTTCGGTCAGGGCAAGATGTTCCTGCCGCAGGTCGTCAAATCGGCGCGCGTGATGAAGCAAGCCGTGGCGCATCTGATCCCGTTCATCGAGGAGGAAAAGCGCAAGCTCGCCGAGGCGGGCGGCGACGTGCGCGCGAAGGGCAAGATCGTCATCGCGACCGTGAAGGGCGACGTGCACGACATCGGCAAGAACATCGTCTCGGTCGTGCTCCAATGCAACAACTTCGAAGTCGTCAACATGGGCGTCATGGTCCCGTGCAACGAAATCCTCGCCAAAGCGAAGGTGGAAGGCGCGGATATCGTCGGGCTTTCGGGACTCATCACGCCGAGCCTTGAAGAGATGGCCTACGTCGCCTCCGAAATGCAGCGCGACGATTACTTCCGCATCAAGAAAATCCCGCTGCTGATCGGCGGCGCGACCACCTCGCGCGTGCATACGGCCGTGAAGATCGCACCGCATTACGAAGGGCCGGTGGTGTACGTGCCCGACGCGTCGCGCTCGGTGTCGGTAGCGTCGAATCTGCTCTCCGACGAGGGCGCGGCCAAGTATCTCGACGAACTGAAAAGCGAATACGAGCGGATCCGCCAGCAGCACGCCAATAAAAAAGCGCAGCCGATGGTGACGCTCGCGCAAGCGCGTGCCAACAAGACCCGCATCGATTGGGCCGCCTACCGCCCCGTGAAACCGGCCTTCGTGGGGCGTCGCGTGTTCAAGAACTACGACCTGAACGAGCTGGCGCAATACATCGACTGGGGCCCGTTTTTCCAGACGTGGGACCTCGCCGGCCCCTACCCGGCGATTTTGAACGACGAAATCGTTGGCGAATCCGCACGGCGCGTGTTCTCCGACGCGAAGTCGATGCTCGCGCGGCTCATTGCCGGCCGCTGGCTGACGGCCAACGGCGTCATCGCGCTGCTGCCCGCGAACACCGTCGGCGACGACGACATCGAGATCTACACCGACGAATCGCGCTCGCAAGTCGCGATGACGTGGCATAACCTGCGCCAGCAGAGCGTGCGGCCCGTGGTGGACGGCGTGATGCGCCCGAACCGTTCGCTCGCCGATTTCATCGCGCCCAAGGATTCGGGCGTGCCCGATTACATCGGCATGTTCGCCGTCACGGCGGGCATCGGCGTCGATGCGAAGGAAAAGCAATTCCTCGCCGATCACGACGACTACAGCGCGATCATGCTCAAAGCCCTGGCCGACCGGATGGCCGAGGCATTCGCCGAAGCCATGCACGCGCGCGTGCGGCGCGAACTGTGGGGATATGCGGCCGGCGAGACGCTCGACAACGAAGCGCTGATCGCCGAACGCTACGCCGGAATCCGGCCGGCGCCAGGCTATCCGGCCTGCCCCGACCACCTCGTGAAGCGCGACTTGTTCGCCACGCTCAAGGCCGACGAGGTGGGCATGACGGTGACCGAATCGCTCGCGATGCTGCCGGCCGCGAGCGTGTCGGGCTTTTACATCGCCCATCCGGAAAGCCGCTACTTTTCGGTCGGCAAAATCGATCGCGACCAAGTGGAAGACTTCGCCCGCCGCAACGAGATCGCCCTCACCGATGCCGAGCGGGCGTTGGCGCCCTTGCTCTAATCGACGGCGCGCGGCAATCGCGGAGCGCGCCCGCGGTCCGCACAAAAGGAAGAGCCCGGTTCACGCGAGCAAGCGTGAACCGGGCTCTTTGTTCCGACTATTGCGGCTACGCTTGCCGCACGGCGGTCCGGCCTGGACGAGGCCGCTCAAACACCCCAAAGGACGTCGGCGTTTTCGCGATGCGCTTCGCGCAGCATGTCGAGGAACGGGAAAGCGCGCTGGGCGAGGCCGATCGGCAACTCGTGCGGCTCATGTCCCTCTTCCCCTTCATGGAAATGCCCTTCGTGTTCGGCAATCTCCCGCTTGTCCGTCACGATCGCCGCCTCTAGCTTCGAAATCGCCTCGGGCAACTCGGCGTGCGTAATCACGCCGCGCGCGCCCAATTGCTTGCCGACGATGCCGACCAGATACTGCGCCAGATTTTCAAGCATGACGACATCCGGCGCCGCACGACATTTAAATGTAATCAACATGATGGACCCGTTTCCTTCGTTTTGTTTACCACGCCTGACAGCGCCATGACAGTGCTTGCTCCCGGCTGCGCGGCCGGCGCAAAGCGATAGCGGCCACGTCCCCGGTGGCGGGGCGCCTCATTGAGACATATTAGCACCTGCTAAAATCCGGCTAGAGATAAACGCGCGCGTTCGCGCCGCGCTTGCGCGAAGATGGCGAGCCCGCCGGCTCGCGCTTCCCGCCAACCCCTTGCGTCCGCGCCGCGGATCGCTCAAGCCGACCGTACCGAAACAGCATGCTGCCCGCACATAAACAAAATCTCGAAGCCTTGCTCGCCGCGAGCGTGAAGCAAGTCGTCACCGAATCGAACGGCGATGCCGCCGTCACGCCCGCGATCGCGCTCGAACGCCCGAAGGCGGCCGCGCACGGCGATGTCGCCTGCAACGTCGCCATGCAGCTTGCCAAGCCGCTGCAGAAAAACCCGCGCGAACTCGCTCAGCGCATCGTCGATACGCTGCTCGGGCAGCCGGCCGCCAAGGACCTCATCGACGCCGCCGAGATTGCCGGTCCCGGCTTCATCAACCTGCGGCTCACGTCGAAGGCGAAGCAGGCCGTCGTCGGCGCAGTCATCGCCGAGGGCGCCGGCTTCGGCCGGTCGACGCACGGCGCCGGCAAGCGCGTGCTCGTCGAATTCGTCTCGGCCAATCCCACCGGGCCGCTACATCTGGGCCATGGCCGGCAAGCGGCGCTCGGCGACGCGCTCGCGAACGTCCTCGCGAGTCAAGGCTACGGCGTTCACCGCGAGTTCTACTACAACGACGCCGGCGCGCAGATCCATAACCTGGCCGTCTCCACGCAAGCGCGCGCGAGGGGGTTCAAGCCCGGCGATGCGCTCTGGCCCGAGGCGGCGTACAACGGCGAATACATCGCCGACATCGCCTGCGACTACCTGAACGGCGAGACCGTGGCGGCCAAGGACGGCGAGCCCGTCAAAGGCAAGGGCGACATCGACGATCTCGACGCGATCCGCAAATTCGCCGTGGCCTATTTGCGTCACGAGCAAGACATGGATTTGCAGGCCTTCGGCGTGAAGTTCGATCGCTACTACCTCGAATCGTCGCTATATTCGGAAGGGCGCGTGGCGAAGACCGTCGACGCGCTCGTCGCCGCGGGCAAGACGTTCGAGCAAGACGGCGCGCTGTGGCTGCGCACGACCGAATACGGCGACGACAAAGACCGCGTGATGCGCAAATCGGACGGCACCTATACGTATTTCCTGCCCGATGTCGCCTATCACGTCACGAAGTGGGAACGCGGCTTCGAGAAGGTCATCAACGTGCAGGGCTCGGACCACCACGGCACGGTCGCGCGCGTGCGCGCGGGCCTGCAGGCGCTCGGCATCGGCATCCCGAAGGGCTACCCCGACTACGTTCTCCACAAGATGGTGACCGTCATGCGCGACGGCCAGGAAGTGAAGATTTCCAAGCGCGCCGGCAGCTACGTCACCGTGCGCGATTTGATCGAATGGTCTGGCGGCGCCGCGCCGGGTCAAGAAACCGCTCCCGATCTGCTCGACGAAGCGACGATTCAGCGCGGGCGCGATGCGGTGCGGTTCTTCCTGATCTCGCGCAAGGCCGACACCGAATTCGTCTTCGACGTCGATCTCGCGCTGAAGCAAAACGACGAGAACCCGGTCTATTACGTCCAATACGCGCACGCGCGGATCTGCTCGATCCTCGCCGAATGGAAGACGCGTTACGCCGGCGACGAGGCGGCGCTGCCGCAAGCGGACGTCTCCGTGCTGACGAGCGCGCGGGCCATGTCGCTCATGCATAAGCTGGCGGAATACCCCGACATGCTGACGCATGCGGCGTCGGAACTCGCGCCGCATGCGATCGCGTTCTATCTGCGCGAACTCGCGAGCGAATTTCACTCGTTCTACAATGCCGAGCGCGTGCTGGTCGACTCTCAAGCGGAGCGCGACGCCCGCATCGCGCTGCTCGCGGCGACGCGCCAAGTGCTCGCCAACGGCCTCGCGATCATCGGGGTGTCCTCTCCCGCCAAGATGTAAAGCATCGCGCGCGTTCACCGCGCGCCGCCGCGCGCCATCGCTATAATCGGTGGCCGCCCTTCTCGCGGCCTGACGCACGGCATGCGCCGGTGCCGCCCTCCGGGCTTCTTTCGCAGGTGATTCAGATAATGGCAAAACCGAGCCGTACCGCGCCACGCAGCACGTCCCCGAAGGGGAAGCAGAACGCCGATGCCCAACCTGCGCGCGCGCGGGGCCGAGGCGCCGCCTCGGGCGCGGGCAAGCAAAGCGGAAGCACGTTCCTCGGCATCGTGCTGGGCTTGATCGTCGGCCTGGCGATCGCCGTGGTCGTGGCGCTCTATATCACGCGCGCACCCACGCCGTTCGTGGCCAAGGTCGCGCCGGGCGGTGCGTCCGAGACAGGGACGATCGAACAGCAATACGATCCGAATCGGGCGCTGCAAGGTAAGTCGCCGGGACAACCCGTGCCGCAGGCGGCGCAACAAACGCCTCCGCCGAACACGGCGCCGGGCCAATCGTCGGGGCAGCCGGCCACGCCGGCGCAAGCGCCCGGTTTGCTGCAAGAGCCGCAAATCGTCGAGGTACCGTCGACGAACGGTGCGTCGAGTGCGGCACCCAACGCGGCGAGCGCACCGGCGCAACAGCAACCGGCTCAAGCGAACGCGCAGAAGAAGCCCGCGCAGCCGGCCAACGTGCCGCCCGCCGCCACGCAGAACGCGAACAACGCTAATACCGCCAATAACGCGGCGCATCCGGCCGCCGGCGCGTCGGCCGGCGCGAACGACGCCAATACCGGCTACTTCCTGCAGGTCGGCGCTTATAAAACCGCCGCCGACGCCGAGCAGCAGCGCGCGCGCCTGGCGTTCCAGGGCTTCGAGTCGAAGGTGTCGCAGCGCGATGCCGGCGGGGTAACGTATTTCCGCGTCCGCATCGGCCCGTTCTCCAAATTCGACGACATGAACGCGACGCGTCAACGTCTGTCCGATGCGGGCATCGACACGGCCGTGATTCGCTTTACCAAGCAGTAACCCATAGGCGGCGATGCGCCGTTCCCCAATGAACCATGCGGGGACGGCGTGAGTCTGATTCGGCAGATGTTTGCAGCGAGCGAGCTGCCCTTGTACCGGCATCGACGCGCCCCGTTCATCGTACCCACGAGCCCAAAATGAAAAAACTGATCCGTACGCTGTTGTTTTCCGTCAGCCTGGCCGTTATCGGCGCGGGCGTCGCGCAAGCGTCTCCGTCCGCGCCCGTCGCCGGAAAGGACTATACGGTCCTGAAGACGCCGCAACCGGTCGATGCGCCGGCCGGCAAGATCGAAGTCATCGAATTCATGTGGTACGGCTGCCCGCACTGCAACGAATTCGACCCGTACCTCGAGAAATGGGTCAAGGCGCTGCCGGCGGATGTCGTGTTCAAGCGCGTACCGGTCGCCTTTCGCGACGATTTCATCCCGCATTCGAAGCTCCTTCACGCGGTCGATGCGCTGGGCCTCGTGCAGCAACTGACGCCCGCGATCTTCCATGAAATTCACGTCAACAAGAACTACCTGCTGACGCCGGAAGATCAGGCGAAATTCCTGGCCACGCAGGGCGTCGATACGAAGAAGTTCCTGGCCGCCTACAACTCGTTCTCGACGCAGTCCGAGTTGAACCGCGATAAGCAGATGATTCAGGACTACAAGATCGACGGCGTCCCGACGCTGGCCATCCAAGGGAAATACGAAACGGGCCCCGCGGCGACCGACAGCCTGGCCGGCACGATCCAAGTACTCGACTACCTCGTGGCGCAAGTGCGCGCGAAGAAGATGTAATGCACGCGGGCGCCGGTGTGAACGCATCGCTCAAGGTTTTTATCACCGGCGCCTCGAGCGGCATCGGACTCGCCCTTGCCGAGCAATACGCCCGGCAAGGCGCCATTCTCGGGCTCGTCGCACGCCGCCTGGATCCCCTCGCCGAGTTCGCTCGGCGCTTTCCTCAAGTCTCCATTGCCACCTACGCGGCCGACGTGCGCGATGCGCAGGCGCTGGCACGCGCGGCCGCCCGGTTCATCGAAGATCATGGCTTGCCCGACGTCGTCATCGCCAATGCCGGTATCAGCAAAGGCGTGGCGACGGGGTATGGCGATCTCGAAACGTTCCGGGAAGTGATGGATATCAATTGCTTCGGCATGGCCGCAACGTTCGAACCGTTCGCCAAGGCCATGGCCGAGGCGCGGCGCGGCACGCTCGTCGGAATCGCCAGTGTCGCGGGCGTGCGTGGATTGCCCGGTTCGGGCGCCTATAGCGCATCGAAGGCCGCCGCGTTGACGTATCTCGAATCGTTGCGCGTCGAAATGCGTCCGTTCGGCGTGGCCGTCGTGACGATCGCCCCCGGCTACATCCGTACGCCGATGACGGCTCACAATCCCTATCCGATGCCGTTTCTGATGGACGCCGAGCGCTTTGCGCAAAAAGCCGCCGCGACCATTGCGAGAAAAACGCGGTTTGCCGTATTGCCTTGGCCGATGCGGATCGTGGCTGTATTGCTCCGGCTCCTGCCGCGATGGCTGTACGATCGCCTTTTCGAAAAGGCGCCAAGGAAGCCTCGGGCGGTGAGCTAGGCGCAAACGTGCGGGTGTGCCACGTCAGGCATATCGATATGAACCGTGCGTCGTTGTCGCCGTCGTGCGCTTGGGCTAAGCTCATTGGCTCGCCGCGTTGCTGCCCTCATTTGCGGCCTTCCGTCTGAAAGGGGAATCCATGCACGTCAAACTGCTCGCCGCCACGCTCGCCCTATTGCCCGCTCTTGCATTCGCCAAGCTGCTCACCGTGTGCACCGAGGCGAGTCCCGACGGGTTCGACGTCGTGCAGTTCAACTCCCTCGTCACCACGAATGCATCGGCCGACGTCATTTTCAACAGGCTCGTCGATTACGACGAGGCCACGAAAAAGATCGTCCCCGCGCTTGCCGAGAAGTGGGACGTCAGCGGCGACGGCCTCGTCTATACGTTCCATCTGCGCCCGAACGTAGCGTTCCAGACGACCGATTACTTCAAGCCGTCGCGGCCCCTGAACGCCGACGACGTCGTCTTCACCTTCGAGCGCATGCTCGACGCCGCCAATCCCTGGCACAAAGTGGCCGGCCCCAACGGCTTTCCGCACGCGCAATCGATGGGGCTCGTCAAGCTCGTGAAAGCGGTCAAGAAGATCGACGATCGCACGGTGGAGTTCGACTTGAACGAGCCGAACGCGACGTTCGTTCCGACGCTGACGATGGGCTTCGCATCGATCTATTCCGCGCAATACGCCGACGAACTGCTCAAAGCGGGCAAGCAAGCCGATTTGAACGCGAAGCCGATCGGCACGGGGCCGTTCGTGTTGAAGAGCTACACGAAGGACGCGGTGATCCGCTATGACGCGAACCCCGCTTACTGGGGGCCCAAGCCGAAGGTCGATCGCCTTATTTACGCAATCACGCCCGATCCGACCGTGCGCGCGCAAAAGGTCAAAGCCGACGAATGCCAAATCGCGCTCTCGCCGAAACCCGAGGACATTGCGGCGGCAAAGGGCGACAAGTCGCTCGCCGTCGTGCAAACGCCGGCCTTCATGACGGCGTTCGTCGCGTTGAACACGAGCAAGAAGCCGCTCGACGACGAGCGCGTGCGGCAAGCGATCAACTTGGCGTTCGACCGCGCCACCTACTTGAAGGTGGTCTTCGACAATACCGCGACGCCGGCCGTCAATCCCTATCCGCCGTCGACCTGGAGCTACGACCAAGCGGTCGAAGCCTACCCGTACGACCCGGCCAAAGCGAAATCGCTGCTGGCCCAAGCGGGCTATCCGAACGGGTTTGCGACGACGATTTGGGTGCGTCCGCAAGGCAGCGTCCTCAATCCGAAACCGAAAGCCGGTGCCGAATTGCTGCAAGCCGATCTCGCCAAGGTCGGCGTGAAGGCCGAGGTGAAGGTCATCGAATGGGGCGAGCTGATCAAGCAGGCCAAGCAAGGGCAACACGACCTGCTGTTCATGGGATGGGCCGGCGACAACGGCGACCCGGACAATTACCTCACGCCGCTTTTCAGTTGCAACGGCGTGAAATCGGGCATCAACTTCGCGCGCTTTTGCGATGCCAAGCTCGATAAGCTGATCGCCGACGGACGCGCCACGGCCGACCAAGCCGCTCGAAGCAAAGACTATGAGACGGCGCAGACGATCATCCACGACCAAGCGCTGTGGATTCCGCTCGGCTATCCGACCGCGAGCGCGATCACGCGCAAGTCGGTGGAAGGCTACAAAGTCAGTGCCTTCGGCCGGCAGGATTTCGCGACCGTCTCCGTGAAATAAGACAGCGCCGCGCGGCCATCCGTTGACGCGTGTCACATGGCCGCCTTACCCTAGGCGCCGGATTCACGATTCGATCAACGGCAGTCATGCGAAATCTCGGCCGCGCGGTGGCGGCGATCACGTTTTGGGCCGCCCTCGCGGCACTCTCTCCCGCCATTGCGCAAACGCAGTTCGACCGGGCCGGCGATCCGGCGGCCGGCGATCCGGCGGCCGGCGATCCTGTCGTTGCGGATCGGGCGGCGGGCGATCCCGCGGCGGGCGACCCCGCGGCGGGCGCGCCGGTCGAGAGCACGCATCTGACGGTCGCGCCGATGGCGGTCGCCCAAGTCACCATCGCGCCTACGGAGCCCACGCCCGCCCCAAGCGCACCGGTCGCGCCCATCCGCCAAGGACCGCCCCCAATGGTGGCCGTTCCCGAGGCCGTCTATGTGACGAACTTCGTCGCCGTGCCCGTCAACACCTCCTCGGCCGGATTGCTGGCTCGCCTGCGAACGGCGCTCCACGCGCATGCGGCCGGGCACGACGCCGGGCTCGTCGCTCAAGCCGTGGTTCAACGGCTCAACCATGCGGGCATCGCGGCCCGGTATCTGGCGCCGGGCGATCAGCCCCCCGCCATGGGCTGGCTGATCGGCGGGGTATTCCATTTGCAAGGCGAAGGCGCAGCCGACAGCGCCGCGTCGGGCGCGCAGGTCCTCGGCGCCGACGTCTCCGTCACGGTCGCCGACCTGGAACACGGCGCCGATACGCCGTTTGCCATCATCGGCGCGCCACTCGCGGCGGCCGCGTCCAGCGGCGAGCATGCGTGGACACCCTATATCGTCCCCGCCAAACTTTCGTTCGAGCGCGCCGAGCGCAATGCGGCCATCGCCGAGCTTGCTCGCGAAATCGCCGATGCGTTCGTCGGCAACATGACGGCCTTGCGCCAAGCCGACGCCAACGCGATCGCGCCCTGACCGAACCTGCCGCGCGTTCCCGTAGTGGCGTGCGCGGCATCGCTGCTCTATGCTTCTCGCGAATGTCGCGCCATGCCGGTGCGTCCCAATCCGAGGAGCCGCTCATGTCCTACCTGCTGTTGATCGTCGAGCCGGTCGGCCAGCGCGCCGAACGCACGCCCGACGAGGCGCGCGCCGCCTACGACACGATGGTCCGCTTCGGCGAGGATCTGAGCAAACGCGGGCTGCTCGTGGCCGCACAGTCGCTGGCCTCGACCGACGAAGCGGTACGCGTGCAAGTGCGCTCGGGCGAGCGCCGCCTCGTCGACGGTCCGTTCGCCGAAGCCAAGGAAATGGTCGGCGGCTTTTACTTGCTCAATTGCGACCGCGAGGAAGAGGCGCTCGCCATCGCGGCCGAGTGCCCGGCCGCCCAGTGGTGCACGGTCGAAGTCCGGCGTTTGGCGCCGTGCTACGAATAAACGCGCCGCGCTCGGATACGACGATCGGGTGCCGCTGTCGATCGCGAGGCCTTTCGTTCGTCGTATAGGTAAAGAGGCCGATAGGCGGCCTCCCCTACCGCGAGGAGCAATGCGATGCGTTTCATGATCATGGTTCGGGCCACCGCCCTGAGCGAAACTGGCGCGATGCCGGAGCAATCGTTGCTGGCCGCGATGACTGCCTATCACGAAGAATTGGCGAGCGCGGGCGTGCTGCTCGACGCGAACGGACTCAAGCCCAGTCGCGAAGGCTGGCGCGTGCGCTATTCGGATGGGAAACGCTCGATCATCGACGGCCCTTTCGCCGAGACGAAGGAATTGATCGCGGGCTACACCTTGATCCAAGTACGCTCGCGCGAGGAGGCGCTCGAGTGGGCGCGGCGCTTCCCGGCGCCGTTCGGCGAGACGGCCGACGGCGAAATCGAGGTGAGGCCGCTCTTCGAGTTCGAGGATTTCGAGCCCAGCGAGCCGATCGAGCGCTGGCGTGAAGTTCAGGAGAGCCGGCGTTGACCGCAAGCAACCCTACGCACGGAGCGATTGAAGCCGTCTGGCGCATCGAGGCCGCGCGTCTCGTCGCGCATGCCGCGCGGCTCGTGCGCGACGTCGGCGTTGCGGAAGAGCTCGCCCAGGACGCGCTCGTCGCCGCGCTCGAACACTGGCCGCGCGATGGCGTGCCGGACAATCCCGGCGCTTGGCTGATGGCGACGGTCAAGCATCGCGCGCTCGACAAGCTGCGCCAAGACGCGCTGCACGCACGCAAGCACGAGGCGATCGGGCGCGACTTGGACGCGTTGGAAGCCCACGTCGTGCCCGATTTCGTCGATGCGATCGATGAGGCGCGCGCCGACGACATCGGCGACGACTTGCTCCGGCTGATCTTCACGGCGTGCCACCCGGTGCTTTCGACGGATGCGCGCGTCGCGCTGACCTTGCGGCTACTGGGCGGGCTCGCCACGCACGAAATCGCGCGCGCGTTTCTGACGCCCGAGGCGACGATCGCCCAGCGTATCGTCCGCGCCAAGCGCACGCTGCGCGAAGCGCGGGTGCCGTTCGAGGTGCCGCGCGCCGATGCCCGCGCAACGCGTATTGGGTCGGTGCTAGAAGTGCTCTATCTGATCTTCAACGAAGGTTATGCGGCGACGGCGGGGGAAGATTGGACGCGCCCGACGCTGTGCGACGAAGCGCTGCGCCTCGGCCGGATCCTCGCGGAGTTGATGCGCGAGGACAGCGAAGTGCACGGCCTCGTCGCACTGATGGAGTTGCAGGCTTCGCGGCTGCATGCGCGAATCGACGCGGGAGGCCGCCCCGTGTTGCTCGCCGATCAAGACCGCTCGCGTTGGGATCCGCTCTTGATTCGCCGTGGCCTTGCCGCGCTCGAACGCGCGCAAGCGCTCGGCGGCGCGCTCGGCCCTTATGCGCTGCAAGCGGCGCTTGCGGCATGTCACGCACGCGCGCATCGCGCCGAAGATACCGATTGGGCGCAAATCGTCGCGCTCTACGATGCCCTTGCAGAAATTACGCCCTCGCCCGTCGTCGAACTGAACCGCGCGGTCGCGGTCGGCATGGCGTATGGACCGCAGGCGGGTTTCGACATCGTCGAAGCGCTCGCGGCCAATCCGGCACTCGCGCGCTACCACTGGCTGCCGAGCGTGCGCGGCGACTTTCTGGCCAAGCTGGGCCGGCTCGACGAAGCGCGCGCGGAGTTCGAACGGGCGGCCACGATGACACAAAACGCGCGCGAGCGGCAATTGCTGCTGGCCCGTGCCGATGCGATGCGCATCGATCGTTGATGCGCATTCGCAACCCACGGCGACGCCTTTCGGCTTCACACCGCGCTTTCGGAAACGGGAACGGTTCGTGCTGAGCAAGCTTTCTATTTGCTTTCACCACGAGCCCATAGGAGCGCTCATGACACCGTGCCGACCCATCGTGAATCGTTTCGTCGCCGCGTTGCTTTCCCTTACCCCCGCTATGCCGGACGCCTGGGCGGCCTCGCCTACCGAACCGGCATCGAAAGAACGCGTCACGCGGTTCATCGTCAAGGTCAAAGCATCCGCCACCCCGCAATCGACTCATTCGAATACGGGCGAGCAAGAGGCCCATGCAGCGCTTGCCCGACGGGCCATCGAACGCGTCTTGCACGAGAAGCCGGTCGAATCGCCGCCGGCGGGGCGCGTCCGCCGCTCGCCGCAGTACGTCATCGAGACTCGGCCGATGTCGGGTGCCGCGCACGTCGTCACGCTGAGCAGTCCCGTGCGCGAGGATACCGCGAACGAAATCGCGGCGCGCTTGCAGTCCCAACCGGAGATCGAATATGCCGAACCGGACTATCTGCTGCATCGCCAGTTGGCGCCGAGCGACCCGCTCTATGAAAAGCAATGGGGCCTTCGCAACGCCGTGGGCGCCGCGCGCTTTCACACCGCATGGGACACGACGACGGGTTCGAGCGAGGCGATCATCGCCGTGGTCGATACGGGCTATCGGCCGCATCCCGATCTCGTCGCCAATCTACTGCCCGGATATGACTTTCTGACCAACCCCGTGATTGCCAACGACGGCGACGGCAGAGATGCCGACGCATCCGACCCGGGCGATTGGGTCACCGAGGAGGAATCGCTCGCGTGCGACGGCACCGACCGCTGGGCGAGCAACAGTTCATGGCACGGCACGCATGTCGCCGGCACGATCGGAGCCGTGGCCAACAACGAGATCGGCGGCGCGGGGGGCGTTTGGCAAGCGCGGATCTTGCCGGTCCGCGCGCTAGGCAAATGCGGCGGGCCGGCGAGCGACATCATCGACGCGCTGCGTTGGGCGGTGGGGCTTCCGGTCCCCGGTGTACCGGCCAACGCGCATCCGGCCAAGATCGTGAACATGAGCCTCGGGACGTCGCAGCCTTGCGGCCGCGCCATGCAAGCGGCCATCGACGACGTGCTGGCGCAAGGGGCAACGCTCGTGGCGGCCGCGGGCAACGGCGGCATCGAAGTGGGCGAGCCCGCGAGCTGCCGCGGTGCGATCGCGGTGGCGGCCATCGATGCGGACGGCAAAATGCCGGCATTCAGCAACTTCGGCGCGCGCATCGATATCGGTGCGCCGGGCGTCGGCATTCTATCGACCTCCAACGCGGGACTGACCGTTCCGGGCGACGACACCTATCGAACCCAAGACGGCACGAGCATGGCCGCGCCGCACGTCTCGGCCGCCGTTGCGTTGATGCTCGCCGCCAGCCCTAGCCTCACGCCTTCCGCGATCCGCGAGAAACTGCGAGCGAGCGCCCGCGCTTTTCCCGCGGACTCGAACTGCGCGGCTAAGGAAGATGGCGCGCAATGCGGCGTAGGCATGCTCGACGCCGCGGCAGCGCTGGTGCAGCCCGAGGCAGCGGCGGCAACGAATCGATAGCACGCACGCCTCGTGGGTCGGCGCTCGCCCGCCTTTCGCCGAAGCGAGGTGAGGTGAGCGCCGCAATCGCCCCCGATCACCATTATTTGAAGAGACCTGCGCACAGCCTCCAATCAAGCCCCGCCAACTTGCTGACAATCGTTGCAACGTCATACGCACGGCTTATATTCGAACTATCTCGTTCGCCGCTCGGGGCGGCGACTTGCGGCTCCCCCTCCCGCGACCGCCTCCGAGGCAAGCCCACCCGCGAGGCCGATCATTCATGAAATCCGTGATGGCTCACATCGTCCGGCACCAGGCGATGTTCAAGAAATTGCCGTTGTTCGCGATGATGCGCGACGACAGTCTATTGCCAAGGGAACGTCTGTCGTTCATGCGACAGACCGCGTTTTTTATCATGGCGTTCGGCGACATCAATCGGCATTTGCTGTATCGGCACGAGGCAGCCGATCCTCATCAGCAGCGCTTGAACGCGCACGCCGAAGAAGACGCCAACCACTGGCAGTGGTATCTGGAAGACCTCGAGAAACTCGGATGGAACGCCGAAACGACGGTGATAGACGCGCTGCATGCATTATGGAGCGACGAGACCGCTTGTACCCGGCTACTCGCCTACGAGCTTTGCGCACTCGTCGATCAAGCCGAGACCGTCGAGCGCATCGCGATCGTGGAAGCCGTCGAGGAAACGGGCAACGTCGTATTCGAGTCGACGGCGGCGCTCGCCGCGCCGCTCGAACGAGAACTGGGTCAGCCGCTGCGATTTTTTGGGCCGTCCCATGTCGCCTTCGAAGACGGACATCTACAAAACGGCGAGCACGCCGAGATCGCCGCGATCGCACTCGACGACTCGCAACGCGCACGCTCCGTGCAATTCGTCGACCGCGTGTTCGCCGCGTTCACGGCGTGGGCGGACGAAGCCTTCGCCCTCGCATCCGCCGAACTCGGCGGCAGGCGGGCCGCCGCGACCGCACCGAACGCACTACCGCTAACGCCCTGACGCCCTGACGCCCTGACAAACCCGCCGGCCCATCTCACCCCGCGGGCGCGAACCGCACGATCCCGTCCTCGCCCTCTTCGCGCGCCAGTTCGCCGGCCAGCCATAGCAAATGCAGGTGAGCGAGCGCCTCGCCCATGGCGAACGTCAATTGGTGAACGTCGAGTGCGCGCTTGAACATCAGCGGCACGATATCGGCGGCGCTCATCGGGCGCTCGGCACACGCGGCCCGCACCTCCGCGAGACGGGCGTCATGGTGCGCGCGCAATTGCGCGATACGCGTATGCAGCCCACGGAACGGCTTACCGTGCGAGGGCAGCACGAGCGTATCGGCGGGCATCGCTTCGTAGCGCCCGAGCGATTCAAGGTAGAGCGCAAGCGGATTGCCCTCTGGCTCGATGTCGAAGACGGACACGTTCGTCGAGATTCGCGGCAACACCATATCGCCCGAAATGAGCACGCCGGTCGCTTCGCAAAAGAGCGCGGCGTGCTCCGGCGAGTGCCCGTAACCCGTCACGACGCGCCAATCGTGCGCGCCGATGCGGATGACATCGCCCTCGCGCATACGCCGGTACTGCGTCGGCATCGACGGTACGAGCTTCGAATAATAGTCGCGCCGGTTGCGCAGCTTTTCGAGCGAGACCGCGTCTTGCAATCCATGCCGCGCGAAGTGGCGCGCCGCGCCTTCGCCGCCGGCGTTCGATCCGTCTCCCGCGGCCATCACGCGCCCGAGCATGTACTCGCCGAGCGTGATCCATAGCCGCACGTTCCAACGCGCACGCGCCCCGCCCCGGCAGATCCAGTCGGCGAGCCCCAGATGATCGGGATGGCAATGCGTCACGATCGTGCGCAGTATCGGCGCGTCGCCGAGCACCTCCTCGAAGATTCGTTCCCAATTGGACTTGATCGCTTCGTCGGCGACGCCGCAATCGACCACGGTCCAACCGGTGCGTCCGTCGATTTCGTCCGCGAGCAGCCACAGGTTGATGTGATCGAGCACGAACGGCAACGGCATCCGCACCCAAAAGACGCCAGGCGCCACCTCGCGCACGCGCCCCGGCTCGGGCAACGCATCGGCGAACGGATAGTCGAGTTGATGTTCCAACGCATTCATCTGGGTAATCCCGGTCGGATGCAACCGGGCGCCGCCCAGTTGCACTTTGTCGAAGTTGACGATAACGTAAACGTCCGTCGATTCTACCCCGACGCGCCCGCCATGACCCAGCACTTCACGATCACCGAACTTGCACGCGAATTCGACGTTACGCCCCGCGCGATCCGTTTCTACGAGGATCAGGGCCTGCTCGCGCCGCGCCGCGAAGGCTCGAGCGGCCTGCGGCGCGTGTATTCGCCGCGCGATCGCACGCGCTTGAAGCTGACGTTGCGCGGCAAGCGGCTCGGCTTCACTTTGTCGGAAATTCGCGATCTGCTCGATCTGTACGAATCGCCGACCGATACTGTGCCGCAGTTGCATGCATTCCTTGCGACGATCGCGGAGCACCGGCAGGTGCTCGAGCGGCAGTTGGAGGATTTGACGGCGACGCTCGAAGACCTCGCGCAGTACGAATCGCAGTGCCGGGCAATGCTGGCCGAGAACGGCGTGGCACTCGAGCGCGGCGCCCTCGCCCGCGAGGATGAAGACGAAGACGAGCCTGGCCGCGACCGAGAAGGGGCGGCCCATTCCGAGCGAACATGAAACACTTTCCCAAACTGCTGTCGTCGCAGATCGGCTTCGATGTCGCGCAGTCGATTCTGGAAGGCTTCAATCGCCATTACGGCTCGTTCCGCGCCGCGGCCGTGCACGCGAAGAGCCTATTCGAAGCCGGCGATTGGCTCGCGCTGCAAAAGCTCGCGCGCGACCGCATCGCGTCGTACGACGACCGCGTCGAGGAATGCGTGCGCTTGCTGGAGGACGAATACGACGCCGAGAACATCGACGATGAAATCTGGCAGCAAATCAAGCTGCATTACATCGGCCTGCTGACGCAGCACCTGCAGCCCGAGTGCGCCGAGACGTTCTTCAACTCCGTGTGCTGCAAGATCTTGCATCGGTCGTACTTCAACAACGACTTCATCTTCGTTCGGCCCGTCATCTCGACGGAATACCTCGAAAACGACGAGCCGGCCGCCAAGCCGACCTACCGCGCGTACTATCCCGGCAAAGACGGTCTAGCCGCCACGCTCGAGCGCATCGTCACGAACTTCCAGCTCGAACGGCCTTTCGAGGATTTGACGCGCGACGTGGCCTGCATCATCGATTCGATCCACGAAACGTACGGCGCCTTCTCGGAAGCGGTGAACTTTCAGGTTCACGTGCTCTCGTCGCTGTTCTATCGCAACAAGGCCGCATACATCATCGGGCGCATCATCAACGGCGAACTGCTGCTGCCGTTCGCCGTTCCCATTCGTCACGTGAAGCCGGGCCTGCTTGCGCTCGATACCGTCTTGCTCAAGCGCGAATCGCCGTTCCCATTCGTCACGTGAAGCCGGGCCTGCTTGCGCTCGATACCGTCTTGCTCAAGCGCGAACAACTGCAGATCATCTTCAGCTTCTCGCATTCGTACTTCTTAGTCGACATGGACGTGCCCTCCGCCTACGTCGACTTCCTCGGCACCTTTTTT
>NZ_QUBS01000002.1 GCF_003390925.1 Trinickia diaoshuihuensis | reverse complement strand
TGAGTAGGCTTTCATTCATGCCGATTCTACCGCCCCCGGACCTCGTCTAAGATTCAGACGACACGACAACTATTCTGACGCCGGGGGCGTGGCGAGTTAAACCAGCCTTCGTCATACGCAGCAAAGCTCACCGATGATCCCTCGGTATCGCATTTGTACTGGGCTCCAAGAACCTCTGGGTCCGCAAACGAATTGGCGGCACTGGCAAACAGCCACGCGATGAGGAGTCGACATAACGTTTTCACGAGTTTGGGCCCGGTCTGAGTTGTTCCGCACCCTCCGTTCCGGGTAGCGCGCCTCGATTGTCAACGATGCGGATCTATCTGTCGAATGGTCCCCTCATGGCCGATCCCGGTCCGCGCGGTTGTCGCGACAGGAGCGTGACCCCGGTGAGGCGTAGCGCAAACGCGCCACGCGTCCCCCACCGAATCTATTCAGACCGCACGCGACACAAGCTCGCTCAGAACCGTGTCCAGCCCGACGTGGCCGCGCAAGATTTCATTTGGATGGCTTTCGAAGTCGATCCAGCCTTCGTTGAAGCCGTCCAGCATGCGCATGCGGGGTAGCGGATGTTTCATGCCCTGCTCGCGAAACAGCGCTTCCCACGTTTGCCTATCGACGACATCCGCGCGCACGTCCCGGCCCAAAACACGAGCGAAGGCCAGTGCGAGATCGTTGGGGCTCACGCGACGCGGGCCCTCGAGTTCGACGACACGAACACCGCGCCACGTCTGCCCCAGCAGTTCTGCCGCAACGCGGCCCACGTCCGCGGTGGCCACCATCGGCACGAGCTTGTCGAGCGGGTGTAGGTAACTGGCGACGACGCCATCGTCGCGCGCGGACGCGACGTCCCACGCGGCGTTTTCCATGAACCAGCCCGGCCGCAGGAACGTCACCGGCATAGGCATCTCGCGCAGCGCCTGCTCCATCAGCGTGTGTTGCGTGAGCAGATTGGGCTCATTAGCCTGTGCGCCGATCGTTGACAAGTAAACGGCCCTTTCGGGGCGCGCCTTCAGAAGCGCGGCGGACACGGCCTCGATCACTTTCCGCGCTTCGGGAAACCCAGGCTCCGGATCGAACTGCGGCGGCAGCAGGATGAAAACACCCTCAGCGCCTGCGAATGCGGCGGCAAGCGACGAGGGGTCTTCCATGAAGGCCGTCGCAATTTCGCACCCGCGCTCCGCCCACACCGCCGCCCGCGTCGTGTCACGCACGACTGCACGCACCGACCCGCCCGACGCCAGCAGCTCGTGGGCCAGTGCGCCGCCGACTTTGCCGGTAATTCCTGTTATTGCATACATCACTCGTTCTCCATGTGTGAATACGTCGGTCGCATTCTGGACAAACGCCGAACGAAACAAAACGACATGGATAGCATCAGATAAGTGACAACGAGTCACCAATTCGGCATGATTGCCGCAGACACCCGATATGGCTGCACTGTGTCCGCCACCCGCCATCCGTATTCACTCGAACAACCATGAGATCCAGTAGCGAGAAGCTGTCCGGCAGCATTAGCGTGTTTGCCGCCGTGGCCGATGCGGGGACGTTTGCGGCCGCGTCGGAAGTCATAGGCATGACGCCGCCGGGTGTCAGTCGAGCGATCGCGCGGCTGGAAAGAAGGCTGGGCATTCGGCTTTTCAACCGAACGACGCGGTCCGTTTCGCTGACTGAAGAGGGCCGCCGCTTTTACGAGCACGTCATGCCCCATCTCGCCGGGTTGGAGGAAGCGGCCGCGGCCGCCGCAGGCGGCGCTTCCACCGTGCGCGGAAAGCTGAGAATCAATCTCGATCCCGTCGTCAACCGGGCGATTCTAGGGCAACAACTCGATGCGTTCATGGATGCGCATCCCGAACTCGAAATCGAACTCATCGCGCGCGATAGCCTGGGCGACCTCGTCATGGACGGCTTCGATTTCGCCGTGCGGTTCGGCGAACCGCGAGCATCGAGTCTGATCGCGAGAAAGCTGCTTGATACCCGCGTTGTGACGGTCGCGGCCCCCTCGTATATCGCTCGCCGAGGAAGGCCGGCAAAACCGGAGGACCTTGAAAGCCGAAGCCACCGATGCATCGAATTTCGCAATCCGGAGACAAGCAAGCCCTTCGTTTGGGAATTCCATCGCGGGCGCAAACGTATTGCGATCGACACCCGGGGACGTCTCACGGTCAACGATCCGGGCGCCTTACTCCACGCGTGCCTCGCCGGTTCTGGAATTGCGCAGATGCTGCTGCTCGGGGCCGAGCCGCTGATCGCCGACGGCCGGTTGATCAATCTCTTTCCCGAGTGGGCAGACGAGCGGTTCCCCTTATACGCCTACTACCCGTCCCGGCATCACGTACCGGCAAAGACACGAGCGTTCCTCGACTTCATGGTCGAACTGACGGGCGTTCACGGGCAAGGCAGCATGCGCTAGTGCTTTACCGGCGGAGCCCACGTTGTGTGTAGCCGCGCGATCAATCGCGGCTAGCCAGCGCGGATTCACTCACCCGATCGTCATGCCCCGACGCGGCCGTTTGCTGAGCCTCGGAAGACTTGTCGTTCCACACGACATGGTTGTCGACGGCGTAGAGCCGGCACGGCGAGTTGCCGTTTTCCTTGCTGCAATTCGCAAGGGCCACCGACATCGGATTGTCGCCGCCCTCGGCCCACGACCATGCGCCCGATGCCGACACCGCGAACGCGCGCGTCGGATATTGATCGAGGAATTGACGGTACGCGGCGCGGCCCGCGGCATCGAGGTAGGGCACGGCGCTGACCGAGTCGATCGCCGCATAGCCCGTGTCATGCGGAATCCCCTCGTCTTGAACTTGATACTGCACGCGCGTGGGCATACCGATGCGTTCGAGGAAGGTCTCGACCGACGGCCACCAAATGCGCACGCCGTCGCGATCGACGACGAGCCGGTGCGCGTCGTTCTTATAATCGCCGAAATCGACCATTTGCGCGGGCGCGCCGTGCGCGACGTAGCCCGCGTACATGCGCTTGGCTAAGTTGGCGCTCCAAACGGAATCGTTATCGCCGTAGATCCAAAGCGAAGGAACGCGTACGGTTTCGCCGTACTGTTCGAACGCATGCGTGAGGTTCTCTTGCCAACCGCCGCAGGCGTCCTGACGCAGCCCGCCCGAGAAATTGATCAGGCCGCGCACGCCTTGGGACGCGTCCGTGCCGTAAGCGATCGTCGTCAAACCGCCGTGGGACGTTCCCGCCACCACGATGCGAGAGGAATCGACATAGCCGCGGCCCGTCATGTACGCGATCGTCGCTTTGACGTCGTCGGCCTGGGAGATACCGTTTCTCGCCACGTCGCAGCCTTCTTGACGATAGGTGCCCCCCGACTCGGCGAAGCCTTCGCGATTCGGCGCGACGACGACATAGCCGCGCCGCACGAACTCGCGCGCAAACGAAAGCGGACGGCTGCGCGGCTGGGCGCGCGGATCGCCCTCGATCTTTCCGTGATTGAACACGACGAGCGGGAACGGTCCTTTGCCGTCGGGTTTATAGATGGTCGCCTCGAGCGTGACCGTCCCCGCCGCGTCGACGGGAATGCGGACGATCTGTTCGTTCATGCTGCCGCCGAGCGCAGGCAAGCCATAGACACCGTGGTCGAACTCGAGCGGCGCGACGCTTGCCCGCGAGAGCGGCCGCACGTCGTTGGAGGCCAGCGTCAACGCGCTGACCGCATCGCCCGAGGACGACGCACTCGCACCCGCAAAGGCGCTCATCCAGGCGCACGCGCACAAACAACCGACGAATACGTTTTTCAAACTCATGCGCGTGTCTGCTCTAGTCACAAAAAAGCGCCGCGGGGGCAAGGCCGGACTGTCCTGTGGGCCCGGTCGACTCAGTATCCACGAGCCGCTCGCCGTGCCGTTGCCCGAAAAGAGAGGGGCAGCGACCGCAATTCGCCCCATGGGCTGCGGCGCGAACGCGGCGGCCAATCGAGCGCGAGAACGGGAGCGGGTTACAAGGCGTTGGTCGGCCGCGCGTTAAGCAAAGACTTAAACCGCGCGAGCGATCGTTATCGCCGATTGTGGATTGCAGGCGGGGCCGTCGCGAGACGTGCCGTGTGCACAGGCGCACCACAAGTATGGCCATCGTAGCGTCGCCAAAATGATCTGTGCAATGCAGGAGAACCCGGGGCGCCGAGCGGCCCGGGTCGATGTGGCGGCAACCTTTGCTTACGCAAAGATCGCCCGAAAAAGCGCGTGAGTCAGCGCTCGCTAACGTCGCCGTCCACGTAGCGCCAGCGCTCGTCGTCGCCGCGCACGAAGCGGCTGACTTCGTGCAGACGATGGCCGCGCCCGCCTTGTTTGTAACGAGCGACGAATTCGACGATCGCGTGCCGCGCGTCTCGCGCCTCGAACCGCTTCACTTGCAGTCCGAGCCAGCGTGGGGCGTCGGGCGCTTCGATATCGACGTGAAGGTCGGGAGGACAGGTCGCAGCATCCCATGTAGCGCGCAGGTAGTCTGTGTTGCCGAGCACATAGGCGCTGTAGCGCGAGCGCATCAACTCGAGCGCCGTGGGAGCGAGCGCGCGGCCGTCGAGGTAGGGACCGCAGCAGGCGTCGAAGCGCGGCGGGACTGCCGCGGCCGAGCGGCCCGGCGCCGTACCTCCGCACGGACACGCTAGCGGCGCCGTCATTGCGTCAGCCCCCGCGCGATCAGAATCTTTTGAATGTCGCTCGTGCCTTCGTAAATCTGGCAGACACGCACGTCGCGGTAGATGCGCTCGACCGGGAAGTCGCTCACGTAACCGTATCCGCCGAAGGTTTGAATGGCGTTGGAGCAAATGCGCTCGGCCGCTTCCGAGGCGAACAGCTTGGCCATGGCCGCCTCGGTGAGGCAAGGCTGGCCCGCGTCCTTGAGCGAGGCGGCGTGCCAGACGAGCTGGCGTGCCGCCTCGAGCTGAGTTGCCATCTCGGCGAGGCGGAATTGCACGGCTTGATGCGCGTAGATGGGTTGGCCGAAGCTTTCGCGCTCTCGCGCGTAGGCCTGCGCGGCCTCGAATGCCGCGCGCGCCATGCCGACGCTTTGCGCGGCGATGCCGATGCGCCCGCCTTCCAGCCCCGACAACGCGATCTTGTAGCCCTCGCCTTCGGCGCCGATACGATTGGCGGCCGGAACGCGGCAGCCTTCGAACACGATCTGCGCCGTGTCCGACGAGTGCTGGCCGAGTTTGTCCTCGAGGCGGGCGACGACATAGCCGGGCGTGTTCGTCGGTACGATGAACGCGCTGATGCCGCGTTTGCCGGCCGCTCTATCGGTCACGGCCAACACAATCGCGACGTCGCCGTTTTTGCCGCTGGTGATGAATTGCTTGACGCCGTCGATGACGTAGCTGTCGCCGTCGCGCACGGCCACCGTGCGCAGCGCCGATGCGTCCGATCCCGCTTGCGGCTCGGTCAGGCAGAACGCGCCCAGCATCTCGCCGCGCGCGAGCGGGGTCAGCCAGTCGCGTTTTTGCGCATCGTCGCCGTAGGCCAGCAGGATGCTGCACACGGGGCAGTTGTTGACGGAAATCGCCGTGGATGTGCCGCCGTCGCCGGCTGCGATTTCCTCCAGGATAACGGCGAGCGCAAGCGCATCGAGGCCCGCGCCGCCGTATTCGGCCGGCACGAGCACGCCGTACGCGCCAAGCTCGGCCAACTGCCGGTGCACGTCCTTCGGGAACGTCCGCTCGCGGTCCCAGGTCGCCGCGTGCGGTGCGATCGCCTCGCGCACGAAGGTGCGGATAGCGTCGCGTATCATCGAGTGATCTTGGTCGAGGACCATGGGCCGATGTCTCCGTAAATCTGATTTTCGTTTGGGGCCGTGTGCAGTCCGTGCACATCCGGTTGCGTCTACCAATCGATCGAGGTGCCGTCGTACTGGATAAACCGGCCGTGATAAGCGTCGCGATCGACCGCCGCCGCGGCGATCACGGAGCGCATGCCCGTGACGCTGCGCTCCGCGTCGATCGCCGCGTGGGCGCCGCCCATGGCGGTGCGCACCCAGCCTGGGTGCAGCGCGAGGCACGTGGCGCGGCGCGTTTGCACGGCGGCGATGCGCAGCGCCGAGTTCAGCGCCGCTTTGCTCGCGCGGTAGAGCCAGCCCGTGGTGCCGGTCGCCTCGGCGATGCTGCCCATGCGGCTCGATACCACGGCGAGCACGCCATGGGCCGATTCGACGAGCGGCAGCAGAATGGGCATCAGCATCATGGGGCCGCGCACGTTGGTCGTCATGACGTAATCGAAGTCCTCGACGGAGAACGGCTCCACGCCTTCCGTGGCCGGTCCGTAGACACCGGCTACGATCAGCGCCGCGTCGAGCCGTTCGCCCGCGAGCTTGCGCTCGAACGCGGCGATATCGTCCGGCTCCGTCACGTCCAGCGAGATCGCCGATACGCCTGGTACTTCTAGCTCGGCGAGGGCCTTGCCGTCGCGCGCCGTGGCGATCACGCGCCAGCCAGCCGCGCGGTATTGACGCACGAACTCATGACCGATGCCGCGCGACGCGCCGACGATCAATACCGTTCTCATGGTGTTTCTCCGATTGCGATATCACCGCGATCGATGCGCCAGCCGCGCAGTATCGATCGACCGATTTCGATCAAACGATTTCGATACCCATCGCCGTGGCTTCGCCGCCCCCGATGCACAGGCTCGCGATGCCGCGCTTGCCGCCGCGCTTGCGCAGCGCGCCGATGAGCGTCACGAGAATGCGGGCCCCCGACGCGCCGATCGGGTGGCCGAGCGCACAGGCGCCGCCGTTCACGTTGACCTTTTCATGCGGCAGCCCATGCTCGGTCATGGCGGCCATCGTCACGACGGCGAATGCCTCGTTCACTTCATACAGATCGACGTCGTTCGCGCGCCAGTCGTTTTTCTCGAGCAGCTTGCGAATCGCCCCGACGGGCGCCGTCGTGAATTTCGAGGGCTCCTGCGCGAACGTCGAGTGTCCGACGATGCGCACGAGCGGGGCGAGACCGAGCCGCTCGGCCGTTGAGGCGCGCATCATGACCAGCGCGGCGGCGCCGTCGGAGATGGACGACGAGTTCGCCGCCGTGACCGTGCCGGTTTTGCTGAACGCGGGCTTGAGCGTCGGGATCTTGTCGAGATTGGCCTTGAACGGTTGCTCGTCGCGCGAGATCGTCACTTCGTCACCCTTGCGGCCGGCGACCTTCACGGGCGCGATCTCCCATGCGAAGGAGCCGTCTTCGTTGGCGCGTTTCGCGCGCACGAGCGATTCGACGGCGAACGCGTCTTGCGCCTCGCGCGTGAAGCCATAGGCGCTCGCGCATTCCTCGGCGAAGGTGCCCATGAGGCGGCCTTTCTCGTATGCATCCTCCAGGCCGTCGAGGAACATGTGGTCGAGCACTTGGCCGTGTCCCATGCGCATGCCGCCGCGCGCCTTCGGCAGCAGGTATGGCGCGTTGGTCATGCTTTCCATGCCGCCCGCCACCATGACGTCCACCGAACCGGCCGCCAGCATGTCGTGCGCGAACATCGCCGCGCGCATGCCGGAGCCGCACATCTTGTTGACCGTCGTGCAGCCTGTCGAGAGCGGCAGCCCCGCGCCCAATGCCGCTTGCCGCGCGGGCGCTTGACCGAGCCCGGCGGGCAGCACGCAGCCCATCAGCACTTCCTCGATCTGTTCCGCTTTCAACCCGGAGCGCTCGAGCGCGGCCGCGATCGCGGCGGAGCCGAGCTGCGGCGACGTGAGCGAGGCGAACTCGCCCTGAAAGGCCGCCATCGGCGTGCGCGCCGCCGAGACGATGACGATCGGATCCTTCGAATTGCGCGTTGCGTCAGTCATGTTTTATCTCCTTGATCACACCCTTGGCCACCTGCTCGAGTTCCGCGAGGCTCGCGGCGTCGGCGGCAACCATATCGTTTTGCGTCGTGCCGGCTTGCTCGGCGGAGAGCGCGGCGACGCAGCGCCGGTACGTTTGCTCGAGCCTATCGGCGCTCGAAATCGTCATGCCGAGATTGCGCACGCGTCCGTCGTGCACGCCGTAGGCGAGGCCGTGCACGGTGAGCGGCTGGCTGCGCGCCCATGCGTCGTTGACGATCGTCGTGCGGCACACGTTGACGACTTGCTCGATCGTATTGAGTTCGACGAGACGGCGATGGCGCGCCACCATCGGCCACTGTTCGAGCAATGCGGCATGCTTGTCGCGCACGTCGTGAATGTGGTGCAGCCAGTTGTCGGCCAAGCCGACGCGCCGATCGAGCAGCGCGGCGCCGACGCCCGAGCAGCCGTAGTGACCGACCACCATGATGTGTTTGACCTTGAGCAGATCGACGGCGAATTGGATGACCGACAAGCAGTTCAGATCCGAGTGCACGACGACGTTCGCGATGTTGCGGTGGACGAAGACTTCGCCGGGCGGCAGGCCGATGATTTGATTGGCCGGAACGCGGGAATCGGAGCAGCCGATCCACAAATATTCGGGTGCCTGTTGATCGGCGAGACGCGTGAAGTACTCCGGGTCTTCGGCGAGCTTGCGCGCGACCCACGCTTCGTTGTTGGCGAAGAGCTGGGCGAGCGGATGGTTCTGATCGTTCATGGTGCGTCGTCGCGTGAGTTGGGCCTAGGACAGGCTAGGAATGGCGTGCGGTGGTGGCCGGCGCGACTGGGCTCAGGCCGCGCGCGCGGCATCGGAGCCGCCGCCGTCCGCGCGAGCCGGTTCGGCGTCGTTCGCCCGAGCGTCTTGCGCCGCCGGAAAGCGCGCGGGGAAGCGATTGCAAAAGCGCATGCCGCGTTCGTACGGAAAGAAGTCGGGCAATTCGCCTTTGAGCAGCATGTCTTTATGCTTTTGCCAGAGCTTCGGGTCGAAGAAATCGGCGTGATGGCGCATGAAGTACTGGCGCACCGTGGGATCGCCGAGCAGGAACGTGGAGTACGTCTCGGGAAAAATATCGTTCGGACCGACGCCGTACCACGGTTCGGCCGACAATTCGTCTTCTTCCGTCCGTGCTTGCGGAATGTGCCGCACGTTGCAGTCGGTCAGGTATTCGATCTCGTCGTAGTCGTAGAACACCACGCGGCCTTGCCGCGTGACGCCGAAATTCTTATAGAGCATGTCGCCCGGGAAGATGTTCGCCTGCATGAGTTCCTTGACCGCGTCGCCGTATTCCTTGATGGCATGCTCGATATCGGCATCGTTGCCGTTTTGCAGGAACAGATTGAGCGGCACCATGCGGCGCTCGATGTAGACGTGCTTGATGATCAAGCAATCGCCTTCGTACTCGATCATCGAGGGCGCTTCCTTTTCCAGTTCGCGCACGAGCTGCTCGTCCAAACGCGAGAGCGGCAACGCCACGCTCGAATATTCGAGCGTATCGGCCATGCGACCGAGCCGGTCGTGCCGCTTCACGAGCAGATACTTCTCTTGGATCTTTTGGCGCGTCGTTTCCTTCGGGGGCGGGAAGACGTCCTTGATGATCTTGAATACGTACGGGAACGAGGGCAGCGTGAACACGACCATCACGAGCCCCTTGATGCCGGGCGCGACGATGAAGTGATGCGTGAACACGACCATCACGAGCCCCTTGATGCCGGGCGCGACGATGAAGTGATCGCTCGAATGCGAAAGGTGCTTGAGCAAGTCGCGATAGAACAGATTCTTGCCTTGCTTCTGCAATCCGACCGACGTGTAGATCTCGGCTTTGGGCTTGCCCGGCATGATGGTGCCGAGGAAGTCGACGTAGGCGGAGGGCACGTCCATGTCGACTAAGAAGTACGAATGCGAGAAGCTGAAGATGATCTGCAGTTGTTCGCGCTTGAGCAAGACGGTATCGAGCGCAAGCAGGCCCGGCTTCACGTGACGAATGGGAACGGCGAACGGCAGCAGCAGTTCGCCGTTGATGATGCGCCCGATGATGTATGCGGCCTTGTTGCGATAGAACAGCGACGAGAGCACGTGAACCTGAAAGTTCACCGCTTCCGAGAAGGCGCCGTACGTTTCGTGGATCGAATCGATGATGCAGGCCACGTCGCGCGTCAAATCCTCGAAAGGCCGTTCGAGCTGGAAGTTCGTGACGATGCGCTCGAGCGTGGCGGCTAGACCGTCTTTGCCGGGATAGTACGCGCGGTAGGTCGGCTTGGCGGCCGGCTCGTCGTTTTCGAGGTATTCCGTCGAGATGACGGGCCGAACGAAGATGAAGTCGTTGTTGAAGTACGACCGATGCAAGATCTTGCAGCACACGGAGTTGAAGAACGTCTCGGCGCACTCGGGCTGCAGGTGCTGCGTCAGCAGGCCGATGTAATGCAGCTTGATTTGCTGCCAGATTTCATCGTCGATGTTCTCGGCGTCGTATTCGTCCTCCAGCAAGCGCACGCATTCCTCGACGCGGTCGTCGTACGACGCGATGCGGTCGCGCGCGAGCTTTTGCAGCGCGAGCCAATCGCCGGCTTCGAATAGGCTCTTCGCGTGCACGGCCGCGGCGCGGAACGAGCCGTAATGGCGATTGAAGCCTTCCAGAATCGACTGCGCGACATCGAAGCCGATCTGCGACGACAGCAGTTTGGGAAAGTGTTTCATGTTCGCTCGGAATGGGCCGCCCCTTCTCGGTCGCGGCCAGGCTCGTCTTCGTCTTCATCCTCGCGGGCGAGGGCGCCGCGCTCGAGTGCCACGCCGTTCTCGGCCAGCATTGCCCGGCACTGCGATTCGTACTGCGCGAGGTCTTCGAGCGTCGCCGTCAAATCCTCCAACTGCCGCTCGAGCACCTGCCGGTGCTCCGCGATCGTCGCAAGGAATGCATGCAACTGCGGCACAGTATCGGTCGGCGATTCGTACAGATCGAGCAGATCGCGAATTTCCGACAAAGTGAAGCCGAGCCGCTTGCCGCGCAACGTCAGCTTCAAGCGCGTGCGATCGCGCGGCGAATACACGCGCCGCAGGCCGCTCGAGCCTTCGCGGCGCGGCGCGAGCAGGCCCTGATCCTCGTAGAAACGGATCGCGCGGGGCGTAACGTCGAATTCGCGTGCAAGTTCGGTGATCGTGAAGTGCTGGGTCATGGCGGGCGCGTCGGGGTAGAATCGACGGACGTTTACGTTATCGTCAACTTCGACAAAGTGCAACTGGGCGGCGCCCGGTTGCATCCGACCGGGATTACCCAGATGAATGCGTTGGAACATCAACTCGACTATCCGTTCGCCGATGCGTTGCCCGAGCCGGGGCGCGTGCGCGAGGTGGCGCCTGGCGTCTTTTGGGTGCGGATGCCGTTGCCGTTCGTGCTCGATCACATCAACCTGTGGCTGCTCGCGGACGAAATCGACGGACGCACCGGTTGGACCGTGGTCGATTGCGGCGTCGCCGACGAAGCGATCAAGTCCAATTGGGAACGAATCTTCGAGGAGGTGCTCGGCGACGCGCCGATACTGCGCACGATCGTGACGCATTGCCATCCCGATCATCTGGGGCTCGCCGACTGGATCTGCCGGGGCGGGGCGCGTGCGCGTTGGAACGTGCGGCTATGGATCACGCTCGGCGAGTACATGCTCGGGCGCGTGATGGCCGCGGGAGACGGATCGAACGCCGGCGGCGAAGGCGCGGCGCGCCACTTCGCGCGGCATGGATTGCAAGACGCGGTCTCGCTCGAAAAGCTGCGCAACCGGCGCGACTATTATTCGAAGCTCGTACCGTCGATGCCGACGCAGTACCGGCGTATGCGCGAGGGCGATGTCATCCGCATCGGCGCGCACGATTGGCGCGTCGTGACGGGTTACGGGCACTCGCCGGAGCACGCCGCGCTCTTTTGCGAAGCGACCGGCGTGCTCATTTCGGGCGATATGGTGTTGCCGCGAATCTCGACGAACGTGTCCGTCTTCGACATCGAGCCAGAGGGCAATCCGCTTGCGCTCTACCTTGAATCGCTCGGGCGCTACGAAGCGATGCCCGCCGATACGCTCGTGCTGCCCTCGCACGGTAAGCCGTTCCGTGGGCTGCATACGCGTATCGCGCAATTGCGCGCGCACCATGACGCCCGTCTCGCGGAGGTGCGGGCCGCGTGTGCCGAGCGCCCGATGAGCGCCGCCGATATCGTGCCGCTGATGTTCAAGCGCGCACTCGACGTTCACCAATTGACGTTCGCCATGGGCGAGGCGCTCGCTCACCTGCATTTGCTATGGCTGGCCGGCGAACTGGCGCGCGAAGAGGGCGAGGACGGGATCGTGCGGTTCGCGCCCGCGGGGTGAGATGGGCCGGCGGGTTTGTCAGGGCGTCAGGGCGTCAGGGCGTTAGCGGTAGTGCGTTCGGTGCGGTCGCGGCGGCCCGCCTGCCGCCGAGTTCGGCGGATGCGAGGGCGAAGGCTTCGTCCGCCCACGCCGTGAACGCGGCGAACACGCGGTCGACGAATTGCACGGAGCGTGCGCGTTGCGAGTCGTCGAGTGCGATCGCGGCGATCTCGGCGTGCTCGCCGTTTTGTAGATGTCCGTCTTCGAAGGCGACATGGGACGGCCCAAAAAATCGCAGCGGCTGACCCAGTTCTCGTTCGAGCGGCGCGGCGAGCGCCGCCGTCGACTCGAATACGACGTTGCCCGTTTCCTCGACGGCTTCCACGATCGCGATGCGCTCGACGGTCTCGGCTTGATCGACGAGTGCGCAAAGCTCGTAGGCGAGTAGCCGGGTACAAGCGGTCTCGTCGCTCCATAATGCATGCAGCGCGTCTATCACCGTCGTTTCGGCGTTCCATCCGAGTTTCTCGAGGTCTTCCAGATACCACTGCCAGTGGTTGGCGTCTTCTTCGGCGTGCGCGTTCAAGCGCTGCTGATGAGGATCGGCTGCCTCGTGCCGATACAGCAAATGCCGATTGATGTCGCCGAACGCCATGATAAAAAACGCGGTCTGTCGCATGAACGACAGACGTTCCCTTGGCAATAGACTGTCGTCGCGCATCATCGCGAACAACGGCAATTTCTTGAACATCGCCTGGTGCCGGACGATGTGAGCCATCACGGATTTCATGAATGATCGGCCTCGCGGGTGGGCTTGCCTCGGAGGCGGTCGCGGGAGGGGGAGCCGCAAGTCGCCGCCCCGAGCGGCGAACGAGATAGTTCGAATATAAGCCGTGCGTATGACGTTGCAACGATTGTCAGCAAGTTGGCGGGGCTTGATTGGAGGCTGTGCGCAGGTCTCTTCAAATAATGGTGATCGGGGGCGATTGCGGCGCTCACCTCACCTCGCTTCGGCGAAAGGCGGGCGAGCGCCGACCCACGAGGCGTGCGTGCTATCGATTCGTTGCCGCCGCTGCCTCGGGCTGCACCAGCGCTGCCGCGGCGTCGAGCATGCCTACGCCGCATTGCGCGCCATCTTCCTTAGCCGCGCAGTTCGAGTCCGCGGGAAAAGCGCGGGCGCTCGCTCGCAGTTTCTCGCGGATCGCGGAAGGCGTGAGGCTAGGGCTGGCGGCGAGCATCAACGCAACGGCGGCCGAGACGTGCGGCGCGGCCATGCTCGTGCCGTCTTGGGTTCGATAGGTGTCGTCGCCCGGAACGGTCAGTCCCGCGTTGGAGGTCGATAGAATGCCGACGCCCGGCGCACCGATATCGATGCGCGCGCCGAAGTTGCTGAATGCCGGCATTTTGCCGTCCGCATCGATGGCCGCCACCGCGATCGCACCGCGGCAGCTCGCGGGCTCGCCCACTTCGATGCCGCCGTTGCCCGCGGCCGCCACGAGCGTTGCCCCTTGCGCCAGCACGTCGTCGATGGCCGCTTGCATGGCGCGGCCGCAAGGCTGCGACGTCCCGAGGCTCATGTTCACGATCTTGGCCGGATGCGCGTTGGCCGGTACACCGGGGACCGGAAGCCCCACCGCCCAACGCAGCGCGTCGATGATGTCGCTCGCCGGCCCGCCGCATTTGCCTAGCGCGCGGACCGGCAAGATCCGCGCTTGCCAAACGCCCCCCGCGCCGCCGATCTCGTTGTTGGCCACGGCTCCGATCGTGCCGGCGACATGCGTGCCGTGCCATGAACTGTTGCTCGCCCAGCGGTCGGTGCCGTCGCACGCGAGCGATTCCTCCTCGGTGACCCAATCGCCCGGGTCGGATGCGTCGGCATCTCTGCCGTCGCCGTCGTTGGCAATCACGGGGTTGGTCAGAAAGTCATATCCGGGCAGTAGATTGGCGACGAGATCGGGATGCGGCCGATAGCCCGTATCGACCACGGCGATGATCGCCTCGCTCGAACCCGTCGTCGTGTCCCATGCGGTGTGAAAGCGCGCGGCGCCCACGGCGTTGCGAAGGCCCCATTGCTTTTCATAGAGCGGGTCGCTCGGCGCCAACTGGCGATGCAGCAGATAGTCCGGTTCGGCATATTCGATCTCCGGTTGGGACTGCAAGCGCGCCGCGATTTCGTTCGCGGTATCCTCGCGCACGGGACTGCTCAGCGTGACGACGTGCGCGGCACCCGACATCGGCCGAGTCTCGATGACGTACTGCGGCGAGCGGCGGACGCGCCCCGCCGGCGGCGATTCGACCGGCTTCTCGTGCAAGACGCGTTCGATGGCCCGTCGGGCAAGCGCTGCATGGGCCTCTTGCTCGCCCGTATTCGAATGAGTCGATTGCGGGGTGGCGGATGCTTTGACCTTGACGATGAACCGCGTGACGCGTTCTTTCGATGCCGGTTCGGTAGGCGAGGCCGCCCAGGCGTCCGGCATAGCGGGGGTAAGGGAAAGCAACGCGGCGACGAAACGATTCACGATGGGTCGGCACGGTGTCATGAGCGCTCCTATGGGCTCGTGGTGAAAGCAAATAGAAAGCTTGCTCAGCACGAACCGTTCCCGTTTCCGAAAGCGCGGTGTGAAGCCGAAAGGCGTCGCCGTGGGTTGCGAATGCGCATCAACGATCGATGCGCATCGCATCGGCACGGGCCAGCAGCAATTGCCGCTCGCGCGCGTTTTGTGTCATCGTGGCCGCCCGTTCGAACTCCGCGCGCGCTTCGTCGAGCCGGCCCAGCTTGGCCAGAAAGTCGCCGCGCACGCTCGGCAGCCAGTGGTAGCGCGCGAGTGCCGGATTGGCCGCGAGCGCTTCGACGATGTCGAAACCCGCCTGCGGTCCATACGCCATGCCGACCGCGACCGCGCGGTTCAGTTCGACGACGGGCGAGGGCGTAATTTCTGCAAGGGCATCGTAGAGCGCGACGATTTGCGCCCAATCGGTATCTTCGGCGCGATGCGCGCGTGCGTGACATGCCGCAAGCGCCGCTTGCAGCGCATAAGGGCCGAGCGCGCCGCCGAGCGCTTGCGCGCGTTCGAGCGCGGCAAGGCCACGGCGAATCAAGAGCGGATCCCAACGCGAGCGGTCTTGATCGGCGAGCAACACGGGGCGGCCTCCCGCGTCGATTCGCGCATGCAGCCGCGAAGCCTGCAACTCCATCAGTGCGACGAGGCCGTGCACTTCGCTGTCCTCGCGCATCAACTCCGCGAGGATCCGGCCGAGGCGCAGCGCTTCGTCGCACAGCGTCGGGCGCGTCCAATCTTCCCCCGCCGTCGCCGCATAACCTTCGTTGAAGATCAGATAGAGCACTTCTAGCACCGACCCAATACGCGTTGCGCGGGCATCGGCGCGCGGCACCTCGAACGGCACCCGCGCTTCGCGCAGCGTGCGCTTGGCGCGGACGATACGCTGGGCGATCGTCGCCTCGGGCGTCAGAAACGCGCGCGCGATTTCGTGCGTGGCGAGCCCGCCCAGTAGCCGCAAGGTCAGCGCGACGCGCGCATCCGTCGAAAGCACCGGGTGGCACGCCGTGAAGATCAGCCGGAGCAAGTCGTCGCCGATGTCGTCGGCGCGCGCCTCATCGATCGCATCGACGAAATCGGGCACGACGTGGGCTTCCAACGCGTCCAAGTCGCGCCCGATCGCCTCGTGCTTGCGTGCGTGCAGCGCGTCTTGGCGCAGCTTGTCGAGCGCGCGATGCTTGACCGTCGCCATCAGCCAAGCGCCGGGATTGTCCGGCACGCCATCGCGCGGCCAGTGTTCGAGCGCGGCGACGAGCGCGTCCTGGGCGAGCTCTTCCGCAACGCCGACGTCGCGCACGAGCCGCGCGGCATGCGCGACGAGACGCGCGGCCTCGATGCGCCAGACGGCTTCAATCGCTCCGTGCGTAGGGTTGCTTGCGGTCAACGCCGGCTCTCCTGAACTTCACGCCAGCGCTCGATCGGCTCGCTGGGCTCGAAATCCTCGAACTCGAAGAGCGGCCTCACCTCGATTTCGCCGTCGGCCGTCTCGCCGAACGGCGCCGGGAAGCGCCGCGCCCACTCGAGCGCCTCCTCGCGCGAGCGTACTTGGATCAAGGTGTAGCCCGCGATCAATTCCTTCGTCTCGGCGAAAGGGCCGTCGATGATCGAGCGTTTCCCATCCGAATAGCGCACGCGCCAGCCTTCGCGACTGGGCTTGAGTCCGTTCGCGTCGAGCAGCACGCCCGCGCTCGCCAATTCTTCGTGATAGGCAGTCATCGCGGCCAGCAACGATTGCTCCGGCATCGCGCCAGTTTCGCTCAGGGCGGTGGCCCGAACCATGATCATGAAACGCATCGCATTGCTCCTCGCGGTAGGGGAGGCCGCCTATCGGCCTCTTTACCTATACGACGAACGAAAGGCCTCGCGATCGACAGCGGCACCCGATCGTCGTATCCGAGCGCGGCGCGTTTATTCGTAGCACGGCGCCAAACGCCGGACTTCGACCGTGCACCACTGGGCGGCCGGGCACTCGGCCGCGATGGCGAGCGCCTCTTCCTCGCGGTCGCAATTGAGCAAGTAAAAGCCGCCGACCATTTCCTTGGCTTCGGCGAACGGACCGTCGACGAGGCGGCGCTCGCCCGAGCGCACTTGCACGCGTACCGCTTCGTCGGTCGAGGCCAGCGACTGTGCGGCCACGAGCAGCCCGCGTTTGCTCAGATCCTCGCCGAAGCGGACCATCGTGTCGTAGGCGGCGCGCGCCTCGTCGGGCGTGCGTTCGGCGCGCTGGCCGACCGGCTCGACGATCAACAGCAGGTAGGACATGAGCGGCTCCTCGGATTGGGACGCACCGGCATGGCGCGACATTCGCGAGAAGCATAGAGCAGCGATGCCGCGCACGCCACTACGGGAACGCGCGGCAGGTTCGGTCAGGGCGCGATCGCGTTGGCGTCGGCTTGGCGCAAGGCCGTCATGTTGCCGACGAACGCATCGGCGATTTCGCGAGCAAGCTCGGCGATGGCCGCATTGCGCTCGGCGCGCTCGAACGAAAGTTTGGCGGGGACGATATAGGGTGTCCACGCATGCTCGCCGCTGGACGCGGCCGCCGCGAGTGGCGCGCCGATGATGGCAAACGGCGTATCGGCGCCGTGTTCCAGGTCGGCGACCGTGACGGAGACGTCGGCGCCGAGGACCTGCGCGCCCGACGCGGCGCTGTCGGCTGCGCCTTCGCCTTGCAAATGGAATACCCCGCCGATCAGCCAGCCCATGGCGGGGGGCTGATCGCCCGGCGCCAGATACCGGGCCGCGATGCCCGCATGGTTGAGCCGTTGAACCACGGCTTGAGCGACGAGCCCGGCGTCGTGCCCGGCCGCATGCGCGTGGAGCGCCGTTCGCAGGCGAGCCAGCAATCCGGCCGAGGAGGTGTTGACGGGCACGGCGACGAAGTTCGTCACATAGACGGCCTCGGGAACGGCCACCATTGGGGGCGGTCCTTGGCGGATGGGCGCGACCGGTGCGCTTGGGGCGGGCGTGGGCTCCGTAGGCGCGATGGTGACTTGGGCGACCGCCATCGGCGCGACCGTCAGATGCGTGCTCTCGACCGGCGCGCCCGCCGCGGGGTCGCCCGCCGCGGGATCGCCCGCCGCCCGATCCGCAACGACAGGATCGCCGGCCGCCGGATCGCCGGCCGCCGGATCGCCGGCCCGGTCGAACTGCGTTTGCGCAATGGCGGGAGAGAGTGCCGCGAGGGCGGCCCAAAACGTGATCGCCGCCACCGCGCGGCCGAGATTTCGCATGACTGCCGTTGATCGAATCGTGAATCCGGCGCCTAGGGTAAGGCGGCCATGTGACACGCGTCAACGGATGGCCGCGCGGCGCTGTCTTATTTCACGGAGACGGTCGCGAAATCCTGCCGGCCGAAGGCACTGACTTTGTAGCCTTCCACCGACTTGCGCGTGATCGCGCTCGCGGTCGGATAGCCGAGCGGAATCCACAGCGCTTGGTCGTGGATGATCGTCTGCGCCGTCTCATAGTCTTTGCTTCGAGCGGCTTGGTCGGCCGTGGCGCGTCCGTCGGCGATCAGCTTATCGAGCTTGGCATCGCAAAAGCGCGCGAAGTTGATGCCCGATTTCACGCCGTTGCAACTGAAAAGCGGCGTGAGGTAATTGTCCGGGTCGCCGTTGTCGCCGGCCCATCCCATGAACAGCAGGTCGTGTTGCCCTTGCTTGGCCTGCTTGATCAGCTCGCCCCATTCGATGACCTTCACCTCGGCCTTCACGCCGACCTTGGCGAGATCGGCTTGCAGCAATTCGGCACCGGCTTTCGGTTTCGGATTGAGGACGCTGCCTTGCGGACGCACCCAAATCGTCGTCGCAAACCCGTTCGGATAGCCCGCTTGGGCCAGCAGCGATTTCGCTTTGGCCGGGTCGTACGGGTAGGCTTCGACCGCTTGGTCGTAGCTCCAGGTCGACGGCGGATAGGGATTGACGGCCGGCGTCGCGGTATTGTCGAAGACCACCTTCAAGTAGGTGGCGCGGTCGAACGCCAAGTTGATCGCTTGCCGCACGCGCTCGTCGTCGAGCGGCTTCTTGCTCGTGTTCAACGCGACGAACGCCGTCATGAAGGCCGGCGTTTGCACGACGGCGAGCGACTTGTCGCCCTTTGCCGCCGCAATGTCCTCGGGTTTCGGCGAGAGCGCGATTTGGCATTCGTCGGCTTTGACCTTTTGCGCGCGCACGGTCGGATCGGGCGTGATTGCGTAAATAAGGCGATCGACCTTCGGCTTGGGCCCCCAGTAAGCGGGGTTCGCGTCATAGCGGATCACCGCGTCCTTCGTGTAGCTCTTCAACACGAACGGCCCCGTGCCGATCGGCTTCGCGTTCAAATCGGCTTGCTTGCCCGCTTTGAGCAGTTCGTCGGCGTATTGCGCGGAATAGATCGATGCGAAGCCCATCGTCAGCGTCGGAACGAACGTCGCGTTCGGCTCGTTCAAGTCGAACTCCACCGTGCGATCGTCGATCTTCTTGACCGCTTTCACGAGCTTGACGAGCCCCATCGATTGCGCGTGCGGAAAGCCGTTGGGGCCGGCCACTTTGTGCCAGGGATTGGCGGCGTCGAGCATGCGCTCGAAGGTGAAGACGACGTCGTCGGCGTTCAGGGGCCGCGACGGCTTGAAGTAATCGGTCGTCTGGAACGCTACGTTCGGGCGCAGATGGAACGTATAGACGAGGCCGTCGCCGCTGACGTCCCACTTCTCGGCAAGCGCGGGGACGATCTTTTTCGTGGCCTCGTCGTAATCGACGAGCCTGTTGAAAATGACGTCGGCCGATGCATTCGTGGTGACGAGGGAGTTGAACTGCACGACGTCGAACCCGTCGGGACTCGCCTCGGTGCACACGGTGAGCAGCTTGGCGAATGCAAGAGCGGGCAATAGGGCGAGCGTGGCGGCGAGCAGTTTGACGTGCATGGATTCCCCTTTCAGACGGAAGGCCGCAAATGAGGGCAGCAACGCGGCGAGCCAATGAGCTTAGCCCAAGCGCACGACGGCGACAACGACGCACGGTTCATATCGATATGCCTGACGTGGCACACCCGCACGTTTGCGCCTAGCTCACCGCCCGAGGCTTCCTTGGCGCCTTTTCGAAAAGGCGATCGTACAGCCATCGCGGCAGGAGCCGGAGCAATACAGCCACGATCCGCATCGGCCAAGGCAATACGGCAAACCGCGTTTTTCTCGCAATGGTCGCGGCGGCTTTTTGCGCAAAGCGCTCGGCGTCCATCAGAAACGGCATCGGATAGGGATTGTGAGCCGTCATCGGCGTACGGATGTAGCCGGGGGCGATCGTCACGACGGCCACGCCGAACGGACGCATTTCGACGCGCAACGATTCGAGATACGTCAACGCGGCGGCCTTCGATGCGCTATAGGCGCCCGAACCGGGCAATCCACGCACGCCCGCGACACTGGCGATTCCGACGAGCGTGCCGCGCCGCGCCTCGGCCATGGCCTTGGCGAACGGTTCGAACGTTGCGGCCATGCCGAAGCAATTGATATCCATCACTTCCCGGAACGTTTCGAGATCGCCATACCCCGTCGCCACGCCTTTGCTGATACCGGCATTGGCGATGACGACGTCGGGCAAGCCATGATCTTCGATGAACCGGGCGGCCGCGCGTGCCAGCGCCTGCGCATCGCGCACGTCGGCCGCGTAGGTGGCAATGGAGACTTGAGGAAAGCGCCGAGCGAACTCGGCGAGGGGATCCAGGCGGCGTGCGACGAGCCCGAGAATGGCGCCTTGCCGGGCGTATTGCTCGGCAAGGGCGAGTCCGATGCCGCTCGAGGCGCCGGTGATAAAAACCTTGAGCGATGCGTTCACACCGGCGCCCGCGTGCATTACATCTTCTTCGCGCGCACTTGCGCCACGAGGTAGTCGAGTACTTGGATCGTGCCGGCCAGGCTGTCGGTCGCCGCGGGGCCCGTTTCGTATTTCCCTTGGATGGCCAGCGTCGGGACGCCGTCGATCTTGTAGTCCTGAATCATCTGCTTATCGCGGTTCAACTCGGACTGCGTCGAGAACGAGTTGTAGGCGGCCAGGAACTTCTTCGTATCGACGCCCTGCGTGGCCAGGAATTTCGCCTGATCTTCCGGCGTCAGCAGGTAGTTCTTGTTGACGTGAATTTCATGGAAGATCGCGGGCGTCAGTTGCTGCACGAGGCCCAGCGCATCGACCGCGTGAAGGAGCTTCGAATGCGGGATGAAATCGTCGCGAAAGGCGACCGGTACGCGCTTGAACACGACATCCGCCGGCAGCGCCTTGACCCATTTCTCGAGGTACGGGTCGAATTCGTTGCAGTGCGGGCAGCCGTACCACATGAATTCGATGACTTCGATCTTGCCGGCCGGCGCATCGACCGGTTGCGGCGTCTTCAGGACCGTATAGTCCTTTCCGGCGACGGGCGCGGACGGAGACGCTTGCGCGACGCCCGCGCCGATAACGGCCAGGCTGACGGAAAACAACAGCGTACGGATCAGTTTTTTCATTTTGGGCTCGTGGGTACGATGAACGGGGCGCGTCGATGCCGGTACAAGGGCAGCTCGCTCGCTGCAAACATCTGCCGAATCAGACTCACGCCGTCCCCGCATGGTTCATTGGGGAACGGCGCATCGCCGCCTATGGGTTACTGCTTGGTAAAGCGAATCACGGCCGTGTCGATGCCCGCATCGGACAGACGTTGACGCGTCGCGTTCATGTCGTCGAATTTGGAGAACGGGCCGATGCGGACGCGGAAATACGTTACCCCGCCGGCATCGCGCTGCGACACCTTCGACTCGAAGCCCTGGAACGCCAGGCGCGCGCGCTGCTGCTCGGCGTCGGCGGCGGTTTTATAAGCGCCGACCTGCAGGAAGTAGCCGGTATTGGCGTCGTTCGCGCCGGCCGACGCGCCGGCGGCCGGATGCGCCGCGTTATTGGCGGTATTAGCGTTGTTCGCGTTCTGCGTGGCGGCGGGCGGCACGTTGGCCGGCTGCGCGGGCTTCTTCTGCGCGTTCGCTTGAGCCGGTTGCTGTTGCGCCGGTGCGCTCGCCGCGTTGGGTGCCGCACTCGACGCACCGTTCGTCGACGGTACCTCGACGATTTGCGGCTCTTGCAGCAAACCGGGCGCTTGCGCCGGCGTGGCCGGCTGCCCCGACGATTGGCCCGGCGCCGTGTTCGGCGGAGGCGTTTGTTGCGCCGCCTGCGGCACGGGTTGTCCCGGCGACTTACCTTGCAGCGCCCGATTCGGATCGTATTGCTGTTCGATCGTCCCTGTCTCGGACGCACCGCCCGGCGCGACCTTGGCCACGAACGGCGTGGGTGCGCGCGTGATATAGAGCGCCACGACCACGGCGATCGCCAGGCCGACGATCAAGCCCAGCACGATGCCGAGGAACGTGCTTCCGCTTTGCTTGCCCGCGCCCGAGGCGGCGCCTCGGCCCCGCGCGCGCGCAGGTTGGGCATCGGCGTTCTGCTTCCCCTTCGGGGACGTGCTGCGTGGCGCGGTACGGCTCGGTTTTGCCATTATCTGAATCACCTGCGAAAGAAGCCCGGAGGGCGGCACCGGCGCATGCCGTGCGTCAGGCCGCGAGAAGGGCGGCCACCGATTATAGCGATGGCGCGCGGCGGCGCGCGGTGAACGCGCGCGATGCTTTACATCTTGGCGGGAGAGGACACCCCGATGATCGCGAGGCCGTTGGCGAGCACTTGGCGCGTCGCCGCGAGCAGCGCGATGCGGGCGTCGCGCTCCGCTTGAGAGTCGACCAGCACGCGCTCGGCATTGTAGAACGAGTGAAATTCGCTCGCGAGTTCGCGCAGATAGAACGCGATCGCATGCGGCGCGAGTTCCGACGCCGCATGCGTCAGCATGTCGGGGTATTCCGCCAGCTTATGCATGAGCGACATGGCCCGCGCGCTCGTCAGCACGGAGACGTCCGCTTGCGGCAGCGCCGCCTCGTCGCCGGCGTAACGCGTCTTCCATTCGGCGAGGATCGAGCAGATCCGCGCGTGCGCGTATTGGACGTAATAGACCGGGTTCTCGTCGTTTTGCTTCAGCGCGAGATCGACGTCGAAGACGAATTCGGTGTCGGCCTTGCGCGAGATCAGGAAGAACCGCACCGCATCGCGCCCGCGCTGAATCGTCGCTTCGTCGAGCAGATCGGGAGCGGTTTCTTGACCCGGCGCGGCGCCGCCAGACCATTCGATCAAATCGCGCACGGTGACGTAGCTGCCGGCGCGCTTGGAAATCTTCACTTCCTGGCCGTCGCGCATGACGGTCACCATCTTGTGGAGAACGTAGTCGGGGTAGCCCTTCGGGATGCCGATGCCGAGCGCCTGCAGGCCCGCGCGCACGCGCGCGACCGTGCCGTGGTGGTCCGAGCCCTGCACGTTGATGACCTTCTCGAAGCCGCGTTCCCACTTCGTGACGTGATAGGCGACATCGGGCAGGAAATACGTATAGGTGCCGTCCGATTTGCGCATCACGCGGTCTTTGTCGTCGCCGTATTCGGTCGTGCGCAGCCACAGCGCGCCGTCTTGCTCGAACGTCTTGCCCGCGGCGACGAGCGCGTCGACGGTCTTCGCCACGCGCCCTTCCGAATATAGCGACGATTCGAGGTAGTAGCGATCGAACTTCACGCCGAAGGCCTGCAAATCCATGTCTTGCTCGTGACGCAAATAGGCCACGGCGAATTTGCGGATCGCGTCGAGATCGTCGATGTCGCCCTTGCCTTTGACGGGCTCGCCGTCCTTGGCCGCCACGGTCTCGCCGTTCAGGTAGTCGCAGGCGATGTCGGCGATGTATTCGCCGTTGTACGCCGCCTCGGGCCAGAGCGCATCGCCGGGCTTGAACCCCCTCGCGCGCGCTTGCGTGGAGACGGCCAGGTTATGGATCTGCGCGCCGGCGTCGTTGTAGTAGAACTCGCGGTGAACGCCGTAGCCTTGACTCGCGAGGACGTTCGCGAGCGCGTCGCCGAGCGCCGCTTGCCGGCCATGGCCCAGATGTAGCGGCCCGGTGGGATTGGCCGAGACGAATTCGACGAGCACGCGCTTGCCGGCGCCGTGCGTCGACCGGCCGAAGCCGGCGCCCTCGGCGATGACTGCGCCGACGACGGCCTGCTTCGCCTTCGACGTGAGCCGCAGGTTGATGAAGCCGGGACCGGCAATCTCGGCGGCGTCGATGAGGTCCTTGGCGGCCGGCTGCCCGAGCAGCGTATCGACGATGCGCTGAGCGAGTTCGCGCGGGTTTTTCTGCAGCGGCTTGGCAAGCTGCATGGCGACGTTGCAGGCGACATCGCCGTGCGCGGCCGCCTTCGGGCGTTCGAGCGCGATCGCGGGCGTGACGGCGGCATCGCCGTTCGATTCGGTGACGACTTGCTTCACGCTCGCGGCGAGCAAGGCTTCGAGATTTTGTTTATGTGCGGGCAGCATGCTGTTTCGGTACGGTCGGCTTGAGCGATCCGCGGCGCGGACGCAAGGGGTTGGCGGGAAGCGCGAGCCGGCGGGCTCGCCATCTTCGCGCAAGCGCGGCGCGAACGCGCGCGTTTATCTCTAGCCGGATTTTAGCAGGTGCTAATATGTCTCAATGAGGCGCCCCGCCACCGGGGACGTGGCCGCTATCGCTTTGCGCCGGCCGCGCAGCCGGGAGCAAGCACTGTCATGGCGCTGTCAGGCGTGGTAAACAAAACGAAGGAAACGGGTCCATCATGTTGATTACATTTAAATGTCGTGCGGCGCCGGATGTCGTCATGCTTGAAAATCTGGCGCAGTATCTGGTCGGCATCGTCGGCAAGCAATTGGGCGCGCGCGGCGTGATTACGCACGCCGAGTTGCCCGAGGCGATTTCGAAGCTAGAGGCGGCGATCGTGACGGACAAGCGGGAGATTGCCGAACACGAAGGGCATTTCCATGAAGGGGAAGAGGGACATGAGCCGCACGAGTTGCCGATCGGCCTCGCCCAGCGCGCTTTCCCGTTCCTCGACATGCTGCGCGAAGCGCATCGCGAAAACGCCGACGTCCTTTGGGGTGTTTGAGCGGCCTCGTCCAGGCCGGACCGCCGTGCGGCAAGCGTAGCCGCAATAGTCGGAACAAAGAGCCCGGTTCACGCTTGCTCGCGTGAACCGGGCTCTTCCTTTTGTGCGGACCGCGGGCGCGCTCCGCGATTGCCGCGCGCCGTCGATTAGAGCAAGGGCGCCAACGCCCGCTCGGCATCGGTGAGGGCGATCTCGTTGCGGCGGGCGAAGTCTTCCACTTGGTCGCGATCGATTTTGCCGACCGAAAAGTAGCGGCTTTCCGGATGGGCGATGTAAAAGCCCGACACGCTCGCGGCCGGCAGCATCGCGAGCGATTCGGTCACCGTCATGCCCACCTCGTCGGCCTTGAGCGTGGCGAACAAGTCGCGCTTCACGAGGTGGTCGGGGCAGGCCGGATAGCCTGGCGCCGGCCGGATTCCGGCGTAGCGTTCGGCGATCAGCGCTTCGTTGTCGAGCGTCTCGCCGGCCGCATATCCCCACAGTTCGCGCCGCACGCGCGCGTGCATGGCTTCGGCGAATGCCTCGGCCATCCGGTCGGCCAGGGCTTTGAGCATGATCGCGCTGTAGTCGTCGTGATCGGCGAGGAATTGCTTTTCCTTCGCATCGACGCCGATGCCCGCCGTGACGGCGAACATGCCGATGTAATCGGGCACGCCCGAATCCTTGGGCGCGATGAAATCGGCGAGCGAACGGTTCGGGCGCATCACGCCGTCCACCACGGGCCGCACGCTCTGCTGGCGCAGGTTATGCCACGTCATCGCGACTTGCGAGCGCGATTCGTCGGTGTAGATCTCGATGTCGTCGTCGCCGACGGTGTTCGCGGGCAGCAGCGCGATGACGCCGTTGGCCGTCAGCCAGCGGCCGGCAATGAGCCGCGCGAGCATCGACTTCGCGTCGGAGAACACGCGCCGTGCGGATTCGCCAACGATTTCGTCGTTCAAAATCGCCGGGTAGGGGCCGGCGAGGTCCCACGTCTGGAAAAACGGGCCCCAGTCGATGTATTGCGCCAGCTCGTTCAGGTCGTAGTTCTTGAACACGCGACGCCCCACGAAGGCCGGTTTCACGGGGCGGTAGGCGGCCCAATCGATGCGGGTCTTGTTGGCACGCGCTTGCGCGAGCGTCACCATCGGCTGCGCTTTTTTATTGGCGTGCTGCTGGCGGATCCGCTCGTATTCGCTTTTCAGTTCGTCGAGATACTTGGCCGCGCCCTCGTCGGAGAGCAGATTCGACGCTACCGACACCGAGCGCGACGCGTCGGGCACGTACACCACCGGCCCTTCGTAATGCGGTGCGATCTTCACGGCCGTATGCACGCGCGAGGTGGTCGCGCCGCCGATCAGCAGCGGGATTTTCTTGATGCGGAAGTAATCGTCGCGCTGCATTTCGGAGGCGACGTAGGCCATCTCTTCAAGGCTCGGCGTGATGAGTCCCGAAAGCCCGACGATATCCGCGCCTTCCACCTTCGCTTTGGCGAGGATTTCGTTGCACGGGACCATGACGCCCATGTTGACGACTTCGAAGTTGTTGCATTGGAGCACGACCGAGACGATGTTCTTGCCGATGTCGTGCACGTCGCCCTTCACGGTCGCGATGACGATCTTGCCCTTCGCGCGCACGTCGCCGCCCGCCTCGGCGAGCTTGCGCTTTTCCTCCTCGATGAACGGGATCAGATGCGCCACGGCTTGCTTCATCACGCGCGCCGATTTGACGACCTGCGGCAGGAACATCTTGCCCTGACCGAACAGGTCGCCCACGATGTTCATGCCGTCCATCAGCGGGCCTTCGATCACGTTGATCGGCCGTCCCCCGGCCGCGGCGATCTTTTGGCGCGCCTCTTCGGTGTCTTCGACGATGAAGTTCGTGATGCCGTGCACGAGCGCGTGCGCTAGGCGTGCCTCGACGCCTTGATTGCGCCATTCGAGGTTCTCTTCCTTCTTGGCCGCGCCGGTTTTGAATTTGTCGGCGATTTCGAGCAGCCGGTCCGTCGCGTCGGCGCGCCGATTGAGGATGACGTCCTCCACGCGCTCGCGCAGCTCGGGATCGAGATCGGCATAGACGCCGAGTTGGCCGGCGTTGACGATGCCCATGTCCATCCCGGCTTGAATCGCGTGATAGAGGAACACCGTATGGATCGCTTCGCGCACCGGGTCGTTGCCGCGGAACGAGAACGAGACGTTAGACACGCCGCCGCTTACCTTGGCATACGGCAGGTGCTGCTTGATCCAGCGCGTGGCTTCGATGAAATCGACGGCGTAGTTGTTGTGCTCCTCGATACCCGTCGCGACGGCGAAGATGTTCGGGTCGAAGATGATGTCCTCGGGCTCGAAGCCTACTTCGTCGACGAGGATTCGATACGAACGCTGGCAAATCTGCGTCTTGCGCTCGAACGTATCGGCTTGGCCCGTTTCGTCGAATGCCATGACGACGGCCGCGGCGCCGTAGCGTCGAATCAGCCGGGCATGGTGGCGGAACGCTTCCTCGCCTTCCTTCAGCGAGATCGAATTGACGATGGCTTTGCCCTGCACGCATTTGAGACCGGCCTCGATCACTTCCCATTTCGAGGAGTCGATCATGATCGGCACGCGCGCGATGTCGGGTTCGGAGGCGATCAGATTCAGAAAGCGCACCATCGCCGCTTTCGAATCGAGCATCGCTTCGTCCATATTGACGTCGATGATCTGCGCGCCATTCTCGACTTGTTGGCGCGCCACCGCGAGCGCCTCGTCGAACTGGCCGTTCAGGATCATGCGGGCGAACGCTTTGGAGCCCGTGACGTTCGTGCGCTCGCCCACGTTGATGAAGAGCGCGCCGGAGGCGACGTTAAACGGCTCGAGGCCGGCAAGACGCATCATGTGTTCGGTCATGGTTTGTGTGTGATCTGGCGTAAGTTCGTCCGGGTGCGATGTCATAGCGGCTCGAGGCTGCTGATGCGCTCGAACCATTGCCGGAAGTGCGGGCATTTCTCGCGGATTTCGTCTAGGCCGATGCGGTTTGCGAGATCGGGGCCGTGCAGTGTTTTCCGGTACCGCGGCTTCAATATGCGCGCGAGCAGCTTGGATGGAGCCGTCTCGGGAGAATCATTGATATGTTCCGGTGTTGGAAACCTCGCCTGAACGGCCGAGAGTTCGTCTTGATGGTGAGCCCACGCCGCCTCTGTTTCGCTAAAACGGCTCACGTTGGAAAACAGGATTGCTTCGAATTCGTGCGGCTGGATGTGGGGAATGAAGCGTTCGCGGCGACACTGCGACGCTGCGATAACGTCGTCCGCCAGCAAGGCTTCGATTTGCGACGCTCGTTCGGTGGGAGGCCGCCCGCGGCTTTCTTTCACTCCGGGAAAGCTCGTGTCCAACCCGTAGAGATCGAAAAAGCTGGTGACGTAAGTGTTCGTCCGTTGCGCAAGGGTACTCTTCAACTGTTGCCGCACGCGGGCAAGGTTGAGCGCCCCCCCGCTTGCCGTACCCGACGTCTTGATCAATCGAGGCTCGACGAAGATGTCGAGTCGACCGAGCGCGGGCGCCAATACGCTCCTAACAAACGTTTCTTCGGTCTGCCCTTCCCCGACGACGATCAGCGCGATCATTAGGCCGGTCTCCCGCCGAGGACATTTTGCTTCCAAAGCTCGCCCAGTGAGTAGTCGCCCAGCCAGGTTTTGAACTCATCCGGGTCGAGCCGGCGAAACTCCGAGGCGTTGTCTCTTCGATCGACGACAATCAAGTCTTCGACGCTGAGGCAGTTGATGAGCTCGACCGATTGCGTGGCGATGATCAATTGCTTGTGCTCCGCGGCACGTTGCAAGAGATCGGCGAGGACGTTTATCGCATAGGGGTGCAAGCCCAATTCCGGCTCGTCCAGTAAGATCACCGGCGGCATTAGCTCCCACGGCTGGAGCAAAAGGGTGCACAGACAGATAAATCGTAGGGTGCCGTCCGATAGGGCATGCGCCTTAAGCGGTGTGTCGGGGTCGCGCCGCTCGGTCCATTCGAGCTGCACATCCGCCGTTTCACTCGCTCGGTAGACGAAGTCGTCGAAGAACGGCGCCACGAGCCGAATGGCCGCCACGATCGCGCGGTAGCTGGCAATATGGTTCTCGCGCAGCATGCGGAGCCACGCCGCTAGATTCGCTCCATCCTCTTTCAAGCGGAGCGTGTCGTTAGTCGCGTGTATTTGCTTGACCTTCGCGGAATCGCTAGTGTCGTGGAAGTGGTAGACGCGCAGGCGGTTGAGCGGGTGGACGATTTCCTGCAGAAAGCGAGCCGTCGCAGGGTTGGCGGTACCCGCGTCGAGGTGGCGGGCTAGTTGCGACTCGGGATGCGACGCGCCAAAGGTTATCGGCCGCGACTGCGAGTGCTGCCACCGGTTATCCCAGACGATCTCTTGCCCGAAAACCAGACGATGGTCGGTCGTAGGCTCCAGCTCGAATCGATAGCGGTCCGCTTGGACCGCGGCTTCACCCTCTGACACCTCGGATTGATCGAACTCGAACTCAGCGACGATGCGGTCCGTCGTTTTGCGGCCATAGTAAAGAAGCGCATCCGGCCCGCCGCGCAATTGGACATGCATCTGCAACCGCTCGCTGAACATCTCTGCGAGCATGCGGAAGAAGCCGATGAAATTCGATTTCCCGGCTCCATTCGCCCCGATCAGAACGTTCAAGTTGCGCAACTCCAGATCACGCAATGCTCGGATCGACTTGTACCCCTCGATGGTCAGTTTGTTGATCGCTGGCATGATCGCAGTCCAAATGGCGGGGGCCAGTTAAGCCGCGTCGCGGTAATGTGCCCACGCGCGCGGCTTCACGCCGCTCAGCGCTTTGGCGATCGCCGCGATGTGTTCAGGCGTCGTGCCGCAGCAGCCGCCCGCGAGATTCACGAGCCCGGCCTGCGCGAATTCCTTCAACTGGCGCGACGTGTCGTCGGGCGTTTCGTCGAAGCCCGTGTCGCTCATCGGATTCGGCAAGCCCGCGTTCGGATAGCACGACACATAGGTGTCGCAAATCTTGGCCAGCTCGGCGATGTACGGACGCATCAACGCAGCGCCGAGCGCGCAGTTCAAGCCGAACGTCAGCGGCTTCGCATGACGCAGCGAATTCCAGAACGCCTCGACCGTCTGCCCCGACAAAATGCGGCCCGAGGCGTCGGTGACCGTGCCGGAGATCATCACGGGCAGCACTTGCCCCGTGTTCTCGAACAGTTCGTCCAACGCGAAGAGGGCCGCCTTCGCATTGAGCGTATCGAAGATGGTCTCGACGAGGAACAGGTCGGCGCCCCCCTCCAGCAACGCTTGCGCTTGCTCGTAGTACGCCGCCCGCAACTCGTCGAACGTGATGTTGCGCGCGCCCGGGTCGTTGACGTCGGGCGAGATACTGGCCGTCTTCGGCGTCGGTCCGATCGCGCCCGCGACGAACCGGGGCTTGTCCGGCGTCGAATATTTATCGCAAGCGGCGCGCGCGAGCTGCGCCGACGCCAGATTCATCTCGCGCACGAGCGATTCCATCCCGTAATCGGCCTGCGCGACCGACGTGGCCCCGAACGTGTTCGTTTCGATGATGTCGGCGCCCGCGGCCAGATACTGCTCGTGGATCTCGCCGATGATCTGCGGTTGCGTCAGCGAGAGCAACTCGTTGTTGCCCTTCACGTCGCGCCCGAAATCCTTGAAGCGTTCGCCTCGATAACGCGCTTCGTCGAGCTTGTAGCGCTGGATCATCGTGCCCATCGCGCCGTCCAGGATCAAGATGCGCGACGCGAGCAGCGCGGGCAAGGCGGCGCCTCGCGTATAGGGCGTGGGGGCGGCTGGAGCGGCGGCGGACGGGTTCATGACGGGCGGGCTCTAGGCGTAATCTCGGAACCGACATTGTAGCGGCTGCCGATTGAGCCCGCCGGTGATCCCGGGGGCGAGCAACGCGCAAAAGAAAACCCCGCCCGGCAAGCCGGACGGGGTTCGATGGGATTGTCGTGCCGCCTTGCGGCCTATGAAACCGTCAGTGCAGAACCACGGGCTGGGTCATCAGACTGTCGAATTGACCGAGGAACTCGTCTACTTCGTCTAACGTGGGCTCTTCTTCGATGAGCTTGCGTACATGCTCTCGAAACTGTGCCGCCATCGCGCCGTCGATGAAGATCTCGCGCTGCGTGTTCTTGTCTACGATTTCGTAGCCACCTGCGTTCATCGCCAGGTGGCCCGCTTGCGGTGCGAACTCGACGACACAATAGTTGGGGCTGTTGTAGATCATTTGCATGGCGACACTCCTTATTCCGATTGGCTCCTGGCCGTTTTCCGCCCAGTACTTGGAGCGTGTTGCATGGAATTTCAAGGGGTGGGTCTTAAACGACGCTTAAAACGGGTTGGAACATTGCAACTAAATGTTCGCCCCCAAACCGCAACCGCCAGCCTCAAGCGCCATCGACCTAATCGTTAGACCCCAATCATGCAAAACGTTCGAGCGGCAAGGGAAAACATCGAGGATCGTCCGTGTGCCTCGACACCTGCGTTAACGGCACGCGCGAGTCGCCGGTTTAGGGCTGCTCGCGCGTCGGCCCGGTCTCGAGCGCCGCGGCATCGGACGAGTCATCCGGTGTCCTTGCCATCGATGTTGCATTTTCCGCGCCCGGCGGGCGCAGGGGGCCGCGCCAGACGAGCTCCATCTGCGAGCCGTTGGGTTCCGTCTGCATGATCCGGGCGGGCAGCCAGCCCAGCGAAGGGGCGAGCCAAACGTCGATGCGGCGCCTGTCGCCGTCATGCCGAGGCAGTCTCATGAAGTGGCGGGCGTCGATGAAACCTTCGGCAGTCCGAATCGATTCGTCGCCGATCGTCTCGATCGGCCAAAGCTCGCCGCTGTCGTCGTCGGCCACGTAGAACGAGCGCGTGACGCCCGGTTTGTAGGTATCGGGATCGCCGCGTACGAGGCTTGCAAGCTGCATCACCATGCTGAAGCGGTCTTGGGCGCCGTCCGGCAGCGCAAGCGTCGTGCTCGTGCGCGTGAAGCCGATGCGTTTGTCCGCACGGTCGAACGTCGTGACTTGCTCGGGGCGGCGGCCGCGCTTTTCGATGTAGTGCTCGGGTGCAAGGCCAAAGGCGTCGATGCGGCCGCGGCTTTCGTAGGTAAACGTCCCGACGAATGGCAGCGGTACCGAAACGAGCATTTCATAGCCCTCGCGGTCGCTTGACCATCGGATCGTGCCTGGCGCGTTTTCCACCCCGTTGTAAAAGGTGTTGTAGTGCAAATCCCCGGAGGGCGGGACCGAGAATCGCGGGCCCGTCTTCGCGGTGCCCGCGGAGGCGTGGGTCGCGGCGTCGGTGGGCTCGCCGACGGCCGCGCTCGCCGCGAGCGCGGGGCCAGTCGCCGAGGGCTCGCTGACGCCCGGCGATTCGGACCCTTGCGGCGATTCGGTCGCGGCGGGGGGCGGGGTCAGGGCATGGAGCACGGGCGCGGCTTGGCCGTGCCGAGGCGCGCGGGCACGCGCCGGTTCGGTGCGCGCCGCGGGCGGACGATGTCCGGTCTCGCCGCGCGCGATCCGTTGCGCTGTCAACAGCGCCACCTCGACGGGAGGCTTGGACGTTTCGGGCGCGAGCGCGTCGCGATGCGTCGCGAACCACACCCAGCCCGCGCCATGCAGCGCGACGGCTAGCGCCAGCGCCGCGCCCCAACGCCAGGCGCGGCGCGGCGTCCCGCGCGGGGCGGAAACGGTACTGAGCGCCGGGGGGCAGCGGGACAACTCGGACATGGCGGAAGACTCGGGCGCCCGAAGGCAGCTTGCGAAACGTGGCAAGACACGGACAAACGCACATGATGCCCGCAAATGACGGATCGTGCCGGCCGTGACGAGCCGCCGGCGATCGCGCATCGAGCGTTACCGCGGCGCTTCGCTGTAGCCGAGTTCGTACGAGAGCTTGGCGGCGCATGCCTTGAGCGCTAGCGCGATCGGCCCGTCCCATGCGAGGTCGAATTCGCCCTCGTGCCCCAGCGCGGTCAAGCCGAGCGCCAGATCGCCGGAGGCGTCGAATACGGGGACGCAAAAGGCGTGGATCGTCGGCAGCAGCATGCCGGCAACGCGCGCCGCGCCATGCTCGCGTACCTGCGCGAGCACGGCTTCGAGTTCGGCTTCGCTGCGTGGACCCGTTGCGTGCGCGGCGCGGCGCGAGTGGCCCAGTTCGCGCTCGATCATGGCGGCGGTCTTGCCGCGCGGGAGGTAGGCCGCGAACAGCAGTCCCGTGGCCGAGCCGAGCAGCGGCATGACATCGCCGAGCTTGAGCGCCGCCTTCGCCGGGTGGCTCGATTCGCTCCAATGAACGACGGTAGGTCCGAGGTTGCCCCAAACCGCGATTCCGACGGTCACGTCGAGCCGGTCGCGCAGCTCGCTTAGCGCGAGCCGGGCGAGCTTGACGCCGTCCACGCGGGCCAGCCGCGCAAGGCCCATCTGCAACGCGAAGCCGCCCAGCTCGTAACGCCCCGAAACGGGGTCTTGCGCCACGACGCCCAGGCGCTGAAAACTCACGAGATAACGGTGCGCCTTCGCGGGACTCATCTGGGCGCGCTTAGCCAGATCGCGCAGCATCATCGCGCCCGGCTCGTTCGTCAGCACCTCCAGCAGACGAAATCCGACTTCGATCGACTGGATCCCCGAGCGCACCTTTTCCTCGCCGTCGGCGCCTTCCTCGAGCGCCTCGGGCGGCTCCCCGAGCTCAGGATCGGGCGAATCGGACAAAGCGGACGGGTGGGGATGCGTGGCGGACATGAGAAAGCGGGTGCGGGGTGATCGAGGGCCCGATTGGGGCTTCGGCTGGAATGCGCGCATCGCGACGGCCGACCGGGCCCCGTGGTGCTGCGCATTCACCATCGTAAAATAGATTGCTTCCAACGTCATCTCACGGCTTCGATCCTCGCTAAATGAAACTTGCCACGCTCAAAGACGGTTCCCGCGACGGTCAATTGATTGTCGTTTCGCGCGATCTGCGCACGGCCGCCATCGCCGATGGCATCGCTCCGACGCTGCAGCGCGCGCTCGACGACTGGCCCTTCTACGCCCCGCAGCTCGCCGAGCTCTACGACGCGCTCAATCAAGGCCGCGCCCGCAATACGTTCGCGTTCGAGCCGAAGGACTGCATGGCTCCGTTGCCGCGGGCATTTCAATGGGCCGACGGGTCTGCCTACGTCAATCACGTCGAACTCGTGCGCCGTGCCCGCGGGGCCGAAATGCCGCCCGAGTTCTGGACCGATCCCTTGATGTATCAAGGTGGCAGCGACGACTTCCTCGGTCCGCGCGACGACATCGTTTGCGCCTCGGAGGCATTCGGTATCGACTTCGAAGCCGAAGTGGCGGTCGTGACATCGGACGTACCGATGGCGAGTGCGCCCGACGCCGCGCTCAAGGCGGTGCGCCTGCTCATGCTCGTGAACGACGTTTCGTTGCGCAACTTGATTCCTGCCGAACTAGCGAAGGGTTTCGGCTTCTTTCAAAGCAAGCCGGCCACGGCGTTTTCGCCCGTGGCGGTGACGCCCGACGAACTGGGCGAGCACTGGCGGGAGGGCCGCGTGCATCGGCCGATGATCGTGCATTGGAACGGTAAGAAGGTCGGTCAGCCCGAGGCCGGGGTCGATATGGTGTTTCATTTCGGCCAGTTGATCGCCCATGCGGCCAAGACACGGAATCTGCGCGCCGGCTCGATCGTGGGCTCGGGCACCGTCTCGAACAAGGACGACAAGCGCGGCTACTGCTGCATCGCCGAGAAACGCTGTCTCGAAACGATAGCGGGCGGCGCACCCCAAACGGAGTACATGAGGTACGGCGACACGGTCAAGATCGAGATGTTCGACGAAGCGGGCAAATCGATCTTCGGCGCGATCGAGCAATCGGTGGCCCCGCTCGAGCGATGACCTAGCATGGCCGCGCCGGGTTTGGCCCGATGCGGGGCCGTCCGCGCGGGCCTACACTGACGAGACTGCGACGGCGCCCACGCGGCTCGTCGATACCCTTAAAGAGCCGACACGGATGACCGATACGACGCCTGCCGAAGACTTGAAGCATTACGCGCACTACCACTCGCTGCGGTTCAAGCGCCATCCTCACGGCGTGCTCGAAATCGTCATGAGCGGCGAGGGGATGAACAAGAGCGGCCTGGCCGCCGCGGACGACCGCATGCATCGCGAACTGGCCGAGATTTGGCGCGATGTCGACCGCGACCCGCATACGCGCGTCGCGGTGATACGCGGCGAAGGCAAAGGCTTCTCCGCGGGCGGCGACCTTGGCCTCGTCGAGCAGATGGCCGACGACTTCGACGTGCGCTCGCGCGTCTGGCGCGAGGCCCGCGACCTCGTCTACAACGTCATCAACTGCAGCAAGCCGATCGTCTCGGCGATGCACGGCCCCGCCGTGGGCGCCGGGCTCGTCGCGGGCTTGCTGGCCGATGTATCGATCGCGGCCACCGACGCGCGCATCATCGACGGGCACACGCGTTTGGGCGTGGCCGCCGGCGATCATGCCGCCATCGTGTGGCCGCTGTTGTGCGGCATGGCCAAGGCGAAGTACTACCTGTTGCTATGCGAGGCCGTGAGCGGGGCGGAAGCCGAGCGCATCGGGCTCGTATCGCTCGCCGTCGAACCGGACGATTTGCAGCCGCGCGCGTTCGAGGTGGCGACGCGGCTCGCGCAAGGCTCGCAAAGCGCCATTCGCTGGACCAAATACGCGCTCAACAATTGGCTGCGCATGGCCGGGCCGACCTTCGATACGTCGTTGGCGCTCGAATTCATGGGGTTTTCCGGCCCGGACGTACGCGAAGGCATCGAGTCGCTGCGCGAGCGGCGCGCGCCTCGGTTTCCGGGCAGCGGCGAAGCGGGCTGAACGCTATACGCTTTTTGACGACATTTCACTGTATCCGAGGAGCCGTTCATGACCGATACCGCAGGCGACAAACCGCCTTTCCCGGGCTTTCCCGGTTTTCCGCCCGCCGAGATGCTCGACAAGATGTGGGACATGATGCGCCTCACGCCGTTCGGTGCGGCGTTCCCCGGGATGCAGCCCGGCACGGCGCAAGGCTTCGGCTCGCCGCTGACCGCGATGTCGGACATGATGTCGCCGCTCATGAGCGTCGAGGAACTCGATAAGCGCATCACGGATATGCGCGCCGTCGAGCAATGGCTGAAGTTGAACTTGAACATGCTGCAGTCGGCGATTCAGGCGCTCGAGGTGCAGCGTGCGACGCTCTCCACGCTGCGCGCGTTCGGTGCGTTCGCGCAGGCCTCGATGACTCAAGCGACCGATGGCGGGAGCGCGCAACCGAGCTCCCCTTCGCCGTGGAGCACGTCGTCGAGCACGCAGTCCGACAGCGCGGCGGGGCCCGGCTCGGCGGCGCGAGCGAGCGCGGCTCAGGCGGCATCCAGCGCCGGCGATAGCGATGCGAGTGCCGCCGGCGACGCGCAGCAAAGCGCAGACGCGCCGGCCGGTGGTGCGTTCGACCCGTCGAGTTGGTGGAATCTGTTGCAGTCGCAATTCAATCAATTGGCGGCGTTTGCGATGACGCAGCCGGGCGCGGCCGGCGAGCAAGGCGAGGGCGATGCGAAACCGGCATCGTCGAAAAAGGCCGGCGGCGCGGCCGGCACTCGGGCCGCGGGCGGCTCGGCCAAGGCGGCTCCCGAGCCTGCCGCGAAACGGCCGGCCGCACGCAAACCCGCGGCGAAACCCGCCTCACGGCCGGGCAGCGCCGCGCGCGGGGAAAAATGACGTCGATACGGGCAGGCCGCGAGTGAGCCGCTTCGATTGCCGCTCGCGAGTCCTGCCTGGTTTTTCGCTGGGGTGCGTACCGTGCGTCTGGCGCTGGTTTTGATGGGAGGCGGCGCGCGCGCCGCTTACCAAGTGGGCGCCCTCAAGGCGCTGGCGCAACTCGCGCGCGAGATCGCGCCGGAGCGGCGCGCCTCGCCGTTTACGATCGTATGCGGCACGTCGGCCGGCGCCATCAATGCCGCCTCGATCGCCAGTCACGCGGACGACCTCGCATTGGGCGTCGGCCGGCTCATCGATTTTTGGTCGCATATCCGCGCGGCGCAGGTCTATCGCACCGATTGGCGCGGGGTGGCGGCCGCCGGCGCGCGATGGCTCGCGGCGATGAGTTTCGGCTGGGCCGTGCGGCGCTCGCCGCGGGCGCTCTTCGACAATAGCCCGCTCGCCGCTTTGCTGCACGGCGCGCTCGATTTCGCGCGCATCGGCGAAATGCTCGATGCGCATGCGTTGCACGCCTTGTCGATCACGGCGCTCAGTTATTCGAGCGGCAGGCATTTGACGTTCTATCAGGCGGAGGAGCCGATCCAGTCTTGGCGGCGGGCGCAGCGAGGGGCGCGCATGGTATCGCTCACGCCCGCGCATTTGCTGGCGTCGTCGGCGATCCCGTTTCTCTTCCCGGCGGTGCCGCTCGAGCTCGACGGCTGCATCGAGTACTTCGGCGACGGCTCTATTCGGCAAATCGCGCCGCTGAGCCCCGCGATTCATTTCGGCGCGCAGCGCATCGTCGTGCTCGGGGCGGCGGCGCCGCGCCCCGAAGTGCCGGCGGCGGGCATCGAGAGCGGTTATCCCTCGCTCGCGCAAATCGGCCAACAAGTGCTCGCCAGCGTCTTTCTCGACTCGATCGGCGCCGATATCGAACGCATCGAGCATATCAACGGCATGATTCGTCACCTGCCGCAGCAGATCGAACCCGAGAGCGGCTGGCGCCATGTCGATGTATTGCCGATCGCGCCCAGTGAGCGCATCGAACTCGTGGCCGCGCGCCATCTAAAGCGTCTGCCGCTCACGGTGCGCGGGCTGCTGGGCGCCGTCGGCGGCAACCGGGCCGCCGGCGCGTCGTTCGCGAGCTATCTGCTGTTCGAGGCGGAATTCGCGGCCGAACTGATCGAACTCGGGTTTCGCGACGCGCTTGCGCAGCGCGAACGGCTGGCCGATTGGATTCGCGCGACCCTCGAGCAAGAGCCGGCGGGCGCAGCGCGGACGGGCGCCGAGCGCCCCCGCGCATTGCCATGAGCCGACGCGCCGCCGTTGTGGCGGCGCGTCGGACGTTCCTCGAAGCGGGCGGCGACGCCGGCGGCGCATGCTATCATTTCAAAGCTTTCGATCCGTGGGCGAACACCCAAAAACCATGATCGCGGTTGGTCGTTGCGCCGCCGTCCTCCGGACACTGCAAGGCAAGGGCTCGGCGCGAGGCGCGGCGCCGCGTTCGATCATCTCCGGGGCTCAGCGCCGGGCGATGTGCACACGCGCGGCACCGGTCGCACCGGCGGCCTTGAGTTCGGTCAATAAATGGATACGATCGCAGCGTAAAATTGTGTGCTTTTCGCCGCACGGTGCGGCGAGCGGCCGCGCGCGGCAATAGTCATACGAGTTGCAATGGGCAGACCAGGGGTGGGACCTATGAACACCATGCTTTATCCGGAACTTTATAAATCGCTGGAATCGGTCCGATGGGATATGGAGAAGGACATTCCCTGGGACAAGTTCGATCCGTCGCTGCTGACCGACGAGCAGGCCACGACGATCAAAATGAACGCGATCACGGAATGGTCGGCGCTGCCGGCCACGGAGATGTTCCTACGCGACAACCACCACGACAGCGACTTCTCGGCGTTCATGAGCGTGTGGTTTTTCGAGGAGCAAAAGCATTCGCTGGTCTTGATGGAGTACCTGCGCCGCTTCAAGCCCGAGATGGTGCCGACCGAAGAGGAGCTGCACGCCGTGCGCTTCGAGTTCGACCCGGCCCCGCCGCTCGAAACGCTGATGCTGCACTTTTGCGGCGAAATCCGCCTGAATCACTGGTATCGCCGCGCCGCCGAATGGCACACGGAGCCCGTGATCAAACATATTTACGAGACGATCTCGCGCGATGAGGCGCGCCACGGCGGCGCCTATTTGCGTTACATGAAGAAAGCGCTGAACAACTGCGGCGACGTCGCGCGCGCGGCGTTCTCGAAGATCGGCGTCTTGATGGCTTCGGCGCGCCGGACCGAAAAGCCGCTGCACCCCACCAATTTGCACGTGAATCGCGATCTGTTCCCGCGCGACACGATCCAATCGCGCCTGCCCGATCCCGAATGGCTCGAGCGTTGGCTCGACGAGCAGATCCGTTTCGACGACGGCTGGGAAAAGAAGGTGGTCGAGCGCATCTTGCACAACCTCTCGCTGCTGTTCGAGCGCACGTTTACGACGGCTCAGGAACTGAACCGCTATCGCAAGGAAGTCGCTGCGCGCCTACAGGCCGCGGGTTCGGCCGAGCATCAGGCCGCTTAACGCGGCCTGCCTCAAGCCCATGTCTCCCGTCTCGTTCGAACGCAAAATCACCACGCGCGAAGCGCTCTCGGCCCGGCGCGACACCCTTGCCGGCCCCGTCGTCTTCACGAACGGCGTGTTCGACATCCTGCACCGCGGTCATGTGACCTACCTTGCGCGCGCGAAAGCGCACGGCGCCACGCTGATCGTCGGCGTCAATAGCGACCCCTCGGTGCGCATGCTCGGCAAGGGCGACGACCGTCCGATCAACGTCGAGGATGACCGGATGGCGCTGCTTGCCTCGCTCGAATCCGTGGATTGGGTCGTGCCGTTCGAGGAGCGCACGCCGGTCGAACTCATCCGCGCGCTGCGCCCCGACGTGCTCGTCAAAGGCGGCGACTACGACATGGACGCGCTACCCGAATCGGCGATCGTGCGCGGTTGGGGCGGCCGGGCGCTGGCGATCGCGTTCGAACACGAGCGCTCCACGACGGCATTGCTCAAGAAAGTACGCGCCCAAGCCGGCACAGCCTGAGCCGCGTCATCGGGCGTGCGGCGTGCTTAGCCGCCGAGCGGCGCCGCGTTCAGGGCCGGCGACGGATCGGGCTGACCGATGATGACTTGCTCGGCCGACTGGGCCTCGCTGATCGGCGTTGCCTTCAGCCATTCGGGATGAACCTGCCGTTCGATATGATTCGACTCGATCGGCCCGGCCGCCGGCAGCGGCCCGAGCATGCCGCTCGCGAGCGCGAACGCGATCATATTCGCAAGCAACAAAATGGCGATTAGCCAACGCAACATCGTCACGTCTCCCTATCGTTCACATCCGTTTTGCGAGCAATCCGCCGCATCTTGCGCCGCGATCAGCGCGAGCCCCGCCAACACCAGGGAGTCGTGGCGCGTATGCGGCACGTCGAGCGCCTGGGTGATCTCGTCCGCCGCGCCGCCGCCGACGACGAGCCTAACCGGTACGTCCCAAGCGCGCGACAGGTCGCGCCACGCGCGCTCGAGGAGCCCGGCCTGAGCGAACAGCGAACCGCACGCGATCGCATGGCGCGTGTCGGTCGCGAACGCATGTCGCGCGGGTAGCTCGCCGACGAGCGTGCGCGCCGAGTCCGCGGCCAACGTGGGCAATTGGGCCGTATGCTCGCCCAGCGAGCGCATCATCAGCGCCCATCCGGGCGCGATCATGCCACCCACGAATCGGCCGTCCGCCGTCAGCGCTTCCAACGTCGTCGCGGTGCCGAGCGTGGCGATCAACAGCGCTTCGCCCGGAAACGCGGCACGTGCTCCGATGAGGCTGGCCCATCGATCGCTGCCTAGCAGCTCCGGGGCGCCGTAGCCGTTGACTACGCCGCATTGCCGCGCGCGGGCGCGGATGAACGTGCGCGGCAAATCCGGCCAATGCGTATCGAGCAGCGCCGTTAGCCGCTCGGCCACGGCTTCGCCCGCCACGTTCGAGATCCAGGCGCCGGCCGGCGCGTCGAGCCCCGCCCAGTCGGAATCCGTCTCGGCCTCGAGCGTATGCGCCAATATACCGCCGCCCACGGACGCCCCGCGGCCGTCGACGAGCGCCCATTTGATGCGGCTGTTGCCGGCATCGATCAGCAGGTGCGGCGCGCGGCCCGTCATGGCGCCTCGCCGGCGAGCCGCAGCGAGACGTCACCCGTCGCGATGGCCTGCGTGCCGGTAGCGGTGGCGAGCAGAAGTTGCCCGGACGCGTCGACACCCGTTGCCGTGCCGCGTGCGAACTCCACACCTTTCTCGATCAGGACGACTTCGCGGTTCGCATAGGCGTGGTACGCATTCCAGCGATCGACGAAGGCGGCGAAGCCATGCGCGCCGAAACGCTCGATCATCTCCGTGAGCGCCTTGACGACGACGGCGAGGGTGTCGGTCAAATTCGCATTGGGCAGCGCCTGCGAGAGCGCCGCGGGCGGGGTGCCGCGGGCTTGAGCGGGCAGGCTGGACGCGGCCGCTTCCAGTTCGGCTTCGAGCGCTTCGTCGCGCCGCACGTTGATGCCGACGCCGATGACGACAGCACTGGCGCTTGCGGTGCTCCAGGCTGTTTCGATCAAGATGCCGGCAAGCTTGCGGCCGTCCAGCAGCACGTCGTTCGGCCATTTGAGCCGCACTCGCGCGGCTTCGCTCGGGGTCAAGCGTCCGAGCGCCTCGGCGACGGCGACGCCGGTCGCGAGGCTTAGACCCGCGAGACCCGCCAGCGGGCGCGGCAGCACGCACGCGAGCGAGAACGTGAGCGCGTGTCCCGGCTTCGTTTGCCACGTGCGGCCTTGCCGCCCTCGGCCCGCCGTTTGCCGGTAGGCCGCCCGCACCGCATGCACGCCCAAGGCGACACGCTCGCGCGGCAGCGCTTTCATGCGCGCCATCAGGTCCGTGTTGGTGGAGGCCGTCTCGTCGACGATCTCGAGCGCCTCGGACGGAATCGCGCTCGCGCCGCCGGCCCGCGCGCGGTCGCGGTCGATGCGCCAGTCGCCGCTCTCCGGCGCGGCGCCGGCGTTCGGAGGGGGAAAAAGGGTATCGGTCATGGCTGTATTGTAGTGGGGCCGGCGCCGGGCGGCGTGCGAACCTCGCGGTCGCGCGCCGTATCCAGTGAAAAGACCGGTCGGGCGCGCGCCCGCTACAATGGCCCCAGTTCACTTTCCGTCTGATATTCGTTCCTTGGACTTCGATACCCCGCCCGGTTTGCGGATCGAGGCCGGCACCTCCGGGCCGCGCGTCACGCTGTCCGGCCAATGGACGGCGCTGGCGCTCGCGCGCGACCGCGCCCGCGCCGGCGCGACCTCGCGCCTGGCC
>NZ_QUBS01000082.1 GCF_003390925.1 Trinickia diaoshuihuensis | reverse complement strand
CTCGGAGCCGAGCCGCCCACCGCCGCGGCCGCGGCCGTGCGCGCGGCGGCCGCGTCGGCGACCGATTCGGGCAGGCGCACGCCGGCCAAGCTCGCTTGCTGCGGCGTCCCGCCGCCGCCGCTCGACGGCTGCGACGTGCTGATGATCTTCATGCTCAGCGCGACCGTCACGCTGCCTTGCGTCCACGACAGCGCAAACGTGCCGTCGGCATTGCGCGTGCGCTTGGCCGAGTTGATCAGCTTTTCGAGACCGTAGCGGCCGGGCTCGTTGACGAGTTCGATCGTGCGGCCGTCGAACGAGGTCGCGGTCAGCGTGGCGCCGGGCGATCCCTGCGGATTCGGCCAGACGAAGTTGGTCCACTGCGGCGGCGTATTGCGATAGCGCAACTGCTGACCGTCGATGCTGATCGTGTACTCGGTCGTGCCTTGACCCGGCTGCGGCAGGATCTGGAATACGGTCTGCGGTTCGGCCGAGCCGCCGCCCCCTGCCGCCGCGCCCGAGAGCGGCGCCACCCAGCGTGCGAAGCCGTTCGTGAATTCGGGCGACAGCGCGAGGCCCATGCCGCCCCACGTGCGCGGCGAGAGCGTGTCGCCGCGGCGCACGGCGAGCTGTCCGAGCGTCGTACCGACGAACTTCGAGATCGCGCCGTCGGGGCCGAACACTTGCGCGATTTCGCTCGCGCCGGCCTCGACCTTGGCGCCGCTCGCGAACGGGTACTTGCCGGCGAGCGAGGTCTGGAACGTTTGGAAGACCTGCGCGTTCCACACCTTGTTGACTTCGTTGCTGGCCGGTTCGATGACGACGGCGAATGCCTGCATCAGCGGACGCACGAGCAGCGGGCGCAGCGTCTTGCGCTGGTCGTCGCTCAAGCCCGTCAACATTTGCTCGTCGACGAATTTGAGCGAATCGGCGAGTTCCGAGCCGTTGCCGTCGAGCGTTTGCTGCATGAGTTCGCGCGCGCCGGGCCCCGGATCGCCTTGGTTTTTCAGGATGTTGAAGCGCGTGCGGACCTTCGACAGCGTCTCCATATAGCCGCCCAGCAACGACGCGTTCTCTTGCTTGGCGACGATTCGCGCAAGGCCGCTGAACGCGACGCCGACCGGTCCGGCGGCCGTGGTGCCGTCGAGATTGACGTCGAGGTCCACGCCCGCGTTCTGCGCGGCTTGCTGTTTCGACGAGAACAGGCGCTTGAACCAGCCCGTCACGCCGTTCTGAGCCTTTTGCAGCGGGCCGGCGGCGAGCGCCGGGTTGTCCCAGGACGTTTGGTCGTAAGCCGTTTCGAGGACCTTGCGAATCGGCGAGTCTTGTGGATCGCCGAGCCGGTTCATGGCATCGACGGCTTGTCCGAAACTGCCGAAATCGCGCACGGCGATGCCTTGCATGAAGCGTTGCCAGTGTTGCGCGTATTCGGTCTTGTACATGCCGACGAGCGCCTTTTGAATCTGCTCGGGGCTGCCTTCGAGCGTCAGGTCGTCCTGCGAGGAGGTGCCGAGCACCCAGTCCTTCGCTTGAAGTTCCTTCGTCGCCGCATCGCGTATCGCCGGTTTCACGTAACCGAACCACGCTTCGCGCGTGAACGTGCCGGGGATCGCGTAGCTGCCGCCCACGAGATTCGCGTTGTTCTCGCCGACGATGCGCGCGATCGTCATCGGTGCGTAGCGCGTCGATGCGCGCGCCTTGATCTCTTCATAGACACGCTGGCGGGCCGGCATGCCGCGCACGACGCGGCGCAGGTTCTCCCGCGTTTGATCGATCAACGAGAGATTGGCGTCGATCATCGGCCAATCGTCGTCCGATACGCGCGCAAGGTAGAACGTGATCATGCGCTCGGCGCTGCGGATCATCTCGTCGCGCGACATGTTTCCGCGATTCGTTTCGAGCCAGCCGCGCCAGAAGCGCGCCAGTTGATCCGTGAGGTGCGCGGCTTCGACATGGCGTTTGTCGGAGAGCATCAGATACGTTTTGAGCGCGTTGTAGGCGTCTTCGACGTTGGTCGGCGAAGCGTCGCTGTACAGACCGCCTTGGGCCGCATTGCCGTTCGTGCTGACGCCGCCGCTCGCGCTCGTGCCGCCGGCGCGCGCGGACACGGCAATCGCGCCCGACTCCGGCGGACGCGTGAGCGGGGCCAACTGATCGGGATGCGCGTCGACTTCCTTCAAGAACGAGGCGAGATTCTGCGACACCGGATCGAGCATCAATTGCTTGACGCCTCGGTAGTACTCGGTCAACAGGCGCTGTTCCATCCGATCGCCCTGATAAAGTCCGAGCGAGACCGAGATCGGCCGCTTGCGCTTGAATTGTTCGAGTTGCTCGATACGGTCTTCGAGGATGTCCATTGCCTGCAAGCGCGACTGTAGGTCGTTGCGGTTGCTTTGCAAGCGGACGATGTTGTCGAGGTCGGCCTGGACGTTCGAGGCGAGTTGCTGATTGCCGATCGTCGACCAGGTCCAGCCGCCCAGCGCGAGCGCAAGCACGGCGACGAACGCGAAGAACGTGCCGTAGCGCATCCGAGTTTTCGCGGGACTCGCGAATTGCCGCACGGTTTGGCGGTCGGCGAAGATGACCTTAGAAAACAGATCGCGCAGGAAAAACCCGTTCTTGGAGGCGGCTGCCTGCGGCTTGGGCAGATCGTTCACGGCGAGGCCGAAACGCTGGCCGATGCGTTGCGCCGCGGCGCTGCTCGTTTCGCCTTCTTGCAGCGCGCTCGTGAAGTAAAAGCCGCGCAGGATCGGCTTGTATTGGAACGGATTGCTCTCGAACAGCGTGGCGAGGAACACGCGCAGCGCGGGCTTGATCGCCAGAAATTCGAGCGGGAAGCTTAGTTGCCCCGGGGAGAGCATCGTGCCGCGGTTGATCGACATCTGCGCGACGCTGATTTCCTTGAGGCCTTCGTAGAGTTCCTCGAAGCGTTCGTCGAACAGCGCGACGACATCGCGCTTTTCGTCGCGCTCGTAGGGCAGGGTGGCGCCCCACACGCGGTCGTACTCGTGGCGTTCGCCGCCGCTGAAGAACTCGGCGAATCCGGTGATGAGGTCGGCCTTCGTGAACATGACGTAGACCGGCGCGAATACCTCCAGCTTCTCGGTCAGCTCCTGCACGCGCTGACGCAGGCTGCGCGCGAGGTTGATCGTCGCATCGGGGCGGCTGTTCGTGAGCTCGGCGATGCTGGCCGTGACGATGATGCCGTTGATCGGCGCTTTCGGCCGGTAGCGCTTGAGCAGGTTCAGAAAGCCGAGCCACTCGGTGCGGTCTTCCTCGTGGACCGAGTAGCGGCCGGCCGTATCGAGCAAGATGCCTTCGGTCGTGAAAAACCAATCGCAATTACGCGTGCCGCCGATCCCGTGCACGATCGCATCGCTCTTTTCGGCGAACGGAAATTGCAGCCCCGAGTTCAGTACCGCGCTGCTCTTGCCCGCCGCCGGATTGCCGATGACGATGTACCAGGGCAGTTCGTAAAGCGCCGCGCCCCCCGAAACCTGACCGATCTTCGAAGTCTTGATCGTGCGTACCGCTTCGGCCAGACGCGTGCGCAGCACGTCGAGATCCGCGCTCTTCGCGCCGCTCGCCTGCGGCGCTTTGCCGGTCTCGGCTTGCTGCTCGAGCATCTCGCCGAGTTTGCGGCTCGCACGGCGCGCCGCGATGCGCCGCCAGAGCCAAACGGCGACGATCAGGGCGAGGATGACTGCCATCGCCGCGATAGGCCAGGCGAGCGGAAGATCGAACCAGAGGGTGGCGCCGAATAGGACAGCCGCGATGACGATCACCCCGATGACGGTCATCGTGCGTTTGCTGGTCAGCGCATTCAGGAAGCGTTGCATAAGGCTTTAACTTGGCGTTCTAGGTCGAATGGCCCGGCGCTGCGTGGCGCGAGGCTTTTGCGTATCGGCGCGTGGCGTTCGATGTTCGTCTATTGACCGGCTGGCGCGCCGGTGGGTTTGCGCCCTAGGACGAATCCGGGCTTGTGGTATTCAACGTGGCCGAAATCCATCAATTTCCATCGGCCGCCCCATACCAGGCCGACTTGCTCGGCCGTTTGCCCATATAGTTCGTAGCCATGCATGGCCCACGGGTCTTTTTCGGAAATGACGACCTTGCCGTCGCGCAAAAAGGCGTTGTCGGCGGCAAGTCCGTATTGGTGATAGCTCTGATATGCGGCCGCATTGGTCACGCCCCCCAACTGCGCGAGCCGGTTTTGTCGATCCGGGCTCCGATAACCTTCCAAAAGCACCATTTCGTACCCGTACTGCTCGCGCATGATCTTGTACACGAGCAATAGGCGGGTTCTGAAATCGGCATCCAGCAAATTCCAATCGCGGCTGGCGTCGCGCAGTGCCGGACGGACCTGTTCGACTTCTTTGGTCTCGAAGACCTCGGGCGGCAACGGCGGCGGTGGAACGAGCTGCTCGCCATTGAGCAATGCGGCGATTTTCTCGTCCGGCACGCGGGTATCGCCATCGAACTGAAACAATTGGCGGCCGCGCAATGCAATTGCAATCAATGGAGGCGCCGCAAGGATACCTGCCGTAATCAAAATCATCAAGCGCCGCCGAATCAGTATTTTTTTCGTGTCGACAAGCGCGCCATGGGAAATTCTTACTGATTTATCGATACCGCTTCTCAGATGCGACATTCCCCGCGATGTACGGCGCGACATGCGTCTTTGTAATGCAAGGGCGGCCGAGAAGAGGGCGCCGCGCGCGGCGGGCAATAGGAACAAGGCCGCGATGGTGACGGCAACGGCGAAATAAGCGGCGAGTGCAACGGCAATCAAGATGAGCCCCGGGGGGAAATAAATTGTATTTTGTAATGCTTGCTCTTAGAATCTGGCCTGCTTGCCAAGGGAGGCCGGATTCCTATTATCACGGCGAATTAAACTACGATTCAACGAGATACTGAATGAGTGCACCGGAAACCACTTCGAAAGGGCGGCCGAGCCTACTTTCCGAGACGGCGCCCGGTGCCCCGGACAGCAGTTCCCGCATTCTCGCGAGCCTTGAAGGGCGCGTGTCGGCGCAACCGGTTGCTCGACGCCGGCGCTCGAATAAGAAGCCGCTGGCCGCGGCTGCGTTGGCGATCGTCGCGGGCGCCGGCGCCTTAGGCGCCTGGCAATGGCAGCGCACGCAGCCGAGCGGACATGCTCCCGTTGCCGCCGCAACCGTCGCTCACGCCGCAGCCCGCACCGGCAAACCGGAGGGCCCGGCCGTCGCGAGCGGCGTCGCTTCCGCCGCCGTGCAAGCCGCCGCATCGACACCGCAAGCCGCCGTCATCGTCGCGGACGATACGCCGGCGTCCGCCTCGAGCGCCGTTGGGGCCGATCCTTTATCGCGCGCGCTCGCAAGCGGCGTCGCGGCATCGCCGGCAAGCGCACCCCCGGTTCAAGCTGAGAAGGCACCCGCGAAGAGTGCGGCGTCGAGCGCTGCGCCTGCGCATAGCACGCGCGACAATACGAAAAATCGCCACGATAAACAGCAGGCGTCCCATGCCGCCGTGGTCAAACGTCCCAAGGCGCATGGCTCGACGGAACGCGAAGATCCCGATGTCGATTTGCTGGCCGCCCTCGTTGCAAGGACGAAGCCGTATGATGCGCATGCGGCCTCCGATAGCGTCGGTGCGAAAGCCGCGGCCGCGAAGGCGCATCCGGTCAGCTTGGCCGCTCAGGTCAAGCAATGCGATAAGTCGAATTTCTTCGAGGCGCAGGTGTGCCGCTGGCGCGTCTGTTCCGATCACTGGGGCAAGGATCCGGCATGCCCCAGCGCAAACTCGAACGCGAACGCGCAAGCGCGATGATCGTTCGCTAGCGTACCTGCGCGATCCATGTGCCGATGGCGGGCCATGCTTGCGCCAGAGTGCGCGAGCCCATGAACAGCCCGATGTGCCCGCCCGGTACTAGGCGCTTGGTGATCAACGCGGGCGGCGTGCCTAAATACTTCTCGGCGTCGAACACTTGCTCTTTCGTCGTGATGTCGTCGGCTTCGCCGGCCAGCAGGTAGACGGGGCAGGTGATCGTGCGCAGATCGAGCGTCTTTCCGAGGGCAACATAAGTCCCCTTGGCGAGCCGGTTCTCCTTGAAGAGTTGCGTAATCGCTTGGAGATACCAGCGCCCCGGCAAGTCGATCGGATTTTCATACCAGCTCTCGAACGCTTCTTCTTTTTTCAGATAGGCCGGGTCGTCGATGTGTTCGTACAGATCGATATGCTTGGCCATATAGTGCTGCTCGGGATGCATGTTTTTCCAACCGCGCAACATGTACTGTCCTCGCATGAGGCCGCCCCCGAGTTCGACGAGTTCCTCGTAGAACGAGGTGGGATAGGTGTGCGCCATCCGCTTGACCGGGCCATCGCCGGCATCGGTATCGATCGGCGAGCCGGCCAGTACCAGCGACGCCACCTTCTCGGGAAAGCGCGCGGCGTACATCGCCGACATCCATCCGCCTTGGCACAATCCGACAAGATTGACGCGCCCGCCGAGTTCATCCACGCAGACGTTCAATTCGGCGAGATATTGATCGATTTCGAGGTCGCGCATATCCTCGGTCGCCGACTTCCAATCGGTTAGAAAAAGCCGCGTCACGCCGTGTTCGCGCAACGTGGTCATGAGGCTTTGGCCGGGCTGGTAGTCGGCGATCATCGCCGTGTGGCCCGCGTACGGCGCGTCGACGATGGTCGGGAATGCCGCGCTTCCCACGTGCGCCGCCTCGCTCGACGAGTAGTCGCGAAAGAACATCGTGCGCAGATCGAGCCGCACGGTGTTGGGCGTCGCAAGCTGCGGCCGCAATTCGACGTGCAGCTTTTCCTCTTCGGCGAGAAAGGCGAGATTCTTGGCGTAGAGCGCCGCGCCTTCCTCGACCATCGCGCAAGCGGCCGCCATCGGCCAAAATAGCGGCACCCCAAGCGCCGCCAAGTGATGCGGGCGTTTCGCGGACATCGACTCACTCCTTTTCGGCAAGTTCGTTCTATTTCGGCTTTGCGGGCCGGGCCGTTCGCGCGCAGCGTCGCCGCAAACGGCATCAATTGTGTGTCGATTCGGAGTGAGTTCGTCTTGACGCGGGTCAACCCGAGGCGGGCGCCCTATGGTTTGAGCACGACCTTGATGCAGCCGTCGACTTTGTCGCGGAAAGTCTTGTATAAATCGGGCCCTTGCGCGAGCGGCGCGGTATGCGTGATGACGAATGACGGATCGATACGCCGGCGATCGATCAGTTCCAGCAACTCGCCCATCCAACGATTCACGTGCGTCTGTCCCATGCGAAACGTAAGGCCCTTGTTCATCGCGGCGCCGAACGGAATCTTGTCGAGTAAGCCGCCGTACACGCCCGGGATGGAGAGCGTTCCGGCCGGGCGGCAGACGTAGATCATTTCTCGCAGCACATGCGGTCGATCCGTCTCGAGCATGACCGCTTGTTTGACGCGATCGACCATCGAATCGAGCGAGCGTCCCGTGTGCGACTCCATGCCCACCGCATCGATGCATACTTCCGGGCCTTTTCCCTGCGTCAATTCGTTCAAGCGTTCGATGACGCTTTCTTCGTCGAAGTTGATCGGCACCGCGCCCGCCGAGGCCGCCATCGCCAAGCGTTCCGGGATGCGGTCGATGACGACGACTTGTTTTGCGCCGATCAATAGCGCGCTGCGCACGGCCATTTGCCCGACGGGGCCCGCGCCCCAGATGGCGACGGTATCGGTCGGCTGCACGTCGCACTGCACGACGGCTTGCCACCCCGTCGGCAGGATATCGCCGAGAAAGAGCACTTGCTCGTCGGTGAGTCCGTCGGGCACCTTGATATGCGTTTTGTCGGCGAACGGGACGCGCACGTATTCGGCCTGCCCGCCCGCATAGCCGCCCGTCAGATGCGAGTAGCCGAATAGGCCGGCCGTCGCATGGCCGAACACCTTATCGGCCATCGACTTGTTGCGGTTACTACGTTCGCAAACGGAGAAGTTGCCGCGCCGGCACTGGTCGCATTCGCCGCAGATGATCGTAAACGGCACGACCACGCGGTCGCCCGGTTTTAGCGCGTGATTGTCCTTGCCGACCTCGACGACTTCGCCCATGAATTCGTGACCCATGACGTCGCCGTGTTCCATGCTCGGCATGAAGCCGTCGAATAGATGGAGGTCCGAGCCGCAGATCGCGCAGGTGGAGACCTTCACGATCGCATCGCGTCCGTCTTCGATCACGGGATCGGGCACCGTATCGTAGCGAATATCGTGTTTACCGTGCCAACAGAGAGCTCGCATGTCTGTTTCCTTGGAGTGAGCGAAGACGTCCGGTTCGGGTGGGGAAGTCCGCAGCGTGTGATTTCGAGGAACGCCGAAGGTGGGCAGCAACGCGCGTTCCCAAGGGCGCCCGGCCAAGGCACGAGCGTTGCGGGAGTGCGGCAGACCCGAGAGCGCGCGAGTGCGTTCGGGCGCCACTTACTCTTGACATAAAGGACATTCACCATGGCACGCAAAACATTGGACGATCTGTTCATTCACGCTTTGTCGGACATCTACAGTGCCGAGAAGCAACTGACCAAAGCGCTGGGCAAGCTCGCTCGGGCGGCGACGAACGAGCAACTGTCGCAGGCGTTCGAGACGCACCTGCAGGAAACGCACGGTCAAGTGGAGCGCATCGATCAAGTCGTCGAGAAGTGCGGCATCAAACTGAAGCGGATGAAGTGCGCCGCGATGGAGGGCCTGATCGAGGAGGGCGAGGAACTCATCGATGAAATCGAGAAGGGACCCGTTCTCGATGCGGGCTTGATCGGCGCGGCTCAGAAAGTGGAGCACTATGAAATCGCCTCGTACGGCACGCTATGCGCGCTGGCTAAGCAGCTTGGGCAGCAAGACGCCGTGACGCTGCTCAAGGAGACGCTCGAAGAGGAGAAGGCGACCGATAAGAAGCTCACCGAATTCGCCGAGAAGGTGGGCAATCCCCAAGCGAAGAATAGCTAGGGTGCGCACCTGCTTGATTCCCTGTGTTCGTTTCTCTTTCCGATGGAGCCAAACGATGAGTTCACCTGCAATCGACTTTTCGGGCGAAGCCGCGCGCGCGAGTTCCGCGGCGCAAGCGGCGTTCGCGTCGATGGCCGACATCGCCAATCAAACCTTCGACGGTTTCGAGCGGCTGACGCGGCTGAACCTGCAAACGGTCAAGACCACGCTGGCCGAACAGCACGGCATTGCGCTCGCGGCCGTGGACTCGCGCTCGCTGGAGTGGATGATCACGCTGCCGAGCGCGCAAGCGCAGGCCGGGTTCAAGAAGACGCTCGCTTATTGGCAGCACTTGAGCGCGATCGCCACCGAGACGGCCGCGAACAACGCTGGCGCGAGCTGGGAAGGATTGAGCGCGTGCACGAACTGGCTCGCGTCGGCGTATTCCGAGGCCGCACAGTCGCGCACCGGCGGCCCGCTCGTCCTCGCCTCGCCCGACGAAACGCTACCCGTGCCGGTGGAGGAGCCGAGCCTCGCGGCGAGCGGCAAGGCAAGCGGCAAGAAACGTTCGATCGATATCGTCGACGATTCTGGAAATGTCGTTTCCTCGGTGAAGCAGTAGTATTCGTTTCGAATAAAAGTGGCGCGTCGATTCTGAGATTGCGATAAGCCGTTTTTTACCGATTAATCGACGCAAGATATATCGCGCCAACGTTTGCGACCGCGTTAAACGGGGCGGGTGCCTCGCTTAACGCGCGTCGCGTCTCTTCCCAATTTCTGGCCGATCCGCTCGGGCTCTGCCTTTGCCGCGAGCGGCGTCCTGTCGATCCGGGTATCTCCGTAGCGATTGCACGACAGACGCGATTGCTAGTGACGATTCTCTAGACTAATATCCAGGTCGTTAAGCCGGGGCTAACAATTGTTGATTTTCTCGGGCCGATTGACCACGGCTCGGAGCAAATCGAAGCTCTTCCCTCACCACGATAGTTGAGATCTCAGTTGGCCGATCACGTCGAAACCAACGCGGCGGTTCAATCGCAGCGCATTGCCGGTGTCGGCGATCGGTTGCTCGTGCGTCCGGCGCTCGAATGCGACCGCGCGTTTCTCTACAGCGTGTTCGAAAGTACGCGCGCGGAAGAATTCGCGCGGTCGGGATTGGACGAGCAGCGCATCGCGCAGTTGCTGGCCGAACAGTTTTCGATGCAGGACAAGTATTACCGCAGTCACTACCCGAACGGCTGCTTCGATGTTATCGAGTTGGACGGGTGTCCGATTGGTCGGCTTTATCACGATTGGGGCGGCAGCGAGGCGCGGTTGATCGATATCGCATTGCTGCCGGCGCATCGCGGAGCGGGCATCGGAACGCGGCTTTTGCAGGCGTTCGTGGCGCACGCGGCGGCGCGAGCGATGCCGATCGTGCTGTATGTCGAAATGGACAACCGCGTCCAGGCGCTTTATCGCCGGCTCGGCTTCGAGGCGGACGGCGAGAACGGCGTGTATCTGCGGATGCGGCGTCCCGGCGTGGCCTTCGAAGGTGCGCATGCGTTGCCTGTGCGAGGGCTGGTGTGCGACGGCGAGAGGTGACGCCGAGCGGTAAGTGCATAGGTGGCGGTTCGCTCTCGGGCGGCCGCGAATAAGTAGCGAACGAGAAACCACGGTCGGCCTAGCCGCCCGCAATAGATTCACCGATAGAGCCGGGGGCTTGCTTGTCGTCTATTCCTTCTCACGCGGAGTTGCTCGAGGCCATCGGGCAACGCTTCACGTTTGGCGCATCGAACGGAGCCACGCTCGAGGCCATCCTCGCGCATGCGCCTGCCGGCATTCCCATGAACGACAGTTACGTCTGCTATTCGGCAACGTTCGAGTTGCCCGCGGGCGCGTATTTGCCGCAAGACGTCTATCGAATCGAATCACCGGCGGGCCGTTCGTGGCAGTTGCTCGCCACGCCGACCCCGCCAACCCAGGATGGACGCTCGACGGTCACGATCGTCGTGCATTGCCGTGCGGACGAGTGGGCCGAACCGGCCGGCTCCCGCGATGTTGTTTAACGAATCGATTCAATTCACGACAGGAGACGTTCGATGAGTGATCCGTTTTTGGGCGAGATCCGGATGGCCGGCTTTAACTTCGCGCCTTACGGCTGGGCGCAGTGTCAGGGGCAGACGATCGCCGTTTCTCAGAACCAGGCGCTGTTTTCGCTGCTTGGGGTGTCCTTCGGCGGCAACGGCGTGAGCACGTTCCAATTGCCGGACTTGCAAGGCCGCTCGCCGGTGGGCATGGGGCAGGGGTTGGGGCTGTCCGCCGTGACCATCGGCGAGCAAGGCGGCGCCGAGAATACCCAGTTGCTGTCGTCGAACATGCCGCAGCATACGCATACGGCCACGGTGACGGGCGGCGGTACGGTGACGGGAGCGATTTCGATTCCGGCGACGACGGCCACGGGCAACCAGAGCGGCTCGCCGAGCAATACGGCGGTGCTCGGGCCGTGCAGCATCACCGGTCACGCGGGCAGTCTTTACAGCACGGGCACGCCGAATACGACGCTTGCGCCGTTCAACGTCAGCCTGCAAGCGGCGGCGCCGGCAGTGCAAAACAGCATCGCGGGCAGCGGTCTTCCGTTCTCGCTGCGCAATCCGTATCTCGGTATCAACTTCATCATCGCGCTGCAAGGGATCTTCCCCTCGCGCGGGTAATGAATGCGTGCCGCGCGAGCGGCACGGCTTTTAGGACATCAAGCGATGAAATTCGCCGCCAGCCTCTCGAAGCTTCTCGCCGCCATGCGCGCATCCGAACCGAGCGCGCGCAGCGCAACGGCCGTGACGCCGGCGCCGCTTATCGTCGCGCTCGAGCCGCGCATCGTCTATGACGCCTCGGCCGCGTCCATCGGTGCTGCCGTCGCGGCCCAGCACCATCAGGCGAGTGCCGAGGCCGGCGCGGCGAGCGTGGCGCGCGGTTCGGCGGCGAGCGCGGCGGAGCCCGGCTTGGCCTTGCAGTCGCAGATGGCGACGGCGGCCGCACGTGCCGTGGACTCGGCGGCGGCGCAGGCGCGCGCGGTGCACGGCTATATGCCGCCCGGCGTCGGGGCGCAGGCAGCGATCGTCGTGCCGCGGCAAGGCGACGCCGCTTCAGCGAACGGCGGTGCGGGCGACGCACCGGTTTTCCGAGCCGTGCACGGTTTTACGGATGCCGTTGCCTCGGCGGCGGATAAACAGGTCGTCTTCATCAATTCGAACGTTTCCGATTATCAGACGCTGATTGCCGGTCTCCCGCAAGGTACGCAATACGTCATTCTCGATTCGACGAAGGACGGTCTTGCGCAGATTGAACAGTATCTGCAACAGCACCCGGGCGTGGGTGCCATCCATCTCGTCTCGCATGGCTCCGACGGGCTGGTGCAAGTGGGCAGCACTTGGCTCAACCAAGGCGATCTATCGGCATATAGCGCGGAGCTTTCGCAGATCGGCGCGGCGATGAAGCCTGGTGCCGACTTTTTGATTTACGGCTGCGACGTCGCGCAAAACGCTGACGGTAAGGCGTTCGTACAGCAGATTGCCGCTATTACGGGGCTCAACGTGGCGGCATCGACCGATGCCACCGGCGCGTCCTCGCTCGGCGGCGATTGGACGCTCGAATACGACGCCGGTGCGGTGCATACCGGCGTGATTTTTTCAGCGGCGGCGGAGCGAGCCTACGATCGCGTGCTTGCGGTCTATGACGAAACCTATGACGCCGATGTCGGGTTCGATACCGGCCCAACCGGCGTTACTTCGACTACGTTGGACGGCCTGGTTTATACAGGCGACCAGCCGGTCGAATATAACGTTTACGGCGGCGCGTCATTGCCGAACAGCAACTCGGGCGGCGAGTTGATCGTCAACGGGCCGGGCACACCGATGTCGACGTTGACGATCCAGCGGCAGGACGGTGCGTTGATGGCGAGTCTAAACTTCGACATCGACATATTCGTCAGCAACGACGTTACGGTACAGGGACTCGATTCCTCGGGCGCCGTTGTCGGGACGATCGACCTGAATGTGAACGCAGGCGCCACCGCCTATACACCAGGTCATACCGCAAGCAGCACCATATTCCATGTCGATCTGTCCAGCAATCCGGCGTTCTCGCAGATCAAGAGCCTGAAATTCATAGAGTCCAGCGGGAACGGTACCCCTCTCGCCCCTATTCTGGACAACATCGTTTATCTCGCCCCCTCATCGCCGCCGGCGCTCACGGCCACAGGCGGTTCAACCGCGTTTGTCGCGGGCGACAACGTCGCTTCCACGCCCGTTGCCGTCGATGCGGGCATTACGCTGACCGACGGCAATTCGAGCACAGCCGTAAGTGCCACCGTGTCGATCACGGGCAATCTGCACACTAGCGAAGACCGGCTCGCCTTCACGAATACGAGCGCAGCGACCTACGGCAATATTGCATCGTCGTACAACACGTCCACCGGGGTGCTTACGCTGACGTCCGCCTCGGGAACCGCGTCGATCGCGCAATGGCAGGCCGCATTGCGGGCTGTGACCTATACGGATACGGCGGTCACGCCGAATACGGCCACGCGCGGGATCGCCTTCCAGGTGACGAACGACGGCTATACCGCCGGCAACAGCACCAGCAAGTCCGTAACGGTCGCCGACACCGATCAAACACCGAAGGTGACGACGGCGAGCCATACGGTGAGTTATCAAGCGGGCGGATCGAACCCGACGATCGACACGAGCATAACCGTCACCGATCTCGACAACACGACCCAATCGTCGGGCACCGTATCGATCAGCGGCGGCTTCCATAGCGGCGACGCGCTGAACTTCACGAACGACGGCTCGACGATGGGCAACATCTCGGGTTCGTACAATGCGGGGACCGGCGTGTTGACGCTGATCTCGGCAGGGGCAACGGCGACGGACGCGCAATGGCAGCACGCGCTGGCGGCGGTGACCTTCTCGAGCACGAGCACGACGCTCGGCAATCGCACGATTTCCTTCGCCACGAGCGACGGCACGAAAACGAGCGCGGCGGCGACCGATACGGTCAATGTGATCAGCCCGGTCCAAGTCACGACCGATTCGGGCTCCGCGGCATTCGTGGCCGGCGACAACGCGACCTCCGCACCCGTTGCGGTCGATTCCGGTTTGACGGTGACCGATACCGCTGCGACGACGCTCGGATCCGCGACCGTCGCTATCACGGGCAACTTTCAAAGTACCGAAGATGCCCTCGCGTTCACGAACGACGGCTCGACCATGGGCAATATCACCGGGTCGTACAACACGGGAACCGGTATTCTGACGCTGACGTCTGCGAGCGCGACGGCCACGCTGGCGCAATGGCAGAGCGCGCTGCGATCGGTGACCTATACCGACACCGTCGTCACGCCGAACAACGCGACACGTACCGTCGCGTTCACCGTTGTCGATGGCTTGGGCAATACGAGCGCGACCTCCACGCGTACCGTCACCGTTACCGACACCGACCAAACGCCGATCGTACACGCGACAGGAGGGACAACGAATTACGTGGGCGCATCGGCGGGGGTGACGATCGACAGCCACGTCACGGTGAGCGATCTCGACAACACGACGCAGACCTCGGCCACGGTCGCCGTGACAACCGGTTTTCATACCGGCGATGTCCTGAGCTTCACGAATGACGGCTCGACGATGGGCAACATCCAAGCGTCGTACAGCGCGGGGTCGGGCGTGCTGCTGCTAACCTCGATCGGCGGCACCGCGACGAATGCGCAATGGGCCAGTGCGCTAAGCTCCGTTACGTTCTCGAGCACGAGCACGACCTACGGCAATCGCACCATCTGGTATCAGGTCAACGACGGTACGAAGAACAGCGCGCAGGCGGCGGATACGGTCCACATGACGGCGCCGCCCGCGATCACGACCGATTCGGGCTCGGCGGCGTTCGTCGCTGGGGATAACGTCCCTTCCACGCCGGTGGCGATCGATTCGGGCCTAACGGTAACGGACGGCAGCGCGGCGACATTTGCGTCCGCGACAGTCGCGATCACGGGCGGCTTCCAGAGCGCTGAAGACCAGTTGGCGTTCGCGAACGACGGCGCGACGATGGGCAACATCGCGGCGTCGTACAACGCGACGACCGGTGTAATGACGCTTACGTCTAGCGGTGCGACGGCCACGCTTGCCCAATGGCAGAGCGCACTGCAGTCGATCACATATACCGACACGGCGGTCATACCGAACAACGCCACGCGCACGATCAGCTTTACGGCGGTGGACGGCGCGGGCAACACGAGCGCCACAGCCACGCGCACGGTAACGGTGACGGATACCGACCAGACGCCGAAGGTATCGACGACGGGCGGCACGACGAACTATGTCGCCGGCACGGCGGCCGCGACGATCGACGGGGGCATCACGGTCAGCGACGCCGACAATACGACGCAATCGTCGGCGACGGTCTCGATCACGGGCGGGTTTCATAGCGGCGACGTGCTCTCGTTCACCAACACGAACTCGACGACGTTCGGCAACATCGTCGGGTCGTATAACTCCGCAACCGGTGTGCTGACGTTGACCTCGTCGGGGGCGACGGCGATCGATGCGCAATGGTCGAACGCGTTGTCGGCAGTGACGTTCTCGGCTGGCGCGAGCGCGACGCCAGGCAATCGCACCGTTTCGTTCGCCACGAGTGACGGTACGAAGACCAGCGCAACGGCAACCGATACCGTCACGGTGCTCGGCCCTCCGACGATTACGACCGACTCGGGCTCGGCGGCGTTCGTCGCCGGCGATAACACCGCTTCGACGCCGGTGGCGATCGATTCGGGCTTGACGTTGTCGGACGGCGTTGCGCCGACGCTGGCTTCGGCTACCGTGGCGATTACGGGCAACTTCCATAGCGGCGAAGACGTCCTCGCGTTCACGAATAGCAACGCGACGACGTTCGGCAATATCGCGGCTTCGTACAACGCGGCGACGGGCGTGCTGACGCTCACGTCGTCGGGTGCGACGGCTACGCTCGCGCAGTGGCAAGCGGCACTCGATGCCGTGACCTACACCGATACGGCGGTGACGCCGAACAACGCGACGCGCACGATCAGCTTCTCGGCGGTCGATTCGGGCGCGAACACGAGCAACACGGCGACGCGCACGGTGACGGTGACCGATACCGATCAAACGCCGATCGTGTCGACGACGGGCGGCACGGCGAACTATGTCGGCGGAACGTCCGCCGTGACAATCGACGGCGGTGTCACCGTAACCGACCACGACAACACGACGCAAGCGTCGGGCACAGTCGCGATCACGGGCGGGTTTCACAGCGGCGATACGCTGGCGTTCGTCAATACCAATTCGGCGACGTTCGGCAATATCGTCGGATCGTATAACGCCGCAACCGGTGTATTGACGTTGATTTCGTCGGGCGCGACGTCAAGCGATGCGCAATGGTCGAATGCGTTGTCGGCAGTGACGTTCTCGGCGGGCGCGAGCGCGACGCCGGGTAATCGCACGGTTTCTTTCGCGGTCAACGACGGAACGAAGACCAGCGCGATAAAGACCGACACGGTCGCGGTACTCGGCCCGCCGACGATCACGACCGATTCGGGTTCTGCTGCCTTTGTCGCGGGCGATAACACCGCTTCCACTCCGGTGGCCATCGATTCGGGCCTGACGTTGACCGATGGCAGCGCGCCGACGTTGGCCTCCGCCACGGTGGCGATCACGGGCAACTTCCAGAGTGGCGAAGACGTCCTCGCGTTCACGAATAGCAACGGGGCGACGTTCGGCAATATCGCGGCTTCGTACAATACGGGCACGGGCGTGCTGACGCTGACCTCGTCGGGTGCCACGGCCACGCTCGCGCAATGGCAAGCGGCGCTCGATGCGGTGACCTACACCGACACGGCGGTCACGCCCAACAACTCGACGCGCACGATCAGCTTCTCGGCGGTCGATACGGGCGCGTACACGAGCAACACGGCGACGCGCACGGTGACGGTGACCGATACCGATCAAACGCCGATCGTGTCGACGACGGGCGGGACGACGAATTATGTCGGCGGCACCTCCGCTGTGACGATCGATGGCGGCATCACGGTCAGCGACTTGGACAACACCACACAATCATTGGGCTTCGTCTCGATCACGAGCGGGTTCCACAGCGGCGATACGCTCTCATTCATCAATACGAGTTCGGTGACGTTCGGCAACATCGTTGGGTCGTATAACGCGGCAACAGGTGTATTGACGCTGACCTCGTCGGGGGCGACGTCGAGCGATGCGCAATGGTCCAACGCGTTGTCCGCGGTGAAATTCTCGGCGAGCGCGAGCGCGACGCCGGGCAATCGTACGGTGTCGTTCACGACGAACGACGGTACGAAGGACAGCGCCGCGGCAACCCGCACAGTCGACTTGCTCGATCCGCCGACGATCACGACCGATGCCGGTTCGGCCGCATTCGTCGCGGGCGATAACGCGGCATCGACGCCGGTTGCCATCGACTCGGGCTTGACGTTGACCGACGGCGGGGCGCCCACATTGGCCTCGGCCACCGTGGCGATCACGGGCAACTTCCATAGCGGCGAAGATGTCCTCGCGTTTACCAACAACAATGCTGCGACGTTCGGTGATATCTCCGCTTCGTATAACGCGGCAACGGGCGTCTTGACGCTGACTTCCTCGGGTTCGTCCACGCTCGCGCAGTGGCAAGCGGCGCTCGATGCGGTGACCTACGCCGACACGGCGGTCACGCCGAACAACGCGACGCGCACGATCAGCTTCACGGCAATCGATTCGGCGGCGAACGCGAGCAACACGGCCACGCGCACGGTCACGGTGGCCGACACCGACCAAACGCCGATCGTGACGGCAACGCGCGGGACGGCCAGCTACGTGACGGGCGCAACGGCGGCGATCGTCAATCCGAACGTAACCGTGACCGATCTCGACAATACAACGCAATCGTCAGGCACCGTTTCGATCGCGAGCAATTTCCATAGCGGCGAGGATGTGCTGTCGTTCACGAATACGAACGCGGCAAGCTTCGGCAACATCGCGGGAACGTTCAACGCGGCGACAGGCGTGCTGACGCTCACCTCGTCGGGTGCGACGGCAACCGACGCGCAGTGGGCGAACGCGCTGAGCGCCGTGACGTTCGCTAGCAACGGCACGCACTTCGGCAACCGCACCGTATCGTTCGCCACGAGCGATGGCGTCAAAACGAGTGCCGCGGCCAGCGCAACGGTGTCGTTCGTCGACAAACCTCACGTCACGCTCGATTCGGGCGCGGCATCGTTCGTCGCCGCCGACAACGCCCCCTCGACGCCGGTCGCCATCGCCCCTGGCCTCACGCTCGCCGATGCCAGCACGACGCTCTCGTCGGCGAGCGTGGCGATCACAGGCGGCTTCCACGCGGGACAAGACGTGCTGACGTTCACGAACGACGGCGCGACGATGGGCAACATCGCGGCCGTCTACGACGCGAACACCGGCGTGCTGACGCTGACGTCGGCGGGCGGCACGGCCACGCTCGCGCAATGGCGCTCGGCGCTCGCCTCGGTCACCTACACCGATACGGCCGTGAAGCCCGATAGCACCGCGCGCACGATCAGCTTCACGGTGACGGACGGCAACGGCACGGCGAGCGACGCGACTTCGCGCGCCGTCACCGTGACCGACACCGATCAAACGCCGACGATCGCCGTCAGCGGCAACGCGACGTTCACCTGGCAAGCCACCGGCTCGACGCCTGTGGCGGTGGCACCGCAAGTGACCGTGGGCGACCGCGACGCGACGGCGACGCTGACGTCGGCGCAGGTGCGGATCACGGGCGGCTTCGATGCCTCGCACGATACGCTGGCGCTGGCCGGCGGCACGGCGGCGGGCGGGATCACGGCGAGCTACGATGCCGCCACCGGCGTCCTCACGCTGACGAGCAGCTCGGCGACGCTCGCACAATGGCAAAGCGCGCTGCAGTCGGTCACGTATTCGAATTCGCAATTCCGGGCCACGGGCAGCCGCACGCTGAGCTATACGATCAGCGATGGCGTGAAGACGAGCGTTGCCGCGGCGAGCACGGTCACGATCGTCGCCGGGCCCTCGGGCGGCACGCCGACGGCGGCCTTGCCCGTCACGACGACGCCCGCGGCGGCCGCGTCCACGGCCACCGGATCGTTTGCGACCGGCCCGGACAACACGGCGCCGCCCGATGTGCTCGACGAATTGGGCGCCACACGCACGATCGGGTCCGTGCCCGCCGTGCCGACGATGACGTTCTCCGATCCGAATGCGCACACCTCGGCGTTCTCGCTCAATCGGGCAACGGTGTCGCGCTTCGACGCCACCGCGCTGAACGCGGCGTTGGCGGTTACGCCGTCGCCGTTGCCGACGTCGTTCTCCGATCTAGCGGTGCCGGTGCCGGAGCACGATCCGTTCTCGATCGACGTCGCGACATTGTTGCCGCCGTCGCAAGCGATGGGCGGCGGTGCGTTCGACGTGACCGTGAGGCTCGCCGACGGGCGCTCGCTGCCGGGCTGGCTGCACTACGACGCGGCGAACGGCGCGCTGCGCGGCAAGGTGCCCGCGGGCGTGCAAGACGTGCGCATCGTCGTCGAAGCGCGCGATGCGTCCGGGCATATCGCACGCCGCGAAGTCGTGCTCGCGCCGCATGCGCGAGGCACGGCGCACGATATCGCGCATCCGGCGCGGCCGGGCGCGCATGCGCATACGCATTCGATTTCGAACGGCCATGCCGTTCGCGGCGCCGGGCAGCCGCTAGCCGCGCGCCCCGCCGGCAAACCGTCGCTCGATCAGCAATTCGCGCAGGCGCGCGCGGCGCTTCACGTCCAGCGCCCGAGCGGCGCCGTGCGCCGCGTATGAATACGAACTTCCGTCATCTTCCCAAACCAATGAGCGCTCAAACGACCATCGCCGAACTCAATCGTTCGTTCCCACGCGTCCCCGAGACGATGCGGGCCGCCAGTCACTTGCGCCGGTCGCTGATCGGCGTCGCGGTAGCCGCGTTGTGGCTATCGGGCTGCGCGATTCATCCGGTGCCGTTCACCGATGCCGAGCGTACGCAAACGGCGCATGCCGATCGCACCGCGATGTTCGCGGACCAGCCGGCGCTCTCGGGTCCCGTGACGCTTGAAGAGGCGATGGCGCGCGCGATTCGCTACAACCTCGACCATCGCTTGAAGATGATGGAGGAGGCGCTCGCGCAAAAGCAACTCGACCTCGCGAGCTTCGATATGCTGCCGAAGCTGACCGCGCAGGCGGGGTATTCGAACCGCAACAATTTGCTCGTATCGTCGTCCGAGGACTACTTCACGCGCGGCGAGTCGCTGCCGCCTTCGTTCTCGAGCGACAAGAACGACCGCACGGCCGATCTCTCGTTCTCCTGGAACATCCTCGACTTCGGCGTGAGCTACTTCGAGGCGAAAGAGCAAGCGGACCGCGTGCTCGTGGTCGAGCAGCGCCGCCGCAAGGTCGTGCAGTTGATGATGCAGCAAGTGCGCGAGGCGTATTGGCAAGCAGCGGGAGCGGAGCGTTTGTCGAGCCGCATTCAGCCGCTGCTCGTGCAGGCGAAGCAGGCGCTCGACGAATCGCGCCAATCGCAATCGGAAGGGTTGCGCTCGCCGCTCGATACGCTCGGCTATCAGCACGCGCTGCTCGACATCATGCGTCAGCTCGAAGCCGTGCGCGATCAGCTCGACGAAGCGAAGCCGCGGCTCGCCTCGCTCATGAACATCGCGCCGGGGACGGACTTCAAGCTTGCGCCGCCCGAAGGCTTCAGCGTGCCGGCGTTCGATATGCCGATGCCGCAAATGGAGGAGACGGCGCTCGAGCGCCGGCCCGAACTCGTCGAGGCGAGCTACAACGAACGGATCAGCGTCAACGAGACGCATAAGGCGATCGCCAAGCTGTTGCCCGGGATCGAATTGCAACTCGGGACGCACTACGACAGCAACAGCTTCCTCATGTTTCATTCGTGGCGCGCGGCGGGCGTCAACGTCAGTTGGAATCTGCTGAACCTGCTCAATCAGAAGAACATTCGCGGCGCCGCCGATGCCCAGCACGAAGTGGCGCGCGCGCAGCAGCTCGCGCTCTCGATGGCCGTGCTGACGCAAGTGCACGTGGCGAGCGCCGAGTTGTCGGCCAAGCAGCGCCAGTTCGATTTGTTCAAGCAAATGAACGACGTCGATGCGCAGATCTTGCAGCACACGCACAATGCAACGGTCGCCAGCGCACAAGGCAAGCTCGAGGAGATTCGCGCGGCGACTTCGGCGATGATGTCGGAGTTGCGCCTCTATCAAAGCTACGGCGAACTCGAAAGCGCATATGGGCAATTGCTGGCCACGCTCGGTCTCGATCCGGTGCCGGCCGGCGTCGGCAACGGCACGGGCGATTTGAAGACGATCGAGCAATCGATCGAGACGGAGCAAGCGCGCTGGGCGTCGTTCGGCAGCGCGGACGGAGTCAAGAAACAATGAATCGATGGTGCAGGGCAGGGCTTCGCAGTGCGGCCCTGATGATGGTGGTCCACAGCGCATTGGCCGCGGCGCCGCAAGCCGCGGCTCCGCATTCGCCGGCTCCGGCGGTTCCCGGCGCACCCGCCGCCGCGCTCGCTGCCGGCCATCCGCAAGATGACGGCCGTATCCGTATTCAACTCGTCGCGCGCGATCAAGTCGATCTATCGAGCGAGATCAGCGCGAAGATCGCCTCGATGCCGTTTCGCGACGGCGATGCCTTCCGCGCGGGGCAAACGCTCGTTTCGCTCGATTGCTCGCTCTACGCCGCGCAGCTTCGGAAGGCGCAAGCCGAAGCCGACGCGGCCGTGCAGCTCAAGCGCGTCGACGACCGGCTCTCGCAATTGCATTCGATCGGCGAGATCGACGTGCAGCAGGCCGATGCGAAGGCGAAGGCCAGCGCGGCCGAGGTTGCCTATATGCAAGCCACGGTTCGAAAATGCGGTATTTCCGCACCGTTCGACGGGCGCGTCGTCAAGCGCAGCGCCGCCGCGCAGCAGTTCGCCGAACCGGGCAAGCCGTTGCTGACGATCGTCGATACGAGCCACCTCGAATTGAAGATGATCGTGCCGTCGAAATGGCTTGCATGGCTCAAGCCGGGCCATGCGTTGAGCGTCAACGTCGATGAAGTCGGCAAGACCTATCCGGCCACCGTCGCGCGCATCGGCGCGCGCGTCGATCCCGTGACGCAGACGGTCGACGTCACCGCCGCGCTCTCGGGCCGCGCGCCCGAGTTGTTGCCCGGCATGAGCGGCTGGGCAAGCTTCGCCGACGCGGGCCGCTGATCGCCATGAACGCTCCGCTGCAGATCGAGGCGGGTACGCTCGCGGTCCTTTGGCAGTTGTCGGCGCGCGCGCGGGAAGCATCGAGCGAAGAGACGCTCGGATTCGTCATGGTCAACGAATCGCTCTCGCTCGTGCCCTATCGCCAGGCGGCATGGTGGCGCGCGCGAGCGCCCGTGCCCGGTGCGGTGGCGGCTGTTTCCGGCCTGCCGCAGAGCGATCCGGGCGCGCCCTACGTGCAGTGGCTGGGCCAAGTTTGCCGTTTGCTCGAGCGTCGAACGATCGACGGGCAAACGGCTGCGCGGCAAGCTCAAGCGCCGGACGGTGCTGCCGCGCAGGGTACCTGGCCGCATGCGCTAACCGCCGATAGTTTGCCGGAAGCACTTGCCGCCGATTGGAACGACTGGTGGCCGACGCACGCGCTCTGGGTGCCGCTCAGCGATCGCGCGGGCCATTCGCTCGGCGGTGTCGTCTTTGCGCGCGAGCAGCCATGGACGCATGTGGACGAAGCGTTGTTCGCCGAATTGGCGCGCGTGTGGTCGCATGCGCTCGCCGCCTTTGCGCCGCGCGCGTCGTGGCTCGAACGCGCCAAGCTGACGGTGAGTGCCGGCAAGCATCGGCGCCGCGCGCTGGCCGCCGTCGCCTTGGCGCTCGTCGTGCCCGTGCCGCTGACCGTGCTCGCTCCGGCCGAAGTGACGGCCAAGGATCCGTTCGTCGTGCGCGCACCGCTCGACGGCGTGATCGATCGGCTATTCGCGCAGCCGAATCAGCGCGTGGCGGCTGGCGCGCCGCTCTTTGCGCTCGATTCGACGGCGCTGGCCTCGCGCTATGCGTTGGCGAACAAGAATTACGCGACGGCTCAGGAGGAATACCGGCAGACGGCCCAGCTTGCCGTGACCGACGACAAAGACCGCCTCGATATGGCGCTGCGCAAAGGCAAGCTCGACGAAAGCGCGATCGAGCTCGACTACACGGCGCACGAACTCGCGCGGGTAAGCGTGAACGCGCCGCGCGCGGGCGTGGCCGTCTTCTCCGATCCGAACGATTGGAACGGCAAGGCCGTGTCGATCGGCGAGAAAGTCATGCTGCTCGCCGATCCGGCCAGCGTCGAGCTGACGGCCTACGTACCCGTTGCCGACAACGTCGACGTGGTGCCGGGCGCGACGCTTACGCTTTACCCGAAAAGCTCGCCGCTGGCTTCATACGATGCGCGCATCGATACGGTCGCCTATCGAGCCGAGCCGACGCCTGAAGGCGTCGTCGCATACCGCGTCAAGGCGACGTTCACGGGTTCGGCCAAGCCGCCGCTCGGCGTTATGGGGACCGCGCGCATTCACGGCCGCTGGGTGCCGCTTGCCTACTACCTGCTACGCCGGCCGTTGGCGACGGTTCGGCAGTGGCTCGGCTGGTAGGCCGTGGCCCGTGCAACAAGTGAGCTAGCACTTCGATGCCCCGCCTTCCGTCCCTTCGCCAAGAACTGAGCTTGACGCCCGGCGCCGCCACGCCCGATGGCGCACCGACCTGGATGCTGCACGACCCGGCCGGCAATCGCTTCTTTCAGATCGGCTGGCCCGCGTTCGAAATGCTCTCGCGCTGGCCGCTCGACGATGGCGAGGCGATCGTCGCCTCGGTCAATGCCGAGACCACGCTGCGCTTGACGCTCGATGACTTCGAGTCGCTCGTGCGGATGCTGCATCAGCAGCACCTGCTCGTGGCGGCGAGCCCGGCCGACACGGGGCGGCTCGCGAGCGCGGCCGCGGCGAGCAAGCTCTCGCATGCGATGTGGCTGCTCAAGCACTATTTGATGATCCGGGTGCCTTTGTGGCGGCCGATGCCGTTTCTTAGGCGTTTCGCGCGCTATGCCGAGGTCGCGTATCGGCCCGCGTTTTGGATCGTCGTCGCGCTGACGGCGATGGCGGGCCTCGTGCTCGTCTCGCGCCGATGGGATGAATTCATCCATACGTTTCACGGATACGCCGATCTGCGCGGCGTGATCGCGGTGGGCATCGCGCTCGGGTGCGCCAAGGTATTGCACGAGTTCGGGCACGCGTTCACGGCGCATCGCTATGGTTGTCGGGTGCCGACGATGGGCGTCGCGTTGCTCGTGATGGTGCCCGTGCTTTACACCGATACGACCGAGGCGTGGAAGGTGCCGGGCCGGGCGGAGCGATTACGTATCGGCGCGGCGGGGATGCTGACGGAACTGGCGTTGGCGGCTTTCGCGACCCTCGCCTGGAGCGTACTGCCCGATGGGCCTGTGCGCGCAGGTGCGTTCTTGCTCGCGACGACCACATGGATCGGCACGCTGACGATCAACGCGAGCCCGTTCATGCGCTTCGACGGCTATTTCCTGCTGTCGGACTGGCTCGACATGCCGAATCTGCACGATCGCGCATTCGCGTTCGGGCGCTGGTGGATGCGCGAACGATTGTTCGGCCTCGGCGATCCTCAACCCGAGCCGTGCGCGCCGAGGCGCCGGCGCTTTCTGATCGCATTTTCGTTTGCGACCTGGCTGTATCGGCTCGCCGTCTTTTTCTCGATCGCGCTCGTCGTTTATCACGCGTTCTTCAAAGCGCTGGGCCTCGCACTCTTTTGCGTCGAGTTCGGCTGGTTTATCGCGCGGCCGATCGTGCGTGAAGCGGTCGCTTGCTGGCGCGCTCGCGCGTCGCTGCGGTGGCGGCGAGAGACGCGGCGCACGGCGTTCATCGGCGCCTCGCTTGCGGCGCTGCTCGTGCTGCCCTGGCATGGCGGCGTGAACGCGCCGGCTGTTTTTGGGCCGCTGCGGGCGCAGGGCTTGTACGCCCCGGAAGCCGCGACTGTGACGGGCGATGCGTCCGTTGCGCATGACGGCGAGCGCGTGCACGCGGGCCAAGTGTTGGCCGTGCTGGCTTCGCCCGATCTCGCGCATAAACTGCAAACGGCGCAGGCCGAGGAGACGCTGCTGCGCTGGCAGGTCGAGCAGCAGTCGTTCGACGCTCGGCTGCTCGAGCAAGGCGTTGCGCTGCAACGGCGCTGGGAGGCGGCGCGCGAAACGGTGAAGGGGCTCACGGCGCAAGTGGCGCAGCTCACGCTGCGCGCGCCGTTCGACGGCGTCGTGCAAACCGATGACGAGTTGGCACCCGGCACGTGGCTGCCGCGCGGCGAGCATGTGTTCGATGTCGTGGGGCCCGCGGGCGTGAAGGGCGAAGCGTTCATCGGCGAGAACGATGCCGCGCGCGTGTCGCCGGGCGACCGCGTGACATTCGTCGCGTCGGTACCCGAACTGGGGGCATTGACTTGCACGGTGGCGGCCGTCGATCGCGTCAACGTCGCGACGCTCGATACGCCGTCTCTCGCTAGCGTCTACGGCGGGCCGCTGCCCGTGCAGACGCAGCCCAATACGCATCAACTCGTGCCGCTCGCGGCGACTTACCGCGTACGCATCGATGCGTGTCCGGCGACGAAGGCTTGGCCGCGCGAGGTCGTGGGCGAGGCGGCGATCGGTGGTTCGCGGCAAAGCTTCGCCTGGCGCGGGTTGAAGTGGCTCGCCTCCGTGTTCCAGCGCGAAAGCGGTGCGTGAGGTGGACAGGCAGGCAATCGGCCGCCGGTCGATGGCGCCCGCTATGCCGAACTCGGTTTGCCCGAGAACATGGAGATGGGCTTCTCGGCGGGGCGTTCCAACCCGGCCGAAAACGCCTTCATAGCCTCGATGAGCGGTATCAAAGCTTGCCAGAGCGCATCGTCGTGCAGCATCTTATAGGCGCCCGTGAAGCCGGGCGCCGTATGCCCTTCGCGGTCGGCATCGGGTTGCCAAGCGCCGACGCATTTGAGCGCATCGCTCAACGCGAACATCGTTTTATAGAACTGGCTCGGTTCGATACGCGAGAGCGCCATCAACACGATCGATAGATTTTGGATCGCGTTCAACGTACCGGGCCTGGCGAGCCCGTCGACGAGAACCTGCGCGACGGGGCTCTTCGCGCAGACCAGATCGTTCGCGAACCGCAATATGCCGTGCTCATGCAGGCTTCGCACGAGACGGTCGAGCGCTTCGCGCGCGTCGGGTTCGGTCCTGGAAGGCTCGGGTTCGTAATCGATGGGTTCGGCCATCAGAATCTCTCCGGATGAGGCAGCGGGCGAGGCGGCTCGACATAGTCTTCGCGCGCCCATTTCACCGAGGCGTCGATGCCGGCGTTCGGCGTGCGCGTGTGATTGCGGTAGTTGTTGCTCGGTAGCGGCGGCCCGCCGTTCGGCCGCGGCAGACATTCGAGCTTGACCGCGAGCTCTTTGTACGCGGGCGTGTTGACGTCGGGATCGTGATGCTCGCCGGTCATTTCGTTGATGCCGGGTTTGCCTTGGTGGATCGGCAAGAACAGCGTATTGCCGCGCACACGGTCGGTCACGAGCGCGATCATGTCGGCCGATCCGCGGCGCGAGGTCAGCCGCACCCACGTGCCGTCGACGATACCGCGCGCCTGAGCGAGTTCGGGACTTACCTCGACGAACCAGTTCGGCGCCTCGCGCCAAATGCGGGGGCCGCGCCCCGTTTGGTTCGTCGACTGGAAATGTTCGAGCATGCGGCCGTTGTCGACGAGCAAGTCGTACTCTTCATCGGCTTCTTCGGCGGGCGCTTTCCATTCGAGCGGATAGAGTACGGCGCGTCCATCGTCGGTATGGAAGCGATCGGTGTAAAGCAGCGGCGTATCGGTGCCGTCCGCCTTGACGGGCCAGACGAGCGAGCGCCATCCTTCAAGGCGCTCGTAGCTGACGCCCTTGAACATCTCGGCGATGCCGGCCACCTCATCCATGATTTGCGACGGATGGGTATAGCGCCAGTCGTGCCCCATGCGCGCCGCGAGGTCGGTCGAGATGCGCCAATCGGGCCGGCTCTCGCCGAGCGGCGGCATGACTTCGTAAAAGCGCTGAATGCGCCGCTCGGTGTTCACGAACGTGCCGTCTTTCTCCGTACTGGGGCAGCTCGGCAGCACCACGTCGGCGAACTGCGCCGTACGGCTCAAGAAGATGTCCTGCACGACGAAAAAGTCGAGGTTTTTGAACGCCTCGTGTACGTTTTCCGAATCGGCGTCGGAAAACGCCGTCTCCTCGCCGATCACGTACATCGCGCGGATGCGCTTTTGCGCCGCTTCCTCGACCATCAAGAAGTTGTCTTGGCCGACCTTGTCGGATAGACGTTCGGGCTCGACGCCCCACGCCTTCGCCCATTTCGCGCGGATAGCCGGATCGGTGACCTTCTCGTAACCGGGGTAGACGTTTTTCAAGCAGCCGAAGTCGCTCGCGCCCTGCACGTTGTTATGGCCGCGCATCGGATAGCCGCCTGTGCCGGGGCGGCCGTAATTGCCGGTCACGAGCAGCAGGTTCGACAGCGCGGTGCTCGCGTCGGCGCCGTGGCTATGCTGCGTGATCCCCATGGCCCACAGCAGGCAGACGCTCTTCGCCTCGCCGATCATTCGCGCCGCCCGTACGAGTTCCGCTTGCGAAATGCCCGTGACTTGCTCGGCGAATTCGAGCGTGAACGGTTCGAGCGAGCGCCGGTATTCGTCGACGCGATTGACGCGGTTGGCTAGGAATTCGGTGTCGGCTAGGCCATGGTCGAACATATATCGAGAAAGCGCCGAGGCCCATACGAGATCGGTGCTCGCCTTGGGCCGCAAGTACAAGTCGGCGCGCTCGGCCATTTCGTGGCGGCGTGTGTCGACGACCAGTAGCTTCTGCCCGCGGTGCTTGTGCGCGGACTTGATGCGCGAGGCGATGACGGGGTGGTTTTCGGCGGTGTTGCTGCCGACGATGATCACGAGGCCCGCCTGTTCGATATCGGCAATCGTGCCCGCATCGCCGCCGTAGCCCACCGTTCGGAACAGGCCCATCGTCGCCGGGTTCTGGCAATAGCGCGACGAGTTGTCGACGCTGTTCGTGCCGATGATGAGGCGCGCGATCTTTTGCGTGAGATAGGCTTCCTCGTTGCTGGCTTTGCTCGATCCGATGAAGCCGATGCTGTCGGCGCCGTGCCGGTCGCGGATGTCGAGCAGCTTGCGCGCAACGAGCGCCAGCGCCTCGTCCCAACTGGCCGGACGAAAGCGGCCGTGTTCGCGGATAAGCGGGGTGGTGAGACGTTTCTCGTCATTGATGAAGTCCCACGCGAATTTGCCTTTGATGCAAGTGGAGATGCCGTTGGCGGGTGCCTCGGCCATCGGTTGAACTTTCAGCAGATGACGTTCGCGCGTCCACATCTCGAACGAACAGCCGACGCCGCAGTAGGTGCACACGGTCTTGGTGCGCTTAATCTCGGGTTGCCGCCAATGCATGTCCATGACCGAAATACCGGTGATGGGCGGCGCACCGATCGTGTTTTCGAGCGCCTTGACGACTTCGATCAGCGGCCGTTTCAGCGCTTGCGGCATCGCGGTGAAGGGCCCGGCGTCGGGCTGCATCGTTTTCTCCAGCAGCGCATTGCACGGACATACGGTGACGCAATGACCGCAGCTCACGCAACTCGATTCGTCGATGCTCTGGCCGCCGTCCCAGAGCACGCGCGGGTGTTCCATCGTGTAGTCGATGCTCAGCGTCTCGTTCACTTCGACGTTTTGACAGGCCTCGACGCAGCGTCCGCACAAGATGCATTGGTCGGGGTCATAGGTATAAAACGGGCTGCTCTGGTCTTTTTCGTAGGGCTTGCGCCGGTAGGGATAGCGCTGGATCGGCGGGTTCATCTCGGCGACCGTGTTGTGCAGCGTGCAATCGCCCGTGTTGTGCTCGCAGACGGTGCAATACAGTTCGTGCTTGGCGAGTATCCGATCGAGGCCCTCGTGCCGCGCGGCCTTGGCTAGCTCGCTGCCGCTGACGATCGCGAGGCCTTCACGGCTGCGCACGGTGCAGCCGCGTACGAGTTGCCCGTCGACCTCGACCCAGCAAACGTCGCATGTTTGTAATGCGCCGAGCGACGGGTGGTAGCAGACATGCGGCAGATGCACGCCGTGCGCATCGAGGAACTCGACGAGCGGTTGGTCGGAACGGCCGCTCAGCGCTTTGCCGTCATAGGTCAGCGTGCAGGAGGTCGCGTCTGCCATGAATGTCCCCATCGTTGCGTCGTTCGGTTCGGCTGCTGCCGCCCTGCGTATCGTTCGGCGAAACGTCAGCAGTCCGAAACGATGTCGAAAGCGACGAGGCAACGATGCGAAACAGCGACAAGCGAACAGCCGTCAGCATCGTTCGTTCCCGCTCGATGCTCGCCACGCCGGGCGCGATGCGAGCGCCGCGTGCGCCTTGGGATCGACGGCGCGGCACGCGGGATGCTTAAGTCGTTAAACGCTGTTTCGAGGACGGAGAATTCCATGTCGAATGCGCAAGAACGCGAACGCGGTGGCCAGCAAGACGAACCCGTGCAGGGGCAGCCGGTGCCGGGTCATACGGAAAACATGCCCGTTGGACCGGACATGCCGCAGTCCCCTGGTGGCGGAGCAATGGAAGACACCGGCCCGGGAGCACGGCCGGACACCAAGCCCGGCACGCCGCCGGGCACGCAAAGCGAGCGCGATCGGTTGCGCGGTGAGAGCTGAGGGCGCGATGGCAAAACCACTGACGTTATTAAGGATCGGCAAGCGTGCCGCCGGTGTGGCCGAAGCTTCGCGCGGCTCGCTCGATTTACGGCGCGCGGCGGCGTCAGGAACCGTAGCTGGGTTGTGCGCGGCGGGGGCGGCGGCGTATTGCGCGAGGCAGGAGGGCGCCACGGCCTATGCGCCGCTCAATGCCGTCACGCATTGCGTTTGGCCTGAGCGTGCGCAGCGCGAGCAAGGTTTCAGCGTGCGGCACACTGTATTCGGGCTCGGCATCCACCAAGCGGCGGCGATTTTTTGGGCGCTGCTGTTCGAGCGCATCGTGCCGCGCGAGCCGCGCCGGCATCCGGCGGCGCTGCTCGCGGCCGCTGCCGGGACGGCGGCGACCGCTTACGTCGTCGACTACCACTTCGTGCCGAAGCGCCTGACGCCGGGCTTCGAAGCCCATCTCGGGCCGCGCTCGATGACGCGCGTTTATGCCGGCATCGCCTTGGGACTCGCCGCGGCGGCGTTGCTGCGTTCGTCCAAGCGGTGAGATGACGCCGCCCGATACCTCAGAGCGGCCAATACTCGCAGACATCGGCGAGTGCATTGCGCAGCCAGATGCTCGCGGGATCGAGCTGGCTGCGCGGATGCCATGCGGCGAACATCGTAAAGCCTCGCGCCTCGAAGGGTAGATCGAACATGTCGAGCGTGTCGCGGTAGCGCGTGACGAGCCGTGACGGCAAGGTCGAGACATAGTCCGTCCGCGCGAGCAGCTCCGGCACGACGGTGAAGTGCTGCACCGAGAGTGCCACGCGGCGTGCGCGTCCGATCGCCTCTAGATGCTCGTCCATGAAGCCGAAGAAGCTGCCGCCGCTCGTGGAGACGAGCACGTGGTCGAGCGCGCAGTACGTATCGAGATCGAGCGGGGCCGCGCCGCGCGGATGCCCCTTGCGTTGCACGAAAACGAAGCGTTCCTCGTAGAGTTTGCGCGCCTTGGCCCAGGCGGGCACGCCGCGTTCGGAGCCGATCAGCAGATCGATTTCGCCGCGCTCGAAACGTTCGATGCCGGCCGCGTGCTCCGAGGCCACGAAGGCCAATTGCACGTTGGGGCCCGCGTGGCCCGCCCACCATTGCATCAATCGGAATCCCAGCACGGCTACCGCTTGGTCGCTCCCGGCGATCGTGAAGCTGCGCGTATCGGCAAGCGGATCGAACGTCGGTTCGCTGCGCACGACGGCTTCGAGTTGCGCGAGCGCTGCCTTGAGCGGCGCCATGAGTTCGGTCGCGCGCACGCTGCGCGTCATGCCTCGGCCGCTCGGTGCGGGGATCAAGAGCGGGTCGCCGAAGATTTGCCGCAAACGCGCCAACTGCGTGGACACCGCCGGCTGCGTCAAATGCAGCCGCTCGGCCGCTCGCGTCACGTTCGACGCCTCCAGCAAGGCGTCGAGCGAGACGAGCAGATTCAGATCGATACCCCTGAGATCAACCATATTGATAGGTCGGATTGCATTAATTGACTTCAAGAATACGTTGGCCCTCGCTACAGTTCAACCGTCCGATCTCGATCGGCGCCAACAAACTGAACGGAGGGAAGACGATGAAAGCATGGATGCTCGACGAACCCGGCAAACCGCTTGCGCTGCGCGACCAACCCGTGCCACGGCCGCGGCGTGGAGCCGTTTTGCTGCGGATGGAGGCGGTGCCGCTGCTCAGCTATACGCGCGCCTATCTCGAGGGCAAGTTGCCGTATGCGTTTCCACCTGGGCCGTTCTCACCGGGGACCAACGGCATCGCCCGCATCGAGGCGGTGGGCGAAGGCGTGTTCGCCTTCCGGCAAGGACAGCGGGTGGCCGTCCATCCATATTGGCGAGCCGACGAAGGCGTCGCCGAGCCGGAGCAGGCGTTGATCGGCTTGACCGGCATCAGTGCCGGTAGTGCGTCGATGCTGGCCGATTTTCCGCACGGCACGTTACGCGAACTCGCCGAGTTTCCCGCATCCATGCTCGTCGCGCTGGACGGCCTCGATGCGCTGCCGTCGACTCGGCTCGCCGCCCTGGGCAAGTTCTCGGTGCCGTTCGGCGGTTTACGGCGCGGTGGGCTCGCGGCCGGCGAAACGGTCGTGGTCAATGGCGCCAGCGGCTACTTCGGATCGGCGGCGGTGCTCGCGGCGTTGGCGCTCGGTGCGAGCCGCGTCGTGGCATTGGGCCGCCGCGCGCAAGCGCTGGCGCCGCTCGCGGAGTTGGGACGCGGCCGCGTGAAAAGCGTCGTACTGACCGGCGACGGGGCCCGCGACGTCGGTGCGATCCGCGAGGCGGCGGGCGGCGGCGCCGATCTCGCGTTCGATATGGTGGGCCATGCAACCGATGCGGAGGCGACGCTAGCGGCACTGCGCAGCTTGCGCCGCAATGGACGGCTCGTGCTAATGGGAAGCATGGAAACGCCGCTGCCGATCCCTTACGGCGAAATGCTGATCAACAACTGGGCGCTGATCGGCAACTTCATGTACACGCGTGCCGATTACCTCGCGCTGGTCGCACTCGTGGCGTCGGGGCAATTGTCGCTCGACGGCGTCGATATCGCCGCATATGCCTTCTCGCAATTGGAAACGGCGATCGACCGCGCGGGCAGTGCACAAGGGCTGCAATGCACGGTCGTGTCGAACGAAGGCGATCGCGCGTGGGGCTGAGGCGCGGCTTCAATTCACGAGCATGCCCGTGAGCCAATAGGCCTGCGCGAGCGTCATGATGCCGACCACGGCTGCAAAGAGCAGGCTATGACGCAGCGTGAAGCGAAACAGAGACGCTTCTTGGCCGACGAGGCCCGTCGCCGCGCACGCAACCGCAATCGACTGCGGCGAGATCATCTTGCCGGTCACGCCGCCGGTTGTATTGGCGGCGACCAGCAGGGTATCGGACACGCCGATTTGATGCGCGGTCGTATGTTGCAGCGAGCAAAAGAGGGCGTTCGACGACGTATCGGAGCCCGTCAGGAACACGCCGAGCCAGCCGAGCAACGGCGAAAACAACGGAAATGCGGCGCCCGTGCCGGCCAGCAGCAGCGCAAGCGTCGAGGACATACCCGAGTAGTTTTCGACGAAGGCAAACGCGAGCACGAGACCGATCGACAGCACGGGGCGCCGCAGTTCGCCGAGCGTTTCGAAGAACGTGTGAGCGGCGACGCTCGGACGCATGCGAAGCAGTACGGTCGAGATCAACGCCGTCAGAAAGATTGCCGTGCCGACGGCGGAGATGAAATCGAGCTTGAAGACGGCATCCAAGGCTTTGGGCGTCGTGACGATCGGTGCCGCCTTGAATACGAGCCGATCGAGCCCGGGTACGTGCAGCGAAAGCACGGTGCTCGCGAGCGCGCCATGCGCCGCGAACAAGGCTTTGAACGAGGGCAGACTCCAGATCGTGACGATGATCGTGAGCAGGCCGAACGGCGCCCACGCGCGCAGCGTTTGAGCGCTCGTGTACGGCGAGTGTTGCCGGCTCGTTCCGGCTACACGCATCGCGGCGGGCGTGCCGCCGAAGCCCGAGAGCGCCGCCGCGCCGCCACCGGTCGCGGCGACTGCCGATTGCGTCGCGGTGCGCGGCTGCCAGAGCTTGAGGAATGCGGTCAGCGCGACGAGGCTGACGAGGGCCGAGGCGATGTCGGGCAGTTCCGGTCCGATATGGTTCGAGGTGAAGTACTGCGTGATCGCGAAGCTGCCCCCGGCGACGAGCGCGGCGGGCCACGTTTGTTTGACGCCGCGCACGCCGTCCATGATGAATACGAGCCAGAACGGCACGAATAGCGAGAGCAGCGGCAATTGCCGGCCGGCCATCGCCCCGACATGGAACGCGTCGATTCCCGTGACTTGTCCGGCGACGATGATCGGAATGCCCATGGCGCCGAATGCGACGGGTGCCGTGTTCGCGATCAGACAGAGCCCGGCGGCATAGAGCGGGCTCAAGCCGAGCCCCACGAGCAACGCCGCTGTAATGGCGACGGGCGCGCCGAAGCCCGCGGCGCCTTCGAGAAACGCGCCGAACGAAAACCCGATCAAGAGCACTTGCAGCCGCCGATCGTCGGTGATCGACAGCACCGAGGCGCGGATGATCTCGAATTGCCCTGTCTTCACGACGATCTTGTATAGGAACACGGCCGTCACGATGATCCAGGCAATGGGCCACAGGCCATAGGCGAATCCGTATCCGGCCGCCGCGAATGCCATTCGGGCCGGCATGCCGAACGCCGTCACGGCGACGAAGAGCGCGAGCGCAAGCGTAATCGCTGCCGCGACATGGCCCTTGAGTTTCATGACGGTAAGCGCCGCGAAATAAAACACGATCGGGATGGCGGCGGCCAAGGACGACAGCGCGAGGCCGCCGAGCGGTGTATAGGTTTGGCTCCAGATTTGCATGTCGGTCTCCTCCGTAAATGCAAAGACAAGGCAAGGCCCGGCCGCGTCGCGATGCGCGCGGCCTGAGCGTGAATCGCCTGTTGCCGGGCTGTGCCGGCGCGTCGTTTATTCGGGTTGGCCGCGTGCGCGCAGCATGTCGGCTAGGCTGCGCGGCGCAGGCCTGAGCGGCGTGCGATGGTCGGTCCATCCCATCTGCCGTGCGGGGGCCAGCGCGGCGAGGCGCGTCGCGGCCCAACGAAAGAGGCGATAAACGCGCGGGTGGGCGAATGCGCCGCGCCAAAACCGCCAGACGATATGTTCGCCGCGCGTGTAATTCGCACCTTGGCCGCGCAGCGGGTGTGCGACGTGATCGTCGGGTGCGCGGTTCGCCTCTGTGCGCAGACGGATCAGCAATCGCGGGATGGGAATGCGCACGGGGCACACGTCCCCGCACGCGCCGCAGAGCGACGATGCGGTCGGCAGGTCGGCCGTCGCTTCGAGACCGAGCAGATGCGGCGAGATGAGCTTGCCGATCGGGCCGGGATAGGTCGTGCCGTAGGCATGACCGCCGATTCGCGTGTAGACGGGGCAGTGATTCATGCATGCGCCGCAGCGGATGCATTGCAGCGTCGCGCGCAACTCCTCGTCCTCGTACGCTTGCGTGCGGCCGTTATCGAGCAGGACCACGTGCATCTCGCGCGGTCCGTCGAGTTCGCCCTCGCGGCGCGGGCCCGAAATCAAATTGAAGTAGGTGGTGATCGCTTGGCCCGTCGCCGAGCGGGTGAGCAAGCTCGCGAGCGGCAGGATGTGCTCGAGCTTGGCGACGACTTTCTCGATGCCGACGATCGCGATATGGACATCGGGTACCGACGTCGAGAGTCGGCCGTTGCCTTCGTTTTCGACGAGCCATAACGTGCCCGTGTCCGCTGCCGCGAAGTTCGCGCCCGAGAGTCCGATGTCGGCATCGACGAACGCGTGGCGCAGCGCGCGTCGTCCCATTTGAATCAGGGCATCGACGTCTTCGGTGTATTCGGCCCCGTGGATATGCGTCTCGAACAAGCGCGCAATGTCCCGCTTCGTTTTATGGATGGCGGGCATGACGATATGCGAGGGTTTTTCGTCCGCCAGTTGCACGATGAATTCGCCGAGATCGGACTCGGTACACGTGACGCCGTGCTCGGCCAGATAGTGATTGAGTTCGATCTCCTCGCTCGCCATCGATTTGCCCTTGATGACGCGCTTGGCTCGATGCGCCTGCGCAATCCCCAAGATGACGGCATTGGCCTCGTCGGCCGTGGCGGCCCAATGCACATGCGCGCCTGCCGCGATGAGATTCGCTTCGAGTTGCGTCAGCAATTGGGGCAAGCGGGCGAGCGCGTCTTGCCGGATCGCTTCGCCTAGATCGCGCAGCGCCTCGCGTTCGTCTGCATCGGGAAACTGCGCGGTGCGCTTGTCTTGCAAGAACGACATCGCGCCGCGAAAGCTCGCGCGCAACGCGGGATCGTCGAGCGCCTCGCGCGCGCGCGTTTTGAAGTCGTTCGGCGCGACGAAATGAAGATGACGACTACTCATCGACGATCCTCCGCTGGGGCCGCGCCGGCGCCGCCGTCGTTCGTCACGATGACGACCCACAACCGGCGCGGGCCGTGCGCACCGTATGCGAGCGTTTGCTGAATATCGGATGTCTTCGACGGGCCCGACACGAGTGCCAAATTGGCGGGCATGCCTGCGCCCCAGCGCTCGGTGCGAGCCGCCTCGTGCAGGTCGCGATGCAACGTATCGGCATGTACCAGGGTGATATGCAGCGGCGGGGCAAGGGAGATCGTGCGCGGCGAGCCGCGGTCGGGTTCGATGATGACGGTGCCCGTTGCCGCAATACCGGAGCGCGCGACCGTGAACCCCGCTTCGACGGTATCGAAGAGTTCGCGCTTCCACGTCTCGATCGGCTTCGCGAACGCGAGCGGCTCGATCGTGCCGGGCAGGGCGGCGGCGAGTAGCGCGCCCTCGGCCCGCGCCGGATCGAGCAGCAGCCGCCGAACGCCCGCATCGGCGAGGCGGCGTGCCAAATCCGGGGCCCACGTCGCCGCGCTCGCGCGCCAAACGTCGGCGTGCGCAGCGCTCAGCGCACGTTCGAAGGCATCCACGCGTTGCGCGCGGGCCGCTCCGGCAAGGGGGCGCCAGATGGCGTAATGCTCGTCGATGCGGCGATCGAGCGAGGCCGTATCGCGCTTCGGTGAGGAAGCCGCGGCGGCTTGCAGCCGCCCCAAGATGCGTTCGCGAGACGTGAGCATGATTACTGGTCCTCCGTCTTCGATGAACGCCCCTGCACGGCCCGTGCATCTCCGCCCGTGCGCCGCCATAGGAAAGTGGCGAGATGCTCGACCGCAAGCGGGGCACCCTCGTGCCGCGCCGCATGGCCGATGTTGAGCATGCAGCCGCAGTCCGCCGTCACGAGCCGATCGCACCCCGTCGCGCACGCCGATGCGACTTTGTCGCGCACCATCGCGCCGGAGATATCGGGGTGCTTGAGCGAGAAGGTGCCGCCGAATCCGCAACATTCCGCTTCGCGTTCGTGATCGATCCGTGCAACGCCGGGGAGCGCATCGATCAGTGCGACGCCGTGCTCGCGCGTCCCCATTTCGCGCCGCGCCGCGCACGACGTATGCAATACGACGCGCTCGGTTGGCGGCTGCTCGTCAGGTTGCGCGGCAGGCACCGCATCGGCGAAATCGACCTCGAGCACGCGTACGAGGAATTCCGCGAGTTCATAAATCCGCTCGCCGAGCCGCTCGGCTCTCGCTTCGTTGACGGGGTCGCCCACAAAGAGCCGTGGCCAATGATGGCGCATCATGCCGGCGCAGGATCCGGAAGGCACGACGATGGGCCAGGGCTGGGGAAACAAATTCAATTGGGCTCGCGCGACCGCGCGAGCGTGTTCGGGATTGCCGCTGCTGTAAGCGGGTTGTCCGCAGCAGCTTTGCGCTCTCGGAAAATGCACCGTCAGCCCCTCGCGTTCGAGCAGGCGAACGGCATCGAGGCCCGCTTGCGGAACGAATAGATCCACGAGGCAGGTGGCGAACAGATAAACATCCGTTGGCCGGCGGGGCGGGTAGTGCCGATGCGGCATGTCTCTCTCCAAAGCCGTATTTCGACGACGGCATTGGGCGCATAATTGCGGCAATCGCCGAGGACCGCAAATTGGTTGGACCACCATGGCGATGCGCTCGCCGGACGGCGGTCGGGGGGAGGACAGGCGGATGAAGCAGATTAAGCAGATTAAGCAGACGATAGGTGACCGCTCGCGCGTGCAGGCCACGATGCGCGCATTGGAAACGGCGTTGCTCGACGGCACGTTCGCAGCCGGCGCGCGGCTGCCGGCCGAGCGCACGCTGGCGGAGCGTTACGCGGTCTCGCGCAATACGGTGCGCGAGGCGATCCAGCGATTGGCCGCGCGCGGGCTCTTGCTGAGCCGCCCGGGCGCGGGCGTATACGTGACGGACCGTTTGCGGACCGGGGTCGCGTCGCCTTGGGGCGAGCTCGTCGCCGACCATCCGGCGCTGCGCGAAGACATCTTGGAGTTCCGCCGCGTGCTCGAAGGTGCGACGGCGTACTTCGCGGCGATGCGTGCCACGAAGGACGAGATCAAATCGATCGAGACGTTGATGCGCACGCTCGAGAACGCGCGGCGCGACGATGACGTGGCGGCCGAAGCGCAAGCCGATACGCGGCTGCATGAAGCGATCGCGAAGGCATCGCACAACGCCATGTTTTTGCATCTGCATGCTGGCGTGCTGGGCGTTTTGCGCGAGCACATCACGATCAACGGGACAGGACTGCGCGAACAGGGCGGCGATTCGTCGGCATTGTTGCTCTTGCAGCATCGCACGCTCTGCGATGCGATTTGCGCGCGCCGCCCCGAGGAAGCGCGCACCGCGATGCAGACTCACATCGATTTCGTGCGCGCCAAACTGAACGAACGCACGAAGCTCAGCTAACCGTCGCGCGAATATTGGTCCAACCACGCGACCGGCGCAGCACGGGGAACGCCACGCATCCGATCGCCGCGACGGCCGTGACGAACCCGGCGAGGGCGGCGACGGTGCCGGGCAGGGCCGCGACGAGATAGATGGCGAGGGACCCGGCGATCATGTGCATCGCGCCCATGAGTCCCGACGAGGCGCCGGCGCTTTCGGGAAAGCTCGTGACGCCGCCCGCGAAGGAAAGCGGGAGCATGAAGCCGTTCGCGAGCGTCACGACCGAGATCGCGAGAATCATCGGCAGCGGCGTGGCGCGGCCGAAGCTCGCGGCGATCAAGCATGCCGCGCCGGCGGCGAGAATGGCGAGGCCCACGCCGATGAGCCGGTCGATGCCATATGTTTTGGCGAAGTGACGCGACGTCAAATTGCCGGCGATATAGGTGACCGATAGGCTCATATAGCAGTAGCTGATCGTCTTCGTCGACAGCCCCATCCCCACCAGCAGCACCGGCGAGGCGGCGAGATAGCCGAGATAGACCGCATAGCCCACGCACAGGATCAGCGCGTACGACCAAAACCGCGACTGGACGAGCAGCATCGGGTAGCTACGGAACGTGCGCGCCAGATTGCTATGCCGATTCGCCTTGGGCACCGTCTCCGGAACGTAGACGGTCAGCAGCACGGCGGCGGCAATTCCCAGCGCGGCCGTGAACAAGAACGGCGCGCGCCAAGAGACGTAGGTCGTGATATAGCCGCCGATGAGCGGTGCGAGCGCGGGCGAGGCGCCGACGATCGGCATGATCGTCGTGAACGTATGCGCGGCTTTCTTCGCATCGAAGATATCGCTGACGATCGCGCGGCCGATAACCATCCCGGCGCCCGCGCCGAGTGCCTGAACGATGCGTGCGAGACCGAACGCCGTGACGTTCGGGGCCAGCGAGCAGCCGACGGAAGCGGCGGCATAAAGCAGCATGCCGCCGATGACGAGACGGCGCCGTCCGTAGGCGTCCGAGAGCGGACCGTAAAGCGCTTGCGCGAGCGCGAGCCCGACGATGTAGACGCTGAACGTGTGCTGCAAGGCGGAGATAGGCGTACCAAACGCCCGTGCCGCCAGCGGCATGCCCGGTAAATTGATGTCGGAGGCGACGAGTCCGCTCGCGCTCAGTAGGACGAGCGTCACGAGCAGTACCCCTTGAGGAATGGTGCGGCGAGCCTGATGCATGGCGATGCTTCCATGGTGCTGATCACAGGACGGAAGCTTAGCGACTCGATATAATGCCGTCCAAGACTTAATCGATCACAGTTGATGCGAAAAAGGACTCAACCATGGAGCTGCAGCAACTGAGGTACTTCGTGGCGGTGGCCGAAACCGAGCATGTCGCGCGCGCCGCCGAGCGGCTGCACATCTCCCAGTCGCCGCTTTCCCGGCAGATCCGGCAACTCGAGGATCATCTCGGGTTGCAACTGTTCGAGCGGATCAAGCAGCGCGTGCGGCTCACGCCGGCCGGGCGCGATTTTCTCGAACAGGCGCGCGCTTTGTTGAGCCAGGCCGAGCGTATCGAGGAACGGGCGCGACAGGTCGGCAAAGGCGAGGCGTGCTCTCTGTCGATCGGGTATTGCGAGGGCATTATTCACAACGGGCGGTTGCCGGCCGCGCTGCGCCATTTCAGGGCCACGCATCCCCGGGTCAATTTGAAGCTCGCGGCCATGCGCTCGGGCGAGCAGATCGATGCGCTCGAACGGTCGCTGATCGACATCGCGTTCGTCTATAACCTGCCGAAGCCTAGCGAATCGCTGACTAGCCGTTTGCTGACGAGCGAGCCGTTCGTGCTCGCGATCGCGGACGATCATCCGTTAGCGGCGAAGCCGGAGATAGCGCCGAGCGATTTGGACGGCATGCCTTGGATCGCTTTGCCGAAGGCGCTGAACCCCGCGGCGCGCGAGCGCTTTCTAGCGGCCTGCGCGGCATCGGGCTTCACGCCCGATATTCAATTCGAGGTGGCGCAGGTTTCGACGACGCTCGGTCTCGTCAGCGCGAGGCTCGGGGCGGCGGTCATGCAATCGAGCATGCAGCGGATGAGCCCGCCCGGGGTCGTGTTCAAGCGGATCGACTGGCTGCCGCTGGCGGTGGACATCCACTTGTTGTGGCGCGCGCGTGCGCAGACGGCGGGCGTACGTCACTTTATGCGAGCGCTCGAAGAAACGGGGGAGACTGCCGCGCGCCAAGCGCTCAGCGCTTGAGCAGATCGTGCGAGTAGGCGAGCGCGACCACGTGGCTGCGGCTCGATGCCTTCAGTTTCTCGCGAATGTTGGCGACGTGAAATTTGACCGTGCGTTCGCTGATGCCGAGGATGGCGCCGATCTGCGCATTCGTTTTGCCTTCCTTCAGCCAATCCAACACCCCGAATTCGCGCTCGGTCAGCGGCGCGAACACCTCGTTCAAATGGCTCATAGCTTCTCCGCTTGCGCGCCCCGCGCCGCGTTTTCGTCATACGCGGCGGGGCCCTGCTAGGCATACCGGAGAAAGCATATAGCGACGAGCCCCGCGAATGCCATCGGCCAAGTCACATGCAGGCTATGTGCGATTGACCATGCCGCCGCGGGCTTCCCATCACTTCGCCGCGAACGTCTGCGTATTGCCGGTACCGCATATCGGCGCCGTGAAGGCCAGTTGGGCCGAGCGTTGCTTGCCGTAGCGCAGCGTGTCGACAAACGCATCGACGTTCGCCTTGGCGCGCGTGAGCGGGGCCGTCAAGTGCGAGATCAGGGCCGTTGTCGGCGTCACGATCGAGACATTGGCCATCATCCCCGCGTCCTCATGGTCGAGCACATGGCAGTGCATGACGAATTCGCCCGTGAAGTCCTTGTACTGCGTGCGCATGACGACCGTGTAGCCGGGTTTGATGAATATGGTATCGAGAAATACGCCGCGCAACGTGCAGTACTCCGCATCGCCGGTGGCCAGCTCGGCTGCCGTGCAATTGCCGCTCGAATCGTAGATCGAGACGCCATGCGTGTTGAGGACATCGACGATCTCGAACGGATTCACGTGGATATGAAAGATGTGTCCGCCGTTGCCGCCGGCGGCGATGCGCCATTCGTCCGTCGTGCCGAGGACCGCCGTATAGTCGATCCGCGCGGGATCGTATAGCTGCGAGTTCATGACGAATTGCGGCTTGCCGTTCGCGACGGCGACGTTCATCAGCATCGGCACTTGCTTGTTGATCGGCCCGGTGAGCGGCTGCTCCGGCGCGTAGACATGCGTGTCGAGCGTACGCAGATTCGCCAGAACGTCGGCGGGCAAATCGCCGTTCGCATCGACGAGCGAATTGCGCACGTATTGCCAGTATTTCGAGTGACCGAGGCCGTCGGGCGCATAGTCGGGCACGGTGGTGCCTTGGCCGATGCGCACGAACGCGAGCAAGCGGCGATCCTTGACCTTGTCGGCGCCGGATTGGTACGCGATCGTCGATGACGCATCCGCGGCTTCGTCGAGGATGCAATACAGCCCCGGCTGCGGGAATGCAACGAGCACATCGCGGCGATAACCGGGGTTCAGCGTATCGACGTCTTCCTCGATCATGGCATCGCGGGTCAACCCGTCGTCGGCGATTTCCACTTGCTTCACGACTTCTCCGCCGCACAGTTGATCGAGCGTGGTGGCAGTTTGCGCGCGGGTGTGCGCGCCGGCCAATAGCGCCCGCGCGGCTCGCGCGGCGTTGTCGATGTCGCTCGCGCTCGCCACGGCGTTCCGGGTCCCACCGACGACCGCCAGATTCGCTTGCACCACTTTCAGGTTGATCGTGTCGCGATCGCCGCCGTGCACGAGCCGCCAACGCTGAATCTGGCCCGCCGGCAAAAAACCGGTGGCCGTCGGAAACATCGGCTGCACGACACCGTTGATTTGCGTAAAGCGCCCGGAGATCTCCCACGTCGAATTTTTCTGGCCCGTGTGACCGGGGCGCGGATCGGCCACGAAGTTCAACTGGTTCGTGTAGTTGCGCAACTCGCCCACGCTGCCGGACGGGCACACCCATGCGAACGTTACGGGATCGGCAAGCGGGGCGGTGGCTTGCGCATCGGCGAAGCAGCCGTATTCGATCTGCTGGAACAGGAAGACGTGTTCGGGGAACGGCGTGCCCGAGCGATCGTGCAGGATCGTATCGATGTCGGCGAGGCCGCCGTTGGCCGCGCGATTGGCCGCCGTGCGTTTACCGCGAACGATCAGCACGCCTTCCATACCGCTGGCGGCGTCGATCGCGGTCGAGCCGTGGTGGTGCGAGTGATACCAAAACGTTCCGGCCGGATGGTCGGCCGGAATTTGGTAAGCGTAATTGGCCGAGCTGCCCGGCGGGACGCTCATGAAGACGTTGTCGCTATTGCCGGAAGGCGAGACATGCATTCCATGCAGATGCAAATTCACGGTGTTGAAGCAATGCGGACTGTCGTGCGATGGATTTTGCGGGCACGTCGCGTCCGATTCGGCCGGCAACGTATTGTTGACTTGCATCTTCAACGTTTGCCCGGGATTGACGTAAATCGTCGGCCCGGTCGGGCATCCATTGTAGGCGCGCACGTTGACTTGGTCGTAGGCGTCCGTCAAAGGGTTGTAGATGCTGTAGGACGAGTAGCCCGCGGTCAGCGTGATCAAGCTCGATCCATAGGCGACATAGCCGGGGCCGCCGCAGACGGGCGTTGCCAAGGCCCGGGCGCCGCGTGCGACGGGCTGTGCGAGCGCGGCTCGCGGACCGGGATCGAGATCGACGAACGAACGCGCCGAGCTTGGCGCAGCCGCCGCAGGCGCGCAAAGCGAGAGCGACGCGCAAGCCGCCACCGCGGCGAGCAACCGAGTGAACAACCGCATAAATAACTCCGCGTAGCGATCGGTATGGTGTGGGGGAATTGCAAACGTGCTGTAAGCCGGGCCGGCGAACTGCTCGGCACTCGCCACTAGCACTTGGAAAAGCCTAGCAATGAAGCGATTAAAAAAGAATTTCTGCGCCTGAAATGAATGTTTATTGTCCGAAAATCACTTTTTTATTTGATTACGGGCGGAATCGGAGGGCCGAAGGCTGCGCCTTCTGGCGCGTTCGTCGGTCAAGTTCGCAGGAAAAAATTCATAACGTTGTGAGTGCGGACGCTAAGCTTCGGGGATGGCGACCTGGGTCCCGCCGAAAAGTACACGCGCAGACGCCTAGTGTACGGCGTACGGGCGGCGCGATCGAGGTTCCGGCATCCACACGCGCGAGATGGAGCGCCGTGCTTTACTTTTGCTTAAAAAGTGATCTATAAACCAAGTCGTTTTGTTTTCAAATCAAAAATGAAGATCACACTCGACGAGTTGCAAGCGTTCGTGAGCGTTGTCGATAGCGGTTCCATTACTGCCGCCGCGCAGCAGCTCGACCTGACCGTGTCGGCGACGAGCCGCACGTTGGGACGGTTGGAGGAGAAGCTCAAAACCACGCTGCTGCGGCGTACCACGCGGCGGCTCGAGCTGACGGAGGAGGGGCGCGCGTTTCTGAGCGACGCGCGAGCGATTATCGCGTCGGTCGAGGGCGCGGAGGAGCAAATGGCCGCGCGCCGGGAACGTCCATCGGGGCGGCTGCGCGTGGATGCCGCAACGCCGTTCATGCTGCACGTGATCGTGCCGCTCGTGCAGGGCTATCGGGCGCGTTATCCGCAGGTCGAGCTCGAACTGAACAGCAATGAAGACATTATCGATTTGCTGGAGCGGCGCACCGACGTCGCCATCCGGATCGGCCCGCTCAGGGATTCCACGTTGCATCGCAAGGCGGTCGGCCGTAGCCGCATGCGCATCCTGGCGAGTCCCCCCTATCTCGACGCGCATGGGCACCCCAAGCGCGTAAGCGATCTGTCACGGCACGCGTTGCTGGGATTTACTCGGCCCGAGACCCTCAATGTCTGGCCCATAGCCGGCGTGGACAATGAGCCGTATCGGATCGCGCCGGCCATCGTTTCGTCGAGCGGAGAAACCCTACGACAACTGGCCTTGGCGGGGGCGGGTATCGTTTGCCTGTCCGACTTCATGACCGCGGGCGATCGTCGCGACGGGGCGCTGGTGCAACTCTTTGCGCGTCAGACGCAAGAGGTATGGCAGCCCATCAACGCGGTGTACTACCGCAATACCGCGACCTCGGCGCGCGTAGCTTCATTTATCGATTACCTGATCGACGCCGTGCGCGGGACGGAATTCGCCCGCTAGTTCTATCGCGCCAGGCCGCGGGTGTTTGTCCGACGATCCGCTTGAAGACTCGCGTGAAATGGGCCTGATCATTGAAGCCGTATTTGTGGGCAATATCGGCCGTGCAAATGGAGCGCGCGACCAAATCGGACTGGGCGGCGGCGATGCGCGCGTTCAATCTCCATTGATGGGGCGTTTGTCCCACGCCCAGCCTAAACGCCCGAAAAAAATGGGCGGTGGATTGATTGACGGACGCGGCGACTTCCGTCATCGACAGCTCGGCGGCCAAGTCGGACTCAAGGATAGTCAGCGCATCGCACAGCCACGTAATCCGGCGCACGCCGCGAGGAGCGAGGCCCTGAGATCCGGCACTTTCGAGGTTTATCGTCATGGCGCTCCACCGTCGGGTCGGCCGCAAACCGGGCCGCAGTAAAAGTCTGCCTGACGGGGCCGGCAATTTACACCGGTTCAGAATCAAGACATATTTGAAAGAAAATCAAGAATCGTTTCATATTGCCTCTCCTCACGCTTCTATCAGCTTTCTGAGCTTCTCGCCCGCGAGCGGCAACTCGCGTATTCGCTTCCCGGTGGCATCGAACAAGGCGTTGGCGAGGGCGCCGGCGGTCGGGCCCATCGAGGCTTCGGCCGCGCCCAGGAACGGGGCGCCCGGACGATCGATCAAATGCACCTCGATACGCTGCGGAACCGAGGAAAATCGCAGGATCGGATAGGTGCCCCAGTCGAAACTGCGGATACGCTCGGTGTCATAGCGCAGCGCCTCGTAGAGCGTCCAGCTTGCCGACTGCACGATGCCGCCTTCGATCTGATTGCGAATGCCGTCCGGATTGACGATCTGCCCGGCATCGACCGCGGCCACCGCGCGTTCGAGCGTGACATGGCCCGTTTCGGGCTCGACCGAGACCTCGACCGCCATCGCCACATAGGCCATCAAATTCTTGTACTGCGCGAAGGCGAAACCCACGCCGTGATTTCGGGCGCGGGGTGGCCGCGGCCAGCCGAATCGACGCGCGGCCAATTCGATGACGTCACGGGCGCGCGCATTGCGCATATGCCGTAGACGAAACTCGACGGGATCGATGCCGGCCATGTGCGCCAGGTCGTCCATCGTGCTCTCGATCGTCAATACGTTGAAGTGCGCGCCCAGGGACCGCATCGCCGACGTTTGCAAAGGCATCGTCGGCGAGAAGTTGTTCATCACGTCCATGTTGGGCAGCGAGTAGAGCGGAATCCCGTTCCGGTCACCGCCGCCCTCCGGTTGCAGCATCGGCACGGACGGCGCGGAAACGAACGGCTTTTCCAACATGCGTGCCGGCAACAGGCGACCCGCGTTGACGATGCGTTCGTTATGCGAACTGCTCCATAGCGCGTACTTCCAGTCGACGATCTGTCCGCTCGAATCGAGGGAAGCCGTGACTTCGGTGACCATCGCGGGTGTGAAGTGATCCCACGTGTGTTCCTGTTCGCGCATCCACTGGACGCGGATCGGGTGTCCCGGCATCGCGCTGGCGATGAGCGCGGCGTGGGCCGCCACGTCGTCCGCACCGTTATGGCCGTAGCATCCCGAGCCTTCCGTGTGGATGCATCGAACGTTCGCTTTCTCCATCGAGAGCATTTCGGCCAGCGCATCGCGCAGCGGATAAACGCCTTGCGAATGCGTCCAGACCGAGAGCGATGCGCCGTCGAAAATCGCGACGGCGCAAGATGGCCCGATCGAGCCGTGCATCAGATAGCGCTTCGTAAAGCGCGCGCTTAGCGTCTTGACCGCCGGCGCCGCCGGTTCATGGAAATCGGCGATCTTGATCTTCTGCGTCGAGATCTTCTTTAGATCGTCGTGGACGGTGTCCGGATTGGGCAGCGCTCGCCCGGCCGTCCATCGGCTGCTTGCCGAGAGTGCGCGTTGCGCCACGATCGCCTGCCATTCGCCCTCGGCGACGACGGCAAGCATGCTGCCGTTGCGGGCGATCTTGACGACGCCGGGCATCCTCGCGACCGCCGCTTCGTCGCAGGAAATCAATTTGGCGTCGTAGACGGGAGGCATCACGACGCGGGCATGCAGCATGCCCGGAAGCGACATGTCTTGGACGTAACTCACGCCGCCCGTGACTTTGGACGGTATGTCGAGCCGCGGCACGGACGTGCCGATCGTCCGGAACGTCTTCGGGTCTTTGAGCGGGGACTTGGCGCTGGCCATCCGGTGCAGATCGACGAGGCCGACCGCTTGCCCATAGGTCATCTCACGTCCGTCTCTCGTGCGGATGACGGCGTCGGTCACGACGAGCACCGCGCTGTCGACGTTGAAGTGCTTTGCGGCCGCATCGACGAGCAGTGAACGAACCTGGGCAGCCGCATTGAGTAGGGCGCTGCCGCTATCGGCGATCGTATGGCTGCCCGCCGTCAGCCCTTCGTCGGGCGATGCGCCTGTGTCCGCCGTCAGGAATGTGATCAACGGCGGCGCCATGTCCAACTCTTCGGCCGCGATTTGCAGCAGCGCGGTGCGCACGCCCGTCCCGAGTTCGACCTTGCCGGTGAACACGGTGACTTTTCCCTCGGGCGTGATCTTGATCCAAGCATCGAGAAAAGGATTGGTTTTGAGACTCCCCGCGAGCGCTTGGGTAGCTTTGCCGATATGGACGGCCGCGCCTTCATCGGCAATGACTTCTTGCGCGAACGCGGCCTTGCCCGGCGCCATGCTGAACGCGACGAACAAGGCGCCGGAGATCATGAACCGCCGGCGGCCCTCGTCGATGAAATCGTCTTGGTTGCTCATCGTGTGGCCTTCGCTTGCGTGTGAAGTTGTGCCGTGGCGGACGCGCCTTCGGGCTCGGGCAGACCCGCGACTTCTCGAATGGCGGCGAGAATACGCGTATGCGTGCCGCACCGGCAGAGGTTCGGTTCCATATGCGCGCGCACTTCCTGCTCGGTGGGGTGCGGGTTGCGCTCCAGCAGCGACTGGGCACGCATGATCATGCCGGCGATGCAATAGCCGCATTGCGCCGCTTGATGCTTGATGAACGCATGCTGCAGCAGCCCCGGATGCTCGGCCGTGCCGAGGCTTTCGAGCGTTCGTACCGGGCGCGGACCGATCGCGCTAACGGGTATCACGCAAGAGAAGGTGGCCTCCCCGTCCACGATGACCGTACACGCGCCGCATTGGCCCATCCCGCAGCCGAACTTGGCGCCGTGCAGTTTCAGATCGTTGCGCAAGACGTAGAGCAGCGGTGTCGATGGATCGATGTCGAGCCGATGTTGTACGCCATTCACATTGAGGGAAATCATTGCGCGCGGTCCTCCTTTCTGAGTTGTGCGGCCATCGACTCGACGTCGCGCCAGGCCGGCTTGTTCGAATAGGCTCCGCGCAGGTACGCGGCGAGGTCGGCGATTTGACGATCGTCGTAGACGTCGATAAAAGCGGGCATGTAGTTCGTCGCGTCCTCACCGTGCCAGTTGATCCCGTTCAGCATCATCTGCACCGCGTTGCGCGGCGTCGATGCATTGACGGCGGTGCTGAACGCGAGCGTCGGCCGCTCGCCAATCACTTGCATCGGCGATCCCGGGCCGTGGCATTGCGCGCACGATGCGTTGAACAAGACGGCCCCGCGCTGCTCCGCGGCCGTGGTCTCGCGTTGCGATGCCTGCGCAACCGAGGGCGGGGCGGCTTTCTGAAGCGAGAGGATATAGGTGGCGATGGCCTCGACGTCCTGTTCGGGCACGGTTGCGAGATCTCTGGTGACGGGCAGCATCGGCCCCGCGGCGGCGCCGTGCTCCGAGGCTCTTCCCGTTCGCAGATAAGTCACGAGCTGCGCCTTCGTCCAGGGCTTGGCGGCGCTGCCGAGCGCATTGAGCGCGGGTGCTTCCCAGCCGTCGACGATGCCGCCGTCGAACGCCTGGCCGGATTTTTCTCCGCCGATTGCGTTTAGCGGCGAGTGGCACGATGCGCAATGCCCGAGCCCATCGACGATCAACTTGCCCTGGTTCCACTGGACGTCGTGCGTGGAATCCGCGTTGCGCGGCCCGGGACGTAAGAACAGCACATTCCAAAACGCCACGAACTGCCGGAAGTTCAGTGGAAAGATCAACTGGTTGCGCTGTGTTGCGACGTTCACGGGTTCGCGGCTCATCAAGTAGGCATACGCTGCCGAGATCTCGTGGTCGGACATGCGCGTGAAGTGAACGTAAGGAAACGCCGGATACAGGTGGTGTCCGTCGCGCGCGATTCCGTAGCGCACCGCACGCTTGAACGCCGCTTCCGACCAAGTCCCGATCCCGGTCTGCGAGTCGGGCGTGATGTTCGTCGCGTAGATCGTGCCGAACGGTGTGTGCAATGGCAGGCCACCCGCGAAGGGCTTCCCGTCCTTTGCCGTATGGCACACGACGCAATCGCCGAGCGCGACGATACGGGCGCCTTCTTGCTTGAGCGTTACGTCGAAACTATCCGGTGAAGGCGTGGCGATCGGGGCGATCGACGGCTCGTACACGATGGCAGACGCAACCGCGAGCCCCGCGACGATCAGCCCGGCGAGACCGATCCAAAGTCCCCTACGTTTCATGGCGTTGGCGTCCCTGTGTTTTTTGCGGAAAAAAGAAAATGAGCGAAAGCGATCAGCGGGAACGCGGCGGCGACGCCGGAGATCAGCGTCCAGCCGCCGTATTGGTACAGTACGCTCGCGATTGCCGAGCCGATTGCGCCGCCGACGAAGATCGTCGTCATATAGAGCGCGTTCAGACGATTGCGGCTTTCGGCATGCAGCGCATAGATCTCTCGTTGGCCGAGCACCATGCTCATTTGGACGGCGAAATCGAGCACGATGCCCGTCACGACGAGGCCGATCCAACCAGACGATGAGTGCATGAGCGCGGGTGCGAAGGCGAGGGCGCCCGCGATCAGGGCGATGAACGTCGCGCGAATCGAATGGCCCGCATCGGCGAGACGGCCTGCCACCGGCGCGGAGGTGGCGCCGATTGCACCGACGAGCGCAAAGAGCCCAATCTCCGATTGTGAGAATCCGTAGTGCCGCGTCAATTCGACCGGCACCGCTGTCCAAAAGAGGCTGAACGAGGCAAACATCAAGCCTTGGTATAGCGCTCGTTGACGCAGCACAGGCATCGTCCGCACCAGATGCACCAGTGATCCGATGAGCTCGAAGTAGGTCGCGCTGTGATCGGGCTGCCGCTTGGGAATCGTGAGCGCGAGGATCGAAGTCACCAGAGCCATCAAGACTGCCGCGGCGCCGAACACGAAGCGCCACCCGAAATGATCGGCCACGACACTCGAGATCGGACGCGAGAGCAAGATGCCGAGCAGCAAGCCGCCCATGATCGTGCCGACGATGCGCCCGCGCGAGTGATGCGGTGCGAGATGGGCGGCGAGCGGAATGAGAATTTGCACGGCAACCGAACTAAAGCCGATCAGCAGCGAAATGATGAGAAACCATCCGGCCGATTGCACGAACGTGGCGGCGGCGAGACTCGCGATCGACACAAGCGCCGTCGTGATCATGAGCTTGCGGTTTTCGAGCAGGTCGCCGAGCGGAACGATGAAGAACAAACCGAGCGCATAGCCGATCTGCGTGAGCGAGACGATGAGGCTCGTCATGCCGCCGGACATATGCAGCGAGGGCCCAATGAGTTCGGTGATCGGCTGAGCGTAGTAAAGGTTCGCCACGATCGCGCCGCAACTGAATGCGAAGAGCGCGATGAGACCTTGAGTGAGTTGCGCGGCCGGCGCCCCGCCGTGCAGCGACTCCGAGGGGGAAGACATGAGGGGACTCCTTGTTCCGATAAGATCGCATCGATGGTGCTCAGCTTAGGCTGGTGCTCTGCCGTACGACAATGGGAGCGGCGTGCAAACCGGCGTTGCGTTTTGCGCAACGGTGCGACGGCGCAATGAGCATCGAGTCGCAGCAAGATTGCACGGGGCTCGCTAAAAAGTCCTGAACTGCCGCTGAAATTTTCGGAGCGCGGATGACGCTTGGCCGAATTCGGACGCGCAAGCCGCCGGATGAGACGCGCCATTCCAAGACTTAAAGAGGACAGTTAGCGCTATGGATAAACTGCTTGCCCTGAATACGCTGCTCGAAGTCGCCGATGCCGGTGGCTTTGCGAAAGCCGCGCAGCGTCTGGGCGTGGCGACTTCATCGGTAACGCGGCTCATGGACGCGCTGGAGGAAGCCGTCGGTACGGCATTGCTCACCCGCACGCCGCGCCGCGTGAGCTTGACCGATGCCGGTGCTGCGTACGTCGAACGGATTTCGAAGGTGCTCGACGAGCTCGCCGATGCCGACGAAAGTATCCTCGATAGCGGCGCCGATCCGGCGGGGTCGTTGCGCGTGACGGTCCCATCGAGTTACAACCGAATCGTGCTCGCGCCGCATTTCGTTGCTTTCCTCAACGAGTATCCGCGTGTAGCGCTCGACGTCGTCGTGGCGGACCGCTTTCTCGATCTCGCGCTGGAGCGGATCGACGTCGCCGTGCGGATCGGGCTGCCCTCGGAAAATCCGAATCTCGTTGCGAAGCCGCTCGCGGAGAACCCCCGTTTCGTCGTTGCCAGCCCGGAGTACGTTGAGCGAGCCGGCATGCCGCTCATGCCCGCGGATCTGGAGGAGCGCGAATGTCTGCGGATCACCTATGGCGGGAGTTATCGAGCCCGCCAGGTCTGGACCTTCTCGCGCGGCGACGACGTAGAGAAGGTCAACGTGCGGGGACGGTTGATCTCGAACAACTTGGACATGTTGCTCGAAGGCGTGCTCGCCGGTCACGGCATCGCGCTTTTGCCGGACTGGCTCGTGAACGAGCATCTCGCGGCGGGCCGCCTGATACGGTGCTTTGGCGACCGCAGCGTGACGCCGTTAGGTGGGCAAGCCGTTGTGTATGCCGCGTACCTTCCGAATCGTCGCCAGTCGACGAAAGTTCGCGCCTTGCTGCAGTTCTTGGAAGCGCGGATCGGATGCAATCGGGGCGATGCAATGCAGTAGGCGCATCGCCGCGATTGCGCCGGATCTTTGCCATCGAGATTACGCGGCAATCGGAGGGTAATCGATGTATCCCGTTTCGCCGCCGCCGAAGAACGTGCTGGCGTCGGGCTCGTTGAGCGGACGCTCTTCGCGCAATCGCCTTGGGAGATCCGGATTGGCGATAAAGGCTCGGCCGAACGCGATGATGTCGGCGCGGCCGCCTTCGAGGGCCTGCTTCGCCGAGTCGGGCGTATAGCCGCCGGCGAGCATCAATACGCCTTCGAACCGCTCGCGCATGAGCTTGATGATGGTGTCCCAGCGCGGATCGTACTGCTCGTCCTTGACCGTGCCGACGATGGCCGGCTCGACGAGGTGCAGGTAGGCCAGGGCGCGTTCGTTTAGGCGCTCCGCGATATAACCGAAGGTCTGTTCGGGCGTGTCGTCGCCCATGCCCATGAAACGACCCATCGGCGTGAGCCGCACGCCCACGTTGTGCGCGCCGACTTCGGCACTGACCGCATCGACGATTTCGAGCAGCAGGCGCGCGCGGTTTTCGATGCTCCCGCCGTATTCGTCGCTGCGGCGATTGCTGCTGCTGTTGATGAATTGGTCGAGCAGATAGCCGTTGCCCGCGTGGATCTCCACGCCGTCCATGCCCGCGGTCATGGCATTGCGCGCGGCGGCGCGGAAATCGCCGACGATCTCGGCAATCCCTTCGCGCGTCAGGGCCTGCGGGACGGGGACATCGGCCCATACGCCCTTGCCGGCCTCGTCGACGACGAACGTTTTGCCTGGGACGGGCATCGCGCTCGGGGCGACGGGCAAGCCGCCGCCCGGTTGGAACACCGGATGAGACACGCGACCGACGTGCCACAGTTGTAGGAAGATCGTGCCTCCTTCGGTATGGACCGCCTCGCTAACGGAACGCCAGCCTTCTACTTGTTCGGGCGTGTGGATGCCCGGGGTCCATGCATAGCCTTGGCCTTGTTGCGAGACTTGCGTGGCTTCGGTGACGATCAACGCGGCGCTCGCGCGCTGGCGGTAGTACTCGACGTTGATCGAAGTGGGGATGTTGCCGGGTTGGCCCGCGCGCGAGCGAGTGAGCGGTGCCATCGCAATGCGGTGCCGTAGCGTGTGGCGGCCTAGTTGCAGCGGTTTGAACAGCGTGTCGGACATTTCGTTCTCCGTCGGTTCGGTTTTAGTGGTCCAAAAGTAACGGCAATTCGAACGAAGGAGAATCCGATCACGGCGCTATTCAGTTTTGCGTTGGGCGCAACCGTTGGGGAGGGGGCGAAAGGGCTGTGTCGTGAGGTATCCGACTAGCGCCTGTCTGTCGGCGGCCACGTGACTCCATCGTGTACAGTACCGGCTTCGCGCGGGATTCGTTCATGATCATGCGCAATACGGTAGTGACCTACAACCGCCTTGCGAAACCGGATGATCGGATATCCCTATGAACGATACAACTTGGGAGCGCCTGGAGGCGTTCGCACGGGAAGAACTCGGGCAACCTCTATTTGGCGGCCGACTGAAGTTGCAGCCTACGTCGCGCCTCGAGGAAGACCTCGGCCTTACGGGGCTCGACGCCGTCGAATTCATCGATAAATGGGCGGAGACGTTTAACGTGCAGGCGGACGGCTTTCCGTATAGGCGCTACTTCGGACCGGAAGGCCAGCAGCTACTGTCGTCGTTCATGGGGCTGTTTGCGAAGCGCTTTCGCCGGACGGCGCTCGTCCCTTTAACGTTGGGGATGCTCGCCGAAGCCATGCGTCGTGGGAAGTGGGATACCGCGGAAATTGAGGCGACGGCACAGAGCGGCGCAGGACAATAGCGCGGGTGATACTTCCTTGCTAGGACGTATTGGATTAAACCAATGAGCAACGGATTAAAAGGAACGATCGCGTGGGGGGCAGTTCTCGAATGTTCCGCAAAACCCTGTCCTGCAACGCGAGAGGTGCCATAGGTTCCAAGACCAGTGGCTGATCATCAGCTTGATCTACCCGCCTAAGCGCAAGCCGTCTGACGAGCGGCAGGGCTCGCTTTTCTAGCTTTGGACGCTGAGATGTGCTCGACATCCGCACCGCAATGCTCTCGCACTGCGCTGGCGACCATCGAGCGGTGGCAAAGGTTGAAATCAGCTTCGTAGCAGAGCAGCGCGCAGTTCGACGAATTCACCAGATCGGACAGGTTCGCAATAGCCGTCTTTTGTGTCTTAAGGTACTTAAGGAAGCTTTCGGTGTATCGCTTCCAGTCGCCATCTTCGCGGTAACGGTCGCGCACGGGCTTCGGGCAACCGAGGTCGACTATGTGAACATATTCGAGGCCCGACACGTTTAGCGTGCTCGCCAGCGCTTTCTTTGAGAAATCAGGTTTGCGCGACAGCGGCAGTTCCCGGACGTCCACTACGGTCTCTATGCCATGCTCCGCGAGCAGTGCCAGAAAAGTGCCGATGTCCAGCCCTTCATAGCCAATGGTGAAAACAGTCATGGATGTACTCCGGCGCGGGGTGGTCGGGTGACGATACCAGTCAGCCCGGCGAAGAACCGGACTTGCTTCCGGTAAGTTGCAAGGGATTCGCCGTTCATTCGGGACGCTATCGGAACGGCTGGATGGCCCTGTCGGGGTAGTGGCGCAGTTTCAGATGTACATGCCGTCTGCGATCACAGGGAGCACTATCGCCGCCAGTCTTTGGAATCTGCAGCGCATCAGGGAACGTTGGCTCGACCTTAAACTGCGCGCGATACCGGCTTAGCGAGATGGACAGCATATTTGCATTGATCTAATTGTCCCGCGCTAGCTTCGCGACCGCTGCACCAAGTTTACATGCAGCGGCGGAAAGCCATTGTCGAAACTCGCCATCAGAATTCGGGCGTGTCTTGCGGCTCCCCGGCCTTGCTTCTGGCTCTGTCACAGTGGTGTCGATTAAGTCAAAAACGATGAGCACGACTTCGATGTGGGTTTTCGCCGTCGTCTGCGGCGGTCGTCGCGAGACGCCAACATTTTGTACGCAACATTTGCCATCAGATGTTCACTGAAAAGTAGTGCAAGATCGGGTAACGTAATGTTGACGCAAGAATTGCCTAGAACGATTCATGCGAAGTTGGCCCCGAATTTTCAGACGGATGGACAGAGACGCAATGCCACCACCGAACATGTTAAGTTGTATGCATTCTTAAAAATGGGGGCGCCGTTGATCAACGGATGCGGGAGCGCAACCGAGCTTGGTTCCTAAGTGGCTTCGGAGTTCGACTCATGCGGGCGCTGATTATTTTCATAGGCTGTGCAATAGCGGTTGTGCGACAAAATTCGAGCTATGCCGATATCGGTGTCAGTGAGCCGAAGTGGTTTTCCCCACCCATGGTTTACGAGCTTCCGCATCAGCTGTCGGTGCCACATGTGGAAGACGTCCGTGACATTGCAAAGATTGGGAATTTCACGAGTGACGGAGCGACGATTGAAATTGTCCTCATTGGAAACGGGGGACGGCTGTACGGCGGGACAGGTGAGGCGCGCAAGATAGGAGGCGGCCTCTACATTCTTTCCGCCGATTCAGTTGACCACTGCTCTTTGCGCATCCACGTTAGTCGATCGCGTATTGGTATCGAAGGGCTTCGTTCCAGGCATGATTCTGGCAGGTTTTGTCCGGTCAAAATTCTCTGGTTACCAGCGAAGCTACATGCGGAGCAGGTACTGCGCTAAATAGCTCACTTGAGAGATGCTTCGTGGTGACAAGCATCAGTAGCCTTTGGGGGGATGTTTATTTTGGATGTTGGGTAACTATAGCTCGATGGCTTTTACGCGCCAACAGGTACGAGTCTAATTTCTGCACTGAATACCTATATGCGCGGCGCGTGACGAACAGTGCGACGTTGCTTGATGTCGCTCAGAGATCCTATGTTGCGGCTCGAGCGACCATAACATGAGAGTAAAATCTTGGCGATGTTTGACGGAATACGCAGAAAAGCGAGTTTATGTTTCGCGGTGGTTTTTATTTTTCTTCTTACCTCGCCGCTAGTCGCGTCTGCCGATGTTTGTCCAGAGCGTGGCGAGATGATAAAGACCATACTGTATAAAAAAATCGTTAAATGTCCTGCGGGGGCGTTGGTGATAGTTGGGAAGAAAAATCCCGCAAAGTATCAAAGTTGTTTGGGTGATGTCCCCGTTTCGGAGGAGATCGTTTCAATTAGGCGGAGAGGCGGGAGGCTTAGAGTGCTACCTTCTGTGAACGATCTTGATGCCAATGGTTACGATCTGGATCAAAATAAAGTATGGATGACAGCGAAGGTCGTATGTGGAGGCCGGAATGGGATTGTCGTCACATATTGGGGTGGTGGAAATTGTGATAAATGCGAAAGGGAAATCAGGTATCTGTTCAATGATTATGGCGATCTGCAAAGTGCTGAGGTGAAGTAGCGCTTATTGCGGGCCATTGTTTGATGCTAATATTAGAGCATCATATTTAAAAGACATTCGATCGAATTTTCAATTAAATCTACGATGAGTGTTGAGAGGGTACCAGGGGCAGGCACCAGTTGATCCCGTCCGGACAACCCGAGGTGCCCCGGAATCTGGGCGATGTTGCTGTCCAGCGGCCAGCCCAAACTGCTCGTGTTCCGCTGCATCGTGCTGCCGAAGGGTCGGCCATTCTACCCTGAGGCTGACAGGTGCAAGCCGCAAGCGGGCCGACGGTGCGATGCCATCGACGCCCACATCGGGCGCGGGAATGGACGCGAGCCCCGTCGCTGCATCGATCCATGTGCCGGCTCAGCTATCGTTGCAAGCCCGAATGCCCGTCACGTTATATTCGGGCATTGCAGCAGATCAGAGCGTGGTAGATTGCCGATATTCCAATAAATTGATTATTCCGAGTATGGCCACGATCGTCCCGTCGCTTTCGTCGTGCGTGGGCAAAATGCAGGCTGGGGAACGCCGCTTTGCCGAACGACTTGAACAAAAACTGGAGAGTGATTACCTGATCTGGTATGACGTGCGTGTTGCGTCGATGCAGTCCTATCCAGATTTTGTGATTTTGCATCCTCAGCGAGGATTGCTTGTCCTCGAGGTAAAAGACTGGAAACCGTCTACCATCGTCAAGGCCGATCCCAGTGAGTGGCAGATCCTTGGGGAGCACGGGCCGAAGGCAGTCGCCAATCCACTAGAACAGGCTAGGGGTTACACGCTGGAGATTATCGATGAACTTCAGCGGGATCCGCAGCTCGTGCATCCGGTGGGACATTCCCATCAAGGGAAACTGGGTTTCCCTTGGACGTATGGTGTAGTGCTACCTAACATCACTCGCAAACAATTCATGGACGGTGGGCTCGATCGTGCGATCGATCCGAGCCGCGTGATCTGCTCCGATGAAATGACCGAAGCGGTTGACGCTGAGCAATTTCAGCAGCGACTGTGGCAGATGTTCAAGTATCAGTTCCGCGAGAAGCTGACGGTGCCGCAAATCGATCGCATTCGGTGGATTTTATTCCCCGAGGTTCGAATAACGCCCCGGCAGCAGTCGCTGTTCGAGCACGAACCAGACCTTCCGGACATCATGGCGGTGATGGATCTTCAGCAGGAACAACTTGCGCGCAGCCTGGGGGACGGCCACCGTGTGATTCACGGTGTCGCGGGCTCGGGCAAGACGATGATCCTTGGATACCGAGCCGAGTATTTGGCCAGCCGCTCCGAAAAGCCGATCCTGATCCTCTGTTTCAGCGAACCGCTATCCAAGCGGCTGAGGAGCTGGATGGATGCGAAGGAACTGAACGGGAAGGTTGACGTCCGTAGTTTTCATGGCTGGTGTCGTAACCAGTTGATCACGTATCACCAGCCCTTGCCTACGGAACAGGGCGCCGATTTCTTTCCAGCATTGGTTCAGCGTGTCATCGAATGCGTCGACCGCGGCCACATTCCGGCGGCGCAGTATGGCGCGATTCTGATCGACGAGGGGCACGACTTCGAGCCGGCCTGGTTCAAACTGGTGGTGCAGATGGTGTCGCCGGACAGCAACCATCTACTGGTGCTGTATGACGATGCGCAATCGATCTTCAAACGATCGAGCCATCGCGGATTCAGTTTCAAAAGCGTTGGCGTTCAGGCCCAGGGGCGGACGACGATCCTGAAGATCAATTACCGTAATACTCGGCAGATCCTCGAACTGGCCGCACTGATTGCGAAAGACATTCTCGACCCGAAGGCAACCGACGATGACGGCGTGCCGTTGATCCGTCCGGTCAGTTGCGGGCGGGAAGGGCCTCAGCCGCTATTGATCAAGCTTCCATCGCTGCGGGACGAAGCGACTGAAATCGCTCGGCGCCTAGCCCAGGCGCATCAACAGGGGGTCGCGTGGCAAGACATGGCGATTGTGCATCGAACCAGGTGGGTCGGCCAAGTTTGCGTTGACGCGCTGGAAAAAGCGAAGATCCCCTACCAGTGGCAGCAGCAAAACAAGAAGGCCTACTCGCCGACGTCCGACTTGGTAACGGTCCTCACCATGCATGCCAGCAAAGGCTTGGAATACCCGTTTGTCGCGATTCCAGGTGTAGGCCTGCTATCGGCGGCTGAGGGCGACTTAGAGCAGGAAGCCCGCTTGTTCTATATCGCTGCCACGCGCTCGACCGACCAGCTTTTGGTGACGGGTAGTGGCGATTCCTTGTTCATGCAACGGCTATTTCCCGGTTGAAGCCCGACGCCGTTTGCTCCGCACGATTACACAGGAATTGCACAAAAACAAAGGGCTTACGACGCTCGCGCGTGTAAGCCCTTGAATTTCTTGGTAGGCCGTACTGGATTCGAACCAGTGACCAACGGATTAAAAGTCCGCTGCTCTACCAGCTGAGCTAACGACCCGAAGAGGCGAGATTATAGCGACCCTTGGAAAGCTCGTCAACGCCGAGCTTCAAAGTCCGCGCAACCCCATCTCTACTTGATCTGCGCCAGCTTCTGCTGCGCGGTCTGCGCCACGTCCGACCCGGCGTACTGCGAAACGATCGTCTGCAACGTCTTACGCGCCGCGGCCTTCTGGCCTTGCTCGAGTTCGTTGTTCGCGATCGCCAGCAGCGCCTCGGGCGCGCGCGGATGCTGCGGGTAGTTCTTGACGATGTTTTGCCAAATCGCCGTCGAGCCCTTGTAGTCCTTCAGCGCATAGAGCGCGTTGCCGAGCCAGTACTGCGCCGTCGGCTGGTAGGGGCTTTGCGGATACTTGGCGACGAAGCTGCGGAAGGCCGCCGCCGCGCCTTTGAAGTCGCCGCTGCGAAACTGCTGCGATGCCGCGTTGAACGCATCCGTTTCACCGGGCTGCACCGTGCCTTGAACTCCATCGACCGTCTCGCTCTGCGGCTCGAGCTTCTTGAGCCGTCCGTCGAGATCGGTGTAGTAGTCCTTTTGCTGCTTCTGCAGGGTGGTGACCTGGTTCGCCAGATCCTCGTTTTGCCCGCGCAGCGTCGCGATCTGCTGGTTGAGCTGATCGAGGCGCCCCTGTTGATCGATCAAGGAGCGCTGAGCCGCCGACAACTGACTCGTGAGGTTGTCCGTCTTCGCTCGCAAGTCGAGGATGGCCTGACGGGCCTGGTCGTCGTCGAACAGACCCGCGTGAGCCGGCCCAGCGACGAGCGCCGAGGCCGCCACGCATACGGCTGCGGTACCGCGCAGCCAGGAGAAACGGTGCGTCATACGCGTTGTCACCCGTTACGAATTACTGATAGATGATGTCCGCGCGGCGGTTTTGCGCCCACGAAGCTTCATCGTGACCTTGCGCCATCGGCTTTTCCTTGCCGAGGCTCACGGCTTCCATTTGCGATGCCGGCACGCCGTCCGCTTCCAACGCTTGCAGAACCGCTTGCGCACGCTTCTGACCCAGCGCCAGGTTGTACTCGGACGTGCCGCGTTCGTCGGTGTTGCCTTGGATCAGGATGTGACGTTGCGGATGGCTTTGCAGGTATTGCGCGTGCGCCTTCAGCAGCGAATCGTAATCCGACTTGACCGTGTATTGGTCGAAGTCGAAGTACACGCTGCGCTTGGCCAACGGGCTGTTCGGATTGCTCAGCTCGTCAACCGTGACCGGCGCGACGGTGTTCTCGCTCGGCTGCGTGCTGACCGCGCCTTGCGTCGGGTTTTCATTCAGCTTCGTGCCCGAATGGCAAGCTGCCAATGCGCTCACGAGCGCCACGGCAAACGCGATACGAAGTTTCGACATCATTTCTTACTCTCCTTGTGTGTCATTGCATAAAAGGACCCCAAGACGGCTCGGTCACAACGCCGCCCCGAACGGACAAAATTTGCCGAGTTCGACCATCGGTCGAAACAGCGGCCAGCACGCCACGGCCGTTCACTTGAGTGGCGTAAAGAACGTATTGACCATTCGCCGCGAAGCTCGGCGATTCGTCATGTGTCGTGTCGGTCAGGGCCGTGGCGACGCCGGTCTCTAGGTCCTGGATGTAGAGCTTGAAGGCCCCGCCCACACGCGAGATGTAGGCGAGTTCCTTGCCGTCCGGGCTCACGCGCGGGCTCGTGTTGTAGTTCCCCGTGAACGTCACGCGCTGCGCGCCGCCGGCGCTCTCGCCCTGTGCGGGCATCTTATAAATTTGCGGTTGACCGCCCCGGTCGCTCGTGAAGTAGATCCACTGGCCGTCGGGCGAATAGAAGGGCTCCGTATCGATCGACGTGCTGTGCGACAAACGGCGCAGCCCGCCGCCGTCCGCATTCACGGCGTAAATCTGCGTATTGCCCGTCAGCGTCAATGCGACCGCGACGGTGCGACCGTCCGGCGACCACGCCGGCGCGCTGTTGCTGCCTTTCTGATCGGAGATGACGACGCGGCGCCCCGTCGGCAAATCGTGGATGTAGACGATCGGCTTACGCTTTTCGAACGAGACGTAAGCCACCTTCGTGCCGTTGGGCGACCAAGCGGGCGAGATGATCGGCTCGGGGCTCGAGAGCGCGACGTGCGCGTCTTGGCCGTCCGAATCCGAAATCTGCAGTTGATACCGGTTGCCGACTCTCACCACGTACGACAGCCGCGTCGCGAAGGCGCCGCGCGTGCCGAGCAGCTTCCAATAGATGTAATCGGCGATCTTGTGCGCGGTCAGCCGCAAGCTGTCCGGCGGCGTCGTGAACGACAGACCGCCGAGGCTTTGCCCCTTGACCGTGTCGTAGAGCCTAAAGCGCACGTCGTATTGACCGTTCGCCGTGCGCTGAACGCTGCCCGCGACGAACGCATTGGCGCCCTTGACCTTCCAGGCGCCCAGGTCGACGGAATCGGTTTCGGAGATGGGTGCGGAACCGGCATCGATCAACGAAAACTTCCCGCTGTGCTGCAGATCCTGACGCACGATTTCACTGACGGATTGCGGCGCCCCGGTTTCGCCGGCGAAATTGGCCGTCGCGATCGGAAACTGCGTGGAGCCGACGCCCGTGACGAGCACGTTGAGCTGCGCGTGCGCCGAGGCGGCCGACGCGATCAGGCATGACGCCAATAAAGTCCGCAAGCCTAGTTTCGTCATCAAACTCATGCTGAAAATCCCAAAAAACGAAAAAGTGGCACGACAGCCAAGAGACTCTCGGATGCACGAATCGTTCCTGACAGGGGCCGGATCATCGAGGCGCGCATCCTAGCGTTCGGTCAGCCCGCCGGCCGCAGCGTGATCAGGAACGTCGCCGGCGCGCGCCCGTTCGTATCCAGCGGCATCGGATTCGAGGCGTTCACGGCGTTCAATGCGGCCTGATCCCATTGGGCGTTGCCGCTGCCCTTTTGAATCGACGCCGACAGTACCTGGCCGTCCGGCGCGCAGTGGACCGAAACGATTGTTTCGAGCCCGGCTGTTTCGCCCGCCCAAATAATGTTCGGCCGCACGCGCCGGCGCACCTTGTCGGCATAGCCGGGCGACGCGGCTGTGCCGCCCGAGCCGCTGCCCGTGCCGCTCTTCGCGAGCCCGTTGCCGCCTTCGCCTTGGCCCGCCATGCCTTGCAGTTGCGCGAGCCGCGCGCGCCGCTCTTGTTCGAGCTTCTGCTTGGCCTGCTGCTGGGCGGCCGCCGCCTTTGCCTTCGCGGCTTTGTCGGCCTCGGCTTTTTGCTGGGCCTCTTGCTGTTGCTTAAGTTGCGCCTGCTTTTCCTGTTCCTGCTTCTTCAGTTGCGCTTGCTTTTGCTGTTGCTGCTCCTGTTGCTCGCGCAGCTTCTCGGCCTGTTCCTGCTTGAGCTTCTGAGCGGCAGCGGCCTTTTGCGCCGCGAGTTCCGCTTGACGCCGCTCTTGCTCCTGCTGCTCCTTCAACGCCTTTTGACGCTGGACTTCGGCAAGCTCGGCCGCGCGGGCCGCCTCTTGCTGCTTACGCTTCTTTTCTTGCAGCGCGATATCGGCCTGTTCTTGGTCGACCGGCGGCGCCGGTTCCACGCGTACGGGCGGCGCGGGAGGAGGGGGCGTGGGCGCCGGCGTGGGCGAGATATCGGTCCAAATCTCGGCTTCCGCCCCGGCCGGCGTGCTGTTTTGCCAATGGATGCCGTGGTACAGGAACAGTCCGAGCAGCACGTGCATCACGAGCGCGAGGGCGAACGCGCGCCACGTCCCGCGTTCGCGAGGCGGTTGAAGCGGATAGACGGACTTCTTGCGGTTCATTGCGATTTGACGAGCAAGCCCACACGCTTGACGCCGCGCGCCTTCAAGTCGGACATCACTTTCATGACCGCGTCGTACTGCACGGTCTTGTCGGCGGCGATCACGACCGGTTGATCGGGATGCGACGCCTGGCGCTCGGTCACGAAGCTGTTCAGATCGGCGCGTGTCATCTGCTGTTCCTGCTCGGAGCCGCCCGTATCGTCCTTGTAGCGCACGCTGATCTTGCCGTCGGCGCGAATGTTCACGACGACGGGCGGCGTTTGCTGCTGCGGCGCCGCCCCGCCGACCGTGGGCAGATTCACGATCGAGGGCGCGACGAGCGGTGCTGTCACCATGAAGATGACGAGCAGCACCAGCATGACGTCGATGTAGGGCACGACGTTGATGTCGGCCATCGCGCGGCGCGAACGGCCGCCGCGCATGCTGGATCGGTTGGTGGAGCCGGCCATCGCGTGCTCCTTAATGCGCCTGGCGCTGCAAGATGTTCGAGAACTCTTCGATGAACGTTTCGAAGCGGATCGCGAGGCGATCGATATCGTGAGCGTAGCGGTTATAGGCGACCACGGCCGGAATCGCCGCGAACAGACCGATCGCGGTGGCCGTCAGCGCTTCGGCGATGCCGGGCGCGACGTTCGCGAGCGTGGCTTGCTGCACGTTGGCCAAACCGCGGAACGCGTTCATGATCCCCCACACGGTGCCGAACAGGCCGATATACGGGCTGACCGAACCGACCGACGCGAGGAACGCCAGATTCGCCTCCAGCACGTCCATCTCGCGCTGGAAGGCCGCGCGCATCGCGCGGCGCGCGCCGTCGAGGATCGCGCCCGGATCGTTGATCCGCCTTTCCTTGCCTTTCAAGAATTCGCGCATGCCCGATTCGAAAATCCGCTCGAGCCCGCCGATCGTATGGCGGTTGTTGGCGGCGCTTTGATAGAGCGCCTGGAGATCGCCGCCCGACCAGAAATCGCGCTCGAATTGCTCAGTTTGCGCCCGCGCCCGCCGGATGGCAAACCACTTGCGGAAGATGAACGTCCACGACATCAGCGAGAGCAGCAGCAGCAGCCCCATCACCGCCTGCGCGAGCACGCTCGCGTTCAGGACGAGGGAAATAATCGACAAATCTTGTGCGTTATTCATAAAAAGTAGGCTTATGCGTCAGAACGGCGAGGTCCTGCAAGCTACGCAAAGGCTAGTAGTCGGCCACTTGAAAGCCTTATGCATCAAGGCGGAGCCCCGTTTGGTATCGACCGGCACGATACTAGTTCATCGACGTAGTCCTCAACGGAAATTAAGCGTTTGCCGTTGACACGCTCCCGATAAATGCGCGCGGATCGCGCCGCAGCGCATCGGATACGGAGCCGGGCAACGCCACCGGCTTGAGCGTGGCAAGCTCCACGCAGCCGACGCGAATCGTGCCGACGGCGAGCAGCGCATCCTCGCGCCACGCCTCCTGGACGAATTCGACGCTCGCCTTGCCGAGCCGCTCGATGCGGTTCGCGATGGTCAGCAAATCGTCGAGCCGGGCCGGCGCGCGGTACTGCACGGCCGTTTGACTCACGATGAAGACGATGCCGTGCTCCTCGGCGAGCCTGCGTTGATCGATGCCGCACGCACGCAGCCATTCGGTGCGCGCCCGCTCGAAAAACTTCAGATAGTTCGCGAAAAAGACGATGCCGCCCGCATCGGTATCTTCGTAATAGACGCGGATCGGCCAATCGAAGCTAAATTGCACGCCGCGATGGCTGGTTGGCTGGTTCATGGCCCGGCATTTTACCGGATGTGCCAACCGGTCTCGAAAATGCGCGGGCAGGGCCGCCGGTACTGGGTTTGCGGGTTTTCGACCGGGGCGGCCCGGGGGCAGGACGCGCTGTGCGGCGCGCATCCCGAGCCGAGCCGGGGGCAGGCCTGCCCCTTAACATTGCCTAACGGGTGCGCTTCACATAAACTATCGCGCTCATCCCTGCGTGACTGGCGATAAAACCCTTCGGGGTCAAGGTGGAGCGACCCACCGTGAAGCGCAGGGTGCCGTTTTGCCGTTCGCCTGGGCAGCCGAGTGATGGTGCGCCGTCGTTTGCGTCGCCAGCGGTTGTCTCGCCCACACAACGGAAATCTCCGCCACGTCTGGGCTGGCCTTCCGCCAGCAGCGCAAGCGTACGACCGGTACGTGTCCCGCGCACGATTCGGCCAACCTGACCACCCTTAACGGAACGCGTATGTTTGACAGAGCCCAAAGCACCATCGCCAACGTCGATCCTGAAATCTGGAACGCCATCCAGCAGGAAAACCGCCGCCAGGAAGAGCATATCGAGCTCATCGCGTCGGAAAACTATACGAGCCCGGCCGTGATGGCCGCCCAAGGCTCGCAATTGACGAACAAGTACGCCGAGGGCTATCCCGGCAAGCGTTACTACGGCGGCTGCGAGTATGTCGACGTCGTGGAACAGCTCGCGATCGACCGCGTCAAGGCGCTGTTCGGCGCCGAGGCCGCCAACGTGCAGCCGAACTCGGGCTCGCAGGCGAACCAAGGCGTGTTCTTCGCGATGCTCAAGCCCGGCGACACGATCATGGGCATGAGCCTGGCCGAAGGCGGCCACCTGACGCACGGCTCGCCCGTGAACATGTCGGGCAAGTGGTTCAACGTCGTCAGCTACGGGCTGAACGAAGCGGAAGACATCGATTACGATGCCGCCGAAAAGCTGGCGCAAGAGCACAAGCCGAAGCTGATCGTCGCGGGCGCCTCGGCGTTCGCGCTGAAGATCGACTTCGAGCGCCTGGCGAAGATCGCGAAGTCGGTCGGCGCTTACCTGATGGTCGACATGGCGCACTATGCGGGCCTCATCGCCGCCGGCGTGTACCCGAACCCCGTCCCGCACGCGGATTTCGTCACCACGACCACGCACAAGAGCTTGCGCGGCCCGCGCGGCGGCGTGATCTTGATGAAGGCCGAGTACGAGAAGCAGATCAACTCGGCCATCTTCCCCGGGATCCAAGGCGGCCCGCTGATGCACGTGATCGCCGGCAAGGCTGTGGCATTCAAGGAAGCGGCGTCGCCCGAATTCAAGACGTACCAGCAACAAGTCGTGGAAAACGCTCGCGTCCTGGCGGAAACGCTTGTCAAGCGCGGTCTGCGGATCGTGTCGGGCCGCACCGAAAGCCACGTCATGCTCGTCGATCTGCGCGCCAAGAAAATCACGGGCAAGGCCGCCGAAGCCGCACTGGGCGCCGCGCATATCACCGTCAACAAGAACGCGATTCCGAACGATCCGGAAAAGCCCTTCGTGACGAGCGGTATTCGTCTGGGCTCGCCCGCGATGACGACGCGCGGTTTCGGTCCGAAGGAAGCCGAGCAAGTGGGCAACCTCATCGCCGACGTGCTCGACAATCCGGAAGACGCGGCGACGATCGAGCGCGTGCGTGCTCAGGTGAGCGAGCTCACGAAGCGCTTCCCCGTCTACCGCTAACCGGCTATGCGCTGCCCCTTCTGCCGGCACGAAGATACGCAAGTGGTCGACTCGCGCGTATCGGAGGACGGCGCCGCAATTCGGCGGCGCCGGCGCTGCCCAGCCTGCGACAAGCGTTTCACGACGTACGAGCGGGTTGAGTTGACGCTGCCGGCGGTGGTCAAGAAGGATGGCAGCCGCAGTGAATTCGACCGCCGCAAAATCGCGGCGAGCATGCGGCTCGCGCTGCGCAAGCGCCCCGTGTCCGCCGAGGCCATCGATGCGGCGGTGGCCCGCATCGAATATCAATTGCTCGGCAGCGGCGAGCGCGAAGTGCGTAGCGAACGGTTGGGCGAACTCGTGATGAACGAGTTGCTCGCGCTCGACAAGATCGCCTATGTGAGGTTTGCTTCCGTGTACCGGCGCTTCGAAGACGTATCCGAATTCGAGGATGTGATCGAGGAGTTTCGCCGGCCGAAGCAAGACAAGCCCACGCGCAAGCGCTGATCTCTTTTCTGCTTTAACCACGCCTTTTCTCCGCTGCAATCGATGAATGCGCCATTGTCGGCCGCAGGGGTCGTGGCGCTCCATTAGGCCGAACGGACGATGGTGCCGCGCGGCGGGACTCGCTAGATTGTCGACGTGTCGACGATCGGAGCGAGCAAAGATGCAAGACGTATTCGGGCCTGGCCACGTTCGCCGGGCCATGCGCCGCGGCGGTTTTTCACTCGTCGAGCTACTCGTCGTCATCGCGTTGACGGCATCGGCCGCCGTGGTCGCGGCGCCCATGTTCTCGGCCTGGCATGCACGCGATCGTGTGGACGGGGCGGCCAGAGCGCTGCTCGCAAGCATGACGTTGGCTCGGGGCGAGGCGATCGCCCGTGGGGTTCGCGTCGTCGTGTGCGCCGTCGATGGCACGGCTCGTTGCGCGCCTAGCTTCGAGCCTTGCCCACGGGGCGCCATCGCGTGGTCGTGCGGCTGGGCGGTCGTCGCGGACCCCGGGCCCTCGGCGCAAGCGTTGCGCGTCTATCGGCGAGCGCCGGGCGTCTCCATCGCCGCGCGCACAGTGCCGGTCGAATTCACGCCACCGGCTGGGCAGGTCATCGGTGGTTTTCGCCGCTTCGAACTCGCGGCGGCGGGTGCGATCGGGGCAAGCGATGCCGATCGTTTGCGCCGGTGTATTCGCATCGCCGCGGGTGGACGGCCGAGGCTGGACCGCGGCGGATGCGATCGGGGCCGCGGCGCATGAATACGAGCCGCTGCAATACGCGCGGATGCGCTGGCGCTTCCTTGGTCGAGGTGTTGGTGGCGTTGTCACTCGTTGCCGTTTCGATGCTCGGCGTCGCCGCGGCTCGATTGGCGGCGCTGCACGAGGCCGACACGTCCACGCGGCGCGCCCGGGCCTCATGGCTGGCCGCGTCGATAGCCGAGACCATGCGATTGCCCGAGGGACATTCGGTCCTGCTCGAGTATTCGCGAGCGCGCGCACAGGCGATTGCGCCGGGTACAAAGGTTGAGATAAGCGATGGCCGGGGCGATATCGCTTCTGTCGTCGTGCATTGGCCGGGCGGGGCCGAGCACGGGCGCCCTCCCGATTCAGACCCTTGCTCGGCCGCTGATGGCTACGCGCCCGCGTCATGTATCGCACTCTCGTTCTTCGCGGGAGGGAAATAATGCGAGCGAGGCTGGACGGCGCAATACGGGCGCTTGCGCGTGCGGCGAGACCACGCTCCTCGCGCGGGCAACGCGGCCATTTGCTGCTCGAGTGGTTGATCGCTGCGGCGATCGGGCTAGGCGTGCTAGCCGGCGCGTTGGCCTTGTATCGAAGCCATCGCGAATCGTTCGATCGGGCGGCCGATGGGGCTCGCATGTATGAGGCGGCAGCCGCGGCGCTGATGCTCGTCGGACAGCAGATCCAGCTAGCCGGGTTTGCGCCCGTCGGCGAACCGGCGCTAAAGGCCCACGTCTCTCCAGGCGTTTTCGGTTGTCAGTCCGCTCGGCTCGTTGCCGGCAACGAGCCCGATGAGCTGGGCTGTATCGGCGATCGCGCGGTTCGCGCAGGGTCGGACGAGATCGTCGTGCGCTATATCGACGATGCGGTGGCCACTTGGCGCGGGGCCTCGGGCGAGGCGACTGATTGTCTCGGGCAAGGCGTCGGGCGCTCCGGAGCACAGGCTACGATCGTCAACCGGTTTTACGTCGCTCAACCGCCGCGGCGTGGCGAGCCGGAACTGTATTGCGCCGGCAACGGGGGCGGTGGGACGCCGCAGCCGATTGTCGAAGGGATCGAGCGAATGGAAATCCGCTATTGGCTGCCGGGGGCCAGCGAACCCGTTCGTGCGAGTACCGTCTCCCTTACGCCGGTGCGGTGGGCCGAAGTGCTGGCGGTCGACTTATGTGTCGTTGCGCGCGGACGGCGCATCGTGGGCGCCGGTGGCTTCGTCGGTTGCGACGGGCAGTATGTTTCGAGCGATGACGGACGCGCTCGGTTGTCGTTGTCGCGTCGTGTGGTTGTGCGCAACCAGGCTGGGACGCTGCTATGACGGTCCTCCGTTGTCGTCGATCGTGGCGTCGCCACAGAGGTGTCGCGCTGCCGAGCGCATTGATGCTTGCTTCGATGATGTTGGCGACATCGGCTGCGTGGCTCGAGGTGTCGATGGCGCGAAACCGATTCGACGACAATCTGCGCGAGCATTTGCGGGCGTCGCAAGCGGCCGACAGCGCGCTGGCCCTATGCGTCCGCGACTGGCGCGCCGGCATCGCACCCGCGCATCCCGCGTGGCATACGGCGCCGGCGCAGCGAACGGCTTTCGACGGGCTTGCCGCGTACGAGCCCGTGCCGTCGTGGCCCGGTTCGGCGCGCCCGCCGCACTGTGTGATCGAAGCCGTGGGCCCCGATAGCCTCGAAGGCCCCGAAAGCGATGAACAAGCGCGAGCCTATCGAATCACCGCACGTGGGTTCGGTGCGCTCGAATCGACGCAAGCTTGGCTCGAACTGACGATTGCGCGCGAGTCGGGCCGGGAGCGGCAGGCATGGCGGCGCATCCTGTCCGCGCCGACCACGAACTAATGCCGCTGGCAGAGCATCATCCACCACAACGACGAATCGGGAGAGAGATGAACGACGCCATGATGCGAACCCCTCCGGCCTCCGCCGCAGCACTCGCTCGTCTCCAACGCACGAACGGGACGGGCTTTTCGATGCTCGAAGTCGTCATTGCGCTGGCTGTGGCAGCCGTGCTGACCGCATACGCCATACCGTCATATCGGGCCTACTGCGCACGAGGCCACCGGATCGATGCCGTGATGGCGTTGCATCGGGCCGCGCAACATATCGCCGCCGATGCCTCGCCGTTACGGACAGCGCCTCGGTTGCCCCCCGGCCTCGATCGTGTGCCGGAGCGGGGAAGGGCCGTCTATCGGCTGGAGGTGTCCGCGAACGGCGAGGCAAGCGGGGGATACGCGCTTAAAGCGATTCCCGAGGCCGATGGCCCGATGCGCGGCGACGCGTGCGGGGTGTTCGTGCTCGATGCCCTTGGATTCCGTTCGAATCTGGGCGCGGCGATGGGCGGCGCCAGTGTCGAGCGCTGCTGGGCCGGGCGGGCGATTTAACGAGAAGTCCGGCTACGGCTCATGAGCCGCCATGCCGGGCGGGCACGCGCTTATCGCTTATCGTGAGGCAACGGGCGCGGCTACTCGCTGGCTTCGTCCGCGCCGCCCGCTTCGTCGTGCCGGTGCGAGAAATGACTCCAGGCGCGCAGCCCGGCGAAAGCGGCCGCACCCAAGGCGCCCCATTTGAGCAACGGCTTGGCGCCGGCGGCCACCGTCGCACGCAGCGGCTTGCCTATTACGAGTGACGCCAGCGAAGTCACGAGCGGATGTTGGAAGACCCAATCGCTGATCGTTGCATTGACGCCGCGCGCCGACGGCTTCCCGCGCGTGCGGCCCAATCCCGGCACGAGCAGCTTGATCCAACCGAGGCTGGCGAATTTGCGCTGTAGCTCCGCGCGCGCTTGAATGAATTCGGCACGCTCGACCTCGGCGCGCAGCAACAGCAACTCCTTGCGGACGGCGCGCATCTGCGGGGTGCTGGCGTCCCGCACCGAGGAACGCTTACGGTGTGCCGAGCTTGAGGAGGGGATTTGGTTCATAGGGGCGCAGGTTCGAAGAGCCGAAAGGGCCGGAAATCGCAACGAGGGGCGCGCCGCACGACAGCGCAAGTCCGGCGCGCGGTCGCGATCACGGTTCGCGGAACATGTCGCGGTCCTTCTCGAATTCGTGCAAGACGGCCTCGAACACGATCGGCGCCGCGCGCAAGCCGCTACGCGCGCGCAGCGCGCAGATGAGCGCGCCGATCGCGTAGACGCCGGTGATGCCGGCCAGCACTTGCCAGCGATAGGTGTCCCAGAAGGCGACGGCAACCAGGGCCGTCAAGCTGATGAGCGCCATCAGCGCGAAGATCGCGGCGACGAGCCCGAGGAAGATCACGGCGACGAGGCGCTCGCGCTCCTCGGCCAACTCGATGCCGATCAGCTCGAGGCGCGCGTGAAACAGGGCGAGCACCGATCCGATCATGCGGCGCAACGGCCCGTGGCCGGCGTGCTGCGAATGCGTATCGTTTGGCATGGATTGGCGAAAATGCATGCAATGCGACGGCCTGCATTGGCGGAGCGGGCGTCACCCGGCTCCGGCCATGCTCGGCAAAAGCCCGCGGATGGAAGGACGCGGGCCGCCCTTCGCGCGCGGGCGCGGTTATTTGCGGTTGATCAGCAGGCCGACGAGCACGCCCACGCCGGCCGCGATACCGATGGCCGTCCATGGATGTTCGTGGACATAGTCGTCGGTGGCGCGTACGGCCTTCTTGCCTTTCTCGACGACAACCACTTGGACGTCCGCCGCTTTTTCCTTCGCTTGCTTCAAGCGGCCGAGCGCGGTTTCGCGCAATTCGGAAGCGCGTTCGCCGGTCGCGCTGGCCGCTTGCTTCAAAAGGTCCTCGGCGTCGGCGAGGACGGTACGGATATCGGACATCAATCTCTCCTTGTTGACTTCTGACATTAGAGCCCCCTTGTATCGTGCACGCGTGCATCGTACCAAAGATAGGACGATCGGCGGTGTGCTGCGGCCTAGTTCGCGCCGCGCACGAATCATTCCCGGCGGCGCACTCATACGCACTCATAGTATGCAGGCACGAACGCACGCCGAGTCGACGCAGGTCAGGTCATCCGCAGTGTCTTGGCGGCGAGACGAAATTACAAAGACGTGGGCAGTCGAGCGCGGATGCCTGCCGAGGCGGCCCAAGACGAAACCGGCCGCACGCCTCAAGGAGCTTGCGGCCGGTTTGGTTTGGGCTCGACGCAGAGGATTCGTCTGAAGTGAGCAAGCCGATCGATTCGATCAGAAGAACGCCTGAATCCCGGTTTGCGCGCGGCCGAGGATCAGCGCGTGGATATCGTGCGTACCTTCGTAGGTGTTCACGACTTCGAGATTGACGAGATGGCGCGCCACGCCGAACTCGTCCGAAATGCCGTTGCCGCCGAGCATGTCGCGGGCAAGCCGCGCGATTTCGAGCGCCTTGCCGCACGAATTGCGTTTCATAATCGACGTGATTTCAGTGGCGGCCGTGCCTTCGTCCTTCATGCGTCCGAGGCGCAGCACGCCTTGCAGGCCGAGCGTGATCTCGGTTTGCATATCGGCGAGTTTCTTTTGAATCAACTGGTTGGCCGCCAGCGGGCGGCCGAACTGCTTGCGGTCGAGCACGTATTGGCGAGCCGTGTGCCAGCACGATTCCGCGGCCCCGAGCGCGCCCCAGGCGATTCCGTAGCGAGCCGAGTTCAGGCAGGTAAACGGGCCGCGCAAACCGCTGACGCCCGGCAACATGTTCTCCTGCGGGACGAACACGTCGTCGAGGACGATTTCGCCCGTGATCGACGCGCGCAGCCCAACCTTGCCGTGGATCGCCGGCGCCGTCAGCCCCTTCCAGCCTTTTTCCAGAATGAAGCCGCGGATCGCATCGGCGCCGTTCTCCTCGAGCTTGGCCCAGACCACGAACACGTCGGCGATCGGCGAGTTCGTAATCCACATTTTCGCGCCCGAGAGCGAGTAGCCGCCGTCGACCTTGCGCGCCCGCGTGACCATGCTGCCCGGGTCCGAGCCGTGATTCGGTTCGGTCAAACCAAAGCAGCCGATCCATTCTCCCGTGGCGAGCTTCGGCAGATATTTGGCTTTTTGCGCGTCGGAGCCGAACTCGAAGATCGGCACCATGACGAGCGAGGATTGCACCGACATCATCGAGCGATAGCCCGAATCCACGCGCTCGACTTCGCGCGCGATCAGGCCGTAGCTCACGTAGTTCAATCCCGGGCCGCCGTACGTGTCGGGGATCGTCGGGCCGAGCAGGCCGAGTTCGCCCATCTCCCGGAAGATCTCGATGTCGGTCCGCTCGTGACGGAATGCTTCGGTGACGCGCGGCAGCAGTTTGTCTTGCGCGTAGGCGCGCGCGGCATCGCGCACCATCCGTTCGTCTTCGCTCAACTGCTGATCGAGCAGCAGCGGGTCGTCCCACTGAAACCGGGCGGCGTCGGCCATCGTCATCTCCTTTCGATGCTTGACTAAAGTTCCGCTATGCGGAACACTGTTTTGCAAATACGATCGAGTTTATCACCCGCCGATGCGCGCTTCCACCGTTCGCTCTTCAACCGGTCCCGTCGCCGAGCCGCTTTCACTCTCGGAGGACATCGACGATCGCAAGTTCGTCGTCGCGCTCGCTCGTGGGCTCGAGCTCTTGCGGGCTTTCCGGCCCGGCGACACGTTGCTCGGCAATCGCGATTTCGTCGCGCGCACGGGACTGCCGAAAGCCACGGTCAATCGGCTTGCCTACACGTTGACGGTACTGGGCTACTTGCGTTTTGACGAAACGCTCGGCAAGTACGCGCTGGATGCGGGCGTGCTCTCGCTCGGCTTCGGTCTGCTGGCCGGCACGGACACGCTGGAGTTGGCGCGTCCGCATATGCGCACGTTGGCGCGCGAGGTCGGGGCGGCGGTCTCGCTCGGTTGCCGGGACGCGCTGGACATGATCTATCTGGAGACGATCCGCAGCGAGACAGCGCTCACGCTCGGCCTCGCGTCGGGTTCGCGGCTATCGATGCTGACGAGTTCGATGGGGCGGGCCTATCTGGCCGTCATCGGCGCTGAGGAGCGCGAGGCCTTGCTCGCCGAGCTGGAAGCGGCCGGTGGCGAGGATCGCCGGGAGCGAGCCGCGCAAGTCCAAGCTGCTAGGCGCGAGGTCGGGGCGTTCGCGCGCGAGGGTTGCTGTTTTTCGTTTCGCGACTGGCATGACGACGTCAATGCGGTGGCCGTGCCGTTTCGCGATCCGCGCGACGGCCGCTGGCTCGTGCTCAGTTGCAGCGGGCCGGCCTCATCGATGGGGGAAGCGATGTTTCGCGAGCGCATCGGCCCGCGTCTACGCGCGTTGGCGCGGCGCCTGGGCGAGGCGCGCTAACGCAGCGCGCAAGCCTTCTTCGGCTCGAACAGCGGGCCTTGGACGAAGCGGGCGCCGAACTGGGCCAGCGTGTCGAACTGCGCCTCGGTGGCCACGCGATCGAAAATGAGCGGAATGCCGAGCCGGTTCGCGTACGCAATCAGCGGCTTGGCCATCGCATCGCGCAGCACGGCGCCGCCGTCGATCTTGATGAAGTCGAGCCGCGCCATGTCCGACACCGACAAAATATGCCCGGCATTGGGCAGATTGCCCGCCACCTTGAAACCGTAGCGCTGGTAACTGTTGGCCAGGTAGCCGAGAAACGTGCGGTGCGCCACGGCGGCGCTCGGCAACTCGATGATGACGCGCGCCGGATTGAGCCCGAAGCCGATCAGCACCGACGAGAAGTGCTGCCCGTGGTCGTATTTGACGCTCTTGAGCAGCCGTTCGTGCACGCGCAGGAAAAGTAGGCCGTGGCGCTGCGCGCCGAAGAAATTCACGGCGTGCAGCGTCCGCGCCAGGCGATCGAGCGTCACGAGTTCGCGATCGTCGGTGACGGTGTCGAACGGATCGAACGTTTCGCCGTCGGCACGCTCGGTCAACGCCTGGAAGCCCAGTTCGTCGCCGAACCGGTCTGCCTTTTCAGGCGAACTCCATAGCGTCTGCATACCGCTCATGCTGACGTCGAAGATGGGCTGGTAGGCGCTTTGCAGCCGAACGTCATGAAAGCGCGCAAACGCGACCTGCTCGCGCTCGTCGAGCGATAAGTGCTCGCGCAAGGAGGGGTGATCGGCGGCTCGCGCAACGAGCGCGGGAATGGTTGGCGGGATCATCGGGGGAAATAAGGCACGCAGACGATAGTACCAGGCTGCGCGTCATCGGCATCAGCTAAATACTTATATCTACAGTATCGCCGAGGCTTCCATCGGGGTTTACGTTGATTTAACTATGCGTAATCCGTTTTACTATGCGTAAATTCGGTGAGACGGCGGCGACGCCCGACGTAGCGACGCCCGACGAGATCACCGCGGATACCCAACGAGGAGACGAAGACGATGAGCAGCCAGCCGACGCAAGCCGACATCATCGAAGTCGAGCGCGCGCTCGACGCCAAGCACCATCCCGCCTTTCATTTCATGTTGCTGGCCCTGACGGCGCTTGCGCTCGTTATCGACGGTTTCGACGCCCAAGCGATGGGCTATGTGGCGCCGAGCGTCATTGCCGAATGGCATGTGTCGAAGGCCGCGCTCGGGCCGGTCTTCAGCGCAAGTCTGTTCGGCATGCTGCTCGGCGCGCTCGGTTTGTCGGTGCTGGCCGACCGCATCGGCCGCAGGCCCGTGCTCATCGGCGCGACGCTGGCGTTCGCCTTGCTGATGCTGGCGACGCCGTTCGTGACCACGATCCCGCAACTGATTGCGGTGCGTTTCGCGACCGGGCTGGGGCTCGGCTGCATCATGCCGAACGCGATGGCGCTCGTCGGCGAGTTTTCGCCGCAAGCGCATCGCGTGAAGCGGATGATGCTGATTTCTTGCGGCTTCACGGTCGGCGCCGCGCTCGGCGGCTTCGTCAGCGCCGCGCTGATTCCGGGCTACGGCTGGCGGTCGGTGTTCTACGTCGGCGGCGCCGTGCCGCTCGCGCTCGGCATCGCGATGGTGTTCGCGCTGCCCGAATCGCTGCAGTTTCTCGTGCTCAAGGGGCGGATGGAGCAGGCCAAGGCATGGCTCGCGACGTTCGATCCCGCGCTTGCCCTCGGCCCGGCGACGCGCCTCGTCGTGCGCGAGCGCAACGACGGCGGCGCGCCCGTGGCGGAACTGTTCCGCGCCGGGCGCATGCCGGTCACGCTCTTGCTGTGGGCGATCAGCTTCATGAATCTGATCGACCTCTATTTCCTTTCGAACTGGCTGCCGACGGTCATGCGCGCCGCGGGGTACACCGCCGGTACGGCCGTGCTCGTCGGTACGACGCTGCAAACGGGCGGCGTCATCGGCACGCTGTTGCTGGGCTGGTTCATCGAGCGCTACGGCTTCGTGCGCGTGCTCATCGTCTCGTTCGCCGGCGCCGCCGTCTCCGTCGGGCTCATCGGCAGCGTGGCGCATATGCTGCCTTGGCTGCTCGTGGCCGTGTTTGCCGGCGGTTTTTGCGTCGTCGGCGGGCAGCCCGCCGTCAATGCGCTTGCCGGTCAGTACTACCCCACGGCGCTGCGCTCCACCGGGATCGGCTGGAGCCTCGGCATCGGCCGGGTGGGCTCGGTACTCGGGCCGCTCGTGGGCGGGCAACTGATCGCGCTGCAATGGTCGGACGCCGCATTGTTCCGCGCCGCCGCAGTGCCGGTGCTGTGCTCCGCCTTGTTCGTCATCGCGCTTGCCGGCGCGACGCGCGGGCGCCGGGCCGGCTCGCCGGCCGCCGTTTGACCGTGTGCGTCCCGCATCGATTTATCGTTTAACGGAGAACTTCAGTCATGCAAGACGTCTCTCGCCGCGACGTGGAGCCCGGCTACCAGTCCGGTTTCGCGAACGAATTCGCCACCGAGGCGCTGCCCGGGGCGCTGCCGGCCGGCCGCAACTCGCCGCAGCGCGCGCCTTATGGGCTTTACGCCGAGCAACTCTCGGGCACGGCCTTCACGGCGCCGCGCGCGCATAACCGCCGCAGTTGGCTCTATCGGATCCGGCCCGCCGCGGTGCATCGGCCGTTCGAGCCGTTCGTCCCGCGCACGGCCGAGGGCAAGTCGCGGCTCGTCGCGAACTTCGCCGAAACGCCGGCTACGCCTCCGAACCAATTGCGCTGGGATCCGCTACCGATGCCGGCCGAGCCGACCGACTTCGTGGAAGGCCTCGTCACGATGGCCGGCAACGGCGCGGCCGAGGCGATGTCGGGTTGCGCGATTCATCTGTATGCCGCGAATCGTTCGATGACCGATCGATTCTTCTACAACGCCGACGGCGAATTGCTCATCGTGCCGCAGGAAGGGCGGTTGCGCATCGCCACGGAAATGGGTGTGCTCGAGCTCGAGCCGTGCGAAATCGCGGTCGTACCGCGCGGCGTGCGTTTTTCGGTGACGCTCGCCGACGGACAAGCGCGCGGCTACGTCTGCGAAAACTTCGGTGCGCTGCTGCGTCTGCCCGATCTGGGCCCGATCGGCTCGAACGGGCTCGCCAATCCGCGCGACTTCCTCACGCCGCACGCGGCTTATGAGGACCGAGAGGGAGCGTTCGAACTCGTCACGAAGCTGAACGGTAAGCTGTGGCGCGCCGATATCGGCCACTCGCCGCTCGACGTCGTCGCCTGGCACGGAAACTATGCACCGTACAAGTACGATTTGCGCCGTTTCAACACGATCGGCTCGATCAGCTTCGACCATCCCGATCCCTCGATCTTTCTCGTGCTGCAATCGCAAAGCGATACGCCGGGTGTCGATTCGATCGACTTCGTGATTTTCCCGCCGCGCTGGCTGACGGGCGAGGATACCTTCCGCCCGCCTTGGTTCCACCGCAACGTCGCCAGCGAGTTCATGGGGCTCGTGCACGGCGTATACGACGCCAAGGCGGAGGGGTTCGTGCCCGGCGGCGCGAGTCTGCACAACTGCATGTCCGGCCACGGGCCCGATGCGGACACGTTCGAGAAGGCGTCAAAGATCGATACCAGCAAGCCGCAAAAGGTCGGCGATACGCTCGCGTTCATGTTCGAGACGCGCACGCTGCTCAAGCCCACGCGCTTCGCGCTCGATAGCGTGCAATTGCAAGCGGACTATTTCGAGTGCTGGCAAGGCTTGACCAAGCATTTCAATCCGGAACGGCGATAAGCATGACCCAAGATCTTTCGACAGCGCTCGCGCAAACGCTCGACCCCGCCAAGCGCAGTTGGCTCGCGTCCGCCAACGACGCGGCTTGCGATTTCTCGATCCAAAACCTGCCGTTCGGCATCTTTACTGACGTGCGCAATCCGGCGCCGCGCGCGGGCGTGGCGATCGGCGACTGGATCGTCGATCTCGCCGCGCTGCGCGCCGCCGGGCGACTCGAACTCGATGCCGATGAAGACGTGTTCGCCCGTGCGTCGCTCAATGCGTTCATCGCGCTCGGGCGCGATGCGTGGCGCGGCGTGCGGATCCAATTGAGCGCGCTGCTCGATGCGGCGTGCGCAACGCTGCGCGACGACGCTGCGTTGCGCGAGCGCGTTTTCGTGCCGATGCAAAGCGCGACGATGCATCTGCCCGTCGAGATTCCCGGCTACACCGACTTTTATTCGTCGAAGGAACATGCGACGAACGTCGGCTCGATGTTCCGCGATCCGAAGAATGCGCTGCTGCCCAATTGGTCGGAGATGCCGATCGGCTACAACGGCCGGGCCTCGTCGGTCGTCGTCAGCGGCACGAGCGTGCGCCGCCCGATGGGGCAATTGAAACTTCCCGACGCGGACCGCCCCGTCTACGGCGCGTGCCGCAAGCTCGACATCGAACTCGAGACCGGCTTTATCGTGGGGCGTGGCAATGCGCTCGGCGAGCCGATCGCTTGCGGCGAGGCCGAGGATCATATTTTCGGCATGGTGCTGCTCAACGATTGGAGCGCGCGGGATATACAGCAGTGGGAATACGTGCCGCTCGGGCCGTTCAACGCGAAGACGTTCGCGACGACCATCTCGCCCTGGATCGTGACGCTCGACGCCCTCGAGCCGTTCCGTGTCGCGCAGCCCGAGCAGACGCCTGAACCATTGGAATATTTGCGGCATGAAGGGGCGCATGCGTTCGACGTCTCGCTCGAAGTGCGGCTGCGTCCGGACGGGGCGAACGAAGCGACGACGATCGCGCGCACGAACTTCAAGCACATGTACTGGACGATGGCTCAGCAACTCGCTCATCACACCGTGTCGGGATGCAATACGCGTGTGGGCGATCTGATGGGCTCGGGCACGATCAGCGGGCCGACGGAAGATTCGTTTGGTTCGTTGCTGGAGTTGACCTGGAACGGGGCTCGACCGTTGACGCTAGCGGGCGGCGGCACGCGCACGTTCATCATCGACGGCGACGAGCTGACGCTCGCCGGCTGGTGTCAGGGCGAAGGCTACCGCGTGGGCTTCGGAGCGTGCGTCGGCAAGATCTTGCCGGCTCGTGGCTGAATGATGGTCTAACGCAGCACCGCAAGGCGGGGCGCCCGCGAACTACCGCTGCTCGTCGGCCGCCTCGCCGTGACGTCCGGCGCCCGCCGCGAAGCGGGCGGCCCCGGCGAGGCCTTCGTCGAGTAGAGCTCGATAGCCCCCGGCGCCCTCGCGGCGCAGTGCTTCGGCCAAATCGCCCAACGCGCTGTTTTCGATCGCCGAGCGGCGGTCGGCGAGCAAGGCCGCTTGCGGCAGCGCGGCAAGTTGCGCGGCCAGCGCTTCGGCGGCCGTGCGCGCCTCGCCATGGGGTACCACGCGGTTGGCGAGCCCGATCGCCAACGCTTCCTCGGCGTGCACGGGCCGCCCCGTCAGAATCAAATCGAGCGCGCGCGACAGTCCGACCAAACGCGGCAAGCGAATCGTACCGCCGTCGATGAGCGGCACGCCGAAGCGCCGGCAAAACACGCCGAGCACGGCATCTTCTTCCACGACGCGCAGATCGCACATCGCCGCGAGTTCGAGCCCGCCCGCGACGGCGTGACCGGCGATCGCGGCGATCACGGGTTTGGACAGCATCATGCGCGTCGGCCCCATGGGTCCCGCGCCGCTGCCGTCGGGCCGCGCTTCGTTGCGGCGTGCTTCGTCGTTCATCGCCGTCAAATCGGCTCCCGCGCAAAACGTCCCGCCAGCGCCGAACAATACGCCCACGCGCCAAGCGCTCTCCGACTCGAAGCGCGAGAACGCGTTCGCGAGCGCCTCGGCGGTTGGCCGGTCAACGGCGTTTTTACGCTCGGGGCGATCGAGCACGATTGTTGCAACACCATGGGCGGATGCTTCGATCCGGACATGCGCACCAAAGATTTCTCGCATCGCTCGTCTCTCTTGTTGGGACCCGCGGCGGCCAAGGTTCAGACCGATGTGTCATATTTGTCACGGAATCGTCATCATCCGAGGATACCCTTGCCGGTTTCCTCGGCGAAACGAACGCCGATGGGCTGGCGCCCAGCGCCAGGAATGCCAACAATCATACGTTCGTCATGTCCACGTCCGCATTGATTCATGCGGTTGCTCTCGCACCCTCGGCCGGCCCCGGCCCGGTCTGGCTCGTTCCGCTTGCCAACCATCCTCACTACGATCACGTGCGCCTAAAGCGCGTGTTCGAAGACGACCAGAGCCGCCATCGCGTCGTGATCGTCGACGCTCGCAAACTGCTCGAATGCGCCGGGCGCGACGATACCGATTACGTGCTGCCGCCCGTCGGCAATTGGCACAGCGGCAAGGTCAAGGGCATCCGCGATTTCCTCGACCCCGACAACGAACGCATTCCCGCCATGCCGTACGTGACGATCCACGCGCGGCGCGTGCGCGGGATGCTCGGTTGGCTGCGGCTCAAGCACGAAGGCGTCGTCGGGTTCCGCAACGGCCAGCACCGCGCGCGCTATCTCGCGCACGCCGGCGCGGTCGCGTTCCCCGTCGAGGTGCATGAACGCGAGGCGGCGTTGCTCGCACAGCTATGCGGCTATGTGGCGCCGCCGGCGACCGTAACGGACGGTCTGTCCACGCCTTCGTCGGAATCGCCGCCGACCGTCGCGTAAGCGCGGGCCCGCTTTCGGTGACGCATTCGGTAGAAAATCCTTGCGGATGGTCCGAAATGGGGCAATGATCGGGACTCCCCCTCGCCGCATCGCACCAATCGAAGCATGAGCAGCGTAACCATCGCGGCGGGGTCGACTCACCCCTTTCGCGCGACGCGCCTTTACGCCTAGCCATGTCCAGCCACGAGCCCTCCATCCCTTGCCCCGACGTCGTGTCGCTCGACGCGATCCTCCCCGAAGAACCGCTGTTGATGATGGGCGCCGGCCCCGTGCCGATTCCGGCGGCCGTCGCCAAAGCCAATGCCATCGTCATCAATCACCTCGGGGCCACGATGTCGAAGGTGATCGGGCAAGTGAAGGAGATGGCGCGCTACGTCTTTCAAACGCGCTCCAAATGGGTGTTGGGCGTGGCCGGCCCCGGCTCGGCGGCGATGGAAATGGCGATTTCCAACCTCGCTTGGACGGGTACGCGCGTCCTGTCGATCAAGAACGGGTTTTTCAGCGCGCGGATGGCCGAGATGGCCAAGCGCTGCGGCGCCCACGTCGCCACGCTCGACGTGGCCGACGGCGCCGTGGCCAGCCTTGCCGAAGTGGCCGACGCGCTCGCGCGCGAGCGGCCCGAGATCGTGACGATCGTCCAAGGCGAGACGTCGAACACGATCTGGAATCACGAACTGAAGGAAATTGCGGCGCTGGCGAAGGCGGCCGGTGCGCTCGTGGTCGTCGACGCCGTTTGCACGCTGAGCACGATGCCGCTCGAGATGGACGCTTGGGGCATCGACGCCGTCATCACCGGCGGGCAAAAAGGCTTGTCGTCGATTCCGGGCGTCTCGCTGATCGCATTCTCGGACGAAGCCTGGCACCGGATGAAGACGCGCACGCAACCGGGCGCCCATTGGTGCCTCGACGCTTCGCTCGCCGAGAACTTTTGGCACAACGCCGGTTATCACTACACGGCGCCCGTGTCGGGCGTGCTGGCCCTGCACGAGGCGTTGCGCCTTGTCTGCGCCGAAACGCTGGAGAAACGCTTCGCGCGCCACCTGAAGTGTTCCCTCGCATTGCAAGCCGGCGTATCGGCCATGGGGCTGGCGCTCTTCGCGCCCGAGCCGTGCCGGCTGAACTCGGTCGTCGGCATCTCGACGCCCGCGCAACTGAGCCCCGGCGACATCTGCGGCCACATCTCGCGCCATCATCAAGTGGAGATCTCGGGATCGTTCGGATTGCCGATCGTGCGGATCGGGCAGATGGGCGAGCAGTGCCGCGAACACAACCTGTTCCGCACGCTGCATGCGCTCGGTCGCACGATGCTCGAATTGGGCGCGCGCGTCGACCTGCCGGCCGGCGTCGCGGCGCTCGAACAGTCGCTCTCTGAGAATGCGCGCGGCCGTTGAGGCAAGCCCGGGCGCCGGTTCGGCGCTGCCGCGCTGCCGCGCGTCAAGCTAGCGCGAGCAACGCCGTGCCCGTCAGCGCGAGCGCGCCCGACCAAATCCAGTCGAAGTTGATCCACCCGCGCCGCAGCATGCCGAGGCCGAAGTACTCGTAAGCCGCGAATGCGATCGCGGCGCTCGTCGCCGACGCCACGAGCGTGTGGACAATAGTGACGAGCGCCGCGGGACCGAGTGTGTCTCCGAGTGCGCTGGTCAGACTCGCTTGCGCCGCGGCGCCGCAGATCGGCATCAAGGCCGGAACGAGCATGAGCCCCGCGCCGTGAACGGTGGCGGTGGCCGCCGACCACAGCGCAAGCCCCGCGGCGCCCGCCGTCATGCCGACGCGCACGCGATGCCGATGCCCGTACAGCAGGTGATAGACGGCCCAGCCGAGCAGCACGATCCCCGCGACGATTTTCAACGGGCCGGCATGGACCGCGAGTCCCAGCACGAGGGCCGAGGAGGTGACCGCGAAGATCGAGACGGCGTGGCCCAGCGCGAGCGGCGGCAACGCCGCCACGAGCGCCGTGCGGCTTTTGCGTTGCAAACCGAGCGCGGTGGCGAACAGCCAGCCCATGGCCGGATTCACGCCGTGAAAAATCCCGCTGCCGACGACCGCGAGCCACGGCGCGGCCGCGCTCGCTTGCGAGGCCAGGGTCATGGTCGCGTCCCTCCCGGCGCAGCGGCCCGGATCGTTCCGACCGGCGTCCTCAAGGGTAGCAATACGAGTCGGACGACGCGTCGCCGCCTTCGAGGCGAATCTGATGCGGCCGATGGCTCTTCGGCCATTCGAGGTAAAACTCGCGGTCGAACGACAGGCCTCCGTCCTCGGGCGCGTCGAGCTTCACCATCCAGCCGTCGATGCCGTCGGGGTAGAACTGTTCGTCGATGGCGCCGTACAGCGAGTTGGTGAAGTAGACGCGGCGGCCGTCGCGGCTTACCTCGACCATTTGCGGCCCGCCGTTCAAAGGCTGGTCGCCGCTGCGCGGGTGCGGCGTGCGCCCGGCGATGCCGCCGATGCGCACGGAGCCCACGAGTTCGGGGTGATGCGGATCCGATACGTCGTAGCGGCGCATCTCGCCCGTGCCCCAGCATGCGACGTATAAGAACCGGTCATCGAGCGAGAGCGCGATATCGGTGACGAGCGGCGGCACGGCGCTGAAGCGTTTGAGCATCGGCGGCAGCAGGGCAGGGTCGGCCGGCTCGGCGGGAATCTCGATGACCTTGCGCGCCGCCCAGCGATCGCCGTCGCGGTACCAGGTCCAAATCGATGCGGACAGATCCTTCAAGCTGATCACGGAGTTGACGAAGCCGTGCGCCTTGGTCGGATCGTGCGCGGGCCGCAATTCGAAGACGAGCTGGTTTTCCTCGCCGAAGTCGATCGTCTGCTTGTGCTTGCGCGTATTGAGGTCCCAGAAGTGGAGCCGGTGGCCGTACTGGCCACCCAGGAGGATCTCGGGCACCAGGCCGTTTTCGAACGTGGCGGGCAGCCCCCATTCGCTGGAGACGAGCGTGTCGTAGCCGAGGTGCCACCAAGCGTCGTAGGCGAGTTGCTGCGGCCCACGGTCGATTTCCCATTGACCGCGGATATCGAACGAATCGTGATCCATCAGAAAAATGCCGCCGGGCGCATCGCCTTCGGCGTTCGCGAGCGAGACGACGAAGATGCCTTGCGGGCCGCAGTGGATCGTGTGCGGCCGTGTATAGCCGGACTTGCGCGCGACCTCGTCGGGTTCGAGCACGCGCACGATCTTCGGCCGGCGCGGGTCGGGTTTCGTATCGAGCACATGAATGCGCGAGCTGCGCAGACCCGGGACGATTAAATAGCGGCGTTCGGAATGCGGATGCGGCGCGTTGGGGCAAAGATGAGAACTGCATGCATTCCAGCCGAAATGATGCAATTCATCGCCGGTGTTCGGCATCGCGACGCGTTCGACGATTTTGCCGTAATCGGGCGAACCGGGATCGAGATCGACGACCGCGAGTTCGTCGGGTACGCGCCGCGTGGGATCAAAGCTCGCGACGTACGCGAGCGTTTCTCTCGGGGCTTGCGCGGCGAGCCGCGCGGAAGGGTAGAACGTCGGATCGGGTTTCCAGGACGACATAGCCCTCTTCCTCTCTTTTTGGGATGAGGGGCATATCCTAAGAGTCGAACAATGGAAAAAGCAAGGAAGGAAAAGGAATAAGAATAAAAGAAACGCGAAAAAACTATCCCGGACAGAATTACCCATTAATTCTGGTGGTTGTTATTTAATTAGCGCTTCCTTTTCCAATACAAAACAGTCGTTCCAGGTATCGACGGCCGCGAGCTCAGGCCGTCGCAGCTAGACGCCGGCCGCGCGCGTGGCGTAGATAGAGCGCGAGCGAGAGGACGGCCGCTGCCGCGGAGGCGATCGCCGCGACGAGGAACACCGACGGATAGCCGAATTCCCCGGCCACGTAGCCGGCGAGCGGACCCATGACGCCGAGCGAGAGGTCGAAGAAGACCGAATACGCCGCGAGCGCCGCGCCGCGGCTAGCGGGTGGAACGAGTTCGACCGCTTCCACGCCGAGCGAGGGGAACACGAGCGCGAAGCCGAAACCCGTCATGGCCGCGCCGACGAGCGCGGCGTGCGGCGCCTGCGCGAGCCAGAGCGTGAGCAGGCCGGCGCATTCGAACGTCAACGAGACGAGGGCCACGCGAAAGCCCCCGTACGTGCGGATCGCGTTGGCGAACAGCAGGCGCGCGCCGACGAAGAACCAGCCGAATAGCGTCAACGCCAGCGCGGCGTGCGACCAGCCGCGCGCCGCGTAATACAGCGCGATGAACGTCGCGATGGCGCCGAAGCCCGCGGCGCCCAGTGCCAGGCCGACGCCGTGCGGCAGAACCCGCACGAATACGCTCGCGTATCCCATGCGCTCGCCGTGAACGAGCGGAACGTCTTGCAGCTTGCGCGCCAGCATGTAGCCGATCGCCGCAAGCGCGATCGTCGCGACGCCGAGCGCCCATGGCCCGACGGCGTGATCGAGCGCGGCGCCCACAGGTGCGCCGATCGCCAGCGCGCCGTAAGTGGCGATGCCGTTCCAGGAAATGACGCGCGCGTTGTGCGTCGCGCCCACGCGACCGATTCCCCAGAGAATCGCGCCCGTCCCGACGCAGCTTTCCCCGAAGCCCAGTGCGAACCGGCTAGCCACCAGCACGACGAGGCTCACGGCCGGCCACGCCTGGCAAGCCACCGCGAGCGCCAGCAAGGCGCCGCTGCCGCAGCAGGCGGCAAGGCCGATGCCGACGGTGCGCTTGGGACCGAGGGTGTCGGAAAACCGTCCCGCGTGGGCCCGCGAAAACAGGGTCGCAGCATATTGCACGCTCACCGCCGCGCCGGCCAACACGGAACCCAAGCCCAGTTGGCTTTGGACGAACCCCGGCAGGACGGGCAGCGGCAACCCGATGATCAAGTAGCAGATGAACGTAAAGAAAACGACGGGAACGATCCGAGCGGTGGCGGCACGATCGGATAAAACGGGGGAGGCGGCGGACATGGGCAAGCGCAATGACAGTGTCGGCGGCGATGGTAAGGGAAAACCAGGGTTGAAGCCAGGCCGACAGTATGAAACGAAGAGCGTATTGTGACATGGAACCGGTTTCCTCGCTCGACGTCGTCCGCCAAACGGATGAATCGGCTGCCGGATATATCGGTGCGAGCGTATGAGCGGCATGCGAACGCGCCTATGGGTGGCGCATATTGGCGGTGCTACTTTTCGATCAAAGGACGACAAGCGTCTCTTCCGGTTATTCGCCTCCCACGACCATGAGCCAACCAATCCGTTTTTATCACCGCAATGCCATCCGCGAAGTCACCGATGTGCCCGTCACGCGCACGGTTTTGCAATACCTGCGCGAAGACGTCCATTGCACCGGCACGAAGGAGGGCTGTGCCGAGGGCGACTGCGGCGCATGCACCGTCGTCGTGGCCGAACCCGACGGGGCGGGCAGCGTCCGGTTCGCGGCCGTCAACGCCTGTATTCAATTTTTGCCGACGCTCGACGGCAAGGCGCTGTTCACGGTCGAGGACCTGCGCCAGCCCGACGGCTCGCTGCATCCCGTGCAGCAGGCGATGGTTGATTGCCACGGCTCGCAATGCGGGTTTTGCACGCCCGGCTTCGTGATGTCGATGTGGGCGCTGTACCGCAAGCATGGGGGTGAAGGCGACGCACCGGCGTGTGCGGGCGCCGGCGGCTGCGTGCCGTCGCGCGCCGAGATCGCCGACGCGCTGACCGGCAACCTATGCCGTTGCACGGGCTACCGGCCGATCCTCGACGCGGGCGAGCGGATGTTCGACCTGCCGGGCCCCAAAGCGCCGGTGGATGTGGCCGCGCTTGCTCGCACCTTGGCCGGCTTGCAGCGCGAGGGAACGTTCCATTACGAGCACGGCGGCGATTCGTTCGATGCGCCGCGCACGGTGGCCGCGCTGGCGCAACTGAAGCTCGAGCGCCCGCGGGCGCGTCTGCTCGCGGGCAGCACCGACATGGGGTTGTGGGTGACCAAGCAGATGCGCGCGCTGGGCGACCTCGTCTATCTCGGCCGGGTAGCGGAGCTTACGCGGATCGAAACGTCGGGAGAGTGGATCGAGATCGGCGCCGGCGTGACGGTCGAGCGGGCCTACGCAGAACTGGCCGGCCATTACCCCGAGTTGACGGAGATGTGGAAGCGCTTCGCGTCGTTGCCGATCCGCAATGCGGGCACGCTCGGCGGCAACGTGGCCAACGGCTCGCCGATCGGCGACTCGATGCCCGGCCTGATCGCCCTGGGCGCGCGCGTCGTCCTGCGCGGCGCCGATATCGAGCGCGAGCTCGCGCTCGAAGACCTCTACCTCGCCTATCAAAAGAAAGACATGGCCGAGCACGAGTTCGTCGCTGCGCTGAAGGTGCCGGCGCGCACGGGCGAGCGCAAGCATTTGCGCTTCAGGACGTACAAACTCTCGAAGCGGTTCGACTCCGATATCTCGGCCGTGTGCGCCGCCTTCTCGTTCATTCTTGAGGGTGAGACCATCCGCTCGCCGCGCATCGCGTTCGGCGGGATGGCTGCCACGCCCAAGCGCGCGTCGCAGACGGAAAGCGTCTTGGCCGATGCGGCGTGGCATGAAGCGACGGCGCAAGCGGCGATGCAGGCGCTGGCCCGCGACTATGCGCCGCTCAGCGATATGCGGGCGACGAGCGACTACCGCCTGCAAACCGCGCAGAACCTGCTTTATCGCTTCTGGCTCGAGACGCGCCCCAACGATCCGTTGCCGCCGCAAGCCTTGAACGTGCGGCTCGTCGACCTCGAAGCGCCGGCGCAAGCATAAGCGTCCCGAGAACGCCTGCAAGGAAGACAAACGACAGAGACACCTATGAACCAGCAAGCCGAACCGTTTTTGACCGAGCTGGCAGCGGACGAACCCGAGCGCGCGGCGTTTCGCCAAGTACACGTGTCGCGTCCGCACGAGTCCGCGCACTTGCACGTGAGCGGCCGCGCCACCTACACCGACGACATTCCGCTCGTGGCCGGCACGTTGCATGCCGCACTCGGGACGTCGCCGAAGGCGCATGCGAAGATCGTGTCGATGAACTTCGACGCCGTGCGCGCGACGCCGGGCGTCGTCGCCGTCTTCACGGCGGAGGACATTCCCGGCAAGAACGACTGCGGGCCGATTATTCACGACGATCCCGTGCTGGCGGACGGCATCGTCCAGTATGTCGGTCAGCCGATGTTCATCGTCGTCGCCACGTCGCACGACACCGCGCGCTTGGCCGCGCGGCGCGCGCGGATCGAATTCGAGGAATTGCCCGCGGTGCTGACGGCGCAGGCCTCGCGCGCGGCCAATCAGTCCGTGCTGCCGCCGATGAAGCTCGCGCGCGGCGAGGCCGCCGCGAAGATCGCGCGCGCGGCGCATCGCTTGGGCGGCGAGCTCTTGCTCGGCGGCCAGGAGCAGTTCTACCTCGAAGGGCAGATCGCGTACGCGGTGCCCAAGGACGACGACGGCATGCACGTGTGGTGCTCGACGCAGCACCCGACCGAGATGCAACACCATGTGGCGCACGTACTCGGCGTCGCCTCCCATAACGTGCTGATCGAATGCCGCCGGATGGGCGGCGGTTTCGGCGGCAAGGAATCGCAGTCGGCGCTATTCGCTTGCTGCGCGGCGCTCGCCGCTTGGAAGCTTTTGTGCCCCGTGAAGCTGCGCCCCGATCGCGACGACGACATGATGATCACGGGCAAGCGCCATGACTTCCATTACCGCTACGAGGTCGGCTATCGCGATGACGGCGTGATCGATGGCGTCTCCGTCGATATGACCTCGCGCTGCGGTTTCTCGGCCGATCTGTCGGGTCCGGTGATGACGCGTGCCGTTTGCCATTTCGATAACGCTTATTGGCTGCCCGACGTCGATATCGCGGGCTTTTGCGGCAAGACGAACACGCAGTCGAACACGGCGTTTCGCGGCTTCGGCGGTCCGCAAGGGGCATTCGCGATCGAATACATCATCGATAGCGTCGCGCGGTCGCTCAAGCTCGATCCGCTCGAGGTGCGCCGGCGCAATTTCTACGGCAAGACCGAGCGCAACGTGACGCCGTACGGGCAGACGATCGAGGACAATGTTATCCACGAGCTCGTCGACGAACTCGTCGCGACGAGCGACTACCATCGCCGCCGCGAGCAAGTGCGTGCGTTCAATGCGACGAGCCCCGTGCTCAAAAAGGGCATCGCGATTACGCCCGTGAAGTTCGGCATCGCGTTCAACGTCACCCATTTCAATCAGGCCGGTGCGCTCGTCCATATCTATACGGACGGCTCCGTGCTCGTCAATCACGGCGGCACCGAAATGGGCCAGGGGCTCAACACGAAGGTCGCGCAAGTGGTCGCGCACGAACTCGGGGTCGGCTTCTCGCGCGTGCGGGTGACGGCGACCGACACGAGCAAGGTGGCCAATACGTCGGCGACGGCCGCTTCGACCGGCTCGGACCTGAACGGCAAGGCCGCCCAAGACGCTGCGCGCCAATTGCGCGAGCGCCTGGCCACGTTCGCGGCCGATCGGTTCGGCGAGGGGAACGTCAAACCCGGCGACGTCGTGTTCGCGAACGACCTCATCCGCGTCGGGGAACGCGCCCTGCGATTCGAAGAGGTCGTCGCGAAGGCCTATCTGGCGCGCGTGCAACTGTGGTCGGACGGCTTTTACGCGACGCCCAAGCTCTACTGGGACCAGCAAAAGCTGCAAGGGCGCCCGTTCTACTACTACTCGTATGGCGCGGCCGTGTCCGAGGTCGTGATCGACACGCTGACGGGCGAGATGCGCGTCGTGCGCGCCGATGCTTTGCACGATGTGGGCGCGTCGCTCAATCCGGCGCTCGACATCGGACAGGTCGAAGGCGGCTTCATCCAAGGGATGGGGTGGCTCACCACCGAGGAGCTTTGGTGGAACGCGGACGGCAAGCTCATGACGCACGCGCCTTCGACGTACAAGATTCCGACCGTCAACGATTGCCCGCCCGACTTGCGCGTGCGTCTGTTCGAGAACCGCAACGCCGAGGACAGCATTCACCGCTCCAAGGCGGTCGGGGAGCCGCCGCTGCTGTTGCCGTTCTCGGTGTTTTTCGCGGTTCGCGACGCCGTCGCGAGCGTGAGCGACTACGAGGTCAATCCGCCGCTGAATGCCCCGGCCACGGCCGAGGAAATCCTGAAGGCCGTGGCGGCCGTGCGCGCGGCGCGCGCGGGCGCCCTCACCGGGAGCGCGGCATGAAACCGTGTGTCTTCGCGCCGGTATCCGGGTCCCCCGCAGGTGCGGCGCCGCTCCATGTCGTGCTGTTCGGCGCGGGCCACGTCGGCCATGCGCTCGTGACGTTGTTGGGCGCGCTGCCTTGCGTCGTTCAATGGGTCGATGCGCGCGACGAATGTTTCCCCGACGAAGTGCCCGCGAACGTGCAGATCGAGGCGACCGATACGCCGGAGGCGATCGTCGACGCCGCCCCGCCAGGCGCATGCCTGCTCGTCATGACGCATAACCACGCGCTCGACTTCGCCTTGGCCGAGCGGATCATGCGCCGCACGGACTTCCGCTACTTCGGCATGATCGGCTCGAAAACCAAACGCGTGAAGTTCGAACGACGCCTGATCGAACGTGGCGTCGAACCCGAACGCCTGCACGAGATGGTCTGCCCGATCGGGGTGCCGGGTATCGTCGACAAGGCGCCGTCCTCGATCGCGGTGGCCGTCTGCGCCCAATTGATGCAGGTGCTATCGAAACGGCGAGCGGCGGCTTGCGCCGTCCCGCGGTTCCCCGCGACCGCCGAGCGGTAAGGCGATCGGTAGCGTGGTGGGCGGCCGGATCGCGCCCGGCCGCGCGGGGCAAGGGCAAGGCACCGCCAGGGCGGGCGATCCGTCGCCGTCCAGGTTCGCCCGTCGCCGCGCTTTGCACCGCGTTTGTCGATGCGGGCAGCCTTTCTCGCAGCATTTTCCCTCGGCATCCCTTATGCTGCTCGGCGATGCGCTGTGCAGCGGAGTCCCGTTTGCGCCCCTGCGGGCGGGGCGCCGCGTTCGTCCGCGCCGCGCCAGTGCGCGCCTGCCGCGCGCCGAATCGATCGAGGAACCCGCTATGAGCCGTTTGTTCGAGCCGATGACCATCGGCAATCTCGCTTTGTCCAATCGCATCGTCATTGCGCCGATGTGCCAATATTCCGCCGAAGGGGGGAGCGCCACCGATTGGCACATGATCCATCTGGGGCAGCTCGCGCTGTCGGGCGCCGCGATGCTGATCCTCGAAGCGACGGCCGTCTCGCCCGAAGGGCGCATCTCCCCGGCCGATCTCGGCCTGTATTCGGACGAGAACGAGACGGCTCTCGCCCGCGTGCTCAAGGCCGTGCGGACCTATTCGCCGATCGCGGTGGCAGTGCAGCTCGGCCACGCGGGCCGCAAGGGATCGAGCCGTGCGCCGTGGGAAGGCGGTACGCAGATCCGCTCGAACGAGGCGCTCGGCTGGAAGACGGTGGCTCCGTCGCCCGTGCCGCATTCCCATGACGAGGAGGCGCCGGCCATGCTCGATCGAGCGGGCATGGACAAGGTCCGCGACGACTTCGTGGCCGCCGCCAAGCGGGCGGCGCGCCTCGGTATAGACGGCATCGAGATCCACGCCGCGCACGGCTATTTGCTGCACCAGTTCCTTTCGCCGATCGCCAATCACCGGGACGACGAGTACGGCGGCAGCCTCGAAAACCGGATGCGCTTCCCGATCGAGGTATTCGAAGCCGTGCGCGCGGCGTTTCCCGCCGAGCGTCCCGTTTGGGCCCGCATTTCGGCGACCGACTGGGTGCCGGGCGGGTGGGATGTCGAGGGCACCGTCGCACTCTCGAACGAATTGAAAGCGCGCGGCTGCGCGGCGATTCACGTGACGACCGGCGGCGTCTCGCCCGAACAGGCGATCAAACTCGGCCCGGGCTATCAAGTGCCGTACGCTCAGCGTGTCAAAGCCGAGGTAGGCTTGCCCACGATCGCGGTCGGCCTCATCACCGAACCCGAACAAGCCGAGGCGATCATCACGGACGGCGAAGCAGATGCCGTCTCCCTCGCGCGGGCCATGCTCTACGATCCGCGCTGGCCGTGGCACGCTGCGGCCAAGCTCGGCGCTCGGGTCTATGCGCCGAAGCAATATTGGCGCTCGCAGCCGCGCGAGTACAAGGATCTGTTCGTCGGCGCAGCCTTCGGTCAGCGCTAACGATGCGGCAGGATCAAGACCCGCCGCGCAAGCCGCGGCTGCCCCGTATGCCGAAGGTGCTGCGCGCGCCGCGCCCGCCGCGCTTCGTGGCGCGCGTGATCGCGGTCTCTTGGCGCGATCTGGCCGTCTCGACGGGGCCGATTCTCTTGATCTCGGCCGCGGCGATCTGGCTCGCCATTCGGCTGATCCAGCCCGCTCCGCCCAATACGCTGACGATCTCGGCGGGGCCGGTGGGCAGCTCGTTCTGGAACGCGGCGCAGCAATACAAGGCGATCCTCGCGCGCAACGGCATCGCGCTTCAGGTGTTGCCGTCCGCGGGATCGCTGCAGAACCTCGAACGGCTGGCCGATCCGAATGCGGCCGTGGACGTTGGTTTCGTCCAAAGCGGGGTCACGCTGACGGCTCAAGGGACGCAAGCGGCCGCGGGGGCGTCGGACAGCGCGGCTGCCTCCGCGGCCTCGTCCACCGCCGGCGCCCAACGCGCCTCGGGCGCGGCGCAGGGCGCCACGCCGCCCGAGCATCTCGTCTCGCTCGGCAGCGTCTCCTACGTGCCGCTCGTGATTTTTTACGAAGGACGCGAGCGTCCGCTGTTGTCGGCCTTCGCCGGCGGGCGGCTCGCGATCGGTCCGGAGGGCAGCGGAACGCGTGCGTTGGCGCTGGCGCTGTTGCGCGCCAACGGCATCGTGCCCGATCACGGTACGACGCTCTTGCCGCTCACGGGCGAAGCGGCGGCCCGCGCGCTGACGGAGCACCAGATCGATGCAGCCTTCCTGGCCGGCGATTCCGCGCAGCCGCCGGTCATGGCCAAGCTGCTGCGCACGCCGGGCGTGCGCCTCTTCTCGTTCTCGCAAGCGCGCGCCTACGCGCGCCGCTTCCCGTATCTGACGGATATCGAACTGCCGATGGGGGCGTTCGATCTCGGCAAGAACTTGCCGCCCGCGCCCGTGCATACGGTGGCGCCGACGGCAGAACTCGTCGCGCGCGATTCGCTGCATCCGGCGCTGTCCGATCTGTTGATCGAAGCGGCCAAGCAAGTGCATTCGCGCGCGAACCTGCTGCAAAACGCGGGCGAATTTCCGTCGCCGGTCATGCACGATTTTCCGATCAGCGACGATGCGGCCCGTTACTACAAGTCGGGCAAAAGCTTCCTTTATCGTTTGCTGCCATTTTGGCTGGCGAGCCTCGTCGACCGGCTGATCGTGCTCATCGTGCCGATCGTCGTCGTGCTGATTCCGGGCGTGAGGCTGATTCCGTCGTTGTACGCTTGGCGCGTCAAGTCGCGTATTTACCGGTGGTACGGCGCGCTGATCGCGATCGAGCGCTCGGCCCTCGACGAAACGGCCAGCGACGAAGAACGCGCCGCCTCGCTGGCCAAGCTCGTCGAGATCGAGGCGGCCGTGAACCGGCTGAAGATGCCGCTCGCGTACGCCGATCAGTTCTATGTGCTGCGCGAACATATCGGATTCGTGCGAACGCGCCTGGCGCAAGCGTGGGGTGAGCGCGCGGCTACGGACACGGAGGCGGGCGGCGCGTAATATGCGTGACATGCTCGCCCGCGAGCGGCAACCGGATCCACCGGAGAACTTCATGACTCAACCGATCGACGCGGCGTCGCCGCTGTGGTTCTACGATTTCGTGTCGCCGTTTTCTTATCTGCTGCTCGAGCAGCACGACAAATGGCCGAGCATGCCGTTCTCGCTCGTGCCGGTCTCGGTCTATGCGCTCTATCGGCATTGGGGTCAGCGTCCGACGAACGAGGTGCCGCAAAAGCGCACGTTCGTCTATCGGCACGCGCTCTTTCGCGCGGAACAGCTCGGGATCGCGTTCAAGATGCCGCCGGCTCACCCGTTCGATTCCACCAAGGCGCTGCTGCTCGCCGCGGCGATCGAGGCCGACGTGCCGACCGTCTGTTCGATGTTTCGCTTCATTTGGCGCGAAGGGCGCGATCCGTCCACGCCGGATGGTTTTGCCGACCTGTGCCAGTTGCTGAACGTGCCGCACGGCGAACGCCTCATCGAGCACCCCGATACGAAGGCGCGTTTGCAACGCAACTTCGACGATGCGCTGGCGCTCGGCGTATTCGGCGTGCCCACGTTCCGCTTGCATCGCCAGTTGTTTTGGGGCGAGGACGCGCTACCGATGGTGCTCTACTGCGCGCGTTCCCCCGGTTGGCTCGAATCGCCCGAAGTCAAACGGATCAGCGCGTTGCCGAGCGGGATGGCGACGTGATGGAATCGACGCGTCGCGAGAGCCATATCGAACCCGAGGCGCGCGGCGCCGACGCGCTCGATATCTGGCTGCTGCGCGTCTTGCGGACGCTGTTGACCGAGCGCAGCGTCACGCAAGCCGCCTTGCGATTGAACCAGACGCAGCCCGCGATCAGCACCGCGCTGCGCAAGCTGCGCGAGACGCTCGGCGATCCGATCCTCGTGCGCGGCAAAACGGGCATGGTGCCGACCGAATTCGGCGCGTCGCTGCTCGGACCGGCGCAGCGCGCATTGCGCGACGTCGATTTCGTCGCGACGCCGCACGGCAACTTCGAGCCGGCCTCGACGCGGCGCACGTTCCGTATCGCCGCGCCCGATTATCTGAACGACTTTTTCATGCCGACGCTGATCGCGCGCTTTCGCGAGGCGGCGCCGCAAGCGCGGCTCGAGATCGATTCGCTCAATCCCGGGCTCGATCACGGCGCGGCGCTCGACGCGGGCGAGCTCGATCTCGTTCTCGGCAATTGGCCGAAACCCGATACGCGTTTCGCGCGCAGCGATTTGTTCAGCGACACCGTCGTCTGCATGATGCGCGCCGATCATCCGCTTGCGCACGAGGCGCTCACGCTCGAACGTTATCTCGGGGCCGCGCATCTCGCACCGACGCCTTATAGCGGCGCGCGGCGCAACGCGATCGAGATCGGGCTTGCGCGAGCGGGCGCCGCTCGGCGCGTCGTCACGACGCTGCCGTACTTCGGCCTCGTGCCGCAGGTGCTGCTGCACTCGGACCTCATCTTCACGACGACGCGCCGCTTCGCCATGCACTACGCGCGCATATTGCCGCTGGCCGTGTGCAAGGCGCCGATTGCGTTTCCACGGATCAAGTGCTATCAGATGTGGCATCCGCAACCGGACCGGCCGCATGACCTTGCCTGGTTGCGCGCTTTGGTCGACGACGTATCGGCGCAACTGACGGCGCGTTCGCGCAAGAGCGAAACGTAATCGGCACGAGGCGATCGATGCTCAACGCTGCCCGGCGCGGCGCCGTTCGGCCATTCGATATTCGGTCGGCGAGATCGACAAGCGTTTGCGAAACATCTTGGCGAGACCGTCGCCGCTGCCCACTCCGCAGCGGCGCGCGATCTTGTCGACCGGCAGATCGGTGCCCGCCAAAAGGACGCAACTCGCGTCGAGGCGCGCGCGGACCAAATATTCCGACGGTGTGATCCCCATCTGCGATTTGAAGCGCCGCAAAAAGCTGCGCTCGCTCATCGCCGCGACCTCGGCGGCCTTCGCGACCGAAATCGGCCGGCCGAAGTTTTCGCGGATCCAGCGCGCCGCCGTGTCGATCTTCTCGCGCGTACCGCCATCCTCGAGTTCTCCGAGTACGGCGCCGAGCCGGCGCCATGCACCCGGCGCGGCCCGCTCGGCGATCGCGCGCGCGGCTTGCGCGCCGCGGTCGCGCTTGACGATCGATAGCGCGCAGGCCACGGGGCCGAGCGGATCGTCGAGCGCGGTGGCCGGCTCGGCATGCGTGGCAGGGCGAGGCAATGGCGCCTGGGCGTGCGCGAACGGGCCGCCCGCCGCATCGCGGGCCGCGGCGCTCACGGTGGCGGCGAGGATGGCCGCGCCTTCGCCGAGTGCTTTCACCGCTTGCGTATGTTGCAATAGCGCACCTAAGCGGCGGACGAACGATTCGTCGGATGCAAGACGCGCGGCGCCCCGCCCACCGGGGATGAAAAGCGCATGCAAGGGCGTCGCCGCTTGCGTATCGAGATTGTCGGACCACACGCGCATCGTGGCGCTGCTGGCGATGCTGCCGCCCGTGCTCGACAAAACCAACAGAAGATAAGGCTCGGCGACCGGGCCGGGCGATAGGCTCGCGGGCGCGGGTGTGGGTACGCAGACGCCGGGCGCGCCTTCGCTTTGAAGCTCGTCCGCGAGCCGGAACACTTCGGCGATGGAACTCGCTTCGACGAGCGAGAACCCGTCGAATACGAGGATAGCGATGCGCTTGGCCATGTGGGAGCAGGCGTGACGTGCCGCGCGCATGCGAAGCAGGCGGCGCGAGTGCAATGCGTCGCATGGTATGCGCGAGCGGCGCCGGCACCGCAACCTAGTCGGAAAAACGCGAGATGTTGTCAGATGCCTTCGATACCGCGATGAGGGCCGCATACGCGTCACCTGTTATCGGCCGCCATACCCGGCGGGCGCCGTCACGTTCGCCAGCATGGCCCGCGCGTTGGTCGAGACGACGTAGATCGGCGCCTCGCTCAACGTCAGTGCGACGCGGCCATGACGGTAAGGCAGGCGCGCCGCATTGCCCATGGCGTCGAAGACGACGACCTCGCCGGACGCGTCCGTATCGTCGACCTTGAGCGCGTATGGCACCTGATAGGTGGCGCTAAACCCCGAAGCCGCGTTCCAGTGCGCGTTATCGTGCGTCCAGAGCGCCGTGACGACCTTGCCCCCGTTCAGCCGCTGAAACGCGTAGCCGTAGACCCCGGCCGGTACGTCGTTCAGGCGGCCAAGCGTCGCGGTGCCGTCGATCAGGCGCGTCATCGCGCACACGGCCATCGCGGCCGGCTTGGGGCTGATCTCGCGCGCGCCGTAGGCGCCTCTCGCGTGTTCGAGATCGAAGAACAGACCGTAACCGGGCGGCGACTCGGGTATGTCCGACGAATAGAAGACGTAGGTCATGTCGACGCCTTCTCCAAGCAAGATCAGATGCGTGCGCGCCACCACGGCGCCCTGAGCGAAGAGCACGTTTTGCGTGGGAAAGTCGGTGCCGTATTGCGTGCCGACGTCGTAGCTGATGCCGGTTTCCGTGGCGAACAGCTTCGCCCCGGGTGACAGCGTGCGTTTCATCCATGCGCGCAATTCGCGCAACGAGGCGGGCAACGCGTTTGCGGCCGCGGCGGGATCGGGATCGGTCGCAAGCCGCTCGGGCGGGTGCGACGGCGACGTACCCGCATCGTAGTAGCCGTGAATCGTGAGGCCGTCCAAGTAACGGCCGATGCGCAGCGGCGTGAGACGCGTGAGCCAGCGCAGGTTTTCGCGCACGGACGCATTGGTGGGGCCCATGACGATCGCATGAGGATCGGCGCGGTGGATCGCCTCGTAGGTCGCGCGGTACATATCGACGAAATGTGCGTCGGTGTCGCGCCACGGTAGGCCGCCGTCGTAATCGGGCTCCCACGTGACTTGATAGTAGTTGTGTTGCTGCGTGGGGAAATAGCGCGCGCGGATGCGGGCGGAATCGGTGCCGACGCGGTTCAGATAGCTCGCGTAGGCCGCCTCCGATACGGGCGCGAAGCTATGGGTCGCGGCGCCCGTCGGGCTCGCCCATGCGGGGATGCCGTCGAGCTGAATCAGCCGCATGATGTCGCCTTGCCTGAAATACGGTGCGAGCGTGTCGGGGCCCGGTTGGAACGTATTGGGTCCCTGCGGTTCTTCGATATACCAACCGCGCGTATCGTTGGCCCACGATAGGCCGAGCACGGGGTAGAGCGGGCGGTACCCGTCGCCCTCGCAACATCGCTCGCCCGCGCGTAGATAGTTCGCGCCCTGGCCGCCGAACCGGTGCTGATCTTCGTGCGGATAGGTAACAGGCGGCAGTACCGATGAAACGTCGGGCAAGACGCCGAAGGTGGCGATCCCGGCGGGACGCGTGCCGCGCCGCGGTAGCCGCCCGCCGCCGTGGACGAGCGATGCCATCAGCGCGAAGTAGCCCGCGCGCGAGGACGTGCAACGCAGCGAAACGCGCGTGTTGCCGGCGTCCACGCGTAGCTGCCCGCCGGCACGCACCACGTTCCATGCATCGCGAACTTCCCATTCGATCGTGTCGGCTTTTGCGGTTCGCGCCGCGATCGTCAAAGCGAATGACGTGCCGAGCGGCACGAGGCGCGTGCCGTCGCCGTCCGGCATGTCGGCGTCGATACCGTCCGTCAGGGCATGTCCCGGCTCGCCGGAAGCGGCCGGCATGCCCGGAAGCGCCGTGCAATCGAGTTCGCCTCGTGCGGACAGCGCGCCGGGAACGGCGGAAGGGTCATCCACGCGAGCGGGCTTCGAGGCGGTGCTGTTCGTCTCGGGAGCGGCGCGTCCGCAAGCGGTCAGCGAGATGCAGAGCAGGGTCAGGATAGCGAGATGCATGAGTCGCCTCGGGCCGGTGCGACGTTGCGATGTCGATCGACCCTAGACTCCACCACGCCGCGCGGCGGCCTACCGTGCCCCATCGAACGCAATCGGATGGAACGCGGCCGCGGAGCGTCCGGTTACGGGCCAGCGTAGCCGGACGGAACCGTCGTGTTGGCCTGCATGAGCGCGGCATTGACCGAGACGACGTAGATGGGCGACTCCGTCAGCGTCAGCGCGACTTGGCCGTTGGCGTAGGGCACGGTGGCCGCGTTGCCCATCGCATCGAGGACGGTGACTTGTCCCGACGTGCCCGCGCTGTCGACATGCAGCGTGTACGGCACGCCGTAGGTCGCGCTAAAGCCCGACGTCGCGTTCCAGTGTGCGTTGTCGTGGGTCCATAGGGCTGTCACGACTTTACCGCCGCCGAGCTTTTGGAATGCGTATCCGTAGACGCCGGCCGGTACGCCGTTCAGGTAACCGAGCGTACGGGTTCCGTCGAGTATGCGCGTCATCGCGGCGACCTCCATGGCCGCCGGCTTCGGGCTGATATTGCTCGCACCGTAGGTGCCGTTCGCATCGTTCAGATCGAAGAACATGCCGTAGCCGGGCGGCGAGTCGGGCGTGTCCGACGAGTAGAACACGTAGGTCATGTCGGCGCCTTCCCCGAGCAACATGAGGTGCGTCCGCGCAACGACGGCACCGTGCGCGAAGAGGACGTTCGGCGTCGGATAGTTGGCGCCGTACGAGGTTCCCTGGTCGTAGCTGATCCCGGTTTCGGTCACGAACAGCTTCGCGCCGGGTTTGAGCAGACTCGTCATCTCGGCGCGCAACTCGCGCATCGACGCGGGCAGCGCGTTCGCGGCCGTGGCCGGATCGGGATCGGTGGCGAGGCGCTCGGGCGGATGCGAGGGCGACGTACCCGCATCGTAATAGCCGTGTATCGTCAGACCGTCGAGATATTGAGCGATGCCAAGTGGCGCGAGCCGTTTGAGCCACGCGGTGTTCGAGCGTACCATCGACGCCGTCACACCCATGACCACGGCGTTCGGATCGGTCGAATGCAGCCCGTTGTAGGCAGCCTGGTACATCGCGACGAGATTCGCATCGCTATCGGCCCACTGCGTCGGGCCGCCACCGTCCGGTTCCCAGGTGATCTGATAGTAGTTTCTCGCTTGATTCGGGAAGTAGGCCGCGCGGATCTGCGCCGAATCGGTCCCGACACGGCTCGCGTAGTTCTGGAACGCCGACTCCGAGGCGGGGGCATACGCCTCGGTTTTCGCGCCGGTGGGGCTGGCCCAGCCCGGGATACCGTCGAGTTGAATCAGCCGCATGATGTCGCCGGCCTTGAAGTACGGGGCAAGCGTGTTCGTGCCGGGGACGAACGTGTTGGCCCCGTTCGGCTCTTCGACGTACCAGTTGCGCGTGTCGTTGGCCCACGACAAGCCGAGATCGGTATCGAGCGGCCGATAGCCGTCGCCGTTGCAACAGGTTTGTCCTGCTTGCAGGTAATCGGTGCCTTGGCCGCCGAAGCGATGCTGATCTTCGTGCGCGTAGGCGGGTGCCGGGAGCAGCGCCGATACGTCGGGACGTACGCCGAATGTCGCGATGCCGCCCGGACGCGTGCCCAGCGAGGGCAGGGCATTCGTCGATGTCACGAGCGAAGCCGCGACCGAAAAGTAGCCCGCCAACGTGGAAGAGCAACGGAGCGTGACGGTCTGCGGGCCGGTGTTCACGCTGAAACGTCCGCTCGCGCGCACGGCGTTCCAATTGTCGAGGACTTGCCATGAGACGGTGTCGCTCGTCCCTGCGCGCGTCGTGATCGCCAGATCGAACGGGCTGCCGAGCGCGAACGTGCGCGTGCCGTCGCTGCCGGGCGTATCGGCTTCGATAGCCGGGCCGGTACCTCCGGCCACGGCCGGCGCCGACGGTTGCCCGCAACTGAGCGCCTGGCCGCCGGCCGCGACGATCGCGGCGGGGGTGCTCGACTGACCCCCGGGCGCCGGGCTCGATGCGCCGGCACTGCCGCTCACCGCCGAGTTCGAACTGTTGGCGGCGCTCGAGGGGGCGCCGGAGCTTCCGCCGCCGCCGCCACAAGCGGTCAATAGTGAAAGCGCGGCGACGGCCGCGCAGCGGTGCAAGTAGAGGCGGCGTACATGAGTGGGCAAATAAGGCGTCATCGATCGTCGTGTCTATTCGGTGCACCGATGCTTCGCGACGAGGCAAAGCGCGGCGCCGCGCATCGACGGGCGCGATACGCGTGGTTTCGCCAAGGGCGAGGTGAATGGGGATGGTGTGCGTGCCGCGCGGGCGAGGCCGGTCCTGCCGCGAGCGCGAACGGTGGAATAACGTGCGATGAATCGGGTATCAAGCCGCCTGCGGATCGAACATTAGATCGAGCGTCAGGTCGGACGAAAGCCTGATTTCACACGAATCGCTGCCGAGAGACTACAAGCTTTAGCGTCCTTTTTGGAGCGTCGGATCTAGTCGATTTGCGCACGGCCGTGTGGCGGATTCGTACGCTTGGGCGAAGCGCGCGGCGCGCACGTGGGCGGCATCCTTCATATCGACGGATGAATAAACGGCGGCGCCTGCGCAAACATTACCGCTTTCGGCGCAGTCTGCGAAACGCGCGAGGGGGACGGGCGCCGGACCCGCCGTGCCGTCGTTTCGAGCGCAGGCGAGGCCTCGGGACCATCGGATGCTGCGCCGCGCAAGCGGGCCGCCTGTCTCTCTCGAATGACCATCGGACGAAAAATCGAAATACAGATAGCTTCAAGGGCATTGCCGCATTGATTGCGATTTTCAATCGCGAAGAATGAATCATGAATGAAACATGCAATCAACGGATTTCAATGTTTTCGTGCTTGTTTTCGAGCCAATGGAAAAGACGCGACCGAACGCGAGACGCCGCTCGAATCCGGCCCGGGAGGCGCGCTTGCATAGTCGCCAATGTGGCCTCAACAACACAGCAATCGAGACGCAACCATTATCGTCTGCCTATGCGTTCGTGCGCATGCGGCCGTTACCGAAGCCGCGCGCGGTGCGTATCCAGGCAGTACCGGTGAGCGGTCGCCGCTCATCTCACTCGATCGGCTCGATCAAGCCGGCGTCTTCAAGCAACATCTCGGCCGCACAAGAAAACTTCGGGGAACCTAGGCGTCGAAAGCGCTTGCCGTCGGGCATGGGTTTTGCCGGGGCGGCATGGCGTTTTTCGGCTAAATGGCGGGCAATAGCGACGGCTTTTTTCGTGAATTGTCCGATTTGCCCAGGCATGCGAGACAGGTTGTAAACATCGGTTAAAGCATTAGGCGGTATCCGCCTAACGCTATCAGACAAGATGTCGCCGAATTACGTCATGCGATCGGCACTGCGTACGGGCTCTGCCTACGATGCACTGCACTACGAGGGGATCCGGGCCATGCCGGCGATGATTCGTGAGGGAAATGTCATGCCTTACGCGAGTACCGAACCCGCACTGACAGGATGGTGGCGCGCCAGTGCGCAAAACGCGCCCACCGCCACCCGCAGGATTGCGATCTTGCTGTTCGACGGCTTCTCGCTGCTCGGGACCGGCCTCGTTGCCGAAGTGTTCCATGCGGCCAACGAGTTGGCTTGCACGAGCGCCCATCACTTGCAGGCCTACGACATCGCGTTCCTCTCCGCGGAGGGCGGCAACGTGCGCTGCGCATCGTCGGTACGCGTCTGGACCGACGGCCTCGACGCTCGCCACTACACCGGCTTCGACGCATTGTTCATCGCCGGCGGCAAAGGGGCGCACGTCGCGGCGGGCGACGAGCGCTTGATCGGCTGGCTGCGCCACGTACAGACGAAGACGGCCAACATCCGCTCGATCGGCGAAGGAAGTCTGTTGCTCGATGCGGCAGGAATCGGCGCGATCGACAAGGTTTATCACTTCGGCTCCTATCTGCGGCAGACCGCGCGCGAGGACGATGCCGACGAACGCCTCGAGCCGATGAAGGGCGCGTTGACGATGGTCAAGCGCGATCTTGGCGTCGAACTCGCGCGGGCGGTGGCCGAACGCTTGATGCCCGGATCGAGCGCGCGTTTCATGCCGTTGCTCGGCGACGGCTGCGCGGCCAGCGCGGGCGACAAGATTCGCGCGGCCGCGCGCTGGCTGCAAGAGAACTGCGAACGGCCCATTTCCATCGCCGATGCCGCGCAAGTCGCCGCGATGAGCGAACGCAATTTCTTGCGCCGCTTCAAGCTCGAACTCGGCATGACGCCCTCGGACTATTTGTTGCAGGCGCGCCTGGCCATCACCTGCAGCCTGCTGATCGATTCGGAGTTGCCCGTCGATAAGATCGCGCGGCGCAGCGGCATGGGCAACGGCGATCGTCTCGCCAAGATCTTCCGCAAGCGAATGATGATTTCGCCCACCGAATTCCGCTCGCAAGGCCGCCGCGGGGCCGGCGGTTGAACGGGGGCGTCGCTATGAGGTATGCCGTGCAACGAGAGCACGCGCAGCGCCCGGGCGCGCCACGGGTCGTCCCCCCGCGCGCGGCCGCCGGCGAACGCCGCCCGCCCCTGCCGTGCCGCCGGCTCGTTCCCGTCGTGCTGGCGGGTGGGGCGGGGACGCGCTTATGGCCGATGTCGCGCGAGCGCTATCCGAAGCAACTGATCGACGTGATCGGCGCCGACTCGCTGTTGCAAGCGACCGCGCATCGCCTGGACGGTTTCGCGCCGGGTTGGGACGTGGCCGATGCGCCGCTCGTCGTATGCGGCGACGAGCACGGTTTCATCATCGCCGAACAGTTGCGCTCTTGCGGCGTGACGCCGCGTTTGATCGTCGAGCCCGAGCGCCGCGATACGGCGCCCGCATTGACGTTGGCCGCGGCGCTCACGTGCGAGCGCGACGGCGATGCGATCCTCGTGGTGATGCCCGCCGATCATGCCATCGCCGACGTCCGTGCGTTGCAGCACGCGATCGAATTGGCGGCACGGCATGCGCAGCGCGGCGAAATCGCGGCATTGGGTGTGCCGCCGACGCGGCCCGACACCGGCTTCGGTTACGTGCGCGCCGGCGAGCCCTGCGGCGACGGCGCGTATCTGATCGATCGTTTCGTCGAAAAACCGCCGGCCGAGGTGGCCGCGCAATATGTCGCGCACGGCGGCTATTGGTGGAACAGCGGTATCTTCGTGCTGCGCGCCTCCGTCTGGCTCGAAGCGCTCCGGCGCGTTCGGCCCGAAATGCACGCGGCGTGTCTCGCGGCCGTCGCGCGAGGCGCGATGCGCGACGCGCGTTTCGAGCCGGAACGCGAGGCCTTCGCCGATGCGCCGGCCGATTCGATCGACTACGCCGTCATGGAGCGGATCGGCGGCCCCCAAGCGCCTTGCGCCGGGATCGTCGTCCCGCTGCAAGCGGGCTGGTCCGACCTCGGCTCGTGGGATGCGGTATGGGATGCGCTGCATAAGGACACCGACGGCAATGTCGCACGCGGGCGCGTCGTGCTCGAGGGCGCGGTCTCCACCTACGCGCATGCCGAAAGCCGTTTGGTGGCCTGCGTCGGCACGACGGACGTCGTCGTCGTGGAAACCCCCGATGCCGTCCTCGTGGCCGACCGTTCGCACGTCCAGCGCATCAAAGGGCTGGTCGCGCGTATCAAGGCCGAGCACGCGCCCGAGGCCGAGAGCCATCGCAAGGTGCGGCGCCCATGGGGTTTTTACGATTCGATCGACCAAGGCGAGCGCTTCCAGGTCAAGCGTATCGTCGTGGCGCCGGGTGCGCGGCTCTCCTTGCAGATGCATCACCACCGCGCGGAGCATTGGGTCGTCGTGCGCGGTACCGCGCTCGTGACGCGCGGAGACGAAGAGTTTTTGCTGAGCGAGAACGAATCGACCTTCATCCCGCTCGGCGTGCGGCACCGGCTCGCCAATCCCGGCAAGCTGCCGCTCGAAATTATCGAAGTGCAGTCGGGCGCCTATCTCGGCGAGGACGACATCGTGCGCTTCGAAGACAACTACGGCCGCTGCAAGAATGATAGGGCGAGTCCCTGAACGCGAGGGCGAGGGGACCGCCCGCCTCGTTGCGGAGAACGCAAATGCGTGAGATACAGGGTTTCATGACGCGGCTGTCCGATGCCGGCATCGTGTTGGCCGGCGCGGCGCTTGCATCCGATGTTCGGTTCGCCGACGCGCAGCGGCACGATTTCGTCGCGCCCTTCGTCGCGCTCAGCACCGCCTGCGTGCTGGTCTTGTTTCCGGCATTCGGCGTCTACGATTCGTGGCGCGGGCGCTCCAAGCGGATGCTGGCGGGGCAGGTCGCGCTCGCTTGGCTCGTCGCGCAGGCCTGCGCGCTTACCGCGATGTTTTCGTTGCGCGAGATCGACTACGTCTCGCGATTGTGGTTTGCCTATTGGAGCGCGCTTGCCGGCGCGTCGTTGATCGTCTACCGGCTCGCCGCGCACGCCGTGCTCGCGCGGTTGCGGCATGCGGGGATCAATCTGCATCAGGTCGCGATCGTCGGAGCAGGCCCGCATTGCGACGCCATCTTGCGCCGCATCGAGGCCGCTCCCGCCACGGGCTTTCGGGCGGCGGCCGTACTCCTCTTGCATCCGCATACCGCAGTCGAGGGCGGCCGATCGGCCAGCGGCGGCGTGCGCCGTTTCGTCGATCTCGATGCCTTTGCGCGCTATGTCCGCGGCAGCGATTTGCATGAGGTTTGGCTTGCGCTGCCGCTTTCCGAGGAGCGCACGATCCTGCGCATCGTTGCCGAGTTTCGCGACGATCTGGTCAATATTCGCTTCATGCCCGACGTGCGCTCGCTGGCGTTGTTCGAGAGCGGCGGCGTAATCGATTTGCTCGGCGTGCCGGCGATCAATCTCGTGGCCTCGCCGCTCTCGCCCCGTGCGTTGCTGACGAAAGACATCTTCGATCGACTCTTCGCCGCGTGCGCATTGCTCGGCCTTTCGCCGCTGCTTGCCGTTATCGCCGTGGCCGTCAAGCTGTCCTCACCCGGGCCGGCCCTGTTCAGGCAAAAGCGAAAGGGTGCGGACGGGCGCATCTTCACGATGTACAAGTTCCGCACGATGCGGGTCCATACGGAAGCCCCAGGCGTCCTGCGACAGGCGGTACGTCACGATCCGCGCGTGACGAAGCTCGGTGCGTTTCTGAGGCACACGAGTCTCGACGAATTGCCGCAGTTCTTCAACGTGCTGCGCGGCGACATGTCCGTGGTCGGACCGCGTCCGCACGCGCTCGAGCACGACGATCTCTATCGAAACGTCGTGGCCGGTTATATCCACCGTTACCGGATCAAGCCCGGCATTACGGGCTGGGCGCAGATCAACGGTTATCGCGGCGAGACCGACCGTATCGAAAAAATGGAGCGGCGCGTCGCGCACGATTTGTACTACCTCGGCAATTGGTCCTTCGGTCTCGACATGCGAATCATCGCGGCGACGATCGTCAAGGGATTCGTCCACAGCAACGCGTACTAGGCCGCCCGCCACTTCGCGAACCATCGGCACGGAGGACGTCATGTCCGGATCGAACCCGCACATTCGAACGATATATTCATTAGGAGTACTGATCGGTACGTTTCTGCTGCCGGCCTGTTCGCTCGTACCCGGTCAGCGCATGGTGACGCCGCCGGCCATCGCACAGGCGGGGGGAGAGTACAGCACCGAGCCTAGCCAGAGCGTGCAGGTGCCGATCACCGATATCAACCTGAAGCTGATCCGTTCGATGAACGAGCAAGCGCAGCAGCACCCGATCTCGGACCAAACGCAAGCGCTCTTCGGCCGACCGGCGCCGTACCGCGTGGGGCCCGGCGATGTCCTGCAGATCACCGTCTGGGACCATCCGGAGCTCGCCGCCGCGCTCGGGCAGCCGACGCCGACGACGCGCACCGACGACGCGGCGCCCGGATTCGTCGTGGATGAGGCGGGCAATCTGCAGTTTCCATACGCGGGGACCGTGCACGTGGCGGGAGATAGCGTCGACCAAGTGCAGCGCAAGATCGTCGGCCGTATCAGCAAGGTGTACAAGAAGCCCGAGGTGACAGTCCGGGTGGCTTCGTTCCGGGCGAAGGCAATCTATATCGACGGCGACGTCGGCAAACCCGGGTCGATTCAGATCAACGACATTCCGATGACGTTGACGGAGGCCATCGGTCGCGCCGGCGGTTTCACGAGCGCGGCCGACCAAAGCCGCGTCACGCTCGTTCGGGAGGGCAAACGCTACCCGATCAGTTTCGCCGAACTCGTGCGCGGCGGACATAGTCCCTCCGAGATCGTGCTGCGGCCCGGCGACATGGTGCACGTCGGTTCGCGCGACGAAAACGGCGTCTACGTGATGGGCGAAGTCAATAAACCCGCGACCGTCATGCCGATGCGCGACGGCCGTCTCACGCTGGCCGAAGCGCTTTCGCAAGCCGGCAGCCTGAACCCCGCGACGGCGCAAGCGAAGCAGTTGTTCGTGATCCGCGATTCCACGGGCAGCAATCCGCAGATTTATCACCTCGATGCCACCTCGCCGGTCTCGATGGTGCTGGCGAACCAGTTCGAGCTGGAGCCGAAAGACGTCGTCTACGTCGATAACGGCGCGCTCGTGAAATTCAATCGCGTCTTGAACTTGTTCCTGCCGGCGATCAACGCGGCGATCACGGGCGTCGTCGTGACCAAGTGATCCGGCCGCCAAGCGGCATCCCTATGAGGCGAGCAACCATCATGGCTATCGACTTCGAGCATCGCTATACCGATTTGGGCTCCGGCGAGGAATTGCGCCTTGCCGACTATTTGCATGCCATTGCGACGAATTGGCGGCTCGTCGCGACGACGACGCTCGTCGTCACGCTGCTCGGCTCGGCCTATGCGTTCTTGGCCCGGCCCGTGTACAAGTCCGACGCGATCATCCAAGTCGAGGAGAATCCCAACGCAGGCAACGGTGCCGCAAACGAGCTCCGCCGGCAGATCGAGCCGTTGTCGCGGATGTTCGAAACGAAAGCGACCACGGCCGCGCAGATCGAATTGCTGAGGTCCAGGCTGGTTACGGAAGGCACGGTGCGCGACCTGCATTTGGATATCGGCGCGCAGCCGCGCACGCTGCCGATCGTCGGGTATTTCACCACGGCGCTGACGACCGGCAAGTTCGGCTTCACGATGCCGCCGTTCGTGGACCTCGGCGGTTTTGCTTGGGGCAACGAAACCATCGAGGTGTCGCGCATGGACACGCCCGGCGCTCTCTTCGGCAAAACCTTTACGGTGACGGTGGGCGAGGGTGGCACCTTCACGTTGAGCGACCCCGACGGCATCGCGATCGCAAGCGGACGCGTCGGCGACGATGTGACCGGTGCGACGGCGGCGGGTCCCGTGCACGTGCGCGTCGATCGATTGACGGGCCGCGCCGGCACGCGTTTCGACCTGACACGCTCGTCGACGCTCGATACGGTCGAACGACTGCAGAAAGAGCTCAGCGTCAAAGAGACGGCGCTGCAATCGGGCGTCATCGCGTTGACCCTGCAAGGTGCGAATCCGGCGTTGACGGCCGATGTCGTGAACGGGATCGCCCGCCACTTCATTCAGCAAGACGTCGATCGGCGTTCGGCCGAAGCCGAACATACGCTCGCGTTTCTCGACCAGCAACTGCCGCAGCTACGCCGCGAACTCGACGCGGCCGAGCAGCGCTACAACACCTTCCGCAATAACCACGGAACCGTCGACTTGAGCGAGGAAAGCCGCTTGCTGCTGCAACAAGCGGTCGAGAACAAGACCAAGCTTGCCGACCTCGAGCGGCAGCGTGTCGACCTGTCGCAGCGCTTCACGTCGAGCCATCCGGCCGTGGCCGCGCTCGATGCGCAGATCGCACAGCTAAGAAGCGCGCAGGCCGAGATGACGAAGAGCGTCGCCGCACTGCCGGACACGGAGCAGACTGCGTTGCGCCTGCTCCGCGACGTGCGCGTCGATACCGAGCTTTATACGAACATGTTGAATAGCGCTCAGCAACTGCGGGTGGCCAAGGCCGGGCAAATCGGCAATGTGCGCGTCGTCGACTTCGCCGAGGCGCCCGATAAGCCCGTCTGGCCCAAGCGTGCGCTGATCGTTTTCTTCGCATTCGGCGGCGGACTGTTCATCGGCATCATCGCGGCGTTCATACGCAAATCGCTCTACGGCGGCGTGGAACGCGCCGACGAAATCGAAAGCGCGCTGGGTGTGCCGGTCTTCGCCGTGGTGCCGCGCAGCGGTCTGCAATTGCGGCTGCAGCAAAACGTCCTCATGCGCCGTCAAGGGCTGCACGTGCTGGCCGCGCATTCGCCGCAGGACATTGCCGTCGAAGGCGTGCGCAGCCTGCGCACGTCGCTGCAACTGTCGCTCGATCAAGCGCCGAACAATATCGTCATGCTGACCGGATCGCGTCCCGATGCCGGCAAATCGTTCCTCTCGGTCAATCTCGCCGCGCTCGTCGCCTCGGCCGGCAAACGCGTGCTCGTGATCGACGGCGACATGCGCCGCGGTGAAGTGCATTCGCATTTCGGCGTCCGGCACCAACCGGGGTTATCGGACGTGTTGCGCGGCGGCGATCTCGACAGCACGATTCAGCGCGAGTTGCTCCCCGGTCTCGACGTGCTCGCCAAAGGCTCGTTGCCGACGCATCCGTCGGAGCTCTTGATGAGCGATCGGTTCCGCGAGGTGCTGCAAGCGCTCGCGTGCCGGTACGACCTCGTCATCATCGATACGCCGCCCGTGCTGGCCGTGACCGATTCGACACTGATCGGCAAGTATGCGGGCACGACCTTGCTCGTCGTGCGCTACGGGCGGCATCCGATCGGGGAGATCGGCGAGACGGCGAAGCGGCTCGAGACGGGCGGCGTGAATCTCAAAGGCGTGCTGCTGACCGACGTGCCGCCGGCCATGCCGCTGCTGGGAGGTTCTTATAGAGGCGGCTATTACGGCTACGAAAGCACGGCCGAGTAAGCACGCCGGACGAACGACGATAGCGATGACGAGGAGCCGAACATGAACCGCAAGGTGGCATTGATCACGGGTGTGACGGGGCAAGACGGTGCGTACCTGGCCGAGTTGCTGCTGGAGAAGGGCTACGAAGTGCACGGCTTGAAGCGGCGAACGTCGCTGTTCAATACCGATCGCATCGATCACCTTTATCACGATCCGCACGAGAACGGGGAGGGCGGGCGGCAGTTGCATCTGCACTATGGCGATCTCACCGATTCGACGAGTCTGCTGCGTGTGATCCAAACCGTGGAGCCGGACGAGATCTACAACTTGGCTGCGCAAAGCCATGTGGCCGTTTCGTTCGATGAACCGGAGTACACCGCGAACGCCGACGGGCTCGGCGCATTGCGTATCCTCGAAGCGATTCGCGTGCTCGGTTGGCAGAGGCGTACGCGGTTCTATCAGGCATCCACCTCGGAGTTGTATGGGCTCGTGCAAGAGACGCCGCAGCGCGAGAGCACCCCGTTCTATCCGCGCAGCCCGTACGCGGTAGCCAAGCTGTTCGCGTATTGGACGACCGTCAACTACCGCGAAGCGCATGGTATCTACGCTTGCAACGGCATCTTGTTCAACCACGAATCGCCGGTGCGGGGCGAAACGTTCGTTACGCGCAAGATCACGCGTGCGTTGGCGCGGATCGCCGTGGGGCTGCAGCGCGAGCTGTATCTGGGGAATCTATCGGCCCGGCGCGACTGGGGCCACGCGCGCGATTACGTCGAGATGCAATGGCTCATGCTGCAGCAAGACACGCCCGAGGATTTCGTCATCGCCACGGGCGAACAGTACAGCGTGCGCGAGTTCGTGCAGCGAGCGGCGGCCGAGCTCGGTATCGAGGTCCGCTTCGAGGGAAGCGGGCTCGACGAAGTCGGCGTCGTCGAGCGTGCGCCGGGCCGCGAGACGCGCGTTTCGCCGGGCGAGGTCATCGTCCGAGTCGATCCGCGCTATTTCAGACCGACCGAAGTCGAAACGCTGCTCGGCGATTGCACCAAGGCGCGCGAGAAGCTCGGGTGGCAGCCGAGCACGCCGTTTGCGGCGCTCGTACGCGAGATGGCGCTAGCCGACTATCAAATCGCGCGGCGCGACGCGCTCGTGACGATGGCGGGATTCAAGGCGCTCGAGCACCACGAGTGAGGTGTGGCGATGAACCTCGAGCCACGCATATTCGTCGCCGGGCATCGCGGCATGGTGGGCTCCGCGCTGATGCGCGAGTTCGCGGCCCACGGCTACCATCTCGTCACGCGCGGGCACGAAGCGCTCGATCTGACCGATCAACGGGCCGTGCGCGCGTTTTTCGCCGCCGAGCGAATCGATATCGTGTTGCTGGCGGCCGCGCGCGTCGGCGGCATTTTGGCCAATTCGATGCGGCCCGCAACCTTCATCTACGAGAACCTCGCGATTGAGGCCAACGTGATCGATGCGGCCTATCGAGCCGGCGTCTTGCGGCTCGTGTTTTTCGGGTCGTCCTGCATTTATCCCAAGCAGTGTCCGCAGCCGATTCGCGAAACGTACCTGTTGAGCGGCGCGCTCGAACCGACGAACGAACCTTATGCCATCGCGAAGATCGCGGGGCTCAAGCTGTGCGAAGCCTACAACCGGCAATACGGCACTCGCTACGTCGCGCTGATGCCGACCAATTTATACGGCCCGAACGACAACTACGATCTATCGGGCTCCCACGTCTTGCCGGCGCTGATTCGCAAGGCGTACGAGGCCGTCGAATCGAAGGCCGCCACGCTGACGGTATGGGGCACCGGCGAGCCGCGGCGTGAGTTTATGCACGTGGACGACCTCGCGAGCGCGACCCGTTTCGTCATCGAACACGATATACCCGACGGTGTGTACAACGTCGGCGTCGGCGCCGATCTGACGATACGCGAATTGGCGCAGCGCGTGGCGGCCGTGGCGGGTTTTCGAGGCGAGCTCGTCTTCGATCGCACCAAGCCGGACGGTACGCCGCGCAAGCTGCTCGACGTGTCGCGCCTTGCTCGCATGGGCTGGCACGCGACGATCGGGCTTGCCGAAGGCATCGGGGCGACCTATGCGGACTACGCTGCGCGGCAGCGCGCGGCCAATGCGGCATCTAACGGATGAGCGAGCATGAGCTCAACAGTGACGATCTTTCACAACGTCGTCTGGTCGCGTCATAAAGGCGCGGTGTTCTCGGCGCTGTACAACCTCTCGGCAGCGGGCACGATTCGGTATGCGATGGTGCAGATCGCCGATACGGAGACCGACCGAATCGGCTTTTCCGAAGTCGATTACTCGTTTCATCGATACCCCATGCGAAAGTTGTTCGATGGCTGTTACGAAGACGTTCCCGTGTGGAAGATGGTGGTTCGGCTCACCTCGGAGGTACTCAAGAGCAAGTCCGAACTGATCGTGTTGCCCGGCTATCATCGGCCGGAATACTGGGCGATGCTGGCCGCGTGCATCGTGGCGCGCAAGCCGCGCGCGGTGTTTTGCGATTCGACGGCCCTCGATCGTCCGCGCCGTTTGATGACGTCGATTCCGAAGCGCATCTTCTTTTCGTTGTGCGACGGTTATTTCGGCTTCGGCGAACGCAGCCGCGAATATTTGATGTCGCTCGGCGCCAAGCGCGAGCGGATATTCGTGCCGTGTCAGGCGGCGGCCCTGCCGCGTTCGTTCTCCCGCGAGCGGGCGTTGGGCGAGCGCTTGCGCGCACGCCGGCAGGGCGAGCCCGTCTTCCTTTACGTGGGTCGGCTATCCGAAGAGAAGTCGATCGATACGCTGCTCGATGCGTTCGGGCGCGTATGCGCCGAGTTGCCGCAGGCGCGGTTGCGTATCGTTGGGACAGGGGGGCTGCACGATGCGCTGGTCGCGCGCGTGGTCTCGCTGGCGCTATCGAGTGCCGTGCGGTTCGTCGGCAGCTTGCAGGACGAGCCCCTGTCGCATGAGTATTTCGGTGCGACTTGCCTCGTTTTGCCGAGTCATAGCGAGCCGTGGGGACTCGTGGTCAACGAAGCGCTGAGTCATGGATGTCCGGCGGTGGTCAGCGACCGCTGCGGTTGTGTGCCGGAACTGATCGTCGAAGGGGAAACGGGATTGTCGTTTCCCGCCGGCGACGTCAACGCGCTCGCCGTGGCGCTGGCTCGGGCGCCGCAGGCGTTCGTCGACGTCGAGCACACGGCGCGCGCTTGCATGGCGCGAATCGCGCGATTCGATCCGCGCTCGGCGGCCGCGAATATCGAGCGCGGCTGCGCGACAATGCTGCGCATGCGCGAGGATGGCCGCACCGCGGCGCGAGCGAGCGGTATTCGGCGATGAAGCTCCTTATGTACGGCCTCAATTACGCCCCCGAGTTGACGGGCACGGGCAAGTACACCGCCGAAATGGCCGAGGCGCTAGCGGCACGCGGGCACGAGGTGCATGTCGTCTGCGCGCCGCCTTACTACCCGGCTTGGCGCGTTGCGGCCGGTTGGTCGGCCTGGCGCTACGCGGCGGAGACGCGCGCGGGCGTGAGCGTGCGGCGCGCGCCGCTCTGGGTCCCCGCGCATCCGCGCGGCGCGACGCGCGTGTTGCACCTGGTCTCGTTCGCGTTGACGTCGATCTTGCCGATGCTGGCGCAGTGGCGCTGGCGGCCCGACGTCGTGATGGCGGTCGCGCCGACGCTCCTCTGCGCGCCCGTCGCGCTTGCGCTCGCGCGTGCGACGCGGGCGAGCGCCTGGCTGCACGTGCAGGACTTCGAGGTGGAGGCGGCGTTCCAGCTAGGCTTGCTCAAGCCTGGGTATGCGGCGCGTCTCGCGCATGGGTTCGAGCGAGCGGTGCTGAGGCGGTTCGATGTGGTGTCGTCGATTTCGGAACCGATGGTCGGGCGATTGGTCGCCCTCGGTGTTGATCCGGCACGCGCGCTGTGTCTGCCGAATTGGGTCGATGCACGGGCCATCTATCCGCTTGGGCGAGCAAGCCCGTACCGGGAAGAACTGGCGATCGCCGCGGGCGAAAAGGTGGTGCTGTATGCGGGGAATATGGGCGCGAAGCAGGGGCTTGAATATCTGGTGTCGGCTGCTGCCAGGCTCGTCCGACGCGCGGATGTTCGATTCGTATTTTGCGGCGACGGCGTATTGCGTGAAGCGGTGGCCGCACGGTGCGCGTGCTTGCCGAACTGCGTGACGATCGGGTTGCAGCGAGCCGAGCGGTTAAACGAATTGCTCAACGTAGCCGACGTGCACGTATTGCCGCAGCGGGCCGACGCGGCGGATCTCGTGATGCCCTCGAAGCTCGCGGGCATGATGGCGAGCGGGCGGGCGATCGTCGCGACGGCGCGCGAGGGGACGCAAATCCATCGCGTGGTAAGCGGGCGAGGGATCGTGGTGGAACCCGAGGACGAAGCGGCATTGGCGGGGGCGATCGAGACCTTGGTGGACGATGCGCGATTGCGCGCGCGATTGGGCGCCGCCGCGAGGCGATACGCGGTGCGCGAGTTGTCGCTCGATGCAGTGATCGAGCGGCTCGAGCAGCGGGTGGTCCCGGGTGGTGGGGGTGGGCGGTTGGACATCGCATTGAAAAGGATCGGGCAGGGCAGCGTGAGATAATCGTGCTGATCTTCGGATTGGGGCAGAGACGCTCGATCGGTGGTGCTACCAAGGCATCCGATAAACCTGCCCCACGGCCTTACCCACGTCCCCCGACCCGTGATAAATCGACAGAGCCGATTGTGTCGGCGACTGCGATCCGGGATCTGCGGTGTTTCCCTTCGCATTGCCCGTGGCCTGCGTATTCGCCGTGCCGGGCCGCATGCGCTTGGCGTCGGCTAGGGTTGGGCCAAGGGTTTGCGTCTTGTAGCCCTCGTTGCCGTAAAGATCACCGGCTGGCGCGGGTCCGCCCAGCAGCGCTTCCGGCTCGCCGCCGAGCGATTCGATCCGGTCGTCCTTGCGCTGTGGTTGAGTCAATCCTTGCGCCTGCTTGCTCATCGCGACACGTCCGAGGTCGTCGTCGCGCTTTTGACCATACGTCATTCCCGCGATGCAAAGGCACGCGGCGAAGCCTGCGACACACCGCCAGGTGAATCCAATGCCCATGGCTGCCTCCCACCGTCCCCTCGGCACGATGATCATCGTCACGCGCGCAAGCACGCGTGCCCCGACAAAACACAGTCGCTCACCGCCATGCTCACAGCACCGATACGACGCTTCAGGACACCCGCACGATAATCGAGCCTGCATGCAGGAGAGAACACGCACGGCGGGAACAACCGAAATGGACCGTCATACCCAAGAGATCCCCGTCATCGACCTGAGCCGCGCGGGTAAAGGCAACTATGTCGCCAAGCGCGGGTGGCTCGTCCAAGCGCTTTGGTTCGTCCTCGAAGCGTGCGTCGTGAACAACAAGCTCAATCCGAGTTCGGCCCTGCGCGTGACGCTATTGCGCGCCTTCGGCGCCAAGATCGGCCGGCATTGCCGCTTCGTGCATCCGCTGCGCGTCAAAGCGCCGTGGAATCTCGAGGTCGGCGACGACTGTTGGTTCGGCATCGACGTATGGCTCTATAACCAAGCACCCATCCACATCGGCTCGCACGTCTGTCTATCGCAAGGCGCGTTTCTCACGACCGGCTCGCACGATGCCGCGGCGACGATGGATCTGCGCGTCGCGCCGATCGTCATCGAGGACGGTGTCTGGATCACCTCGAAATGCGTCGTGCAAATGGGCGTGCGTATCGGCCGCTCGGCACTCGTTACGCCGCTCTCGGTGGTTCATCGATCGCTGGCCGCCGGCGGCGTCTACGGCGGCAATCCTTGTCGCTTCTTGCACCCTCGCTTCCCCCAAGCACGCTGATCCTCGCGGGTTCGCGAGCCACGCCTCGCGCACGGCGGCAACGCCTGTGCGCCTGCGCCCGGCCATGGCGGTAGGCGCAGACATCTTGTCGGGAAGAGGTGGCGCACTGGCCTGAAGATCAGAGAAAAAGGGGGAAGCCATGTTCATCGATACGCGCGGCATCGACGAAGGCCGAGAGATCGAGACGACCGTATGCGTCGTCGGGGCGGGCGTCGCCGGGATTACGATCGCGCTCGAATTGGACCGGTGCGGGATCGACACCTGCTTGCTGGAAAGCGGCGGCTACCGGCCCGACGAGGACACGCGCGATCTCTATCGAGGTGAAAACGCCGGCTTGCCGTACGCGTTCGCCGACGGCAGCCGCAGCCGCTACTTCGGCGGCAGCAGCAACTGCTGGGGCGGCTGGTGCCGTCCGCTCGATCCGTGGGATTTCGATAAGCGCGACTGGGTGCCGGGCAGCGGTTGGCCGTTCGGATTCGATGAGCTCGCGCCGTACTACGCACGCACGCATGCGCTGCTCAAGCTCGGACCGGACAACTTCGATCCGCCGTTTTGGGAGCAAGCGATCGGGCGCCATGACGTGCGGCGCATCCCGCTCGTGACGGGCGATCTGCGCGACACCATCGCCCAATTCAGTCCGCCCGCCCGCTTCGGCAAACTCTATCGCGGCGATCTCGAACGCTCGCCGCATATCCGCGTGTTCCTGCATGCCAACGTCGTGCATATCGATACCGACGCCGCCGCCCATCATGTCGAACGCGTGCAAGTGGCCACGCTCACGGGCCGGCGCATGAGCGTCACGGCGAAGCGCTTCGTCCTGGCGGCCGGCGGTATCGAAAATGCGAGACTCCTGCTCGCGTCCAATCGCGTGCAGGCCGCCGGGCTCGGCAACGCGCACGACAACGTTGGCCGGTATTTCATGGACCATCCGCGCATCATGTCGGGCAGCGTGCGCTTCGCCCCCGGGTGGGCGCGCAATAAGCTCTATGACATCAAGTATCACTACCAAAACGCAGCCGTCGCCGCCTACGGCACGCCTATCTCGTCGCAATTCGCGCCGACGCCCGCCGTGCTGCGGCGAGAAAAGTTGCTCAATTCGCGCGTATGGTTCTTCTCGGTGTTCTACGGCGAGGGCAGCGACGGCGCGCAGGCATTGATCCGCTGCAAACAAGCATTGCTGCGTAAAGAACAGCCGGGCTGGCGCTTGAGGGACGATCTTGTCACGATGCTTAGGCATCCCATCGATACCGCCGGATTCGGACTCACGCGTGCCGTCCAGCCGCGCGCCCTGATCCGCGACGTCAAACTGCAGGCGATCGTGGAAGCGCAGCCCAATCGCGAGAGCCGCGTCACCCTCGCTGAGCAGCGCGACCGGCTGGGCATGCCGCGCGTGAAGGTTGCTTGGCGGCTCACCGAGCTCGCGCAGCGCACGTTCGACCGTACGTTCGAGTTGTTGGCGCAAGAGCTACGGACAAGTGCGGTTGCGCAGGTCAGGCTCGATCCGCCGCTCGCGGGCCGTGCTTGGCCCGCGTCGCTCGAAGGCACCTGGCACCACATGGGCACGACGCGGATGCACGAATCGGCCCGAGAGGGCGTCGTCGATCGGGATTGCAAGGTATTCGGCATCGACAATCTATTCGTGGCGGGCAGTTCGGTGTTTCCGACGGTCGGCGCAAACTTTCCGACCATCACGATCGCCGCGCTTGCGCTGCGTCTGGCCGGTCATCTCGTGAAGTCGCTGCATACGCCCGACGCCGTGGTCGTTCCCGCCTCGCTATGCCATGGCGCGGACGACAATACGGCTGTGCCGCTCGTCCCCGTGGCCGTACCGTTTGCATCGGCGTTGATGCGACTCGTCAGGCATTGAGACCGCGATCCGGCTCGAGGACATCGAGCAACGCGCGCGCATGCGCTTCGATCGTAAAGCGCGTGGAGAACGCGAGCCGTGCCTGCGCGCGCATGCGCTCGGCGCAAACGGGATCGAGCGCAAGCCAGCGGCGCAGGTTTGCCGTTGTGCCCTCGATCGTGTCGGATGCGACGAACCCCGCTTGATCGGCATCGACCTCGCGCCAGATGTTGACCTTGTCGGAGATGAGCACGGGAATTCCGCTCGCAAGCGCTTCAGTCACGGCAATGCCGAAGTTCTCCTGATGCGAGGGAAGCACGAACGCGTCGCTCGCGGCGAAGGCGCCCCACTTCATGTCGTGCTGCAGCAGACCCGTCCAAGTGACGCGCGTGGCGACGCGCAGTTCGCGCGCGAGCGCCTGAAGCCGCGAGACGACACCGGCGTCGCCCGTGCCGGCCATGACGAGATGCAGCCCGGGTTCGGCGGGCGCAATGCGCGCGAATGCTTCGAGCAGCAGATCGCAACCCTTCTTCGGATGGAGCCGCCCGAGAAAGAGCAGCACGCGTTGCGTTGCAAGCGTCGGGTAGGCTTGCCGGAAACGAGCGCGTAGGCGCGCCGCATCGCCCGGCGGTGCCGGCGTTCCGCAGGGAACGATTCGTTCGCGTGCGCGGTAGGGTTTGAACGATTGCCGCGCAAGGAAGCGCTCTTCGCCGGTCGTAAAGAGCACGGCGCGTGCGTCGCGCAGAACGCGATATTCGCCCCACGGCCAATACAAACACTTCTTCAAATGTTTGAGTGGAAAGGCGTGCTTGAACCACGGATCGAGCATGCCGTGCGCGAACACGTAGTACGGGACGCTAAGGCCTTGCAGCGCCTGCCGCGTGGCCAGTCCGTGATATTGCCAAAGCCCGTGAACGATCACGGCGTCGAATCGCGGGGCATGCATGCGCAGCCAAACCGGTGCTTGCGGCGCGAAGCCGTACGTTCCTCGACCTGGGCCGAGCGCTGTCACCGGCACGGGCGCATCGGCGAGAAACGGCGCATCGGGGGCGTCCAGCGTCGCGACTTCGACCGCGTGCCCGAGCCGCGCGAGCGCGACGGCGCTGTGCCGAACGGCTTGCACCGGCCCGCCCGCGGCCGGGTCCAAAGAGGGCAATACGTGCAGCAGGTTCATGGTGCGACGGCGTCGGCGTTTGTGCTCGACGATCGTTGCGAGGGGGTATAGGCCGCGCAGCGTCTTTCCGACCGCGCCGATCGCGCAAGTCGCGCGTGCATCGCGACCATGAGTCCGAGCCCGAGGCCGAAGACGAGCCCGGAAAACCGCGGGCCGAGCGGGTTGCCGCCGACGGACGCGGCCGGAAGGGCGGCCGTCAGCAGGATCGCGCGGCCGAGCACGGGCAGTTGCGGCGTATCGGGCGCGCGGGCGCGACGGCGCCGATAGAGGATCGCGCAGCGCGCCAGCGCGTAGAGCAGCACAAGCGGAAGCGCGAGCCCGAACAGCAGACCGCCCGCGAAGAATTGGTAGACCCAGAAATTGTGCCCGGCCGCCCAGTCTCGTTCGGCGTAGAAGTCCTTCTTGCTCATTTGCCCCGCGAGGTCGGGCAAATACGCGGGCGAGTAGCCGTAGTCATGGCCGTAGCCTTTGCCGATGAGCAGCGAAACGGGCGAGGAAGTGACCTGATCGTATTGATCGCGCATCTCCGCGAGGCGCGTGATGGTCGTCGGATCCTCGCCTGTCTTCGTCCCCGATTTGGCGAAGTCGATTCTTTGCACCCAGTGCTGGGCCACGTCCGGAAACCATGCGGCCGCCGCGACAGCCATGCCCGCGAGCAAACAGGCGGTGATAAGCGCGCGCATGCCCGCGCGCGCGAGACGGCGGCTTCCGGCCGCGCTCATCCAGATCGCGAGTACGAACAGCAAGGCCGTGCCGAGGAGCAGCGAGCGCGTGACGCTCAACAGTTCGATGACGATGGTGGCCATGAATAGGCTCAGCGTGAGCATCGTATAGCGTTTCGCGACGACGAACTCATGCAGCAGCACGCCTTGCAAGGCCAGGAACGTAACCGAAACGATCCGATAGCGGACCTCGGCCAGGGACCCCGCGACCATGAAACCGAATAGGCAGGTGAACGCGAGACTGACGACGTTGGCCCAAAAGAGTGCCTTTTCGAACTGTTCCAGCCGCGCCTCTTGCCAGGGCCTGCATCCCACGGCGAATCCGAGTTGAAACAGCACGAACGGCAACAGCACGCGCACATATTGGCCGAGGCTGTTTTCTTGGAGCCATTGCGTTGCGAGGCTCGCGGGTACGGCCAGCATCAACGACGTCGTCACCCAAGCGCGCAACGCCGAGCGGTGCCGCACGCGCGGACCGATGAGCAGCAATACGATGCCGGCGGCCACGACAGGGACCACGAGCGCGATTTGAGCCAGATGGCCGTCGTTCGTCGCGGCCGCCTTGTAGTCCATGGCGAGCGGGAACACGAACAGCCAGATCAATGGACGTGTCAGCGGGTTCGTCGCCATGCGCCGCATGCCCGGAGCGAATCGGTATCGCGCCTCTCTCATGTCGAAGCTGCTCCTACTCGTTGACGGCGCGAGGCCCCAATCAAGAGCCGACTATACCGCTCGGCGCCATCGCGGGGCGCGCCTGTGGCGGCGCTCGCCTAGCGTTCGGCGGAAGCGTACGGCCGTGGCCCCCGGGGCGTGCCGGCGACGAAATGGAACTTGTCGGCTGACAGCGCGAGATTGGCGGATGCGTATGCGATGGGCGGCCGAAGATCGAAGGGCTCGAATCCAGCCCGGCCGGTCGCGGGAGAAGGACGTCACGATGATCACAAATGTGTTCGGGAGCGCGAAGGCGATCGTACGCGATCGAGCGATCGAGCTCGACTTCTTGCGCGGGATCGCGATCATCGCCGTCATGGGCTATCACTTCAGGTCCGTCGATCCCGGGTCGGCGCTTGTCTCGATCGCGCAATACCCGTTCACGCATTTCGGCCGCGAGGGCGTGAATTTGTTTTTCACGTTGAGCGGCTTCCTGGTCGGCGGGCTTCTGCTCAGGCAATACGCCGAGCAGGGCGCGATCGATGCGCGCCGTTTCATCGTGAGGCGAATCTTCAAGATTTGGCCGGCGTACTACGTGCTGATCGCCTTTCACGCGATGGCGCGGCGCCACCCGCTAGACAGCTTTCTCGTGCAAAACCTCACGCATTTGCAAAACTACCTCGGCACGGCGATATCGCAGACATGGAGTCTCGCCGTGGAAGAGCACTTCTATCTGCTGCTGCCGGCGGTCCTGCTCGTGTTCGCGCGGTGGCGGCTCGGGGCTCGTGCCATCCTCGTCGCGCTCGGCGGTGTCTGCCTATTCGTACTCGTCATACGTTCCATGGCCGTCGGCGAGGGGCGGCTCGACGCGGCGTTCTCCTTTACGCAATACCGCATCGATAGCTTGCTCGCGGGGGTGATGCTGGCCGTAATCTATTGGATGGCCCCCGGGCTTTACCGTCGTTTCGCGCGGCGTACGCCGATGCTCGTGATTGCCGTGTGCCTGTTAGTGCTGTGGCTCGGATTCGGGACGTCGAATACCGCGCTCGACGAAAGCATCGGCTATACGATTCAGTCGGCCGGTTTCGTCGCGCTGATCGTGCTGATGCTCGAACACGCGCGCGCGCTGCGCCGAACATGGTGGTTCCGGGCCGTGGCGTGGGTCGGCGTGTATTCGTACGGCATCTACTTGTGGCATTCGATCGCGCTCGCGCCCGGTTCGCTGTTTATCGCCAAGGCGACGGCGGCCGGCGCGCCTCGCTTTATCGTCTGGTTCGGGGCGTTCGCGTGTCAGGCCGCGATCGCGATCGGCGTGGGATACGTCACCACGAGGGCCATCGAATTTCCGTTCCTCAAGTTGCGCAACGCGCTCTTTCCGGCAAGCCGGTCGTCATCGACGCGGGTCCTTGTCGACGTTAGCGGGTCTGAAGCAACCGTGCGCCGCCTCGCGCAGCGTGCGCTTAAAGCGCCCGAGCGTGTTTTGCCGCAGGAGCGCGCAGCGCCCGGGCGTTGCGATCGTTTCGCCGGCATCGCACGGCCGCGCGAATGCCCGTTCCAGGCCGCTGACGATGGATGGCACGGAAAGGTCTTCGAGCACGGGCCCGAGTGCGCCGCCGGAACAAAACCAGCCGATCAACCCCTCGCAGGTGGCGATGACGGGTTTGCCGAACCGATACGCTTGGACGAGCACGCCGCTCATCCCGTAGTGTCCCTTGTAGCCGAGCCACAGCACGTCGCACGCGGAAAATAGATCGCGCTCCATATCGCTGTCGATGAAGTCATCGATCGTCAGCGGCTTCGGTGCGAGTCCGCGGGCGTGCGAACGCAGGAAGGAGCGCGTTGCCTCATCCTGCTGGCCTGCGACGATCAGCGTGGGAGGGTGTGCCATATGCTGGAGCGCCGCGACGAGTTCGCGAATCCCCTTGCGTTCCGTGATCGATCCGTAGACGAGCACGTGCGGCCCGGGCCCGAGCTTCAGGCGCGTGCGGGCCGTCGCCGCATCAACGGCGCGCGTATCGGGGAATGCATCGGCTAAATAGGCGATGCTGGCTCTCCTCGCGCTATCGGTGCGGGTCCGGTCGCTCCACTGCGGCAACGTGGGATCGATGGACAGCAGCGTTGTTAGCCCGCTCGTGCGAAGCGCGCGTGCAAACAGCTTCGCCTTGATCGCGTTGACGAGCGGGCGAGCGGGCGTGTCCACGCCGACCTGCCGATGATGAAACGTCGTCCGCATGGTGATGCCGGCCCAGGGCGTTTCGCCGAATGGCGATCCGAGAAACGGCAAGGCGTACAGGAAATAGTCGAGATAAGGGGCGAGCGCGAAGGCGATTGGCGCGCGGGCCGATACGCTCGCATACGCATGCGCGAAGTAACGGTGGTGACGCGCGTAGGGGATCGCATCGGCGCATGACGCGAGCGCGTTCGCCGGTGCGGGATCGTCGACCCATGCGAGATGGAGTTCCGGCCGGCGCTCGCCCGCGATCGCACGTGCGAGTGGATGACCTGCATTGGCCGGGCGCGTGGCGATGACGCAGCACTGACCCGCTTCCATATACGCTTGCGCGGCCCACTGTGCGTAACGCCACCGGTGTCCGGTGAAGTCCGGCTCGACGATCAGCACCACGGGACGTACCGCATGCATTTGGGCGCCGGCAAACGGAGCAGAGGACTGTCGATGCGCGCAGGCGTCGATCGCCTCGTGCAAGGGCCCGCTCGCGACCGGCTCGGATTCGGCAGATGTTTTCATCGACAAAGTGAGGCGTTCTCGTGCGCACGGTAGCACCGGGTTATGCGCGCGAGCCGCCAAACTCTCGCCCGTTCCGGCACGCGTGCGCGGGCCGATCGGCCATGGCGGATCCTCGCTACGAGATGGCGCTTTTCGGCGGCGGCGGCGCGTTACTTTGTTGTTCGTGCCGCGTCAGGTCCCGCGGCGAGCGACGCGGAGCGCATCGAACGTGAACACACTGCGCGGCACTCGGGCGAGATCGGCCGATTCGACGCCGAGCGTCTCAAGATCGCTGCGCGCGAGCCTGGCGCCGGGGGCGGCCACCTGGGTGCTGGCCCAGCAGTGCGCAGTCCGCGGTCTCGTCGCGCTCAAGTTCCTCGCGATCGGGCGCATCCTCGGGCCCGGCGCGATCGGCAGCGTCAGCGTCGCGCTGCTTGCGGTCGCGATCGCCGAGTCGCTGTCGGACACAGGGCTCGCGCAAGCCGTCGTGCAGCGCCCGCAGGCACCGGCGCGCGGCGAACTCGGCGCGGTACTGACGGCGCTCGTTGCACGCGGCGTATGTGTCGCGCTGGTTCTCCTGATCGCGGCGCCGTTCATGGCGGCTCAGTTTCACTTGGGAGGGGCGCTGTTGGTTCAAATGGCGGCGGCGTTGCCGCTCGCGCGTGCGCTGGCGTCGCCAAGCTACTACGTCGCGCAGCGCGAGCGCCGGTTTGCCCATATCGCGGCGATCGAGATCGGCGCGGCGCTGCTCGATTGCTGCGCGGGCCTCGCCTTTGCGCTCTCGGGGGCGGGCGCTTACTCGGTGTTGGCCGGAATGCTGCTCGGCGAAAGCTTGAAGAGCGCGCTGAGTTGGCTCGTCTTCGCCCCGCGTCCACTGCTTTCGCCGCGCTGGTCGGGGATCGGCGATTACATCGATTTTTCGCGTTGGATTTGGGCGGGCAGCGTCGTCAACCTCGTGCTCAATCAATTCGACAAGGTCGTCGTCGGAAGGATGCTCGGGCCGGCGCAACTCGGTGCCTATCAAATGTCCTCGCGCCTTGCACAGTTGCTGCTCGCCGACGCGGCGATCGCGCTCGCGCAGTACCTTTTTCCCACCTTCGCCGCGCGTTATCGGACCGATGCGAACGAGGCCGCGCGGCTCGTGAAACGTTGGCTCGTGCTGGGCACATGCACGGTCGCACTCGTCGTCGTCGCACTACGCCTGCTTGCCATGCCGTTGTTCGCGTGGGTGCTCGGTCCCCAGTGGCTGCCTGCCGTACCGCTGTTTCGCATCTTCGTCGTCAACATGGCGCTCGGCGCGCTCATTGCCGTGCTCGTGGCTTACCTGCGCGCACGCGGCGACGCTCGCGCGGTCGCGCAAGCATCGGCGATGCAGGTCGTCGTCCTGATTGCCATCGTGCCCTGGGCCGTGCATCGGTGGGGCGCCGCGGGCATCGCGTGGGGGATGACGGCCGGGCTCGCCACGGCCGGCCTTTGGATGCTCTATCGGACCTTTTCGTCTCGCTGAGCTGCTGCCCGGACGCTGTCGCCATGCTTTCGCGCATTCGCCGATCGCGAGCTACGACGATTCGTATGGATACCAATGCTTTAAACGCCGATATCAATAAAGAATGAAGGATCGGTATATTCAAATTCAAGGCGATTAGTCTTTCGTGCTGTAAGGTGATGAATTATTTTTCATTTTCTTAGTGATTTTGAATCGGCGAAATATTGCCGTCGACTGTGCTTGTCCGCGTTTGGAGGGGCGTGGATGAGAATTCGACTTGAGTGGATCCGGAATACGTCACGTTAAGAAATGATATTGGGTTTAATACGGAGCGCCGAAGCTTCGGGGCGGCGTATTGCCTAAAATATTCGCTTTCAATACTAATGCTTAATGGCCCGTCGATTAAGACGGATTCGAGCGCGCATCGGATCGTGGCGACGATATCGAATGGGACTGCACAGGCCGCGCACGAAGTCGATGCGGAAAACAATCGGAACACGCGTCTCACGCGGTGGTATCCGACGTGGTTCTCAGAGAGGTGGTCATCATCATGAACAAACTTGGGTTGTCGAGAAGCGACGCGGCGTCTAACGGCGTCATGCCCGGCAAGTGGGCTCCCATTGCGGCCGCCGCCCTCGCGGCGATTTTGCTGGCCGGTTGCGGCGGCGGCGATTCCTCTCCCGCTGGCGGCGGCGCCGCGGCCAATTCGGCGGCGACGCCTGCCGCCGGCGCGGCGTCGAGTCCGAGCGCGGCTACGCCGCCGGCCGATCAAGCATTGACGGACACGGATGTCTACGGCACCGGTCCGAACGATTCCGTTGCCGATGCGACCGAGGGCGTGGCCGTGTCGCACCATACGGTGACGATCGGCGGCAAGGCAATCGCCTATACCGCGCGCGCGGGCCACTTGACGACGATCGATGCCTCCACGTCGCAGCCCAATGCCAAGATGTTCTACGTGGCCTATACGGCCGACAACCCCGATCCGACGAAGCCGCGGCCCGTAACGTTCTTCTATAACGGCGGCCCGGGCTCGTCTTCGGTGTATTTGTTGCTGGGCTCGTTCGGGCCGAAGCGGATTCAGTCGTCGTTCCCGAACTTCACGCCGCCCGCGCCGTACAAACTGCTCGACAATCCAGATAGCTTGCTCGATCGCTCGGATCTCGTCTTCATCAATCCTGTCGGCACCGGTTATTCGGCGGCCATCGCCCCGTTCAAGAACAAGGATTTCTGGGGCGTCGATCAGGATGCCCACTCCATCGACCGTTTCATTCAGCGCTATTTGACGCTGTATAACCGGTGGAATTCACCGAAGTTCTTGTTCGGCGAATCGTATGGGACGGCCCGTAGCGCCGTGGTGTCGTGGGTGCTGCACGAGGACGGCATCGAACTGAACGGGATCACGCTGCAATCGTCGATTCTCGACTACTCCAATGCGGTGAGCGCCGTCGGGCTGTTCCCGACTTTGGCGGCCGACGCGTTCTACTACAAAAAGGACAGCATTTCGCCGCCGCCCACGGATCTGACCACCTACATGGACCAGGTCATGAAGTACGCGACGAATACGTTGATCCCGCTCGAGCAAGCGCCGAATCCGGCCGACGGCGGATTCGTCAATACGCGGTTGAATATGACGTTGCCCGTGGCGCAGCAGATGTCCCAGTATCTGGGCGTCGATCCGATCGCGCTGATTCAGGAGTACGGCAATCCAGCCGGTTTCGGCAACTTCTTCGGCACGCTCGTTCCCGGTATCGCCATCGGTCAATACGATGGCCGCGCCACGTCGATCAATACGGGTATCGGCCCGTTCATCCTGCCCAACGCGGGCAGCAACGATCCGTCGATCACGAACGTCGCCGGCGTCTACACGGTGGAATGGAACGACTATCTGCGCAACGGTTTGAAGTACACATCCACCTCGTCGTTCGTCGATCTGAACGATCAGGTGTTCAACGGCTGGGACTTCAGCCACGTGGATCCGACGGGCGCGGCCAAGGGCGGCGGCAATACGCTCTATACGGCCGGCGATCTGGCCGCGACGATGACGCTGAACCCAGATCTAAAGGTGTTCTCGGCCAACGGCTATTTCGATGCGGTGACGCCGTTCTTCCAAACGGCGCTGACGCTTGCGAGCATGCCGATCGATCCGTCGCTGCAGTCGAACATCCTGACGCGCCGCTATCCGTCGGGACACATGATCTATCTCGACAACGGCTCGCGCACGGCGATGAAGGGTGATTTGGCCAAGTTCTACGACACGGTCATGGCCAATCGTCCAGCCATCATGCGCGTCCTGAACCGTCAGCATCCGCCCGCCTCGGCGAAGTAAAGGCGCCCCCGCGCGGCGGGAGGGCCGGTGTTACCGGTTTTCGCGCCGTGCGCTACGCCCAGACTAGGCGCGCGCCGACGAGCACGAGCACGGCCGCGAGCAGGTTGCGCAGCACGGCTTCGGGTGCACGCGCCGAGAGATGGCTGCCGAGCACGATGCCCGGCAGCGAACCGATCAGCAGTGACAGCAGCATCGCCACGTCGACGGAGCCGAGCAGCCAGTGACCCATTCCGGCCACGAGCGTGAGCGGCACGGCATGGGCGATATCGGAACCGACGATGCGTGGGATGGCCAAGGCCGGGTAAAGCAGCAACAAGACCGTCACGCCGATGGCGCCGGCGCCGACCGACGTTAGCGATACGAGCGCGCCGAGCACGGCGCCCGTTGCAATCGTGAGGACGATCGTGTGCCCGGGGCCCCCTTGACGCGGCATGCGCGTGGCCAGCGCGGCGAGTTTGGGACGGAATACGAGCGAGATCGACGTGATCAGCAGCGCCACGCCCAATACATGCTGGATCACCGAGGTCGTCGCTTGCGAATGCATGCCGTAGCGCTGCAGCAGCCACAGTGTGACGGCGGCGGCCGGCACGCTGCCGCAGGCGAGGCGCCCCGTCACACGCCAATCGATCGAGCCTTTCATCCCATGCACGAGCGTGCCCGCCGCTTTCGTGACGGCGGCGTATAGCAGGTCGGTCCCAACCGCGGTCGTCGGATGCACGCCGAACAGCAGCACGAGCAAAGGCGTCATCAGCGAACCGCCCCCCACACCTGTCAACCCGACCAGAAAACCGACGCCGAGGCCGGAAGCGGAATACATGAGGTTGATGTGGGACATGAGCGCCATGCGATCGAAAGCGGCGCTACGGCCGCGGAGGACAAGAGCCTGATTGTATGCGTGGGGCGCAAGCTTCGATAGAACCATCGGCGATATCGTTAGAACATTTGGCGATAATCTTATGCGGATCGGCCGGTGCGCTCGAACGGGACGGGTGGCGGCCGATGGCGACTAGAAGATGGCGACGAGCGGATGGCTGCGCGCGATACCGTGCGCTTGTCATCTTCTCCATCGCGGCACCGCGCACGTCGGCTCGCGCGGTCCGCCATCGCTATGCGCATTCTTCAATTGGTCCTCGCGCCGCGCTTGTCGGGCGCGGAAGTGCTCGTCAAGGGGCTGGCGATCGCGCATCGGCGCGGCGGACACGCGGTCGGCATCGCCTCGCTGTTGCCGGCCGAGGATGATTTCGCGGACGCGGCGTGCGAGCTTGCGGCGCACCGCGTGGAGTGCCGCTTCGCGCCGCGGCGCTATGAGCGTCTGGCTCGGCTTGCATTTTTATACCGAACGGTCCGTTCTTTCGCGCCCGACATCCTGTTCGCGCATACGACGATCCCCGCGCTGTACGCCCGCGCGTTGCCGCTTTCCGTCCCCATCGTCTTCGTGATGCACTCGGGCATGAACGATTTCACCGAGAACCGCTGGCTGCGCTACGTGGAGTATCTGTTGTCGCGCCGCGCTCGTGCCGTGATCGGCGTCTCGCAGCGCAACGTCGATCAGTACGCGGCGACGATCGGCTTGCACGGCGCATCGTTCGTGGTGCCGAACGGGGTCGATGCCGGCAAGTTCCGCGATTGCGTGAGCGGGCGCGGCGCGAACGTGGAGGGGGGTGTTCAGCGTATCGTGCAGATCGGCCGGTACATGCCGGAGAAAGGGCAGATGGAAACGGTGCGCGCCTTTGCGCAAGCGCTCGCGCAAAGGCCCAACCTACCGCTGCGCTTGCATTTGTGTGGCGGCATCGAGGATCGCGCCTATCACGCGCGTGTCGTCGCGCTGGTCGATCGCCTCGGGATCGGTGCATATGTCGTGATCGACGGCCCGCGCACCGACGTGCCGGAATTGCTCGCGCAAGCCGATGTCTTCGCGATGCCATCGCATTTCGAGGCGCACAGCATCGGCTTTCTGGAGGGACTGGCTTCGGGCGTGCCGATCGTCGCGAGCGCGATCGAGGCTTTCGCGTTCGCGGGCCGCTATGCGGGCGTGCGTCTGGTCGATGCGGTCGACCCTTTTGTCTTTGGCCGCGCCCTGATCGAAGCACTCGAGATGCCGCGCTCGGTTCGCCCGCTCGACGGGCTGACGCTGGAGGACACGGCTGCGCGATACCTCGACATCGCGCAGCGCGTGCTGGCGTGAATCGCCGCCTTAGAGCGTGCGGGCCTGCGAATGACCGGCGGCGCGAGGTTGCGTGATGGCGCTGACCACGATCAGCACCACGACGTTGAGCGCGAGCGCGGCAAGCCCGATGTTCACGTCCTTGAGTTTGTCGGGCAGGAACGGGAACCATTGCCCGATGCTCGCGTGCGTCAACGTCGTATAAGCGACGACGGCCACCCCCGCCACAATGCCGGCGAACGCGCCTTGCTTGGTTACCCAATTGCGCGTGGCCAAACTCGTCAGCACGGCCGGGAACAACTGCGTGACGAAGCTATAGCCCATCAACAGCAGCGCCACGATCGTCTCGCCGCCGCGCAGCGTGAAAAATACCGCCACGAGCGCGATGACCGGTACCAGGACCCGCGCGAACTTGGTGACGGTCGCGTCCGTCGCTTGCCGATCGATCGCGCCGCGATAGACGTCGTTCGCAAGCAGCGTGGCGGCCGCATTGAGAATCATCGAGCCCGGTACGAGCGCGGTCAATACGCCCGCGGCGCCGATCACGCCGACGAACCACGGGTCGAACGCCTGCAGCGAGAGATGGAACAGCGACAAGTCGATGTCGCTGCCTTTCAGGCCGGGCACTTTCAACGTAGCGGCGAAGCCGACGAAAAAGACGAACAGCAGGATAAGCTGATAGAGCGGCAAGACAGCCGCATTGCGCCTGAAAATACGTTCGTCGCGTGCGGTATAGATCGAGCCGAACGTGTGCGGCCACATGAAAAAGCCCAGCGCGGTCAGCAACACCGTCGACTGGAACCAGACGACGCTCGAGCCCTTCTCGGGGAAGGTCAGGAAGCCGGGCTTGGCCGTGTCGATGGCATGGAACATCGGCGAGAAGCCGCCGTAGTAATGCAGCGGCAGATAGAGGCCCAGAAAGATGACGATCGCGAGAATCATCAAATCCTTCACCACCGAATTCCACGCCGAGCCGCGCACGCCCGAAACCGTCACATAGAGCGTGACGACGACCGCGCCGATCCAAATCGCGGCGCTGGGCGAGATCGCACCGTACGAGGCCGTCGTCACGATGATGCCGAGCCCCTTGAACTGCAGCACGAGGTAGGGCACGAGCGCGACGACATCGACGATGGCCACCAATACGCCGAGCGAGGGACTCGCGTATTTGCTCGCGAGAAAGTGCGGTTGCGAGACGAGGCGATGCGTTTTCGCGTAGCGCCAAATCGGCGGCAGCAGCCAATACGAGAGGATATAGGCGAGGGTCGCGTACGAGAGGATGTAATAGGCGGGCGCGCCCTTGCCGTAGGCAAAGCCGCTGCCGCCGAGGAACGTGAAGGTCGTGTAGATTTCGCCGGCCATCAGCAGGAAGACGAATGCGGTGCCGAAGCTGCGTCCGCCCACGGACCACTGTTCGAGGTTCATATCGTGGCCGCGGCGGGCGCGCACCCCGAGTCCCAGCGCGACGAGCGTGACGGCGGCGATGATGAGAAGCGCGCTGCTCATGACCGAGCCTCCTCGTTGCCTTGGACGCCGCCGCGGTTGGCCGGATCGAGTTGATAGACGACGGCCATGATGACGGCGCTCATGACAACCCAAAACACGATCCAAGCGAGGACGAGCGGCATGCCGAGAACGAGCGGCTCGACGCGATTGACGAACGGAACGCCGAGCAAGATGCCGGCGAACGGCAGCACGGCGAGTAACCGAAGAACCATGAAAAACACTCCTTGCGAGGAAACGCCGGGCCGCCCCGCGTTTGCCTTACCCCTTCGGGACCTGGCCGGCGCCCGGTCGGAGGCATTCTTCACGCTAAGGCGGTGGAGGGACGACGGTCTAGCGAATCCGACTCTATGCCGTTTCCGCGCGCGCCGTAAACAATTTCAAAAAAATGTGCGATGAATAGATGGAATGCCGCGGTAGTGTGCGCAACGCAAGTGCCGGCGCGTGCGCAACAGGAGCGACGGGTTTTTGCGGCGGTGCCCGTTTAAGACTCGAAGCGGCGCCCAAGCGCCGGAAACGAAGCGTGGACCAGAGCGATGACGACGAGGGGCGAGCGGTGACGAGCAAGGGCATGTGGATTTTGCGGCGGTGCCGCATCGTGTCCGACGACGAAGGCTTGCGTTGAGCGGGCACGACGCCGATCCCGATGCGGAGCTGATCGCGCGCGTGGGGCGCGACGACGCGTCGGCGGTGCGCCAATTGGTCGCGCGCAAGTTGCCGCGCGTGCTGGCGCTTGCCGCCCGCATGCTGGGCGATCGCATGGAGGCGCAGGATGTGGCGCAGGAAACGTTCGTACGCGTTTGGAAACAGGCGCCGCATTGGCGCGTGGGCGAAGCGCGCTTCGACACGTGGTTGCACCGGGTAGCGCTGAATTTGTGCTACGACCGGTTGCGCACGCGGCGCGAAACCGTGGACGAATCGGCGGCTGTTTCTTCGGCTGCGTCGCCCGCGGACTCGCAGCCCTATCAGGCGCTGCCCGCGGCGGGCGAGCCGGAGGCGGCGCTCGAGGCGCGTCAGGACGGCGAGCGCGTGCGCGCCGCGCTTGCGGCCTTGCCGCCGCGCCAGCGCGAGGCGCTCGTGCTGACCTATTACCAGGAACTCTCGAATGCGCAAGCGGCGAGCCTCATGGGCTTGAGCGTCGATGCGCTGGAGAGCTTGCTCGTGCGTGCCCGGCGCGGCATGCGTACCCAACTCGCGCAAGAGGAAGCGGCGCGCGGCGCTCGCTCCGAGACGAGCGCTGCCCGACGGACGACCGCCCCACGTAAACAATGACGACTTGCAAGGATCGATCGATGACGACGATGACGCTTAAGCGATTCGAGCAGATCGTCGAGGCCTACGGCGCCGACCCGCGCCGCTGGCCCGACGACGAAAGGGACGCGGCATGTGCATTCGCGCAAACGCATCCGGCCGACGCGCGGCCACGCCTGGCCGCAGCCGCCGCGCTCGATGCAGCGCTGGACGCGGATGCGCCCCTGCCGGTCAGCCGCTCGCTGCGGCGCCGCATCGTCGCGTCGGCCAATCGACGGGACCCATGGCCGTTCGGATGGCGGTTCGAATCGCGGCCCGCGCGGCGCTGGCTGCCGGGGGCCGCGCTCGCGGGCGCCGGGGTCGCGGGGCTCGTCGCGGGCGCCGTTGCAATGTCGCTCTTGATGGTCGGCGCCGAGCCGCCGAATCCCGCGCATGAGAGCGCGTATCTCTCGACGTCGTTCGGCTTCGACGCGTCGGGCGCGGAGGGGGGCATCGAATGACGACACGCGCGATCAAGGCTCTTTTCGTCGGCTCGCTGGTGCTGAACGTATTTCTCGTCGGCGCGATCACCGGCGGCGCCTACCGGTGGTTCGCGACGCAACGCGCCGAGCGGGCCGCGCCGCAGGCGTTGCGCTACGCGGCGCAGGAGCTTTCGCCCGAGCGCCAGCGGCAGTTTCTCGATGCGTTGAAGCAGGCGCGGCGCGACGCCCGCGCGATCGGGCAGCAGGCGCGAGAGGGGCGGCGCGAAGTGCTGCGGCTCGTCGCGGCGCCGCAATTCGATCGCGCCGCGCTAGACGATGCGCTCGCGACGACGCGCCATGCCGATAGCGCGCTGCGCGAGCATATCGAGGCGGCCGTCGCCGATTTCGTCGCCACGCTGACACCGGCCGAGCGCGTCACCTTCGCGCAAGGTTTGACGCTGCGCGGCCAGTGGCGCCAGCCTAAGCCGGCCGCCGAGAAAAAACCGGACGAAGCCGGCTCGGCACCGCCGGCGCATTAGATCGAAATGCCCTGCATCCGATGGGCGAAGCGGGCGCGTTCGGCGCGATCCATCAAAGCGAGGAATTCGTCGGTCTGCATATGGACCAATTCCTCGTGATCGCCCGCCTCGAAATACACCTCGGGCTGCTGCGCGAGCGTCTCATCGAGATAAGTGATCATTCCATACTCGGTACACACGGGCGGCACGGCACCGGGCTCGCAGTCCTTGAACAGCTCGCGCATGTCGGTTTCGCTAGCGAGCGTCAGATGGCGTCCCGTCATCTCCCAGATTTCGGATAGCCGCACGGCATGCGTCGACGGCAGCACCGCGGCGACATAGCCTTGCTCGTCTTCCAATAACACCGTCTTGGCTAGGCGCTCGCCCGGCACGTGCGCGGCCGAGGCCGTTTCGATACTGGAGTGGCTGTAGGGGTGATGCAGAATTTCATAGCGGCAGCCCTTGTTTTGCAGGCATGCCTCGAGGGTGGCAGACATCGACATGACGGACCTCCGTCGGAGGAAAAGAGCGATCGAACCGCGCTCGGCGGGTGCAAGGCACGAGGGGAGGGCGGCGTTCTCATAGAATAGGCCGTTTGCGCGCGGCTGCCCAATCTGTCGTCGGCACGGCGGCGCAAGCGCGGGATAAGCCGCCGGCGGGGACCATCGCCGACAATCGGAACAAGGCGGAACAAGGCGGAACAAGGAGAACAAAAACATGAACGAATCGCTTTCATCGTTGCACCGGTCGCAACGCATCGGGCGCGAGTACGTCACGACGGCGCTCGAGTTGCCCGGTTGCCGGATCGAGCGTTCGCTCGGCGTCGTGCGCGGCATCGTCGTACGCTCTCGCTCCGTCATCGGCGCCGTGGGCGCCTCGTTGCAAACGCTGTTCGGGGGGAACATCACGCTCTATACGTCGCTGTGCGAACGCGCGCGTGCCGATGCCTACGAGCATATGGTCGAGCACGCGGCCGACCTCGGGGCCAATGCGGTGATCGCCGTGCATTACGACGCCACCGAAATCGCGGCCGGCGTGACCGAGGTGCTCTGCTACGGCACGGCCGTGCAGGTCAGGCCGTCGGCCGCGGTCTGAACGGCTGCCGGCAGCGGGCGTGCCCCGTTGCCGCGGTTTCGCAAAAAATTTCCCTCGATGCGACGGGCGACGACGCCACGCTCCGTTTAATCAGCGTACCGATGCCAATCGATACCCACGAGGGGAATATGACCGATTCACCGCACTTGAGCGAGGCGGCCATCGCGCTGAACCGCTTCGGCCTCGGCGCGCGCGCCGACGAGCCGCCGCCGGCCGACGCGAAGGCGTGGCTGCTCGCGCAATTCGATCGATACGATCCGAGGCCGCCCGTTTTGGCGCAACTGCCGGACTCCTCGTCCGTCGCGCGGGAACTGGGCGCGGCACGGCAGCAAGCGGCAAGCGGCGCTGATCAAGACGCCAAACTCGCGGCTCGCAACATGTTGCGCGACGAGGTGCGCGATGCGTATCGCAATGCCGTCGACGCCCGCGTGCAAAGCGCACTGACGACCGATACGCCCTTCGTCGAGCGGCTCGTCCACTTTTGGAGTAACCACTTTGCGATTTCGACGGAGAAGCCGCAAGTCGCCGCGCTAGCGGGTGCGTTCGAAGCCGAAGCCATTAGGCCTCATGTGCTGGGCCGCTTCGAGGACATGCTGTTCGCCGTCGAGCGGCACTCGGCGATGCAGGTGTTCCTCGACCAAGTCGGCTCGGTCGGACCCGACAGCCGCGCGGCCATGCGCGCCGATGCCAAAGCGGGGGAACGCGGGACCAAACGCGGGCTGAACGAAAATCTCGCCCGCGAAATCATGGAGCTGCATACGCTTGGCGTACGCACGGGCTATACGCAGAGCGACGTCACCGAGTTCGCACGCGCGTTGACCGGTTGGAGCGTCGTCGGCGCCAAGGGCATGGGCGGCACGCCGGGCAGCTTCGTTTTTCGCGAACCGCTGCACGAGCCCGGCGAGCGCACCATCATGGGCCGCACTTATGCGCAAGCGGGCGAGGCTCAAGCGCAGGCGGTTCTGCGCGATTTGGCGGCGGCGCCCGCGACGGCGCATCACATCGCCGCGAAGCTCGCCCGCCATTTCGCGGGCGACGATCCGAGCCCGGCGCTGGCGGCCCGCTTGGCCCAGGCGTTCGCCTCGAGTGGGGGCGATCTACCCACGGTCTACCGAGCGCTCATCGCTTCGCCCGAGCCGTGGACGAGTACGCCGGTCAAGTTCAAGACCCCATGGGATTGGACGCTCTCCGCGTTGCGCGGCCTCGGCGCGAGCGATCTCGGCGGTGTGAAGGCCGCGCCGCTTCTGACCCAACTCGGTCAACCGGTTTGGCGCCCCGGCTCGCCGGCCGGCTATGACGATATCGCCGCGAGCTGGGCGGCGCCCGACGCACTCATGCGTCGCGTCGAACTCGCGCAGCGAATCGCGGCGCGCGTCGGCGATCGCGTCGATGCGCGCACGCTCGCGCCGAAACTGACCGTGGACTCGCTCGACCCCGCCACCGCGCTCGCGATCTCGCGCGCCGAAAGCGCCCAAACGGCGCTGGCGCTGCTGCTCGTGTCACCCGATTTCCAACGGAGATAAAGCGATGATGTCACGTCGTCAATTCCTGAGCGCCGCGGCGGCCGGTGCCGGCGCGCTGCTCGTCGCGCCGCGGATGGTACTCGCGAGCGTGGAGTCGGAGCGCCGCTTCGTTTTCATCATTCAGCGCGGCGCGGCCGACGGCTTGCACATCGTCGTGCCGTATGCCGAGCCGGCCTATGCGGCGTTGCGAGGCCCGATCGCCGTCGATCCGTCGAGCGCGACGCGGCTCGACGGGACCTTTGCGCTGCATCCGTCGCTGCAGCGCATGGCGCGGTTCTACGCGCAAGGGCAAGCGATGTTCGTGCATGCCGTGGCCACGCCGTATCGCGACCGCTCGCATTTCGACGGTCAAAACGTCTTGGAGACGGGAGGCAACGCGCCCTATAGCGTACGCGACGGGTGGCTGAATCGGCTCGTCGCGCTGGTCGGGCCGAGCCGCGCGCAGGCGATCGCGTTCGCGCCGACCGTGCCGCTCGCGCTGCGCGGCCGGCTCGAGGTGGCGTCGTACGCGCCGTCGGCATTGCCCAGCGCGTCGGAGGACTTGCTCATGCGCGTCGCGGCGCTCTACGAGCGCGATGCTCAACTGGGCCCGCTCTGGCAATCGGCGATGGCGGCCCGCGACATGGCGGGCGGCGAACGGGCGCGCGGCGATGCCGCCGGCATCGGCAAAGTCGCGGCGAGCTTTCTTGCGCGGCCGGACGGTCCTCGCATCGCGATGATCGAAACGCTGGGCTGGGATACGCACACGGGGCAGGAGCCGCGCTTGAAAACGCAATTGAAGGCGCTCGATGCGATGCTCGGCGCCTTGTGCGACGGCCTCGGACCCGTATGGGACAAGACGACGGTGATCGTCGCCACTGAATTCGGCCGAACGGCCGCCGTGAACGGCACCGGCGGCACCGACCACGGCACCGGGACCGCGGCGATGCTGGCGGGCGGCGCCGTGCGCGGCGGCCGCGTGTTAGCCGATTGGCCGGGATTGCGCCCGGCCGATCTTTATCAAGGCCGCGACCTGCGTCCCACGCTCTCGCTGGACGACGTCATTGCCGGCGCGGCGAGCGAGACGTTCGGACTCGATCCCCATCGCACGGCCGCGGCATTGTTCCCGCAGACGAAGTCGGCCAAACCCGTGACCGGGCTGGTTAGCGTCTGAACGCGCGTCGCGCCGCTTGGTTTTCAACGGTGCCGCACGAGGGGGTTAGGCGCCGTAATTGCGAAGCCGCTCCAAATCGACGACGGTAATGCCGCCGTACTCCAATCGCACGACGCCGTCGCGCTGGAGCGCCTTCAACGATTGGTTCGCGACTTGGCGCGTGATGCCGGAGAGCAGACCGAGCTCTTCCTGCGTGATCTCCAAGTGATCGCCGCCGCCCGGGTAGAGGACGGGGTTGAACAGCGAGGCGATGCAGCGGGCTAGGCGCGGCGTTGGCTCGAGCATGCGATCGTATTCGAGCAGGGCCATGAAATGGCCGAGGCGCTCGTTCAATTGGCGCACGAGGAAGCGGTTGAACACGACGCTGTGCTCGACGAGCCACATGAAGGTCGCGCGGTCCATGAATGCCATGCGCGTGTTGCGCAGCGCGACGATCTCGTAGCGCCGCGGCTCGTTTTTGAGGACGGTGCCCTCGCCGAACCAGCCGCCCGCCGGCACGCCCGTAAACATCACGCTGCGCCCCTCGCGCGACACGGTGCCGACTTTGACGAGGCCGGTAATCACGCCGGTCCAACTCTCGAGCACCGTATTCTTCGGACAGATGCAGGCGCCGCGCGCGAAGGTTCTTTCGACGATCCCCGCGCAGGCCCGCTCGGCTTCCTCGTCGGGCAGATCGATCGACCAAGCCGCGATGTGCGCGAGCCGGGCGCGGCCGATGCCTGGGCGGCCTTCGCCGGTGACACTATCGCCGAGGCGAGTCGTCATCGGCTCGCGGCGGGTGAGTCGGCATGATTGGCCGTGTCGGGGGCGGCAGCCGGCGCGGCCCGCCGCACGCCGACGGGCAGTTGGCTCACGCGCCGCACCTCCGGCGAATCGAGCCACGCACGCGATCCGGCGCACTCGATGAAGAGTTCGGTGGCGTCCTCGCCCCAGAACAACTCACCGTCGAGCGCGAAGGTCGGCACGCCGAACACTTGCAGCGAAATCGCCCGATCGGTGTTGCGCTTGAGCGCCTCCTTCACGGACGGCTCCTCGACGGCCTGGACGCCTTCCGGGAAACGCATCGCCTCGCATAGGGACGCGAAGCCCTCGGGCGTGGCCGCGTCCTGTCCGTCGCGCCAGATGTGCCGGAAAATCCGGCGGATGACGTCGAGCGAGCCGCCCATCGCGATCGCGAGCCGCAGAGCCTTGATCGGATTGAACGGATGGGCGGGCGGCATCCGGTAGTCGATGCCGAGCCGCTGCGCGCGATAGAGCGCATGCCGGTAGGTGAACACGCGCTTGGCCGCGATTTCGGCAGGGCCCTTGTGCCCCCAGTGAGCGAGCAGCGCACCGAGCACAATGGGCGTCGGTTCGATCTGGAGCGAGGCGGGTAGCCTATCGAACTGTTCGAGTTGCAGATACGCGAACGGCGAAACGAAATCGAAAAACCATTCGGCGCTGCGCCCGGCGGCTTGGATGGACATCGACGATTTCCTCAAGAATCGGTGATAGACGGCCCGATCGGCGGCAATCAAGCCGCCAATGTGCGTCACGCCGGGGAGACGGCGAACGGCGCGCCGGTCATGGCGCGCACATCGTCGAGTGTCGCATGCGAAATGATTTCGCGCAGCACGAGTCCGGTGTCGGTGACGTCGAATACCGCGTGTTCGGTCACGATCACCTTGACGCAGCCGCGTCCCGTCAGCGGCAGCGTGCAGCGAGGCAAGATTTTGGAGCGGCCGTGTTTGTCCGTATGCGCGAGCGCCGCGATGACCTTCGGCGTGCCATGGCATAGGTCCATCGCGCCGCCAATCCCGGGCCACCATTTACCGTCGCGCTCGCAGGCCCAATTGGCGAGGTTGCCGAGCGCATCGACTTGCAAGGCACCGAGGATCGTCACGTCGAGATAGCCGTTGCGCATCGCCCCGAGCGAAGTCGCCAAATCCATCAGCGCGGCGCCCGGCGGGAGCACGATCGGCTCCGTGCCGGCGTTGGTCATGTCGCTATCGACGTCGGCCGGTGCGAGCGCTCCCGCGAAGCCGAACGCGCCGTTTTCGGTATGCAGAATCACGCCGGCGTCGGCATCGAGATAATGCGCGGTCAGCGTTGGAATGCCGAGGCCGAGATTGACGACTTCGCCGGGGTGCAACTCCTTGGCGCAGCGCGCGGCGATCCGATGTTTCGGGGAGGCGAGGGAAGCGGGGCTTAGCATGGGTTTCTCTCAGAGGCGTTGATCGTCAAGCCGGTTCGGCCGTGCGTGCTTCTCGCGGCAGCCGCCCGAGCTTGGCCCATTGGGCTTTGTATAGCGCGTGCTGTGCGTCGAGAGTCAAGCCTTGCACGACGGCGTCGACGAATACGCCGGGGCAGCCGACGCGCTCCGGCGCGATCGTTCCCACCTCGACGATTTCATTGACCTCGACGACCGTATAGCGGCCGGCCATGGCGATATCGCGCTGGTTTTGCAGCGATGTGCCGCGAAACTCGACGTTTCCGAACGTATCGGCGCGCCACCCTTTGATGATCGAGACGTCGGCTGTGAGCGGGCGTTCGACGAAGAACGCGCGGCCGTCGAGTTCGAGCTTTTCCTTGGGGGCGCCGCGTGCCGGGAAGATGCCGGGTTGATCGAGAATGCCGATGCCCACGGGAATCAGTACGCCGCCGAGCCCCATCGCACCGGCGCGGACTTTTTCCGCCCATGTTCCCATCGGGAAAAATTCGGCGACGCGCACGGTGTCGGCCAAGTAGGCCGAGGTTGATTCGTCGGTCGTTCCGACATGGGTGCCGATGAACTCCGCCAATTGCCCCGATGCGAATAACCGTGCCTTCAAAAACCCGCCGCGCAGCCCGGGCGTGTTGGCGATGAGCGTGATGTCGCGGATGCCGCTTTCGAGCAGCGCCTCGATGCAGCAGGCCGCTTCGCCGGCACCGACGAATTCGCCGAGCATGAGGCGCATGCCCGAGCGCAGCGGCGCGAGCGCCTCCTCGATCGATTTGACTTTGTTCGGGTATCGCATGGCTGTCTCCGTCTTTGCCTTCTCGTATGTACTCGCGGCTTGCAATGCCTGGACTGCCCACCGGCCGCCGTTTGCATGCCGCCGCCGGCCAATGAGCTTGCCGAACCGCTGCGGCGCAGTGTAGGCGGGCGCGGCCCAGCAAGTTGTCTTTTGGATGACAGTTGCCTCGATCGGGCGGGAACGCTGCGTGCTTGCTCCGCATTTGTCCTTCGTCCCTTTTTTCGGGCAACGTGTCTTACGAGGTGGAGCGGCAATATGACGGGTCGTCTGAATCGGTTGGTTTTCTGGGCGCGGTATGGGTTGGCGCGCAACGCGGCATGACCATCGGCTGCCCGGAATGCGGCGCGCTCGCCGATACCTCGGCCTTGGCCGGGCGCACGCTGGCTCGCTGCCGCGTTTGTCACTATCCGCTCGAGCGCGCAAGCGGGCGCTCGGTTGCCGCGGCGCTGGCCTGCTCGTTGGCGACGTTCGTCCTGCTGCTGCCCGGCAACCTTTCTCCGCTGATGACCGTGCATATGCTCGGCGCCGAGCGTTCGGCCCAACTCGGCTCGGGCATCGTCGTCATGTGGCGGCAGCATTTCGAGTTGCTGGCCATCGTGCTGGGCTTGACAGGCATCGTCTTGCCGCTGGTCCGTTTTTCGGCGTTATCGGCCGTGTTGGCGGCCGTTCTTTGCGGTTGGCGGCCGGCATGGCTCGGGCGGTGTTATCGCTGGGCTTTGTGGCTCGACGCCTGGGCCATGCCCGACGTCTACTTGATCGGCTGTTTCGTGGGCTATACGCGCGTGACGCAGGAGCTCACCGGCTCGATCGACGCGGGCGGTTACTGCTTCGTCGGGGCGGCGCTCATGTCGATGCTGACGCGCGCGACGCTCGATCGGCGCACGGTTTGGCGCGCGATTGAACCGGAGCGGCGCGTCGCACCCGGCGAGCGCGTGCTCTCGTGCTCGGCGTGCGATCTCGTGGCGCCGGTGGCCCATGCGGGGCGGCCTTGTCCGCGGTGCGCGCTCATCTTGCGCAAGCGCAAACCCGATGCGCTCGCCCGAGCCACGGCGCTCAGCGTGGCCGCATTCGTGCTCGCGTTCCCCGCCAACCTCTATCCGATGACCGTCTCGCATCAGCTCGGTCACGATGTCTCGCACCGGATCATCGACGGCGTCTCCGAGCTGTTCGAAGCCGGGCTCTGGCCGCTCGGGATCCTGATCTTCGGCACGAGCATCGCCATTCCGTTCATGAAGCTGGCGGGCATGGCGTGGTTCGTCGCATCGGTGCTGTGCCGGTCGGACCGTCATCTGCGTACGAAGACGTTCTTATACCGGCTCATCGACGAGTTGGGACGCTGGTCCAACGTCGATGTTTTCACGATCGCGGCGTTCGTGCCGCTGATTCGTTTCGACGGGTTGGCCGATGCGCGCCCGGCCGACGGCGCGACGGCTTTCGCTTTCGTCGTGATACTGACGATGGCCGCGTCGCGCGCATTCGATCCACGCCTGATGTGGGATGCGGCGCAAGCGAGGCGCACGTGACCGAACCCGTGGAGACGCGCACCGAGGCCGCCGATCTGAGGCGCAGCCGCTGGCCCGGCTGGATTTGGGCCGTCCCGATCGCGGCGATCGGCGTGGCGAGTTGGCTCGGGATTCGCGCGCTCGTGCGCGGCGGCGAAAGCGTCACCATCGTGTTCGACAGCGCGTACGGCATGAAGGCGGACGATACCGAGGTGTCGCTGCACGGCGTGAAAGTCGGAGAAGTGCGCGATGTCGAACTCGATACCGATGGCCGCCATGTCGACGTCACGGCTGAGATTCGCCGCAGTGCGCAGCCCTATCTGCGTTCGGGCACGCGGTTTTGGGTCCAGGGCGCGCAGTTCGATTTCAGCGATCCGTCTTCGGCCAAGGCGATGATCGGCGGGCCCGAGATCGTCATGGAGCCTGGGCCGGGCGCGCCGGCACAGCGGTTCCAAGGCGCCGATCGACGCGATACCCCCGGACCCTCTGCTGTGAAATACGTCGTGCGCTTCGCCGGCGCGGTGGGCCAGCTCGACGAAGGCGCGGCGGTGCGGTTGCGCGGATTCCGAGTCGGCCAGGTCGAGCACGTCGCGCTGCATTACGACCCGCGCACGGGTACGCTCGATACGCCCGTCGAGATCGCGCTCGATCCAGCCCGGCTCGGCTTGCCCGACGGCGTGAAGCCGGCCGACGGCAATTGGCGACCGGTCGTCGACGACATGCTGCGGCGCCTGATCGCGGCGGGGCTGCGCGCGCGGCTGACGCAAGATCCGCCGCTCGTGGGTTCGCGCGTCGTCGCGCTGGACTTCGTGCCGGGCGCCCCGAGTGCGACGCTGACTCGCGAGGGCAGCGACACACAGGTCCCGAGCGCGCCGTCCGGCGAGATCGACGCGATTTTGGCGAAGACGGATGACATCGTGTCGAAGGCCGATCACGTGATGACCAAGATCGATGCGCTGCCGATCGAACAAGCCGGCGACGACATCCGCCATATCACCGGGCGGATCCGCAGGTTATCGTCCTCGCCGCAAATTGCCGACAGCTTGGATCACCTCGATCGTTCGGTCGCGCAGATCGATCGTACGCTGGGCGAGGTGTCGCCGCAGATCGGACCGCTCGTGGCGCAGTTGCGGCAGACCGCGCGCGAGGCCGACAGCGCGGTCGCGGCGGCGAACCGGACGATCGGCGGCGATCCGATGCGTCAGAACGATTTGCCCGAGGCACTGCGCGAACTGACCGATATGGCGCGCTCCGTCCGCGCGTTGGCCGAGTATCTCGACCGGCATCCCGAGGCGCTCGTGCGCGGTAAAGGAGGGAAAGGACAATGACGCCGAAAACGACGATCGCGCTCGTATGCGCCGCCGCGCTCGCGGCATGCGGCAGCAGTCCGCCCACCCGGTATTTTTCGTTGGACGCGGTGGCGCCGGAGGCACCGGTCGCCGCCTCCGCGATGGCTCCGGTTCAATTGGGCGCCGTTCGCGTGCCGGCCTTGCTCGACCGGCCCGAAATCGTCGCGCAGGACGCGCGCTACGAGCTTGCGGTGCGCGAGAACGACCATTGGGGGGCACCCCTCGCGCCCATGATGCGGCGCACGCTCGCCCAGGATTTGCTGACTCGCCTGCCCGCGGGCGCCTTCGTATTGCCCGATGCGCCGGCGCCGGCCGGCGCGCGCGGGATCGTGGTGACTGTCCTGGACGTGCGCGCGGACGCGGACGGCCGTCTGACCTTCGAGGGCAGTTGGACCTTGACCGCTGGCGAAACCGGGGCGGCCGTGATGACGCAGGAGGTGTCGCTGAGCGAGCCGATGCCGTCCGCGGCGTCCCCCGAGATCGCCGGTGCGCTGAGCCGTGTGCTCGGACGGTTGGCGGATCGGATCGCGGCGACGCTTGCCGACCGAAGGTAAGCCGGCCGGCCTCGACCGGCAAGGATGCCGGCGCACGCTTCCTTGGGTCCGAAGCTTGCTGCGCCCGATCGTGAAGGCCGCCGGCGCGGCCTATCATCGGACGAGATGCCTTCGCTCTTACCGGAGCTGAAGTTCGTTCCCCGAACGCGCGGCGCAGGCGCCGCGAGGAATTGCATTTATGGCTGTAGCCGGACACTCTCCCTATTCATGCGGCCATGCCGAGGGCCACTTCGTTCGCTTCTACGAGGCGGGATCCCCGCTGATCGACGAAGTGACCGAGTTCGCCGATCGCGCGCTGCGCCTAGGCGGGCACGCGATCTTGATCGCCACCCGAGCGCATTTGGCGGCCCTGGGCTCGCGGTTGCGCGGATTCGGTTGCCCCGGCGAGGCGCAGGCGCAGCATTCGAGCCGGCTCGTCACGCTCGATGCCGAGCTTACGCTGTCGCGCTTCATGGTCGACGGCTGGCCCGACGAGCAGCGGTTCGTCTCGACGGTCGGCGCGGTGGTGGCCGCCGCCGCGGCCACGGGCGGCGGCCCGGTGCACGCATTCGGCGAAATGGTCGGGGTGCTCTGCGAGCGCGGCGAATACGAGGCGGCGCTGCGGCTCGAGGCGTTGTGGAACGAACTCGCAAGCCGGTACACGTTCACGCTGTTTTGCGCCTATTCGCAAACCCTCTTTGCGAGCGCGGAGCAAAGCGCCTTATTCGAACACGTATGCTCGGCGCATACCCATGTTTTGCCCAGCGAGTTATTGAGCCGGACCGACGAGACGCAAGCGCACCGGCTAGTTGCGGTATGGCGGCAAAAAGCAATGGCGCTCGAGCGCGAGATCGAACGGCGCGCGCAGGCGGAGGCGGCGCTCGTGCGGCGCGAGCGCGAGCTGGCCGACTTCGTCGAAAACGCCGCCGAAGGGTTGCATCGGATCGCGGGCGACGGGACCATCGTCTGGGCCAATTCGGCGGAACTCGATCTGCTCGGCTATGCGTACGACGAGTACGTCGGGCATCCGATCTCCGAGTTCTACGTGGAGCGCGCCGTGATCGAGTCCATTCTCGAGAAACTGGCTGCCGGCGAGACGATTCGCGATGAACTCGTTCGGTTGCGTTGCCGCGACGGCAGTATCAAACATGTGCTGCTGCATGCGAACGCGATGTTCGAGAACGGCAAACTGCTTTATACGCGCGGCTTTACGCGCGATGCGACCGACCGCATGAAGCGGCAGGCGGCCGAGCGCCAGCGCGACGGCTTGTTCATGAACGCGCCCGTCGCCGCCGCGCTCTTGAGCGGGCCGACGCACGTATTCGAACTTGCGAACCGGCGGTTTCGCGAGTTGGCGGGCTATGCCGAATTGACCGGCCGGCGTTACGCCGAGGTGTTTCCCGAGAGCCAGCACGGCGGGGAGATCGGCGCTCTGTTGCACGCGGCCTTCGAGCGCGGCGAGCAAATGGTGCGGGAAGACTTCCGTATCGATATGACGCGCCCCGACGGCGCTTTCGAGCCGCGGTACTTCACGTTCCACCTCGAACCGTTGCGCTTGGACGGCACGACCGTGGACGGCGTCATCGCGGTCGCCGTCGAGGTGACCGAGCAAGTCCGTACGCGCGCCCGTTTCGAAAAATCGCATGCCGAGCGCGAACGGCTCCTCGCGGAGTTGCGCGAGGCGAGCCGCGCCAAGGACGAATTCTTGGCGATGCTGGGCCACGAATTGCGCAATCCGCTGTCGCCGATCGTCACCGCCTTGCGGCTGATGCGCATGCGCTCCGAAGGCGGCACGTTGCGCGAGCAGAACATCATCGCGCGCCAAGTCGATCATCTCGTGCGGCTCGTCGACGACTTGCTCGACATCTCGCGTATCACGCGCGGCAAGATCGACCTTAAAAAGCAAACGGTGCGCGTGGCCGACGTCCTCACGAACGCCGTCGAAATGGCGAGCTTTCTGATCGAGCGGCGCGGGCATCGGCTGACGATCGACGTCGATCCGGATCTCGTGTGGAACGCCGATGCGACGCGGCTCGCCCAAGTCGTCTCGAATTTGCTGACGAACGCTGCCCGTTATACGCCGCCGGGCGGCCGGATCGACGTTCAAGCCAAGCGCGAGCGCAGCGGGATGATCGCCGTCAGCATCCGCGACAACGGCGTGGGCCTCGCACCCGAGGTGTTGCCGCGCGTTTTCGACTTGTTCTTTCAGGGCAAGCGTAACCTCGATCGTGCCGAAGGCGGCTTGGGAATCGGCTTGGCGCTCGTGAAGAACCTCGTGGAAATGCACGGTGGCGGTGTCAGCGCGGCGAGCGACGGGCCGGGGCGCGGAAGTACGTTCGTCATTCGCGTGCCGGGCGGGCGCCGGGCGGCGGCAGGTGACGACGGGCCAAGCGCCGCCGGCGAGAGGGGAGGTCCGGAACCCGTCAGCCGAGGCCATGCGGCCGGCACCGCCTTGGACCCGGGGCGCCACCGGGTCGAGGAGCCTGGCATCGCGGGGCGGCGCGTGCTGCTCGTCGACGACAACGTCGACGGCGTGCAGGCGCTCGCGGAGCTGTTGCGCGAGTGCGGACATCGGGTCGAGGCCGTCTTCGATCCGGCCAGCGCGTTGCGCCTCGTGCCGCGGTTCGAGCCCGAGATCGCCGTCATCGATATCGGCTTGCCGGGGATGGACGGTTATGAACTCGTGCGTCGGTTGCGGGCCGAGCAGGCAAGCCGGTCGTGTCTGTTCGTCGCGTTGACCGGGTATGGGCAAGACGCCGACCGCCAGCGCAGCCGCGCCGCCGGTTTTCATCATCACTTCGTCAAACCGCTCGATCCGGGGCGGCTGCTCAGTCTCATCGATGGTGTCACGCCGCGCATCGATACGAGCGCGGCGTGACGAGGGCCGGCCGCGCCCTCATCCGGCATTGGGCTGCGCCGGCCGGCTCAAGCGCGCCGTCAGCGCTTGGCGCAAGCGCATGAGTACGGCGGGTTCGGCGTCGCTCACGGCCCACCACAGCATGCCTTGATCTTGCCAGTTCGCGAGCGCGTAGCCGTCGCTTGCCAGCCCGGCCGGCGCTTCTCGCGCCCCGGCTGCGGTTTGCGGCATCACATACACATCGATGATGTGCTTGCGATAGCGATAAACGAGCACCGCGACGCGATGGTGGCCGATGTAATCCAAGCGGCCTCCGGTCAGCGCGAAACCCTCGGCGGCGAGATCCTCGACGGGAGGCGCATAGTCGATGCGACCGTTGAACCACGGCTTGACGGTATGCTGGTCGGACGAAACCACATCGATATCGTGCCCCGACAGTTGCGCGCGGACGTGACTGGCGACGAGTTCGTCGACGAACGTTGCGCTTGCGCTTCGAGGCCGGGGTGCGACGAGCGCGACGCTTACGGCAAGCGCGACCGCGGCGACGGCGATCCCGGCCGGCCATGCGAGCGCCGAGGCGGGGCCTCGTCCTCCAGCCTTTACCGGCGTGCCGCGCGGGGTGCGCCATGCATCGCGCGCCCAATCCCATAGGCCGCGGCCGCGGGACCGGGCGGGCGGTTCGACGGCCTGTGCTCCGGCCTGTCCTTGCCATGCTTCGTCTGTGCTTCGCTCCTGCGCCGCGGGGGTGGTGGCGGGCAGCGCCGCGAGAATGCGCGCTCGCAGCGCGTCGGGCGCGCGAAAGTAATCGGCGGCGCGTGTCGCGTCGCTTACGGCCCGTAGCATCTGCGTTTCGCGCCGGCACTCGGCGCATTGGGCTACATGCGTTTCGACACGTAGCGCCTCGGCCGCCGACAGTTCGCGGTCGTGTGCGGCACCGAGGAGCGGGCGGGCTTCATTGCAGTCCATCAGGGCTCTCCTTGGTGGTCGTATTCGTGGCGCGGCGGCTATCGCCGCGCAGCGGCGCGAGCAAGGCGGCCAGCTTGTGCCGGCCACGCGCGAGGCGCGACATCACGGTGCCGATCGGCAAATCGGCGACGAGCGCGATATCGCGGTAGCTCATCTCTTCCAACTCGCGCAGGATCAGCACTTCGCGAAACTCGACGGGCAATTGTTCCAACGCCGCGTGTACGAGCCGCGTATGCTCGCCCTGCAACATCAACGTCTGCGGATCGGCAAACGCCGACGAGGTTTCGTCGAAAAGGCTCGTTTCGTCGAGGTCGTCGTCGAGCGGCGCGAGCTCGAGGCTGTTGGCGCGCCGCCGCCATTCGGTGTACCAGGTGCGGCGCACGATCGAGAGCAGCCAAGGCCGCGCGTTATCGCCGCGGAACGAGCCGAAGAAACGGAAGGCGCGCACGAACGCCTCTTGCACGATATCGTCGGCATCGCCCGCGTTGCCGCTCAACCAACGCGCGAGGTTGTACGCCGCATCGAGATGCGGCAGGGCCAGTTGCTGAAAACGGCGGCTGAGTTCCGCCTCGGCGCGTTCGTCCGGGGCGCGGCATGGCGCGGGTGTGCGTCCCGCTCGTTTGTCTGTCTCGGCCACCGGGGGCGCCTCCTTGGTTGACCGCTGCGATACCGAAGATGCGTCGTGGGTATTCCCGCGCGCCAGCGTTGCCTCGTTTGCGGTGCCGACGGACATCATCGCCTCACCGTACGACGATCTTGCCGACCATCATCGGATGGATCCCGCAAAAATAGGCGTAGGTGCCCGGTTTGTCGAGTACGGTCGAAAACGAGTCGTCGGTATCGAGCGCCTTCGACGGTTTGAACGCGCCGGCCGCGCTCACGACCGTATGCGGTTCGTCGTCGCGATTGGTCCAGACGATGCGGGCGCCCGCCGGCACCGTCAACTCCTTCGGTGCGAAGGCGAAGTCGTGGATTTCGATGCGATAGGCGTGGGCGTCGTTGCCCGCGGACGCGGCGTCGCCCGTTCCGTTCGAAGCCGCAACGGCTGCGGGTGCATGCGTCAGCGCGGCACCCGCAAGCAAGAGAACGATGCGCAAGAGCGTGCGGCGGTCTGTGGCGAAGCGGCTCATGACAGGGTCTCCTCCGTCAGTGCGAGCGTGCGGCCCGCTTGGACATGACGCACTTCGCGTACGCCCAGATAGGAGGCGAGTTGTCCCGGCGGCACCTCCTTGAGCGGCCCGGGCCCCGGGCCCACACCCGGTGCGGGCTGCGGATAGGCGGTCGAGCGCGCCGTATAGAACGAGACATTTCCTTCCACCTTCTGCTGGATTTGATGGATATGGCCGTTTAGGACGGTGACCGAACCGAAGCGGCGCAGCATCGTGAGCGCTTCGCCCGCGTCGTCGGTGCCCCAGCCCCAGGCGGGGTAGAGCGACCAGAGCGGCATGTGCGCGAAGACGACGATGGGCGTTTCCGATGAACGCGACGCCAAATCTTGCTTGAGCCAGGCGAGTTGGTCGGGTCCGAGCCAGCCGAGACCGCCGCCTTTCAGATTGAGGACGTTCACGAGCGCGACGAAGTGCACGCCGCGATGATCGAAGCTGTACCAGCCTCCGTCCGTTTGCTTTTCGCCGAAGCGCTCGAAGAAGGCGCGGCCGTTGTCGCCGATGACGTCGTGTTCGCCCGGTACGAAGAAAGCGCGCCGCGTGTTCGAGCCGCGCACGAGTTGATCGACCGTATCGAATTCATCGGGGCGAGAAAGATGCGTGAGGTCGCCCGTGTGGAGCAGGAAATCGGGCTGGAGGCGTTGTGCGTCGATCCGAGCCAGGGCGGCTTTGAGCGTACCGGCGACGTCCGGATTCGGCGCTTTCGTGAAACCGATATGCGAATCGCTGATTTGGACGAAGCTGAAGCTCGCGTTTTTGAGCGCATCCGCGGCGGTGTCGGCGTCGGCCTCGCCGCCTAGCGCGCGCGCCTGCAAGACGCCGGCATGCATCGTCCATAGCGTGCCGGTGCCGGCCCAAGCCATGCATTTGAGAAACCGGCGGCGGTTCATGGCCGCGCGTTCGTCGCGGTCGTCATCGTGATTCATGGTGGTCTCCTCGGAGCTAACGGTGGGGGCGGGCCAAGCGCGCGGCGGCCGCTCGGTCTTCGAAGAGCAGTACTGAAGGATGGGCGCGGATATTCCCGGCCGTTGCGTTTAATATTTTATCCGGGTAATATTTGCGGTGTTGATCGATTGCTTCCGAAGGAGCGCCTAATGCCGCATCGCCCCGAACCGTCTTTGTTCACCGCTTTCGACGGCCACCGCCATTTGTCGTCGGGCACGCTGCCCACCGTTGCGCTAGCGGGCAAGCACGCCGTTGCGCGGGGCGCGGCGGGGCCCGTACTGTTGTTCAATAACGCGACGGGCCGCTCGATCGACGTCGATACGCGCGGCTCGGACGAGCAAGTGCGGGAACGGTTGAGCCGCGAGCCGGGCGCTTGCGAGCCGCTCGGGGTGCGAGCGCCAACCGGCGACGAAGTGGCGGGTGCCGGAGAGGGCGCCGCGCCGCGCGGCCGAGGCCGCCCCAAGCTGGGTGTCGTTGCACGGGAAGTGACGCTGCTGCCGCGCCATTGGGAATGGCTCGGCGCGCAGCCGGGGGGCGCCTCCGTGGCGTTACGCAAGCTCGTGGACGAAGCGCGCCGCAGGAATGCGCAGCGCGACGAGCGGCGCGCGGCTCAGGAGCGGGCGTACCACTTCATCTCTGCGATGGCGGGCGATCTCCCGGGCTTCGAAGAAGCGACGCGCGCGCTTTTTGCCGACGATGCGGCCGGCTTCGATGCATTGTCCGCCGCGTGGCCGGCGGACATTCGGCGCCATGCGGGCTGGCTGGCGTTCGGCGATGCGACGCAACCGACGCCTGCAGCCGGTTCGCAGTCGTAGCCGGGGTTATTTCGGTTGCGCGTCGCTCGCGGGCGGGCGGCGGGCGATGGGGTCGCGCGTCGGCTTGTCGGGGCGTTTGATCGGCATGTTGTCGGGATTGTGCGCGTTTGCCCCGCTTGCCGGGGCTTGGGGCGCTTGAACCATCGAGGCGCCGACGTTGGTGGCCGGCGGTTGTGCCCAAGCGGTTTGACACGCGCAGGTAAAGACAGCGGTCAATGCGACCGTCATTGCCGCATGGTTTGCGTTTCGCTCCATCGAATTCATCGCCGACTCCTACACAGCGGCAGCCGGCCGGAATCCCGTGCGGCGCCGCCTCGTCTTAAACCGATCGAGCAGCAATCGAGGGACCCGCTCGGCTGCCCGCCGGTCCTTAGGCCGAGGCCGCCATCGCATCCCGCACTTGCGCGCCGATTTCATACGATCGCAGCCGCGCGGCGTGATCGTAGATTTGCCCGGTGAGAATCAGTTCGTCGGCTTGCGTCTGCGCGATGATCGATTCGAGCGCCGCGCGCACCGTCTCGGGACTGCCCACCGCCGCGCAAGCGAGGGAATGCCGCACGCCCGCCAGTTCGATCTCCGACGCATTCAATTGCTCGACGGGCGGCGGCAACTGCCCGGGCGTGCCGCGCCGCAGGGCGATGAATTGTTGTTGCAGCGACGTGAAGAGCCGTTCGCCCTCGGCATCGGTATCGGCCGCGAACAAATTCACGCCGACCATCGCATAGGGTTTCGCGAGCGCGGCCGATGGACGGAATTGCGAGCGGTACACATGCAGTGCCGTGAGCAGATGGTCGGGTGCGAAGTGCGACGCGAATGCGAACGGCAGACCGAGTGCGGCGGCCAATTGGGCGGAGAACAGCGACGATCCGAGCAGCCAGATAGGGACGTTCAGGCCCGCGCCCGGCACGGCGCGCACGCGTTGGCCGCTCGTGGGCTCGGCGAAATAGCGCTGCAGCTCGACGACGTCGTCGGGAAAGCGCTCGGCGCTCTCGTGCAGATCGCGGCGCAGCGCGCGGGCCGTCGTCTGATCGGTGCCGGGTGCGCGGCCGAGACCCAGATCGATCCGGCCGGGGTACAGCGAGGCGAGCGTGCCGAACTGCTCGGCGATGACGAGCGGCGCATGATTCGGCAGCATCACGCCGCCCGAGCCGACGCGGATCGTTTTCGTCCCGCCGGCGATGTGGCCGATGACGACCGAGGTCGCGGCACTCGCGATACCGGGCATGTTGTGATGTTCGGCGAGCCAATACCGCAGATAGCCCCAGCGCTCGGCGTGTTGGGCGAGGTCGAGCGAATGGCGAAAGGCATCGGCCGGCGTTTGGCCTAGCGGCACGGGGGATAAATCGAGAACCGAGAACGGAATCATCGTCGAGATGACCGCGAAGGCGCGGCTGCGCGCGGCACGATACGCCTTCGTCGGTAGCAGAGCAATAGGAACGGGGATTGTGCCAAACGCGGGTTATCGGTGCTGGCGACGGCAAATAAGCCATGCGGCCGGAAGGGCTTCTAGCCATCGGGGCATGTCGTTGCATAGCTAACGAATCTACCGTAAAATAGCGGATATGTTCGATCAATGCCTTTACTTCAATACGTCGGCGCTTGCGCGCCGGCTCGAGCGGGAATGGGCCGAGGCGTTTGAGCCCTTCGGCGTCACGCCACCGCAAGGTTTCATGCTGCGGGCGGTGTTGGATCGCCCGGGCCTGCTGCAGCACGAACTTGCGGATGCATTGTCTATCGCGCGTCCGACCGCGACGCGGGTGCTCGACGGTCTCGAGGCGCGCGGTTATATCGAGCGTCGGCGTGTGCCAGGGGATGGCCGTGAAGTAGCGATCTTTCCGACGGCCGCGGCGCGGGAGTTGAAGCAAGCACTGAACGACGCGAGCGGCGAAGTCACCGCGAAGTTGAAGGCGCAAATGGGCGGTCCGGCTTTTGCGGACACCGTGTCTAGGATTCGCGCGGTGCGCTCGGCTTTGACGTGAGCCGCTTTTTTCGCACGAATAGTTGCATCCCTAATTAAATTGACGAAGGAGTGACAGTATGTCCGACGCCGACTTGGGGTTCGATGGACAAACAAGGCGGGCTCGTACTCCCGGACCCGACACGCGGATGCGAGGGAGTTCGGCTGCCCGCGGTGGCGACACGGGCGGGAGCAACGGGTTCAAGTCCGAAATGACGCGTATCGCCGCGTTTTTCGGTTCGACTTGGCTAGCGGCCGCGGCACTCTATCTGGGGCGGCACAGCGTCGGTGTCATCGCCTTGAGCGCGGTGCTCGTGTTCGCCGGATTGGATTTGTTCAGGCCGGAATGAGCGGCGACTCCGGAAACGAAATCAGTCGATTCCGATAGCGCGAGAGCCGTCTTCCTAGGATATTCGCTGCCCGATACCACTGGCTTAAGGGGATGGGCGAATGAATAGGGATGCCACGCGCGGCTGTTTTACAGGCGTTCGGTGGGGGCGATTGACGTTGGGCGTGGTCGCCACGGGCGTGCTGTCGCTCAGCGTGCATGTCGTCATGCTGCAGGTGCTGCACGTGCCTTATCCGGGCGCGGTCTTGCGTACGAAACTGCCCGACGTGCTCAATGGCGCCCTCATGATTTGGGCGGCGATTTGGGTGTATGACGTTTTGCGGACGCAATGGGACGGGCGCTCTGCCTGGCTTTGCTTGGCGACATTATTCGCCTTGCTCGCGGGCCTGAATGAGACGCTGCGCGCGGCGTTCATGAGCGGATATTGTTCGACGCATACGCCCGTACGCTGGCTGATCGGGCTTCTCGCGAGCCTGCGGCCTTTTACCGCTTACGCCGTCGCCGCCGGCTTCGCGGCCGGTATCGCTCAGTTCCGGTCGAAGACGGTCCGCATTGGCGGCACCGCGGCCGCTGCGCTCGTATCGGCGTACTTCATCGGGCCGGCACTGGTGGCCGCCGACGCGGCGATCCGCGCGCAAGCCGCGCGATGGATGCCTGACGGCGGCTGGTGCACGCTCCCTTACGGCATCGATGTGCTGGTTCCCGCCTACCTGACGTTTATCGAACCCGTTTTTCTTTGCTTTGCTTGCGCGATTTTGGTTTGGAACCGGCTGCCTGGGGGCGCGCCGGGGCGTACGGCTGCGTTCGTCTTGCTGATTCTCGCGTTAAAGCGGCATGTTCTAGCGTCGCTCCTTTACGCGATCTACGCACCCGGACCCGCCATGACCGCTCTTGCAAGCGTAGGCCAATTTTCATTGGAGGCCGCCGCGCTCGCGGGCTTGACGGCGGTGAGCTGGCGTTGGGCCCGGCCGGCGAAATGAGCGTCATGAATCCGAAACCAAAACGCATATTTCTAAAGTGGGGTTGCTGTTTTTTCTCGCGCATGTAATAACAACACGCCTTTTCCTTGCGGCAGCGTAATTGATACTCAAAATAATACTGGTGTTTACGACCGCTTAACAGTTCTAGTGCCTCGATGCTTGTTTGAATAGAGCGGCACGTGAATCGACTTGAATAAAGCCGCGCCGGTGCCTATAAAATGTTGGCTCATTCGTTTGAGCGGTTTAACCAAATTCGTAAACCCGATTATCTATCGCCTAGCGTCGCGCGCGGGCTGGACCCGCTTGCGCCTACGCATTTAATTAGGAGACGCATATGAAATTCCCTGCGGGATTATCGATCGTCGATGGCTGCTTCGGTCGGGGATGGATGAAACGTTGTTCAAGTGCATTGCTCTTCGTGCTCGCCTTGGCTGCCGCACCCAGCGTTCTCGCGCAGGCCACGCAGGTGGGGACAGCGAGCGTGACCGCCTGCGCGGCAAACGGCAGTGCGACCGTCACGATCGCCGGATCGAATACGACGGTCCCACTCGGGTGCCTCAATCAAGCGCAACGAACTTCGCCCGGAACCAGCGATGTGACGGCCGGCAACCTCAACGTGTCGATCTTAGGGTTGGTCAATGCCGCGAACGTCTCGTCAGTGGAATCGATCGCGCAATACGCCAATGCGCCGAACACGACGCAATTGACGGGTTCAACCCAAGCTTCTTCCGTGAGTCTGGCTCAAGGCCTCGTGTCGGCGAACAACGTCCGGGGGCAACTGAGCTGTACCGCGGACACCGGCGATCGGACGCTTCATTGCGCGGCGAACAGCACCATCGGGCAAATGACGATTGCAGGCCAGAGCGTGACGTTGCCGACGCCGATCCCGCGCAACTACACGTTGCCGGTGCAGGGCAATCTGACGGTGACGGTGCTGGGCCTGCCGGTGACGGTTGGCGTGACGGGTACCGCGGTCCTCAACGAAGCGGTTGCGGGTGGAGTCAATAGCCCGACCGTGACGGTACGCCAGCACAACGTGCATTTGACGCTGGGTGGCGGGACGACGATTCCGGGCGGACAGCTTTTGAACGTCCATCTCGATCTCGTCGACGACGTGACGGCTAGCGCCACTGTGCCTAATCAAGGTAGCTGGTTTACGGCAGTGCAGATCCAGTAGGGTTCGCGATCGGTGCGTCGTCGCTTGCGCAAGACGGAAGGTATTTGAACGTTTGGCGCGATGGCCACGGACGACGCACCGGTGCGGCAAATCGTCAATCGGCAAGGTCGTACAATATCCGAAGTATTTCAAAGACAAAACGATGGCAGTTATAGCGCATCCCGTAGGAGTACGGTAGCTTGGTAAAAGCCCGTCGCTCAGCCTCGAATGCGGCCATAAAATGGGGGGAATATTTCTCGTTCAATACAAAGAGCACCCTTTTGTTAATCATGTACTGTACTTTTTCCGAAAGCAAGGAGCGGTACCGGGGGTACTCGGCGCTGCTCGGGATTCTGCTGTATATGTAGTTGCGGTATCCGCCTTTTGAGTATTTGGCTTGGTAGGCCGAGTCGATCGACCCTTCTGCATCTCGCATCAATTCATACTGTCCCTTGTTGAAGTACAAGACGGAGTGCCCTGATTCGACAATCCCGGGCCGGGTGTTCGCCTGGACGACCACCCGGCCCGATTCGAAATGGTCGAAGAATTCATCGACCGTTTTTACTCGTTTGCCCATCAAAGGCAGCACCTCGTTCAGCGTCGCGATGCGCTCCACGCTTGTCTCGACCAATCCATGCCAGTGATGGAACGCACTGCTCGCGAGTTGCCGCTCGCGCGTGCCGAGCGGTTTGTCCGCTAACGAAGCGGATGCGGCTCCGATCGATTGATTGCGTGGGCCGCTATCCGCAGCCTCGGTTGCCGTCGTTCCCAAGCGTTCGGATTCCTCGGACAACACTGTCTTCCAAGCGTGGCCATCCGGGTCGGCGCGGTTGACGGGGTCGGCAGCGCAGTACGCGTAGGGATTCAAGCCGCCCGCGTCGAACGGGCTTTCGCCGTCCGGCGCGTTGAACCGCATCAGGGACGGCAGGTACCACCGATAGCCGTTTCCGAGCGGGTATCCCCCGATGGCGGGATCGCCATAGGCGCCGGTGAAACCACTTGATGTGGGAGCGTGCATGCTCGAGCTCCGTGCCCGGGGAATAGGGCTAGATTACCGGTGCGGCAAAACGCCGGCCCTGGAAAGGTTGATAGGTGGAGGTACCGCCGCCGCGTCGGCTATGTCCCCTATGCCCCCCAAAAAATCTCCTCGCACCCCTTCTTGAATTTGCCAAAGTCGGTCCATATAATTAGCACTCGCTGCACATGAGTGCTAACAAAGGTTTCGTCCGGGTCGCCGCAGGCGGCCTTAACCTAAGCGTTTTTCAGTCTCAAACCAGAGAGGAGTAAGCATGAACCTTCGTCCTTTGCACGATCGCGTCATCGTGAAGCGTTTGGATCAGGAAACCAAGACTGCCTCGGGCATCGTGATCCCTGACGCCGCCGCCGAGAAGCCGGATCAAGGCGAAGTGCTCGCGATCGGGCCGGGCAAGCGCAACGATAAGGGTGATCAAGTCGCGCTCGACGTGAAGGTCGGCGATCGCGTCCTGTTCGGCAAGTACGCCGGCCAGACCGTCAAGGTCGACGGCAACGAACTGCTGGTGATGCGCGAAGAAGACATCATGGCGGTCGTTCAGAAGTAAATCCCGTCAGGTCGATATTTCTAAAGAATTCAAGGAGTTGAAAGATGGCAGCTAAAGACGTCGTATTCGGCGACAGCGCTCGCGCCAAGATGGTTGAAGGCGTGAACATCCTTGCGAACGCAGTGAAGGTCACGTTGGGCCCGAAGGGTCGCAACGTCGTCCTCGAGCGCAGCTTCGGCGGCCCGACGGTCACGAAGGATGGCGTGTCGGTCGCCAAGGAAATCGAACTCGAAGACAAGCTCCAGAACATGGGCGCGCAAATGGTCAAGGAAGTGGCTTCCAAGACCAGCGACAACGCCGGTGACGGTACGACGACGGCTACGGTGCTGGCTCAGTCGATCGTCCGCGAAGGCATGAAGTACGTCGCATCGGGCATGAACCCGATGGACCTGAAGCGCGGCATCGACAAGGCCGTGCAAGCCGCCGTGGAAGAGCTGCGCAAGATCAGCAAGCCCTGCACGACGAGCAAGGAAATCGCGCAAGTCGGCTCGATCTCGGCGAACAGCGACTCGTCGATCGGCGATCGCATCGCCGAAGCGATGGACAAGGTCGGTAAGGAAGGCGTGATTACCGTCGAAGACGGCAAGTCGCTCGCCGACGAACTGGAAGTCGTCGAAGGGATGCAATTCGACCGCGGCTACCTGTCGCCGTACTTCATCAACAACCCGGACAAGCAAGTCGCCGTCCTCGAAAACCCGTTCGTGCTGCTGCACGACAAGAAGGTTTCGAACATCCGCGATCTGCTGCCGGTGCTCGAGCAAGTGGCCAAGGCCGGCCGTCCGCTGCTCATCATCGCTGAAGACGTCGAAGGCGAAGCCCTGGCGACGCTCGTGGTCAACAACATCCGCGGCATCCTGAAGACTGTTGCGGTCAAGGCGCCTGGCTTCGGCGATCGTCGCAAGGCGATGCTCGAAGACATCGCGATCCTGACGGGCGGCCAAGTGATCGCCGAGGAAACGGGCCTGACGCTGGAAAAGGCCACGCTGCAAGAACTCGGTCAAGCCAAGCGTATCGAAGTGGGCAAGGAAAACACGACGATCATCGACGGCGCCGGCGACGCGAAGAACATCGAAGCGCGTGTGAAGCAAATCCGCACGCAAATCGAAGAAGCGACGTCCGACTACGACCGCGAAAAGCTGCAAGAGCGTGTCGCGAAGCTGGCTGGCGGCGTGGCCGTCATCAAGGTGGGCGCGGCAACCGAAGTCGAAATGAAGGAAAAGAAGGCACGTGTCGAAGACGCGCTGCACGCCACCCGTGCCGCCGTTGAAGAAGGCATCGTTCCTGGCGGCGGCGTTGCGCTGATTCGCGCTCGCGCTGCGATCTCGTCGCTGAAGGGCGCGAACGCCGACCAAGACGCGGGCATCAAGATCGTGCTGCGCGCGATGGAAGAGCCGCTGCGTCAGATCGTGACGAACGGCGGCGAAGAAGCCAGCGTCGTCGTGGCAGCCGTTGCCGCGGGCAAGGGCAACCACGGCTACAACGCCGCGACCGGCGAATACGGCGACCTCGTGGAAGCCGGTGTCGTCGATCCGACGAAGGTGACGCGTACGGCGCTGCAAAACGCCGCTTCGGTCGCCGGCCTGCTGCTGACGACGGATGCAGCGGTTGCCGAACTGCCGAAGAAGGATGCTCCGATGCCTGGCGGCATGCCCGGCGGCATGGGCGGCATGGGCATGGACATGTAATTTCGGCATGACGGCTTCTGCCGTCGGTCGAAATCGCATAACGGGCACGCCGCAAGGCGTGTCCGTAGCCGATAAGAACCCGCAAGCGATTGCGGGTTTTTTTATGGGCGCTCGGTTCGGGGCTAAGCCCGCGACGGTTTATGCCGCGTCGGGTCCACGCCGATCGGCAGCGGGGCGGGCGTGTCCTCGTCGTCGCGTGCCCAGAAGAATCGATCGGGCATATAAGCGCCCATCCCGGGACGGAATGCTTGCCGCACCGCTTGATAGAGGTATTCCTGCGCCTCGCGGACCGCTTCGGCCGGTTCCTGCCCATTTGCCAGCAAGGCGGCGACCGCCGCACCGAGCGTATCCGTGATGCCCATGAGCCGTTGTTGCGGACGGTCCCACATATCCTGCCGGAGCTGACCTTCCTCGCTGAACAGCGTATTGACGAGCCGATGCGTACCCGTTTGCGTCGAAAGCACGTACTCCGCGCCCTGCGAAAGCAAGTGCGCGATGGCGCCGTCCAAACTGGGGGCGTCCGCGTCGCCGTCCGGCTGGGCGAGCGCGATCAGCGTCGATTGGTCGGCGATGAGGACCGTTGTTTGCGGCGCGAGCAGATCGGCGATCGACTCGCGCAGTTCGTCGGCCGCCAACACGTGTTCGTCGTCGACGGTAAAGTCGGGGGCCAGAATCAGCGGAATATCGTCGTAATCGGACACGACCTCGGCGATCGCGCTGACGACTTCGGCGCGCGTGGCCGCGCCGACTTTGAAAGCGGCGATCGGCATGTCCTCGAGCAGCATGCGCGCCTGGGTGGCGACGACGTCGGGGTCGAGCCCCGTCACTTCGTCGCAGCTAGCCGAATCGCGTACCGTATAGCCCGTAAGTACCGATACGCCGTGGCAACCCATGCTGGCGAGCGTGAGCAGGTCGGCCTGCAAGCCGAAGCCGCCGGTGGGGTCGGACAGGCCGAAGGTTAGAACGATCGGAGGGGCGGCGCTTTGCATGGAATAGGGCATCAGTCTTTGAACCGCGAGCGGCGAGCCGGCCGGCTCGCCTGCGCGGTCGGTTCATTATGCGGCCTAATGCGCTTCGATGGCACGAAACGAACCCAGGCTTTACCCGCGAACAGGCAATGGCGCCCGACGATAGGCGGCCGGCGCGATACGCGGATTCCTAGCCATCGCCACCCCAAAAACGGTACCATCATGGCTCTTTGATCAACGGATCTTTCAACGCGATACAAGAATGGAATACAAACAGTGGATGTGCCTGATTTGTGGCTGGATCTACGACGAAGAGGCCGGTCTGCCTGAAGAAGGCATTGCCCCAGGTACCCGCTGGGAAGACGTTCCGATCAATTGGACGTGCCCCGAATGCGGGGCGCGCAAGGAAGATTTCGAGATGGTCCAGATCTGACCTCCGGCTCGCGCGGCCCGAGCTTTGCGGCTCGGGCCGCTTCGCATGCTCCCACGCCATGACAATCGCCGACTCGCCTAGTCTCGAGGCCTTGCCCAATCCGCGCGGTGGCGCGGTGCCCGAGGCCGAAGCCGCATTGGTGGAGGCCCGGCAGGCCAGCGAGGCGCAATTGGCGGTGGTCGGGCCGTTGCTGCGTGCCGCACAGGCGTTGCGCCAAGCCGGCTGGTTGGCTTCGCAGCGTTTCGTCGATGCGCTCGTACTCGTTTCTCCCTACGCGAACGACGAATTTCTCCCGCGATTTCGTGCGGCGCTGACCGATTTCCATGCCGCGCTCACGCGGCACAATCTGCGCGAGCTGGCTTGCTCGCCGGCGCTTTTTTCTCACTATCGCGAACTGAACGCCCAGGTGGCGCGCCATACGCAAGGCTATGTCGTCGCGTTCGAGGATCTCGCGCTGACCGGCCGGCCGATTGCGCCCGCGACGTTGCGTGAGACATCCGGGGCATCGTTGCGCGTGTTGCGTGCCCGGTACGAGCAAGCGCTGCTGCCGGTGCTCAAGGAGCATGAGGGCGTGAGCGCCGCGCTCGACGAACTCGACGCGTGCATCGCCGAACTCGCCGGCGACGACACCTACGACGTGTGGCGCTTGGCTGGCGCATGTGCCCGTGCGTTGCGCGTGAGCGGCCGGGCTCGAGCCGGCGATCCCGACGCGAAGCGCTTTTATGCGCGATGCAATCTCTTGCTTGCCGAGCAAGGCCAAGGGGTGCAACTGGCGCCTCGATCGTTCGTCCGGGCGGCCCTCGCTTCGTTATGGCGCGATTACGCGCTATACGGCGCGGCGGCGGAGGATGCCGATTCCGTCCAGATTCTGCACGACTATGGACTGACGGTCGATTGGCATGTCGCGGCGACGCAAGCGTCCGAGGCGGCGTGGGAGGCGAGCGCGGCGCAAGCCGAGGCGGCAACGGCTGCGGGCGCTCCCGCGGCAGGCGGATCCGTTGCGCGCGACCTCGGCGCGCTCTCGGTGAATGTCTACGCTTACGAGGATTTTCTGCAGACGGCCGACGCCGCGATGGCCGCGCTCGCGGTCGGCACGGACGCGGCGTTTGCCGCCGCGACACCCGATGCGGCCGCCGCCGAGCATGCCGGGCAAGCCGCCTACCGGCTCGGCGCCGCGGCCCAGGCATTGGGACTCGGTCATGTGGCGTTGCTGGCCGATGCCTTGGGGCTCGCTTGGCGCCGGCAAGCCTATGCGGCGCGCATAGGCGCGGCGTCGTTCGCCCCGGCGCGGCGTCCGATGGAGCAGGCAGGAGAGGCGTTGCGGGCGATGTTGCTGCGCGTCGCGGCCGGCTTTGCACAGCCCGATTCGGCGGTGCCGCTGGCGCTGCTCGTGCAAGCGATCGAGCGCGCCGTTCCGGCCGCGGCGCCGGCGCCATCGTCTTCCATTTCTTAAGCGCTGCAAGACTTCCCCAATTATCGATCTGCGTGTCTCGTTGGCGGGACGCAGCGCCGCGAGCCCCTTCCTTGTCCGAACGGCTAGCCGCCGCGGGCGAGCGGGACATGCGTGATAGAGTGCGGGGAACATAAGGTCGCCGCGGGCGGGCGCGAACCGTGCGCCGTTCGCGGTTTGCAAGCCGCCCTTGCGTGCCGGCGCTCACTTGCGGCGTCCAACGTGCACTGTCTTTGCTAAAATTCGAACCATGCCTAAGAGTAACGATCGCATCAACCTGACCAACCAGTTCCTGATCGCCATGCCCAATATGGCGGATCCCACGTTTTCGGGGACGGTGGTCTACCTTTGCGATCACAGCGAACGCGGTGCGCTCGGCCTCGTCATCAACCGGCCGACCGATATCGATCTCGAATCGCTGTTCAGTCGCATCGACCTGAAGCTCGAGATCGAGCCGCTTCTTCACGTCCCCGTATACTTCGGCGGTCCCGTCCAAACGGAGCGCGGATTCGTTTTGCACGAGCCCGTCGAGGGCAGTGCCTATACGTCGTCGATGGCCGTGACGGGCGGGCTCGAAATGACGACGTCGAAAGACGTCCTCGAAGCGGTGGCGAGCGGCAAGGGTCCTCAGCGTTTCCTGCTCACGCTCGGCCATGCGGGCTGGGGCGCGGGTCAACTCGAAGACGAAATCTCGCGTAACGGATGGCTGACCGTTGAAGCCGATCCCAAGATCGTATTCGACGTGCCGGCCGAGCAACGTTTCGAAGCCGCGCTGGCGTTGCTCGGCGTGACGCCATCCATGCTCTCGGGCGATGCGGGTCACGCATGAGCGAAGGCGTTGGGCGTGAGGCGACGCTGCTTGCGTTCGACTACGGAGAAAAGCGGATTGGGGTAGCGATCGGTAACGTGCTGACGCGGCATGCGCGCGCGCTCGTCGTCGTCCCGAACCGCAATCGCGAGTTCCGCTTCGAAGCGATGGCCAAGCTGATCGGCGAATGGAAGCCGGACGCGCTCGTGGTCGGGCTGCCGTGTCATCCCGACGGCACGCCGCACGAAATGACGCAACTTGCGAAACGCTTCGGCAATCAGTTGAACGGGCGTTTCAATCTGCCTGTCGCATGGGTGGACGAGCGCTACAGTTCCGTCGAGGCCGATCTCGATATGCGCGAAAGCGGGCGCGTCGCCGACATGCGCGATGCCGAGGCGGCACGCATCATTCTTCAACAGTACCTGGACGGGCTTTCTTGATGAGTTCCATTGATGCCGAAGCGTCCTATGCGACGCTCCTCGCCCAGATTCGCGACGCCTACGGCGTATCGTTCGGCGCCGCCGACGGTCCCGTTCTCGCGGGTATCCACAGTGGTGGCGCATGGCTTGCCGAGCGTCTGGCCCGCGATCTCGGTGCGAAATTCTTCGGCGTGGTCAACGTGGCGCTGCACCGCGACGATTACGCCAAAAAGGGACTGCACAGCCAAGCGAGCCCGACCTCGTTGCCGTTCGACGTCGATGGCCGCCGCATCGTCCTCGTCGACGACGTTTTGCATACAGGACGTACCGTCCGTGCGGCCGTGAACGAGTTGTACGACTACGGCCGTCCTGCTGCGATCGAGCTTGCCGTGCTCGCCGAGCGCAGCGGCCGTGAAATGCCGATCGAGGCGCGATTCGTCGGCGTCCATGCCGAAGTGGCCGCCGACACTACGCTCGTGCTCGAGCGGGCAGGCGAAACGCAATTCACGTTTCGCACCGAAGCGCGTGGCGAGTGATCCGCCGCTCTTGTTTTCCGGCGCGGCGCGGCGGCCCAAGAGCCGTCGCGCGCCGCGTCCCCCTTGTTTGAATTAGACCGACCATGAACACCGTCACCCCGGGCCGTGCCGATCACGGCGGCGAGTCCGCACCCGCCGAGCGTTTCCGCTACGGCTTTCTCAAGGGCAACCCGCAACTCACGAAAAACGGCGAGCTCAAGCATTTGCTGACGATCGAAGGGCTCCCGCGCTCGATCGTCACGCACATCCTCGATACCGCCGAGCAATTCGTGAGCGTGACCGATCGCGAAGTGAAGAAGGTGCCGCTGCTGCGCGGCAAGTCGGTGTTCAACCTTTTCTTCGAAAACTCCACGCGCACGCGCACGACGTTCGAGATCGCGGCCAAGCGTTTGTCGGCCGACGTGCTCAATCTGAACATCAACGCGTCTTCGACGAGCAAGGGCGAGTCGCTGCTCGATACGATCAACAACTTGTCGGCCATGCATGCCGATATGTTCGTCGTGCGGCACGCGTCGAGCGGCGCGCCGTATTTGATCGCCGAGCATTGCGCGCCGCACGTGCACGTGATCAATGCGGGCGACGGCCGCCATGCGCACCCCACGCAAGGTCTGCTCGACATGTACACGATTCGCCACTACAAGCGCGATTTCACCAATCTGCGCGTGGCGATCGTCGGCGACATCTTGCACTCGCGCGTGGCGCGTTCCGACATTCACGCGCTGACGACGCTCGGCGTGCCCGAGGTCCGCGCGATCGGTCCGCGCACGCTGTTGCCGGGCGGCCTCGAGGAGTTGGGCGTGCGCGTCTATCACAACCTCGACGAAGGGCTGAAGGACGTCGACGTCGTCATCATGCTGCGCCTGCAAAACGAGCGCATGAGCGGCGCGTTGCTGCCGTCGGCGCAGGAGTATTTCAAGAGCTGGGGGCTCACGCCCGAGCGGCTGGCGCGTGCCAAGCCCGATGCGATCGTCATGCATCCGGGGCCGATGAACCGCGGCGTGGAGATCGATTCGCAGGTGGCCGACGGCCCGCAATCGGTGATTCTCAATCAAGTGACGTTCGGAATCGCGGTACGCATGGCCGTGATGAGCATCGTCGCCGGCAACAACGAATGAACGGGCAGTGTCGCGACGCACGGCGATGGCGATGAGCGAGCGACGTCAAAGAGAATAAAGGCAGCGCATGAAGATTCATATCCAAGGCGGCACGGTGATCGACCCGCAAGCGGGCACCGAGCAACGGACGGACGTTTTTATCGCCGACGGCAAGATCGCCGCGATCGGCGCCGCGCCCGCCGATTTCAAGGCGGACAAAACGATCGACGCGAACGGGCTGTGCGTCGCGCCGGGCTTCGTCGATTTGTCGGCGCGCCTGCGCGAGCCCGGCTACGAGCATAAAGCGACGCTCGATTCCGAGATGGCGGCGGCCATGGCGGGCGGGGTGACCACCCTGGCGTGTCCGCCCGACACCGACCCGGTGCTCGACGAGCCCGGTCTCGTCGAGATGCTCAAGTTTCGCGCGAGCAAGCTCAATCGGGCGAACGTGCATCCGTTGGGCGCGTTGACGGTCGGCCTGAAGGGCGCGGTCATCACCGAGATGGTGGGATTGACCGAAGCCGGTTGCGTCGGCTTTACTCAGGCCGATGAACCGATCGTCGATACGCAAGTGCTGCTGCGCGCGCTGCAATATGCGAGCACGCATGGTTATACGGTTTGGCTGCGTCCGCAAGACGCTTATCTCGCCAAGGGCGGGGTGGCGGCGAGCGGCGCCGTCGCTTCGCGCTTGGGCTTATCGGGCGTTTCGGTCGCGGCCGAGACGATCGCCTTGCATACGATCTTCGAGTTGATTCGCTCGACGGGCGCGCGCGTGCATTTGTCGCATCTGTCTTCGGCCGCGGGCGTGGCGCTCGTGCGCGAGGCGAAGGCGGAGGGGCTGGCGGTTTCTTGCGATGTCAGCGCGAATCATATTCACTTGATCGACGTCGATATCGGTTACTTCGACTCGCAATTCCGCCTCGATCCGCCGCTGCGCACGCAGCGCGATCGCGAAGCGATTCGCGCCGGGCTCGCGGACGGCACGATCGACGCCATCTGTTCGGCCCACACGCCCGTGGACGACGACGAGAAGCTGCTGCCGTTCGCCGAGGCTACGCCCGGCGCCACGGGGCTCGAATTGCTGCTGTCGCTGACGATCAAGTGGGCCGATGAAGCGAAGTTGCCGCTGGCGCGCGCCCTCAGCCGGATCACGTGCGAGCCGGCGAAGGTCCTCAAGCTGCCGGTTGGCACGTTGCAGACAGGAGCGGCGGCGGACGTCTGCGTGTTCGACCGCAATGCGTACTGGCGCGTCGAGCCGCGCGCACTCAAGAGCCAGGGGCACAACACGCCGTTCCTCGGCTACGAGTTGCCGGCCCGCGTGCGCGCGACGATCGTCGCCGGGCACGTAGCGTACGAGCAAGCCTAGGGCCGGGTGCGCGATGCATCCGCCGAACGAATCCTGAACCGCCGATCGCGATGAAACTTGCTTTAGCCAAACTCCGGCTCGTTTTGCACCTGCTCAGAGGGATGTGGATCGTCGCCGTCCGTTTTCCTCGCATGTCGGAGGCGAGCAAGCTCGAAGTCAACCGGGCCTGGTCCATCAAGATGCTCCGGCTCGCCGGTATGCGTCTTGTCGTCCATCACGACGAGAGGCGCGTCGATCACGGTGCGCTCGTCGTGGGCAACCACGTGTCTTGGCTCGATATCTACGTCGTCAACGCATGGCGTCCGACGCCGTTCGTCTCGAAGGCGGAGGTGAGAAAGTGGCCTGTCGTCGGTTGGCTTGCTCACCGCCTGGGTACGATCTTCATCCATCGCGAGAAGCGTCGCGATGCGCATCGCACGATGCACGAGATCGTCGAACGGATCTCGTCGGGCGGCGTGGTGTGCGTGTTTCCCGAAGGGACGACGTCGAGCGGTGTCGAGTTGTTGCCGTTTCACGCGAATTTGTTCCAGGCGGCCGTTTCCGCGCAGTGCAAGGTGCAGCCGATTTGTCTTCTGTACGAAGATAGCGAGGGCCGGCAATCGACTGTACCGGCATATATCGACGACCTCTCGCTCGGGCAGTCGCTCGATGCGGTGCTGCGCGGCGGGCCGTTCACGGCGCATTTGTATGTGGGTGAAACGATCGAGCCGATGAGCGACCGGCGTGCGCTGTCGGCGGCGGCGCGCGAGGCGGTGGGGGCGGGGTTGGGCGAGTTGCAGGCACGAATGGGGCCTGCGCTTGATGAAGCTCGCGAGCCCTCTGTAACAACCGCATCCGAGCGAGAAATCGGCGACGATCCTTCGATCGAGAGCGCACTTACGCCGCGTCAATGATGGGGCGGCCTGAACGGCCGACCCTCCGCTCGTGGGCATACGCCGTCCGTGGTGAAGACCAAGGTCCCAGTCCCTGTCCGGTACACGGGATCAATCTCCCTGCCCGGCTCCCGCGCATTCGCCGCACTCGACCTGAGCGACCGTACGCTCGCGCGGGTCTGCCGCGAGTCGGACGGCCGAGAGCCGGTTGCCCCAAACGCACCCCGAATCGAGCGCGATCAAATTGTCGCGCAGCATGAGTCCGAGCGCCGCCCAATGGCCGAACACGATCGTAACGTCCTGGGTGCGGCGTTGCGGGACATCGAACCATGGCAGATGATGCGGCGGCGCGGAAGCAGGGCCGCCGTTCGCCGCGAATTCCATCGTTCCGTCCGGCGTACAAAAGCGAATCCGGGTGAAAGCGTTGAACGCGACGCGCATCCGATCCTTTCGTTTGAGATCGGGTGACCAGCGGCGCGGTTCGTTACCGTACAGCTCGCCGAGCGCGTTCTTCCAATCGGCGCCGCGCAAGGCTCGCTGTAGCTCGTCGGCGAGTTCGAGCGTCAGCGTGAGGTCCCATTGGGGCAGCACGCCCGCGTGAACCATGAGCACGCCGTTTTCGTGGTGAGCGAACGGGCGATGGCGCAGCCACTCGAGCAGGGCCGGCGCATCGGGCGCCTTGAGGATTTCCGCGATCGTGTCGCTGTCCTTCATCTTGCGAATCCCGGCGTGAACCGCGAGCAAATGCAGGTCGTGGTTACCGAGCACGGCGCGCGCGCGGTCGCCGAATCCGGCAACTTCGCGCAGGGTGGCCAGGGAATCGGGGCCGCGATTGATGAGGTCGCCGGCGAACCACAGGGGCGTATCTGGCGAAGGCGATAGCGTGTCGAGCAGACGCCGCAGCGGCGCGTGGCAGCCTTGGAGGTCGCCGAAGGCGAGAGGAGCGCGAGAGAGGTGATCGTTCATCGATGTGAGGAGCGAGGCCGAGGAGCGGCGGCGCCGCCGTATAATTGGCGGCATCCAAGCGGCCGCATGGCGAATGCTTTTTCGGGCCAGGCTTATCCTATAGGAACTTCATGATTCTCGTAACGGGCGGCGCCGGTTTCATCGGCGCAAATTTCGTGCTCGATTGGCTGCGCGGCTCAGACGAAGCCGTGCTGAACGTCGATAAGCTCACTTATGCCGGCAATTTGCGCACGCTCGAGTCGCTGCAGTCGGATCCCAGGCACATCTTCGCTCGGGTCGATATCTGCGACGCCGCGGCGCTCGACACGTTGTTCTCGACGCACCGTCCGCGCGCGGTCGTCCACTTCGCCGCGGAGAGCCACGTCGATCGGTCGATTCACGGGCCGGCCGACTTCGTACAGACGAACGTCGTAGGCACCTTCGTGCTGCTCGAGGCTGCGCGAAGGTACTGGGCCTCGCTCGACGATAGCGCACGAGCGGCCTTTCGCTTCCTGCACGTTTCGACGGACGAGGTTTTCGGCTCGCTCTCGCCGGCCGATCCCCAGTTCTGCGAAACCACGCCGTACGCCCCCAACAGTCCTTATTCGGCCACTAAAGCGGGCTCGGATCACCTCGTGCGGGCGTATTTCCATACCTATGGTCTGCCTACGCTCACGACGAACTGCTCGAACAATTACGGCCCCTACCAATTTCCGGAGAAGTTGATTCCGCTCATGATCGCCCACGCGCTGGCCGGCAAGGCGCTGCCCGTGTATGGCGACGGCAGGAACGTACGCGATTGGCTCTACGTGAGCGACCATTGCAGTGCGATTCGCGAAGTGCTGGCACGCGGCGAGCCGGGGCAGACCTATAACATCGGCGGATGGAACGAAAAAGCCAATATCGAGGTGGTCCAGACGATCTGCGATCTGCTCGATGCGGCTCGGCCGAAGGCGCAAGGTTCGTATCGCGATCAGATCGCGTTCGTCAAGGATCGTCCCGGGCATGATCGGCGTTATGCGATCGACGCGCGCAAGCTCGAGCGTGAGCTTGGATGGAAGCCCGCGGAAACCTTCGAGACCGGACTTGCGAAGACCGTGCGCTGGTACCTCGAGAATCAACCTTGGGTGGACGAGGTGGCGTCGGGCGAGTACCGCAAGTGGGTCGAAACCAATTACACGAAGCGCGTCTGAGGAGAGCGCCCCATGTCGCGTAAAGGCATTATTTTGGCCGGGGGCTCAGGCACCCGGCTTTATCCGATCACCAATGTCGTGTCGAAGCAGTTGCTGCCCGTCTACGACAAGCCGATGATCTACTACCCGTTATCGACGTTGATGTTGGCGGGCATTCGCGATGTTTTGATCATCTCGACGCCGCAGGACACGCCGCGTTTTACCGCGATGCTGGGCGACGGCAGCCGCTGGGGGATGAATCTGCAGTATGCGGTACAGCCGTCGCCCGATGGGCTCGCGCAGGCCTTCATCATTGGCCGCGAGTTTATCGGCGCCGATCCGAGCGCGTTGATCCTCGGCGATAACATCTTTTACGGCCATGACCTCGCCGGGCAGCTCGAACGCGCGAATGCGCGCGACTCGGGCGCGACGGTTTTCGCCTATCACGTGCACGATCCCGAGCGCTACGGCGTCATCGAGTTCGACGCCGGATTCAGAGCGATCTCGATCGAGGAAAAGCCGGAGCAACCGCGCTCGAGCTATGCGGTGACAGGGCTTTATTTCTACGACGAGCGCGTATGCGACGTCGCCGCCGAAATCAAACCGTCCGCGCGCGGCGAACTCGAAATCACGGACGTCAACTCGCGCTACTTGGCCGACGGCGCCCTGAGTGTCGAAATCATGGGCCGCGGCTACGCATGGCTCGACACCGGTACGCATGATTCGCTCATCGAGGCGGCGACCTTCATTGCCACGCTGCAAAAGCGTCAGGGCTTGATGGTGGCGTGTCCCGAGGAAATCGCGCTGCGTCGCGGGTGGATCGATGCCGAGCAACTCGCCAAGCTCGCTGCTCCGCTCGCCAAGAGCGGATACGGGATGTACCTGCAAAGCATTTTAAAGAGCCAGATCGCATGAGTATTCAAGTGACCCCGATGGCGCTGAGCGAAGTCAAGCTGATCGAGCCGAAGGTGTTCGGCGATGCGCGCGGCTATTTTTTCGAAAGCTTCAATGCACGTGAATTCGAGTCCCAAGTGCAGCCGGGCGTGCGGTTCGTGCAGGACAATCATTCGCGCTCGGTCAAAGGCGTGCTGCGGGGCATGCATTACCAAATCGAGCATGCCCAGGGAAAGCTCGTGCGCGTGGTCGAAGGGGCAGTGTTCGACGTCGCGGTGGACATGCGGCGAAGCTCGCCCACGTTCGGTCAATGGGCCGGCGCGGTGTTGTCGGCGGACAATCGTAAGCAGATGTGGATCCCGCCGGGGTTCGCGCACGGTTTTGTCGTTTTATCGGACGAAGCTCAGTTTCTGTATAAGACCACGGATTATTGGCATCCGGAGTTCGAGCGCTGTCTGTTGTGGAACGATCTGGCCGTCGGAATCGTCTGGCCGATCGATTTTGAACCGACGCTTGCCGCCAAAGACGCGGCGGGCAAATCGCTTTCGGAAGCCGAGTCTTATGCCTGAGCATTTTGACGATGGTTCGATGCGGGGGGCGCCACGTACGATCTTGCTGACCGGTGCGAACGGCCAGGTCGGATTTGAATTGGCGCGAAGCCTGCAAGGATTCGGGCGCGTCGTCGCATGCGATCGGTCCGCACTGGATTTGGCCGATCTCGCGAAGGTGCGCGATGCGGTTCGCGAGATCCGGCCCGCGCTCATCGTCAATGCGGCGGCTTACACGGCCGTGGACCAGGCGGAAACCGACGTCGATGCCGCGATGCGAATCAACGCGCAGGCGCCCGGCATTCTTGCGGAGGAGGCCGCCCGTATACACGCTCCGTTAGTCCATTATTCGACCGACTACGTATTCGACGGCCGCGCGCCGAACGCCTATGTGGAGGACGATGAAACGAATCCGCAGAACACGTACGGGCGAAGCAAGCTGGCGGGCGAACAGGCAATCTCCGCAGCCGGCGGTGCGCATTTGATTTTTCGTACGAGTTGGGTGTATGGGGCGCGTGGCAAGAACTTCTTGCTGACGATGCTGCGGCTCGGCGGCGAGCGCCCGGAGCTTCGAGTCGTCGCCGATCAAATCGGCGCGCCGACGTGGTCGAACACGATTGCCGTGATGACCGCCAACGTACTGGCGCAAGCGATCGGCACCGGTGCCAAAGACGATGCTCCCTGGAACGACTGGTGGCGCGAGCGCTCAGGCGTCTACCACCTGACGGCTGCGGGCCAGACCTCGTGGCATGGGTTTGCCGAGGCGATTTTCGAATTGGCTGGGCTCGCCAAGAAACCTACCGTGCATGCGATTCCGGCATCGGCATATCCGACACCCGCCACGCGCCCGAGCAATTCCCGGTTATCCAACGATAAGCTCGCTCGCACTTTTGGGCTGCGCGCGCCGGAGTGGCGGGAGGCGCTGAGCTTGTGCCTCGCCGGCGGGGTGTCGTCAAGTGGTTAAGCACTCTTCTCGACGCGCAACAGCTTCTACATGAACCCCCATGACTGAACGGCAAAGCATTCGCATCACCGCGACAGACCCGCTATCGCATGACTACCGGCTACTCGAGAAGGTCGAATTCGACTACGAGCGGCGCGACGGCGTGACGCAATCGCTGACGCGCGAGATCTATCACGTCGACGACGGCGTCTCGGTGTTGCCCTACGATCTACGGCGCCGCACCGTACTGCTCGTGCGGCAATTCCGGCTCCCGGCTCATTTGCGCGGCGATAATGCGTTTATGCTCGAGGCCCCCGCGGGCTTTCTCGAGGGCGGCGAGATCGAAGCATGCGCACGCCGTGAGGTGGAGGAAGAAACCGGCTATCGAATCGGAGCGCTCGAAAAAGCGTTCGAAGCCATGATGGTGCCGGGTTGCATCACGCACGTCGTCCATGGCTTTGTCGGACCGTACACGCCGAGCGACCGAGTGGGCCCCGGCGGTGGCCTAGCGCACGAGGGCGAGGACATCGATGTGATCGAGCTACCCATCGACAAAGCGATTGCGATGATGGCTACCGGCGAGATCGTCGACGGCAAGACCATCATGCTGCTCCAATACCTCGCCTGGCGTGTGTTTTAGGCCGCGGTAGCGGTCCATCGTCAGCGAGGCGCCGAGGCACTCCTCAGTTGCGCGTACCGGCGGTCCTCAATCGGTTCCATACGAAATGAATGCCGCGGCGGAAGTCACCGTTGGCGATCCGGCCGATGAACGTTGCGCCCGCGCCCCACGCAAGCGCCAAGGGACGCGGCAGCGTAATGATAGGCGCGACCCAAAAACGGAACAGCGGCCTGCGGCCAAAACGCGCCGCGAATCGGCCATAGGTCGCGCGTAGATCCCCTTGCCGGGCGATGCGTTGCCGCAGCAAATTGAAGGGGTGGTACGACTTGAGCATGCGCGTCTCGAACTGCTCGATCGCGGAAGCGGGCAGGCCTGCCGGACGATATGAATCGAGAATGCGCCCCAGCCGCTCGACGAAGACTTCGGAGAAGTCGTAGCCGCCCGAGTTCGCACGCTTGCAGGCAAGAATGTAGTCGGTCAGATAGACGTTTCGCTTCGCGAGCAGCGCCGCGTAGACGACAAGGTGCACCTGCACGAGATTGCTGCCACAAAACTGTCTCGCATCGATTTCGGTTTGAATTCGGCGATTGATGACGCAGGCCGAAATGAACGTGATCAGCGGTCCGATCGCCGCGAGGAAGTCGCCAATATTTTCGAAGATCTCCACGCCTCCGTGCCCGCCGGGAAACTCACGCTCGGGGTCGTTTTCATAGCCGAACGGACGCAAGCAAACGACGCCATAGTCATCTTGCTTCAACCGGTCGAGCAATTGAGCGAGTTCGCCGCGCACATAGAGATCGTCATCGCCCATGATTTGCACGTAGTGCCCGCGCGCCTCGTTGAAGCATTGCGCGATGTTGGCGTCGGATCCGATATCGATCGTGTTGCGAATGTACCGAATGGGCAGCCCGTGCGCGATCGCGCGCGCGACGACACCGGGCGTGTCGTCCGTCGAGTGATTGTCGGACACGACGACTTCGACGAGGTCTGGGGCGATGGCTTTGCATTCCTCGACGAGCCGCTGCAGATTGAGTTCCAGATAGCGTGCGCGGTTATAGGTCGGAATGGCGATCGTAAGAAGGGGCAACGTTTCGTCGCTCACGCTTGGTGTCTCCAGGTGTGGTTGCAGTGCCGCCAGATCGCGACGGATACCGGCAGGTTCACGCAGATATTGACCGCGGCAAGCACGGCAACGAGGCCTGCTGAGGAATGCCGCGCAGCCGCCCAAATCAGTACGGGCGTACTGACGAGCGTCGTCGCCGCGATAAGCGGCATGAGCGGCTCTTTGCGGTAGCTGCGCAGATGCGTCGAGAGTCCGCCGATCAGTAAGTTGGCCAGCATGAAGCCGAGCAGGGCTGTCAGCTCCCAAAACGGCAGCACCCGATGAACGTAAGCCGTGTGCGAGAGCAAGCGGTATGCGGCCAACGTTGCGGCGGCGCCTGCGATGGCCACGGCCGAAGAAACGGCGTAATCACGGACAAATAATCGATCGAGCGCGGCCCAATCGCGTTGCGCCGCGGCACGTGCCATGGCGGGTACGCGCCGGGTCAGCCACGATTGGGCAACGAGGCTGATCGTATTGACGATCGTCAGCGACAGACCGAACTGGCCCGCGACGACAGCACCCTGCGTATGGAACAGCACGGGCGTATTGATCTGGGTGAGCAAATAACCGCACAGCCAGTTGACGGCAAGCCTCCACTGCAATGGCCATACTTCGCGCCGCCAAGCGAAATCGCGTCCCACCGTACGCCATGCCATAACGATGAGTTCGCGGCGGTAACTCACGAGCCATGCGATCGGAATCAGGAGCGTTGCCGTCGGGACCATGACGGTCGCCCACAGGCTTGCGCCGGCGGCCAAAGCCGCCCAAGCGGCAAGCGAACCGCAAATGGCTGTGCCCAAGCGGATGGCGTAGACCTCGGTGATTCGGCCCGTCCCTTCGAGCACGGAAAGGAAGGGCATGAAGACTAACCCTGCCGCCGTCACACCGCACAGGACGATCCATTGCGCCAGCCAATGCGGCGCGGCACCTGTTTTTGAGCCGAAGAACAGCAGGCCGCCCGGCAATAAAAGCGCGGCGAATGCGATTGCGCTTATCACGTACCAGCGCGAAGCGCGGCCGACGAGCGCGCGGAAGTGATCGGCTCCCTCACCTTCGACGGTAAAATCGGCACGCCATCGCAACCCGGAGAATGTGTGCGCCGCCACTTGCACCAGCACCGTCGATAGTCCGAGGTCGAATAGCGTGTAGAGCGCTGCGACGCTAAGGAAGCTGTAGTACCACCCTTGCAGTTCGGCCGATAGGAAGTGTACGGCCAGCACGGTGGTGATGAGGCCAGCGCCCGCCTGCCAAAGCCTTTGCGATAGCACCAGCAAAAGATCGCGCGGCAATGCGCGAAGCACCAGGGCGCGAGCCTTCGTCGGGCGTTGCGCCCGCTCGGGCGCGGGGCGCTCGGTCATCGCTCGTTTCAGAACAGCTTCGCCGCGAGGTCGTAGTCGCTGGGCCGGCCGACGTCCAACCAGTGCTCGAAGATCGGAAAGCACGATACCGGCATCGACTGCTGCGTCAGCGTATGCGCGACATCGGTCATGTTGTACTTGCCCGATTTCGGCAATACCTCGAAGACCTTCTTAGATAGGAAGTAGATGCCGCTGTTCACGAGGAAGCTGAAGCTCGGCTTCTCCTCGATATGGGTAACGAAAGAGTTCTGCTCGCTAATCACGCCGAACGGCACCTGGAAGCTGTATTGCGTCGCGGCGATGGTCATCGCCGAACCGCTCTTCAAGTGGTAGGCGAGAAACATGCCGATATCGAGGTTCGTCAATATGTCGCCGTTGAACACGAGTGTGTTCTCATCGACACTCGGCAAAAGCGATAATGCGCCGCCAGTGCCTAGCGGCTCTTCTTCGTGCACATACTGGATCTCTACGCCGAACCGCTCGCCGTTACCGAAGTGGCTCGTGATTTTTTCCGGCAGGTAGTGCGTTGCGATAAAAATTCGATTGGCACCGTGGCTGATCAGCTTCTCGATGCTAATTTCGAGCATCGGCCGACCGTTGATTTGCAGCATCGGCTTGGGCGTGTCCGCCGTGAGAGGACGCAGCCGCGTTCCGAATCCACCGGCCATTACCACGGCCGTGAAGTTACGGTTGATATAGCTCGGCGAATGATCTGCGGCGGAGTGATCGATGATGGCGACGGGGTTTCCGTCCACGTCCACGAGAACGAGCTGGCGCAGGTTATGTTCCCGAAACAGCTCCTTGCGTTCGTTCGGCGCCGAGTGAATACTCGCGGTAATGGGTCCCGGACGCGCCGTCTTCGCTTTCACTTCGTTAATTTCGCGGGCGCTGTCGTCGAGCTTGCAGCCTTCCAAGAAGGCGCGGCGCACGTCGCCGTCCGTAATCACGTTGATGAAGCGTCCCGTTGCGTCATACAGCAACGCGCACGCGACCGGGCCGCTAGCCTGGATGCGAGCGATAACGTCCGATATCTTGGAATCAAGCGTTACGCTCAAGTGAGCGAGTTGGTCGGAGGCCTTCATAGCGGGAGATAGAGCGGAGGATGAGCGAATTGAATCTTAGGCCACGAGGGCCGAATCCGCTGATAAAAACCGGATCCGGCTAGGGCGACGGCTCCCCCTCGAGCGAGTAGAGAGCAGTTTTGGCCCAAGTAGCGAATCATAGCATGCACTAGGTGCGCATTCTAAGCGGTGGTGCCGGAGCAGCCGATGTCGTAGAACGACTTGTCGCGCACGGCCTTCAAGTCGACATCCAGAATGGCTTCCACGATCGATCGGCTCGTGCCCGGGCGGTCGTAGGGGTTCGACGCCGCGGCTGCCCGCGCGCGGAAATCGGCGCCGATAGCAGTGGCGATGGCCGCTTCAATAGCGCTTGTCTGCGGCACGCAATGAAGCACGCTCTCGCTACGGATTCTTCCTTGCTGGCGGGACCCGATGTCGACCGTGGGGACGCCAAGGCTCGGCACCTCGATAATTCCGCTGGAAGAGTTTCCGACTACGGCGGCCGCATATCGCGCTGCCGACAGATAGAGCGTGACGCCGAGCGACATCGAAAAGCGGAAGCGTCCCGGCCGCGCCTGCGCGGCAAGCGCGAGCATGCGATTGAGTCCGCCTCCGCCCGGGTCCGCGTTCGCGCCCGTAAATGCGCAAACATGGCTCGGAAACGCGTCGAGAGCGCTCAGCAGCGCCTCCAACTGCTCGTCGGGCGGTTGTACTTCGAGCGTGGCCGGATGGAATGTCACCAGGAAATACGGCTGTTCCGCGGCAAGCTCAAGGCGCCGCTCCACCTCGGACTTCGAAAGAAGCGGTAGGCTCTTGATGTTCTCGACGCCGAGCGCGCCGACGTTGAACACACGCTCGGGCGCTTCCCCCATCTGAACCACGCGCCGACGGTACGCCTCGGTGCTCGTGAAGTGCAGGTGGCTCATCTTCGTGATCGCATGCCGGAACGCATCGTCCATTGCCCCCAGCGTGAGTTCGCCGCCATGGATGTGTGCGATCGGCACCTTGCAAACGGTAGCTGCCGCGGCTGCTGCCAATGCCTCGAAGCGATCGCCCAATATCACGAGCAAGTCCGGGCTTAGCCGCTTCAGAGCTTCGCCATAGCGCATGATGCCAAGGCCCATTGCCGTGCAGACGTTGGTCTCGGTGCCGCCGTCCATGAGGATTTCGACTCGCTCGTCGATCGGTAGCCCATCCGATTCAATCTCGCGCCAGGTATTACCTAGCGATTCGGCTAGATGCGCGCCGGTAACGAGCGTGCATAAGCGGACGCCGGGGGCAGTCTCGACGGTTCTCATGAGCGGCCGCAGCAGGCCATATTCGGCGCGCGTTCCGGTGAAAAAGCAGATCGTCTTCATGTCCTGTCGTTCGATGCGTTGATCGATTACCAGGCGCTGGCGCCCAACGTCCAAACGCCGTAACCGAGATTTTTCGTATCGATCAGCGCCGGGTGACTCTGTCGAGCATACGGGAGATCGCTCGCGTCCGAGTAGACGAGCTTGTAGTCGTCGCCATCGGAAAAGTATAGGTAATTGGGCTGGCCAAAGTGAACCCGCATGGTGTCGGGGCGCGCCATATATGTGGGAAATAACCCGGGGATGTCACCCACGACCGGGCGTGGGCCGACATTGCCGTTGTCGAACAGAGCGTGTTGCGCCGCCCCGCAGGGCGTGCCAGCGACCGTCGTCGGGTAGCAACCGTGATCGCGCCGGTAGGCGGCGAGCGCCGCGGCCATATCGAACATTTCCGCAGCCCGAGCATCCGCCTCGATATACTCCTGCGCCGTGCTAAGCACGAAGTATTGGGCGGCATCCGTTTGCCACGCAGCGTTGCCCAGCAGGTACTCGTACACCAGGGGCAGCACGCGCGCGGCCGTGAGCGGCACCGGGCCGTCTTCCATCGACACGATCACGTGCGGCTTGCGAAAGTCGTAATCGCGGATGTTGAACCGTCGTCTGAGCGTCTTATCTGTGATCAATGCGACGTTTTTCGGCCATTGTACGTACTCGCTTACGGACAGACCGAAATGGTCGCGCCCACCGTATGCCGAGATAAGGTTGCCCGTGTACTCGTAGTTCCAAATGGTGCGGTCGCCGATTCGGCTCGAGCGGGTTTTGTCATCGAACACGAATGTCCGGTCGTCGCGCAATTGATCGCGATGATCACGTAAATACGCAATCGTGGCGGTTTGACGCAGCCAGTCATGCCATAGGTTGATGCCTGTCATGATGCCTGCGCTGATCGACGTGGCGAGGACATACGCGAGCACTAGGTCGCGGCCATAGCGCTGCAGCAACGGTACGCGGGCGAATGCGCGATCGAGCGTGTCAATGAGTGCGAGCAGGATCAAATCGATCGCGGCAACAGCCGGCAGGATGTTGCGCGCATCGTAAAAGCTCATGAGCTCGGGTGTCTTGCCGACCACCACGTAAGGGTACGCGGCGGCCGCGAAGAACAGTATGCCCAGCGCCAAGTGCAAACCGATATCTCGCCAAGGGGTGCGCATCGAGCGGCGCGGTAATAGCCGTAGGAGCCCGAAGCAAATCAGCGTGGCTGCGATTAGCCCTACGGGCGGCACGGTGCGTAAGCCGATGGCGAAAAAGTCGCGTAGTACCGGGCGTATCAGCGTAAATGACGTCCCGATCGCCGACAGGACAAGATGAGCATCGATTGAGTTATACGAGCCGTAGAGCTGCGATTTCGCAGTCGTCAGTCTCTTCACCAAAATAAAGACGATCGGAAGCGCGAGCAACGACACGTTCTGTCGGGCAAAGTCGCGCAGGACCGGCTTCGATTGACTCCAAAAGGTGTGTACAGCGCCGCGTAACGCGGCTAGTTCGATCCATCCCGCCGCGCGGAGCGTCCTCTGAAAGTTCAGGCTCCGTTGTATTTCTCCCAATACAAGGAGTGCGAGCAGCAGCGCGTACAGCACAATGAGAGAGTTGAGATAGAACGAGAAAAACAGCAGAGCCAGTGCTACCCAACGTAAGAGAGGCGACCGCCGGCGAGCGCCGAGCAGAATCGCGACGCCGAGCCAAAACGCAGCGATGTAGACGTTATAAAGTGCAACGCTCGTTAAAAAACGAATCATGGCGACATGCGTCGCGCAATAGATCAGAAAGAACTGAAACGCCGACATGCGCGTAACGCGAGCGTACCGATGCAGCATGAGGGCGACTATCGCGCCGGTCGAAATCCATGCGATGAGCGCCGTGACGCGCATGGCGATCGAAGGCGAGGGAAGTCCGTTGATGATTGTCGTCAGGTAGCCGCCCCACCACACGCCCAGCTCTTTGCCGATTTGGATATTTTCGGCGGCGTTGTGAAACAGCCAGACCCAATCGTCCCAAAAGTAGCCGGGATTCAATACGACGAGCACGGTGCTGCCGAACATCGCCAGAAGGGCGATTGGCAGGCACCGAATCCAGAGACCCAAGGATTTCATCAATACATTCTTCTTTCTAGATTCTTCGACGCGAGACGCAGGCAGCGCGCTTGACTACCGTAACAGGCAAAGACCAGCTCACCAGGCACACCAGCCGCCGTCGATCACGAGGTTCTGCCCAGTTACATAGGCGGAAAGATCGCTCGCGAGGTAGACCGCGGCACCCTTGAAGTCTTCTTCCACAGCCATTCTCTGCAACGGCGTGCGCTCGATATATCGCTTGGCGAATGCTTCCGGCTGATTGCGCCACACGCCGCCGGGGCTGATCGTGTTGACACGAACCGCTGGAGCGAGCGTCGTGGCGAGCCAGTTCGTCAGTTGGATCAGCGCGCCTTTACTTGCGCCATAGGCCGCCGGATTGCCCATCGATGTGCCTTCGTACAGCCTCCAGTCGGGTCCGACGACGCCGTACAGCGACGCGACGTTGATCACCGATCCCTTACCGGACGCCTTCAGGTACGGCAATGCGGATTGCACGAGTTCGAATACCGAGGTCACGTTCACCTCGAAGGCCGCCCGCCATGCGGGCGTTTTTTGTTGCTCGAACGGTACGGCCCAGCCTTCAAGCTGGGACGTACCGACGAAGGCCGCGCAATTGACGAGGACATCGAGGCCGCCGCACAAATCGGCGACGCGTGCGGGCAAGCTGCGCACGGCAGTTTCATCGGCCAGTTCCAGCTCGAACGTTTCGATGCGGGCGCCGGTACGCGCGCGGATTTGCGCCGCGCGCTCGGTCAATTGGTCCGCTTGGCGGTCGACGAGGACGACCGTCGCGTTCGCTTCGGCAAGCGCCTCCGCCATCGCCGCGCCGATGTGGCCGGCGCCGCCTGTTACGACAGCCGTCTTGCCGGCCAGCGACATAAGTTCTTCGATCTTGCGCATGCTGAGTCCGTTTCTTGATAAAAAGATTAAGGCCGGATCCATGAGCCGGCCGTCGCCGCGGCTTCCGCCGCGTCGACGAAGCGTACGACTTCGATGCCCTCGGCGAGCGTCGCGAGCGTCGATGCGTCGTCGTTTACAAACGCTTCCAACTGTGCCCGATAGGTGACGTCGCGCTCGGGAGCGAGCTGTGTCGTTTCTCCGTTGACGGTCAGCAGGCCGCCCACGAGGTCCAGCGCGGCGCTCAAGTCCGGGCCGTTGAGCGTGATGGTGCGCTGCGGCTTGCGATCGAGGTAATTGATTCCGATCGATACCGCCGGACAACGCGCATTGACGGAAAGCATCGAAAAGACGTCGTCGCTATCGATCTCCAGATCGCTGAAATGACCGCCGAGTGCAGCGACGCGAGCAGCCGGACCACACAGCCAGAGCGCCAAATCGACCTCGTGCGACAAGTCGCGCAGTACGCCTCCCCCCATCGACTTGCTTGCCGAATAGGTTTTACGGTAGTCCGCCGCTGGGCGCCATTGCGGTAGGTACTGCCCGGCCTGAAAGCTGGCGCAAAAAAGCGGCCGGCCCGCAACTTCCGCCCGCAGTGCCTGCACGAGCGGGTGAAAGCGCAGGTTGTAAGCGGCATAGACCCGCATGTCGCCGGTTTCCGGCAGGGCGCTAAGCGAATCGAATATGGGCTTTTCGATCAGCACAGCACCCGCGAATCCCGCGACGCGCAGCGCGTGGATCGCGTCAGCGTGTTGCGCGGTCGGATTGGCGATCAGCACGCGCTCCGGCCTGAATCGCGCGAGCGCATCCGCGATGCTGTCGAACCGGGGATAGGGGCACGCTTCGTTGCGTGAGACGCAGGCGACATCCATGCCGAGGGAGGCCGCGATGCGGCCGTGCCGGGCGCCGATCGACCCGTAGCCGACGATAAGCATTCGCATGGAGTTTCCTCAGAGCGGTTCGTCCTGCGCATAATCGCGCGCGGCTGTCGTCCCAATGATTTCGTCCCACCTTGTCGGCGACAGCCCGTTTCCGGGCCGCCGCACCGCAAGGTTCTCGGCCGTTAGTACTTCACCTTTCGCGATAGGCCGCCCCGCCACGATGCTCTTGCGCGCGACCGCTCGATTGGGCAGTTCCGATGCGGTTGGGCGCTTACGGCCGTCTCCCAAGGCGGCGCTGACGCGGCGGATCGCTCCGACCATGGCGGCGAGCTCCTCCGGCTCCAGACTAGCTTTGTGATCGGGGCCCTCCATGGATCTGTCGAGTGTGAAGTGCTTCTCGATGACCTGCGCCCCGAGCGCTGTTGCGGCAATCGGAATTTCGATTCCCCGGGTGTGATCCGAGTAGCCGATCGTTGCTCCCGGAAACGCTGCGCGCAAAGTCGCCATTGCCCGAAGGTTCACTTCTTCTGCGGGCGCGGGATATTCGGTCGTGCAATGCAAAAGCGTGATGTCGGCGATCGCGATGCCGGCCGACTCGAGCGTTTGCACGGCTTGCTCTACCTCGCCGAGGGTCGCCATCCCCGAAGATAGAATCACGGGCTTGCCCTTTGCGCCTAGCGCGCGCAGCAGCGGCGTGTTCGTCAAATCTCCCGACGAGACCTTGAAGGCTTCCATCCCGATGCCGTCCAGGAAATTCGCGGCCTCCAAATCGAAGGGCGTGGACATGAATTTGACCCCGCATTTTGCGCAATAGGCGGCCAGATCGGTGAACGCCTCAAGGGGCAACTCCAGGCGCTTGAGCATCTCGAGTTGCGTTTCTCCGCTACCGGTCGTCGCCTGTTGATAGGCTGCTTTCGGCGCCGCACGTGTGGCGAGTGCCTCCGCGCGAAACGTTTGAAATTTGACATAGTCGACGCCGGCGGCAGCCGCTGCGTCGATGAGCCGGTATGCAAGCTCTATCGAGCCGTTATGGTTGACGCCGGCTTCGGCGATCACCGTACAATGGGGAATCATCGGGACTGATCTCCAAGATAGAGCGTATCGTTGGGTACTGATTTGCGAACGCGCGCGCCCATGGCAATCAGCACGCGATCGCCGATCGCAATGCCTTCGCGACAAACGGCGCCGCTGCCGATCAACGTACCGCTACCCACGCGCGCTGCGCCGTTGATGACGGAAGCCGTCGCTACATGGCAGTGATCGCCGACAACGGCATCGTGTTCGATCAATGCACGGCTGTTCACGATGGTGTTCGCGCCGACTTTCGCATCGGGGCCCACCTGGGCGAAGTGCATGACGATCGTGCCGTCGCCGATCGTGGCACCGCGGCCGACTCGGGCCAAGGGCGAAACAATGGCGGGTAGGGAAAAGCCGAGTTGGCGCAGGCGCTCGTACAGGCGCATGCGCACGTTGGGCGTTTTGATTTGTCCGACCGTTACCAACGCATTCTGATAGTGGCGGGATAACTCGTCGAGTTTGTCGTCGTGGCCGATGACGGGATAGCCCAACACTTCACGCGTCTCGCAGCCGGGAGCTTCGACGATGCCCGCGATCGTCCATCGACGTTCAGCTTCGATTACGTCGATGACGGCTTTGCAGTGGCCCCCTCCACCAATCAGAAGGATGTTCATCGTTACGCCGAGGGGTGCAGCACGCCGCTCGGAATGTTGATGAGCCGGTCGGCGATCGATTGCGTCGTTGCCAGCGGGCCGTGCGGCGCCTCCGCAAACATGGGCAGCGTATGCAGCGGTTCCCAAACCGGCCGCGTCATTACGCCTGCTTCGTTGGTTGCGTCCAGACAGGCGTCGCGCTCGTTGCGGTCGGCCAGCAAAATCGCGCACAACCAGTAGTTCGAATACGTTCCCGGGCGCTCCGTGACGACCTCGATACCGGTGCCTGCGAATGCCTGCACGTAGCGATCGACGAGCTCGCGTTTGAATGCGACAAATTGGTCCAGCCGCTCCAATTGCGCACAGCCGAGCGCGGCATTGAGGTTGGGTAAGCGAAAGTTGTAACCGATCGCGTCGTGCTCGAAGCGCCAGCGATGCGGGACCTTGGCGGTCGTCGTCAAATGCTTGGCGCGCTTGGCGACTTCCGAGTCGTTGGTCATGATGGCGCCGCCGCCGCCCGTCGTACAAATTTTGTTGCCGTTGAAACTGAGGGTGCCGAGTAGGCCGAAAGTGCCGCAATGCGCGCTGCCGACGCGGCTCCCCAGTGCTTCGGCCGCGTCCTCGATTAACGGGATTGCCCACTTGCGGCAGACATCGGCAATTTCCTGGATACGGGCCGGTAGTCCGAACGAGTGCATCGGCACACAGGCCGCTATACGGCGCCCCGTCGCCCGGTGCGTGCAACCGCGACTCGAGCGTTCGCATTCACGTTCGAGGAACGCTTCGAGTGCGGCCGGCGACATGCCTAGGGTATCCGCGTCCACATCGACGAAAGCCGGCACGGCGCCCGCGTGCGCGATCGAATTGGCTGTCGCGACGAAACTGAGCGATTGCGTAATGACCAGGTCATCGCGCTCTACTCCGGCAAGCAACAACGACATGTGCAAAGCCGTCGTGCCATTCGTCGTGGCGACGACGTGTGCCGCGCCCGTGATCTCTTGCAACATGCGCTCGAACTGGCTGACGTATTCGCCCACCGACGAGACGAACGTCGATTCGATGGTTTTTAGAACGTAAGCGCTTTCGTTACCCTCGAAAATGGGGGCGTGTAGCGGCAGGAAGCCATCCGGGCGGCGATACGCCTCACGCACGGCTTGCACAATCGTGGCTGCTCGGTCCATAGGAGTGTCTCTGGTATAGATGAATCGATTCGGCGGGTTTGCCGATCACCTTACACGTTGTAGCGATCGGCCTTGTAATTCGCCAAATTGGCCGGATCGGTAAACCATTCGACCGTTTTCGCCAGCCCGCGGCGGAAGCCGTCCACGCCGGCGTATTCAGGCGCCCAGTTCGTGAGGTCGCGTAGCCGGCGATTGTCGGCCAGCAGGCGTTCCACCTCGCTCTTTTCCGGACGCAGACGTTGCTCGTCGGTCTCGATGGCCACTTCCACGCCCATCGTTTCCGCGATCATGCGGACGGTGTCGCCGATACTGACCTCGAAGCCGCTCCCGGCGTTCAGCACTTGACCGAGTGCTTGATCGCTGTTCATCACCGCTTCAAACGCGCGCACGGTATCCGTAACGAAATTGAAGTCGCGGGTGGGGTGCAACGAACCGAGCTTGAGGTTGCGTTGACCCGCAGCAATCTGGGTGATGATGCTCGGGATGACCGCGCGGGCCGACTGACGCGGACCGTACGTGTTGAACGGACGCAGCACGGCGACAGGCGTCTCGAACGACATGTAGAACGAAAGAGCGATCTGGTCGGCGCCGATTTTCGAGGCTGAGTATGGCGATTGTCCTTGGAGCGGATGCGATTCGTCGATCGGCACGGTCCGGGCGGTGCCGTACACTTCGCTCGTCGATGTATGCACGACCCGCGCACCGAGGTCTCGCGCGGCTTGCACGACATTGAGCGTGCCTTTTACGTTCGTGTCGACGTACGTATCGGGCGAATGGTAGGAATAGGGGATAGCGATCAACGCCGCCAGGTGCAGGACGACGTCGCAGCCTTGTACGGCTTTGCGTACGCCGTTCGGATCGCGGATGTCGCCGGCAAACACGTCGAGCGAGGACTTGATGTCGGAATCGGCCCGATCGAGCCAGCCCCAAGAATTAAACGAGTTGTACAAAACGAACGGGCGAACGTCGTAGCCCGCGCGAACGAGGTATTCGGTGAGATGAGAGCCGATGAAACCATCGGCGCCGGTGACGAGGATTCGTTTATTCGTCGACATTGTCGTTCCTTGCATGATCTCGCGACGTACGCGAGTGTTACTGTACAGGGTAAGTTCGCGCCTGAGACAGACTACGGATGGGCGATATCGCACTCGCGAATCGGTCGCGGTGAGATGCTTTTTCGATAAAAAGAGACAATTCTCTTACGACAAGGCATTTCCCAATACCGATATGTCAACCATGAGGCCGCGAACAGTATGATCAGAAATGCGATCGATTTCGCAATCATCTCGGGCACGAGGGCGGCGAGAGTGTCGTGGGGTTTCACGAGAAAGAGCGGAAACAGGTTGCCGTGCAGCATGTACAGCGAGTAGCTGATTTCGCCTGCGCCAAGCAGAGGCCACCAGCTCGCCAGCTTTCCCAGCCAACGTTGGCTGCGGCAGATGAGATAGATCGCTGCGGGAACGGCGACAGCATAGCCGCTATAGATTCGATTGCCGCCAAACAGTTTGGGATAGTCGAACAGCACCTGATCGGCAAACGAGCCCGCGATGTAGGCGCAGGCGATTGCGCCAATGACGCGCGCCAATGCGCGGGCCTGAGGCGACTCCGTCTGATTGTTTCGTGCTAGCCAAATTTCTGCAATCCCTACTCCAGCTAGAAACTCGAACAAACGTCCATACGGCGAGTAATATACTAGCCAACTTCCAACGTCCAGAGAGGGTACGGCGCCCAGTGCGTTTTCCAGGGCAGTTCTTACTGCATCGAGTTCCGAAAACTTTACGAAGAGTATGCGCCCAAAGATCGCGGCAACGGCGATTGCTACGCCACGCGCCGTCGAGTGCCGCTTAAAACCCCCGTACAATGCCAGCGGAATGAAGAATAGATAGAGGAATAGCTCGGCGCTGATAGACCAAGAGTTATTCGCGTATTCCTGCGAGATCGAAAGATTGAACCCGTTAAGCGTGGCATAAAACCATGACTGCATGCCGGCAAGGTAGGCAGGCAGCGATGCGGAGTAAGCACTGGCAGCCAATTGCCGGCCCGAATGAACGGCACGCCCGACATTGACCGCGTAGTTAATGAGAATGATCGGAAGATAGAGCGGATAAAGGCGGGCAAGCCGCGCGAACAAAAACTTCATCACGCCGCTTTCGCGATCGCTGGCGAGACGGTCCGCATAGTTGTAGTGGATGACAAAGCCGCTTAGGACGAAAAAGACGGACATGCCTAGGAGTCCGCACTTCTCGAGCGGCATGGCTGCAACCGTGCTCCTCAGCGGCTGTAGCATGAGAAGCCCCATGTGATGCACGACGACCAGGAGCGCGGCAATGCCGCGCAAGCTAGTGAGCGCATCGATGGATGGGCGTTGAGTAGCGGGGGGAACTGTATTTTCCATATCGCGTTCGCCGGCAATGGGGGCAGGGCGCAGCAAGATCGTATTCAGACTCAACATAAAGAAAGACTTCGGGCGCAACGGCATTGCTACCGCTGCGCCCGGCCAAGCGACTACGACCGCGCATGCTCAAACGGGCTGCCGCGGCCCGATGTTCAATCGTCGTTATCGAACATCGTCATGTTGCGTTCGAGCTCTTCGCGAGGCAGCAGGGGATCCATGTCCTCCATCGGGCGAGATCCGAGCGTGCCGTCCGGTTTCAGGTACGAGCTAGCGCGGAACCGCTGTTGCTCCTGCGATATCGACATCTCCACGATCCACGGATCTTTATCCGCAAAAACCGTTGCGATGGCGTCGCGCAATTGCTCATTGCGCTCGATCAGCATGTGCTTAAGCCCGAATGCCTCCGCGAGTTTCTTGAAGTCGGGGTTGCCGACGCCCGAGTGGCGATCGGTGCCGACTTCGCGACCTTCGAAATAACGGCGTTGGGTGTTGCGGATACTTTGATAGCCATCGTTGTTGCTGATGAACAGCTTCGCATTCAGATGATTCTGCGAGAGGAACATCAGCTCCTGAATGTTGAACAGCACACTGCCGTCGCCCGTTACCAGCACGCCGCGCCGTTCGCGATCCGCTACGCAGGCCCCGATGACCGCCGGCAAGTCCCAACCCATCGAGCCCATGCAGGCGCTCGTGAATCCGAATTGTCCTTCCTTCACGCGGTGGTTTTGGTAGGCGATGATGCAGCCGTCGAGCGAGTTGCCGCTCACGACGATATCGGTATCGCCTAGCTGTCGCGACAGTTCGTCATAGGCCGCGTAAATGTCGACGTGATCCTTTTGCAGGTGCTCGGGCGCGGGCATGGGCGGGTACTCCCGCTTCCACATCGCGCACGCGTCGAGCCAACGCTGGGTCGGCTGATATTGATGATCCTTGACGCGGGCGAGCAACGCTTCGATGAACTGCTTGGCGTCCGCGAGTACCGATACGTCGATGGTGATGTTCTTCTTGACCAGATCGCCGCGATCGATGTTGACGTGTACCTTTTTCGCCTTTGGCGCAAACTTATCGCTGAAGCCGATGGCGGAGATCGAGAGGCTCGTGCCTATCGCGAGCACCAAATCGGAATTTTGAAGCGCAAAGTTCGCTCGACGTTGACCGCCCGGCCCAATACGGCCTTGATAGAGCGGATTGTCTTCCGCCAACAGATCCATGCCGCTGATGGTCGACAGCGCCGGCACCTTCAATTGCGCAACGAGTTCGCGGAATGCGCTGCGCGCATGGCCCAGCGCGATACCGTTACCGCCGATCACGACCGGCCGCTTCGAGGCGAGCAGCATTTGCGCGACTTGATCGACGAGCGCTTCGTCCAAGGGGGGCGTGGACGGCTCTTCCGGGGTATAGCCGCGTTGCGCATCCGGTTCGATCATCGCGGATTGAATGTCGAGCGGCAGATTCAGCCAGACGGGTCCCGGACGTCCGGCACGCGCCAGATAGAGGCATTTCTCGAGTTCGTAACGCACGTCTTCCGGGCGCATCACGGTGACGCAATGCTTCGTCACTGGCTTGGCCATCGGCTCAATATTGATTTCCTGCGGGCCGACTTGGCGCTGGAAGCTGTAATCGGCCATGATGGCCGTACGCACCTGACCCGAGATGACGAGCACGGGGATGGAGTCGACGAATGCTCCCGCGACGGCCGACAGGGCGTTGGTACTGCCGGGGCCCGTGGTGACGAGACAGACGCCCAAGTTTTCCGTCACGCGCGCATAACCTTCGGCGGCAATGGCGCATGCCTGCTCATGGTAGTTGCACCAGTAGCGCAAATCTTTCGAGCGGCCGACCGCGTCACACAAGTACATGATGCCGCCGCCCGACACCATGAAGACGTCCTTTACTCCAGCTTCCGCCACACGCTGGAAGACATAATCCGAGACACTGATCGCCATACGATTTGCCATTAAAAATTTGGAATACTTTGCCTCGCGCTCCGAGGCCCCATCATTACTACTCGACTTACACCGCGTTCAAGCCCCGCGTAGCGTCGGCTCTGCTGCGTTCGAAGGCCGTATGTTCAGTCACGGGGCTAGTTACCCACCTCGCGCGAACGATGCCAAGCGAGCGTACGCGCGATTGCGTCGTCGATCGGCACGAACACGTCCAATCCGAGTTCCTCGCGCGCACGCGCAACCGAAGGCAGGTAGGCCGACGGTTTCGCGCCCGGCACGGGCGTACCTTTGATCTGCACGCGGCTCGTACCACCCGCCACGCGAGCGACTGTGTGCGCAAGGTCGCCGATCGAGATCGCTTGCTCGCCACCGACGTTATACGGTACACCCGATCGCCCCCGCGCCAGGATGCGCACTAACCAAACCACGAGATCGGCCGCGTACAAATACGAGCGCAGCGGCGTGCCGTCGCCGCCGACCACGACGTCGCGTCCGGCCAGTGCGTCACGCATGAAATTGCCTATCGCGTAGTTGGCCTCGAGGGGCAAGTGGGGCCCGACGAACGCAAAGCACCGAGCGATCAAAGCCCGAAAGCCCACCTGCTGCGCGGCCACCGACGTCATGATTTCCATCATGCGCTTGGACTGGCCGTATACGATTCGCTCCGAGGCATAGTCGGCAAGGCCGGCTGGGCCCTCGACGCAGCGGTCGTCGACTATCGAATCCATCGGCGAGTACACCGCGCCCGAGGTCGTCAGCAACAGTGCTTCCGAGCGGTGCCGAGCGGCCATGTCGATAAGCCGCTGCGTGCCGCCAAGCGCCGCGTTCAAATGGCGCTGAGCCCAATCGTTCGATTGCTCGAGGTTCGTCTCGGAAGCGGCATGAACGATGTGGCTGCAGGCATCGCCGGGGAATTCGAAATCCGCCAGGCCGCCGGCGACAAAAGCCAGTCCCGGACGACCCTTCAAATGGGGCGCGCGTTCGGCAAGAAAGCGCTCCGGGGAGCGGCTCAGCACGGTGAGGCGCAGGCCGAGTCCGCGCGTTTCATTGGCCCACAACAAACTTTCCAGCAGCCATTTGCCGAAAAAACCGGTACCGCCGGTAATGAACAGATGGGCTCCGCGCAGGCGAGCCCAGTCTTCGTCGAGGTGCCGGGCGACGTGCTCGAGATCTTCTTGAAACAGCGTGAAGCCGTTCGGAATGACGCGCATGTTCTCGCTCTCAGTCAAAATTGATCCGCTCTTTCTCGACCACCATCGGCCGCTTCACCGTATGCGTGACGAGCAGGCCGACGTATTCGCCGAGCAGGCCGAGAAACAGAAACAACATGCCCATGAAAAAGAACACGCCGATGCCCAGCGGCGCGAGTCCCATTTGAAACTGATCCCACGCGAGCAGCTTACGGATGAAGTAGTAGACGCCCGTTAGAAAGCTCAGTCCGCTCAGGCCGATGCCGATCATCGTCGCGAGCCGCAGCGGTGCCTTCGAATGGTTGACGATGCCGAGCAGCGCGCTGTCGAGATAGACGAGGAACGTGCCCTTGGAGATGCCGCGCTTGCGTACCGGCTTGTCGAATGGAACCTCGGCGCGCTCGTAGCCGATTTCGCAAATCAGGCCGCGGAAGTAGGGGTACGGGTCCTCGATCTCGCGCAGGATGTCCATGACGGCCTTGTCGTAGAGGCCGAAACCCGTGAAGTTTTGAACCTGCTCGACTTCGGAAATGCGCGTGATGAGCTTGTAATAGGCCTTGCGCATGATCGGCATGAGGCCTCGCTCCTCATGCTTGCGGCGCACGCCGATCGCAACCTTATAGCCTTCTTCCCACTTGCGGATGAATTCGAGGATCAGCTCGGGCGGATCCTCGAGGTCGGACGCCATGCCGATCACCGCGTCGCCTTGCGCCAGCAACAGCGCGTGATAGGGCGAACGGATGTGCCCGAAGTTGCGCACGTTGACGATCGCCTTCAAATGCTTGTCGCGCGCGGCGATCTCTCGAATCACATCGACCGTTCGATCGGTCGATGCATTGTCGATCAGCAAAATTTCATAGTCGTACTGCGGCGCTTGTTGCATGACCGCCGTGATGCGCTGATGCAGCTCGGCGATGTTGTCTTGCTCGTTGAAGCATCCGGCAACGATGCTGATTAGTTTTCTTTCGCTCATCCGCGCTGGGTCTTTCTAAAAGTAAATCGATCGTGACCGGCGTACGACACCACGACGCTCACTACCATCAACAGGCCCTGGGCGAGCCAAAAGGGAATGCCTAGGATGTTGACGAGCAGCCAAAGCCCCGCGATGCCGATCACCGCACTGCCGCCGTAGACGACATAGCAGCGCAGGTATTCGCGCAACCACCCGTCGCGCGAATTGAACACGAACAGCTTGTACGTGACGAACGCCTCGGTGATGCACACGACGTTCGCGAGCACACCGATGACGACGATGTGCAGATGCGGACGCAGCAGGTAGTACAGACCCACCGTCGCAAAATACCCGAAGGCCGTATTGGCACCGCCGACGATGAGATAGCGCAGCATCTTGTTGCGCGTCTCTCGGTCGGCGCGCAATGCCGTCATCACCTTGGTCAGCATGGTTTCGATCGACGCGTCGTGTTCATGGTAGCGATCGGGGCCTTAGAAGTTGACGCCGAGGAACGTCTCGATCTTTTCGGCGATGTAGTCGAGCTGAGCTTGGCCGAGACCCGGGAACGTGCCGACCCAGAACGTATCGTTCATGATGATGTCCGTGTTCGTCAGCTCGCCGCTGATGCGGTAATTGCGGCCGATCATATACGGCTGGCGCGTCAAGTTGCCCGCGAACAGCAAGCGCGTACCGATCTTGTTTTGATCGAGGTACGTGAGCAGATCCACGCGGCGCAGGCCCGCCTCGGGCTTGATCGTGATCGGATAGCCGAACCAGGAGGGATCGGACTGCGGGGTGGCTTGCGGCAGGATCAGCAGTTCCTTGCAGCTTTGCAGACGTTCGGTCAGATAGGCGAAGTTACGGCGGCGCGCCTCGATGAACTCCTGCGCGCGATCAAGCTGCGCCAAACCGCAAGCGGCCTGCATATCGGTGATCTTGAGGTTGTAGCCGAGGTGCGAATACGTGTACTTGTGATCGTAACCTTCGGGCAGGTTGCCGAGCTTCCAGCAAAAACGCTTGTTGCAGGTGTTGTCTTTGCCCGGCGCGCAGTAACAGTCCCGGCCCCAGTCGCGGAACGATTCGGCGATCAGCTTCAACTCGGGGTTGTTCGTGAACACGGCGCCGCCTTCACCCATCGTGATGTGATGCGCGGGGTAAAAGCTTAGCGTGCCGATATCGCCGAACGTCCCGACGAGCTTGCCGTTATAGGTCGAGCCAAGCGCGTCGCAGCAGTCCTCGATGAGCCACAGGCCGTACTTCTTGCACAGCGCCGTGACGACGTCGAGGTTGTACGGATTACCCAGCGTGTGCGCGAGCATGATCGCCTTCGTCTTCGGGCCGATCGCCGCTTCGATCTTGGAGGCGTCGATGTTGTACGTGCCGAGCTCGACGTCGACGAACACGGGCACCGCGCCGAACTGAATGATCGGATTAACCGTCGTCGGGAAGCCCGCTGCCACGCCGATGACTTCGTCGCCCGGTTTGATTGCGCGATCGCCGAGCTTCGGCGAGGTCAGCGTCGAAAACGCGACCAGGTTGGCCGACGATCCGGAGTTTACCGTGATCAGATATTCGACACCGATAAAGCGCGCGAGCTTTTGCTCGAATGCTTCGTTGAAGCGGCCGGTCGTGAGCCAGCCGTCGAGTGACGCCTCGACCATCAGTTCGAGTTCACGCGCCCCGATGACCTTGCCGGACGGCGGGACAGTCGATACGCCGGGCTCGAATGTCGGCGTTTGCGTCGAGAGTGCGCCGTACTGACCGACGAGTTGAATAATCTGCTCGCGCAGTTGTTGCTGGGTGTCAGAAGTCATTGCTGTTGGTACGCGTTGATTTGTGAAAGAGTTACGGCTCGCATGTCGGCCTGCTGCAACGAGGCTTGATGCCACTCCACGATCCGATCCACGGCTTGTGCGAGGCTCCAGCGGGGAGCCCACCGAAGGAGGGTGCGCGCTTTCGCGCAGTCCAGCTTCAAGTGATGGGCTTCATGAGGTTGCGGTGCGTCGTCGCGTATCCAGCTAGCGCCGTCGCCCCAACGTTTCACGAGCCGTTCGACGATCCATTGCACGGGTTGCGTGTCCGCTTCGTCCGGGCCGAAATTCCAGCCGCCGACGAACTTGGGCCCATCCGTATAGAGGCGTTCCGCCAGCACCAGATAGCCCGAAAGCGGTTCGAGCACGTGTTGCCACGGGCGAATCGCGTGCGGGTTGCGAATGCGAACGGGCGTGTTCGCACCGATGGCGCGCATCATGTCGGGAATGAGCCGGTCGCCGGCCCAGTCGCCGCCGCCGATTACATTACCGGCCCGCCCGCTCGCGAGCGCCACGCGGTGCTCGTCGAATGCGGCCGGATTGAAGTACGAGTTGCGGTAGGCGTCGGTGACGAGTTCGGAGCAGCCTTTGCTGTTGCTATAGGGATCGAACCCGCCCATCGGTTCGTTTTCGCGATAACCCCATACCCATTCGCGGTTTTCGTAGCACTTGTCGCTCGTCACGTTGACGACGGCGCGCACCGACGGCGTACGCCGGACCGCTTCGAGCAAATGAACCGTGCCCATGACGTTTGTCTCGTACGTCAGGACGGGCTCGCGATACGAGAGCCGAACGAGCGGCTGCGCCGCGAGGTGAAAAACGATCTCGGGCTCATGCTCGGCGTGCGCGCGCGCAAGGTGCTCGAGGTCGCGCACGTCGCCGATCACCGATTTCATACCTTCGCCGACTCGAGCGGCTTCGAACAGGCTCGGTTGCGTGGGGGCGGGCAGGGAATAGCCGAGTACATCGGCGCCCATCTGCTGAAGCCAGAGGCAGAGCCAGCCGCCTTTGAAGCCGGTATGGCCCGTGACGAGCACGCGCTTGCCGCGCCAAAACGCCGCGTTCATCGCCACACCTTCCACGGGGCCTTCTCCGAGCTCCAGAGATCCTCGAGATGGTTCTTGTCCCGCAGCGTATCCATCGGCTGCCAGAAGTCGTCATGGAACCACGCTTGCAGTTGCCCTTCGTGCGCGAGCTTTTCCATCGGGTCGCGCTCCCAAATCGTTTGGTCGCCGTCGATGTACTCGATGACCTTCGGCGAGAGGACGAAAAAGCCGCCGTTGATCCAAGCGCCGTCGCCGTGCGGCTTTTCTTGGAAGCTGCGCACGGCGGTGCCCTGCACGTCGAGCGCGCCGAAGCGGCCCGGCGGTTGCGTGGCCGTGAGCGTGGCGAGCTTGCCGTGCTTGCGGTGAAATTCGATCAGCGCCGTAATGTCGATGTTGCCCACACCGTCGCCGTAGGTGAAGCAAAAATCCTCGTTGCCCAGATAGGGCGCCACGCGCTTCAGACGCCCCCCGGTCATGGTCTGCTCGCCCGTATCGACGAGCGTCACGCGCCACGATTCGGCATTGTTCTGATGCACTTCCATCTTATTGTTCGACATATCGAAAGTGACGTCGGACATATGAAGGAAGTAATTTGCGAAGTACTCCTTAATGACGTAGCCCTTGTAGCCGCAACATATGATGAAATCGTTGACGCCGTGGCTTGAGTAAATCTTCATGATGTGCCACAAGATGGGCCGCCCCCCGATTTCGATCATCGGCTTGGGCTTAAGATATGTTTCCTCCGAGATTCGGGTGCCCAAACCACCAGCGAGCAGCACTGCTTTCATCTTGATTGCGTCCTCATTGCCGAAAAAGGGGAACGTGTGTAGCGAAACAGGCGCTCGAGCCTGCGTGTCGGGATAGTCCGATCGTAGGTCGCAGCGGCCGTTCGCCGCCGCGGTGGCAACGCGGCTACGTGCTAGCGCGTTTGAAACGCACCGGGACAGGCGCCTCGGCGGCGGGTCTCCGAACGGGGCGATAGCGTGCCCTCAAATCATTCACTCATGCGAGCGCAACTCGCACCGACCGAAATCGCAAAATTATACACAATGGCTCTTCGCCGACGCCGCGTATCGAAGTCCGCGGTATTGTACGAGCTTGCGCAAACGTTTCGCAATCCTCGACGGGGCGCGGGGCGGGCTCGCCCAGCCGCGGGCGGCGCCGTGCTTTTCACCTCTTCGCACCGGCGATGCCGAGCTCCCGAACATGCCGCCGGTTGTCCAATCGCCCCGGTTTGTGCACACTCACGCATCTTTGCCGCCGCCTGCACGTATGACTGTTGTTTCCGCGCCACGCGCCCCTCTCGAAGACTTGTCGATATCCGTCGTCGTTTACCGCCCGGATCCGTCCTTGCTCGCCCGCACGCTCGAAAGCCTGGCGGTTGCCTGCCGGGCGCTCGCGCAGGCGCGGCCGGGGTTCAAGGCGAGTTGTTGGCTCATCGATAACGGAGGCTTTCAGGGCGCTGACGAGCCGCTCGATGCATTGGCCCGCGCGGGCGTGCAATGCAAGCCGGTCAGCGGTCACGGCAACGTCGGCTACGGGCGCGGCCACAACTTGGCGATCGCGGAGGTCCGCAGCCGTTTCCATCTCGTCCTCAATCCCGATATCGACCTGGCCGAAGATGCGCTCCTGAAGGCCGTCGATTTCCTAGCGGATCATCCGGAGGTGGGGCTCCTCGCACCGCGCGTAGGCGATGACGAAGGCGGCCTGCAGTACCTATGCCGTCGTTACCCGACGGTGTGGGACCTGTTCGTTCGGGGCTTTATGCCTGCACGCGTACGTTCCGCTTTCGAACGGCGGCTTGCGCGCTACGAGATGCGCGCCGAGATCAACGAGCGCGACGTCGTGTGGGATCCGCCCATCGTCAGTGGCTGCTTCATGCTGTTTCGCACCGATGTCTTGCGGCAACTGGGCGGATTCGACCCGCGGTACTTTCTCTATTTCGAGGATTACGACCTTAGCCTTCGTGCGCATGCCGCTGCCCGTGTGGCATACGTTCCTTGCGTGCGCGTCGTGCATCATGGCGGAGGGGCGGCGCGAAAAGGCAGGGCGCACATCCGCATGTTCGCCGCATCGGCGTTCAAGTTTTACAACCGGTTCGGATGGAAGCTGTTATGAAGCGCATCGTCGTGACGGGCGCGAACGGATTCGTGGGCCGTGCGCTGTCCAGTAGGCTGCTCGAATCCGGGCACGCCGTCACGGGCCTTATTCGAAGCGACACGGATTGCATCGACGGTGTGCGCCGCTGGGTCCATGCCGAGCCCGATTTTCGCGAACTCGCGCAAGCGTGGCCCGCCGAACTCGATCCCGATTGCGTCGTCCACTTGGCCGCTCGCGTGCACGTCATGCGCGACGCGTCGACCGATCCGCTGGCCGCGTACCGGACCACCAACGTGGAAGGTTCGCTGCGCGTCGCGCGTGCTGCCCGGGAGCGGGGCGCGAAGCGCTTTGTCTTCGTAAGCAGTATCAAGGCGCTGGCCGAACGTGACGGCGGCCGTGCGTTACGTGAGTCCGATCCGCCGCGTCCCGAAGACGCCTATGGGCGCTCGAAGCAGGAGGCCGAGGCCGCGCTGCGCGAGTTCGGCGCGCGCACCGGGCTCGAGATCGTGATCGTGCGTCCGCCTCTCGTCTATGGTCCGGGCGTGCGCGCCAATTTTCTACAATTGATGGGCGCGATTGCGAAAGGCATCCCCTTGCCCCTCGGGGCGATCGAGGTGCAGCGCAGTCTCGTCTATGCCGGAAATCTGGCCGATGCGCTCGTCGCTTGCGTCGAAGACCCGCGTGCCGCGAACGAGTCCTTCCACGTGACCGACGGCCACGATCTGAGCGTATCCGAGTTGGCCGCCGCGATCGGCCGGCATTTGCATCGCCGCGCCCGGCTGTGGCGTATCCCCGTCCCCTGGCTGCGCGCGGCGGGGAACGTGCTCGGCCGCGCGGATCAGGTGGGCCGGCTCGTCGACGGCCTGCGGGTCGATAGTGGCCACCTGCGTGCTACCCTCGATTGGAAGCCCCCCTATACCGTTGACGAGGGCCTTGCCGCTACCGCGGATTGGTACCGGGCCACTCATTGATCATTGCTTAGCTATGCTCCTTTACGCTCATAGCGTCTGGACGACGGTTGCCGTTTTGCTCGTCGCCGCGCTTGCTTGTGCCGCCATTCTTGGATGGTTGCTACGTACCGGTCTTGCCTGGCGGTTAGCCACCGATGTCCCCAACGAGCGCTCGCTCCATGAGCGGCCCACCCCGCGCGTCGGCGGCTGGGGCGTCTCGCCCGTGGCGAGTCTCGCGATCGCCTTCGCGGCGCCGACGCTATGGCCGATTGCGGCGGCGGCGCTCTCGCTTGCGATCGTCTCCCAGATCGACGATCGGCGAGGACTGCCCGCGCGCGTCCGGTTCGCGGCGCATGTCGCAGCCGTTTGCGCGGTGCTCGCCGTCTACGGCGCGGCACTACCATGGTGGGCGTTGGCGATGCTCGCGTTCGCGCTCGTGTGGCTCATTAATCTTTACAACTTCATGGACGGCGCCGACGGCCTAGCGGGCGGCATGGCCTTATTCGGCTTCGGCGGCTACGCGCTCGCCGCGCTCGTCGGCGAGCATGGCTCGCTCGGGCTTGCGCTCGCGTGCGCATCGGTGGCCGGCGCCGCGGCGGGGTTTCTCCGGTTCAACTTTCACCCCGCTCGCGTGTTTCTCGGCGATGCCGGATCGATCCCCCTAGGCTTTCTCGCGGGCGCGCTCGGCTTTTGCGGCTGGCTCGGGGGCGTATGGCCGATTTGGTTTCCGGTGATGGCCTTCTCGCCGTTCATCGTCGATGCATCGGTAACGCTCGCGCGGCGTCTCGCGCGCGGTGAACGCTTCTGGCAAGCGCATCGAGAGCACTACTATCAACGGATGGTTCGCTCGGGGCTCGGGCATCGCCGCACCGCCCTCTATTGGTATGCGGCGATGGGACTGGGCATAATGCTCGCGATCGGTTGCCTGAAACTGCCCTTCGAGTGGCAGTGGGCGACTTTTGGTGCGTGGCTTGCCGCGCTTGCCGCCGCCGGCATCGCGGTCGATGTCAGGTGGCGCCGCTTCATGCATGCTTCCGCCGGTTTGAAATGATGACCTGGATTCGCCGAAACAAAGCAACGCTGCTTTCGTTGAGCGCCTTCGTGTTCGATATGGGTATGTTGGCGCTCGTTTGGGAGAGCGCGTACCTCCTGCGCTTCAACGGTCAAATTCCTCCCGCGTTTTGGCACGGCGGGCTGCACGCGCTCGTGTGGGTGCTCCCTTCGTACGCCGTCATGTTTTTCGCGTTCGGTCTGTATCGAGGGATTTGGGCGTTTGCGAGCCTGCCTGACTTGTTACGCATTGCGAAGGCGATCGCGGCGGGCGCGCTCGTGACGATGGTCGCCTCGCTGATGCTGCAGCCCGAACCCGTTACGCCTCGCTCGGTCCTTATCGTGTCGCCGCTGTTGCTGTTCTTGGGGATGGGAGGCGCCCGTGCCGTTTATCGGGCGTCGAAGGAGTTCTATCTGTACGGCGGGCTCGTCTCCGAGGGCAAACCGGTCATCGTCCTCGGCGCCGGCCGCGCGGGCGCCAGCCTTGCGCGCGAGTTGTCGCGCTCGCGCGAATGGCGCTTGGTGGGCCTGCTCGATGACGATACCGCCAAGCACGGCAGGGAGATATACGGCTACAAAGTGCTCGGCAGCATCGCGGACCTGTCGGCCATCGCCGCGAAGTTCAAAGTGGAATACGCCATCATCTCGATTCCCTCCGCCTCGGTCGACGTTCAGCGCCGGGTGGCAACGCTGTGCTTGCGCGCCGGAGTGCACGCGATGGTGCTGCCGGCGTTGACGGCGCTCGTGCCCGGGCAGGGTTTTCTTTCCCAAGTTCGACAGATCGATCTCGAGGATCTATTGGGGCGAGAGCCGGTGCGAATCGATACGATGGGCCTGCGGGAGTTATTGAGCGGACATGTCGTGATGGTGACCGGCGCGGGCGGATCGATCGGCTCGGAATTGAGCCGGCAGATCGCGCGCTTCGCGCCTGCGCAACTGGTCGCGCTCGATATTTCCGAATTTGCGATGTATCGCCTCGTCGAGGAACTGCGCGAACGGTTTCCGGCGGTACCCGTGGTGCCGGTCGTCGGCGATGCGAAGGACTCGTTGCTGCTCGACCAGGTCATGGCGCAACACTTGCCGCATATCGTCTATCACGCCGCGGCTTATAAGCATGTCCCGTTGATGGAGCAGGTCAACGCCTGGCAGGCCGTGCGCAACAACGTACTGGGCACCTATCGCGTCGCGCGGGCCGCTATGCGCCATGGCGTGAAACGCTTCGTGCTGATTTCGACCGATAAGGCGGTCAACCCGACGAACGTCATGGGCGCGAGCAAGCGGCTGGCGGAGATGGCGTGTCAGGCGTTGCAGCGGGCGAGTACCCAGACGCGGTTCGAGACGGTGCGCTTCGGAAACGTCTTGGGCAGCGCGGGCAGCGTGATTCCGAAGTTTCAGGAGCAGATTGCCAAAGGCGGCCCCGTGACCGTGACGCACCCGGAAATTACGCGCTTTTTCATGACCATTCCCGAGGCGTCGCAATTGGTGTTGCAGGCATCGAGTATGGGGAACGGCGGCGAGATCTTCATCCTGGACATGGGCCAGCCCGTCCGAATCGTCGATCTAGCGCGCGATCTGATTCGCCTGAGCGGCTATAGCGACGATCAGATCCGGATCGAATTTACCGGGTTGCGACCCGGAGAAAAACTGTTTGAAGAATTGCTGGCGGACGACGAAACGACGTTGCCGACGCCTCATCCCAAACTGCGCATCGCTCGTGCGCGAGACGCGGACCAGGCACTGCTGGATGAAATTCTTCCGTGGCTGATGCAGCATCGCGCTTTACCGGACGAAGAAGTCAGGCGCGATTTGCGGCGATGGGTGCCGGAATACCAGCCTAGTCGACCGCCGGAGTTGCAGGTACTTGCTTCCGGCACCTCGTCCCGGTCATAGCTCGAGGTGCGCCGCGTTTTCGCGCCGACCGGCGCTGGCTCAGCGCCGGCGTCCCTGGTGCCGGAACACCAGCCACCTCGGCGATTTGAATCGCACGATGCTCACGTAAAGCCAGACATAGGTCGCGGCAAAAAAGACGACGAACACGAACAAATGCACCGTGTGTTGCCAAAAGAGCGTGGCGGGAATCACGCCGATCAAGCAAAGCAGCCATAGATAGGGCGACGTGAACGAATTGCGCCGAGTGAGTTCGTGCGCGGTCTTCGTGCCCACTGCCCACCGCATCAGCCGTTTGTAAACGAGCATGTGCAAGTGCACGCCGTCCGGGATGCCCGGTGACATCCCGCGCACGAACTTCTTTCGATAAATCGAAAAGCAGGTTTCGAAGATCGGATAGACGAACAGCAGCACCGGGTACCATGCGGACACCTCCCGGTGGCGCATGACAAGCGCGATCGCGAGCTCGGCGAGCATGAACCCGAGGAAGTAAGCGCCGCCGTCGCCGAGGAAGATCAGTCCGGCCGGGAAATTCCAGATGAAGAAGCCGAGCACCGCGCCCATCATGATGAGCGAAGTGGAGAGCACGACGGGGTCGGATAAGCGAAACGCGACGTAGGCCAGCGAGGCGAACATCATCAGCGCAACCATCGAGGCGAGGCCGTTGAAGCCGTCGATAATATTCACCGCGTTGGCGAGGGCGGCCACCGCCAGGACAGTCACGCAGAACGAAACCGCCCCATACGAAAGCACGAAATCGAGAGGCGGCACGCTGATTCGGACGATGGCGATATCGAGCGCGAAGTAGGTGATCGCGGCTGCGCTCATCGTTGCGACGAGTCGAACGGTGGGCGTGACGCGTTTGGTGAGGTCTTCGATCAAGCCCGACGCAAACGCCGGCAAGCCGCACGCGGCCAGCGCGAAAATCCCGTGCGCGACGGCGGGGTAAGGGCGCAGCAACTGCACGGCCGCGCCCAAGAGCCCAAACACGATGCCGATGCCGCCCACACGCGGAACCGGACGCGCATGAAATTTTTGAACGCCGACTAAGTCGCTATCGACCGAAAACTTTTCGTGCAAGTGCGCATAGCGCACGACCAGCAGCGTGATCAAAAGCGAAATGAAAAAACCGAGCGCGAAACTGAGCATGATCGTGGCGTGTATGCGGACGCGGAATTATACGGCCCGGCCTCGACGGTTCGTGCTTCCGTCGGCGGAGCGCCGCGCAGGCAATTGCGTGCGCGCGCCGGGCGTCAGTCGGCAAACCCCTGCGGATTCATCTGCTGCCACCGCCAGTGGTCCTCGCACATCCGCTCGATCCCGTACTGCGCGCGCCAGCCGAGCAGTTTTTCAGCGAAATCGGTGCTCGCGTAGCATGCCGCCACATCGCCGGGCCGTCGCGCGACGATCTCGAAGGGCACCTTGCGCCCCGATGCCGCCTCGAACGCGCGCACGACCTCCAGCACGGAATAACCGCGGCCCGTGCCCAAGTTCGCGACGAAGCTCGCATCGCGCGCCGCCAGCGCTTTGAGCGCCGCGATATGCCCGCGTGCAAGGTCCACGACATGAATGTAATCGCGCACGCCGGTGCCGTCCGGCGTATCGTAATCGTCGCCGAACACACGCAGTTTGTCGCGCTTGCCTACGGCCACCTGCGCGACGTACGGCATCAAATTGTTGGGCACGCCCGCCGGATCCTCGCCGATCAGCCCGCTTTGGTGCGCACCGACGGGATTGAAATAGCGCAGCGTCGCAATCCGCCAGGCGGGATCCGCCTGTTCGACATCGCGCAGTATCTGCTCGCCGATGACTTTCGTCTGTCCGTAGGGGTTGGTTGCCGAAAGCGGAAACGATTCGTCCACGGGGCAGCGCTCGGGCATCCCGTAGACTGTCGCCGACGAGCTGAAGACGAGCGTCTTGATATCTCGCACGCGCATCGTATCGAGCAGCACGAGCAGGCTATCGAGGTTGTTGCGGTAGTACTCGATCGGCTTGGCGACGGATTCGCCGACCGCCTTCAAGGCGGCGAAATGGATCGCCCCGCCGATGGCGTGCGCATCGAAGACGCGGGCGAGCGCTTGTTGATCGCATACGTCGATGTCATAGAACGGGACCTCGCGTCCGGCGATGCGTTCGATCCGGCGCACGGCTTCGCGCTTGCTATTGACGAGGTTGTCGACGATCACGACCTCGTAGCCGCTCGACAGCAATTCGATGGCCGTGTGCGAGCCGATGAAGCCGGCTCCCCCCGTGACGAGGATCGCTCCTCGTAGCGCGTTGCTGATCATTGCATTCTCCGAATGTTGTTCGCGGCTAGCGCCTTGCTCACCGCAGACGCCGCTCAAATATCCCGGCGCCCGTCAGTGTAAGCAGCGTCTGCCGATAACGCTCCACGACGAGCGCTTCATCGAACTCGGCCGTGACTTTGTCGCGTCCGCGCAGACCCATCGCGCGCCGGGCCTCGGGGTTCATCGTCAAAATCTTCTCGAGCGCGTCCGCGAGCGCTCGCGCGTTTTTTACTTCGCACAGTAGCCCAGTGATGCCGTCTTGCACCACCTCCCGGCACCCCGGCACGTCGGTCGCCACGATGGGGCGCCCCATCGCCGACGCTTCCATGAGCGTGCGCGGCACACCTTCCCGATAGGACGGCAGCACGACACAATCGGCATTCGCGATCATCGGGCGCACGTCGTGCGCTTCACCAAGATACTCGACGATACCTTCTTTCACCCACGCATCGATATCGGCTTGCGTAATTGCGCTAGGGTTGTCCACGCCGGCGGGCCCGAGCAGTTGGAACCGCGCCTGCGGATAGCGCGCGCGCAGCATGCGCGCGGCTTCCACATATTCGCCGACGCCTTTGTCCCACAGCAAGCGCCCGATCAATACGAACGTGAGATGTCCGGCTTGCGGCAGCGGCGTCAAAGCGAAGTGATCGATATCGACGCCCTCGCCATGCAGCAGCCTCGCCCGCTCGGGGTGCGCCAGCAGACGCTCTTGCAAAAACGCCTGTTCATCGTCGCGGTTGAGGAACCAGACTTCCCGCGGAAACCGGAACGCAACCCGGTAAAGCGCCTTGGCGACGCGTGCCGCGTGGCTCTTTTGGATGAAGACGTAGCCGAGGCCGGTCGTCACGGCGATCGACGGTACGCGTGCGAGCCAGGCCGCCAGCGTGCCGTAGATGTTGGGCTTGATCGTGTAATGAAACACCACGTCGGGCCGGATGCGGCGATAGTGGCGGTACAGCGCCGCGAGCGTTCGCAGATCGTCGAGCGGATTCGTGCCTTTCGAAGCGACGGGCAAGTCGATGCATTCGCAGCCCATTTGCTCGAGAAGCGGGAACGTGCGATCGCGCGGGGCGAGCACGATCACGCGTACGCGCTTGGCCACGAGCATGCGAATCAGCCCTTGCCGATACGTGTAGATCGCAAAACACGTATTGCAGACGAGGCAGACCGTGAGCGGCGCGCTCGCTGGACTATCCGTGGATAGGGAAGCGTTCATACGTTCAGGCCGCATGCGTGGCGAAAAGCGCGCGTTTGATCTTTTGCAGGGCCGCATAGGGCGTCAAGAAATGCAGCAGATTCTTGGCGAGCCCGAGCCAATCGTAGACGTTGGCCGCATTGAAGTAGCGCCATTGCAGCTTCAGCGTCGAGACGATCTGGCTGCGCCGCTTCGTGGCGCTGATCCCGCCTTCGTTCAGTTCGTAATACAACCCAAGCTCGGGCAGGTTCGCGCAGTCGTAGCGTTCCATCAACCTTAGGAACAAATCGAGGTCCTCGGCGGCGCGGTACGCGACACGGTAGTTGCCTACCGCGCGCACCGCATCCACACGCAGCATCATCGACGGATGCACGAGCGAGGTCCGGAAAAAACGCAGCCGCCGCACGCCGGCCGGATCGGCGGCGGGCCTCAGCGAAAACAGCGGCGCGCCCGTACGCGAGACGACTTGCGTCCACATGCCGAGTCCGGCCACATGCGGATGCGCCTCGAGGTAGGCGCGCTGTTTCTCGAGCCGCCGCGGGGCGGCGAGATCTCCCGCGTCGATCCGTGCGGCGTAGCGATAGCCGCGCGCGGCCAGCGCTTCGATGCCCGCCTGGAGCGCGCGCTCGATGCCGCTGTTTTGCGGCATGCGCACGATTTCGATGTCCATGTTCGGTAGGCGGGGAGCGACGATCGGCTCGGCGCTGCCGTCGTCCACGATCAATACGTGCACGGGCGCGCGCTCGTCGAACGAGGCGAGCGTCCGTTCGACGTCGGGCTGCGCGTTATAGGCCGGCATCAACACGGCGACGTCGCCGAGCATGTCCTGCGGGGTGGAGCGGGCGGAAGGCGTCGTCATGGGCGCAACTTGAATCGAATGTAATAGACGTTGACGGCAACCGCCGCGGCGTAGCCGGCGGCCAGCCCCGCCAGCGCGCCGAACGCGCCGAGGCGCGGGATCGCAAGCCGATTCACCGCGAAGGCGACGGCCAGCGCGAGCAGCCATTTCGTGAGAAGCACGAACTTCGCTTGATACTTCAGGAGCACGAGATTGCCGATGGCCTCGATGCCTGCCGGCACCGAAAGCCAGACGCACCAGCGAAAAATCGGGATCGCGCTCACATAGTTCGGGCCGAAGACGCGCGTGATGACAAACGGGGCGAGCGCATCGAGCACGAGCGCGCCGAACACCATGACGCCCGCGGCGAGCACCATCAGGCGGATCACGTTGCGCATCAGATGCGCGCGGTCCTGCACGCGGTAGACGAACGCCGGTGCGATCGTTTGGGCGAGCATCAAGGCGAGCGCGATCCAGTTTTCGTTGATCTGCTGCGCGGCCGAGTAGCGGCCGAGATCGGCGAACGAGATCGCGCGCTCCAGCATCAAGCGATCGAGCTTCAAGAACAAATACATGCAGACGAGGCCGACCCAGAAGACGGTGCCGGCGCTCGCGAAATGGCGCAGCAAACGAGGTTCGACGCGCCACCCGAGCTTGCCGCCATGGCGCCGCGCGTAGTAACCGACCAAGATGACGCCGATAACGGCCGCCTCGAGCGCCCAGAGCCAAGCGAAATGCGGTGCGGCCGCCGCCGTTCGGACGAACAGATAGACGAGCCCGAGCTTGACGATCGCCGTGGCCATGCTCGTCACCAGTTGCGGCTTGCTGTAGGTCAGGCTCTGAAGCCACGAATTGATCACACCGATGAACGGCTCGCGAAACAGCATCGTCACGGCCAGTCCCGCGAGCATCGCGCCGACGACGGGATCGAACGCGCCTGCCGCGATGGCGGCCCAGGTACCGGCGAGCGCGAGCGCCGAGACCGAGATTCGTAAGACGAAGGCGCTCCCAATGACGGTGCCCAGATCGCCTTCGCCGCGTTGGACGATGGTGGGTACGAGAATTTCGGCGCCGCAGACCCAGGTGATCGGCGCGAGCACGAGCAGCAGCGTGTTCGCGTATTGCCACTTACCGAACACGTCGGGCCCGAAATACCGCGCAAGCAGGCCCGCGATCGCGATCGCGACGACGATCTGCGTGAGCCGCTCCAGGCCCAGCCAGACGATGTTGGCCGCGGCCTTCGCGATGTCGGGATGGGCAATGCGCCTCAGCATGGGATGAAAGGCAGGAATCTTGCTCGTCATGCCGCTGCCGGCATGGAAATGGCGCGCTTTTCGGCCGTGTTCTCGTACGGCCGTGCAGCGAAGGGGCATATGCGCATTAAAATGGGCGCGACGCGCCGATCGAAAAACCGCAATTATAAGTGGGTTGCCGGCGCCAGCATCTTTCCAATCGCAGCCAAAAGAGAGCCATCAATGATCTCGCAATCCATCTTCAAGGCGTATGACATCCGAGGCGTCATCGGCAAAACTCTGGACGAAAACGTCGCTCGGCTCGTCGGGCGGGCGTTCGGCAGCGAAGTGCGCGCGCAAGGCGGCACGGGCGTCGTCGTCGCGCGCGACGGCCGTTTGTCGGGTCCCTCGCTGATCAAGGCGCTCGCCGAAGGGCTGCGCGCCGCCGGGGTCGACGTGGTCGATATCGGCATGGTGCCCACGCCCGTCGGCTATTTCGCCGCGAGCGTACCGCTCGCGCTCGCAGGCGGGGAGCGCCGCATCGATTCGTGCATCGTCGTGACCGGCAGTCACAATCCGCCCGATTACAACGGCTTCAAGATGGTGCTGCGCGGCGCCGCCATCTACGGCGAGCAAATCCAGGCACTCTATCGCCGCATCGAAAAGGACGATTTCGCTAGTGGCAGCGGCGGCTATGAGCAATACGATATCGCCGACACGTATATCGAACGCATCGTCGGCGACGTCAAACTCGCGCGGCCGATGAAGATCGTCGTCGACGCCGGCAACGGCGTCGCCGGCGCGCTCGGGCCGCGGCTTTTCAAGGCGCTCGGCTGCGAACTCGTCGAGCTGTTTACCGAGATCGACGGCAATTTCCCGAACCATCACCCCGATCCGGCCCACCCCGAAAACTTGCAGGACGTCATTCGCGCGCTGAAGGAAACCGATGCCGAGATCGGCTTCGCGTTCGACGGCGACGGCGATCGTCTCGGCGTCGTGACGAAAGACGGGCAAATCATTTATCCCGACCGCCAACTGATGCTGTTCGCGCAAGAAGTGCTATCGCGCAACGCGGGCGCGCAGATCATCTACGACGTCAAATGCACGCGCAATCTGGCGAAGTGGGTGCGCGCGAAGGGCGGCGAACCCGTCATGTGGAAGACGGGGCACTCGCTCGTGAAGGCGAAGCTGCGCGAAACCGGTGCGCCGCTCGCGGGCGAAATGAGCGGCCACGTCTTCTTCAAGGATCGCTGGTACGGGTTCGACGACGGCCTGTATACGGGCGCGCGCCTGCTCGAGTTGCTCTCGCGCGAGCAAGACCCGAGCAAGGTCCTCAACGATCTGCCCAATTCCCTGTCCACGCCCGAACTGCAACTGAAGCTGGAAGAGGGCGAGAACTTCGAATTGATCGGCCGTCTGCAGAAGGAGGCGCGCTTCACAGGCGCCGATGAAGTGATCACGATCGACGGTTTGCGGGTGGAATATCCCGATGGTTTCGGGCTCGCGCGTTCGTCGAATACGACGCCCGTCGTCGTGTTGCGCTTCGAGGCCGACAGCGAGGAAGCGCTCAAGCGCATTAAGGACGATTTCCGCCGCGTGATCGTCGCGGCTAAGCCCGACGCGAAGCTTCCCTTCTAAACGCCATGCGTGCGTGAGCCAGGCCGTCTAGGCGGCCCGCTCGGTCATTGCGGCACAGCCAGGGCCGGCTCGGAAGCCGGCGCGGGCTGTGCCGCCGGCGTTTGCGGGTTGCTCGGCACCGGGTTCGCATTCTTGACGGGATCGGCCGGTCCGAGCGCCACGGGCAGCGGTGCCGACGCCGAAACGGCCGGTGCGGCCGCCGGCACGGCGGGGCTCAGCAGCGAGGCCGCGGGCGCGACGACGGTGGTCGCCGCCGAGGCGGCCGGCGTTTCGATCAAGCGGGGCGCGCCGGGCAGCGTGGTCGCCGTGACGGCGGCGGTGGGTACGGGCGCGGTTTTGATCAGCGTGCTGACGTAGTGCTGGACCGAATCGAAGAACCGGTCGTAAAAGGCGTTCGATTGAATCGTTTCGCTCGATACCTTCACCATTGCGTCGCTGTTGGAGCGGATCGGCAGCGAGACAGATCCGAGCAGGCTCAAACCGACGCTGGCCGACGTATCGCTCTTTTTCAGCGTATAGCCGCTTTGGATGGCGTTCGCATAGACGATGCTGGAGCCGTCCGCGTCGATGCCCGGCGTGCAAACGACGTGAAATTCCACCGTCACGTGCGAGTCGCCGCTCGGTTGGAAGTCCTTGGTCGCATCGATTCGATCGGTTTGCGTGAGCGTCGTCAAATACCCTTGGTTCAGCAACGCACGGCGTACCGCTTCGCAGGCGTCGGCGTTGCCGACCTTGAACGTGCGCGAGAACGGGCTCGCGCCCGTATCGAACATTTCCTGCTGGAACTTCGGCTGCGGCGCGCTCGAGCAAGCGGCCAAAGCCGCCATGGCCGTCAGGGCGGCGAGGGTGCGTGCCGCGCGGACTCGGAATAGGCGAAACGAACTGGACATGATACGGATTTGATTGCTGCGCGCGGGTACGCACGTGATTCGAACGACGAGCATTGTAGTGCCTTCCGGCACACGAGGCAGGCGCTCAAGCAACCGGCGCCGTGACATCATGGCACTTCGCCCGGCGAGCGTGCGGCACAGCGCGCGGCGAAAACGGGCCGCGGGCGCGGTAGAATCCCAGCCCTTCAGGCAGTGCTCGGCGCACGGCGTTCCCTCCCTTGAGCGCCGCGCCCCCTAGAGCCGTACCTTTCTTTTTTCTTTCAGCGTGCAAAAGATACTGCTCGTTCGCGTATCGTCGCTCGGCGACGTCGTTCACAACATGCCGGCCGTCGCGGACATCCGGCGCCTTTACCCCGATGCGCAGATCGACTGGCTCGTCGAAGAGAGCTTCGCCGATCTGGTGACGCTCGTGCGTGGCGTGCGCCGCGCCATCCCGTTTTCGTTGCGGCGCTGGCGCAAGCGGCTTTTCTCGCCGGCTACGTGGCGGGAGATCGGGGCTTTCCGGCGCGCGCTGGCGGCCGAGCGTTACGACCTCGTCATCGACTGCCAGGGCCTGATCAAGACGGCCTGGGTTGCAAGCTGGGCCCGCGGGCCGCTCGTCGGGCTCGGCAACCGCACCGACGGTGCGGGCTACGAATGGCCCGTGCGGTTTTTCTACGATCGCCGCGTGCCGATCGCGCCGCGTACGCACGTGGTCGAGCGCACGCGGCAACTCGTGGCGCAAGCGATCGGCGCGCCGCCACCCGCGCCGACCGACGAAATCGACTTCGGGCTCGATTCGTCGCAAGCCGCGCGCGCGTTGGCCGGACTCGGGCTGAACCTGCCCGTGCCCTATGTGGTGCTCGTGCACGCCACGTCCCGCGCCGATAAGCAATGGCCCGACGCTTCGTGGATCGAGCTTGGCCGCGCATTGGTCGCGCGGGGCGCGTCGCTGGTCCTGCCTTGGGGCAGCGACGCCGAGCGCGCGACGAGCGAGCGGCTCGCCAAGGAATTCGGGGCGGCGGCCATCGTGCCGCCGCGTCTGTCGTTGCCGGCCGTCGTCGGGCTGCTCGATGGGGCGGCGGCGACCGTCGGCGTGGATACGGGGTTGGTTCATATTGCCGCGGCGCTCAAGCGTCCCACCGTCGAGTTGTACAATTTCGCGACCGCATGGCGCACGGGCGGCTATTGGTCGCCGCGCGTCGTCAATCTGGGCACCGCCGGCGATCCGCCGACGCTGCAACACGTGAAGACCGCATTGGCCGCATTCGGCCTGCTGTAACCGCTCGCGCTTAGACGGGACCATGAACGAATCGCAAATCCTCGAAGTGAACTGCACCGATTGGGCGGGCTCCGACCTGTCCGTCACACGCGATACGCTGCGCGTGGCGCTCGAAACGGGCAAGGTCCTGTATTTCCCGAATCTCCGTTTCGCGATCGAAGGCGGGGAGACGGCCTTGCTCGACCCGGCGCTCGCCGATCCGAAACGCAAGAACATCAGCCTCGATCCGAACGGCGGCGCATTGCACGGCGTCGCCGGCGATGCGGTCACGCAATCCGCCGTGCGCGCGCTCGTTGCGCGTTATCAGACGCAGGCGCGCATGCTCGTCGACTGTTTGGTGCCCGAGTACCGCGACGCGTTGCGTCCCGCGCCCACGAGCTTGCGTCTCATGCGCGTGGAAACGCGCCACACGTCGTGGCGCAAGGACGACAGCCGGCTGCATGTGGATGCATTCCCGTCGCGGCCCAACCGGGGCGAGCGCATCATGCGCGTGTTCGCGAACGTCAATCCGCGCGGCGAGCCGCGCGTGTGGCGCGTCGGCGAGCCGTTCGAACAAGTGGCGCGGCGCTTCTTGCCGCAGATCAAGCGGCAGGTCCCCGGCTCGGCGTGGCTTCTGAACGCGCTGCAGATCACGAAGTCGCCGCGCAGCGCCTACGATCATTTGATGCTCAATCTGCACGACAGCATGAAAGCGGACCTCGAATATCAAAAGTCGTGTCAGCAAGAGACCATCCCTTTCCCGCCCGGCAGTACGTGGATTTGCTTTTCCGATCAAACCTCGCATGCGGCGATGTCGGGGCAGTTCATGCTCGAGCAGACGTTTTTCCTGCCGGTACGCGCGATGGTTCAACCTGAATGCGCGCCGCTCGGCATTCTCGAGCGGCTCGAAGGCCGCGCCCTGGTTTGATGCCGGTGCGCCTGAGTGCGCCAGAAGCGGCGGCGCTGGGAGGGCCGGTATGTTGAGGTTCGTCTATCGCGCGTTGTGGTGGGTCGTCGCGCCGCTTGCCGTCTTGCGTTTGCTGATCCGTTCGCGGCGCGAGCGGGGCTACCGCGAGCATATCGGCGAGCGTTTCGGTTTTGCGCGCGGGCGGCTCCCCGAGGACGACGCGCCGCTCATTTGGGTGCACGCCGTCTCGGTCGGCGAAACGCGCGCGGCCCAGCCGCTCGTCGCCGCGTTGATGCAAGCGCGGCCCGACGCACGGCTGCTCGTCACGCACATGACGCCGAGCGGGCGGGCCACCGGCGTGCAGTTGTTCGGTGAGCGCGTGCTGCGCTGTTATCTTCCGTATGACCTGCCGCATGCCGTGCGCCGCTTTTTGCGCGCGTGGCGGCCCTCGCTCGGTATCGTCATGGAAACGGAAGTATGGCCGACGCTGATCGACGAATGCCGTGCCGCCGACGTGCCGCTCGTATTGACCAACGCGCGGATGTCGGCGCGCTCGCATAGGCGCGCGGCCCGTTTCGGCGCGGCCACGCGCGAAGTCTTCGGCGGGTTCACGCGCGTGCTCGCGCAAAGCCCCTCCGATGCCGAGCGGCTCACTGCGCTCGGCGCGCGCAACGTCGCGGTGCTCGGCAATCTGAAGTTCGATATGGCCACGCCCCCCGATATCGTCGCGCGCGGCCGGGCTTGGCGCACCGCGATCGGCGCCCGGCCCGTGTGGGTGGCCGCCAGTACGCGCGAAGGCGAGGAGGCGCTCGTGCTCGACGCCTTCACCGCGTTGGCAACCGAAGACGCGCTGCTGATTCTCGTGCCGCGTCATCCGCAGCGTTTCGACGAAGTCGGCGCGCTGATCGAACGGCGCGGTTTGCGTTCGATCCGGCGCTCGGCCTGGGGCGGCGCATCGCTCGCGGCGGCTGCCGCCGCCTCGGTGGCGAACGAACCGCTTCCGGGCGACGTGAAGGTGCTGCTCGGCGATTCGATGGGAGAGCTTGGCGCGTACTACGCGGCGTCCGATGTCGCCTTCATCGGCGGCAGTCTGTTGCCGTTGGGCGGCCAGAACCTCATCGAAGCGTGCGCGGTCGGCGTGCCCGTGTTGATCGGTCCGCACGTGTTCAACTTCACGCAGGCGACGGCCGATGCCGTCAGCGCGGGCGCGGCCGTGCAAGTGGCCGACCCGGCCGACCTGGCTCGCGTGCTCGGCGAACTGTTTGCCGATAAGTCGAGGCGTGTGGCGATGGGGGCCGCGGCGTCGGCGTTTGCCGCGCGCCATCGCGGTGCGACGGCGCGCACCGTGGAAGTCCTCACCGCACTGCTTCCCCCCGAAGGCGCGGCCGAGTAACGCATCGAACCGCGCCGGCCTAGCCGGCGAGCAAGCCCTTGCGTTCGATGAACGCGATCACATCGGCAAGCCCGCTTTGGGTTTTCAAGTTGCACATGACGAACGGCCGCTCGCCGCGCATCGTTTTCGCATCGGCGGCCATGATTTCGAGATTGGCGCCGACGTGCGGCGCGAGGTCGATCTTGTTGATGACGAGCAAGTCCGACTTCGTGATGCCGGGGCCGCCCTTGCGCGGAATTTTTTCGCCGCCGGCCACGTCGATGACGTAAATCGTCAGATCGGAGAGCTCGGGGCTGAACGTTGCCGCGAGGTTGTCGCCGCCCGATTCGATAAAGACGATGTCGGCATCGGGAAAGCGCTTGAGCATCCGATCGACGGCTTCCAGATTGATCGACGCATCTTCGCGGATCGCCGTATGCGGGCAGCCGCCCGTCTCCACGCCCATGATCCGCTCGGGCTCTAGGGCGCCGGCCACGGTCAGCAGGCGCTGGTCTTCCTTGGTATAGATGTCGTTCGTGATGGCGACGAGATCGTATCGATCGCGCATCGCCTTGCACAGCATTTCGAGCAGTGTCGTCTTGCCCGAACCTACCGGGCCGCCTACGCCGACGCGCAGCGGCGGCAGTTTCTTGGTTCTCATTGCTTGATGCCCTTTCGATTTACGACCGGAAAAGCCGTGAATATTGTGTTTCGTGCCGAGCGCAAAGCACGCCCAGCATGGGGGAGAACGTGTTGATCCGCTCGGGCGGCGTATCGAGCGCGCGTGCGACGGCCCGATCGATGACCGCGCGCGCGGCCACCAAGATCCGCTGCCCCGCGAGTTGGCCGAGCGGGACGGCTTTGATGGCCGCGGCGACCTGATTCTCGGCCCAGGCGAACGCGTAGGCGGCCAGCGCCGCATCGACCGGTACCTCGTGAATCGCCGCGGCGAATGCGAATGCCGTCGGCTGCGAGAGCGGCGTCAGTCTCTCGAGCGTCGCTCGCCGCGCCGCGTCGCCCCATTCAAGCGAGCATGCGAGCTGTTTCAGCGACCATCCCATCTGCTCGGTCTCGCGTCTGAGTTCGGCGGCTTCTCGGCTCGCTAGGAATTCGCGGTCGGCCTGCATGAGCGCAGGCGCGTCGTGCCGCTGCCAGCGCGCGAACTGATGCGCGATGAACGGCAATTCGCCGCGCGCGAGCACATGCAGCAAGCCGTTTTCGATCCATTCGCACGCCGTGCCGGTGTCGCCGATCCATTGCGCCTCGACCGCGGCCTCGAGGCCCTGCGAATAACTGAACGCGCCGATCGGCAGGGCCGGCGAGGCGAGATGCAATAGGGCGGTCAACTCGGCGAGGCGCATGGTTTCAATGCTTCTCGGAATGGTTGTGTCCGCAACTGCTGCCGTGAACATGATCGTGCTCGCGATGATGAGCGTGACCCTCGCCGTGGTCGTGACCATGACCATGTCCGGCTTCGTGTCCATGGCCGTGACGCTGGACGAACACTTGTTGCGCGAGCGCGTAGTCCTCGGCGAACGTGGCGTCGTGACCATGACGGTGCCCGCCGCCGTAAGCACCCGACTCGGGGTGAAACGGCAGCGTCGCACGTTCGACGCGCGCGCCGAGGCGCGTGAGCATCGTTTCCAGTACCGGGTCGGCTTCGAGCTTCAGATAGTCGGCACCGATTTCGACGGGCGTGTGGCGATTGCCCAGATGATAGGCCGCTCGCGTGAGGGTCAGTGCATCGGAGGCGCGCACGACCAGCACGGCCTCGGAGGCTGCGATCACGCGCACGAGCGCGCCGTCGTCGGCGACGAGGACGTCGCCGCCGGCAAGAATGGTCCCGCGCGGCATGACGAGCGCGATCTCCTCGCCCGTGTCGAGCACCGCCGCGAGGCGGCTCTTGCAACGCGCGTCGTAGGCGAGCGTCAGCGTGGGCGCGCGCGCCACGAGTGAGGCGGCGAGCTTGGCGGGAGGGGAAACGCGTTTATCGATCGTACGCATTGGCCGGGTGAATCAAAAAAGGAAATACCGCTGCGCCATCGGCAAAACCGATGCCGGCTCGCAGGTGAGCAACTCGCCGTCCGCGACCACCTCGTACGTTTCGGGATCGACGCTGATCGCCGGCTGCCAGGCGTTGTGAACCATGTTCGCCTTCGACACCGTACGGCATCCGCGTACCGGCACCACGCGCTTTTGCAGCCCGTAACGTTCGGCGACGCCCGCATCGGCCGCCATCTGCGAGACGAAGGTCAGCGACGTGCGGGCCAGCGCCGCGCCACGGGTTGCGAACATCTCGCGGTAGTGCACGGGCTGCGGCGTCGGAATCGACGCATTCGGGTCGCCCATTTGCGCGAGCGCGATCATGCCGCCCTTGAGGATCAGCGTGGGTTTCACCCCGAAAAACGCCGGTTCCCAAAACACGAGATCGGCCCACTTGCCCGGTTCGATCGAACCGACTTCATGAGCGATCCCATGGGTGAGCGCGGGATTGATCGTGTACTTCGCCACATAACGCTTCGCGCGGAAGTTATCGTTGCGCGCGTTGTCTTGTGCAAGCGAGCCGCGCTGCACCTTCATCTTATGTGCGGTCTGCCACGTGCGCAGGATGACTTCGCCCACGCGCCCCATGGCCTGCGAATCGGAGGAAAGCATCGACAGCGCGCCGAGATCGTGCAGGATATCCTCGGCCGCGATCGTCTCGCGCCGGATTCGCGATTCGGCGAACGCGAGGTCTTCGGCGATCGAGGCGTCCAAGTGGTGGCAGACCATCAACATGTCGAGATGCTCGTCGAGCGTATTGATGGTGTAGGGGCGCGTCGGGTTCGTCGACGACGGCAGGACGTTGGCCTCGCCGCAGACCTTGATGATGTCGGGCGCGTGGCCGCCGCCCGCGCCTTCCGTGTGATAGGTATGGATCGTTCGGCCCTTGAACGCGGCGACGGTCGCCTCGACGAACCCTGCCTCGTTCAACGTGTCGGTGTGGATGGCGACTTGCGTGTCGGTCTCGTCGGCCACGCTCAGGCAGTTGTCGATCGCGGCGGGCGTCGAGCCCCAGTCCTCATGCAGCTTCAGGCCGATGGCGCCCGCCGCGATTTGCTCGACGAGCGGATCGGGCAAGCTCGTGTTGCCTTTACCGAGGAAGCCGAGATTCATGGGCCAGCCGTCCGCGGCTTGCAGCATCCGCTCCAGATGCCACGGACCGGGCGTGCACGTCGTCGCATTCGTTCCCGTGGCGGGACCCGTTCCGCCGCCGAGCATCGTCGTCACACCCGAGGCCAGCGCTTCCTCGATCTGCTGCGGGCAGATGAAGTGAATATGCGTGTCGATGCCGCCGGCCGTCACGATGAGGCCTTCGCCCGCGATGATTTCGGTGGCCGCGCCGATGGCGATCGTCACACCGGGCTGAATGTCGGGGTTGCCGGCCTTGCCGATCGCGGCGATGCGACCGTCCTTGATCGCGATGTCGGCTTTGACGATTCCCCAGTGATCGAGAATGACGGCGTTCGTGACGACCGTATCGGCCACTTCACGCGCGACGCGCTGCGATTGCCCCATGCCGTCGCGGATGACCTTCCCGCCGCCGAATTTCACTTCCTCGCCGTAGATGGTGAAGTCGCGCTCGATCTCGATCGTGAGCTCGGTGTCGGCGAGGCGAATGCGATCGCCCGTGGTAGGACCGAACATTTCCGCGTAGGCGCGGCGGCTGATGCGTAAAGTCATGACGGTTGGAAGTCCTATGGATCGACTAATGATGAGTGCGGCGAGTGCTCACAACGGTCCCATCACCTTGCCGTTGAAGCCGTAGACGGCGCGCGCGCCGGCCAACGCGACGAGTTCGACGGTGCGCGACTGCCCCGGCTCGAAGCGCACGGCCGTACCGGCGGCGATGTTCAGCCGGAAGCCGCGCGCTTGTTCGCGATCGAAGGCGAGTGCCGGATTCGCTTCGTAAAAGTGGTAGTGCGAGCCGACTTGCACCGGACGGTCGCCCGTATTGGCGACGCTGAGCGTGCGCGTTTCGCGGCCCGCGTTCAATTCGATCTCGCCGTCTTCGGTCAGGATTTCACCGGGAATCATGATGAGCGTGTGCCTGCGTCAAGGAATCGGATGGTGGACGGTCACGAGCTTGGTGCCGTCGGGGAAAGTCGCCTCGATCTGGATCTCGGGAATCATTTCGGGAACGCCTTCCATGACGTCCTCGCGCGTAAGCAGTGTCGTACCGTAGTGCATGACTTCCGCCACCGTTTTGCCGTCGCGCGCGGCTTCCATCAACGCGGCGGAAATGAAAGCAACCGCTTCCGGGTGATTCAGTTTCAAGCCGCGTGCGCGGCGTCGTTCCGCCAGCAGGGCGGCGGTGAATATCAGCAGCTTGTCTTTTTCTCTAGGCGTCAGTTTCATGGCGCGCGGGGCTCAAACGGGGTGATGAAAGATCGGACGGCGGCTCGTGCGATGCCAGCCGGCGATTGCTATGCTTTAAGTACTCCAAATGCGCAGGGCGCGCGCATCGACGCCGTGCACGATCGGCCGCAGCGTATGCCAGCACTGCGCCAGCGTATGTTGCAGCGCCTCCATGGAATGCGCGAGCGCGCGCACGACGAGGACGCCCGGCGTGACGCACGATACGCCCGCGCGTTGTCGATCGTCGAACGGTAAGCTGGGTGCCAGTTTTTCCGCCAGCGTGTCGTCGCAACCGGGGCCGATCGCCCATAGCGTTCCATACGCAGGATGACCGCCGAGCCCCTGGTGCACCATGCGCAGGGCATCGTCCGCCGTCAACTCGGCTCGTTCGAACCACAGCAATTCGCCCGATGCTTTGACGATGCGCGCCGTGCTCGACAGGGCGCCGGCGGACCAATGCTCGCCGGCCGCGACGCGCCCAAGCTGCGTCGCATCCCAACCGATCGCGCTGGCGCCTTCGGCCAGCGTCAGCGTGAACTCGAGCGCCACGCGCGCATCGTCGAAGACGATATTGTTTTGCGGCAGCCAATCGAGCTTCGCCCCGGCGCCCACATCGATGGCGATGCGCTGGCGCGCGAGGCGTCCGTTCGACTTGTACCATTTGGCCGCGCCCGGCGTCGTCAGCACGGCGTGAGACAGTGGGCCGAGCGAGACGTCGAGCGTCAAGTCGTCTCCCCCCGCGATGCCCCCGGGAGGATGAACGACGACCGCATGGCAGATCGATTCGCCTTCCGGATAAAGCGGTTTTTGCACGCGCAGCGGGCCTTGATGCAAACGATGCGCGAGGGTCGTGCGCGCGTTGCGCCGCTCGAAGCCCAGTGCAAGGCTTGCTTGCCAGCCTTGGCTCGCGCGCGGCGCCGGTGCGTGAGCCGCAAGCGCTGAAGCGTCCAATACGTGTGAAGACATGAAAAGCGTGGGGCGTGGGATAGGCGCGCGTCAAGATGGGATCGAGCATAGCACCGCGCATGTCAGACCGCGATCATCTCGCGAACGCCGCGTGCATCCATCTCGCTGCCCGCGCCGCTCGCGACGATTTCGCCGCGCCGCATGACCCAATAGTGATCGGCCAGGGCCTTGGCGAAGTCGTAATACTGCTCGACGAGCAGCACGGTCATCCCCGTCTCGTCGACGAGCTTGCGCAAGGTCCGGCCGATTTCCTGAATGACCGAGGGCTGGATGCCTTCGGTGGGTTCGTCGAGGATCAGCAATTGCGGCTCGCTCATCAGCGCGCGGCCGATCGCAAGCTGCTGTTGCTGACCGCCCGACAAATCGCCGCCGCGCCGTCTGCGCATCTCTTGCAGGACGGGAAAGAGCGCGTAGATGCGTTCGGGTACGCGCGAGACGCCGCGCTTACTGGCGGCGCCCACGAGCAGGTTTTCCTCGACGGAGAGCCGCGCGAAGATATCGCGGCCCTGCGGCACGTAGGCGATGCCGCGCGCCACGCGTGCCGGCGGCGCGAGGGCGTCGAGCGTTTCGCCGCGCCACGCGATCGTGCCGCTCTTGGCGCGGACGACACCCATCAGGCAGCGCATCAACGTCGTTTTACCGACGCCGTTGCGGCCGAGCAGAACCGTGAGCGAGGCGGCGGGCACGTGCATCGTCACGTCGCGCAAGATATGGCTGCCGCCGTAGAACTGATTGAGTCCGGTTACATCGAGCATCGAAGCTGTCCTTGTCGATACGGTCGAGTGAGGCTGGAGCGTTTCATCGATTCGAGCCTTAGCGGCCAAGGTACGATTCGACGACTGCCTCGTCGCGTTTGACTTCGTCGAGCGTGCCTTGAGCAAGCACGCGCCCCTCGGCCATCACCGTGACGCGCCCGTGCGTACCCGCGAGCGCCGCGACGAATTCCATGTCGTGTTCGACGACGATCATGGAGCAGGTTCCGCGCAACCGATCGAGCAAGGCGGCGAGCGCCATCGTCTCGTCGTCGGTCATGCCGGCGGCGGGTTCGTCGAGCAAGAGCAATGCGGGCTGCTGCATCAACAGCATGCCGATCTCGAGGCGCTGCTTTTGACCATGCGAGAGTTCACCCGCGGGCCGCCATGCCTCCTCACCGAGGCCGATCGTGGCGAGCGTCTCCTCGATGCGCAGGGCGGCGTCGTGCGTCAGGCGCGCGCGCAGCGACGCATGCCAGCGTTTGTCGGTTTTCATCGCGAGTTCGAGGTTCTCCCATACGGGATGGGCCTCGAACACCGTCGGCTTCTGGAACTTACGGCCGATGCCCGCGCGCGCGATCGTCGGTTCGTCCATGCGCGTGAGATCGAGCGTCTGACCGAGGAAGACGCGTCCGTGATCGGGCCGCGTGCGGCCGGTAATCACATCCATCATCGTCGTTTTACCGGCCCCGTTCGGTCCGATGATGCAGCGCAACTCGCCCGCATCAAGCGTCAGCGACAAACCGTTCAACGCGCGGAAGCCGTCGAAGCTGACCGTCACGTCCTCCAGATAGAGGATCGTGCCGTGCGTGATATCGATGGCGCCGGGGGTAACGAGGTGCGCCATCGGCGCGTCGCCGGAGGGTGGGGCGAGCAGCGTCGTGCTGTCGTCGGTGGTGTGTATCGTCTTCATTGGCGTGCCCTGCCTCGCGCGAACGATGCCGCCAGTCCGGCGAGCCCGCGCGGCAACGCGAGCGGGACGACGACGAACAGCGCACCGAGAAAGAACAGCCAATACTCGGGCAGATAGGCCGTGAACGCGCTGCGCGCCGCGTTGACCGCGAAGGCTCCGGCAATCGGCCCGAGCAACGTCCCGCGCCCTCCCACCGCTACCCAAATCGCCATTTCGATCGAGTTGGCGGGGGACATCTCGCTCGGATTGATGATGCCGACTTGCGGAACGTACAGCGCCCCCGCGATCGCGCAGAGCATGGCCGAGAACGTCCAAATGAATAGCTTGTAGGCGAGCGGGCTATAACCGAGAAACATCAAACGCGTCTCGCTGTCGCGCATGGCCGTGACGACGCGTCCGAGCTTCGAGGTAACGATGGCGCGCGCGCCGACGAAGGCCAGCACGAGTACGCCGAACGTCAGCAAGAAGAGCGTCACGCGCGTGGAAGGGTGAGCGATCGGAAAACCGGCGATGCGTTTGAAGTCGGTGAAGCCGTTGTTGCCGCCGAAGCCCGTTTCGTTCCGATAAAACAGCAGCATCGCCGCGTACGTGAGCGCCTGCGTGATGATCGACAGATACACGCCTTGAACGCGCGAACGAAACGCGAAGAAGCCGAAGGTCCACGCGAGCAGCGCGGGCACGACGAGCACGAGCACGAGCGCGTACCAAAGGTGCTCCGTGCCGTGCCAGAACCAGGGCAACTCGTGCCAGTTCAGGAACACCATGAAGTCCGGCAGGTCGCTGCCGTAGACGCCGTCATGTCCGATCGCACGCATCAAGTACATACCGATCGCGTACCCGCCTAGCGCGAAAAACAGACCGTGCCCGAGGCTCAAGATGCCGCAATAACCCCAGACGAGATCGAGCGCGAGCGCGGCGATGGCGTAGCACATGAACTTGCCGCCGATCGTCAACGTATAAGCCGACAGATGAAAGGCGCTCGATGCCGGCAATAAGAGTGCGGCGATCGGTGCGCCGCAGCCGACGATGAGCACGAGCGCGAGCAGCATGGCCCATGCGCGGGGAGAGAGCAACGCGCGCCGTTCCGGCAGTGCGAGGCCGGCGGTGGGCGGTGGGGCCGTCCGCGCATGACGCCCTTCGCGCGAACCGGCTTTTTGCGCGGCCCCGGGAGAGGTGAGAGAACGCATTGCTGGCCTCATGCGCTGCGTCCTTTCAGGGCGAACAGCCCCTGCGGACGCTTCTGAATGACGAGGACGATCAGCACGAGCACGGCGATTTTCGCGAGCACCGCGCCGGAGACCGGTTCGATGGCTTTCGACAAGATGCCGAGTCCGAAGCTGCCGATTACCGTGCCGGCGAGTTGCCCGACGCCGCCGAGCACGACCGCCATGAACGAATCGACGATATAGCTTTGTCCCAGGTCTGGGCCGACATTGCCGATCTGCGATAGCGCGCAGCCGCCGAGGCCCGCGATGCCCGCGCCGAACGCGAACGCGTACGAATCGACGAATGCCGTCTTTACGCCGACGCACGCCGCCATCGCCCGGTTCTGGGTGACGGCGCGCACGAAGAGCCCGAGCCGCGTGCGCGTCAGCACGGCCCATGCGATGACGACGACAGCCAGCGAGAACGCGAGGATGACGATGCGGTTGTACGGCAGGATGAGGTTTTGCATCACCGTGACGCCCCCGGTCATCCACGCCGGATTCGTGACTTGCACGTTTTGAGCGCCGAAGAGCGTGCGTGTGGCTTGCATGAGCACGAGGCTCGCGCCGAACGTCGTCAGCAGCGTTTCGAGCGGCCGGCCGTAGAGGCGCCTGAGCACGAGCCGCTCTAGTATGACGCCGACGAGCGCCGCGGCGGCGAACGAGGCGGGTACCGCCGCAAGCGGATACCAGTCGAACGCGGCCGGCGCATAGTGACGGAACGCGTTTTGCACGACGTAGGTGGCGTAGGCGCCGATCATCAGAAATTCGCCGTGCGCCATGTTGATGACGCCAATCACGCCATAGGTGATCGCGAGGCCCAACGCCGCGAGCAGCAACACGCTGCCCAGCGAGACGCCGGCGAATAGCGTTCCGGCGATACGGCCGTTGCGCGTCATCGCGTCGAGCGCATCGATGCCGCGCTGCGCCGCCGCGCGCACTTCGGGATCGGGTTCGGCGAAGCTGCCGTCGGCGCGCTGCGCGACGAGCGGGCGCAGCAACGGATAAAGCTCCAAGTCACGCCGCGCCGCCAACAGTTGCACGGCCTCGAGCCGTTTGCTCGCGTTGGGATCGGTGAGCGCGGTCGTGGCCCATAAGACATCGAGACGGCGTTTGAGCGCCGGATCCGTTTCCTTTGCGCGAGCGGCTTCGACGAGCGCCTTCATCGAGGGGTCGGGGTTCGCGAGCAGCGCGTCCGCGGCGCGGCGGCGTACTTCCAGATCGGGGGACGCCAACTGCACGCCGGCCAATGCGTGGACGAGCTTGCTGCGCAGGCGATTGTCGAGCATGACGGGCTGGGCATCGCCGATCGTGACGAGTTGGCCCGAAACGGCGTCGCGCGCTTGCGTGTCGTCGGGGCTTTGCGCGACCAGCACGGCGCCCGCATCGGTGGCTAGCGCGCGGTCTTGGGCAAGCGCGCCGAGCACGGCCAACGCCGCGGGATCGTCATGCTTGGCCGCGAGCGCGTCGATCGCGGCCGCTTTCGCATGGAAGTCGTCGCCGGCCAGCGGGGCCACGTCCGATGCCGACAGCGCGAACGCCGGGCAGTTCGCGAGCGAGTAGGCAAGCACGGCCGCTAAGAAGCCGCGGCATAAGAATCGATTCATGAGTCGTGGCGCGAGAAAGACGACGGTCCAAGGGCAGGCGACGGCATCGCGCGGCGCAGGGACGCGCTCGCGATGCCGTGCCCCGGCTAAGCGTTAAGCGTGCAGCCGCCTAGACGAGCCGGCGCCTGCGCAAGAAGTCGCCGATCGAACTGACCACGTCCGGCTTGCCTGCGTTGCCCGCGATGAACGGGCTCCACGGTTGCGCGCGAACGGGTGCCTTCGTCTTCCAGACGATGTTGAATTGCCCATCGCCGCGAATTTCGCCGATCATGACGGGCTTGTGCAGATGGTGGTTGCCGTCCATCGTCAATGTGAAGCCCGAGGGGGCAGCTACGCTTTGGCCGATCATCGCGACGCGTACCTTATCGACGTCGGTGCTCTTCGCTTTTTCGACGGCTTGCTTCCACATATGAATGCCGACGAACGTGGCTTCCATCGGATCGTTCGTCACGCGTTTGGCGCCGCCGGCGAGGTTCTGCGACTGGACCCACTCGGCCCATTGCGACTTGAACTTGGTGTTGGCCGGGCTGCGCACCGACATGAAGTAGTTCCACGCGGCCAGATGGCCCACGAGCGGTTTCGTGTCGATCCCGCGCAACTCTTCCTCGCCGACCGAGAACGCGACGACGGGCGTATCGGTCGCCTTGATGCCTTGATTGCCGAGTTCCTTATAGAACGGCACGTTCGAGTCGCCGTTGATGGTCGAGACGACCGTGGTCTTCCCGCCTTGCGCGAACGCCTTGATATTGGCGACGATCGTTTGGTAGTCGCTGTGTCCGAAGGGGGTGTAAACCTCTTGAATGTCTGCGTCGGCCACGCCCTTCGAGTGCAGGAAGGCGCGCAGGATCTTGTTGGTCGTACGCGGATAGACGTAGTCGGTGCCGAGCAAGAAGAAGCGCTTTGCGCCACCGCCTTCCGCGCTCATCAGGTATTCGACGGCGGGCAGCGCTTGCTGATTGGGTGCGGCGCCCGTATAGAAGACATTGCGCGACATCTCCTCGCCTTCGTATTGAACGGGGTAATAGAGCAGACCGTTCAATTCCTCGAAGACGGGCAAGACCGATTTGCGCGAGACCGACGTCCAGCAACCGAATACGCAAGCGACTTTTTCTTGGGTCAGCAGTTGGCGGGCCTTTTCGGCGAAGAGCGGCCAATTCGATGCGGGGTCGACGACGACGGGCTCGATCGGGCGGCCCATGACGCCGCCGTTCTTGTTGATGTCGGCGATCGTCATGAGCGCCGTGTCTTTGAGCGACGTTTCGGAAATCGCCATCGTGCCCGACAACGAATGCAAGATGCCGACCTTGATGGGTCCCTTCGACGATTGCGCGCGAACGAATGGGGCTTGTCCCGCGAGCGCAAGCGCGCCGGAGAGCGTACCGAGCTTCAACAAGCTACGACGTTTCATGTGCTTCCCCTTGCCGGTGCTGAATTGACGTTTATTGGAGTACGTCGCGCATCGCGTGCATCGAGACAAACCGACGGCCGCGAGCGGACCGCCGAGCAACGCAAGGGGTATGCCAATCGAGCCATGGCAACGGTGAGGCCGCAATGGTGGGCGTTTGGCGCGATAGGGCGCTGCCCAACGATCGGGCAGGCGGGGTCAAGTTGGTGCGCGCCGGCGCCGAGGGTGAGCGCGACGCGCGATGTTGGTGAAGCGTTTTAGGGTAAGCGCTGCGCCGGCCGAAAAAAAAGCCGGCCTTGCATCGGGCCGGCTTTCCTCGCGGTAATGGTATCGATGGTACCGATCAATAGAGCGGTACTTTCGGATCGACCTGGCGCGACCAGGCGTCGATACCGCCTTGGAGATTGAAGACGTTCTTGAAGCCGCGCCCTTCGAGGAACATCGCCACGTTGGCGCTGCGCGCGCCGTGATGGCAAATGCAAACGATCTGGGCTTCGTCGTCGAGTTCTTCGCTGCGCGCGGGGATATCGCGCATCGGAATGTCCACGGTCCCGGCGATGTGCGCGGTCGCGACTTCCCAGGGTTCACGCACGTCGAGCAGCACGGGCGCGGCGCGCGAGGTATCGGCCAGCCATTCGGCGAGTGCGGGCGCGGTCAGATTTTGCATGATGGCGATCGAAAGTTAGAACTTGAACCGCGGCGGTTGAACCGCGTTGACGAGCGGCTCGATGAAGGTTTCGAAGATGTCGGCCATGCGGAATTGCTTTTCGTCGACGCGCGTGATGATTTGCGCCTTCATGACGGGCGCCGTGCCGACGAACGCCGCGAGACGGCCGCCGATCTTCAGTTGCTCGAGGATTTCCTGCGGCAGCACCGGCAGACCGCCCGAGACGCAGATCACGTCGTACGGCGCGCTTGCGGGCCAGCCGCGCGCGCCGTCGCCGAGCGCGACTTCCGCGTTCGTCACGCCGTTTTCGGCGAGATTGCGTTTTGCTAGCTCAGCGAGTTCCGGCTTGATCTCCACCGTCAGTACGTGGCGTGCGCGATGGGCGAGCAGGGCGGCCATGTAGCCGGAACCCGCGCCGATTTCGAGCACCGTTTCGTGCTTCTTGACCGCCAACTCTTGCAGCACGCGCGCTTCGACGCGCGGGAAAAGCATATGCTCGCCGGCGGGCAGCGGCACTTCGAGATCGGCGAATGCGAGTTCGCGGTAGGCGGCGGGAACGTAGTCTTCGCGCTTGACGACCGACAGCAGATTCAGCACGTCCTGGTCCAGCACGTCCCAGGGGCGAATTTGTTGTTCGATCATGTTGAAACGGGCTTGCTCGATGTTCATGGCGACTTGACGGACTTGGACGTAGCGGTTCGGTACGACGGAAAGAAACTTTCGAATTGTACCAAACCGGGTGCCCGCCGCCGTGTTCTTCAGCGTTTGCTACGTTTGATCTGCGCTTCGAAGGCAGCGTCGAGCTTGCTGACTTTCTTGGGCTTGGCCGGCGAAATGGCGTCGACGAAGGCGACGAACGTATCGAGCGGCAATGGTTCGGAGAGCGGCAACTCGACGCCGCTCGCGCGATCGACGAGACGAAACAAACCGCCGGGCATCCCGATGGCGGCGTAATGAGCGTTGCCGGTGCGCTCCTTGAGCCTTTGCACCGCTGAAATGGCGCGCGTACCGCGCATGCTGCGATCCTCGTAAAATCGTGGGCGAAGCATCTACTTTACCAAGGATGCGGGTTGGCGCGCCCGTCGCGCCGGCGCCGGTCCAACCTATCGATTCGAGCCATCGTATTGAACGCCCCCGCCTCGCCTATTCATTCTCCCGCCGCTCCTGACCCGGAACACGCCTGCCGCCCGGGGTGCGGGGCTTGTTGCATCGCTCCCTCTATCACGAGCCCGATTCCCGGGATGCCGAACGGCAAGCCGGCCGGCGTGCGGTGCGTCCAACTCGATGAAAACGCCCGTTGCCGGATCTTTGGGCACCCGGAACGCCCGGCCTGCTGCTCGGGTTTGCAGCCGCAGCCGCAGATGTGCGGGGCCACGCAAGCGCATGCGTTAGCATGGCTGACTCAACTGGAAGCGGATACCCGGCCGGCTGAGCGGTAGGGCGGATATCGGATGGAAATACCGGGCCGATCGGAACACTAGGAGGTTATGCATGACGAATGTTGTCGCGCCGCGCCGGCGTCGATTGTTGGGGATGGCTTGCGCGGCGTTGGCCGGCGCGAGCATCGGTTTGTCGCTGTCGGCGTGCGCGAGCTCGACGTTTCCGTTCATTCCCGACCACTACACGTTCTCGCGCGAGCAGGTGCAGGCCGCGGTCGCTCGCAAGTTTCCCTATCGGCACACCGTGTCGCAGCTATTCAACGTGGCGCTGACGAATCCCATCGTCGGCTTCGAGCCCGGCTCCAATCGCGTCACCGTCCATGTGGACGCGCACGTCGAAAGCCCATTTCTACAGCAGCCGGTGGACGGCGGTTTCCTGGTGACGAGCCAGCTTCAGTACGACGAGCCGAGTCACGCGGTCGTGCTGCGCTCGCCGAGCGTCGAGCGCGTCGATGTCGGCGGCGAGGCGCGGGCGTACCGGCAACAAATCGAAGCGGCCGGCGCGCTGGCGGCCGCGCAGTGGCTCGACGGCTATCCGATCTATACGTTCAAGCCCGAGCAACTCCAGTTCGGCGGCGTGAACTTCGAACCCGGTACAATCACAATCCTTACAAACGGCATACGCGTCCAAATCGTCGAAAAATGACGACGGCGCGGCCGCGAGGGGCCGCGCCCGTACGATCGTCCGGTCCGCTCGCACTGCACCTGTTCGATAGAGAGGGCATCGATGGACTGGATTTTGATCGGTAAGGCGTTGATTCTCGGCGTGGTCGAAGGGCTGACCGAATTCCTGCCCGTGTCGAGTACGGGGCATCTGATCGTCGTCGGCAGTTTGCTCGATTTTGGCGGCGACGCCGCGAAGACATTCCACGTCGTCATCCAGTTCGGCGCCATTCTCGCGGTCTGCTGGGAATACCGGCAACGTATCGGGCGCGTGGCGTCGGGGGTATGGGGCGATTCGACGCAGCGCCGGTTTGCGCTGAACGTCGTGATTGCGACGATTCCGGCCGTGTTGCTGGGGTTATCGTTCGAATCCGTCATCAAAAGCGCATTGTTCGCGCCGGTGCCCGTGGCGGTCGCACTGGTCTTAGGGGGTATCGTCATCTTATGGGCGCAGGCGCGCGAGCGGCGGCGCGGCGCGGCGGCGGGCCGGATTCGCACGATCGACGAATTGCGTCCGCTCGATGCGCTGAAGGTGGGGTTCGCGCAATGCTGCGCGTTGATACCGGGTGTATCGCGCTCGGGCTCGACGATCATCGGTGCCATGCTGCTCGGCGTCGAACGGCGCGTGGCTACCGAGTTCTCGTTTTTTCTTGCGATTCCCGTGATTGGCGGCGCGACGCTTTATGAGCTCGTCAAACACCGCGGCATGGCATTCGTCGATAACGTCGATATCTTCACGGCGGGCACCGCCGCGGCCTTCGTCAGTGCTTTCGTTTGCGTGCGCTGGTTGTTGCGCTATCTCGCCACGCACGATTTCACGGCGTTCGCGTGGTATCGCATCGCGTTCGGGATGATCGTACTCGTCATCGGCTATAGCGATGTGTTGAACTGGGGCGCGTAGCAGTTTGGGTTTGGCGCCCCCGTTGTGGATGCGGGGGCGCGGCGTTCGATTAGCGGCGCTTGAACACCAGATCCCATACGCCGTGGCCGAGCCGCAGGCCGCGGCGCTCGAACTTCGTCACGGGGCGGTACTCGGGCCGCGGCGCGTAATCTTGCGCCGTGTTTTCCAGCGACGGATCAGCGCTCAGGACCTCGAGCATTTGTTCGGCGTAGTTTTGCCAATCGGTGGCGCAGTGCAGGTAGGCGCCGGGCTTCAGGCGCGACGCCAGCAGCGCCACGAACGGCGGCTGAATGAGGCGGCGCTTGTGATGGCGCGCCTTGTGCCACGGGTCGGGGAAAAAGATGTGGACGCCATCGAGCGATCCGGGTTCGATCATCTGCTCGATGACCTCGACGGCGTCGTGCTGAATGATTCGAATATTCGTCAGCCCTTGGTCGCCGATGAGCTTCAGAAGCGCGCCCACGCCGGGCTCGTGCACCTCCACGCCGATGAAATCGTCACCCGGCCGGGCGGCGGCGATTTCCGCAGTGGTCGCGCCCATGCCGAAGCCGATCTCGAGCACGCGGGGAGCTTGCCGGCCGAATACGGCATCCCAGTTGGCGGGGCTTGGCGCGTAGGGGACGACGAAGCGCGGACCCCACTCGTCGAGCGCGCGGCGCTGACCCGTGGAGACGCGCCCGGCGCGCGTCACGAAGCTGCGGATGCGGCGCGGATAGCGGGGGGCGTCGGCGGAAGCGGGTGCGGGCTCGGCGGCGTCGCCGGGGGCATCGGGCGGCAGGCCCGTATCGTTCGGATCGTGAATCATCGTTATCAACAGTCGAAGGCGCTGGCGCCCGCCGAATGAAAAAGCCGCCAACGCGGGCGGCTTGCGTGTCGGGCGCTTGCCGGCGCGGGGCCGGCTTCAAGTAGTGGGCGAGATTGTAGACGAGAGCGCGGCGCGCGGGAAATTCCGTTGCCGCTTTGGCGTGCCCGAGGCCTTAGTCAGAGACGACGACGTGCATCCGATTCGGAAATTCGAGCCGGAATTCGCGCGTGCGGCCGACGCGCACGTCCAGCAGCAATCGCTCTACTTCGTGGATCATTTGTTGGCTGCGCTCCGCGTCGTGGGGCGGCTTGTCGTGCATGTCGGCGACGAGTGCTTGGCGCGTATCGACGAGCAGGCCGACTGCGCTCGTGCGTGACATGAAATACCGTTCCATCTTTATCGGTTGCGCAAAAAGTGGGCAGGCGGCCGAACGACTCGCTGACTCGAGGGTTGGCCGAGCCTGATATCGACAACGGCGGGCGCCGGAAATTCCGCGAACGCTGCAAAAGTATGATCAATATTTGGGGCGGGGCCGACCGTCATTTGCGCGCGCACGCGGATGCGGGGATCGCCGACGCGGATATCGTGGGGGTGGCCCGCACGTTTTCAAGGCAGGGCTAGGGTTAGGGGCAGCTATCCGAGGAGAGGCTCTGCATGATTTGTTTGGTGCGGTCGGTGGTGCATACCGCGAGCGCGGCCGACTGCATCGAGCCGTCGCTCCATTGCCGCTGCGCCGATTGCCGGCACGTTTCGTCGCGGCGCCGCTGCCAAGCCGCCACTTTTTGCGCCAGCACGGCGCCGCATTTCGGGAAGGCGGCCCGTTTTTCGTCGAGGAGCCGAGTCAAGGTGCGTTCGGCGGCGAGTTCGTCGCGCCAGGCGCAGAGCTTCATACTATTGCGGTTTGCGTTGCAGTCGGCGAGGAGCGCCGTGACTTGCGTGGGGCTGACGCCGGTGCGTTTCGCTAGTTCGTCGATAAGCGTTTGCGCAGGCGCCGCCATGGCGACCGATAGGAAGCCGAGCAGTAGTAGGATGCGTTTCGCGAATGTTTCCGCCGACATGGCAGGCTCACGTCATCAGAGGCAAATGCCGACTCCGGATGAGGCGCTTGGGGGACATACGGCCGGAAGGGGCGTGGGAGCGCGGACCGGGCGCGCGAGCCGTTTGGTGCTTAAGCAGAAGCGGGCGGCGCGGGCGTGCAACGTAGTGTCCGGGACAAGCCGAAGAGCAGTATAGCAAGTCTGGCGGGAGGGCTGGGTTGCGGCGGGAGAGGCTTGATGCGTGCCGAGGTGTCCCGATAGGACGGACGGCATCAGCCTGAGTGCTGTGTGGAGCGGGCGATGGGAATCGAACCCACGTCTCTAGCTTGGGAAGCTAGGGTAATAGCCATTATACGACGCCCGCAGAGCCGGTGATTGTACAGGGGTTTGGATGGTTTGGGGAGAGCGGTGTCGCGGTCGCTGGCATCGAAACTGGCATGGCTCGACGATGGAGCGGTGGCATGGCTTGGGAATGGTGAGCGGTTGGCCGGGATTGGCCAGTCGCATGGTCCACCGCCCGACGTTTGAAGGTCCAGACGCCCCCGCTATTGGCCGTCTAGTCGACGGGGTCTATTCACGTAGACCTAATCTCAGCGCTTGTAGAGTTGTAGCTAACGCCGATTGCGAGTCTTGCATCTTGGTCGGACTGAATTTCTCCTGGCGGACGTTTCGCCGCATGTCGTGCTTGCCTTAATCACGTCGTCCAAAAATTGTAAATTTTTGCTTGTGACCAGCGTCTTCTGTCAGTAAGAAGGCGCGATCGGATACTGAAACAATGGTTGCGTATGCAGTTGCACCATTGGGATAAAGATCCGATAGGTTGGGTAAGTGGAGCTAACGTCAATAGTGGTGTATGAACAAATTGACGGCGATCGATTTCAAGCGGCGAGTTTCTGCTGAACCGGCCGATCGTCTT
>NZ_QUBS01000090.1 GCF_003390925.1 Trinickia diaoshuihuensis | reverse complement strand
TTCGACAATCAGATTCTCAGCTGAAACCTCCACCGCCTTCAACTTCCCGCCTCAACTCCCCCGTACACCACATTCGACTTTAGCTCATTTTAATGGACCTCGATGACGAAATCGATAGACGTTTTCCGCAAAACGACGCTTTGCGTAGATACTTCCTGGGAATTCGACGGCTTGAACAGAAGCTTCGGTATTGATGGAAGAAAAAATTACGGGCACCGAAAACAATCGACACCCGATTCAGTAATTCTTCCCAATAGAATGAGTTGTATAGTGATGCGGCCGCTATGTGCCGATCGTTTTATAGCCCCATGGCTTTACGGATCATTTGCAGCGCGGCCGCGAGCACGAACAGCAATACGATGATTCGGAAAGCGTGCGGCGGCAGCTTATCGCGTAGCGGCCGTGCGATCAGCATCCCGGCGATCACTGGAACGCTGGCGCCGGCGGAGATCAGCAAGTCGCCGCTCGACGCATGCGCGCCGCTCTTGAACGCGAGCAGCAGCGTCACGATCGAGACGACGAGAATGATGGCCATCTGCTTGGTAAAGGCTTTTCCGCGGGCGCCGGTCGCAATCAGATAAATCGCGAGCAAGGGCCCGGGGATGGACGCGATGCTTTCCATCAAAGCCGCGCCGAAGCCGAGCACGAATCCGACGGGCTGAACCCACGCGGGCGCCAGCGTGAAGCGCGGTGAGACGAGCAGCAGCACGGCGGCGAAGACTAGGAGCGCCCCGGCCACGGCCTGCGCGTGATGCGGTTCAAGCGAAATCAAAATCGACACGCCCACGATGTTGCCGATGATCGTGCCGATCAGAGGTCCGGCCATGCGCCGCGCGGTGGCCAAAGTCTCGCCGCCTTCCAAGGCTTGGGGAATATTGCCGAGGATCACAGGCATCGATAGCAGCAGCACCGCTTGCTTCACGGGCATCATTTGGCTCAGGATCGGCATCGCGACGAGCGGCACGCCGATGCTGACGATGCCTTTCACGAGGCCGCCGACGATCAGCGCGGCGACGATGCCCGCGAGCGCATAAGCATCGAGCGCATGAAGCGTCGGCGCGAGCATGCCGTGCGATGCGGCGTGAAGCATGGGTGAAGTCCGCCTTGTCTTGTTATTGGTCGCCGGCGGCTTTGGGGACCGGCGTCGCCGTAGCCGGTGTCGATGCTCCGGTAGGTACGGCCGGCGCGGAGGCGGGTTGCGCGGCAGCCGGCGTGGAGGCCGCCGCAGGCGCGGCTTCCGGTGCGGATGCACCGGGGGCCGATGCACCGGGGGCCGATGCACCGGGGGCCGATGCACCGGTTGCGGGTGCCGCGTCGCTCGCTGGGCCCGCGGGCGCCGGCGCGGCGCTTTGGTCCTCGTCGCCGTAATTGGGCAGCGCCGGCGGCTTCGACGCATCGACGCCGAGCGCCGCGCGGCGTTGCTGCGTGTAGGCGTCGCGCACGAACGAGTATTTGTCAAGCGCGGCTTGTTCCAAGATATTCGTCGCCCCCAGCATGTCGGATCGAGCACTGACGAACTGCAAGCCCCACAGCGGTTTTTGCGCGTCGGCCGGGGCATAGATCATCGGGCTGAAGCGCGTATCGACCGCCATCCCCACGCCGTCGCGGAACGAACTGGGCCCGAAGATCGGCAACACGAGATACGGGCCCGAAGGAATACCCCATGTGCCGAGCGTGAGCCCGAAGTCTTGATGGTGCTTCGGCAAGCGCGCGGGCGTGGCGAAATCGATGAGGCCGCCGATCCCGAAGGTGGTGTTCATCGCAAAGCGAATCAGGTCTTCGGTCGCATCGGTGATCTTCAACTGAAGCAACTCGTTTGCGATGTTGTTCAGGTCTCCCAAATTGGAGAAGAAGTTGCTGATCGCGGTGCGCAGCGGGTGCGGCGTGACGGCTTGATAGCCCTTGGCGATCGGCACGGCGACGTGCGTGTCGATCGCGTCGTTGACCTTGAAGACGGCGCGATTCATCGGCTCCAGCGGATCGCCGGGGGTGCGATTGGCCGGGCTGGCGCACCCGGCCAACAGCGTCGCGGCGGTCAGCGTCGCGGCTAAGGTTCGCAAATTCTTATCCATCGATTCCTTCTAGTTCTTTCTTCTTGGCTCGTGCGGTACGCGGTCTGCCCATCAGCACGGGCTGGAACACGACGGCGCCGACGAGCGTACACGAAAGCGCGAGTGCAAGCAGCCGGCCCATGCTGGCGGTACCGGGGTGGTGCGACAGCCATAGGCTGCCGAACGCCGTCGCGGTCGTGGCTGCGCTGAACAATACGGCATGGGTGAGGCTCGAGGACAGCAGACTCGTTTGTCCGCCGCGCCAAGCCATGACGAAGTACACCTTGAACGCGACGCCGACACCGAGCATGAGCGGCAGCGCAATGATATTCGCGAAGTTCAGCGGCATGCCGAAGACGACGCAAAGCTCGAGCGTGACGAGCGCCGACACGAGCAGCGGAATCATCGTGCGCAGGACGTCGCCGAAGCGGCCCAGCGTGATCCATAGCAGTATGGTGATCGAGAGCACGGCCAACCCGGCCGCCTGGAGGAAGGCCTTGATGATGGTGTTCGCCGAATGCAGGATCGAGATCGGACCGCCGATCGCGGAGGGCTCGGCTTGCTTTACGGCATGCGCGAACCGCCGCAGCATGGTGTCGTCGTTCGAATCGACGCCCGGCGGCACGCGCGGCGAGATCTGGACGAGCGCGCGCCCGTCCGGGGCCACCCAGTCGCGTACGAGCGCGGGCGGCAGCGTCTCACGCGAGAGCGGGAACGGCTGCAGCAGCGTCGTTAGCTGATGCAAGGCCAGCTGCAGCGAAGTCGAAAACGCCGCTTCGGCCCGGTCGCGCGCGGCGGCATCGGCGGCGGCAAGCTTGGCCAGCGAGGCCGAGAGGCGTTGCGCTTCTTTCGCGCCGGGGCCCGGGTAGTCCTGGGCGGCGTAAGCAAGCTGGTTCGAGGCGCGTTTCAACGCGGCGACGCGTTGCGCATCGGCGGCCGGCGGCGCGCTCGGTTGCGTCAGCGCCGGCAGCAGCGTTTGCGCGGCTTGCGCAATCAGCGAGAGCTTTTGGGGCTGATCGGGCGGAATGAAGGTCGATAGCGTGGTCACCCGCCCGACTTCGGGCAGCGCGCCCAAGCGCTGAGCCGTTGCATCGGCCGCCGCCAACGACGGCGCAAGCACGGACACGTCGTTGATGGACGCTTCGGGCGAGTCTTTCAGCGACAACAGCGTCGCCATCGATTCGGTCGTCGGATCCTTCAAATTCAACGGATTGAAGTCGAACCGCAAATGCAGCAGCAAGGGCGTGGCGCCGAGCACGACGAGCAGCGTGCCGATCAGGATCGGTTTGCGGTGGTCCTGCAGAAAATCGTCGATCGGCGCGAGGCGCGGGAACCCTGGGCGCGACGCCTCGCCGGGCGGCGCCATCAGCCGCAGCAAGGCGGGCAACAGCGTCATCGTGCTGAAGTAAGCGATGACCATCCCGATACCCGCGATCAGGCCGAGTTCGGAAACGCCGCGGTAGGCCGTCGGCAGGAACGAGAAGAAGCTCGTCGCCACGGCGGCGGCGGCGAGCGTCAACGGCATCCCCATCGAATGGGCGGCGCCCACCAGGGCGTGGTCGAGCCGCGGGTCGCGATGGCGCTCTTCCCGGTATTTGACGCCGTATTGGATCGCGAAATCGGCGCCGAGCCCGATGAACAGCACCATGAACGCGACCGAAATCATGTTCAGCGAGCCGACGATCAGGAGCCCCAGCGCAGCGGTGATCGGCAGGCCGACGGCCAGCGTGACGAGCACCGCGAGGATCATGCGTTTCGAGCGCAGCGCCAGCCAGAGGATCGCCAGCACGACGATCAGCGTGGCGATTCCGTTCACGACGGCGCCGTCTTGGACCGAGGCGAATTCCTCATCGGCGAGCGGCTGCTCGCCGGTCAAGCGCACGACGGCGCCGAAGCGCTTTTGCAGGTCGAGCTCGCGGGCCACTGCGCGGATCGTGTCGGACGCCTGCGCGCCGGCTTGCAGCGCGGCGTAGTTGACGACGGGCTGGACGGTGACGAAAGCGTGCGCCGGTTGGCGCGCAGCGTCGGTATCGACGAGCGCCCGCCAAGAAAACGCCGCCGGCTTGCCGGCCAGCACCGCATCGACCGTATCGGCCGCGTGCGTCAGCAGGTTCGCCATCGCGGGCAATTTCACTTGGCCGGACTGCAACGGCAGGCCTAGCATCGTCGAGAGCGTGGTGGCGAGCCCGGTGACACTCGGATCGTGAGCGAGCGTATTGATGAGCGGACGCGCTTGGGTGAGCTGCGCGGTCGTGCTGCCGACGTTTTCCGTCGACAAGAAGAGCATGCCGTCGTGCTCGAACAGCGGCCCGCCGGCGGGCTGCGAAACGGCGCCTATTCGCCCGCGGTGCGCGGGGCTCGATAGCGCGGCGGCCAGGGCATCGGCGGCGGCATCGGCCATTTCGGGGGCGCCCGCTTCGACGACGGCCAGGATCGTTTCATCGCGTTGTGGAAAGGAGCGATCCATCGCATCGCCGAGTGCCGACCACTGCGGATCGCTCTCGATGAGCTTGCTGACGTCGGTATTGATCTTGAAATGCCGTACCGTGTAGACGCCGCTCGCCGCGGCCAGCACGAGGGCCAGCGCGACGATGAGGACCGGTCTGCGCACGGACCAGGCGACGAGTCGGACGATAAGGGGCGTCAGCATGTATTGGGCGGCAGCGGGGCTAGAAAGGCAAAACGCCTAAGTATACCGGCGGACGGGGGCGAGCCGCCGTTCGGCGCGCAACCGCCGCGGAACCGTGGGCCCGCGGTTTGCGTCGAAACGGGAGCCGGCCGGCATCGGTATACTTCCGGCAGTTCTCAACTGACCTCGAGATTCCATGAAACGTCATTTCTTCGCATTTTTTACCGCGGCGCTGATGAGCGCCGCCGCCTGGGCCCAAACGGCGCCCGTCGACGTCGTGAAAGAAGCGGTCGTCGGCACCGTCGATGCGATGAAGCAGGACAGCGCTGCGCGCGGCGGCGACATGGCGAAGATTGCGCAAATCGTGCAGACGCACTTTTTGCCGGCTACGAATTTCGACCGCACGGCCCGCATCGCCGTGGGCGACGCCTGGAAGCAAGCGACTCCCGCACAGCAGCAAGAGTTGACTAAGCAATTTAAAGTCCTGATGACGCGCACCTACGCGGCGTCGCTCGCGCAATTGGGCACGCAGGACGCGCGCTTCGCGTTCAAGCCGGAGCAAGCGTCGGCCAACGACGCGCTCGTGATGTCGACCGTCACGACGCCGGGCGATAGCCAGCAGGTGGGCTATCGGCTAGGCAAGGTCGGCAACGACTGGAAAATCTACGACATCGACATGTCGGGCGCTTGGCTCATCCAGGTCTATCAAAATCAGTTCAAGGCCCAACTGAGCCAGGGCGGTATCGACGGACTCATCAAATTCCTGGCGGCCCATAACGCGCGTGCGGAGTGACGCCGAGGCGCCGGTCAGCGCCGGCGCCGCTCCACGGCGAACTTGATCAGTTCGGCCTGACCTTCTATCTCGAGTTTGCGTTTGACGTTCAGACGGTGCGTCTCCACGGTTCGCACCGAGAGCCCGTAGCGCTCGGCGATCTGCTTGCTCGACAGCCCTTCCGCGAGCGCGTCGAGGATTTCGCTTTCACGCGGCGTCAAACGTTCCGCCGGCGTTTGCAGGGCGCTCGCACGAATCATGCGGCTGGCGATACCGGCGCTGAAGTAGGTGCGGTTGCCGAGCACCGCCGCGATCGCGTGAACGATTTCGGTCGCCGGAGAATCCTTCAGCACGTAACCGCTCGCGCCCGCTCGTACCGCCTGCATGACGTATTCGATATTGTCGTGCATCGATAACATGAGCACACGCACGGCCGGAAAGCGTTCGTGAAACACCCCGGCCAGTGCGATGCCGTTCATGCCGGTCATCCCTACGTCCATCAACGCGAGGTCGGGCGAAAGCCGCTCGGCCAATGCGAGCGCTTCCTCGGCGTTGCCGGCTTCTCCCGCTACCACTAGGCCGGGGACACCCTCCAAGCGCAAGCGCAAACCGTCGCGCACGAGCGGATGGTCGTCGACGAGGATGATGTTGGCGGAGCGGGGCGGCAAGGCGTTCATAGCGGACGATCGGGTTGTGCGAGTGGCGCGGCTTCGGCCAAGCGCGGCGAAACGGGATGCGGCAGCGGCACCGTCGCCTTGACGGTGGTCCGGCCGGGCTGTGAGACGATCTCTAGGGTACCGGCGAGCGCATCGAGCCGTTCGCGCATGTTACGCAAGCCGATGCCGTTGCGCGCGTCGGCTTGCGTGCGTTCGACGTCGAAACCTTGCCCGTCGTCGACGATCGCAAGCGTCACCGCCGTTGCGCTGACGGCGAAAGCGAGTGTCGCATGCGAGGCTTGCGCGTGCCGCACGATGTTCGTCAACGCTTCCTGCGCGATTCTGAACAACGCGGTGTTGACCGTGGCGGGCAGTGCGGCCTGCCGCGAAGCGGCATCGGTCTCGACTCGCAGCTCGATGCCGGTCTCCTCGCCCAGTTCTCGCGTCAGTTGCTCCAGGGCGGCGGCCAGGCCCAAATCGTCGAGCATCGACGGGCGCAAGGCGTGCGAGATGCGCCTCACTTCGCGTAGGGCGTGCGATAGACGCGCCAAGGCGGTACCGAGGGCCGCCTCGGCGCTCGGCACGCGTGCTTGTCCATCACCCGCGCGCTCGAGCCGAGCGAGCGCCGATTCGAGCAGCAGTTTCACCGATACCATCATCTGACTGATGCCGTCGTGCAATTCGCGTGAGAGCCGCGCGCGTTCGTGCTCCTGCGATTCGACCACCTGCTGCGCGAGCCGCTTGAGTTTTGCATCGGCGCTGCGATGTTCGGATACGTTCAGGAACAGGGCGCACGCGGTAATGACGCCGAAGGCCATGAGCGCGATGGCGCCGATCCACGTCATCGTGCGCGCGATATTGGCCGACGCGCTGGCGTCGATGCCGGCCAGCGTTTCCTTGACGCCGTCGAGATAAATACCCGTGCCGATCATCCAGCCCCAGCGCGGGAGCGGCACGACGTAGCCGAGCTTCGCCTCCAGCCGGTTCGTCGACGGCCGGTGCCAAACGTAGCGCACATAGCCGCCGCCTTTACGGGCTTCGGCGATCAACTGCTGAATCGTGAGCGAGCCGTTAGGGTCTCTAAGCGACCACCAATTGTGTCCGACTAAATCGGGCTCGCGCGGATGCATCAGCGAGTTGCCCTGCAGGTCGTAGACGAAGAAATAGCCGTCGGGACCGAAATCCATGCGCTGCAAGACGGCCAGCGCGGCTTGCCGATGCGCGGCCTCCTCGCGCGCGCTGCCGCCGGCCTCGTAGAGCGGCGCGATGGCGCTCGTCGCCAGTTCGACGTAATGCTTCAGTTCCGCTTGTTTGCTCGACAGATAGGCGCTTTCGACCGTTTGGCGCTGCGCGCCGGCCAGCGCGGCCGCCTGCAAGCGCACGCCGATGCCGATGCCCGCGATCGCCACGAGAAATGGGACGATCGCCAGCAAGAAGATCTTGGTCCTGATTTTCATCGCCGGTAAGGATGAGCGAAACACCTGATGGCGGGCAACCAGGCACCGTCGTTACGGACTCCTACGTAGTCCTACGTAGCGGCGGTACGTAGTTGTTCGCTTGTGAGGGGATAGGCGAGGCTCAATACTACACGGCCATGAGCGGGCGGCGTCTAGAGACGTTCGACATTTCGCTCGGCGCCGGCCGCCCGGCCGGAATTTCTCAGAACAATGATTAGGAGACTCCATGAATCCGATGAATCGGCTCGCCCGGTTTTCGCTCTGGATCGTGCTCGCGCTAGCGGGCGCGTACTCGTTCGGCACCATCGCCCTCGCACACGGAGAACGCGTCAGCGCGTTATGGATCGTCATCGCCGCGGTCTGCGTCTATTTGATCGCCTACCGGTTCTATAGCCGATTCGTGGCCGAGCGGGTGCTGCAACTCGATCCCAATCGGATGACGCCCGCCGTGCGGCACAACGACGGGCTCGACTACGTCCCCACGAACCGGTTCGTGCTGTTCGGCCATCACTTCGCCGCGATTGCCGGGGCGGGGCCGCTCGTCGGCCCGGTGCTCGCCGCGCAAATGGGCTACATGCCGGGCATGCTGTGGATTCTCGCGGGCGTCGTCTTTGCCGGCGCCGTCCAGGACTTCGTCGTCTTGTTTCTTTCGACACGGCGCGACGGCCGCTCGCTCGGCGATCTCGTGAAGATGGAACTCGGGCCCGTGCCCGGCATGATCGCGCTGTTCGGCGCATTTTTGATCATGGTCATCATCCTGGCCGTGCTTGCGCTCATCGTCGTCAAAGCGCTGACGAATTCGCCGTGGGGCACCTTCACCGTCGCGGCGACGATTCCGATCGCGCTGCTGATGGGTATCTATACGCGTTTCATTCGCCCGGGACGCATCGGCGAAGTGTCGATCATCGGCTTCGTGCTGCTGATGGCATCGATCGCCGCGGGTCAATACGTGCACGACACGCCGGCGCTTGCCGCCTGCTTCACCTTCAGCGGCGTGCAACTGACGTGGATTTTGATCGGCTACGGCTTTGTCGCTTCCGTGCTCCCGGTTTGGCTGCTGCTCGCGCCGCGCGACTACTTGTCGACGTTCTTGAAGGTCGGCACCATCGTCGGTCTTGCGCTCGGCATTCTGATCGTCGCGCCCGAATTGAAGATGCCCGCGCTGACCAAGTTCGTCGACGGAACAGGCCCGGTGTGGTCGGGCAATCTGTTCCCGTTCTTGTTCATCACGATCGCGTGCGGTTCCGTATCGGGTTTCCATGCGCTGATCGCTTCCGGTACCACGCCGAAGCTGCTCGCCAATGAAGGCGACGCGCGCTTCATCGGCTACGGCGCGATGCTCATGGAGTCGTTCGTGGCCATCATGGCGCTCGTCGCGGCCTGTGTCATCGAGCCCGGCATCTACTTCGCGATGAACGCGCCCGCGGCGCTGCTCGGCACGACGCCCGATGCCGTCGCCCACACGATCTCGCAATGGGGCTTCGTGCTCACGCCCGACATGCTGACCGAGACGGCGAGAGCCGTCGGCGAAAGCACGATCGTCGGACGCGCGGGCGGCGCGCCGACGCTGGCCGTCGGCATGGCGCAGATCCTGCATCGCGTGATCGGCGGACCCGCGATGATGGCGTTCTGGTATCACTTCGCGATCTTGTTCGAGGCGCTGTTCATCTTGACCGCCGTCGATGCCGGCACGCGTGCGGGACGCTTCATGCTGCAAGACTTGCTCGGGGCGTTCCATCCCGCGCTCAAGCGCACGGAGTCGTTGGCCGCCAACCTCATCGCGACGGCGCTATGCGTGGCCGCATGGGGCTACTTCCTGTACCAAGGCGTGGTCGATCCGCTCGGCGGCGTCAATACGTTGTGGCCGCTGTTCGGCGTGTCCAATCAGATGCTCGCGGCGATCGCCCTCGTGCTAGCCACCGTCGTCTTGTTCAAGATGAAGCGCGAACGCTATGCGTGGGTCACGATCGTCCCGACGCTGTGGCTGCTCGTCTGCACGCTGACGGCCGGCTGGCAAAAGATTTTCTCGGCCAACCCGAAAGTCGGCTTTCTCGCGCACGCGGCGAAACTCGGCGATGCGGCCGATGCGGGCAAAGTCTTGGCGCCGGCAAAATCGATCGCGCAGATGCATCGCGTCATGTTCAACGACTACGTCGACGCGGTCTTGACGGGACTGTTCGTGGCGGTCGTGGTGAGCATGGTGGTCTATGGCATCGCGGCGATCGTGCGTGCGCGCGCCGCGGCTAAGCCCAGTTCGTCGGAGACGCCGTTCGAGGCGGTCCCGGCCGCGCGCGCGGGTGTCGCCGCGCGCTGAAACGGGGCATCGCGATGTTCTCGAATCTAAGCGAACTGCGCAGCGCGGGCCGCTACCTCGGGCAGGCCTTGCGGCTCATGGTCGGCTTGCCCGATTACGATGCCTATGTCGCGCATATGCGCGAGACGCATCCCGACCGGGCCCCGATGAGCTACGAGGCGTTTTTCAGGGAACGGCAAAACGCTCGGTATGGCTCCGGCGCGGGCAAGTGTTGTTGACGAGTTGAGTCATCGAGTCGCCGCACGGTGCGTGTGGCGAAGCGCAAAAGCAAAGCGGCGCGGTCCTTTTGGGGACCGCGCCGCTTTTAGTGGGCGACGCGCAAAACGCCGCGCCCGTTAGCCGTTAGCGTTGCCGTTCGTGCCGTCAGTGCGCCGCAGCCGTGCGCGAGGACTTCGAATTGGCCGCGACCTTGATTTCCTCGAGCTTGATTTCGACGTGGCGCGAGAAGACGTATTCGGCCGGACGTTGCTTGTCGAGCGGAATGTCCTTCGCGAACGCGCCTTCGAGCTTCGGACCGCGCAAGCTCACGCCGAGCGCCTTGAGCGGGTGCGCGACGGTATCCATCACGGCCGTCGCCTCGAAGCCGCTGTGGACCATGCAGTCGGCGCACTTTTCGTAGTTGCCGGTACCGTACTTGTCCCAGTCGGTCTCTTCCATCAGTTCCTTGAACGTCTTGGCATAACCTTCGCCGACGAGGTAGCACGGACGCTGCCAGCCGAACACGGTACGTGCCGGGTTGCCCCACGGCGTGCAGTGATAGGTCTGGTTGCCGGCGAGGAAGTCGAGGAACATCGCCGATTGGCTGAACGACCAGTTCTTGCCGCGATTGCCGCGCTTGAAGATTTCGCGGAACAACTGCTTGGTCTTGTCGCGGTTCAGGAAGTGCTGCTGATCGGGGGCGCGCTCATAGGCGTAGCCGGGCGAGACGGTGATGCCGTCCACGCCCATCGGGCCGAGCGTGTCGAAGAACGCGGCGACGCGTTCGGGCTGAGCGTCGTTGAACAGCGTGCAGTTGATGTTCACGCGGAAACCGCGGCGCTTGGCTTCGCGGATCGCGGCCACGGCCTTCTCGTAGACGCCTTCTTGCGACACCGAGTGATCGTGCATCGCTTGGTCGCCGTCGAGGTGAACCGACCAGACGAAGTACGGGCTCGGCTCGTAGTCGTCCATTTTCTTTTCCATCAGCAGCGCGTTCGTGCACAGATAGACGAACTTTTTGCGCGCGATGATGCCCTTCACGATCGTGGGCATTTCCTTGTGCAGCAGCGGCTCGCCGCCCGCGATCGAGACGACGGGCGCGCCGCACTCGTCCACGGCGCCGAGGCACTCTTCGACCGATAGCCGCTGGTTCAGGATGGGATCCGGATAATCGATCTTCCCGCAGCCGTTGCAAGCGAGGTTGCAGCGGAACAGCGGCTCGAGCATCAGCGCGAGCGGGTAGCGTTTGTTACCGCTGAAATGCTGGCGCGCAATGTAAGCACCAACGCGAACTTTTTGCAAAAGCGGGATCGACACAGCAACCTCCTTAAACTTGGCGCGCGGCGACGGGCTCGGTGAGCTTCGCCGGCAGCTTGAATTCGACTTTCTCTTCGCGGCCGGTCATGGTCGTGACTTCGACTGGACCGAGCGCGCGCAGCGCGTCAATGACGTGTTCGACCATTTCCTCGGGGGCCGATGCGCCGGCCGTGATGCCGACCGCTTTGGCATCGGCGAACCATTCCGGCTTGATTTCCGAGCCGTCCGCCACGAGGTAGCTCGGCACGCCCGTTTCCGCGCCGATTTCACGCAGACGGTTCGAGTTCGAGCTGTTCGTCGCGCCGACGACGAGCAATACGTCCACTTGCTCGCTCAATTCGCGCACCGCGGCTTGCCGGTTTTGCGTGGCATAGCAAATGTCGCGCGTATCGGGCCCGACGATGTTGCTGAAGCGCCGCATTAGCGCTTCGATAATGCCGCGCGTGTCGTCCACGGACAGCGTGGTTTGCGTGACGTACGCGAGCGGCGTGTCCAACGGCAAGTCGAGCGTGGCCACTTCGGCCTCGCTCTGCACCAGCAGGACCTTGCCCGGGATCTGACCGATCGTGCCTTCCACCTCGGGATGCCCGGCATGACCGATCAAAATCAACGTGCGGCCGGCCGCCACGTATTGGCGGCCCTGCACGTGCACTTTCGTCACGAGCGGACACGTGGCGTCCAGCACGTCGAGGCCGCGCGCCTCGGCATCGCGTTCGACGCTTTGCGCAACCCCATGCGCGCTGAAGATGGCGACCGCGCCGTGCGGCACCTCATCGAGTTCTTCGACGAAACGCGCACCCTTGCTGCGCAGGTTTTCGACGACGTGCCGGTTGTGCACGATTTCGTGACGCACGTACACGGGCGCACCGTGCCGTTGCAGTGCGCGATCGACAATCTCGATCGCGCGGACGACGCCCGCACAAAAGCCGCGGGGTTGAGCAAGGATGACTCGCATGTTATGGCGAACTCCGACCGAATCGGGGTATCGAACCGCCGGCGATTAGCGGCGTGATCGCCCAGACTCCAACTATTTTTAGAAAGCGGGCGTAATAGCCGGCAAACCAACCCAAACGCGCATTCTAACGCTATCGGGCCGGGAACGCTCCCAAGCGGGTAATCGGGCGTTGCAAGAATGTCAGGGCGCCCTCGCAATGCGTGTGCCGCATGATGCCCGGCGTCCCGCTAAACTAACGGACTTCGCGAGATCGGTTGCGGTTTTATCGCATCCAATCTTTCAAATTCTTTTCATTTTTGGCCGGCTCGATGCCTTTCGCTCATCGTTCGTACCGTTTTCCGGGTTGCGCGGCGCCAGACGCCGCCGCCGTCCCGCTCTTGCCTTCGCACGCACCCCGTTGCGTGGCCGCCACGCTTCGGGGGCGCGTATGACCGCCATCCTGTTTGGTTTGTCGTTGCTCTCGCTCGTCATCTGGTGCGTCCTGCTCTTCGCCCGCGGCGGATTCTGGCGCACGCGCTGCGCTCCGCCGGTACCGAAAGAGCGCACCGATGCGATCGATCCATGGCCGGCCGTAGTGGCCGTGGTACCGGCGCGCAACGAGGCGGACGTCATCGGTCCGGCCGTGACGTCTTTGCTGGAGCAAGACTACGCGGGCGCATTCCATGTGATCGTCGTGGACGACCATAGCACCGACGGCACCGCCGATCGCGCCCGTGCCGCCGCGGCCGCGGCGGGCCGCGCCGAGCGCTTGACGGTGATTCAGGCCGAACCCCTGCCCTCGGGTTGGTCGGGCAAGGTCTGGGCGCAGTCGCAAGGCGTGGCGGCGGTAGCCGCGCGCGGATTGCCCGCCGATTATCTGCTGTTGACCGATGCCGATATCGGTCATCCCGCCGACGCCCTCACGCAACTGGTGGCCCAGGCCTCGAGCGAGCGCCGCGATCTCGTCTCGCTGATGGTGCGCCTGCGCTGCGATTCAATTTGGGAAAAGGCGCTGATTCCGGCGTTCGTCTTCTTCTTCGCCAAGCTCTATCCGTTCGCGTGGGTCAACGACCCGCGCAACAAGACGGCGGCCGCGGCCGGCGGCTGCATGCTCGTCAAGCGCGGTGCGCTCGAAGAGGCGGGCGGCATGGAGTCGATTCGCGCGGCACTGATCGACGATTGCTCGCTGGCGGCGCGCATCAAGCATCGCGGCCAGGGCGGCCATCCGATCCGGCTCGACGTGGCGGCCCGCAGCCGTTCGCTGCGCCCGTACGACGGTCCGGGCGAGATCTGGAACATGATTGCGCGCACGGCCTTCACGCAACTGCGCTATTCGCCGTGGCTGCTGGTCGGCACGCTGATCGGCATGACCGTGATTTACCTCGCGCCGCCCGTCGTCGCGCTCGCACTCGGCGCGAAGGGCTGGCCGGCTTGGCTCGCCTGGGGCGCGATGTGCTGCGCGTATGCGCCGATGCTGCGTTATTACGGCCGCTCGCCGCTCTGGGCACCCGCGTTGCCGCTCGTCGCGCTGTTTTATGTCGGCGCGACGCTCGCGTCGGCGGTGCGCTATTGGCGCGGCAAGGGCGGCCAGTGGAAAGCGCGCGTGCAAGCCCCCGCGCAAGGCGGGTAAGGCCCGCGTCTTAGCGCTGTGTCAACATCATGTAGAGCTGGACGGCGGCTTCGGGCGAAAACGTGAACGGCACCCAGCCGTGGCCCGTATGCCGCGCGATCAGCAAACGATCGCCGTTCGCTTGCTTTTGCATGCCGATGACGGGGTTTTTCGTGGCGGCGAAACGCCAGCCGGCGGGTACTTCCATCGGCGGCTCGGGCGTCATCGAGGCGCGCGCGTTGGCGAGCTCCTCGATCAATTGACCGATCTGCTCGGGGTGCAGCGTCACGGTTTGGGTACCGATGCTCAGCGTCACCTCGTTGTGCGACGGACGCGCGACGCGCAGCGTCGGTTTGACCTCGCTTGCTTGGGCTTCGGCTCGGGGCGCCTGTGCCGCGGCCGTGCTCGCCGCGCGGGCGGCGTCTTGCGCTTCGGCGCGCTCGGCATGGGCGCGCTCGGCGGCGGCCTGCGCGAGCCGGACGAGTTCGCTGAGCCGATCGACTTGCGCGTCGATCGCACCGATCTGTTCTTCCAGGTTCATGCCCGACTATCTCTACCAAAGAGACGCGATTCTACCGGCTGCGCGCCGAGCACATCGGGGCGCGGCGCCGTCCAGTTGTAACAAAATGCACGCAACGCGCCTCGGGCTTTCACTCAGGCGTTCAAATAACCGGCTTCGCGAAACCATTGCAGCGCGTCGCGCAGGCCTTCGAGATACGGCCGCGCCCGATAGCCGATTTCGCGCTCGGCTTTAGCTGACGTGAAATACATCTTGTTCTTCGACATCTTGAGGCCGTCGACGGTCACGAACGGTTCGCGCTTCGTCAGCTTAGCCACGTATTCGGCGCCGACGGCGAGCGGATAAAGCGGCCAGCGGGGCAAGCTGATCGTCGGCGGTTTGCGTCCCGTTTCGTGCGCGATATCGGCGAGCATGCGCTGCAAGGGCAAGTTCTCGCCGCCCAGGATATAGCGCTCGCCGATCCGGCCGCGCTCGAGCGCCAGCAGATGGCCTTGCGCCACGTCGTCGACGTGCACGAGATTCAGACCCGTGTCGACGAAGGCCGGAATCTTGCCGAGCGCGGCTTCGACGATGATACGGCCCGTGGGCGTGGGGCGAACGTCGCGCGGCCCGATCGGCGTGGAGGGGTTGACGATGACGGCGGGCAGTCCGTCTTGATCGATCATCCGTTCGACGGCGCGCTCGGCCAGCACCTTGCTGCGCTTATAGACGCCGATCGCCTGCTGAGCCGTTAGCGGGACCGTTTCATCGGCCACGCGGCCTTCGCTCGTGACTTTCAGCGTCGCCACGCTGCTCGTGTAGACGATGCGTTCGACACCTTCGGCGAGGGCGGCGCGCATCGTCGCCTCGGTGCCTTCCAGGTTCGCGCGCTCGATCGCGGAGGGGTCCGGGGCCCAGAGACGATAGTCGGCCGCCACATGGAAGAGATATCGCACGCCGCGCAGCGCGGCGCGCATCGACGTCTCGTCGCGCATGTCGCCGACGACGATTTCGGCGTCGAGCGATTCGACGTTCTTACGTGGACTGGTTGCGCGCACGAGTACGCGCACGCGCATGCCGCGCGCGAGGGCGGCCCGGGCGACGGCCGAGCCGACGAAACCCGATGCGCCCGTGACGAGCACGAGATCGCCTGATGATTCGGTCATGGTGTAACGCGGATGCGTTCGTTACGTAGATGCGGCGAGATTGTACTTGCTATGCCGCCGATGCTCAGCCGTAGACGATCGCCCCTTCGTTGAAATCGCGGATGAACGCGTGCGCATCGGCGGCGGGCATGGGGCGGGCGAAGCGATAGCCTTGCACGACGCTGCAGCCGTGGCGGCGCAAGAACGCGAGCTGCGTTTCGGTCTCGACGCCTTCGGCGACGACCTTGAAGCCGAGCGCGCGGCCCAGCGAGAGAATCGCGCGCGTGATGACTTCGTCTTCGCGATGGCGGCCGATGCCGGAGACGAAGGACATATCGAGTTTCAGGCGCTCCGCGCGGAAATTGCGGATATACGACAAGCTCGAATAGCCGGTACCGAAATCGTCGATGGCCAGGTCGATGTCCATTGCACGCAGCGCGCGCAAAACATCTAGCGCGCCGAGCGTCATCAAAGCCCCTTCGGTAATCTCGATCTCGAGCAGGCGAGGCGAGAGGCGGGCGCGGGCCAACGCGCGCTGCACCACGCGCAATATGTCGCCGCGTGCGAATTGCCGCGGCGAGAGGTTGACCGACATCCGCAGCCCGGGCAGCGTCTCCTGCCAAACACGCGCTTGGAAGCAAGCCTGCTGCATGACCCATTCGCCGATCGGCACGATCAAGCCGTTTTCCTCGGCGATGGGGATGAAGGTCGCCGGGCTGACGGGGCCCAGTTCCGTGTCGGTCCAGCGCAGCAGCGCCTCGACGCCCGTCACGCGATTCGTTTGCAAATCGACCTGCGGTTGATAGTCGAGGCGGAATTCCCCGTTGGCCAGCGCGGCGCGCATCCGGCGCGAGAGCGCGAGGCGCTCGTCGGCTCGCCGTCCCAGCTCCGGGGTAAACCGCTGCAGCGCGTTGCGCCCGTTCGACTTGGCGCGGTACATCGCGAGATCCGCGCGACGCAGCAACGTCTCGGGATCGGGACCGTCGGCCGGGTAACAGGCCACGCCGATGCTGGTCTCGACGTAGAACTCCGTATCGTCGATCCAAACGGGGCGCGCGAACGCCTGCGAGACGCGGGCGAGTACCTCCGTGAGCCGGTCTTCGTGCGCGCCTTCGCAAAGCACGATGACGAACTCGTCGCCGCCATAGCGCGCGACCGTATCGGCGTTACCGACGCATGAGGCGAGCCGCGCGCCGATTTCCTGGAGCAAGCGATCGCCGATGCCGTGCCCAAGGCTGTCGTTGACGTCCTTGAAGTGGTCGATGTCCATGAACACGACGGCGACGCGCGTGCCGTCGCGCTCGGCGTCGCGGATGGCCGCGGTGAGGCGTTCGCCGAGGCGATAGCGGTTCGGCAAAGCCGTCAGCGAATCGAAATTGGCTTGCTGGGCGAGTAAATCGCGCGATTGCACGAGTTCGGTGACGTCGTTCACGACGCTGATATGGTGCGTCACTTTGCCGTGGTCGTCACGCACGGGCGCAATATAAACCTGGTTCCAGACGAGCGTTCCGTCGCGGCGGTAATTGCGCAACAGCGTGGTGACTTCGTTTTCTTCTGCAAGCGCGCGGCGGATCGTTTCAATGCCCTCCTGATTGCGATCCTCGCCGTGCAAGATTCGGAAATCCAGTCCTTTGACGTCGTTCACGGAATAACCGGTGATGCGTTCGAAGGCCGGGTTCGTGTACTCGATCAAATCGCCGTCTTCGGTGACGCGCGTGATCAATACGGCATTGACGATCGCATCGAGCGCGCGGCTGCGCAAACGCAGCGCGAGGTCCACGCCCTTTCGCTCGGTGATGTCTTCGTACGTGGCGAGCAAGCCGATGACTTCGCCATGCGTATTGCGCAGCGGCACTTTCGTTTTGCGCAGCCATCGCCACGCGCCGCTTGCCGCCGGAGCAAACTCTTCGTAATTCGTCACCGGCTCCGCGCTTTGAATCACTTCGCTGTCGCGTAGGCGCGCCTGCTCCGCGCCCGCGCGCCATGGCAGATCGTAGTCGGTCAGCCCGATGATGTCCGAGGCGTCGTTCAATCCCACGTCCTGCGCGAACGCGCGGTTGCACCCGAGATAGCGCGATTCCGTGTCTTTCCAGAAGATACGCTGCGGCACGCTGTCGATGACCGCTTCGAGCATTTGCTTGGACTGCTGCAGCGCCTCCTTTGCGGTTTCTTTCTCGGTCACGTCGATCGCGACGACGAAGCAAGCGCGCCGGTTGTCATAAGTGAGGAAGTGATACGACGGTTCGACGCACAAACGCGAGCCGTCTTTGCGTACATGCGTGCGGACAGAGGTCGAGCCGCTCGTCGAACCGCCCGTATCGCCCATGGCGGCGGCCAACTCGATGAAACGCGCGATGAACTCGGCTCTATCCTCGGGCGGGCGCAACGCGGCGATCGACATGCCCTCCAATTCCTCGCGCTCGTATCCGTATTGCCGCATCGCGGCGCGGTTCATCGCGGCGATCGTCAGCGTTTCGATGTCGTAGATGAGCATCGGCAGCGGATGCTCTTCGAAGTATTCGCGGAAGCGCGCCTCGCCTTCCTCGGCGGAAATGCGTGCCCGGGCGCGTTCGAGCCCGATGCGATGGTTGGCAAGGAAACCGTAAACGAGAAAAACGAAGGCGGCCGCGGCGGCGGCGGCGAATGCGATACGCTCCGACGCATAGCGGCGCGCCACCTCGCTGGCTCGCGCGCCCGTCGCGAGGGCCTGCGCGGCGCCGAGACTCGTCAAGCCGACGGCGACCCGATGACGGCTATCCTCGACGGATAGTAGGGTATCGCGCGAAAGCAGCACATAGGAGCCTTCGGACTGCTCCCCGAGGGCCGTTTGCGCAATGCCGCGCTGCCATTCATGTGTCGCCTCGCGCAGCGCTTCGATATCGCGCGCACGCGCGGACGCGGGCCCGAACGCTTGGCTCAGGGCGTCGAGCGTTCGTTCCACGCGTTCGATGCGGGCAACGGGCCACGGTACCGCGTGCGAATCCGGATCGGCAACGAGGTGCAGGAAGTCCGCGTCGGCTTCGGCATACAGCCCCTCCAATTGCTCGACGTTGTCACGAACGTGTAACGCTCGTGTCATTTGAGCATCGTCGAGCTGGCGGGCCGCAAAGATTTCGCTCGCGCCGAACGCGACGATACCGACCGCGATCGCGCAAACGATAAGGGTCAGGATGGTGGTGCTGTGCTCGTCCAGCCAGTTTTTCAGGAGGCGGTTCCGAGCGCTTCGTGCCGCTCGATTCTGTAGCGCCACTATAGGTCCCCTCTCGCCAATTGAGCCGTCGCGCATACGCAATCAGAACATTTAACGACAACCGGCCGGATTTTCTTTAGCGCGGAATGCAAGAACTGGACAAAAACGATTTCGGGCGGGCGACTACAATGCGGTGGTTGAAGCGTTCGCTGTGGAGAATGGCAATGGAAGGCCCGGATTTGGACAAGAAGATGGAGACATATTACGTTCGCGTGCGCGGCGTGGTGCAGGGCGTCGGGTTTAGGCATGCGACGCTGCGGCAAGCGCATGCGCTCGGAATTACGGGGTGGGTCGCCAACGTCGCGGACGGCTCCGTGGAAGCGATGCTGCAAGGCCCGGCCAACCAAATCGACCGGATGTTGGAATGGATGCGGCGCGGGCCGCCGTCCGCCCGAGTAACCGATTGCGTGAGCGAAGAACGCCACGTCGACAAGCGTTTTGTGCGCTTCGAACAACATTGAACGCCGGATACCCCGCGGCTTTCTCACCGGCGGCGCCGCGCGCCGCAAAAACACTGGCGCGCCGCGCACACAGATGAATCGAAAACCCATGGGGCGTGGCATCGCGCTTTCCGTCGGCGCGACGACGTTGTTCGCGCTGTTATCGGTGTATACCCGGATCTTGCGACCGCTAGACGGGCTCGACATTTTTGCCTGGCGTATCGTCTGGACCGTGCCCGGAGCGTTGCTGCTGGTTTGGTTGCGAGGCCGGTGGGGCGAGCTCAGAGCGCTGGCATGGGCTTCGGTGCGCGAGCCGTTACGAGCGGCCATGCTCGTCGCTGCGAGCGCTTTGCTCGGCTTACAGCTTTGGCTCTTCATGTGGGCGCCGTTGCATGGCCGGCTGCTCGAGGTGTCGCTCGGGTATTTCTTGCTGCCGCTCTCGATGGTGCTCGTCGGCCGTATCTACTATCGCGAACGACTGGTGCCGCTGCAATGGCTGGCGGTGGGGTTCGCCGCGCTTGGGGTGGCGCACGAACTGTGGGTGACGCATGCGTTCTCGTGGCCGACGCTCGTCGTCGCCGTGGGCTATCCGCCTTATTTCATGTTGCGGCGCAAGCTCGGCGGCGATTCGCTCGCGACGTTCGCACTGGAGATGCTGCTTCTGCTGCCGGTTGCCGTCGCCTTGGTCGCGCTGCGTCCCGGGGCCCAGGCGGCGCTGCACCAGCCGCTGCTGTGGGCGGCGTATTTGCCCGGTCTCGGTGCGTTGAGTACCGTCGCGCTCGCGAGCTATCTTGCCGCGAGCCGCCTCTTGCCGATGGCGCTGTTCGGAATTCTCGGCTATGTCGAGCCGGTGCTGCTCGTCTTGTTCTCGGTCACTCTGCTCGGCGAGACGTTATCGGCGACCCAGATCGGCACGTACGCACCGATCTGGGTCGCTGTCGCCATGACTGCCGTGCATAGCGTGTTGCTATTGCGCGAGCAGCAACGCGATTAGACAAACAGGTCAGGCCGCGTGCCGCCGGCTTTGTTGGCGCTCGCGCAGCACGCCGGCCTCGCGCTCCACGGCATCGCGCAGAGCGCGACGCCAGCCGAAACCGAAGAGCGCTTCTGCCAGCACGAAAAGCGGGCCGATGACGAGACCGATCAAGTCATCGGCAAACGCGGGTTTGCGATGCTCGTAAGCGGCATGTCCCACGAATTGGAAGATCCACCCGACGACGAAGAGAGCCGCGCCGCTAACGGCCCAAACAGTCGTAGGTTCAGACGCAAGCCATGCGCCGGCCGCAAGACACGCCGCGGAAAAAACCGCCATCGCCAACCCCAGCACGACATCGAGCGCGACGTAGTAGACAGTGGCGCAGCCGAACACGATGAGCGCTGGGGAAAGCGCGATCGGCAATGATTCGAACTGCCAGTGCGGGCGGCTTAGCAAAACGCCCAACGCGAGCACGATCATGGGGATGCCGACGAAATGCGTGGCAATGTTGCGCCGGTCGCGGTGATAGGACGCATATTGTGCGAGTTGGTCGGTCAAGGTCTTCATGGACGCCGTCCGGTTAGTAGGCCGCTACGAATCTTCGAACCATCGCATGAGCGTCTCGCTTCTTCAAGCGATTGAATGTGTCATTCGCATAAAAGTTGTGTTCGCACTGAATGCCGCTTCCGCGGGGCAGTTCGGGACGCACTGGGATCCCAATCAGACCCGGCAGTCGTACAGATCAATAGAACAACTCTTCGATTTTCTCAGCATAACGGCGAGCACCTTGCCGCAAGCGGGAAAAGCCTAGACAAACTCCGATCCGGATATCCTTATTACAAAAAATCGGTTCCCGGCGTCTTACTCATTCCGCAATCTGCCCGCACGTTTATCAGCCTGGAACTGCCATGCACCAATATACCAACACCAAAAAAGCCATTGAATTGAGCAACCGTTTCTGGGACGTCACAACGGAAGCGGGACTCGCGAATATCGTTTCGCGTAATCTGAATGACGGCTTCCATCAAGTCATATCGAGCGAGAAATCGTTTTTGAACATGTCGTCCTATTCGTACCTCGGATTGGACTCTCACCCGGACATTTTGCGTGCCGCCGCCGACGCCGTAATAAACACAGGGTCGCTCAATACGTCGATTTCGCGGATCCGCGTTCAGTTCGATATTCTGCAGCGCGCCGAGGCCGCGCTGGCCGATCTCGTCGATGCGCAAGTGCTGACCACGCCTTCGTGCGCGGCGGCGGCAGCGGCGAGTCTGCCTCTGTTGGCCAGCGGCGCATTGACCGATGGGATCGCGCCCGTCATGGTCTTCGACAAGAACGCGCATTTCTGCTTGAACATGATGAAGCCGATATGCGCCGACGAGGCCGAGGTGCAGACAATCAGCCACAACGATTTGAACGCGCTGGAGGACTTGTGCAAAAGCGGGCGCCGAATCGCCTATGTGGCGGATGGCGTGTATAGCACCGGAGGCCAGGCGCCGGTCAGGGAGCTATTGCAGTTGCAGCACAAGTACGGGCTGTTTTTGTTCTTCGACGAGGCGCACGGTTTCTCGACGCTCGGACGGCACGGGCGAGGCTTGGTGCTCGAGACGATGGGCGAGATCAACGACCGCACGTTGATCGTCACTTCGCTGAACAAGGGCTTCGGCGCCTCGGGCGGGGCGATCTTTCTCGGGCGGCGCGAGGATCGGTTGCGTCATGACTTGGCGACCCGGTTCGGTGGGCCGATTACCTGGTCTCAGCGGATCAACACCGCGGGCCTTGGCGCGATTATCGCGTCGGCCGGCATTCATCGCTCCGCGTTGCTGGGCCAATTGCAGGCACAGTTGCAGGACAAGGTGCGCCTGTTCGATGAACTCATCGACTCGGAAAGCCGAGGCGATGGTTTGCCGATACGCTTTATTTCGATCGGCTCCGAGGAAAATACGGTGCTCTATGCCAAAAGCTTGTTCGAGCAAGGCTTTTACACATCGCCAATCTTTTTCCCTGTGATCGCGAAAGGCCGCGCGGGGCTGCGTATCATGGTTCGCGCCAATATGCAGGACGATGACATCCGGCGCTTCGCGTCCGCCCTGAACCAACTCAAGAACGACCATGAATAACGAACCAGCGGCAGCCCTCGGTGCAAGCGCGGCTAGTGCGACGCGCCGCTCGCGCACGATGCTGACCGCCTGTCTGATCGTATTCATGGCGCAGATGGCCACCACGGTCTATCTGCCCTCATTGACGATCGTCGCGCGCGATTTGCGCATGAGCCAAAGTCTGGCCGAACTGTCGATTTCGATTTTCGTGATCGGCGCGGCCGTGCCGGTGCCGTTTTGGGGGCAGGCCGCGCAACGGTGGGGGCGCCGCCGGCCGCTGCTGATTTCGCTTGCCCTGTTCGCGGTCACCAGCGGGTTATTGATGCTTTCTCGCACCGCGCCCGAATTGCTGACGCTGCGCGCGTTGCAAGGGATCGGCGGGGGCGGCGCGGCGATCATCGCTCGGATCGTGGTTCGGGACAATTGGTCGGGCGACGAACTGGCGCGTCGTTTGTCGGTGTTGTCGATCGCTTTTATCACGGCGTTGGGAGGCGGGCAGTTCCTCGGCGGATTGATCGGCCAGTACAGCCGCTGGCAGACCGGTTTCGCGCTGATGGCGCTGACCGCCGCGGGCGCCGCGGCGCTCGTCCTGACGGTGCCGCTGCAGCCGGGTGTGGCGGCGGCCGACAGCGGGATGTGGCGTGCTTATCGCGCGATGCTGCGGCGGCCGGGCTTCATCGGGCCCGCGTGCGCGGGCGGGCTCGGGTTTGCGACGACCGTGACGTTGCAGGAAGTGAGCCCGTTCGTTTTCCGCGAGCACTTCCACTTAGCGGTCATGGATTTCGGCGGGTTCGGGTTGCTGATCGGGCTCGCCTATTTCAGCGGCGCCATGGTGGTCAATCGGCTCGTCGGACGCTTAGGCGGGCGCGCGTTGATGCGCAAGGGCGCGGGCATTATCGGCATCGCCACGCTGGCCATGCCCGCGATCTGGTTCGTGCACGTGCTTCCCGCGAACGGCGCGTGGCTCGATACGCTCGCGCTGTGGCTGTTCATGGGGTTGTACTGCGCCACGATCTTCGGCCAGGCCGTTTTATTCCCGAACACGATGGCGCTCGCCGTCAGCGATGCTCGCGAGTACGGGGCTCATGCAATGGCGCTCTGCGGATTTTTACAGCAAGGCCTCGCTGGTATCGCCGCGGCTGCGTCGGTGTTGTTTCGCCACGGGGCGAGTTGGACCGTCGCCGTGGTCGCGCTCGGTTTAGCGACGGCCCTGCAGGTCGGATTCAAGGCCGCCAAACCCCCGAGAGCCGGCAACTAATCCGACCCGCTGCGCATATCCAAATCTTCTTTTCAACTATTTATTTAGGACTGCTAATCATGGCTAGAATCGATACGCATATCCGGCCATCCTCCGAAACGTTCGCCCGCAATTTCTCCGCTTACGCGGCGCTGCGCGAAAAGCTCGCGCAGGCACGCGATACGGCGTTGCACGGCGGCGGCTCGGAAGCCCAGGCTCGGCAACTCGCCAAAGGTAAGCTATTCGCGAGGCAAAGAGTCGGGCTCTTGCTCGATCCGGGCACGCCGTTCTTCGAAATAGGTCAGCTCGCGGCGCACGAAGTGTACGACCACCCGGTGCCCTGCGCCGGTATCGTCACGGGCATCGGGGTCGTCGCCGGGCATGCGGTGGCGGTGTTCGCGAACGACGCGACGGTCAAGGGCGGCACCTACTATCCGTTGACGCTGCGCAAGCATTTGCGCACGCAGCAGATTGCGCGCGAACAAGGACTGCCTTGCGTCTACTTGGTCGATTCCGGCGGTGTTTATTTGCCGCTACAGGAAGAGATCTTTCCCGACGAACACCACTTCGGAAAAATCTTTAGAAACATCGCCGAGATGTCGGCGATGGGTTTGCCGCAGATTTCCGCGGTCATGGGATCGTGTACGGCGGGCGGCGCCTATATTCCCGCCATGAGCGACGAGACCGTGATCGTACGCGGCAACGGCTCGATTTTCCTCGGCGGGCCGCAACTCGTGCGCGCCGCGACGGGCGTCATCGTCGACGCGGAGACGTTGGGCGGCGCCGATGTCCATACGCGCGAGAGCGGCGTGGCGGACCACTATGCGATCAGCGAGGAGCACGCGATCTCGCTCGTGCGCGATATCGTCGCGCGCCGCGGCAAGGGCCGGCTGAGCGAACCGCCGCAAGCGCCGGTGCCGCCGCGCAGCGATCCGGCCGAATTGCCGGGCATCATCAGCGCGAACCCGCGCGAGCCCATCGTCGCGCGCGAGGTCCTCGCCCGTTTGCTCGACGATAGCCGCCTGGTCGAATATCGAGCGCGCTTCGGAACCACGATCATTTGCGGTACCGGTCATATCGGCGGCTACCCGGTGGGCGTGCTTATCAACGACGGGGTCCTGTTTTCCGAGAGCGCGCAAAAGGCAACCAACTTTATCGAGCTATGCGCGCAGCGCAATATCCCGCTGCTCTTTTTGCACAACATCAGCGGCTTCATGGTCGGCGCCTCGTATGAAGCCGGCGGCATCGCGAAGCATGGCGCCAAGATGGTGAACGCGGCCTCCTGCGTGAGCGTCCCGAAGTTCAGCATTTTGATCGGCGGCAGCTACGGCGCCGGCAATCTGGCGATGTGCGGCCGCGCGATCGGCCCGCAATTGATGGCGATGTGGCCCAACGCCAAGACGTCCGTCGTCGGCGGCGAGCAGGCCGCGACGGTGCTGGCCCTGATCCGTGCCGAGCAGATGGCGAAAGAGGGGCGTAGTTTCAGCCCGGACGAGGAGGAGGCCTTCAAGCGGCCGATTCGCGAAGCCTACGAACGCCAAGGTCAAGCGCTTTATGTGGCGGCCCGGATGTGGGTCGACGCGATCGTCGATCCGGTTCATACGCGCGAGTGGCTCACGCTGTCTTTGGCGCTTGCGGCCGGCGCGCCGTCGCGCGAAACACGCTTCGGCGTCTTCAGGATGTAATGCCATGTTTAAACGGATATTGATTGCGAATCGCGGCGAAATTGCGCGCCGCATTGCCCGCACCTGCCAACGGCTGACCATCGAATATGTGGCCGTGTATTCCGACGCGGATCGTCATGCCGCCCATTTGGACGGCGCCGTGCAGCGCGAATGGATCGGCGGCGCAAGCGCGGCCGAGAGTTATCTGAACGGCGCGGCGATCATCGCGGCGGCGTTGCGAACCGGCTGCGATGCGATCCATCCGGGGTACGGCTTCTTGTCGGAGAACGCGCAGTTCGCGGCAGCCGTCGAAGAGGCGGGGCTCGTCTTTATCGGGCCGGCGCCTGATACGATCGCGCAAATGGGCGATAAAGCCGTGGCCAAACGCTTGCTCGCGAGCGCGAACGTACCGGTGGTGCCCGGCTCGCGCGTGGCAACCGAATCATTGGGCCTGATCCGCGAGACTTGCGACGAAATCGGCTATCCGGTGATTCTCAAACCGGTCGCGGGCGGCGGCGGCAAGGGGATGCGGGTCGTGACGGACAAGGCCGACTTGGAGGATGCCGTCGCCGGGGCGATAAGAATCGGCAAGGCGAATTTCGGCGACGGCCGATTGTTGGTCGAGCGCTACGTACCGAGTCCGCGCCATTTGGAAGTACAGATTTTCGGCGACCGGCACGGCAATATCGTGCATTTGTTCGAGCGCGAATGCTCGTTGCAAAGGCGTCACCAAAAAATCGTCGAGGAGGCGCCGGCCTGCAATCTGCCCGGCGAAGTTCGCGCGGATTTGCTCGCGGCCGCGGTGCGCGGCGCGCAGGCGATCGGCTACGTCAACGCGGGCACGTTCGAATTCATCGTGGCGCCCGACGGCGCGTTCTATTTCCTCGAAGTCAATACGCGTTTGCAGGTGGAGCACCCGGTAACCGAAGCCATCACGGGCTTGGACCTGGTCGAATGGCAATTGCGCGTGGCGGCCGGCGAGCCGCTGCCGCTGAGGCAAGAGGCCATCGCGGCCGTGGGTCATGCAATCGAGTGCCGCGTCTACGCCGAGGACCCGCAGCGCGATTTCGCACCGATGCCGGGGGCGGCGCTCTACACGCGCTGGCCGCAGCGGTGCCGTGTCGATGCCGCGTTCGATACCCGCGGCGACGTGCCCTCGTTCTACGACCCGATGGTGGCGAAGTTGATCGCGCATGGGCGCGATCGTGCCGAGAGTTTGCGGCATCTGCTCGCAGCGCTGCACGATACCGTCGTCTTGGGCTTGACCACCAATCTTGGGTTCGCGATCGAACTGCTCAACGATCGGCGCGTGCAGGCAGGGCGGCTCGATACGCATTTGGTCGACGACTTGATCGAGCACGGTGCGCACTCACCACCCATCGGGCTCGCCGCCGCTTGCGCCGCATGGATCGGAATGAGCGAGAACGCCGCATATCGCGCGGGCTCCCCGTGGGCAGGCGCGATCGGTGCGTTCGATCGGGCCTTATTGGATCCCGGCGCCCCCCTCGGACGGCTCGCGTACCGGCACGATACGCAAGCGCTGCAGGTGAAGTTGACTGATCGTGACGCCGATAGCCTCGAGGTCGCAATCGAGGACCGGCGGATACGTGTGACCGGCACCCGGGCCGACGGCCTATGGCATGGCCGCGTCGATGGTTCAGTGTGGCATGCGCTCGAGATCGACGATCATCTCGAGACGACGATTGCCGGTACGCGCGTGCGCCTGCTTCTGCGCTGGGATATCGAACAGCAAGCGAACGGCAGCGCAAGCGGCGACGTGGTCACGCCGATGCCCGGCGCCGTGGTCGCACTGCCGATCGAGCCGGGGAGCCCGGTTGCGCAAGGCGACGTGATCGCGATCGTCGAGGCGATGAAGATGGAAAACCCGATCCATGCGCCGATATCGGGTACGTTGAGCGAGATTCATTGCCGCCTGGGCGACATCGTCGGGGCGGGACAGTCGTTGGCGAGCATTACGCCGGAAGCATGAAACGGCTCAGTCGAGCCAGACACCTTCGAAGTGGTGTCCACCGAGCGGCGAGAATACGAGGCCGTGCACGCGTTTGGACATCGGAATCGAAATGACGGCATGGGCGATGGGCGTATACGGTATTTCGCGCTTGAAAATCACTTGCGCCTCGCGATAGAGCGTCACACGGGCGGCGTGGTCGCCGTTCGTGCGCGCTTTATCGAGCAGCGCATCGAATGCGGGATCGCACCACTTCGATAAATTGCTGCCGTGGACTGCGGCGCAGCCGAGCAAGGTCCCGAGCCAATTATCGGGATCGCCGTTGTCGCCGCCCCAGCCATACAAAATCGCGTCGTGCTCGCCTTGCAGTTTGGCGCGTCGATTGAATTCGCCCCATTCATAGCTGACGATCGTCGCTCTTACACCGACTTTGGCCCAATCGGCTTGGATCAGCTCGGCCATCAAACGCGCATTTGGGTTATAGGGGCGCTGTATCGGCATGGCCCACAAAGTGAGGCTGAATCCGTCCGGAAAACCGGCTTGCCGCAGGCGGCGCTTCGCTTGTTGCGGATCGTAAGGGGCATCGCGCAACGTATCGTCGTACGACCATTGCGCGGGCGGCATCGGATTGGTCGCAAGCCGCGCATGCCCGCCATATACCTGTTCGATCAACGCGCGCTTGTCTATCGCCATATCGAGCGCGCGCCGCACATCGACTCGATCCAACGGCGGGTGCCGCGTGTTGTACGCGACGAAGCCGAGATTGAAACCCACCGTGGAAAGCAGCCTCAGTTTCGGATCTCGCCGGACCGTATCGAGATCGGCTGGGCGCGGGGCGGCTGTCACTTCGCATTCGCCGCCGATGAGTTTTTCGATGCGCGTCGACGCGTCCGGCGTAATCGCAAACACGAGGTGTGCAAGCTTCACGCGGCCGGCGCGCCAATAGTCCGGATTCGCATCGTAGCGTATGGTTTCGTCTTTCGTGTACGAGCGAAAGACGAAGGGGCCGGTGCCTATCGGGCGTTGATTGATGTCGGCTTCCCGATGCTCGCGCGCGAGTTGGCTCGCGTACTCGGCGGAGAGGATCGAGGCGAAGTCGATCGCGAGATTGCGCGCAAAGATCACATCGGGCGTGCGCAACACGAACCGTACGGTTCGGTCGTCCAATTTCTCGATACGGGCAATGTTCCGATCGAAGCCTAGATCGCTGAAATACGGGAAACTAACCGGATAGGCTCGCCGAAACGGATCGTCGGGATCGAGCATGCGGCGAAACGTGAACACGACGTCGTCGGCGTTGAACTCGCGCGTCGGTTTGAAATACGGTGTCGTATGGAACTTCACGCCACCGCGCAGATGGAACGTATAGATGCGTTGATCTGCCGATACGTCCCAGCGCGTCGCGAGCGCGGGCTCCAGATCGAGCGTTCCGGGCTTGAACTCAACCAGTTGGTTATAGAGCGTCAGCGAACTGGCGTCGAAATCCGTGCCGGTCGTGTGCTGCCCCGGATCGAAGCCGCTCGGGCTCGCTTCCGAGCAGTAGACCAGCGTCTTGCCGCCCGGGGCGCGACCGCCGCCGCGTGCCGGCGCCGCCTCGTGCGCGTTCATCGCGATGTGCGTCAGGAGCACGGCTGCCGTCATCGCGGCAGCCGTGGCCAGCAAAAGTCTGTGCATGGCTCGAATGAACGGCGATCAGAAGCGATAGGTCGCGCCGACTTCGGCAAAGCGCCCTTGATTGCCGTACAACGTCGGGTCGTAGGTGAGGTTCGGTCCGTACTGCCAGATCGGATCGAACGGCGGCCTGCGATTGAACAGATTGTTGACGCTTGCGTAGATCGTCCAATGTTTGAAGCCGGTATACGTCGTGACCAAGTTGAATTGGCTGTACGAAGGCACGCTATCGGGCGCGAATTCCGTTTCCGTGTAGGGGCTGTCGTAGAGATAGGTCAACGTCGTGCTGAATTCGCGGTAGCGCCAGTTCAGATTCAGATTTCCTTTCCACCGCGGAAAGCTCGCACCGAACGGCTGCGTGATACAGGCATTGTTGCCCGCGCAATTCTGCGTGACGCCCGACGCGCTTTCGACGTTGAAGTGCCAGACGTACGCCCAGTCGCCGCTGAGGGTGAACGTGCCCAGCGACGTGGGCAGTGCTTTCCTGAACGTGAACTCGAAGCCGTCGGTCCTCAACGAGCCCAGGTTGGAGTACGTCATGTCGACATAGGCGATCGATCCATCCGGGTTGCGATGGACGACGCTCGGGTCGTTGGTGTTGACGATGTTTTGGATCTTCGAGGTGCCGATGACGTTGTCGATGACGATCTTGTACCAGTCGATTCCGATATCGGTTTTGGCATCGGGCGATAGCTGAAAGCCCGCGTTGTAGTTCTTGGTGCGCTCTGGCCGCAAGTTCCGATTGCCTTTGATCAACTCCGCGACGTTGGCTTGCTGCGTGCTGTTGATCGGGCTATATGGATCGACCGCGTCCTGGAGGGAATACGCGGCCGATTGCGAGTTCTCGACGAGCGTCGGGGCACGGAAGCCTCGGCCATACGAAGCATAGGTCGTCAGCGCCGATATCGGCTGCCAGCGCAGCGCGAATCGCGGCGAGAAGGCATCGCCGAAATCGCTGTAGTGGTCGAAGCGTCCCGAATGGCTAAACGAAAGCCCGCGGATCAGAGGGATATCCAATTGATAGTACGCCGCCGCCACGTTGCGCTCGCCGTCGGCCGATTGCAGCGTGAACGGCACCGCCAAGCCTTGCGCTTCGGCCGCGAAGTTGCCGATGTAGGCGCGCTCATGCAGGAATTGGGCGCCCAAGCCGAGGCCGACGTTACCCGCGGGCAGCGAGAACAAGTTCGCCGTCGATAACGTGACATCGACCGTATCGAGCGCGGAAATCGCTTGGTTCGAGCTGCTGGTATAGAGCCCCGCCAAGCCGTTCGGCGTGGTTTGCGGCGCGGAGAAGTTGAATCGGCCGTTCGGCCCCAAGATGGCGGCCAACCCGGGGACGCTGAGCAAACCCGAGGTGGTCGTATCGACCGTGCTCTGCGAGTGGCTGATCGATGCTGTCCAATCCCAATTGCTTTCATTGGACGCCGTGAACGATCCTCGCAGGCCCGTTGCGGCCCGATAGAAATTCGACGTCGTTTTCACGACCTCGGGCTCCCCGAGAAAGGTATAGGTCAACGGCGTGGCGACGCCGAACGCATTGTAGGGATTGCTCGCCGACACGAGGTTCGGCACTTGCGTCGTGCCTCCCGTGACGGGGTTGTAGGCGAGCGTGCCGTCGCCGATGCTTTGATAGCCCTGCGCGAACCTAGTCGTGTTGCGACTTTCCCAAAGATCGACGAAGGCCTGCGTCGTATCGCTGAGTTTGAACGTCGCGTGTGCTTTGACGTTGAAGCGCTTTTGGTCCGGCTGCCCGTCCTGGCCGCTTGCGCTATTGGCGACGCACGTCGTACCCGAACTGGGACCGCCCACGACTTGCGCGCCTTGTCGAATCGCGCCCCCGGACGGGCATGGGCTCAGCGCCACGCCGCCGTTGCCGGCGCCATTGGGTTCCCAAAACGACGGTGCGCCGGTCAGCATGCCGAACTCGTTCACGCCGGTGTTGTCCTGCCCGCTCGTGTTGGACCGGTCCGCCTGAGTGAACGCATCTTGCTTGTAGAAGCTCGCGGCCACGGTGAAGTTGAAGCGGTCGGCGTTCAAATCGCCGAAGCCGGCGGTGATGCCGAGCTTGGACGTCGCGGAACCACCGCGCGTCGCACCGCCGAAGCTGCCGTCGAGTTGCACGCCGCGGAAATTCTTTTTGGTGATGACGTTGACGACGCCCGCGACGGCATCGGATCCGTATTGAGCGACTGCACCGGTTTTGACGACCTCGATGCGTTCCACCATGTTGAGCGGAAGGGTGTTCAGATCGAAGAAGCTATCGGTGTTGTTCGCATTGAGTCCATAGGGCGCGACACGCTGACCGTCGACGAGCACCAGCGTGTATTTCTCGCTCAGACCACGCAGCGCAATCCCGGCGCCGCCAGGCGCCGACCCGGTCGGCATGGCTTCGGACCAGCTACTGGCCGAATTGCTCGAGAGCGTGCGCAGAAAGTCGGCCACCGTATTGGCGCCGCTATCTCGGATTTGATCGGGCGTGACGACTTGCACTTGGTTGTAACCGACTTTGTCGGCGGTTTTAATCAACGAGCCCGTGATTTCCACGCGTTTAAGCGTCGTTGTGGCCGGGGGCGATGCCGGTGTGGCCGAATCGGCGTTGCTTGCGTCCTCGGCATGCGCCGTCGATGCCAGGGCAATCAGTAATACGAGTCCCGGAATCAACGTTGTATTGCCTGCGCGGGCAAATAGTTTTAGTCGCACTTGGTGTCCTTTATGTCGTGCGGATCGGTAGCTGAAATTTCGGACGAACGGGGGCGTGCTGCGGCCGGTAGGCGCAGCCCAAGCGCATCGCTGGATAGGCGATGCTTGAGGTCTTGTCGATGGATTGCGAAATGCTAGCGAGTGCGATGCGCGACGAATAAGCAACGAATTCTGGATTGCTTTACATTCGCCGAATCGAGAGCAATTGAAGCGGCCCGTTATAACCTAATGAATAACGATCGGCAGCTTGGCGGGATGCGGCTCGCAGAGTGAAACAAGCCTCGTTCCCGATCAGTGGGGCAATAGGGATCTCAGTACGACCGATCCGAACCGAGCGGCGCTTCTAAAGCGCATATCTCGAAATCGGACCGGTCGCGACGTTCAATTGAACGGATTGTCGACGCTGCCCGTGGGGGCCGGCGGTTCTTCGTGCGCGTGCTCCGGCAAATCGCGCTGACGCTGCAACTGCGCAACGATGCTGTCGAGCGCCTGTTTCAGCGCGAGCGCCGCCGCGAGGCCACGCTTGTCCTTGGTGATTTCGAGCGTGCCCGACACGGTGACGCAGGCCTGCCCATTGGCCACGGTCATTGCGTCGCCGGCGATATTCAGTACGTCGTCGTCGTTCGCAAAGGCATTGAATTCAGACACCTTTCAGTCCTCCGATCCGTTGATCTTTGATTGCTTCGGGAATCCCGGGAAAACGAATGCCGCTGATCGCTTCTAGTTCGTGCACGGTCTTTATTTCATACGTATCGGTCGCGACGTTATCGACCACGATCGCAAACGCCTGGTTGGCGCCGGGCACGTAGACGACCTTGAAGAGCCGCGTCGGCACGAACACGCGTGTGGCGCCGATCGTGCGAAGCGTTTGGCCCGCGAACAGCGGCCCTGTCACAACATAGGCCTCGCCATAGCGATTCGCAATCTTGCGGACCGACGATTCGATACGCGCCCACAAGTGCTCGTTGTTGTCGCGGTCTTGCGGGACAACGTTCGCGAGCGTGAACGATTGCGCCATCGCTTCGGCGGTCCAACGGTCGCCCGCGGGACTCATGTGCCCGCGGTCGTAGCCGCTGCGTTTGTAGTCGGCCAACGTGGCGCCTTCGTTCGGCGGCAACGCGGGTTCTTCGAAAAACTTGTTCGTCCGCGTCTGCCGCTTGGCTTCGCTGAGGTGGGCGCGCGTGAGATGCTCGGCCGACCATAGCGGTCCATGCGTCAGGCCTGAGTGCAAGACGGCGAAGTCCGAGTAGCACAGCAGGCGCGTCTTCGGCGCCAGCTTCGCATTGGCGAGAACGGGTAACTGGGCGCCCGGGACGAATTCGGAACAAGCGGGGGCCGCGAGTGCGTGGGTACTGGCGGCAAACAGCAAAACGGCGAACAGCTTCTTCATCGGCGCAACGATCGAATGCGTGAGGGGGCGCCGAGTATAGCCGGGCGACGCGCGGGACGAGCGAGGAACGTTGCACTGCAAGAAAGCGGCGCGCTTCCTCTCGCATCGGCGACCCTCATGCGACTGCCTATTCGAAGGAAATCAGAAATTGCAATGAAAGCAAAATGAAATAATTGAGGTTAACAAAGTTAGATTGATTCCTCTAAAGAACATGGCTTCGGTTGCGGATTTCATCCTGTTATCGTCATGAGGCGCACCGCGATGGGCGAAACGTTTAGGGTTGCGACGTATTGGTGCAGGTTGCAACGCAGTTGCAATACGGACTAGTTCGAGGGGGTTACCGGAGCGCGATTGATATTGAAAAGGCTATATGCCTAAAGCATTTTGAACTGTTCGAATAATTGCCTCAAAGGTTGCACCACGGGTTATCCCGCATCGACGCCCATGGCGGCTCTCGCGGTAGCGTATGCGTCGCGCGCCGTCGCGGGCACCGTAACGGTGCATTGAACCAAGAATCGGCTTCGGGTTTACCTTGGGTAAATGTAATTTGCTTCTATCAAACAATTTTTGACGGCCGGTTTGTGTCCTGCTATGGTTCCGCACACTGAAGATAAGACAGGCGCTGCCCTTGTGCTAGGCAGCAAAATTAGAGCGCTTCGCAAGAGGCTCCAACGCACACTCGACGAAACGGCAACGGCGGCGGGTATATCCAAACCGTTCCTTTCGCAAGTTGAGCGAGGGCTGGCCACGCCGTCCATCACGTCGTTGGCCGGGATTGCGAGAGCGCTAGGGGTAACGGTGCAGTACTTCGTCGATACGCCGACGGAAGGTAAATCGGTTCGGCGCGCAGACGAATTGCAGTTCTTTAGCTTTGCCGACTCGGCGAACCTTTTCGCTCGGCTGACGAACGTGTCGGGCGATAGGCAACTCGACGCCATTCTCGTCAAGTTGCCGGCGGGGCAGCCGCCGTCGGAAGTGACGACGCATGCGGGAGAAGAGTTTTTGTATGTATTGCGCGGTGAAATATCGCTGAACCTAGAAGGTACGACCTTCGTATTGCACGCGGGTGACAGCGCGCACTACGAGTCGACGGTTCCGCATGCTTGGGCCAATACGGCCCGCGATGAAACCGTGCTGGTTTGGGTCGGAACGCCGAAGTTGTTTTAATTAGCCGCTGTTGATCTTTTTACGGATGCCGGTCCTCGCATAACAGTTAGTAATCCTAACTGTTAACAAATGTGAAGCGACGGCCGGTTGCCGAGCGAGTCTCGCCGCCATGCCGCGGGCGAGATTGCGCGCTTGCACGCCCATGATCGGTTCGCAAGCGGCATGCGAAAGCTAGAAGTTAGGACTACTAACGGAAACGCCAGGTCGGCTCAAAGGCCGGTGCGTGCGTGATTGCGGTTTTTTTTTGGCGCAGTGCAAGAACGGGGCTGTCAACAGGGGGCGGTGCAGGGGTGCCGCAAGCGGGAAGGCGCGCCAGGTCTTCGCGCAAAACAATCTTGGCGTTACTGAGATGAGAAGGGGAAAAATGAAACAAACGGCTTTGGGATCGGCCATACGAAAGATTTTTTGGGCTGAGTTGGCGCTGAGCGCAGCGCTGGGGACGCCGGCTTTCGCACAATCGCAGCCGGCGGCGGCGGACGCGGCCAAGACGCCGGCGGCACAACCGGCACCGGCTGGCGGGGCCACGACTACCACGGACTCCAACGGCGGCAAGGTCGCGCAGTTGAAGAAGTTCGAGGTGACGGGCTCGCTTATCCGCAGCGCGGATAAGCAAAGTCAAATCGAAGTTCAAACGATCACCGCGAAGGACATCGAGCAAAGCGGCTATACGACGGTTGCCGACTTCTTGCGCGGCACGGCGGTGAACTCGGGCAGCAGTTGGTCCCAGTCCACTGCGTCGAGCTCCGCCCCCGGCGGTGCGGGTGTCGCACTGCGCGGCCTGAGCGAAAAGTACACCTTGGTGCTCGTCGACGGTCAGCGCGTGGCGAACTATGCGCAGGCAGTGAACTTCACCGACACGTTCTTCGATGTCAATACGATTCCGTTGAACATGATCGATCGGATCGAGATCGTGAAGACGGGCGCCGTGTCCGTCTACGGTTCGGACGCGATCGCGGGTGTCGTCAACATCATCACGAAGAAGAATTTCCGCGGGCTCGAGATCGACGGCCAACTCGGCAAGGCTCAGCATCCGGGCGACGGCCAAGGCAGCTTCAGCGTGTTGGGCGGCTTCGGCGACCTCAATTCCGATCGCTTCAACGTTACGGCGGCCGCGAGCTACTATCGCGACAGCGGTTCGACGCTTGCCGATCGCGACATGACGAAGCACCAGGACTTCACGGGCTATTCCGGCGGTAACGCCGCCCCGCTCGGTCCGAACCAGCAATCGTATTGGCAGACGGGTCCAGGCGCGACGCAAGCGTTGTCGCCTTGCCCCCCGGGCAGCACCCCGTTGGCTAACGGCGGTGCATCGTGTACGTATAACGTCGCGAGCGGCACGTCCTTGATTCCGTCGACGACGCGCTTGAACGCGAAGGTGCGTGGTACGTTCAAAATCAACGACAACACCGAAGCCTATGCCGGCTTCTGGGTGAGCCGCGACGAGACCGTGCAGTTGAACGGCCCGATCGCGCTGTCGAGCACCTCGAACTTCTTCAATCCCGCGACGGGCTCGGTTGCACCCGTGCCGCGCGTGGTCAGCGCGAGCAATCCGTACAACCCGTTCGGCGTCCCGACGCAGATCAACCTGACGTTCCCGAACAACGTCGGCGCAACGGATACGGTCTCGACGTTCTGGATGGCCAACACCGGTATCAAGGGTTCGTTCGATACGCCGAAGCTGGGCAACTGGGATTGGTCGGTCGACTACGCTCACTCGCAAAGCACGGTTGATAGCACGATCTCGAACCGCCTGAATGTGGCGGGCCTCGAGAACATGCTGGCCAACGGCACATACAATTTCTCGAACCCGGCGTCTACGCCGAACGGTCTGAACGGCGTCTTCAGCGACGACAACACGCAAGCGATCAACAAGGTCGACAGCGTGCAGGCCAAGGCTTCGACGCAGAACCTGTTCACGTTGCCCACGGGCGGCGTCGGCTTCGGTATCGGTACGGAATTCCGGCACGAATCGATGACGATCAACCCGCAGACGCTCGCTGAGCAAGGCATCATCGCGCCGGCGAACGTGCAGACCGTGGCCTCGTCGCGCAACATCGCGGCCGCGTTCTATCAGTTCGACATTCCTATCCTGCAAAACCTGAAGTTCACGACGGCAGGCCGTTACGACCACTACAGCGACTTCGGCGGCGCGTTCTCGCCTAGCTTCGCGTTGCGCTTCCAGCCGATCCGCATGTTGACGGCCTACGCGTCGTACAGCCGCGGTTTCCGCGCGCCGACGCCGGTTGAAAACGCGCAATCGGTCTACCTGGGCCACCAAAACCTGGTCGACCCGAACGATCCGAGCGGCACGCCGACGAAGCACTTCACGACCGAGCAGACCACGGGTAATAAGGATCTGCAACCCGAGCATACGAAGAACTACAACATCGGCTTCGAGCTCTCGCCCGATCCGCTGACGGACTTCGGTGCGGCGTTCTACAAGGTGCATATCGACGGCGTGATCGGCACGGCAGATCCGAACGCGGTGCTCCAAGCTAACGATCCGGCGACGGTCGTGCGTAACCCCGACGGCACGATTCGCTACATCGTGCAGCCGTTCGTCAACTTGGGTTCGCTCGATACCGACGGCTTCGACATGAACTTCCGCAAGGGCGTGCGTACGCCGTACGGTCTGTTCACGTTGTCGGGCGACTGGGCTTACGTCTGGCACTTCAAGCTGCGCAGCCCGGGTGCCGCTCCGCAAGACTTCGCCGGCAACAACCTGGCGCTGCTGCAACCGTTCGGCGCGAGCAACCCGCGTTGGAAGGGCAACACCAGTTTGACCTGGGACTACCGCAAGCTGACGACGACGCTGACGTGGCGCTACACGGGCCCGTACACGAACGCGGTGGCAGCGGAGTTCGGCGACGGCGGCACGGGTTCGGTTGCGTCGTATAGCCAGTTCGACTTGATGGCCTCGTATCGCGGCTTCAAGCACTGGACGATCTACGGCGGTATTACCAACCTGTTCGACAAAAAGCCGCCGTTCGACGTCGAGTGGCAATCGTCGCCTGACATCACGGGCTACGACCAATCGCTGTACACGAACCTGGGCCGCTTCTTCCAGGTTGGTGCGACGTATCGATTCTAAAAAACAAGGCATCTCGAGCTAGCCAGTCGGTCCGCCGCCCTCACGCGAAGCGCAACGCTTCGCTCAAGAAGGGCAACGCGTCGAGCGTGAGGGCGGTGGACCTGTTTTAAAGCTGTCGCAAGAAGTCCCTTGTGATCGGCCTCATCTCCGCGGTTCGTTGCACGACGAGCGCCGCAATCACGGAACAAGGCGATTCACGCCGGGAGGATCGAAGGTGGGTATGAAAGTGGAAGGACAATCGCCCGGTGCAGCATCCGGGTTGGCATGGTCAGGTCGCCCACGAGAGTTCGGGCGAAAGCAGCAAAATCCCGTCCGCCGGTTCGGCGGGATCGCAGTCGTCATCGCGCTGCACATCGTACTCGTGTACGCGCTGCTGAACGGCCTCGCAACGAAGGTCGTGCACGTCATTCAACGTCCGATCGAGACGAAAATCATCGAGCCGGTGAAACCGCCTCCGCCGCCGCCGTTGCCGCCCGTGCAACTGCCGCCGCCGAAGTTCGCGCCGCCGCCTCCGCCGTTCGTGCCGCCGCCCGAAGTGCCGGTGCAAGCGCCGCCCCAGGCAACCATTGCGCATCAAGCGACACCCGTGCAATCCGCGCCCGTCGTGGCGCCGCCGGCTCCGGTCGCACAGCCCAAACCCGTTGTGCATACGGAAGTGGGTGTCGTGTGTCCGAATTCGGATCAAGTTCGCGGATCGATCGCTTATCCGCAGGAAGCGCAGGAAAACGGCGATACGGGCGAAGTGCTCATCGAATTCACCGTGGACCCGCAGGGCCATATCACGAACGAACGCGTGGCGAAGTCGTCGGATCACGACAGCCTCGATAACGCGGCGTTCAAAGCGGTCAAGCGATTCAACTGCATCGCACAAGGTCAAGCCGTTCGAGTGCAAGTGCCGTTTTCGTTCAACCTCAACTAAATTGAGTGTTGAGCCCCGACGGATCTAGCAAACGAGCGACACAAGTACAACAGGTTTCACAAGTTCAACGATTGGACTGAACTGGAGCAGATTATGAACAAGCGTTCCCTCGCCGCATTGGCTACCACCACGCTGATCGCCCTGGCCGCGACCGGCACCGCCGTTCCGCAATTCGCCTATGCGCAAGCAAGCGACGCAGCCGCCACGACGGCAACCGCTAGCGCCACCGCGGCGCCGCAAGCCGCCGCGCCCGCCGCCGATCAACCGGCGCCGCCGCCGGCACCGGCCGCGACCGAAACGGTCAACAACCCGTACGGTCTCGGCGCATTGTGGAAAAACGGCGACTTCGTCGCGCGTTTCGTGCTGATCCTGCTCGTGATCATGTCGATGGGTAGCTGGTACATCATGATCACGAAGTTCTTCGAGCAATTCCGTGCCAACCGCCGCGCGAAGGCCGCCGACGAGCAACTGTGGACGGCGCCGTCGCTGGCCGACGGCGCGAAGCAGCTCGACGAATCGTCGCCGTTCCGTTTCATCGCCGAAACGGCGATCGAAGCCGGCGAGCACCATGACGAAGCGCTGCTCGAAGCTGTCGACCGCAACACCTGGATCGACGTCTCGGTCGAGCGCGCGATCACGAACGTGTCGAACCGCCTGCAAGACGGCCTCGCCTTTCTGGCGACGGTCGGCTCGACGGCGCCGTTCGTCGGTCTGTTCGGTACGGTATGGGGTATCTATCACGCATTGACGGCCATCGGCATCGCGGGCCAAGCCTCGATCGACAAGGTCGCGGGCCCCGTGGGCGAAGCCCTGATCATGACGGCGATCGGTCTGGCGGTGGCGGTTCCGGCCGTGCTCGGCTACAACTTCCTCGTTCGCCGCAACAAGTCGGTGATGGAGCGCGTGCGTGCCTTCGGCGCCCAACTCCACACGGTCCTGCTGGCCGGCGGCAAGCGTCAAGCGCGCACGGCGAATCGTGCCGCATCGCTCGTTCAGTAATCTCCGTTCCCGTTAAGCGAGGTCCACCATGGCCATGAGCGTTGGGGGCGAGGACGACGACGAAGTCATCGCCGCCATTAACACCACGCCGCTCGTCGACGTGATGCTCGTGTTGTTGATCATCTTCTTGATCACCATCCCGGTCGTCACGCACACGGTGCCGCTGCAGTTGCCCAAGGAAACGGTGCATCCGCTGCAAACGACGCCGAAGAGCATCGAAATCGCGGTCAACAAGGATGGCGATTTCTTCTGGAACGAATCGCACGTCGACGGTCCGACGCTGCTTACGAAGTTGAAGGCGGTATCGGCGATGTCGCCGCAGCCCGAGATACACGTGCGCGGCGATCAGAACACGCGTTACGAGTTCATCGGACGCGTGATCACGGACTGCGAACGCGCCGGCATCGCGAAGGTGTCGTTTATCACCGAACCGCCCGCGCGCGGCGGTTAGAGCTTTGCATCGGACCGGAGCGGGCGCTCACGCCCCCGCTCCAGTCGAAAGGGGAACGAATTATGGGAATGAATGTACCCTCGGGTGGCGGCGGCGGCGAACCGGAAGTGATGGTCGACATCAACACGACGCCGCTGATCGACGTGATGCTCGTGCTGCTCATCATGCTGATCATCACGATTCCGATTCAGATGCACGCCGTGAAGATGGACTTGCCGGTCGGCAATCCGCCGCCTCCGGCGGTTCAGCCGACTGTCGTGCAAATCGATATCGATTTCGACGGGACGATGACCTGGAACGGCACGCCGATTCCGGATCGGGCCACGCTCGAATCGAAGCTTGCCCAGGTCGCGGCCGAGCCCGTGCAAGACGAAATTCACGTCCGGCCGAACAAGCTCGTGCCGTACAAGGATGTGGCGGAAGTGATGGCCGCGGCGCAGCGCGTGGGCGCGACGAAGATCGGTTTGATCGGCAATGAGCAGTACATGCAATAAGGAAGTGGCAATGCGAACGATCCATCGACGGTTCAAGCACGCCGCGCTCGCGGCGGCCGGCTGCGCGCTGTTCATGCTGGCGGCTTCTCACGCGGCCTTCGCGGCGGACACGCTGCGCCCTGACGTGGCTAAGCCTTTGAACGACGCGCAAACGCTCTATCACGCGCACAAGTACAAGGACGCGCTCGGCAAAATCGCGCAAGCGGCGGCCGTGCCGAACAAGACGCCGTACGAAACGTACATGGTCGAGGAAATGCGCGGCGCCGCGGCGATGGCGGCCGGCGACACCGGTACGGCGGCCCAAGCCTACGAGGGCTTGCTCGCGGGTGGGCAATTGAAGGGCGGCGAGGAGCAGAGCGTCACCGCTACGCTGGCCGGCGTGTATTTTCAGCAGCGAAACTACGGCCGGGCCATTACGGTGGCCCAGCGCTATTTGAAGGCGGGTGGCAACGATCCGCAGATGCGTACGCTGCTCGTGCAGTCGTACTACCTCTCGAACGACTGCGGCAGCGTGGTCAAGCTTCTGAAGCCGTCGGTCGAAGGCGAGGTGCGCGCGGGCCGCACGCCGGACGAATCGCAATTGCAACTGCTCGGCACTTGCGCGCAACGCGTGAAGGACGACGCCTCGTATCGCGGCGCGCTCGAAAAGCTCGTGGCCTATCACCCGAAGCAGTCGTATTGGGACGATCTGTTTACGGCGATTCGCAACAAGCCCGGCTATTCGTCGCGTCTGGACATCGACACGTATCGCCTGCGCCGTGCGACCGGGTCGCTCGCGAGCGTGGACGATTACATGGAGATGACGCAGCTTGCGCTCGTAGCGGGTACGCCCGCGGAGGCCAAGCAGGTCATCGACCAAGGCTTCTCCTCGGGCGTGCTCGGCCGCGACGCGCAAGCCGAACGCGAGAAGCGCCTGCAAGCGCTTGCCGCCAAGCGCGCGGCGGCCGGCGTCGATAAGGACAATCCGCCGGCGCCCGTGGACCAGGGTTTCAATCTCGTCTTCGCGGGCAAGGCCAAGGATGGCATTTCGATGATGGAAGCGGCGATTGCGAAAGGTGGGCTCGAGCACGCCGATCAAGCGCAATTGCATTTGGGTATCGCTTATTACATAGCGGGACAGAAAGCGCGTGCGGTACAAGCATTACGCGCGGTAAAGGGCACCGACGGGTCGAGCGATTTGGCTCAACTCTGGTTGCTGGTAGCGTCGAAGTGAGGCGGCGCTAGGGGGCGGCCGTCGCGCGGCGCGAATGCCCGCGACGGCCCGCGTTTGCCGCCCTACCGCTCCGATGAATGGCGTGCCGGTGCGTTCCGGCGCGCGTCCACCCGTACTGGGAAGATGAGACCTTCAATGTTTCGCCTGGCGTTCGCGACGGCGTTCGGGCTGGCGTTCGCGATCGGCGCGCAAGCCCAGCCGGCTATCGCACAATTCGGCAATTTGAAATATCCGCCGAATTTCACGCATTTCGATTATGCGGATCCCGATCAACCGAATACGGGAACGCTCAAATTTCAGAATTACGATCAGTCGCAAAGTTACGATTCGCTTAATCCGTTCGTTGTCCGCGGACAGCCGGCGCCCGACGTCAGAAATCTGATGTTCGATACGCTGATGCAGCGTAGCTGGGACGAACTGGCATCGGAATATCCGCTGATCGCGGACGACGTGGAAGTGGCGCCCGACGGGATGTCGGCCGCGTTCCATATCAATCCGAAGGCGCGTTTCTCGAACGGCGATCCGATCACGGCGGCCGACGTCAAGTACTCGTTCGATACGCTCAAAAGCCCGCTGGCCTCGCCCACGGTCTCTTCGCAATTCTCGGAACTGAAGCGTGCGACGGTAATCGATCGCTTGACCGTGCGCTTCGACTTCGTCGACAACTCGCGCGCCGCGCCGTTGATCGCGGGCGATCTACCGGTTTTCTCGCCTAAATGGGGCGTGCAGCCGAACGGCAAGCGCTTGCCGTTCGATCAGATCGCCGTCGATCCGCCGATCGCCAGCGGCGCTTATCTCGTCGAGCAACGCAAGAACAACAAAGAGATCGTCTATCGGCGCAATCCTAACTATTGGGCAGCGAATTTGCCCTCGCGCCGCGGCATGTTCCACTTCGATCGCATCGTCTTCAAGCTGTACCTCGATCAGTACACGAAGCTCGAAGCCTTCAAGGCGGGCAACGACGACATCGATCGCGAATACAGCTCGACGCAATGGGCGCGCAAGTACGTCGGCAAGAACTTCGAGAACGGGTTGCTCAAACAAGAGACGTTCCCCTACGGCCCGGCGCAGATGCAAAGCTTCATGATCAATACGCGCAAGCCCCAATTCCAGGACCGGCGCGTACGGCACGCGCTGGCGCTCGCGTTCGACTACGACTGGATGAACCGGATGATGTTCTACGGCATCTACACGCGCCTGAACAGCTACTGGGATGCGAGCCCCTTCGGCGCGACCGGCATGCCGAGCGAGAAAGAGCTGAAGCTGCTCGAGCCGTTCCGCGCGCAATTGCCGCCCGAAGTGTTCGGGCCGATGGTGAAGCAACCGGGCACGAAGCCGCCGGGTTCCTTGCGCGCCAATTTGGTCAAAGCGCGCGAGTTGCTGGCTGAAGCAGGGTGGCACTACCGCGACGGCGCATTGCGCAACGCGGCCGGCGAGCCGATGAAGATCGAAATCATGGACGACGAGCCGGGCATGGACCGCTTGATCATCCCTTATACGCAGGCCCTGCAAACACTCGGTATCGATGCGCATATTCGCGAGATCGACAGCGCGCTCTATCAAAAGCGGCTCGATAACTTCCAGTTCGACATGACGACGTACATCTACCCGCTCGTGACGATCCCGGGCATCGAACTCGAGCGCCGCTTCACGAGTAAGGCGGCATCGGAAGTGGGCTCGGAGAACTACCCGGGTGTCCGTTCGAAAGCTGTCGACGCGCTCGTGCATGCGGCGATCTCCGCGACGAATCTCGACGATCTCGAGACGGCCACGCACGCGCTCGACCGGGTTTTGATCAACGAGTATTACGAAGTCCCGATGTACTACGAGCGCAACGCCCGCATCGCCCACAAGACGACGATCGGGCATCCGCGCATCAACCCGGATACGTTCCAATCCGAGGATCTGGTCATCGATTACTGGTTTGTGAAGCCGCAGAGCGCGGCGGCCGTCAAGACCTCGGCTCCGGCCGCGGTGCACTGAGACATCGAGGTATCAAGGAGTCCTATGTTTGCCTACATCCTCAGACGTCTGCTGTTGATGATTCCGACGCTGATCGGTGTCGTCACGGTGACGTTCGTCGTTACTCAGTTCGTCCCCGGCGGGCCGGTCGAGCAGATGGTCACGCAGTTGCGTCACGGCGCCGCGAATCGCGGCGGCGACGGCGGTGGCGGTAGCGGCGGTTACCACGCGAGCCAAGGCGTCGATCCGCAACAGATCGAGCAAATCAAGAAGCAGTTCGGCTTCGACAAGCCGCCGCTCACGCGCTACTTGATGATGCTCAAGAGCTATGCCACGTTCGATCTCGGCCAATCGTACTTCCAGCACGAGAGCGTCTGGGGCGTGATCAAGGAGAAGCTGCCCGTCTCGATCTCGCTCGGTCTGTGGACCATCATCCTGACTTACGCCGTCTCCGTGCCGCTCGGGATCGCGAAGGCGGTCCGCAACGGGTCGCGGTTCGACGCCGTGACGAGCGTGCTGGTCCTCATCGGCTACGCCATTCCGGGCTTCGTATTGGGCGTGCTGCTGCTGATGCTGTTCGGCGGCGGGACGTTCTGGGACGTATTCCCGATGCGCGGCCTGACGTCCGATAACTTCGACGACCTGAGCACGATCGGTAAGGTCCTCGATTATCTTTGGCACATGGTGCTGCCCGTCACGGCGTCGGTGGTCGGCAATTTCGCGATCGTCACGATCCTCACGAAGAACACGTTCCTCGAGGAGATCGGCCGGCAATACGTGCTGACGGCGCGCGCGAAAGGCGCTCCGGAGCGCGACGTGCTGTGGAAGCACGTGCTGCGCAATGCTGCGATTCCCCTGCTGACCGGCCTGCCGGCCGCTTTCGTCGGCGCGTTTTTGAACGGCAACTTGCTGATCGAGACGTTGTTCTCGCTCGACGGCATGGGCCAGCTTTCGTACGACTCGGTGATACGCCGCGACTACCCCGTAGTGCTCGGCTCGCTGTTCCTGTTCACCTTGATCGGCCTCGTAACCAAACTGATTGCTGACGTCTGCTATGTCCTCGTCGACCCCCGCATCCAATTCGACCGCATGGACCGCTAAGCCGGCCCTCGCGCCGGTAGCGTCGATCTCGCCATGGCGGCGCACGTGGCTGCGCTTCAAAAGCCAGCGGCTCGGCTATTGGAGCCTCTTGATCTTCGTCGCGCTGTTCGTCATCAGTGTGCTCGGCGAAGCGCTGTGCAACGACAAGCCGCTCGTCGTGCGCTACCAAGGTCATTATTACTTCCCGATCGTGAAGACGTATCCGGAGACGCAGTTCGGCGGCGATTTCCCGGCCAAGACGAACTATCTCGATCCGTATATCCGTTCGCGCATCCAATCGAACGGCAACTTCGCGATCTATCCGCCGAACCATAACTACTACGATACGATCGACTATTTCGCCGAGCGGCCGTTTCCGGCGCGGCCGTCGTCGTCGAACTGGCTCGGCACCGATCAGTTCGGCCGCGACGTGCTCTCGCGTCTGCTGTACGGCTTCCGCGTATCGGTGTTGATGGCGCTGGCGCTGACGATATCGGGCGTGTTTTTCGGCGTGCTGACCGGTGCGTTGCAAGGCTTCTACGGCGGCCGTACCGACTTGATCGGCCAGCGGCTCATCGAGATCTGGAGTTCGATGCCCGATCTGTATTTGCTGATCATCTTCGCGTCGATTTTCGAGCCTACGCTGTGGCTGCTGTTCATCTTGCTGTCGATGTTCGGCTGGCTCGTGCTGTCCGATTACGTGCGCGCCGAATTCTTGCGCAACCGGTCGCTCGACTATGTGAAGGCGGCGCGCACGATGGGGCTCTCGAACTGGCAGATCATTTGGCGCCATGTCTTACCGAACAGTCTGACGCCGGTGATCACGTTCCTGCCGTTCCGCATGAGCGCGGCGATCTTGTCGCTGACGAGTCTGGACTTCCTCGGTCTCGGGGTGCCGCCTCCGACGCCGAGCCTCGGCGAATTGCTGCAGGAGGGCAAGAACAACCTGGACGCGTGGTGGATTTCGGTGTCGGCGTTCGCGGCGCTCGTCGTGACGCTGCTCTTGCTGACCTTCATGGGCGACGCGCTGCGTAACGCGCTCGATACGCGCAATCGCGGCTCGGCATTCGGAGGGGCGAAGTGATGAACGGCAGTCCTTTGCTCAGCATCGAGAATCTCTCGATCAGCTTCGGCGCAAAAAAATGCGTTCACGAATTGAATTTGGCGATCGCGCGCGGCGAACGCGTGGCGCTCGTCGGCGAATCGGGTTCCGGTAAAAGCCTGACGGCGCTGTCGATCTTGCGTCTCGTGCAACATGCGACGCTCTCGGGCCGCATCGTGTTCGAAGGCGAGGATCTGCTCGCCAAGACCGAACAGCAGATGCGCGGCATTCGCGGCGCCGATATCGCGATGGTGTTTCAAGAGCCGATGACGGCGCTGAACCCGCTTTATACGATCGGCAAGCAGATTTCCGAAAGCTTGCGGCTGCATGAGGGCTTGCGGCCCAACGCGGCGCGTGCGCGCGGGATCGAACTGCTGCGCCGCACGGGCATTCCCGAGCCGGAGCGGCGTATCGACAGCTTCCCGCACCAGCTTTCGGGCGGACAGCGTCAGCGCGCGATGATCGCGATGGCGCTTGCTTGCCGGCCGCGCTTGCTGTTGGCGGACGAGCCTACGACGGCGCTCGACGTGACTGTGCGTCAGCAGATCGTGGACCTGCTGATCGAACTGCAGGAGCAGGAGGCCGCCGATCGCGGGATGGCCGTGCTCTTGATCACGCACGATCTGAATCTCGTGCGGCGTTTCGCGCAGCGCGTGGCGGTGATGGAGAAGGGCATTCTGGTCGAGACGAACACGACCGAGGCGCTGTTCTCGAACCCGCAGCACCCTTACACGAAGCGCTTGCTCAATAGCGAGCCTGTCCGTTGCGTCGATGAGGTGCCCGCCGAGTCGAACAACGTCCTCGAAATCAAGGGGCTCGCCGTCGACTACAGGACGAGTGCGAAGGGGTTGCGCTCGCTCTTCGCCAGCGCGAAGTTCCGTGCATTGCAGGACGTCGATTTGACGTTGCGGCGCGGCGAGACGGTCGGGATTGTCGGCGAATCGGGTTCGGGCAAATCGACGCTCGCCTCGACCGTGCTGGGTCTGCAGCGCGCGGCGGCGGGCGAGATCAACGTGGGCGGCCGCTCGCTCGCGAGCTACCGTTCGTCGAGCGCGGAGTGGTGCGCGCTGTGCGCGCGGATGCAGGTCGTGTTTCAAGATCCGTTCGGTTCGCTCTCGCCGCGCATGACGATCGAGCAGATCATCGGCGAGGGCCTGCGTGTGCACAAACCGGCCATGACCGGGCAGGCGCGCTGCGAGCGCGTACGCGAACTGCTCGAGGAAGTCGGGCTGCCGGCCGATGCGGCCTTGCGCTATCCCCACGAATTCTCGGGGGGACAGCGGCAACGTATTGCCATCGCGCGGGCACTTGCGGTAGAACCTGAACTTCTCGTACTCGACGAACCGACGAGCGCGCTCGATGTCTCAGTACAGCAGCAGGTGTTGGCGCTGCTCACGCGGCTGCAAAAGAAGTATGGGCTCAGCTACCTGTTCATCACGCACGATTTGGCGGTGATGCGGGCGATGGCGCATCGCGTCGTCGTGATGAAGTCGGGACGCATCGTCGAATCGGGCGATACGCTCGACGTGCTGCGGGCCCCTACGCATCCTTATACCCAATCGCTGCTCGCGGCATCCATGCAGGTGCCCGAAGCGGATCCGAACGAGGCAATTGCATGATCGATGAACGCTGGTCGCGCGCGGCTGCCGCCTTGAAAAGCAACGCCGAATTTTGGTCGCTGCGGATCGCGGACGACCGCGCCGAGAACCACACGGTGCGCAACGACGTGGCGCAACCGTTTTCGACGGTCCGCGACCGCGGCGCGTTGCTCACGGCGTGGTGCGGCGCCGGCGCCGGCTATGCGGCGACGGCCGATTTGTCCGAGGCAGGCTTGCAAGCCGCCCTCGACCTCGCGAGCGAGCGGGCGCGCGCGGCGGCGGCCGTGACGTTGATCGACCACCGCAGCGCGCCGCGGCCCGGCGTGAGCGGGAATTACGTTTCGCCCAATGCCGATACGGCGCTGCCCTCGCGCGGCGAATGGATCGATCGTCTCGCCGCCGAATGCGCGGCGGCGGCGCTCGACGCGCGTATCGTCGAGCGTACCGCGGCGATTCGAATCACCCATAGCGATCAGCTTTACGTGACGAGCGACGGCGTGCGGATCGAACAGCGCTTTCGCTATTTGCTGCCGCAAATGACGGTCGTGGCACATGCCGATGGCGACACGCAAGTGCGAAGGCTCGGTGGCTACGAATCGCTGCTCGCGCAAGGCGGCATGGAAATCTTGGCGCGCTACGGCTACGACGGTTCCGGCGTGCGATTGGCCGACGAAGCCTTGCAATTGCTCGCCGCGCCCAATTGTCCGTCGGGCGTGCGCGATTTGCTGCTGTTGCCCGATCAGATGATGCTGCAGATCCACGAATCGATCGGTCATCCGCTGGAGCTCGACCGGATTTTGGGCGACGAACGCAACTTCGCCGGCTCGAGCTTCGTCACGCCCGATATGTTCGGCAGCTACCGCTATGGATCCGAGCTGCTCAATGTGACGTTCGATCCTTCGGTGCGCGAAGAGGCGGCCTCCTACGGCTTCGACGACGAAGGCGCGCAGGCGCGCAAGCAGTATTTGATTAGGAACGGCGTGCTCGAACGCCCGCTCGGCGGCACGCTTTCGCAACAGCGCGCGCAGCTTCCCGGCGTCGCGAACTCCCGCGCATCGAACTGGAATCGCGCACCGATCGACCGCATGGCGAATTTGAACATCGAAGCGGGCGAGAGCACGTTCGAAGACCTCGTCGCAGGGATCGAGCGAGGCATCCTGATGCGCACGAACACGTCATGGTCGATCGACGATCGACGCAATAAATTCCAATTCGGCTGCGAGTTCGGCCAATTGATCGAAAACGGCAAGCTGACGCAAGTGGTCAAGCGGCCGAATTACCGTGGCATCTCGGCGAACTTTTGGCGCAGCCTGAAAGCGGTCGGCAACGAGTCGACGCGCGAGACGTACGGCACGCCGCTCTGCGGCAAGGGCGAGCCGATGCAAATCATTCACGTTGGGCACGCGTCGCCGGCCTGCGTGTTCGCCGACATCGACGTATTCGGAGGTGCATGATGGCGAACTTCGATTGGAAGCGCCACTTCGGTGCGCTAGCGGAAGGGATCGAACGGTTGCGCGTGGGCGGCGAAGTGACGCTGCTCTCGCTGACCGCCGAGCATTCCGATTTCATTCGCTTCAACCAGGGCAAGGTGCGCCAGATCGGCACCGTGTCGCAGGGCAAACTCACGCTTCGTTTGATCGACGGCGCGCGGCAAGCGTATTCGACGATGACGGTGGGCGGCCAATTGGAAGCCGATCTCGACGATGCGGCGCAGGCGCTGGGCATGCTGCGAGCGAGCTTGCGCGACGCTCCCGAAGATCCTCACCTCTTGTTCGGTCAGACGCAGTGGACGCAGACCACCGAGCGGTCGGGACGTCTGCCCGAACCGGCGGTGCTCGTGCGGACTGTCGCCGAATGCGCGCACGGGCTGGACTTCGTCGGGTTCTATGCGGGCGGGACGATGGCGCGGGGTTTTGCGTCGTCGCTCGGCAGCCGCGGCTGGTACGAGGTCGATAACTTCAACTTCAGTTGGTCGCTGTTCGATCGCAGCGGGCGCGCGATCAAGAGCGAATACGCGGGCGACGCCTGGGACGACGCCGTCTTCGCGCACAGGCTCGAGCAGGCCGCATCGAGGTTGCCGATCTTGGCCGGCACGCCTCGGGTGCTGACGCCGGGACGCTACCGCACGTATTTCGCGCCGTCGGCCTTGGGATCGCTCGTGGAAATGATGGCGTATCAAGGGTTCTCCGCGCGGCAGCAAGCGACTTCGCGTAGCCCTTTGTACAAGCTGCATACGGGCGAACTGCGGTTCGATCCGCGCGTGACGCTGACCGAGGAAATCGGGCTTGCGATCACCCCGGGATTCAACGACGACGGGTACCTCCGCGAGAGCGTGTCGCTGCTCGCGAACGGCCGCGGGGTCGATCGCTTGACCGATGCGCGCAGTGCGCGCGAGTACGGGTTGACGCCGAACGGCGCGACAGCCGACGAATCGCCCTCGTCGCTGGCGATGGGGGGCGGCGATCTGCGCGCCGACGAGGTGCTGTCCGCGCTCGATACGGGTCTTTATGTCGGCAATCTTTGGTATGTGAATTTTTCCGATCGCATGGCTTGCCGCTTGACGGGCATGACGCGTTTCGCGACGTTCTGGGTCGAGAACGGGCGAATCGTGGCACCGGTCGAAGCGATGCGTTTCGACGACAGTCTTTACAGCCTGCTCGGCGATCAGCTCGAAAGACTGGACGCCGAGCCGGAGTTGCTGCTGAACGATTCCACATGGGGCGAGCGTGCCACCGGCGGAATGAAATTGCCGGGGGCGCTAGCGAAAACGTTCCAACTGACGCTCTGACCGCTTAACCAACGCATGCATAGAACGAAAACAATAACAATCGAGAAAGAGACGGCACGATGCGCGGCGTCAACCGGCGCGCCGCGGGAGTAACCACGTGCCTTCATTTTTTATCGACCGCCCGGTATTCGCTTGGATCGTCGCACTGGCGATCACCCTTGCGGGCGTGCTCGCGTTGCCGTTGCTGCCGGTGTCGCAGTATCCGCGGCTCGCGCCGCCGCGCATCGTCATATCCGCCCAGTACCCCGGCGCCTCGGCCGAGGACGTGGATAGCAACGTCGCCAGTCTGATCGAGCAGAGCCTCGACGGCGCCGACGGCCTGCAGTACTACGAGACGACGAGCGATGCGCTCGGCGAACTCGAAATCGACGTGACGTTCGAGCCGGGCACGAACCCCGATCTCGCGATGGTCGACGTGCAGAACCGCATGAAGCAGATCGAATCGCGCTTGCCCCAGCCGGTCGTCCAGCAGGGCATCAGCGTCTTCAAGGCGGCGAATACGTTCTTGATGCTCGTGACGCTCGTTTCGACCGACGGCATGCGTGATTCGACCGCGCTGAGCGACTATCTGAACCGGTTCTTGCTGCGCGAATTGAAGCGCACGCCCGGCGTGGGATCGGCCCAGCTTTGGGATGCCGATCGCGCCATGCGTATTTGGCTCGATCCGATGAAGCTGCGCGAGTACGATTTGTCGCCGGCGCAAGTGACGGCGGCTATTCAAGCGCAGAACGCCACCGTGACGGCGGGAGCGATCGGCGATGCGCCCGCGCGGAACGGCCAAGCGATCACGGCGTCGGTTAGCGTGCGGGGGCAGTTGCACACGCCGGAAGAGTTCGCCGCAATCGTGCTGAAAGCGCGTCCCGACGGCTCCGTCGTGCGCATCGGCGACGTCGCGCGCGTCGAGCTGGGCGCCGATAGCTATACGTTCTGGTCGCGGTTGAACGGAAGAACGGCGGCCACGGTCGGGATCCAACTCGGGCCGCTCGGCAATGCGCTCCAAACGTCGAACGAGATTCATAAGCGGGTGGCCGAGTTGTCGAAGACGCTGCCGCCCGGTATTGCGATCGAAATCCCGTATGACGGCGCGCATTTCGTGAAAATCGCCATCAGCGAAGTGTTGCTGACGCTCGTGGAAGCGATCGTGCTCGTCTTCTGCGTGATGTGGCTGTTCCTGCGCGATCTGCGTTATACGCTCGTGCCGACCGTGGTGATTCCCGTCGCGTTGATGGGCTCGTTCGCGGCGATGCATGTCTTTGGTCTGTCGATCAACGTGTTCACGCTGTTCGGGCTCGTGCTCGCGATCGGGATTCTCGTCGACGATGCGATCGTCGTCGTGGAAAACATCGAACGAATCATGCGCGACGAAGGACTGCCGCCGCGTGAGGCGACGCGCAAGGCGATGGCCCAGATCGGCGGTGCGATCGTCGGCGTCACGGCCGTCTTGACCGCCGTGTTCGTACCGATGGCGTTCTTCTCGGGCGGCGTGGGCGGGATCTATCGGCAATTCTCGATCGCGATGATCGCGGCGATCTTGGTATCGGCGTTCATGGCGCTGTCCTTGGCGCCCGCGCTGTGCGCGAACTTGCTAAAAGCGCCCGGACCCGATGAGCACCACGGATCGGGATTCGCCGGGAAATTCCTGGAGAAGTTCGAGCGCGCGTCGGACGGCTACCGCGGTTTCATCGTGAAGATCTTGCGTGCGCCTAAGCGCTTGTTCGCGATCCATCTCGCGTTGATCGGCGCCGGCGCGGTGATGTACGCGTCGCTGCCCAGCGGCTTCCTGCCGACCGAAGACCAAGGGCAATTGCAAGTCATGGTGCAATTGCCGCCGGGCGCTTCGCAGCAGCGTACCTACGCGGTGATCAAGCAGGTCGAGGACGTGTTGCAGCGGCAGAAATCGATTGCGAACGTCACGACCGTCATCGGATGGAGCTTTTCCGGCAGTGGGCAGAACGTGGGGATGGCGTTCGTCGATTTGAAGGATTGGTCGCATCGCGATGTCGGCGCATTGGCGCTGCGCGATAGGTTGAACGAATCGTTCGCGAAGATTCGCGAAGGCGACGTGATCGCGCAATTGCCGCCCTCTGTGCCCGGGATGGGCCATGCCGAGGGGTTTACCTTCCACCTCGAAAACCGCGGCGGCATGACGCGCACGGAGTTCCATGCGGCGCGCGAACGGTTGCTCGAGCTAGCCAAAAAGAGTTCGGTATTGGCGGATGTGCACTCGGAGACGCTGCCCGATGCGCCGCGCGTGGTGCTCGATATCGACCGGGCGAAAGCGTATGCGATGGACGTCTCGTTCGATGCGATCCAAGCGACGCTCGGCAGTACCTTCGGTACGCTCTATGTGAACGACTATCCGGCCTCGGGACGGATGCTGCGCGTGCTGGTAGGCGGGGATTCGTCTTCGCGCATGACCGATGCGGATTTGTTGAATCTATCGGTGCCCAACGCGGCCGGCAAGATGGTGCCGTTTTCGGCGTTTTCCGCACTGAAATGGTCGCGCGGGCCCATCATGCTCTCGCGCTATAACGGCTATCCGTCGCTCGACGTCACCGGGCGTGCCGCCGACGGCTATAGCTCGGGCGCGGCCATGGCCGAGATGGAGCGGCTCGCCGCGCAATTGCCGCCGGGAACGTCGTTCGACTGGGCCGATGCGGCGCTGGCGGAAACGCAAGCGGCCAAGCAAACGCCGTTACTGATCGGGCTCTCGCTGCTGGCCGTGTTCATGGCGCTCGCGGCGCTTTACGAGAGCTGGACGATTCCGATGTCGGTGCTGATCGTGGTGCCGCTCGGGATGATCGGTGCGGTGGCGGCGATGCTTTTGCGCGGCATGCCGAACGACATTTACTTCAAGATCGGGCTCGTGACCGTGATCGGTCTCGCGGGCAAGAACGCGATTCTGATCGTGCAGTTCGCGCGCGATGCGCAGGCGCGCGGCGTGGCACTGTTCGATGCCGTCGTGCAGGCGTGCGCGATGCGCTTTCGGCCGATCGTCATGACGTCCGCGGCGTTTTTGCTCGGCGTCGTGCCGCTCGTGTTTTCGAGCGGCGGCGGTGCGGAGAGCCGCCATTCGATCGGCACCGGCGTATTCGGCGGTGTCATTGCGGCAACGGTGCTGGGGCTCGTTTTCACGCCGATCGCGTTCTATCTCGTCATGAATACGTTGCGCAAGCGTGACTTGTCGGGCGTCAAGCCGAAAGGCGGTGCTAACGATAAGTCTGGTGCGCGCGTGCCCGATCCCGAAACGGAGCCCTCATGAAGGCGGCCATGGGACGGCATCGGAAGACCTACGAGCGCGGCGAGTGGCTTGAAGAGGAGCGCCCCAGTTCGACGGTGCTCGGCCCGAAGATTCGGTCGCTGCGGCAGCACTTGTCGTTGACGCTCGATGAGGTGGCCACTAGCGCGGGGATTTCCGCGCCGTTTCTCTCGCAAGTGGAACGCGGGCTTGCTCGGCCATCGGTGTCGACGTTGATGGCGATCGCGCGTGTGCTGGGTGTGAAGATTCAGTACTTGCTCGATGCGCCGCGCGACGAGCGTTATGTCGCGCGCGGCGACCGGCTGACCTTTTTCGGGTTTGCCGATGCGGACAACCGGTTCGCGAGATTGACGCAAGTGACTGAAGGCGGGCAGATGGAAGCGCTGCTCGTGCGCATTCCCGCCGGGCAAAAGCTCGATAAGATCACGGCGCGCGCTGGGGAGCAGTTTTGGTACGTGCTGTCGGGCAATCTGACGCTGACGTTGGAAGACAAGACTTATGAGTTCCGCGAAGGGGACTCGGCGCACTACGATTCGACGGATGCCCACCATTGGCATAACACCGGCGAGCAGGATGCGCTGTTGATGTGGGTGGGGACGCCGAGTTTGTTGTAGCGCGTTCGTTGGCCCTGGTATGACCCAGGGCCAGGCACCGCTCCTACTTCGCCCGTACCCGCGCAATAGCGCTAAGCAGCGCATCGAGCATGACGGGTTTCGTCAAATGGGCATCGAACCCTGCCCGAGTGGCCTCCTCGACGTCCGAAGGCCTGCCGAAGCCGCTCAGCGCGATCGCTTTGACGGATTCCATCTCCGGCCGCTTGCGCACCGCCTCGATGAACGCTAGCCCGCTCATGCCGGGCATGCCGAGATCGGAAAGAATCAACGACGGCGATTCCTTGCCGATCACATCGAGCGCTTCTTCCCCGCTCGTCGCGACAGTCACCGCGGCGCCTTCCATCTCCAGCAACAGCCGGAACGTCTCCACCGTGTCATGATCGTCGTCGACGAGCAGCACGTGCTCGCCCTTCAGAAACGTCGTGGGTGACGTGCCGCTCCCATCGTGCGTGACCGTATCCACCACGCGCGGCAGCTTCACGGTGAACGTCGCACCGCGACCGATCCCATCGGAGTGCGCGCGTACTTCGCCGCCATGCACCGCCACGAGATCCTTCACGAGCGAAAGCCCGATGCCGAGCCCGCCGCGAACAGCCGATGCATTGCTGCGGCTTTGCTCGAACATGTCGAAGATCGTCGGCAACGCGGCGCCGTCAATACCGATTCCGTTGTCGCTCACGCTCAAGACCGCATGGTGGTCGTCGACTGAAAGCTGGACGGAAATCTTGCCGTCGCCTTCCGTGAACTTCAACGCGTTGCTGACCAGGTTCCAAACGACCTGTTCGATGCGCGTGAGATCCGCATGAATGGAGACGGGACCGTCGGGCACGGATACCCGGAAATCGATGTCCTTGCGCTGCGCCTCGTCTTGCATCGTATGGCTGATGCGCTGCACGACTTCCTTGAAGTCAACGGGCCGCCGGGTAATCGACAGCTTGCCCGTGCGCATGCGCGACATATCGAGCAAGTCGTCGATGATCTGCGCTTGTCCTAAGACAGTGCGGCGGATCGTGTCGGCGGCGCGCGCGATCGTGCCATTCGAGCGGGCCTCGCTGGAACGTCCGATCAACTCGGTGCTGGCGCTGATCAAGTTCAGCGGATGTTTGAGTTCATGCGAGACGACGGCCAGGAATTCGTCGCGCCGCCGCTCGATCTCATCGACACCGGCTTGTCCGACGTTGCGCAGCCGCTCTTCGGCGGCGCGGCGGGAGGTGATATCGATGAACGACAACACCGCGCCGTCGATCCGGTTTTCCGTTGTTCGATACGGCAGGATCCTCGCGAGATACCACCGCCCGTCCGTGCTCTTCAACTCGCGTTCGATCAGGCGCAGCGAGCCGAAGGCCTCGGCGGCGTCGTCGGCCAGTTTGTCGTATTCGAGCCGGTGCGTGATGTCGAGCAGCGAGCGGCCGATATCGGTCGCGATGATGCTGAATACATCGGCGGCGCGCGGCGTGTAGCGCTTGATGGACAAATTGCGGTCGACGAAGATCGTGCCGATGTCGTTGGCCATGACGAGGTTTTGCAAGTCGTCGTTGATCTTGCTCGTCTCTTCCACCTTCGCCTTCAATTCGGCGTTGACGGTCGTCAGTTCCTCGTTGATCGCCTGCAACTCTTCCTTGCTCGTTTCGAGCTCTTCGGTCGCGGAACGCAATTCCTCGTTGATGGCCTGCAGTTCCTCGTTCGACGCCTTCAGTTCTTCCGTCGAAGTTTCCGAATGCTCGATCGTCGCCTGCAACTGCTCGCGCGTGCGCTGCAACTCGCGCTCGAGTTGGGCGATGATCGGGTCGCGCTGGTTCTCCGGCACGGCCTCGTCCACGTCTCCCACGCTGTCTTCCACTTCGTCGAACAAGATGAGGACGAAGTCGGCGTTGGCATCGGAATCGTGCACGGGGCGCGCCGTCATCTTCACGAAGAACGAGCGGCCGTCCCGATCGATCCGCACGCGGCGCGATTCCACGCTGACGTCGGCTTGCAGCGCCTGGTAAATCGCCGAGCGCAATTCGAGCCGAAGCTCGCGCCGCACCACCGTCAAAATGTTGTGCGACGGTTCGCCGCCCACGTATTGCAAAAAGCGGCCGGCACGATCCGAAAGATGAACGATGTCGGAATCGCGGTTGACGAGCACGCTGGGCGGGGCGTGTTGTTCGACCACGCGCTGGTGCAACTCGCCGAACGAGAATTTGCGCTTGCCGCTGGGCTGCAGCGTCATCACGGCGGGACGCGCGTTCAGTGCGCCGGGCTGCGTAATCGGAACCGGCGTGTCGGCGCGCACGGCGATGCTCGCGCGATACAGGCGTGCCTTTTTATCGACGACTGAGAACAAGCCGCCCGCGCTATCCGCCGTCTCCGAGCTGCCGAGGAACAGATGCGCGTTCGGCCGTAGCGCGAAATGGAAGGTGCGAAGCGTGTCGATCTGCGCTTCGCGATCGAGGTAGATCAGCAAATTGCGGCAGCAGACGAGATCGAGCCGCGAAAACGGCGGATCGCTCAGGACGTTATGCAGCGCGAACAGGACGCGCTCGCGCAATTCCTTCTTGACGCGGTAGTGCTCCCCGTCCTTCGTAAAGAATTGGCGCAAATGATTCGGGTCGACGTCGGCCGCGATCGATGCGGGATAGAGGCCCTCCCGGGCCGAGGCGATCGCCCGCTCGCTGATGTCCGTCGCGAACACTTGGAACGGCACGGGGTCGCGCGCGGCTGCCGATGCTTCTTGCAACAACATCGCAACCGTATAAGCCTCTTCTCCCGTTGCGCAGCCCACGACCCACACGCGCACCGGCTCCTCCTGCCGCCGATTCTCGAAGATCGCCGGCATCACTTGGTCTCTGAGGACGTCGTAGGCGTCTTTGTCGCGGAAGAAGTTCGTCACGCTGATCAGCATGTCTTGCAACAGCGTCGTGGTTTCCTCAGGGTGCGTTTGCAGATAGTCGCGATATTGCTGAAGCTCGGACAGGCCGTTCACCTGCAGGCGCCGCTCTATGCGGCGCAGGACGGTGGCCCGCTTGTAGTGGCGGAAATCGTGCCCAGTCCGGTTGCGCAAGATCATCATGATCTCGCGCAAGGTGCGCTCGATATTGCTCATGCCCGCGCCGGGCTCACCGACTTCCGCGTCATCGTCGTCTTTGCCCACGGGTACGCGCGCAAGCCGAATCTTTTTGGCGTTCGACCACAACTCGAGCATGCGCTGCGGCATTTCGCTCGCCTCGAGTTGGAAGTCGATCGCATTGACGACGCTCGGCGGCCATTGTGCGTTATCGCTTCGAGCGGATCCCCTGGCTTGGGCGAACGTCACGCCGCCGAACTCCTTCAGGCGCGTAAAGCCGAACGCGCTATCGGTGCTTACGCTCGCGAACAGGACGCCGACCGCACGCTCGCCGTAAGCGGTGGCGAGCGAATCGAAGAACAGATCAATGTGTTCGCGCCGTTCCTCGATGCCGTGCGGGGCCCCAGTACGCAATTCCTGCTCGACGATCGTGCAAACCAACGGCGGTTCGACGACGTAAATGTGATTCGGCTCCATGCGCATGGCTTGGCGCACCGGAACCACGGGCATGACGGTGGCCGGCTGAAGGGCCGTCACGAGCGACTGCGCGGGCTCGGTTGGCGCACGCAGCGTGATCACGAAGGCGGCGCCGGACTGCGCCGGCATCGCGTCGAAAAACTGTTTCAGCGCTTCGATGTCGTCAGCCGATGCGTCGATCCCCACGGCGGGGAAAGCGAATCGGGTCTGTGCCGAACGTGCTGGGTTTTGATCGGACATAAAGATCTGTCGGATGGAGGCTCTAGCGCGCGGCGCCGGCTCGATCGCGATAGACCATGGGACTCGCGATTGCCTAGCCACCCCTCCGGCATGGGCGATGCCACGCGCGGCCTTCTCGGGTTTCGAGGAATAGGTTCAGTCGCATATCATACGCGGCCTCGCATAGTTGCCGTGGAGTTTTGCTCAAGACTAGCAATTTTCACTCCCAGCTTGCCGTTGCCCCGCCGCTTTCTTTCGCATGCGCGGCGCGCACGAGCACGTTTAGCGAGCGTCCGAGCGCCATGCCGGCGAGGACTCCCCATGCGGCGAAGGAAAGCGTTTCGAAAGCGTCGGTCGTGCTCGATGGCGCGTGCCCGGCGAACGCGTAATGTTGTGCGAACTTAACGAAGAACGACAGCGGCAGCGTCACGCGCAGCGTCGCACGCCGAGTTATGCAAGGGCGCGGAACGAGAAATAGACATAGGCCGGAAAGTGAAACGTGACGAGTCGCTCCATCCATAAATTGTCATGCACCGGTGCAAAGGCGGGTGAAACGGCGAGCAGTGTATTTTTCCAGCCGACCCATCCGCGCCGCATGCGACCAATTGTATAGCGTGGCGACGAACCGCGTTTAAGGGCGATGAGCGGACCCGCGAAATCAATGGCGCCGAGCGCGACCACCGAAGCTCGTAGCATGGTCCGCGGGAAACGAAAAAATGCGATGCGAAGCTTAAATGTGTTGGATGGTGACGATTATCGAATGCGACTATCGTTACCCGAACTCGGGCGTTATACTCTGTCGCGCATTTGATTGCCCGATAGCCAGCTTCATCTTTCCTCCGCTGACGAATCGGGGGAATTGTGTAGAACAGCCCCCATTCGGATATGAAAAAAAACGAGCGTGGCCAACTGCTCCGATCGATGCCTGGGTGCGGACTTCATCGCCCGCCCTGCGGCATGGCGGCAGCGATTTTTTCGCTTGCGGCTTTGCTGGCCTGCGGCGGCTGTGCCGTGGGTCCCGATTTCAAGGCGCCGGCCGCGCCCGCCGCAACCGCCATCACCACGCCTGCGTTGCCGGTGCAAACGGAAGCGACACCCGTGGCGGGTGGCGCGGCTCAGCGCTTCGACCCCGCCGCGCAGTTGCCGTCGCGTTGGTGGACGGCCTATGGATCCGATCAGCTCGATCGCCTCGTGTCGGATGCGTTCGCCAATAGTCCGACGATCGCATCGGCGCAAGCGGCATTGCGAGTCGCACAGGAGCAGGTCAATGTGCAACGCGGTGCATTGTTTCCGACCATCGGCGGCACCGCCGGCGTCACGCGCGAGAAACTGAACGGCGCGGAGCAAGGCTTTCCGCAGGCCGGCAGTTTTCTTTTTACGCTGTATAACGCGTCGGTGAGTTTGTCATACGACTTCGACGTTTTTGGTGGCGTGCGACGCGGGCTAGAGGCGCAAGAAGCGGGACGCGAGGCACAAGCCGAGGAATTGCAGGCGACCTATCAAACGCTCGCGGCCAATGTCGTGACGGCTGCCGTGCTCGAAGCGTCGCTGCGCGCGCAAATCGATGCGACGCGCGAGCTCATTGCGTCGGCGCAGCACGAGGTCGATCTGAGCCGGCAAGAGTTCGAACTGGGCGGTGCGGCCCGCTCCGACGTATCGTCGGCCGAATCGAATTTGGCCTCGGTCCAAGCCACGCTGCCGCCGCTCATGCAGCAGCTTTCGGCCGCGCGCAGTCAGCTTGCCGTCTATTTGGGCAAGGCGCCGAGCGAGTATGACGAGCAGCAATTCGACCTCGCCTCGTTGCAATTGCCGCTCGACATACCTTTGAAGATGCCGTCCGAAGTCGTGCGTCAGCGGCCCGACGTCAGGCGTGCTCAGGCGCTGTTGCATCAGGCGAGCGCGCAGATCGGCGTGGCGACCGCGAACATGCTGCCGCATATCGGCCTGAGCGGAAATTTCGGCGATGCGTCGACATCGTTCAGGTCGCTGTTCACGAGCAACGTATTCTCGTTGGCCGGCAACGTCACGCAGCCGCTATTTCAAGGCGGGGCTTTGAACGCGAAGCGCCGTGCCGCGATCGCCGCTTACGACCAATCGCTGGCGCAGTACCGGCAAACCGTTTTGCTCGCGTTCAAGAACGTCTCCGATACGTTGCGCGCGCTCGATACCGATGCGCAAACGCTCGCCGCGCAATACCGCGCGCAAACGGCGGCGGCGGACAGCTTGCATCTGATCGAGCAGCGCTATGGCCTCGGCGGAGCGAATCACCTCGAATTGCTGGTCGCACAGCAGCAGTATCAGCGCTCGCGTATTGCCTATGTACAAGCGCTGGCGGCTCGCTATCAGGATACGGCGGCGCTGTTTCTCGCATTGGGCGGCGATTGGAAGCAAGCGGGGCAGAGCGCCTCGACGACGCCTTGAGGATCGCCCCCGAACGTTGACCGAATTTCATCCATTCATACCGCGGAAGTCGATTACATGACGGACAAATCGGAGTTGTTGCGGCAGTTGCGGATCGAGCGGGATCAACGGCCCGCGCAAACGGACGCTTCGCATCGCTGGTGGTGGATCGGCGGCTTGCTGGGGCTGTTGATCGCGCTCGCGGCAGGCGGTTTTTTTTGGCTGCATGCCGCCTTGCCGGCCGTGCGAGCGGCCGTGGCCAAGCCGGTGGCAAGCGGTTCGGGTGCCGACGCCGGCACGTCGATCCTCGACGCGTCGGGCTATGTCGTGGCGCGCCGCCAGGCGACCGTTTCGGCGAAGATCACCGGCAAGCTCGAGCAATTGTTCATCGAGGAAGGCGTGCATGTGAAGGAGGGCGACGTCATCGCCACGCTCGACAACACGAACGCGTCGGCGGCATTGCTGCAAGCGAAAGCGGCGGTGACGCAGGCCGAAAGCACCTTGACCCAGGCCAAGCAGGCCGCGAGCGACATCACGCCGATTTACGAACGCGATCGCAAATTGGCCGCTGCCGCCGTGATCAGCACGACCGCGCTCGAACAAAGCAAGGCCAATTACGACCAGAAGCAAACGGATGTGGCCGTGGCGCAAGGCAATTTAGCGGTGCGGCGCGCGGCGCTCGAAATCGCGAAGCGCGACCTCGACGATACGATCGTGCGCGCGCCGTTCACGGGCGTCGTGACGACCAAGAACGCCCAGCCGGGCGAAATCGTCTCGCCGCTGTCGGCCGGCGGCGGGTTCACGCGCACCGGTATCTGTACCCTCGTGGATATGGATTCGCTCGAGGTCGAGGTGGATGTCAGCGAGAACTTCATCAGCCGGGTTCAGTCGGGCGGCCCCGCCACGTTGAAACTGAACGCCTATCCTGATTGGGCGATCCCCGCGTACGTCATCGCGGTCGTGCCGACGGCCGATCGCAGCAAGGCCACGGTCAAAGTGCGCGTGGGCTTCAAATCGCGCGACCCTCGCATCCTTCCCGAGATGGGCGCACGCGTGTCGTTCCTGAGCCGTTCGCAAAGCGGTTCGAACGGATCGTCCGCCGGCGCGGGCGGCGTCACGCTACCGAACGATGCCGTGCAAGGCGCCGCCGGTGCGGCGACGGGCACCGTCTACGTGCTGCACGACGATACGGTCGAGCGGCGCGAAGTGAAGCTCGGCGCGCGCAGCGCCGAGATGCAAACGGTCATCGCGGGCGTGGCACCCGGGGAGCGGGTGGCCGCGGGCGATCTGACGAAGCTTTCCGACGGCGCACACGTCAAGGTCGTCGATCGCTGATCGACCGGTGAACGATTCACTAAGCACTCGCCCCGTTTGAGCGGGTGCGAACGAGGAGCGAAGCAAATGACTGCCATGGTTTCCCTCAAGGACATCGTGAAGACGTATACGCGCGGCAAGCAGACGGTCGAGGTGCTTCACCATCTCGACTTGCAAGTGGCCGACGGCGATTTCGTCGCACTCATGGGGCCGTCCGGTTCGGGTAAGACGACCGTGCTGAATCTGATCGGCGGCATCGATCATCCGACCAGCGGTGAGCTCATTGTCGCGGGCGAGCGCATCGATCAACTGAAAGGCGGCGCCCTGGCGCGTTGGCGCTCGAACAACGTCGGTTTCGTCTTTCAGTTCTATAACCTGATGCCGATGCTGACGGCGGAGCGCAACGTCGAGTTGCCGCTGCTTTTGACGTCGCTTGGCAAAGGCGAGCGGATGAAGCGCGTGCACGCGGCGCTGAGTATCGTCGGTCTCGAGGAACGCGCGAAGCATAAGCCGTCGGAGCTGTCCGGCGGCCAGGCGCAGCGCGTAGCGATTGCGCGCGCGCTCGTATCCGATCCGAAATTGCTCGTCTGCGACGAGCCCACGGGCGACCTAGACCGCGCCACGGCGGACGAGATCCTGCACTTGTTGCAGTTGCTCAACCGCGAATACGGCAAAACGATCGTCATGGTGACGCACGATCAGAAGGCCGCTGACTACGCGACGCATACGCTGCACCTCGACAAGGGCCGCTTTGTCGAAGAGCGGCAAAGGACCGAGGCGTGATGCGATGAAATTCATTCCGCTGATATGGGCGATGCTTTGGCGCAAGAAGGTGCGCACGTCGCTGACGCTGCTCTCCATCATGATCGCGTTCTTGCTGTTCGGCATGCTGCAGGGCGTGAATTCGGCCTTCAAGCAGACGATCGAGCGTTCGAACGTCAACCGTCTCGTGGTGACGAACCGGATCTCGATCACGGAAAGCATGCCCTACGCCTACATGCAACAGATCGAAGCGTTGCCCGGTGTGGAGCGCGTCTCGCACGAATCGTGGTTCGGGCCGTATTACCAGGATCCGAAGAACTTCATCGCGGCGTTTCCCGTCGAGCCGGAGCGGGAGTTCCCCGCGCATCCCGAGTATGTGTTGCCGAAGGATCAACTGGCGGCGCTCGAACATACGCGCGACGGCGCCGTCGTAGGGGCGAATCTCGCGAAGAAATACGGCTGGAAGATCGGCGATCGCATTCCGCTGCATTCGACGATCTGGGTGAAGGCGGCCGACGGCAATTCCGACTGGGACTTCACGATCGTCGGCATTTACCAAGACCCGGCCGATAGCTCGCGCGAAGACGGCATGTTCTTCAACTACAAGTATTTCGACGAAGCGCGCAGTTTCGCGAAGGGCACGGTGGGCTGGTACATCGTGGTGGTGAAAGACCCGTCGCAATCGGCGCTGGTGGCCAAGGAAATCGACGATCATTTCGCCAACTCATCCGACGAGACCAAAACTCAGACGGAAAAGGAATTCCAGCAGTCGTTCATGAAGCAGATCGGCGATATCAACCTCATCGTCACGTATATCTTGTTCGCCGTTTTCTTTGCCTTGCTGTTCGCTGTCGGCAGTACGGTCATGCAAGCCGTGCGCGAGCAGGTGCCGGAGCTGGCCGTGCTCAAGACGCTGGGTTTCAGCGATACGCGGATGCTCGTGCTCGTCCTCGTCCAGTCGTTGACGCTGTGCATCGCGGCGGCGCTGCTCGGGCTCGGTATTGCCGATCTGCTCTTTCCGGCGCTGCGCAACACGCTCGGCGTGGTCAAACTGCCGGCGACCGTGATTGCCGAAGGCGTGTTGATGTCGGCCCTGCTGGCCGTTGCAACGGGCATCGTTCCCGCTTGGCGTGCCAAGCGGCTCGTCATCGTGGAGGCGCTGCGCTCATGATCAAGCAAATCGTTGCAGTCACGTCGATGAACCTGCGCAGCTTGCCGCAGCGGCTCAGCACGGCGTGGGTCATCGTGATCGGTATTGCCGTGACGGTGGCCGTGATGGTGTCCGTGCTGGCGATGGCGGCCGGTTTTCAGCGGACGCTCAAGGGCACGGCGCGGGCCGATCGCGCGATCGTGCTGCGGGCCGGCTCGCAAGCGGAACTCGAAAGCACGATCGATCGCCAGGATGCACAGAAGATTATGGATGCACCCGGCGTTCGTAAAGACGAGGCGGGGCGCCCGATCGCCACGGCCGATGCCGTCGTGATCGTGGCGTTGCCGCAAAAGAAGGACAACGCCGATGCGAACGTTACGCTGCGCGGCGTGGGTCCCAATGCCATGAAGCTTCGGCCGGAAATGCATTTGATCGCGGGCCGGATGTTTCGGCCGGCGGTGCGCGAGTTGATCGTCGGCAAGTCGGCCCTCGCGCAGTTCAAGGGGCTAGAGCTTGGCAGCCGGATCGCGTTCCGCAACTCGGAGTGGACGGTCGTCGGCATTTTCGAAAGCGGCGGCGACGCGCACGAATCGGAATTGCAGGGCGATGCGGAAACCGTGTTGTCCGCTTATCGCCGCAACGGCTTTCAATCGGTGACGGCGCTGCTCGATTCCGCCGCCGCGTTCGATCGCTTCAAGGGGGCGTTGACGACCGACCCGTCGCTGAAGGTCGGGGTGCAGCGCGAAGCCGATTATTATGCGGCGCAGTCTCGCAATCTATCGAAACTTTTGAACTTGCTCGCGTATTTCGTTGGCGGAATCATGGCGCTAGGAGCGTGCTTCGGGGCGCTCAATACGATGTATACGGCGGTGTCGACGCGCATCCGCGAAATCGCCACGCTGCGTGCGATCGGCTTTAGCGGTGGTCCGATCGTGATCTCCGTGCTGATCGAATCGTTGCTGCTCGCCATCTTGGGCAGCGCGATCGGTTCGGCGGCGGCTTGGGCGTTCTTCGACGGCAACACCGTCAATACGCTCGGCGCGGGGTTTTCGCAAGTCGTCTTTCACTTGACGGTTACGGCTTCGTTGCTGGTTTCGGGCATCGTCGTCGCGTGCACGATCGGCATGCTCGGCGGCTTGCTGCCCGCCATCCGCGCCGCGCGTCAGCCCATTGCGGCGGCGTTGCGGGCGAATTGAGGATCAGCGCGGGGTAGCGCGGTAGAGGCAAGCGAACTTCGTTTTTCGACCGTTCGTCGCCTCCAGCCGCCGTTCGTCGTACGCTTTGCCCGAGGCGGGGGAGACGGTATACATTGCGCTGACAATCGACCAGAAGAGCGGCTCGGAATAGTCCAAGCCGCGGTTAGGCCACGTTATGCACAGCGAGCATCATCCCTCGATCCCGTCGAATACCGCCGATCCCGGCCCGCGCCGCAGCTCCCTCCCGCGCCCCGACGCATGGGTTGCCGGCGGCTTCGCATCGATCGGTTGGGTGGTGCTGTTCAGTTGCATCGTGGGCCTGGCGTTTTGGGCCGCGCATCGTACCCAACTGCTGTTGCCGAATCTGGTCGTGAGCGTGGCGATCGGTCTAAGCGCGCTGATGCTCAGCACGCTGCTGAACCGCCTCGCCCCGCCTCGGGTGGGGCCGGTCGTGAAAGTGCTGCTGATCGCGCCGCTCAGTGTCGTCATCGGCGTGGAGTTCACGGCGGCCACGGTCGGCGGATTGCCGCATCTGATCGGGCATACCGGCATCGGCGCCTGGTTGAACTTCGGCACGTCGTTCGTCGTGACCGGCGTCGCCAGCGCCTTCTTCATCGTCTCGGAACAAGCGATGCGTATGCGGGCGTCCCTCGAGACGCAGCGCCGCGAGGCCGCCGAATTGCGGCAATCGGAAACGGCGGCGCGTCTCGCGCTGCTACAGGCGCAAATCGAGCCGCACTTCCTGTTTAACACCCTCGCCAACGTGCAAAGCCTGATCGAGCGCGACCCAAAGCGCGCGGTGTCGATGCTCGACAGCCTGAATCGCTATCTGCGCGCGAGCCTGACGCGCACGCGCGGCACGGCGTCGACGGTCGCCGACGAGCTCGAACTCATCGAAGCGCTGCTCAATATCGCCGCGATTCGTCTGGGCGAGCGGTTGCGGTTTTCGATCGACGTGCCCGAGCCGCTGCGTCAATTGGCCCTTGCCCCGTTGCTGCTGCAACCGCTCGTCGAAAATGCCTTGTTGCACGGCATCGAACCGTCCATCGACGGCGGAGAGATCCGCATCGTCGCGCGCCGCGAAGACGATATGCTCAAGATCGATTCGATCGACACGGGCGTGGGTCTAGGCCAAAGTACGAAACTGCATGGGGGCGTGGGGCTTGCGAACGTCCGCTCGCGGCTCGCTTCGATGTACGGCGGCAGCGCATCCGTAACGGTGGAAGCGAACGTCAGTGCGGCGCGAGGCGTCATTGCTCGCTTGTCCATTCCCATTTGTTGAAGCCGATATGCCTTCCGTCCTGATCGCCGACGACGAACCGAACCTTTCCGCCGAACTGGCCGCGCGCGTGACGCGCTTTTGGCCCGAGCTCGAGATCGTCGGCATGGCGCGAGACGGCGTCGATGCCCTCGCACAACTGAACGAGAAGCGTCCGGATTTCGCCTTTCTCGACATCCGCATGCCCGGCATCGACGGGCTCAAGGTGGCGCAACTGGCAAGCGATGTCCGTATCGTGTTCGTCACCGCTTACGATGCGCACGCGGTGGAGGCATTCGAAACGTCGGCCATCGATTACTTGCTCAAACCGGTGACCGACGACCGCTTGATGCGATGTATCGCGCGCTTGCAGCGGCACGGCCCGCCGACCCCCGAGGACGCGGCGGCAGTGGCCGCCTGCATCCGCCGAGACACGGCGCCGATCCGCTGGTTGACCGTCGGCGTAAAAGACGCCACCAAACTCGTTTCGATCGACGACGTGCTGTTTTTCCAAGCCACCGATAAATACACCGAAGCCGTGACGGCCGATCAACGCCATTTGATCCGCACGCCGCTCAAGGAACTGCTGCCGCGCTTGGATGGCGATCGATTCGCGCAGGTGCATCGAGGCGTCATCGTCTCCTATGCGGCGATCGATCGCGTCGAACGCGACTTGCTGGGGCGCCTCAAAATTCATCTGCTCGGCCACGACGCGGTGCTGCCGGTGAGCCGAGCTTACGCGGGGCTTTTCAAGCAGATGTGACCGATCGATGCGGCTTCACATGCCGCGCAGCGCGAACCGTTTGAGTTTGCCGGTCTCCGTGCGGGGCAACGCATCGATGAACTGTACGATACGCGGGTACTTGTAGGGCGCGACGGTTTGCTTGACGAACGTTTGCAATTGCCCGGCCAATGCATCGTCCGCTAGATACCCCGGCTTAACGACGACGAACGCTTTCACCACCTGCCCGCGTTCTTCGTCGGGCACGCCGATCACGCCGCATTCGGCGACAGCCTCATGCTGCATCAGCGCGCTTTCCACTTCGGGGCCGGAGATGTTGTAGCCCGCCGATACGATCATGTCGTCGGCTCGCGCTTGATAAAAGACGTAACCATCGGCGTCGATATAGACGGCATCCCCCGGCAGATTCCATCCCTCGCGCACGAACTTCTTCTGGCGCTCGTCGGCCAAGTACCGGCAACCGGTCGGTCCCCGGACCGCGAGCTTGCCGACGGTGCCGGTCGGCACGGGATACATCTCGTCGTCCACGACTTCGACGACATAGCCCGGCACGGCCTTGCCGATCGCATGCGGCCGAACGTTCTCCCCGGCCGACGAGATAAAGATATGGATCATTTCCGTGCCGCCGATTCCGTCGATCATCTCAAGGCCCGTCGTCTTGCGCCATAGCTCACGCGTCGAGTCGGGCAACGCCTCGCCGGCCGAGACCGTTTTGCGCAGACTCGCGATGTCGTAGCGCGCCGCTAGCGGGGCCATTTGACGATAAAAGGTCGGCGCGGTGAACATCGTCGTCGCGCGAAACCGCTCGACGGTGCGCAGCAGCGTTTCGGGCGTCAGCTTTTCGATCAGCACGGTGGACGCACCGACGCGCATCGGAAAACAGAGCAGCCCGCCGAGGCCGAACGTGAACGCCAGCGGCGGCGTGCCGCAAAAAATATCGGCGTGCGACGGCTTGAGAATATGGCGCGGGAAGAGATCGCACATCGCCAGCACGTCGCGATGAAAGTGCATGCACCCTTTGGGCGCGCCGGTCGTGCCGCTCGTGAACGCGATCAGGCAGACGTCGTCGGCGGCCGTATCGCAGGCGTCGAACCGGGACGGCTTCGCCGCGGCGAGCGCCTCGATCGAATCGGGCGCATCGCTATGAAACGCGCGCACGTCGGCAAGATCGGCGCAGTACGCTATATCGTTCTCGTCTCGACACCGGTTCAATTCATCGAGCAGCCGTGCATCGCAGAGCGCCGCGCCGATTTTTGCCTTGTCGATGATCTGCTTGAGCTCCTTGGCGCGCAGCAGCGGCATCGTGGGCACGACTACAAGACCCGCTTTCAAGCTGGCGAGGAAAGCGGCCGCCATTTGCAACGTATTGGGCCCGCGCAGCAAGATTCGATTGCCGGGCACGAGACACATGTCTTGCGTCAGCACGTGCGCCCATCGATCGACCATTTCACGCAGTTCGTCGTAGGTCGTGGCGTGCGGCCGGTCATCGACCTCCGACCAAATCGCTACGCGTTGCCCGTGTCCGGCGGCGATCGTTTCGTCGAGCAGCGCCGTCGCGCAGTTCAGCCGCGCGGGATAGGCGACATCCGGGCAATCGAGCAGCAAGACGGGCCATTGATCTTGCGGCGGCAGATTGTCTCGCGCAAACGTATCGACATGGGCAGACGGTTGCATGACTCCCTCCGAGTCAATCGGGTATCACCGCGGTGGCTTCGATCTCTACTTTGGCTTGGTCTTCGATGAGCGCCGCGACTTGAACGGCGCTCATGGCGATGTCGTAATCGCCGATGAGTTCGCGGAAGGCCTGGCCGATGTCTTTCGATGCCGCGAGGTATTCGCGTTTGTCGGTGACATACCAGGTCATACGCACGATATGCTCGGGACGGGCGCCGGCTTCCTTCAAGATCGCGACGATGTTCGCGAGCGCCTGGCGGGCTTGGTCGGCGAACGCTTCCGATGCGAACCGTCCTGTTTCGTCCCAGCCGATTTGTCCGGCGATGAAGACTTGGGTGCCATGAGCGCATACGCCATTGGCGTAGCCGCGCGGCTTGGGCCAACCGGCTGGCAAAAGTGGTCGTTTCATGATGGGATGCCCTCGTTTGCAATCGTGGTTGGAGACGCCGTCGCGGCGGCCGCCGCTTTCAACAGCGCCGTGCGGACGTCCTCGGGAATATCGATCGATTCGCCTGTCGCGAGCGAAGTGGTGACGAGCACCTGGTTCGCGGAAAAGCGAACGCCATCTCGGCCTTCGCCGACGATGCGGATCCGCATGGAGCGACCGCCGACGTGCGTAAGCGAGAGCGAAAACGACAGCGTCTCGCCCATCCGGCTCGGCCGCGAGAACTCGCATTCGAGTTTGACGATGGGCAGACCGATGCGCCGCCCACCGATCATCTCGGCGTAGTCGATGCCGAGCGCATCGGTGAACCAGTCTTCGACGAGCCCGTTCGTGAGCGTCAGGTATTGCGGAAAGAAGACGATGCCCGCCGGATCGCAATGGGCAAACCGAATGCGCACGGGGCGTTCGAAGACGGTCGGGGCGTGATCCGTCATCGGATGCCTCTCGATTCCTCGCCGTCTGCATGCTCTTTGAGCAAATCGCGGCCGACGATCAGTTGCTGCACTTCTGTCGCGCCTTCATAGATGCGCAGTGCGCGGATCTCGCGGTAAAGCGTTTCGACGGGCGTGCCGCTCGCGACGCCTTGGCCGCCCCAAAGCTGCACGGCGGCATCGATGACACGTTGCGCGCCTTCGCTTGCGTGCCACTTGGCCATCGCCGCTTCGCGCGTCACGCGCTTGCCTTGGTCGCGCATCCATGCGGCGCGGTAGACGAGCAGGGCGGCCGAATCGATCGTAAGCGCCATTTCGCCTAGCTTCGCTTGCGTCAATTGGAAGTCGCCGAGGGTCTGCCCGAACATGCGCCGCGACGACGCGCGCGCGAGCGCCTCCTGCATGGCATGGCGCGCGAATCCGAGCGATGCGGCGGCGACCGACGTCCGGAAAATATCGAGCGTGCGCATCGCGAGTTTGAATCCTTCGCCCGCCGCGCCGAGCCGCTGCGACTTGGATACGCGGGCGCCGGCGAAACGCAGACGGGCGAGCGGATGCGGCGCGATAACGTCGATGCGCTCGGCGATCGACAACCCGGGCGTATCGGCATCGACGATGAACGCGCTGATGCCGCGCGCGCCCGGCGCCTCTCCGGTGCGGGCGAAGACGACGTAGAAGTCGGCGATACCGCCGTTCGAGATCCAGGTTTTCTCGCCGTCGAGCACGTAAGCATCGCCGTCTTCGCGGGCTGCCAGCGAGAGCGCGGCGACGTCCGAGCCCGCATCGGGTTCCGAGAGGGCGAATGCCGCGATGGCGTCCCCGTTTGCGACGCGCGGCAAGTAGCGCTGTTTTTGTGCCTCGGTCCCGGCCAACGAGATCGCACCTGATCCAAGCCCCTGCATGGCGAGGACGAAATCAGCCAAGCCGGAATGCTCGGCCAGCGTCTCGCGCAATAGACAAACGGCGCGCGTATCGATCGAATCGCCGTGGCCGCCGTACGCCGTGCCGCCCACGCCGTAGCGGAGCCAACCCCCCGCGCCGAGCAGACGGACGAGGCGGCGGCAATGTGCATCGAGACTCGCGCGGCCCTGCGGGCCCGATGCGATGAGGTCGGCGGGTTCGAGCGTGGTTCGATTTGTATCGCACCAGGCGTGGAGTTCGCGTGCGAGCGCGCGATGCCGATCCTCGAAGAACGGCCAGTCGAGCATGTCGTGTCGTTGAGTGCCGGTCATCTTCAATTCCCCTCGAACGTGGGGCGCGTTTTAGCGGCGAAAGCGTGATAGGCGCGTTCGAAGTCGCGCGTGGCCATGCATATCGCCTGAGCTTGCGCTTCCGATTCAATGGCTTCGTCTACGCTCATGCTCCACTCTTGATGCAGCATCGTTTTCGTCACGCCGTGCGCGAACGTGGGGCCCGAGGCGATCGTCCGCGCGAGTTCGTCCGCATCGGCAAGCAAGTTTTCCGGCGTGCAGAGGCGATTATAAAAACCCCAGGCATAGCCTTCGTCGCCGCTGGCGGCGCGGCCCGTGAACAGCAACTCGGAGGCGCGGCCTTGACCGATGATGCGCGGCAAAATCGAGCAGGCGCCCATATCGCAGCCCGCGAGGCCCACGCGCGTGAACAGGAAGGCGAGCTTGCTGCGCGAGGTGGCGAGCCGCATGTCGGAGGCCATGGCGATGATGGCCCCCGCGCCGGCGCACACGCCATCGACGGCCGCGACGATCGGCTGCGGACAGTGACGCATCGCTTTGACCAGATCGCCCGTCATCCGCGTGAACATCAACAATTGAGGCATCGGCAGGCCAATGAGCGGCCCGATGATTTCGTGCACGTCGCCGCCCGAGCAGAAGTTTTCTCCGGCGCCATGGACCACGATCGCTTTGACGTCTGTGGCGTACGCGAGTTGCCGAAAGAGGTCCCGCAGTTCCGCATAGGATTCGAAGGTGAGCGGGTTTTTGCGCTCGGGACGATTCAATACGATCGTGCCGACGCCTTCCTCCAGCCGCCATCCGAAGTGCCGCGCGCGATACCCGGCGAGCGTCGTGCGATTGCCGGCTAGCAGTGCGTCGGCGGTGAATGCGGCGTCCGTCATCGTTCGTCTCCTATTCGTTTGCATGGCGTGCCGAGCCGGCCGTGTCGGCCTGGGCGCCGGCGCTGGCATTAGGTGCTCTGGATGCTGTCGAGCAGATGCGCCTTGAGTTTGCCGAGGCGTTGATGCATTTTCGATTTGTCGTCGATGGACAACCCGCCGAGCAATTCGACGACCCAACCTTCGTGTGCCTTGGCCATCTTGTCGAACAGCGTGCGGCCGGTTGGGGTGAGTTTGACCGTGAACGCGCGGCGATCGTTCGGATCGGCATCGCGGGCGACGAGCCCTTCTTTTTCGAGTTGGTCGGTCAGCCCTGTCACGTTGCCACCGGTGACCATGAGCCGCCGCGAGATCTCACTCATCTTGAGCCCTTCGGGGTGGCGCTCGAGTTGCGCCATGAAATCGAAGCGCGGCAGCGTCGTGTCGAATTCGGCCCGTAGCCTGCGGCGCAATTCCGTCTGCACGAGGTTGGTCGTGGTCAAGAGACGCAGCCATAGACGCAAGCTCGTATGGCTATCGGCGCCCGTGCTCATTTCGAGGTCGACGGCGCTTTCGGCGCGCGCGGCGGCGCGCTTCTTCGTCGATGCATGAACCGTGTCGCTCACGTCACTTCTCCACCGGAAATCGATATCGATTGGCCCGTGACCGAGCCGGATTCAGGCATCACGAGCCATAGAACCGCATGCGCGACTTCGCCGGGTTCGATGAAGCGGCGCTGCGGGTTGGCGCGTTGCAGGGCGGCGCGCGCATCATCGTTCGAGCGGCCGGTTTTGGCGACGACTTGCTCGAGCGACGTTTGCAACAACGGCGTTTCCGTATAGCCGGGGCATACGGCGTTGACCGTCACGCCCGTCGTCGCCGTTTCGAGGGCCAGCGCGCGGGTCAAACCGATGACGCCATGTTTGGCCGCGCAATAGGCAGTGACGTACGGGTAGCCGATTTGGCCGGCCGTGCTGGCGACGTTGACGATGCGGCCGAAACCGCGCTCGATCATCGCGGGAAGCGCCGCTTGCGTGCAGAGGAACGTCCCGGTCAGGTTGACGTCGATCATGCGTTGCCAGAGGCCGAGATCGGTTTTGCCGAACGGGGCGGCTTGGGCTTGGCCTGCGTTGTTGATGAGGATGTCGATGTCGCCCAGCGCCTTACGTGCCGAGGCGAACGCCCCTTGCACGTCCTCGGGATGGGTAACGTCGGCTGGGGCGCAGTGGATTGCGTGCGATGCGCCTAGCTCTAGGCGTTGCGCTTCGAGCTTGGCGCTATCGCGTCCAATCAGCGTGACGCGGGCTCCTGCATCGACGAGGGTGCGCGCGATCGCCGCGCCAATGCCGCTGCCGCCGCCCGTGACGACGGCATGCTTATCTTTCAGTGGATTCGTTTGTGTGGTCATCGTGCTGCCCCCGGAGCGGACGCCGAACGTTCGCGCTCGAAATTGCGTTCAAGTTGGCTCTTGGCGGCTTTATATTGCCGCGGCCATGCGACGTCGAAGTAACCGATCTTGGCGGCTTCGGTTAGCGTCCATGCCGGGTTCGCCAAGTGGGGTCTTGCGATCGCGCATAGATCGGCCCGGCCGGCCGCGATGATGCTATTGACGTGGTCGGCCTCGGAAATCGCGCCGACGGCGATGGTCGCAATGCCGGCCTCGTTGCGCACGCGATCGGCGAACGGCGTTTGGAACATGCGGCCGTAGACGGGCTTTTCGGCTTTGCTGACTTGGCCGGAGGACACGTCGATCATATCGGCGCCGGCCGTCTTGAAGGCGCGGGCGATTCGTACGGCATCGTCGGGCGTCGTACCGCCTTCAACCCAGTCGTGCGCGGAGATGCGCACCGAAATCGGCTTGCCTTGCGGCCACACTTTGCGAATCGCCTCGAACACTTCGAGCGGATAGCGCAGGCGGTTGTCGAGGCTGCCACCGTACTCGTCCGTGCGGTGGTTCGTCAGCGGCGAAATGAAGCCCGATAGCAGATAGCCGTGCGCGCAGTGCAATTCCAGCCAATCGAAACCGGCCTCGTTCGCCATTTCGGTCGCGCGGACGAATTGCGCTTCGATCTCGCGTAGCTCGTCATGCGTGGCCGCGCTCGACCATTGGCTGATGCCGGGTAAGTACTGTTGCGGCGAGGCCGAGACGATGGGCCAGTTGCCGTCCGGCAGCGGTTGGTCGATACCTTCCCAGGCGACGCGCGTCGATGCTTTCGCGCCGGCATGACCGAGTTGCATCCCGATCTTGGCGTCGCTCATATGGTGGACGAATTCGACGATGCGCCGCCATGCGTGCAGATGCTCGGGGGCGTACATACCTGGGCAGCCCGGGGTGATTCGCGCCTGTGGCGACACGCACGTCATCTCGGTCATGACGAGACCGGCGCCGCCCATCGCGCGCGCGCCGAGGTGCGTCAAATGATAGTCGCCGACGGTGCCGTCGATCGCCGAGTATTGCGCCATCGGCGAAACCACGACGCGATTCTTTAACGTGACGTCACGGACCGAAAAGGGCGTGAACATCGGGGGAATCGAATGGGCGTCGTCGGGCACTGCCTTGGCGCCGGCCTTACTCGCAAGCCATTGCTCGAAGGACCGCACGTAGCGTGGGTCGCGTTCGCGTAGGTTCTCATGCGAGATGCGCTGCGAGCGTGTCAACAGCGAGTAAGCGAATTGCTCCGGTTCAAACGAGGCATACCGGTCGACATGTTCGAACCATTCCGTCGAATTGCGCGCCGCGTTTTGAATGCGGAGCACATCGATGCTGCGCGTTTGCGTGTAGTGCGTCAATGCGGCGCGCAGATCGTTCGGATGCGCGTCGATACTGTCCGCGAGCGCGATGGCGTCTTCGAGTGCGAGCTTCGTGCCGGAGCCGATCGAGAAGTGCGCCGTATGCGCGGCGTCGCCCATCAAGACGACGGGAGTAGTGGCGTCTTTCCCGCGCGGCTTGTAGTGAACCCATTCCTGATTGACTACGCGCGGGAAGCGAATCCATTGCGCCGACCCGCGCAAATGAGCTGCGTTCGACATCAAAGCATGGCCGTCGAGGTACTTCGCGAAGAGTCGCTCGCAAAAGGCGATGCTGTCTTCCTTGCTCATTTCGTCGAGGCCGGCGGCACGCCATACCCGTTCGGGGGCCTCGACGATGAACGTGGACGTGTCCTGATCGAAGCGATAGGCGTGCGCTTGGAACCAGCCCCACTCGGTCTTTTCGAAGGCGAATGTGAAGGCATCGAATAGCTTGTGCGTGCCGAGCCAGACGAAGCGGCAATCGCGCGTGTCGATGTCGGGGCGGTACGTCTCGGCATACTTCTGACGGATGGGGCTGTTGGCCCCGTCGCACGCGATGATGAGGTCGGCGTCGTAATCATCGTCGTTCGTGACGTTCGTTTCGAAGACGAGTTCGACGCCGAGTGCCTCGCAGCGTGCTTGCAGGATATTGAGCAGACGTTTGCGCCCGATGCCGCAAAAGCCGTGACCGGAGGAGCGGATTGTGCGGCCACCGAAGTGGACGTCGATATCGTCCCAGTGGTTGAACGCATCGAGGATCATCTCGGCGCTGGGTGCATCGGCGGCGCGTAGGTTTTCCAGCGTTTGATCGGAGAACACGACACCCCAGCCGAAGGTGTCGTAGGGGCGATTTCGTTCGATGATGGAGACTTCGTGCGCCGGGTTGCGCAGTTTCATCAATAAGCCGAAGTAAAGGCCCGCCGGCCCGCCCCCGATACAGACGATGCGCATGATCGCTCCTCGCGTGTCGATGGGGGAAATTTAGTTGTGAATAGTTTATGTGTCAAGTAAATGCGGGGGTGCTGTGTCTTGGATGCGAGGGGAGGACGTCTCGGGTGCATTCCCGCCCTGGGAACCGGTGACGGCGGTGCGCATTCATTCAGTCGGTGCGTGCCACGGCCGCATTGGTGCGGGCGCAGAGGATCAGGCCCACTGGTGGATTCTCACCGGGCAGCGTCCAGTGTTCGCGAGCATAGTTGCAGTACATGCGCATTTGCCCGACGTCGGCGTGACTCAGTTCAGTGAGCTTCAGGTCGATAATGATCAAGCAGCGAAGACGCCGGTGGAAAAACAGCGGATCGACGCGGAACCAGGTCTCGCCGATGCGAAGGCGACGCTGACGCTCAACGAAAGTGAAGTCGCCACCGAGTTCCAGAAGAAAATCCTCGAGCCGGTGAATCAGCGCGTCTTCCAGGTGTGATTCGGAGTACTCGTCTTTAAGGTTGAGGAATTCGAGAAAGTAGGGGTCCTTGATCGCCTCGTCCGGCGTGACCAGATCGCTGGCTTGCGGTCGGCCGCCTTTTTCCAGCATCGCGCGCTTCTCCACTTCTCGGAAGGTGCTTGGGCACCGTTCGACTTTCAGACCAACTGTCTGCTGCACCTGCTCGGTTTCATCGGCCTAACCGACGGTGAAGGGGCGCGTGTCGAAGGCACGGTTTTCGGCCCCGATGCAGCGAAGGCCGCAATCGCTAACACCGAAACGGCCATCAAAGCGTTGTTAGCGAAGGCGGCGTGACCTCATGGCCGGGAAAAAACATCGCGCTGTTCGGTGCGACCGGGCCGACCGGAAGGCACATCATCGAGGGAGCCTTGAAGCAGGGCGATGCCCTCAGAACTTGTACCCAACGCCGAGGAATACAATGATCGGGTCCGATGTGATGCGCGTCTTGTTAGAGAGAACGACGTTCCCGTTCTGACTGACCACATTGATGTGCGCTGTTGTCCTTAGAGGGAGGTACGTTGCAGACGCTGTCAGATACCACCGCCTCGCAAATTCATATGAAGCGCCGACAGTGAAGACAGGATTCCACGATGTTCCCAACGAGGTTTGAACGCTCCCACCGGATCCTCCAAATTGCGCGAGTGCGCCGGAAAACGCCGGATTCAGATGGGTGGACGAGTACCACGTATAGTTCATCCCTGCCCCGACATAGGGTCTAAGCTTGCTTTGTGGTGAGCCGAAGTAGTATTTAGCCAGCAACATAGGCCCCCACGCACGCGTTTTGGCCAAAGGATGTAAGCCGCCGAGCGGTAAACCGGGCCCGCCGGGCCCCAGCGGCGCGGCGTCGCCTTGTGCAAACAAACGAAGTTCAGGCGGGACGCCCAGCGTTCCTTCTACCGCAATATTGTCGGTCACAAAGTAGGAGAGAAGGAATTGTGCAGTAAAAGTGTTGTGTACCTCGGCCCTCGTGCCACTTGAAGCGAATGACCCAAACGTTGATTGACTCTGAAATTCCTGCGATTCCGATCGTCCAAAATTTAGCCAGGCTGACCCGACGGATACCACAAAGCTTCCGGCGCTCTGCGCGAAAGCAAAGGTTGGCATGCATCCTACAATGGCGAACTCAAGCAATCGCTTCTTGATACGACGCTTCACTTCTGTCTCCTATTTCGGTATTTGATTTCCAGCGCAATCGGGGGGGACGGCGATAGACGAAAAGAGCTCACGTCGACCGTTTCGTTTATTTAGCAGTCCTATGTATTAATGTTGTGATTGACTTATAGAGTTAGTCGCACTTCTACGTTGCTCGCGCCGGTGGTCCTGATCGGGTGAGGCTTACTCACTCAGGCGTCACCGTTGATCCGCTAGCTTTGTCGGTCTTGACAGCGCTCAAGCTCGCGCATCAGCTTATGCATTTCATGTTGTCGCCCGAGATGCCAGTCGGTCATGATGTTGAATAACCCTCGCGTCCACGAAAACGGTGCCCACCGCAATGGCACGACGATGCGCGGTTGGCGGACTCGCAGCCCTTTTATGACGGCCTTGGCGACGTCATCGGGTTGTATGGGTCGCCGCAACGGTGCGGGAAACCCTTTTTCGATTAGTTGCGTCGCTAGCGCATTTCCGCCGAAGGCGACCTTGGCAATTGCTGTAGCCACCCATCCCGGATAGAGCACGCTCGCCGTGGACCCGGTGCCGCCTAGTTCGGCGCGCAGTGAACGCGCGAGCATCTCGACTGCGGCTTTGGACGCTGCGTAAGGCGCGTTGACCATACCGTTCACGAACGCATAGACCGAAGCGGTGACCAGGATCTGGCCTCGATTGCGCACGATCTCCGGCAACGCAGCCTTGATGGTGCGCCAAACGCCGAGCAGGTCGACCTCGACGATTCGCTCGAACTCCTGTTCATCGCAACTGTAGACGGTGGCTGGCAAATCGTGCCATGAGATGCCGGCATTAGCGAAGGTAATGTCAAGGCGACCGAACCTATCGACGGCCTGTTGCACGACCGCCCTCGTGGCCGCAGCATCAGTGACATCGAGCGCCAGGGCAAGCGTGCGCTCGGGGTCAAACTCCGCGGCGAGGCGGTCCACTGAAGCCTGCGTCACATCGGTTAGAACGAGTCGCGCTCCGCATGCATGCAACTCGCGTGCGGTCGCAGCGCCGATGCCGCCAGCAGCACCCGTGATCAGCGCCACTTTTCCCTGAAGATCGTAAGCCACTTTGTACTGCTCCTCTGTGTATGAGATTTCCATTGCCGTGCAAATGAGGGATGAGGGATGCCGGGCCACCGGCTCCGCTGGTCACGCGAAGCCGATCGGTTCCCGCGGCCACCGGATCGCCATTCATTTCGCTGTAGCGTGCGGACCCGAGTCGTTCCAGCCAGTTGCGGACGCGAGACTGATCGCGCGTTCAATGTCCTCGCCACAAAAGCCAGCGCGTTCGATGAAGCGCCTGAAGAAGCCGGGCGCCTTGGCCACGATCGTATTGATCTTTGGTACGACGATCATGTCCGCGCGGCGCTCGATGCCTGCCACGATGTCCCGCACGACCTGCTCGCGCGGGATCATCTTCCAGAAGCCTCGATCGTTGCCTCCCCACAATGCCCGGCCGGCCGGATCGGCAATAACATCGTCCATCAGGGGCGTTGGAAAGAATGTCGGATGCGCGCTGCCAATCCCGATACCTAGATGACGAAGCTCCAGACGGATGCTGTCGCACATCGCCCAGACCGCCGCCTTGCTGGCCGTATAGGACGCCTGTAGCGGCGAATGCACAAACGCGGCCATTGACGAGATCGCCAGCATGTACCCTCGCTGCTGCTGGACGAATGGCAAGCCGGCACGGAACGTACGCCACACGCCGTTGAGGTTGATGTCGGTAACGCGATCAAACGCGGCTGGGTCGATGGTGGCCATCGGCGCCATAGTGTCAATGCCCGCGTTTGCGATGACGACATCGATCCGACCGAAGTGAGACGCCGCATTGGCCATTGCGGCTTCGAGGCTTTCGAAATCGCGGACGTCGGCAGTCCAGCCAAGAACATCAGAACGGCAGCCGAAGCTGCGAGTTTGCGCCGCGAGCCTGTCTGCCTCCAGGTCGAAAAGTGCAAGACGCGCGCCGCGTGCGTGCAGCGCTTCGGCCAAGGCCGATCCTAGGCCTCCGGTGGAACCGGTAATGGCCACCACCTTGTTCGCCAGCTTATAAGTCGACATGCGCGCCTCCTTGCTTCGTTGGAACATGACGGTGGAGAAACTCCAACTGGTCGGCGACCACCTGTTCGAAGTCCTTGCCCACATAGATGTCGAAGTGCCCGGCCCGATACACGCGCACTTCGCCTTTGGGCGCGTGCCTGGCGTACCGCTTCGTCGGCCCAGCCGGAGCGACGGAGTCGGCTTCGCAAACGCAAAACAGAATCGGACAGGAAATGTCGCGTGCTTTGCGACCGGGTCGGTGCCGGACGATGTTCAGGCCGAAGCGTGCTGCGACCTGATTGCGAAATGCAGTACCGTCGGGTACGAGCGCCAGATAGCCATCCAGTGCATCCGGTGCGGTCATCAACGCGGCAGAACCGGGCGGGCCCGCCGTCGGCACCATCACCGGCGCCCGGCCGACGAGGGATAGCACTGCATCGCATAGAGCCAGCGCGGTAACCTTGAGCGTGCTACGCCAGTTCAGCGCGAACAACGACGCGACCCCGTCCGTGAACGGGCATTGCGCGATGGCACCGGCAATCGTCCGGTCGCGTGCCGCAGAGAGAATCACATGACCGCCGCCGAATGACGTTCCCCACAAGACCACCTGATCCGGCTGGAGATTGCTGTTCCCGCGTGCAAAAGCGATCGCACCCGACCAGTCTTCCAGTTGACGATCGATATCGAGCAATTGGCGAGGGGAGCCGTCGCTCGCGCCGAAATGTCGATAGTCAAACACCAGGCACGCGTAGCCGTCCGTGCAAAAGCGTTGCGCATGGGCGTCGAGCCGCATTTCCTTGATTCCGCCCAGCCCATGCGCCATCACGATGACGGGAAACGGGCCCGTCCCGCGAGGCTCATAGAGCCAGCCGCGGCAATGTTCTCCGCGGTCGCCTGCTACAAACTCGACACTTTTTCGCCCGGCCATGTGTCCCCCAAGGTATGCGAGAATAGATTTCGATACAATGTTGTAATGCATTCTAACTTTGTAATGAGATCCATCTAGTGAGGTAAACCCCGTATGGAATCCAGAGCTCAGCGCCGGGCAGCCTCGACCCGATTGGCGATCGTGCAAGCCGCCGAGACTTTGCTGATGGAGGGCGGACTAGACGCGGTCACGCCTGAAGCCGTCGCGACCCGGGCGGACGTCGCAGTGCAGACGCTCTATAACCGTGTAGGTGGCCGTTCCGCGTTGCTCATTGCGGTGGCGGAGCGCGCGTTGGAAGAAAACCGCGAGTACATGGACGCGGCCTATGCATCCGATGGCGATGTCGAGACGAAACTACGTTGCGTGGCAGATGCCTACGCGCGGTTCGCCAAGGAGCGCCCGCACCAGTTCCGTATCCTTGTGGAACCACCCAATGAGCCGGAGGCGCTCACGCGTATTGCTGCTCTAATCAGACAGCAAAACGCCAAATTGGCCGCATTGATCAGCCGAGGTATCGAGGAAGGATGGGTACATGCAGGCGTCGAGCCTGAACACGCCTCCACGGCCCTATGGGCAATGATGAATGGCGTTATCAGCCTGATGTGGCGCCCCGATAGCCTTCGACTGGATGTTGATGGCATCGACGATCTACTGGACACCGCGATCTCATTGTTGATCGGTGGCATTAAGAGGCGGGGGGATTGACGCGTTGGACGCACGCAACGCGCAGCAGGCCGCAGGGGGTATCGATCTACCGGTCTTGGTGTCGCGAATGCCGCAAGACGGACTTTATCCTCCCCGATCAGTTACAAGGCCTCAGCGTCTCATCAATCCCATGACGAGCATGACGAGGAAGACGACCAGGAAGATGAAAAATAGGATCTTGGCGATGCTTGCCGCGCCGGCGGCGATTCCGCCGAAGCCGAACGCTGCGGCAACGATGGCGATGATGAAAAATATCAAAGCATAGTACAGCATGATGTTTCCTCCGTTCCGGTCCCATTTGATTGGGTGTACTTGATCGCGAGCAAGCCCTGTTCCCCCCGTCTATTCGGCCGTTTCAAACCAGTGAGGCGCTGGCATACTGCCATGAGTGCAGCGCTCCAAATCAGGGTCGCAGCAATACGATTTTTCCCCGTTTTATCAGACCTGAATCGCTGTTCGAAGGTCTCAAGTTCTGGAAGTCCTGGTAATGAAACCGGCAAGTAACTCATGGTGGTCACGAATCGGCAGATACGTGACGTTGGGCTTGATCGCGTCGCTGCTTGCCGCAGCGTTGGTGTGGTTCCACTGGCAACAGCGCGAGCGCTACATCCAAGGCCGTCCTTCCTTGACGGGAATAACGAATGAGATGCGAAAGGATTCGTCGGCGTGGACGCGCGACGAAAAAGACGCGTCGATCGTGTTGCGCGATATCGAGCAGCACCACGTCGTTGCAATCGGCGCGGGGCGGAACGCCATTCTCGTTTCGACGACGGACGGCCGAAAGTATTTCGTCGCGGACCAAGACGCCGCCTTCGCGAGCGCCTTGATGCCCACGATCATGAAAGCGGCGAGTGAATCGTCGTTTCAACTGATCATGCTGCCGGATGTCGACGTCAATATCGGCGCGATGCGCTGGTCCGATGTCGTGGACAGAACACGTGATGCATTGACGCTTCTATTCTCGGTTCTCACGATGGGCGGTCTTCTGTGGTTCGTGCGCCGCGAGATGAAAGGCGGTGCGAGCCTGCTTCAGCAATCGCCCGAATTGAGCTTTGAGGACGTGATCGGCGCCGGCGAAGCCAAAGCCGCCCTCACCGACGTCAAGGCTTGGCTGACCGATCCAATGCAGTTCACCCGCATGGGGGTGCGCGCACCCGGCGGCGTGCTGATGACGGGTGGTCCCGGTGTCGGCAAGACGCGCCTCGCACAAGCGCTCGCCGGGGAATGCGGGGCGAACTTCATCGCCATTACCGGAAGCTACTTTAGTGCGAAGTACTACGGCGTGGGTATCCAGAAAGTCAAGCACCTGTTCGAGCTCGCCCGCAAGAACGCGCCGACCGTCATCTTCATCGACGAAGCCGATGGTCTCGGCAAGCGCACGGATGCCGGCGCGGGTCCCGTCGAAGCAGAGAGCAATCGCATCATCAATCAATTGCTTGCGGAGATGGACGGCTTCGAATCGAACGCGGGGGTGATCGTGGTCGCAGCGACGAACCACCCGGACAATCTCGATGAAGCGCTGCGCCGGCCGGGCCGTTTCGATCGCACGGTGCAGGTTCGCCTGCCCGACCTCCAAGATCGCGTGCATATCCTGCGCTTTTACGTCGCCAAGCTGAAATCGAAAGCGGACGATTTGGATTTCGAGCAGCTCGCGCGGCTGACGACGGGTTTGTCGCCGGCGGCGCTCTCGACGATCGTCAATCAGGCGGGCCTGATTGCGCGAAAACGTGGCGACGACAAAGTTGGATCGACGCATTTGATCGAGGCGATCAAAATTGCGCGTATCGGCGACGTGAACGGTGCTGAACGCGCGCTGTCGGACGACGAGCGCACGCGTATCGCGGTCCATGAAGCGGGCCATGGGCTCGTGGCCGCATTGCTCGGCACGGGCGTGCTCGAGGAGGTTACGATCATGCCGAGAGGCGGCGCACTCGGCGTGGCGCTGGTGACCAAGCGCCAGGACAAGCATCTCTACCGCGAGACGGAAATGCGCAACGAGATCCAGGTGCTTCTCGGTGGGCGTAACGCGGAATTGCTAGTGCTCTCCGAGGCGTCGAGCGGTGCCGCGCAGGATCTGCAGGAAGCATCGCGGATCAGCCTCGATATGGTTTCAAAGTTCGGATTCAATGTGGACGGCAATCTGTTCAGCTTTGCCGCGCTCCCGCAGCAATATGCCGGTTTGCAACTGAAGAGTGCGATCGAGCACGCGAATACCCTGCTGAAGGATTTGAACGACGAGTGCTACTCCCTGCTTCGCGCGAACGAACCGGTGCTCCGTGCGATTGCGGACCAGTTGCTCGAACGGGAGACTGTGGCGGGGGAAACCGTCTATCGCCTGATCGAAGATCACGCGGCAGCGGTAAAGAGAACGCAGCGGGTATTGGCGGCGTAGCGCCGGGTCGTGGTCAATGGGGGGCTTATATTCAAAGACTTAATGCGGCACACATTAAGCGTGCCGCCCCCATTGCTAACTCGAATTACTGGCCGTTAGTGCCGGTTGCCCATACGGGTACTGTCGGTTCGTAAATAACAACGTTTCCATCGTTTTGGGCAATCAACGTCGAATTCGGCTTTCCGTTGGTGTCCGATGCCCAAACCGGACCCGGGTAGCCGTATATGACGAAGTTTCCGTCCTGTTGCATGATGGCTTTCGATACGGCCTTGCCATTGGTGTTGGATGCCCATAGCGCCTTGTGGTCGCTCAGGCGGTACAGCACCAAATTTCCATCGTCCTGCAAAATAAACTGATGCTTACCGTCAGGCGATAAGAGATAATCTTCCTTGAGTAAGAACTCATTTGTTAGTAGCGTTGAGCCTTTGTATCCCATGATAATCCCCATTAAAAAGAGCGTAGCATGCCTACTGTGAGAATTCACAGAAAAGAAAATGCGGAGATGTTTTTCGTGCTGCAGGCGGGAATTTTTATATTTTGCGCCTGCAACGAAATCATAGGATAAATTCACCACGCGGTCGGCAAATGATGGATATCGTTTACCCTACTAATCGAACTCGCTATTGGATTAAGCGCTGCATAACGATGAGGTCGCCGTTAAACCGCGGACTGGTTGCGCGTCGAATTTCTTCGAAGCCCTCGCGCTGCCAGAATGCGTATGCGCGAGGATTCGTTGAAACGACCGCAAGTTGCGCGGTGCGATAGCTCCACTCTATCGCCATCTCGATCAACAGGTTTAAAGCGGCCTTTCCATAGCCTCGGCCCTGATTCGCTTCGGTGACGAGCATCAGGCCAATCCATATGCAGTCGTCAATTGGATATGAGCGGATCACGTCCGCGCAGCCGATCATATCCCGTCCGGCAAAGAATCCGAAGGCTGATTTCTGCGCGGCATCCGTGCCCACTGGCTTGCCGAAGAAGTCGGAAGATCTCATGAAGACCCGTTCGCAGCCCGACGTCGTCCGCTGTGTATAAAGTCCACGGTCTTCGCCAACACTAGAACAAACGGCGTTAGGTGTATGGCGTCTCCCAAGCCAAATGTTGCCCGATCCAGGACGGAGCGTGACGGGTTGTTCGGGTCGTAGAACGCATGGACTGCGGAACCGACCGGCCGCGATAAGCCATCGCGTTCCGCGACTCGCTCGTATTGATACCAATTTACGTCGAAGCCGTAAGCGATGTGGGTGCTTTGGGCACTGTACGACTTGCCGTCTACGATGTAGGTATAGGTCCATGACGGTGCCCATAAGCGGTTTCCATCCTTAAGAGGTTTCGAGATCGTATTTATGGACGTTATGGTTGCTTCCGTTTGAGAGAGGCACAAAACCTGCTTAAGCAAGCAGCCTTCCTGTGAGGCAGCAATTCGAACACTGCTCGCCCACCACGACAGCTAAACCGAGCGATTGACCTTGCGTGCGTGCAACGAACGTTTTGCAAAAATTTCAGCTTACGACTTCCGGAACCCCCTCGAGCAATCGGAGCGATGGATGGATACAGAGACGGGAGCTACACCGACGGCCAGAACCGGCGTGCCAGGCCTCGACGAGGTCTTGATGGGGGGCTCGCCGAAGGCAACATCTTCCTCCTAGAAGGAGCCCCCGGAACGGGAAAAACGACGATTGCCTTGCGCTTTTTGATCACGGGCGCGGAAGCGGGCGAGCGGGGACTTTACGTTACCTTGTCGGAAACGGAGAGAGAACTGCGCAGCGGCGCACGCTCGCACGGTTGGCGTCTTGACGATGCAATCGACGTGTTCGAGGTAGTCCCCCCCGAAAGCCTGGTCGATGTAGAGCACCAACAGAGTCTTCTGTACTCGTCCGACCTCGAACTGGGGGAAACCACGCGGACCATTCTCGGGGCGTTTGAACGTGTGCGGCCCAAGCGTATCGTTCTCGACAGCTTGTCCGAGATTCGATTGCTTGCCCAAAGCTCCCTGCGTTACCGCCGCCAAATCCTTGCCTTCAAACACTACTTCTCCCGATCCGGCGCAACGGTCCTCCTGCTCGACGATTTGAGCTCGGAGGCGAACGACAAAACGGTCCACAGCATTGCTCACGCCGTAATCAAGCTGGAAGAACTCGCCCCCGCTTATGGGGCGGAGCGGCGCAGGCTCAGAGTGTCCAAATATCGAGGACGGCAGTTTCGCGGTGGCTATCATGATTTCGCGATTAGAACCGGTGGTGTTTTCGTCTTCCCTCGTCTAGTCGCGGCAGAGCACCGCTCGCGGCTCGACCGCGGAAGCATCAGCAGTGGCGTGGCCGAGCTCGACACGTTGCTAGGCGGCGGCATCGAGCGAGGCTCGAGCACGCTCGTTCTCGGTCCCGCCGGTACCGGAAAGTCGACTTTCGGGTTGCAATTCATCTGGGCGGCGCTTCAGCGCGGGGAAAAAGCAGCCTTATTCGTGTTCGACGAAGAACTCGGCCTGCTGTTCGATCGCACGCGTCAGATGGGTTTCGATCTTGAACCGATGCGCGATTCCGGCAGGCTGCATGTCGAACAGCTCGACGCCGCGGAGTTGTCTCCCGGCGAATTTGCCCATCGCGTTCGTGCCAGTGTCGACGACGCCCAGGCAAAAACGGTGGTGATCGACAGCCTGAACGGCTATCAGGCCGCCATGCCGGCGGAAAACGCGCTGGTGCTTCATATTCACGAGCTTCTGCAGTACCTGAACCGGCAGGGTGCGAGCACGTTCCTGACAGTCGCTCAGCATGGCTTGGTCGGAGACATGAAAGCGCCCGTGGACGTCACCTATCTCGCGGATACGGTGATCTTGCTGCGTTATTTCGAAGCGCGTGGCCACGTCCGGCGTGCGGTATCCGTTATCAAGAAGCGCACGGGCCGCCACGAGAAAACAATCCGGGAATTCCGGATCGGCGCTAACGGGTTGACCGTGGGAACAGCGCTCAACGATTTCCAAGGCGTGCTGCGCGGTGTGCCGAGTTTCGTTGGGCAAGATAGGTTGCCGGACATCGATAGTGCGTCGAATGACGATGATTGACCGCAATGCGTGTCCGGCGCTGATTCTCGCGCCTCTGGGACGAGATGCCCCGGTTGCCGCCGCGTTATTGCGCGAGGCAGGGACCGACGCGGTCATATGCGCCAACCTTGAACATTTTTCGAAATTGTTGAACGATGAGATCGGCTGTGCCGTGGTGACCGAAGAAGCGCTGCGCGACGCGGATCTCACGCAAGTCGCCGCTTGGGTGACGGGGCAACCGGAATGGTCGGACTTTCCCTTTATTGTCCTCACGCGCAGAGGTCATGCCGCCGATCACAGCTCCGGTGCGCGGACTCTGATCAGAGCGCTCGGGAATGTTGTCTTTCTCGAGCGTCCGTTTCATCCGATGACGTTCGTCAGCGTAGTCGCGACGGCGCAGCGCGGGCGTCATCGGCAGTACGAAGCCCGCTCGCGTATGGAAGCACTCCGCGAGAGCGAAGCGCGGCTGCGAACCGCGCTGACCGCCGGTCAACTAGGTCAGTGGGAACTCGACCTGCCGCCCACCTATTTCACGGCTTCACCAGCGACGAGAGCGGTGCTTGGTCACACGGCGAGCGGCACGTTGAGCTACGCGGATTTCGAGACGTGCCTGCATCGGGACGATCGGGGGTGCATACGCGATGCAATCCAACTCAGTATCGAAACACACGCCGATGTCGCCATCGAATTCCGATGCATCTGGGCCGATAACACCGTGCATTGGGTGGATTTTCGTGCGAGACATGTTTTCGATGAGGAACGCAAGATTGCCCGGCTCGTCGGTGTGTCATCGGACATCACGGCACGAAAAACGGCTGAAGCGAATTTGCAACGTATGAATGAGACGCTCGAGGCAAAGGTGTCCGAGCGTACCGCGCAACTCGAGCGTGCGCATAAGACCGTGCTCGACGAGATCCGGCAGCGTGAGCACGCGGAGGAGGTGTTACGCCAGGTCCAGAAAATGGAAATGATTGGGCAATTGACGGGGGGCGTCGCGCATGATTTCAACAATCTTCTCATGGCCGTCATGGCCAATCTCGAACTGCTGCGCGAACAAGTTCGCGACGAGAAGCTCGTGCGGCTGGCCGATGGGGCACTTCAGGGCGCCCGGCGCGGCGCATCCCTGACACAGCGTCTTTTAGCGTTTGCCCGGCAACAGGACCTCAGAATCGAAGCGATTCACTTATCGAGGCTGATAAGGGGGATGACTGACCTGCTGGAGCGTTCCGTCGGGGCCAGCATCGAGCTGGAGCTGGCATTGCCGGATGAACTGCCGCTCACCCTGGCAGACGCTAATCAAACAGAACTTGCACTGTTGAACCTGGTGGTGAACGCACGCGATGCGATGCCGGACGGCGGGACGATTTCGATCGCCGTGGAGGCAGTGCATGCTACCGGATACGTTGATCTCGCGGACGGCGACTACATACGCGTCAGTGTGGCCGATACAGGGTACGGCATGAATGCGGTGACGCTTTCCAAGGCGATGGAGCCGTTTTTCACGACCAAAGGATTCGGTAAAGGCACGGGTCTTGGGCTATCGATGGTTCACGGCCTGGCACTCCAACTCAACGGCGCGCTAAGGCTCGAAAGCGTGGTTGGCCGCGGTACGCGGGCGGAGCTATGGCTGCCCGTGGCGCCGGAAGCGGCCGAGGCACCCACACCGGTCGAGGCGACGTGCGAAGAACGCGCCGTTGTTGCTCGGGGCGTGACGATCTTGCTGGTCGACGACGACGCGTTGATTTCCGACAGCACGGCGTATTTACTCGAAGACCTCGGGCACGAGGTGATCGAAGCCGATTCGGGCGCGAATGCGCTCGAGGTGCTTAGAAGCGGAAAGAAAGTGGATTTGCTCTTTACCGACTACTCGATGCCGAAGATGACGGGTATGCAGTTGGCGCAGGCCGCGCGCGAGTTGAGGCCCGACCTTCCGATTGTCATGGCGACGGGGTACGCGGAGCTGCCGGCGGCAAGCACGATGGATATCGTGCGGCTGCGCAAACCGTATCAACAGCATCAGCTCGTGGCGGAGATTGCGAAGGCACTGCGCATCGTTCGCTGACCGGCGATGGGAACGTGGCCCTCGCTCGGTTATCACGCGAACTCCAATCTCGTATGTGTTTTTCCCGCGTTCCCTCTTACCGTAACGACGACTGCGCGCCCTTGTGTAATGAGGGAATTGAACTTGGCTAACAACTTCGTCAGCGGCTCTGCCGCTTGCCGACGGAGCATCTTTTGGGCAGCTAACGAGGTCGCCGGAGTATTGATTCTAATGGATTCCATGAAATCGCCGTAGAGCGGGTTATCTGGCGCGGTTCCCTCATAGGACCACGCTAACGCGTTTGTGCCATTGGTTTGAACGAGGTTGTAAAACCAGTATGCGCAAGCGTTCTTTGCCACTCCTTCATCTCTTGCACAAAAGTGACCAGAATGAGCCCACTCGCCGCTGTCATCGAGTTTGAAGCTGAGATGGAAATCGAATCTGTAGCCATACAACTGCGCTAGGTTAAATACGCGCATCGTACCTTTGTAGGTATTGCGCACACCGAGTACGCTGATTGCGGCTTCTTCGAGGAGCGCTTTCTGAATTTGTATCGTGGTCCCTGTTACTTTCGTCGTTGCGAATGTGCCGAAGATGGTTGTAGTAGGTGTAGGCATTGGTCTCCCCCATTTGGTTCAGTTCGGTCGGTCATGGTTAGCTGCGTTGAGCAGCCATTGTCACCGATCGCCAGCGTCGTGTCGAACGGCTGAAACTGGAGGTCCACCGTCCCGTTTGCCGGTGCGTGATATCCAGTTCGACCCGTTTCGCAATGGACGGCCCCTGAACCGCGAACACCGGGAACATGCCGCCGCGATAGATACCGTGACGAAGCGCCGTACTCGCAAGCTCACGGCATGTATACGGAAACACGTTCGTTCATCAGTTCGACGACCCAGTCGATGAACGCGCGCAGCTTCGCGCTGACGTGCCGGTTCGGCGGATACGTGATGTAAAGCGGCATGGGATCGAGCTCCCAGTCCTCGAACAGCGCGACTAGCTCGCCCCGTTTCAGATGAGCTTTCGACATATAACGTGGGAGCCACATGATGCCAAGGTCGGCCACTCCGGCTGCGAGATAGGCGTTGCCGTCATCCACGGCGAGCGCATAACGGCCTTGCACCTTTACGGTCTCGCCTTGGCGATGCATGACGAGCGGATAGAGATTGCCCGCGCGTCCCCACGAGAATCCGATGATGCGGTGATGGGAGTTTTCGAGCTCCCCGGGATGCAAAGGCTTACCTGCCAACGCGAGATATCCCGGCGACGCGAAGATGCCGAGCGGAAGCTCCGCCACGCGCCGGGCGACCATGGATTGATCGTTCGGCTCGCCTCCACGCACGACGCAATCCACATTCTCGCCGATGATATCGACGGTGCGGTCACTCACGCCCATGTCGAGTTGAATGTCGGGATAGCGTGCGAGGAATGCCGGCAGCGCAGGGATGAGGATCAAGCGGGCGAGCGGACTTGGCACGTCCACGCGAAGGCGGCCTCGCGGCACTGCCGATGCGCTCGACAGGCTCGTCTCGGCGTCATCCATGTCGGCGAGCAGCCGGGTCACACGCTCGTAGTACGCGATGCCATCCGGCGTGACGTTGATCCTGCGCGTCGTCCGGTTCAACAGCCGAACACGCAAACGCGCTTCGAGTTGCTGGACCAAATGCGTCACCGTGGTCTTGCTCATATGAAGCGTCTCGGCCGCCTTCGTGAAGCTGCCTGCCTCGACTACCCGGACGAAAGCGCGCATCGCGTCGAAGCGGTCCATGAGGTCTGCCTCGTATTTACCTCGCATTTGAATTGTTTGCATTATACAAACAGTCATGGACAGGGTTGGACGTTTATTGCGCGGGCGCCGATGGGTAAATTGGGCGGATCGAACCCAATGATTTGTTTAAAGGAGGTGAACGTGGACAAGCGCGATGTGGTATTTCCGCCGGGGCGTCGAGCGCTGTACGAACGCAACCGGTATTCTCCGGCCGTGCGTGCGGGCGGTTTGCTGTTCGTATCGGGGCAAGTGGGCAGCCGCGAGGACGGAACGCCTGAGCCGAATCTGCAGGAACAGGTGCGGCTTGCATTTCGAAACCTGAATGCGATCCTCCACGCGGCCGGATGCACCTTCGACGATGTGGTGGACGTCACGGTATTCATGGTCGACCCGCAATCGACATTCGAGCGCGTCTGGCAGGTCGTGCCCGAGTTTTGGGGCGACGCGCCGCATCCGACGCTCACAGCAGTCGGCGTGACATGGCTTTACGGCTTCGACTTTGAGATCAAGGTCGTCGCCAAGCTTCCGCTCGATGATTGACGCGTCGGTCGGTTTGAACCAGAGGTCTGAATTGGAGTACGTGGGCTTGTTGCACGTCGATTGTCGGCATAAGAATTTCTCCGGCGTCGAAGTTGCAGTAATTCACGTCGCTTCGAAGGGGTAAACGAGCCCCAGTTCGGCGCGGGCGGCATCCATAATGGCGATCATTTTGAGCGAAGCATCGTGAGTGATGACTGCGCTTTCGATGCCGCCCGAGCGCATGACCTCACAGAAATGAGCCGTCTCGTAGTTCAGTCCGCCGCCAATGCCACGGATGCCCGATACGAACGGAAAAACTTGAAGTCACGCTGCGCATCGCTACCCCCCCGATCCGCTTTCCGCATCGCCCCATGCGAATTTCGGATTGTCCCGCTATCGCCTTGCCTTCAACATCCACTGCGTAAACCAATTCCAATCCTACGATCCTGAAGGAGACGTGCATGAAGTTGGTGCGCTTTGGTGTGCCGGGCGAGGAGCGGCCCGGCATCGTGGACCCGCGCGGCCATATCCGCGATCTTTCCGGCCATATCGCGGACGTCGCGCGGAACACCCTATCAGAGGCAACCCTGCGCCGCCTCGCCGAACTCGACATCGAAGCGTTGCCGGTCGTGCCGCACGGGACACGACTTGGGGCATGCGTCGGCCAGGTCGGCAAAATGATTTGCGTCGGCCTCAACTATTCCGACCATGCCGCGGAATCGAATATGGCCGTACCGACAGAGCCCGTCCTCTTCATGAAGGCGACGAGCGCGATCGTCGGACCTTACGACGATGTCCAGATTCCACCCCACGCCGAAAAGGTCGACTGGGAGGTGGAGCTTGGTGTCGTCATCGGCCGCGAGGCCCGCTACGTGACGCGCGAGCGGGCGTTGGAATACGTGGCCGGCTACTGCGTCGTCAACGACATCTCCGAACGCGCCTATCAGCTTGAACGCGGCGGCCAGTGGGACAAAGGCAAGGGATGCGACACGTTCGGTCCGCTCGGGCCGTGGCTCGTCACGCGCGACGAAATCCCCGACCCCCAAGCACTGCGCCTTTGGCTCGAAGTGGACGGCAAGCGGTATCAGGACGGCAACACGCGAACGATGATTTTCGATGTCGCCACGCTCGTTTCATATATCAGCCAATTCATGAGCCTGCAGCCGGGCGACGTGATTTCCACGGGGACACCGCCGGGTGTCGGCATGGGCCAAAAGCCGGCTCCGATCTACCTGCGCGCAGGCCAGACCATGCGGCTCGGGATAGAGGGGCTCGGACAACAGCAGCAGCGGGTAGTGGCGGCCATCGTGCCGGAGGGACGATGAACAAGATCGACTTGAACGGACGCGTCGTAGTGGTCACGGGCGGCGCGCGCGGAATCGGATACGCGGTCGCTCAGCGCGCGCTGCGTTCCGGCGCCGCGGTTGCACTGTGGGATGTCGACGCTCAGCGGCTTGCGCGCAGCGAGCGTGAATTGAGCGAATTCGGTACGGTTTCCAGCGTCGTCGTCGAGTTGACCGACGAAGCATCGGTCGACGCGGCAACCGCATCGACGGTGCAGCGGCACGGTGCGATCGACGTATTGATCAACAGCGCCGGTATCACGGGCGGCAACGGCGCGACATGGGAGTTGAGCCCCGAGATCTGGCGCCACGTGATCGAGGTCAACCTGATCGGCTCGTATCTGACGTGCCGCGCCGTCGTGCCGCGAATGCTCGAAAAGGGCTACGGACGCATCGTCAATATCGCGTCGGTCGCCGGCAAGGAAGGCAATCCCAACGCATCGCACTACAGCGCGTCGAAAGCCGGCTTGATCGGGCTTACCAAGTCGCTCGGCAAGGAGCTCGCCACACGGGGCATTCTCGTGAACGCAGTGACGCCGGCCGCGGCGAAGACCGAAATCTTCGATTCGATGTCGCAGCAGCATATCGACTACATGTTGTCGAAGATTCCGATGAATCGCTTCTTGCTGCCCGAGGAGGCCGCCTCGATGATCTTATGGCTGGGTTCCGAGGATTGCGCGTTCAGCACCGGCGCGGTGTTCGATCTGTCGGGTGGCCGCGCGACGTACTGACCTCGTTACGGAGCAACCAATTCATGGCCATGCCAACCATCAAACAGGTACGCGCATTCACCGTCCGCGGTGGCGGCGCCGATTATCACGATCAAGGGGACGGGCACTGGATCGACGATCACATTGCCACGCCCATGGCCCGCTATCCGGAGTATCGCCGCAGCCGGCAGTCGTTCGGCATCAACGTGCTCGGTACGCTCGTCGTCGAAATCGAGGCGAGCGACGGCACGGTCGGCTTCGCGGTGACGACGGGCGGTGAAATCGGCGCATTTATCGTCGAAAAGCATCTCGCGCGCTTTTTGGAAGGGCAGCGCGTCACCGACATCGAAAAGATGTGGGATCAGATGTACTACGCGACGCTCTACTACGGGCGAAAAGGTATCGTGCTCAATACGATCTCCGGCGTCGATCTCGCCCTGTGGGACCTGCTCGCGAAAATTCGGCAGGAGCCCGTTTATCAGTTGCTGGGCGGCCCGGTGCGTGACGAGTTGCAGTTCTATGCAACGGGAGCACGCCCCGATCTCGCGAAAGAGATGGGTTTCATCGGCGGCAAGCTGCCGTTGCTGCACAGTCCCGCCGAAGGCGAGGAGGGGCTGAAGCAGAACCTCGCGAAGCTCGCCGATATGCGCTCGAAAGTGGGCGATGACTTCTGGCTGATGTACGACTGTTGGATGAGCCTCGATGCGACCTATGCGAAGCGCCTCGCGAACGGTGCCGCGGCTTTCGGTCTCAAGTGGATCGAGGAAGCGCTCTCGCCCGACGATTATTGGGGCTATGCGGACCTGCGCCGCAACGTGCCGCCGGGCATGATGGTATCGACGGGCGAGCACGAGGCGACGCGTTGGGGCTTTCGGATGCTGCTCGAGATGGGCTGCTGCGATCTAATTCAGCCGGACGTGGGCTGGTGCGGCGGCATCACCGAGCTGATCAAGATTTCGGCGCTCGCCGATGCACATAACGTCATGGTCGTGCCGCACGGCTCGTCCGTATACAGCTATCACTTCGTTGTCACGCGTCACAACTCGCCGTTCGCCGAGTTTCTGATGATGGCGCCGAAGGCCGATGAAGTCGTACCGATGTTCACGCCGCTCTTGCTGGACGAGCCGGTACCCGTCAATGGCCGCATGAAAGTCCCCGATCGCCCGGGCTTCGGCGTACGCTTGAATCCCGAGTGCGCGCTGATTCGTCCTCACACGCACTGAACGCTCGACGAGGAGAGGCCTAATTGCTGCTCAAAGACAAGGTGGTAATCGTGACCGGCGGCTCGCGTGGCATCGGCCGCGCCATCGCCGTGGCCAGCGCGCGTGAAGGCGCCGATGTGGTGATCAACTACTGGGGCGACAACGATGCGTCGTACGGCCGGCGTTCCGCGATCGACGAGGTCGTCGCCGAAGTCGAACGGCACGGACGTCATGCGATCGCGGTCGAAGGCAATGTCGCGCTGCCGCAGACGGGAATCGACCTCGTGCGTCATGCCGTCGATGCTTTCGGGAGGGTCGATGTGCTGGCGAGCAATGCCGGGATCTGTCCGTTTCACGCGTTTCTCGACATGCCGCCCGCCGTGCTGGAGCGCACGGTCGGCGTCAACTTGAACGGCGCGTTCTATGTGACTCAGGCGGTGGCTAAGCAGATGAAGGCGCAGGGGACGGGCGGCGCAATCGTCGCAACCAGTTCGATCAGCGCGCTCGTCGGCGGGGGCATGCAGACGCATTACACGCCGACGAAAGCGGGAGTGCATTCCCTGATGCAGTCTTGCGCGATCGCGCTCGGCCCGTTCGGGATTCGCTGCAATTCGGTCATGCCCGGCACGATCGCGACCGATCTGAACGCGGACGATCTGGCCGATGCCGAGAAGCGTGCTTATTTCGAGCGGCGTATTCCTCTCGGACGCTTGGGTGCGCCGGACGAAGTGGCCGATTGTGTGGTGTTCCTGGCGTCGGATCTCGCCCGCTATGTTACAGGTGCCGCACTGCTCGTGGACGGCGGCCTGTTCGTCAACCTTCAGTGACGGCCGCGAGCAGGCGTATCGGCGATCGGTTGCGAGAAGCGGCGCAGCAGGCCGACGAAGTGATGCGCTGCCTCGGGGAGCGGTTCTTCCTTGCGCGTCACGATGCCGTAGCCCGGCAGGCTTTTGCCGATTTCTAGCGGGAGCGGAACGAGGAGTTTTCCGCGGACATGATCGCGCACGACCGATTCCGGCAGCATCGCGATGGCATCGTAGGTTTCGATGAGTTGCAAGGTCGCGAAGATCGAACCGCACTCGATCATGTTGGCGGGCGTATTGAGGCCCGCGTGTGCGAGTTCTTCTTCGAACAGGACTCGGGCCGGACTCGTGACGGGCTGCGCGACCCAAGGCCATTCAACGAGTTCCGCCAGCGATACCGTGCTGCGCCGGGCAAGGGGATGATGGGCTCGCACCACGAGGACGAGCGTTTCGCGGGCGAGGGGTTCGAAGTGGAAGTCGTTGTGCTGCAGCGAGGTAGTGAGCCGCGCCAAGGCTAGGTCGATTTCGCGGCGATAGAGCAGTTGCACGATCTGGTCGCTCGTCTCGCCGAGAATGCGCACGTTGAGCAGGGGGCGTTCCGTCTTCAGGGCGGCGACGGCAAGCGCCAGCACGTCCGGCGCAGCACCCATGATCGCCCCGACGGTCAATTGACCATGGCCGCCTTTACGTTTGACGTCGAGATCCTCGGCGAAACGCGTCAGTTCGGAAAGCGATCGGCGAGCGTACGCAAGCACGACGGCGCCCAGCGTGGTGGGAATGATCCCGCGGGCGTTGCGTTCGAAAAGCTGGAAGCCGAACGCTTCCTCGACGTCTCCCAGCATGCGGCTGGCGCTGGGTTGCGCGACGTTGATCTGATCGGCGGCCTGGTGCACGTTGCGCACGTCGTCGAGCGCGACGAGCAGCGCGAGATGCTTGAACTTCAGCCGATTGACGAGGGAGAGGGCGGAGGCTTGCGCAACCACGGAGCGATTCACTTTTTGGATCACCCAATGATGATATCGGATTGGTTTGTTATCGCTAGCCGAATTATAGTCGTTGCACGACGCGAAGCAGCGTAAAGAAACAGGCACGTAGTAGGCCATCAAAGAACGGAGACGCGAAGATGGAGACGATCGCCTTTCGGGGCGCCGCCATGCAAGTGGTCGATCCGCATGTGCATTTCTGGAATTTGCGCACGCACCGTTATCCATGGCTCGAGCAGCCCGGCACGTCTTTCGTCGGAGATGCCAGCGCGCTGAAGCACGACTACCTGCCGGAAACCTTATTGCACGAAGCCGGCACCGTCGAAGTATTGAAGGTCGTTCACGTCGAGGCCAACCATGATCCAGCTAACCCCGTCGAAGAGACGCGCTGGCTTCAATCGCTCGCCGATGCGGCGCATCGTGAGGACGGTTCATGCGGCACACTTCCGAACGCGATCGTTGCTTGGGCCGATCTCAGCGCGCCCGATGTGGAGGCCACGCTTGCAGCGCACGCGCAGTACCCAAACACGCGCGGCATCAGACAAATTCTGAACGTGCATTCCGATCCGTTGTATGGCTATGTCGATCGCCACTTCATGCGTGACCCGGTTTGGCTCGACAACTTCGGCTTGCTCGCCCGTTACGGTTTGTCGTTCGATCTGCAACTCTATCCGTCGCAGATACCCGAAGCGGCGCAACTTGTGCGTCGATATCCGGATATCCAGTTCGTGCTGAATCACGCAGGCATGTTCGTCGATCGTGATAGTCCTACCGGATATCGCGCTTGGCGCAACGGGTTGCGTCTGTTGTCGTCATACCCGAACGTCGCGGTCAAGATCAGCGGCCTTGCGATGTTCGATCATCTGTGGACCGTCGAAAGCTTACGGCCATACGTCTTGGAGACGATCGACGCGTTCGGTACCGAGCGCGCGATGTTCGCCTCGAATTTTCCGGTCGATCGATTGTTCGGTACCTATGAAGCGCTATGGCATGCGTATGCCCGGATCGTCGCCGGGGTGAGCGAGGCGGAGCGCACAGCGCTGTTCCGCGGCAACGCCGAACGCATCTATCGCATCTAGGCGCCTCATCTCGCTACGGTCGAAGAGTCAATACCAGGGAGACGACTTTGAGTGTGGAGAACGAAGCCTCGTGCATGCCCCGTCTTGCGCTGCGCGACGCGAGCAAGTCATTCGGGCAGGTGCGCGCGCTAATCGAAGGCAATCTCGTGCTGATGCCCGGCGAAGTTCATGCACTGCTCGGCGAGAACGGCGCCGGCAAGTCGACACTGGTCAAGATTCTCGCCGGCGTACATATGCCCGATTCCGGAGAGCTGCAAGTCGACGGCATCGCGCGGCGCTTTTCCTCGCCGGCCGACGCACGCGATGCGGGCATTGCGGTGATCTATCAAGAGCCGACGCTGTTCTTCGATCTGTCGATCGCGGAGAACATTTTCATGGCCCGCCAGCCGGTGGATCGAATCGGCCGCATCGATTACGACGCAATGCATCGCGAGGTGGCTAGCCTGCTCGCTTCGCTCGGCGTCGATTTGAAACCGGACCAACTCGTGCGCGGCCTCTCGATCGCCGATCAGCAAGTGATCGAGATTGCGAAGGCGCTCTCGCTGAATGCGAATGTATTGATCATGGACGAACCCACGGCGGCGCTGTCGCTGCCGGAAGTGGAACGATTGTTCGCGATCGTGCGCGCGTTGCGTGAACGGGGCGCGGCCATTCTTTTCATTACGCATCGGCTCGAGGAAGTCTTCGCGCTGACGCAGCACGTGACGATCATGCGCGACGGCGCGAAAGTGTGGGACGCGCCGACGGCCGCGATGACGACGGCGGACATCGTAGCCAAGATGGTGGGACGAGACTTGGAAACGTTCTACCCGAAAGCCGACGTGGCACCGGGCGAAGTCAAGCTCTCGGTCCGTGGCCTTACGCGCACGGGGGTGTTCAAGGACGTGTCGTTCGACGTGCGTGCGGGAGAAATCGTCGCGCTCGCCGGGCTCGTCGGCGCAGGCCGCAGCGAAGTGGCTCGCGCGATCTTCGGCATTGATCGATTCGACGCGGGCGAGGTTCGGGTGGCGGGCCGCCTCCTCACGCCGGGCAGGCCGGCGTGCGCGGTCAAGGCCGGCCTCGCGATGGTGCCGGAGGATCGTCGCCAGCAGGGGCTTGCGCTGGAGCTGAGCATTGCACGCAATGCATCGATGACCGTGCTCGGCCGTCTGACCCGCTTCGGGCTCATTTCGAGCGGACGCGAGATGTCGCTGGCCCAAGATTGGGGAAGGCGCCTTCGGCTCAAGGCAAGCGATCTCGATGCCCCAGCCGGCACGTTATCGGGCGGCAACCAGCAGAAGATCGTGCTCGGAAAATGGCTGGCGACAGGGCCACAAGTGCTGATCATCGACGAGCCGACGCGTGGAATCGACGTCGGCGCGAAGGCCGAGGTGTACGCCGCACTTTCCGATCTGGTGCGCAGCGGGATGGCGGTCCTGATGATATCGAGCGAGTTGCCCGAAGTCCTTGGTATGGCGGATCGCGTGCTCGTCATGCACGAGGGGCGTATTAGCGCGCAAATCGATCGCGCACAGGCGAACGAGGAGCGAATCATGAGCGCGGCGCTCGGACAGGCAGATGTTCAGTTGGGGTATGCGGCATGACCATTCGAGCAGACACGATGGATCAAGATACTCCGGTTCGGGCGCCTGCCATACCGGCCTGGCTAGCGAAGTTGGGAAAGCGCCGCGAAACGGCCCTCTTCGTCGTGCTGATTGCGCTCGTGGCGTGTACGGGGCTTGCTCGTCCGCAATTTCTCAACTTGCAGAATCTGCGTGACGTATTGCTCAACGTAGCGATCGTCGGCTTGCTGACGGCCGGGATGACCGTCGTCATGCTGATGCGGCACATCGATCTTTCGATTGGCTCGGTGGTCGGCGTGAGCGCTTATGGGGTGGGTTGCCTGTATGTCGCATTTCCCCATTTGCCGGTGCTGATCGCATTGATGGCGGGCGTGGCGATCGGGCTCGTCGCGGGCTCGGTGAATGCTGGGCTCGTCGCATTGGGACGCGTTCCTTCACTCGTCGCAACGCTCTCGACGCTCTATATCTTCCGCGGCGCGGACTACGCGTGGGTTAGCGGCGGCCAAATCAACGCGAGCAGTTTGCCCGATGCATTCTCGAGACTCGCGACCGGTGCCGCGTTCGGGATACCGACGCTCGTCCTCATCGCCGTGATCGTCCTGGCCGCTCTCGGCGTGTACCTGAAATCGTTCCGCGGCGGCCGCGAGCATTACGCGATCGGCTCCAATCCGGAGGCTGCACGTTTGGCCGGCATTCAAGTCGAGCGCAGGGTGATGGTCGGCTTTGTGATCTCGGGCGCCATAGCCGGGCTCGCCGGCGCGTTGTGGCTCGCGCGCTTCGGCACGGTGGATGCAAGCACGGCGAAAGGCATCGAACTCCAGGTCGTGGCCGCCGCGGTCGTCGGCAGCGTTGCGATCAACGGCGGTGCCGGGACGATCCTCGGTGCGACGCTTGGCGCGCTCGTGTTAGGCGTGATCAACAGCGCGCTGGTGGTGTTGCGCATTTCCCCGTTCTGGCAGCAGGCCATTCAAGGCGCGCTGATCGTGGCCGCCGTGGCGACCGACACGCTCCTTGCCCGTTCCCTCGCAAAACGCATGATGAGAAAGCGCGATCATGGTTGATATCGTTTCCCCCGCAACGGCTCGCAAGCATACCGCCCACTTGTCCTGGGAGGTCCTGCTCACGGTGATTCTCGCCGGTTCGCTCGCGCTTGGGCGTCTGCTGTCGTCCGTGTTCCTGCAAACGGACAACCTCGGCAATATCTTGCTGGACGTCACGGAAATTTCGCTGATGGCGTTGCCGATGACGTTCATCATCGTGACGGGCGAGATCGATCTCTCCGTGGCGTCCGTGCTCGGTGCGTCGAGTGCATTGATGGGTGTGCTGTGGCATATGGGCTTGCCGATGCCGCTCGTCATGGCGCTCGTCGTTACGGGCGGCGCCGCGGCCGGCGCGTTGAACGGTTGGCTCGTGGTGGGGCTCGAGCTGCCGTCGCTCGCCGTCACGATCGGCACGCTGGCGCTGTTTCGTGGTCTCGCTTACGTCTTGCTCGGCGATCAGGCAGTAGCGGATTTTCCCGCGTCGTATACAGCGTTCGGGATGAACCCGCTCGGCGCCACGTTTATCCCGCAGCCGTTCGCGATCGTCATCGTGGGCGCGGTTCTGTTCGGCATCGTCCTGCACGCGACGCCGTTTGGACGCAGCCTGTATGCCATCGGCGCGAACCCCTCGGCCGCGCGATTTTCCGGCATCGATGTGAGCAGGGCCAAGCTTCGGTTGTTCGTGCTGTCGGGGTTGGTCAGTGCCATCGCGGGCGTCATTTTTACGTTGCGCTTCACGAGTGCGCGGGGCGACAACGGCGAAGGCTTCGAGCTCGCCGTGATCGCCGCGGTGCTGTTTGGCGGCGTCACCATCTTCGGCGGACGCGGATCTCTTTATGGCGTGCTGCTATCGCTGCTGATCGTCGGAGTGCTCAGGAACGCGTTGACGCTTGTCGACGTATCGAGCGAAACGCTGACGATCGTGACCGGATTGCTGTTGCTGTCGTCCGTCCTGATTCCGAACCTCGTGGCCGGCTGGCGTGCGCGCCGGGACAAGCGGCTCGTCGCGGCGAGGCGTTGACGAACGGGCGGCTGGAGAGCCGCGATATCAAAGCGGCCGGATGTGCCGTCCGGCCATTCAAGTGAAAGCAGTCATGAGGAGACGAACGATGCGTAAAGCTTTACGCGCCGCCGCCGCGGCGACCTGTATCGGCATGTTGTTTGGACTTGCGTCAACGGCCGGTGCGGCGGGTATCAAGGATGGGCTGAAAGTCGCCTTCGTGCCCAAGCAGATCAACAACCCCTACGAAGTGACGGCGGATAACGGGGGGCTGGCCGCGATCAAGGAATTCAAGGGCGACGGCAAGGTGGTGGGCCCATCGGATGCGGGCGCGTCGTCGCAAGTTCAATATATCAACACGCTGACGACGCAGCATGTCGACGCGATCGTCATCGCCGCGAACGATCCCAACGCGGTTGTTCCCTATCTGAAGCGTGCGATGGAGCGCGGTATCAAGGTCGTCACGTTCGATTCGGATACGGCACCGGCGGGCCGCCAGGTCTTCGTCAATCAAACGAATGCCGAGAACATCGGCCGTGCGCAGATTCAGTTGACCGCCGGCATGATCGGCAACGAAGGAGAATTCGCGATTCTTTCTGCTACGCCCAATGCGACGAATCAGAACACGTGGATTGGATGGATGAAGGAAGAACTCAAAAAGCCCGAGTACGCGAAGATGAAACTCGTCAAGATCGCGTACGGCAACGACGACGATCAACAATCGTTCGTCGAGACGCAGGGCTTGTTGCAGGCCTATCCGAACTTGAAAGCGATCATCGCCCCGACGTCGGTTGGACTCGCCGCCGCGGCACGGTATATCTCGTCGTCGCCGAGCAAGGGCAAGGTCGTGGTGACGGGCCTCGGTACGCCTAATCAGATGCGCGAGTTCGTGAAGAACGGCACCGTCAAGGCGTTCCAATTGTGGGATCCGGGTCAACTCGGGTACTTGGCCGCTTATGCCGCCGCGAACCTCGCATCAGGCGCGATCAGCGGCAAGCCCGGCGAAACGTTCTCCGCCGGCAAACTCGGTACGCGGACTATCGGTAAGGACGGAGAAGTCATTCTCGGGCCGCCGCAGACGTTTAACGCCGGCAATATCGACAAATTCAATTTTTGATCTACCCGCGCCGCTGCACAGGCGGTCACCCGCCGGATCGTTCTTGTCGTTCGGACGATAAGCCGGCGTCCGTTTGTTCCTTCGATGGTGCCTCATGGATAGACAAACTTTATCGATCGGCAGCCGCTTCGTGTGTGCCGTCGTCGCGGCATATCTCGCTGCAAGCGGCGTGGCACATGCGCAGACGAGTGATGATCTGTTGCAGCGGCCGGTGCGCGTCGTCAGTACGACTGGCGCGGTCGATAACGCAAACGCGCTCACGACCCATGCGGGGCAGGCGGTTTTGACGATGCGCCCCGGCGGGCCGATCGCGTCCGTCACGCTGGACTACGGGCGGGTTGTCGGCGGGTTGCCTTTGTTCAACATCGCTTCGTTGTCGGGCAGTCCCACGATGCGGGTGGTATATAGCGAAGCGCAGCAATATCTTGGGGCAACGGGAGATGCGTCGTATCCTGATGGCAACGAGGTGAACGTTTCGTTCCTCGGCAATCCGGGTGCGGCAAGCCTTTCGCGGGTCAACACGTATCGTCCAGCGGCGCCCGGCGTGATCGTGAATCGCCTCGTGCAGGGCGGAGAGCGCTTGGAGGTCATTCAATTGACCACGCCGGGCAGTATCGCCTTATCCGATGTTGGGATTCGTCATCTCGATCAGTCGCCGCAATCTAGAGTCGGCTATTTCGAGTCGAGCGACGCGGCGCTCAACGAGATTTGGAAGCTCGGCGCACGAACGTTGGATTTGGATACGGTGCCGGCACGTTCGCTGCCGCCTACCTGGTCGGTCACGCCTCAGGGCCTCGTGGTTCAGGACAGCGCGTTTTCCGTGTACCAGGCGGGGACGAAATGGAGCGGGTATACCGCGAGCTTCGACATGCAGGTCGTCCGCAATGAAGCGGGCTGGATGGTCGGGGCAAACCCGACCGGTGGATTTCGGCTGGTGCTTGCAGCGGACGATGATGTGCTCGGCAGGCCCAATACCCTGCGTCTGACTCATCCGTTCGTTGCCGGCGTGCTGGCGCAGGTTCCTCTGCCCTTCGATTTGAAACCTAATACATGGCATCGGATTCGGACGATAACGGGCAGCACCCTTCAGGTATACGTGGACGACAAGCTGCTGTTCAGTGCGCCGATTCCAACGTCGGGGTCGTTCGGATTCGCCGGTTATGACGGAGGCATCGGCTGTTTCCGAAATCTACAGATCGATGCGGGAAGCGGGGCTTCAATGAGTGCGACGTTGACCGATCCTGCCGTGCTCGATCGGTTTGCCGCGGGAACGAATGCAGTGGCTTCGATCGTGGATGGCGCGAAACGCGATCGATACGTTTGGAGCGGCGATCTCGCCGTTGCCGCACCGACGCTTTACTACTCGAGTTGGCAAACCGATGCGGTCAAGGGTGCGCTTGAACTGTATGCGTCTTACCAGCGGTCCGACGGCCAGTTTCCAGGGGACCTGCCGCCACAGCTCGCGCTAGGGATCGCGCCGGGCGATTCGATGCCGGACGTCTACTATTACTCGCTTTCCTACTCGATCTATTTCTTGACGACGCTCTACGATTACTACCTGTACACGGGCGATTTGAAATTCGTGCAGTCGCACTGGAGTGCGGTTCGCCGCTCTCTTCGGTATTTGCAAGGACTCGCGAACACGAACCATTTGATCGTGACCGATGCATCCAACGACGCGGATTGGCATCCGCACGACGCATCCAAGCTGACGGGCACCGTGACGGAGTTCAATGTGCTGTACTACCGTGCGTTGCGTGATTCAGCCAGGTTGGCGGCGGCGATAGGCGACGCGGGTGCCAGCCTCGATTACGGCAGGCAGGCGGCACAGGTAAAGGCCGCGATCAATGCCTCGCTGTTCAACCCGGGAGCGGGCTTGTACGACATCAGCGATCAAATACGTGGACCCGTTGCTCAGGATGCGAACTCGATGGCTGTGTTGTTCGGCGTTGCTCCGGCGGGGCAGCATGCGTCGATCCTTTCGAGGATGGACGCCGCGCTGGCGACGAGCAACGGGCCACTCGCGTTTTCGCCGGACAGTTCCGCAAATCCTGTGCTAGGCCAGCTCGTCAGTCCCTTCGTCTCGAGCTTCGATGTCTGGGCGCACTTCGAAGCCGGCGATGCCAAAGGCGCATTGTCAATCCTCCGTACTGTCTGGGGACGTATGCGTGCCGGAAATCCGTACTACAGCGGTGCGACTTGGGAAGCGATGGCGCCCGATGGCACGCCGGTTCCTCCGGCAAATGCCGGTGGGACCTATGCGAGTCTGGCCCATGGCTGGGCGTCGGGACCGACTTCCGCGCTATCGAAATACGTACTCGGGGTGAGGCCCGTCACGGCGGGATATAGAACCTGGCTCATGGAGCCGCAACCGGGTGATTTGAGCTGGGCGAAAGGCAGGATACCCACCCCATACGGCGCGATCGACGCTCAATGGCACGTGCAGGCCACAGGCATCGATCTGACCGTTACGGTGCCGACTGGTACACACGCGACGATTGGTGTTCCAGTGCCAGAGGGGCGGCATGCTGTCAGCGTCAACGGACGCATTCTGCCAACGGACACGCCGGCTTCCGGCCTGGAGGGCATGGACCGTCGCAGCGGCTATGTTTATCTTCGCGATTTACCTGCCGGACGGTATCGGATATTGACGGATGCATCGAGGTCGCGCTGATGAGTCGTGCGAATTACGGACATCGTCACACGCTTCATCGCTGTCGAACGCAAGCCGCGAACACAGCCCGATTTCACCAATACCGCGCGTACCGAGTGCTCCACGCGGCCTCCAGCAAGGCGGGGAGCGAAATTTTTTCGAGTATTCGTCGCTGAGAAGAGCTGTTTGCGGCAATATTTCGAGACTTCCGCACCTCGTACACGCCAACGGCATTCCTGTCAGCACCGGTTTTCTCGCCTGAACGTCTCCGACGGCAATTCGCCGAACTGTTCCCGATACTCGCCCGAGAAATTCCCGAAGTGCCAGAAGCCCCAGCGCGTCGCGACCTCGGTCACCGATCGGGCGCCGCGTAACTCACGCCGCACGCGTCCCAGACGCACCGCGCGAATGTAGGCGGAGGGATTGACGCCCAGCGTTTCCTCGAAAGCGTATTGCAGCGTGCGGCGGCTCGCGTGGAAGCGCGCGCAGAGTTCCGCGACGGACAACGGGCAGTCCGGCGATTCCTCCACGACGTCGCGCACCGTGCGCACCAGTTGCCAGTGCCGGGAAATTCGCGCCGTGGCGGGAGAAGCGCTTCGCGCGGGGGCGTCGTCCGCTGTTGCCGCGAGCGCCTCGGCGAGCCCGAAGATGGCGTGCCGCTCGAACGAATCCATCGCGCCCGCGTCGCTCAGCAGCGCGGGCTGCGAGGTAACCGCATCGAGCATCGTCTTCAGTGTGGTGCGATACGTCTGCAAGTGCGGAGGATCGATGTTCAGCACCGTGGCACGCGTGCCGAGTCGCGCATTGAATGCCCCGATCTGTTCGCGTGCGAGAAGGCTCGCCATCGCGTTCGGTTCGATCTCCAGATTCACGACCACATGCCGGTCCGGCGAGAGGAACTCGAAGCCGCCCTCGCCTGAGAACACGTGCAGACCGTCGCGGTGACTGGGCCGGCCGCACAACAGCGCGTGCCCTTCCAGTTGGAACGGCACGCCGATCGCGATGCGCCCTGGTGCGACGGCCCCGCGCTGATACACCGTGCGGTTCAGGCGCTCAACGAGCACGCGGATGCCGCCCGCGACGAACGAACTCACGGAGCCGTCGAATGGGCCGCGGGAAATCTGACAGTAGGTCTGATTCCACGCGTCGAGCAGCAGCGCCTGTTCGTCGACGTTGCGGCAGCGGCGGATGTCGACGGCGGCGCGGGGCGAGGCGCACGTCTGCATGGCATTCTCCGGCGCGGGTAGGGTCACTGCGGGGAACTGCGAGGGCCACCGGGGAACTGGCGCCGATTTTGGAAGCGAGCGGCATCAGGCATCCGGGCTGGTCCAGTGTAAGTGAAAAAAAAAGGCGCGCTGTATGGGTGAAACGCCGGACGCGCGTCGTCCCGCGGCCGGGTAGCACCGCACGGCAGCGGTTTGTAGTGCCCCAGGCGGCGGGCCCGGGACGCAATTTTTTTTTGCCAATTTTGGATAGTGGCTACGATTTGGGGTGCTTATCGTGATCCCAGCGTTGTGCCCAACGGAACCCAATGGAGCAACAGGAGGCATTGCATGAGCGTAGCGGCAGGCGAACACACCGAGGGCGCCGGAATGCGCCCGGGGAGGCTGGCGGGCAAGATCGCCATCGTTTCGGGCGGGGCGACGGGCGCGGGTGGCGCCGCGTCGCGGCTCTTTGCCCGCGAGGGCGCCCAGGTCGCGCTTGTCGACATCAACGCCGATGCGGGGGAAGAAGTAATCGCACAGATTCGGGCCGCGGGCGGCGTGGCCGAACTGTTCGCGGCGGACGTCTCGAAGCGCGCTGCCGTGGACACGGCGGTGGCCGGCATCGCGCGGCGCTTCGGCCGCATCGACGTGCTGTTCAACCACGCGGGCAGCATCGTGGTGAAGCCTTTCCTCGACACGACCGACGACGACTACGACTGGCTCATGGACGTCAACGTGAAGAGCATGTTCATGATGACGCGCGCGGTGCTGCCGCACATGCTCGTGAACGGCGGTGGTTCGATCGTCTGCACAGCGTCGATTTCGTCGGTCGCGGCCACGCCGCTCGAAGTACTTTACTGCGCGACGAAGGGCGCCTGCGCGATGTTCGCGCGGGCCATTGCGGTCGAGTATCGGGACCGCGGCATACGCTGCAACGCGGTCAACCCGGGTTTTATCGACACGCCGCACGGCCGCCGCGAAATGAGCGCGCTCACGAAGTACGGCTTCGACGCGAGCGAGGCCGCGCTTTCGGTGCAGCAGGGGCGCCTCTGCGCGCCGGAGGAGGTCGCGCGGGCGGCGCTGTTCCTAGCGAGCGACGACGCCTCGTTCATCAACGGCGCGCACCTGTACGTCGACAACTGTTTTACCGCGGCCTGAACGGCCCCCACTGTTCCCGCGGCGACGAAGCATCAGCGGCACCGAGGAAGCATCAATTCAGGGCTGTTCCCATTGCAGTTGCACTGCCCCAAATCTGGACAAAGGATCGATCATGGATATCAACCCGGCCGTGCAACCGGCTGAGCCGGTCGACAACGACGTCAGGCTCCTGCACAAGATGGGCTACGCGCAGGAGCTTTCGCGCCGCATGGGCGCGTTCTCCAATTTCGCCGTTTCGTTTTCGCTGATCTGCATTCTGTCGGGCGGCATTACGTCATTCCAGATGGGGTTGTCGGCCGCGGGCGGCGCATCGATCGGGCTCGGCTGGCCGCTCGGCTCGGTGTTCGCCCTCGTTGTGGCCGCGGCCATGGCGCAGATCGCGTCGTCGTTCCCCACGGCGGGCGGCCTTTACCATTGGAGTTCGATTCTCGGCGGCAAGACGTGGGGCTGGCTCACCGCGTGGCTCAATCTGCTCGGCCTCGTGTTCGTGGTCGCTGCGATCAACTACGGCACCTACGATCCGTTCTTCCGCACGCTGATCGCCCCCATGTTCGGCGTGAATCCGGATTCGCTCGGCTGGTGGACGCAGACGATCTTTCTTACAGTCATTACGGCGTCGCAGGCGTTTCTCAATCATCGCGGCATCCGCATTACGAGCCGTATCACCGATTTGTCGGGATACCTGATCTTCGTCGTAACGGTGGTGCTCGTGATTTCGCTGCTGGCGTTTTCGCCGGTGAAGATCGACCTATCGCGTCTTTACACCTTCACCAACCTCACGGGTGTGGACGGCGGCGCCTGGCCGAAGCAGACGATGGCGCTCGCGTTCCTCTCGGGGCTGTTGCTCACGGCGTACACGATCACGGGTTTCGACGCATCCGCGCACACTTCCGAAGAAACGCACGAAGCCGCGCGCAATGTGCCGCGCGGCATCATCGGGTCGGTGTTCTGGTCCACGACCTTCGGCTACGTGATGGTGTGCGCGTTCGTCCTCGTGATGCCCGACATCGGCGCCGCGGTGAAGCAGGGCACCGGCTTCTTCCAGGCCATCCTCGCGCCGATTCCGGCGCCGCTGCGTATCGTGATCGAACTGCTGATGTTCTTCATCAACTACGTCTGCGGCCTTGCCGCGGTGACCTCGACTTCGCGGATGATGTTCGCGTTTGCCCGCGACGGCGGCTTGCCCGGCTCGAAGTGGTTGCGCAAGGTGAACGCCGCGCATCGTACGCCGGGCACGGCGATCTGGGTCTCCGCCGCGCTCGCGATTCTCGTTACGCTGTACGGCGATGCGTTCACGGTGCTAAGCGCGGGCAGTGCGGTGTTCCTGTTCGTCTCGTACGCGATGCCGACGGCGGCCGGCATCTGGGCCGAAGGCCGTACGTGGACCGAAAAGGGACCATTCCAGTTGGGCTGGCTCTCGAAACCGTTCGCCGTGGCCGCCGTGTTCGGTGCGCTCGTGCTCGCATATGTCGGCATCCAGCCGCCCAACGAGAAAGTAATCTACGTAATGGTGGCGCTGCTCGTCGTGCTGCTCGCCATCTGGTACGTGGGCGGTGTGCGCAAGAGCTTCAGCGGACCACCCATCGGCGGCCTCACGAAAGAGCGCGAACGGGCGCTCGAAGGCATCGAGGGGCAACTCGACGAGGCTTGAGCGAAGCTCGGTGGGGGTGGGCTAGCTGCCCTTCGCACTGAAACCGGGGGCAGGCCAGTGCGCCCGGAACTGCGCGCGACCGGCAGTGCGGTTTGAGGCGGCTACACCATCCTCGTAGCGGGACCCTCGACGTTGAACACCGCCACCGCCCCGCGCAGTTCCTGCGCCTGCTGCGCCAGCGCTTGCGCCGCTGCGGATGCCTGCTCCACGAGCGCCGCGTTCTGCTGCGTGACCGCGTCCATCTGCGTGATCGCAGTATTGACCTGTCCGATGCCGGTGCTCTGCTGTTCAGAAGCCGCTGCGATTTCATTCATGATGTCGGTCGTGCGGCGCGAGGCTGCCACGATTTCGTCCATCGTCTGGCCTGCCCCTTCGACCAGCTTCGAGCCGCTCTCGATACGTGTCACCGACTCCGTAATCAGTTCTTTGATTTCCTTCGCGGCGCTCGCGCTGCGCTGCGCCAGCGTGCGCACCTCGCCGGCCACGACGGCAAAACCGCGGCCCTGTTCGCCGGCGCGCGCCGCCTCGACAGCCGCGTTCAGCGCGAGGATATTGGTCTGGAAAGCGATCCCTTCGATGACGCTGATGATGTCGGCGACCCGCGCCGAACTCTCCGCAATTTCATGCATGGTCGAGACGACACGGCCGATCTCCGAGCCGCCGCGTTGCGCCACGCTGGAGCCGGTTTCAGCTAACTGGCTCGCCTGTTTGGCGTTGTCCGCGTTCTGACGCACGACGCTGGTCAATTCCTCCATGCTCGACGCGGTCTCTTGCAGCGATGCAGCCTGTTGCTCGGTGCGCTGCGATAGATCGGTGTTGCCTTGCGCAATCTCGGCGGCGGCGATCGTAATCGATTCGCTTGAACGCTTAATGCCACGCACGATATCGGTCAGTTGCTCTTTCATCTGGACCAGCGAATGCATCAGGCTGCTGGTGTCGCCGGTTTTCAGGGGCACGGCGATGCACAGATTGCCTGCGGCGATCGCAGTGGCCATCGCCACAGCTTCCCGCGGCTCGCCGCCGAGCTGTCCGACCACCCGGCGAGCAATCAGCAGCGCCACGCCCAATGCAATCACAGCGGCGGCAGCGCTGAACCCGATCGTCAACGCAATCGCGGTGTGATACGCATCGTTGGCGGCCTTTCCTTCGCGCGCGGCGCCTTCCTGATTGATGGCGACGATCTTGTCGATATTCTTTGCGAGCGCGTCGCGAACCGTACCCGCCTGTCCCGTGAGGATGCTCATCGCTTGCGACCGGTTGCCGGCTTTTGCCTGCTCCCGCACCTGGCGATCGAGATCGAGATACTGGGGCGCGAGCGTCTGCACTTCCGCATAAGCCGTCTTCTCATCGGGCTCCGAGATAAGCTTTTCGTAGGCCGCGCTGGCGCGCTGGAAGTTCTCGACACGCGGCGCCATCCTCGATTCCACCGCCTGGACTTCGTCGATCTTGTCGGTGGAAGCCATCCGGAATTCCGCGAGACGGATCTGATTCAGCGCGTTCTGCATTTGCAGACTGCTGCTGACGCTGGCGGACCATTTATCACGAAGCGCCGCCACGTGGTCGTTTTCCGCACTGACCACGCTGAGCGAAAACACGCCCAGACCGATCAGCAGGAGGATGACCACCGCAAAAGCTAAAATCAGTTGCGTCACCACTTTCATGTTCTTCAGATACGCCACGATATTTTCCTGTCCGCTGCGACCGACTGGTGGCTTTCGAAGCGGTGGCCCGCGTCTATGCCCGTTTCAACGTCGTCGTCGAATTTGGTAAGACTATCTAGGTATTTACGACGAGTTTCTATGAAACTTTAGATACGCCGACATAGCCAAGAGCGTTCTGGACACTGATGTGGCTCAGGATGTCAGGGTGTGAAATATCTCAAGATCGCGTGAGGAGAAAGGAATGGAAATCCGCAGAGCAACACCGGAAGAGCCGAAATCCAGGCGATGTATGTTGATCCGGTACGCACGCGACAGGGTGCGGGTTACCAGTTACTCGGGCATGTGCTCCCCGTTTTAGCGGCGGGAGGCACATCGAGAATCTCGGTGTGGGTTCTCGAGCGCAACGAGACGGCAGTGCGCTTCTATCACAAGAACGGCTTCCATCCCGTACCGGGAAAGACCATCGTGATAGAACGCGGAGGCGTTGAGCTGGTTGAATTGAAGCTGGAGATGCGGGTGACGGGGATCCCGCCGGCATTCTGAGCCCAGCGATCGCCGCCACCTCGTAACGGCGCAGCGGTATAACGCCCGTCAGCAGGACGGGGAGCGAGAATTTTTCGAGTATTCGTGCTCGAAAAGAGCTGTTTGCGATAATATTTCGAGACTTCTGAACGTTTTTCGAGTCTCATGGCCGAACTGGAACCCGTTGGTTACCAACACCTTATCGAGCACCTGAACCTGGAATCACGGGTTCGGCCACTCGAAGCGCCTGCTTATCTCAACGGTTCCGTGAACCAAAAAGTACGCGGTCACAATGGGTTCTGGTATCCGCGCAAGACAGCCGTGGAGCAGACGCTGATCGGGCACGTCGAATTCGCACTTCGCAATGAGGGGGTGAATCTTGAGGTGCTTGAGGCCGTATTCGAGCATCTGCCCGAGGCAGAGCTGCTGCGCAGGTGGTCCGAGTCGCCAAACAGCACGTTCGTACGTAGGGCGTGCTTCTTTTGGGAATGGCTAACCGGCGGCAATCTGGTCGTGGAGAAGAGCCCTTCGGGCGCCTACGTCGATGCACTGCCGGACGCTGATTATTTCACTGCGGATTCGGCGCACGCAACCCGGCATCAGAAGTTCCGGGTGCGAGACAACCTGCCCGGCACCCGCGATTTCTGCCCGCTCGTACGGCGCGATGCGCTGGCGGCTGGACCGTCTCTGGACGAATTGCTCGATGAGGCAAGTCTGACACTGGAGCAGGTCTCCGATGCAGCGCTTTATGAGCGCGCGGTCCGCTACCTGTTCCTTTCCGAGACGCGCAGTAGCTACAGCATTGAGCGCGAAACGCCCAGTGGCAACAAGGGCGAGCGCTTTGTTCAGCTTCTTGCCCGAGCGGGCGAGGAGGAGCGCGTTACCGAGGAGTGGCTCGTCGACTTGCAGAACGTCATCGTTAGGGATAGCTACGCCCAGGAGGCATCGTATCGGACGAAACAGAACTGGCTCGAGGACGGAACGGGGCGTGTCACGTTTTTCCCGCCCCCGCCCGAAGATCTCACGCGCGCCATGAGAGGGTGGGAGGCGTTCATCAACGAGCAGTCCAGCGCTGGCGGGCACCGTTGCTCCAACGTGCTCGTGCGGTCTGCTTGCGCGGCCTTTGGATTTGTCTACCTGCACCCTTTTCTCGACGGTAACGGGCGTATTCACCGCTTCCTGATCCACCACGTGATCAACGGTGCTCGTCGCCTGAAGGGTGGGGCGATCGTCCCGGTGTCAGCGGTCTTCAAACGCCACGAAGACTCGTATCTTGACGTGCTAAATGGGTTTTCCCGCCCGACCACGCGATTGTGGCAATACGCGCCCGGCGAGGACGCGCCGCACGTAATGTCGTCACCGGGCGGACGACCGTACCGGTTCTTCGACGCAACGCGCGAAGTCCGCTTCCTGCACCGCATGCTCATCGAGGCCGTGCGGACAGAGTTGCCACGTGAGCTGCATTGGCTAAGCGGATTCGACACCGCGTTCGAGCAACTGAACGGCGAACTCAATCTTCCCCGCTCGGACCTTTCGGCGCTTATCCGCATGGTGCAATCGAACAACGGAAAGCTGTCGTCCAACAAACGCAAAAGGTACCCGCATCTGCCCGACGAGGTCATTTTACGGATCGAGGAAGTGGTGCGCGAGACTTTCGAGTCGGCATCCGCACAAACCAGCGATGACGGCGAATCCTCGCCGAATTAGGCGTGCGGGCACCATGAGGTGTCGCTGCACGCGACTGTTTTTCGAGGATAGGGCGCCAATAATAAGGCCGACTGAACAAATTTCGAGCGGAACGACGGAATTTCGTGTGGCAAGAGCGGTTTCGACGTGAACAGGGTTTCGAATTCCCGGGGGCGCTCGCACATTAATCCTAGTGGCGGCTTCCGAGGTACAAAGCGACCGTTCGCATAGCGGCGTAGGTCGACGGGTGCACGGCCAATGTTGAAAGTCGAGGCAACGCATCGGCGCGGCGAGGGAGCTGGTAGACTGCCGAACGCGCTAGAGCAAGCGGGCAGGTTCGGCGGGCCAAATCTAGATTGACCATACCTTGATAGATCGAATTGACGGGGCTTTAAGTGAGCGAGATCAACTGGGCAAAATTTAGGCCTTACATATTGTCATCGCTTATAGCGACAGTCGGTATATCTTCGTCGATTGTCACGAATTGGGTAGACACATCTGAAAAAATATCAATAAGATGGCTAATCGGCTTGGCGGTCATTGCCATATGGTCATGGTTGATTACAGCAAGACTGGCTATTTTGTTTTTTTCGTCTGATGAAATAAGCGAGAATGACGAGGGGTTTTCAATAATATCGTACAGCCCTACGGCTGACGCAATAATTCTTCGTAAGCACAAGAAATTGCATCGGGACGTACTCGTCACAGTGTGTAAACTTGAATCCGAAGTGGAGGTGCCGATTTTTCTCGGTTACGTAAGCCACCTCTCGAAAACGTAAAGATTGGGGACGTGGTAAAAGCCTTGTCAAGGCAATAGGCAAATTGTCTTTTGCCCGGTTCGGTTGGCTACCGTGGGGAGGCTGCCGACCGACGGAAGGCGACTGGGAGCGTAAGTAGCTGATTCGAGTCCTGCTGATGTAAAGCGGTACAAACTCCAAGCGCTACACCACAGGCTTCAAATCCTGAAGCATCGTCGGCACCAATTCGCTAACGGTCGGATGGATATGCACCGCACGGCTGATCGTGGTGTACGGTGCTTTCGCGTACATCGCGTCGAGCAGCGAATGCACCACTTCATCGCCGGTCACACCGAGGATCGAAGCGCCGAGAATGGCCCCGGTATCCGCATCGACGATCGCCTTCATGAACCCTTGCGTCTCGCCTTTTTCCACGGCGCGCCCGACGCGCGTCATCGGCCGGGTGCCCACCAGCAGTTTGCGGCCCGACCGTTTCGCCTCATTGAGCGTCATGCCGACGCGGCCAAGCGGCGGGTCGGTGAACAACGCGTACGCCGGAATACGGTCAGACACCTTGCGCGGGTCATTATCGAGCAAGTTGGCCGCAACGATCTCGTAGTCGTTGTACGACGTGTGGGTGAACGCGCCTCGGCCGTTGCAGTCGCCCAGCGCCCAGATGCCGGGAACGTTGGTGCGCAACTGATCATCCACGCCGATGTAGCCGCGCGCATCGGTCGTGATCCCGGCTTTCTCCAACCCAAGATCGTCCGTATTCGGCACGCGCCCGACCGCGAGCAGAAGATGCGAACCCGTCACTTCTCGGGCCCCGCCGGAGCAATCGAGTCCAACGACGATCTGCTCTCCATCGCGTCGCGCCCTCAGGCAGTTCGAATCGAGTTGAACATCGATCCCCTCGGCCTCTAGGATTTCCCGCACCGCCTGCGATACGTCCTCGTCCTCGCGCGCGATGAGGCGCGGTCCTTTCTCCACGATCGTCACTCGCGACCCGAAGCGACGATACATCTGGCCGAACTCGAGCCCAATGTAGCTGCCGCCGACCACGATCAAGTGCTCCGGCAGAAAGTCGACGTCCATCATCGTCGAATTCGTCAAGTAGGGCACCTGATCGATGCCTGGCATCGGCGGAATCAGCGCCCGTCCGCCGACGTTGATAAAGATCCGTTCCGCTTCCAGCAATTCACTGCCCACGCGCACGGTGTTCGCGCTTTCAAAGCGGGCGTGACCCTGGTAAACCGTGCAGTGTTCCAAGCCGCGAACCCAATTTTCCACGTTGTGGCTGGAGCGATCCGAAATCTCGTCTTTGCGCGCCTTGACGCGCTTCATGTCGACTGTGACCGGGCCGCCGGCGATGACGCCGTACTCGGCTGCCCGCCGCGCGAGATGAGCCGCATAAGCGCTGGCTACCAGCGTCTTCGTGGGGATGCATCCGGTGTTCACGCACGTGCCGCCGAACCGCCCGCGTTCGACGATGGCCACTTTCATGCCCGCGCTGGAGAGCTTTGCGGCGAGTGCGGGGCCGGCTTGGCCGGTGCCGATGACGACTGCGTCGAAACGTTCACTCATCGTGCTCTCCTTTGGCTGCTTGGGCGCCATTGAACCGATTATAGGAACTTCGCCTCAACCAACGACCTGCGAGCAGAGTTTATAAACCAGTTGCAGTATCGCTATGAGCAGAAGTCGGCGAGTCTGATCAAAAGACCGCCGTGGGGTGATTGAGTCTAAAAACAAAGCATGTGCGCAGATGGTTTCTAGAGCGCGGAGACAATCTCCGACCATCGCGACGGGAAATCTTCGGAAGTATTTCTTGATGCGAGACGTTCAGTCCTATCACCAACACCCCAGACTATACTGTGACGAATCGCGACATCACGCCGAGTGCCTATGCGGGGCTGCATAGTGAAATCGCCGAAGTCGTGGCCTCGACACGCGCTGCCGCTGCGCGCAGCGTCAATGCGATCATGACTGCAAGCTACTGGGAGATAGGTCGGCGGATCGTCGAGTTCGAGCAGGGGGAGAAGGGCGTGCGGCGTACGGCGATGCGCTGATGCGGCGACTGGGCACTGATTTGTCGCAGCGGTTTGGCCGCGGTTTTGGCTGGCGTAACCTTGCGCAGATGCGTGCGTTCTACCTCGCGTGGCCGATTGATCAGATATTGCAGACGCTGTCTGCAATATCTCCCGCATCACAGCTTGTGCCCACACCGTCAACATGTTCTGATGGACCATGGGCCTCTTGGGTGAATGGGGGCGACGTACCCGAATTGGGCGCCGTCGCTAAGGCCTTCCCGCTCCCGTGGTCAGCGTATGTACGGCTGCTTTCAGTAAAGTCGACGGCGGCGCGCGCCTTCTACGAAGCCGAGGCTTCTCGCCAAGGTTGGTCAGTTCGCCAACTCGATCGCCAGATCGGCAGCCAGCTCTATGAGCGGTTGGCGCTTTCTCGCAATAAGGCCGTGCTGCTCAACAAAGCAGCCGCCGATGTGCAGCCCGGTGATGCCGTGACGCCTAACGAGGCGATTCGTGACCCTTTTATCCTTGAATTTCTCGACATCCGCGATGAGTACTCCGAATCCGACCTCGAGGCGGCACTGATCAAGCACCTCGCAGATTTCCTCTTGGAACTCGGTGATGACTTCGCGTTCATCGGCAGACAACGGCGTCTGAGAATTGACGACTCTTGGTTTCGTGTCGACCTGGTGTTTTTTCACCGGCGATTGAAGTGCATTCTCGTCATCGACCTAAAGGTCGGCCGCTTCAGCTATGCAGATGCTGGGCAGATGCACCTTTACCTGAACTATGCTCGGGAGCACTGGATGAAGCGGGGTGAGAATCCGCCGGTGGGGTTGATTTTATGTGCGGAGAAAGGTGCGGCGGAGGCACATTATGCACTTGATAATCTTCCGAACAAGATCGTGGCGGCCGAGTATCGGACCGTGCTACCGAACGAGGCCTTGATCGCGAAGGAACTCGAACGAACCCGCAGCGCCCTGGACCGGCGCAGACAATCCACCGATCCTGGCGATCTGAATGCGGAATGACAATTCCGACGTTGAGGGGCGCACGTAGCCCGTTCGCGGTAAGCAGTGGGATGGACGCCCCCGCCTATAACCGCATCGATAGGTCACAGGGGAAGTGTCATCGACCCCCTTCCTTATCGGCCTCTCGCTTTGCTCGGCTGCGCCGCGGGCTTGCGTTTATTTCCGCTTCTCTGCGCGTGCGGTTTATCGCGGAGCGCCGGCAGCGCGCCGATAGAAGCTTGCGGAACCTTAGGCTTCTTCGGCTTCTTGGGTTTCTTGACGATCTCGCCTGTCGCGCTGGTTTGCGGCACGCGGTGTTGGGCTTCAAAACCCGGCTCCTCGTTACGGGGAAGCGTTTGCCGGATCAGCGCTTCGATCGCGGCGAGTTGCGGCGCTTCATCGGCACACACGAGGGACACCGCCACACCCTTCGCGCCCGCGCGGCCGGTACGGCCGATACGGTGGACATAGTCCTGTGCCACGATCGGCAGGTCGACGTTGATCACCAGGGGCAAATCGTCGATATCGAGCCCGCGCGCGGCGACATCGGTGGCTACCAGCATATTGACTTCGCCGCTCTTGAAGCGTTCCAGCGCGCGCAGGCGCGCGGGCTGCGGCTTGTCGCCATGGATGGTGTCGACCGAATAACCCGCTTCATCCAACACGGTTGCCAAATAATCCACGCCATTGCGGGTTTTGACGAACACCAGCGCGTGCTCCCAGTGGTTCTGAGCGACGAGGTGCATGAACAGATCGGGCTTGTTCCTTTTATCCACCGGCACGACCCACTGCTCGATCTTGCTGGCGGTCGCATTGGGCGGGCTGACGCTGATGTGGACCGGACCGCGCAGAATGTTCGCCGCCATGGCGCGGATATCGTCGGAGAACGTGGCGGAAAAGAGCAAGGTCTGGCGCTGAGCGGGCAGGGCGGCAAAGACGGCGTTGAGTTCGCGCGCAAAGCCCAGATCGAGCATGCGGTCGGCTTCATCCAGCACCAGCGTTTGTACTTGATCGAACTGCACTGCGTTTTGGCGGTTGAGATCCAGCAAACGGCCCGGGGTGGCAACGAGCACATCGACGCCTTTGCGCAACTTCATCATCTGCGGGTTGATGCTGACACCGCCATAGGTGGCCAGAAATCGTAGATCGAGGCCCTTGCCGTAAGCGACAAAGCTTTGCAGCACTTGTTCGGCCAGTTCACGGGTTGGTACCAATACTAGAACACGCGCCCGGTTGCTGGAGACCGCCGGGCCGTGTTGCACCAATCGCTGCAACAGGGGCAGCGCAAAACCCGCCGTTTTGCCGGTGCCGGTTTGCGCTCCAGCCATGACGTCCTTGCCGCTGAGCACAGCGGGAATCGCCTTGGCCTGCACCGGCGTAGGGGTCCGGTAATTGAGGTCCCGCACATTACGCACCAAGGGGTCGATCAGGCCAAGCGAGGCAAAAGACATGGGTGGTATTCCGGGCTAAAGCTGCGATTCTAGCGGTGACCACCTGGGGTGAAACGCTGGCGCCGCATTTTGTAGGTGGTGGTGATGACCAAACGGATGGGGGCACTCACGCAGCGGGGGCTAATACGTCACTAGCCTGTGTATGTTATTTAATACTAATCGCCATGAAAATATGATATTCCATACAAGTCGAGGCAGCCTCGGACGGCTTGCCGTATAATTTTTCATAACTCCAGCGACCTGAAGTATGAAATGTCATTCATAGAACAAGTTAAGACGCTTCTTTCGCGCCGCGGCATGTCCGTCACTGAGCTGAGTGGTCTGACGGGTATCGCTCGCCCCAACTTGTCCGCAACCTTGGCGGCCAGGCACGACGCTCGAAGCCACACACTGGATGCGCTTGCAGCGGGTTTGGACGCGCAATGGGTACTCGTGCCGAAGGAACACCTCGCCGCCGTCCGCCAGGTCCTAGCAGGAAAGGGTACCGGGCCCGACGTCCAGGCGCCGAGCGCGGCTGAGATGTTTCTGAAAGGGCGCCAATGACCGACGCAATCCATCCACGCTACCTGGAGGTACGGCTTTACGGTGCGGTCTGCGGTTACCTTTGCGAATTTGGCGGGAACTGCCGCTTCGTGCCATCCGAATCGTTCAAGGCGGCCAATGGCGTGCCGACGCTCACCTTGTCGATGGCGATCCCAGGCACTCCGGCGATTGCGGCTGACATCTTTTCGAACGCTTTCCACCCCGCGCTCTACAACACGGGCGGTAAGCTTCCGCCGTTCTTTGCGGGGCTCCTCCCAGAGAGCGATTTGCGCAAGCGGCTAGAAGCGACTCGTCACAATCCGGAAGATCGAGACGACTTCGGTGTCCTCGCTGCCGCCGGTTACGACCTGCCCGGCGCCGTTGTCGTTCAGCCACCCTCCGACACGCATAGCGTTCCAGACTACGCGAGAAGGTTCGGTGCCACCGGCGCCGCCGCCAATCTCGAAATGAGCGTAACGGAGGGGCCTGCCGAGGGCGCCGCCTCCATCTCCGGCGTGCAGAACAAGCTGGCGCTTTCGACGGTGGACAAAGGCAAGCGATACACGATGCCGGGACACGGCAAGCTTTCCGATGTCATCGCGAAACTTCCCGCTAAAAACGACGACTCGCAGATTTTCAATGAGTACGTTGCCATGCAACTGGCCAAAGCCGCCGGGGTCAACGTCGCATCCTGCGAGCCGATGAATCTTTCGGCCATCGACATCGACGGCCTTCAGGCCATTGCCGGCACGGCAACGTCGTTTCTCGCCGTCGAGCGCTACGATCGACACGGCAATGAGCGCATCCATGCGGAAGACGCTTGCCAAATGCTGGGGCGCATGCCGGCTGCGAAGTATGGGAAGGAGGAGCAGTTCCGCATGCTGCTGAGTTTGCTCGACGCGCTGAGTCCGCGCGGCGTGAGGGACGTCCGCGAATTCTTTGTACGGCAAGCGGTCAACACACTCATCGGCAACAGCGACGCGCATCTGAAGAATTTTTCCGTGCTCTACGCGGACAAGGTTCACCCGCGGTTGGGCCCTGCATACGACATTGTTTGCGTCGCCGTGTTGCCGGGGTTTTCCACATACGGGATGAACGTTGCCATCGATCGCATGCAGCGCGCTCAGACGCTCGATACCTACACGGAACTGGCTAAGTCCGCTGGCATCGCTCAGCGTATCGCGATCGCCGCGGTCAAATCAGCGGTATCCGCGGCTCAGGATACGTGGCCGAAGATGCTCGACGATCTGCCGGCGCCGCCGGGCATGAAGGAGGTGATCCTTGATCGGCTCAAAACGTTGCCCCTGGCGTCGATCTAGATCGTCGCGAGCCGCCGACTAATCTCCCACGTGTTTAACCGCTAGATCAACGAAGGCGCGCAATCGATGTAGCCGCCTGAGATCGCGATGGTAGCCCATCCAGATGTCCCGCGAGGGGGGCTCATCGCGCAAATCGAGTCTGCGAATAGCAGTGACCTGGTCGCCGACAGGCCGAGGCAAGATGGCGATGCCCAAACCTCTCGCGCACATTTGCGCCTGGACGTTGCGGTTGTTCGACTGCAAGGCGACGCTCGCGTTGGGGAAGCGATTTTTCAGCCAGGCGATATCGGGAAAGCTGCCGGTCGACGTGTCCATCGCGATGAGGCGGTGCCCCGTGCCATCGTCTTCCACCGGGTCGGCACTCGTCGCTGCGACGTAGACCCCGTATCGCATTCGGGTCAGGCGTCGTTGCACGATATCTTGTCCGTCGAACGGAACGATCCGAAAAGCGATGTCCGCCTCTCGCTGTGCGAGATTGAACAGGCGTGTTCCTGTGAGGACCTCGATTTCCACAAGCGGATACTCGCGCGAATAGGCGGCGATCACGGGCGGTAAGACGTAGGCGCCAAACCAATCGGCCGATGACACCTTGAGCGTTCCTTCGAGCTTGTGCTGCTCGCCGGTCAGCCGCCGCTCCATGGTCAGCGCACTCTCCTCCATCTGCTCGGCGAGCGGCAGGATAGCGGTGCCTTCCTCGGTCAGAACCAACCCGTCCGCGGTGCGCTGGAACAGCGCTTGTCCCACGGACGCTTCGAGTGCGCGAAGCCGCCGCCCGATGGTCGGATGACTAAGCCTCAGCGCACGTGCGGCCGCGCCGAGTGTCCCGGTCCGTGCGATTGCGAGAAAGATTTTGACATCGCTCCACTCCATATGCAGGTGCCCACAAAAATGAACGCACGATGTTCAGTATATTGAATTGTCGAACGAAAATGATTTCGCCAAACTTCGCTCCATCGCATGTCGTAGTGCCCTCGCACCGCGCGTCCCTCACTTCAAAGAATGGAGAACGATCTTGGCCTTTTGGAAAAATGCTGCCGCGCGCACCGTGCGGCGCGGTCATATGTGGATTCCGGGCGATCGGGTCGAACAAAACGGACAGACCTACCAATGCGGTCCGCTCTTTATCGAGTGGGAAGCGCCCGAGCAGGTGACTCGCCCTTGGCCGATCGTGCTGCTGCATGGGGGCGGCTACCAAGGAACGGAATGGTTCGACACGCCGGATGGCCGGCCTGGCTGGGCGCAACGTCTGGTAGAGGCGGGCTATGCGGTGCTCGTTGCCGACCGCCCGGGACAAGGACGCTCGCCGTTCCATGTCGAGACGATGGGACCGATGGGGCCGGCGTTTTCCTATGAACACGGTCGCCATATCTACTTTCCCGCCGAATATGAAGGTCGGCATACTCAATGGCCCTTTGCCCGCGACGACGAAGCCGCAATGGATGAGTTCATCGCCGGTTATGGGCCGCTTCCCGCGGATCTCGCGTTTTCCGAGGACATGGAGGCTGACCGGATCGGCAGATTGCTGGACAAAATCGGCCCGGCGATCCTGCTCACGCACTCGGCATCGGGGCCGGTCGGCTGGCTGGTGGCTGATCGACGGCCCGGCTTGGTGAAAGCAATCGTCGCGGTGGAGCCGATGGGGCCTCCTTTCGCGGAGATTCCCAATATAGGCTCGCTGACGTGGGGCCTCGCGGCGGCTCCGCTCAATTGGGAGCCGCCCGTCGCTTCGCCTGAAGCGTTGCGCCAGGCCGCGCCTGGTACGCATCGGCTACCCGCGCTAGCCGGATTGCCGATCGTTGCCGTGACGGCCGATGCTTCCGCCTTCGCCGCAGCCAGCCGGCCCGCCATCGAGCAACTGAAGGCGGCGGGCAGCCACGCGCAAGTGCTGCATCTCCCCGACCACGGAGTATTCGGGAACGGCCACGGGCTCATCTACGAGAAGAACTCCGATGAGGCGCTGGCGCCGGTGTTGAAGTGGCTCGTTGAACACACGGAAGGACGGGACCCGACGTAAGAAAAACGGGAGGCGATAGAATGCACCGATGACCAAATTTGTCGCTCTCTTGCGTGCCGTGAACGTCGGCGGCACAGGCAAGCTCCCCATGGCCGAGTTGCGCGCGATGTGCGAGTCCCTTGGCTTCGCCGAGGTGCGCACGTATATAGCAAGCGGCAACGTCGTCTTCGAAAGCGAGCTCTCCGAAGCTTCGGTGAAGACCAAGCTGGAGCGTTGCTTGAAGACGAACGCCGGCATGCAGACCGGCGTTCTAGTCCGAACCGGCGCGGAACTGGCCGCGGTTCTCGCGGGCAATCCTTTTGCGTCAGCCGCGCCTAATCGAACCGTTGCCATATTCCTCGATGCGCCTCCTCCAGCCGATACGCTGGCCGGCGTGAGCGGCCAGCGGTCGGAAGAGATCGCGCTCGGGAAGCGCGAGATCTACGTGCATTATGGAAACGGCATGGCGGACTCGAAACTGAAGATCGCGGCCGCCAAGTCCGGCACCGCTCGGAACATGAACACGGTGGCAAAGCTCGCCGAATGGGCGGCGGAGTAGGCGCACAAGTGCGCCGGTCAGCCCTCTCCGTCGGCCTTAAGCCGTTCTTTTCGACGAGCGCGATGCCAAATCATTTCCCGGGAGGCTCAGTGCCCCGGTTGATGAGGTCAATGTAGCCGTAATAGCTGAATAACCGATTGCGCTTCTGCGCAGTGAGTTCTCGCACAATACCTAGCCCTTGCAAAAGCGTCAGCGACTTGTTGACAGTAGCCGGTGTGAGGCCGGTCTTTTCCGTAAGGCGAGCGGAGGTCGCGATCGGATGTTCCATTAGGGCTCTGTGAACTTGCAAAGCCGACGGCGTCGCGCGGCCAAGCGTCCCAACCATATCTCGATCGCGATCTGAGAGTGCGAGCAATTGACGCGCAGTATCCACGGCTTGGGTTGAGGTCACAATTACGGCCTCAGCGAAGAAGTCTAGCCAGGCTTCCCAGTTGCCATCCAGGCGGACTTCGTTCAGCAGTTCGTAGTAATGCTGACGATGGGTTTTGAAATAAAGACTGAGGTATAACATCGGTTCGCGCAGGACCTGCTGCTCGCACAGCAGCAAAGTAATCAGCAACCGTCCCAGACGGCCGTTGCCGTCCAAGAACGGGTGAATGGTTTCGAATTGGACGTGAGCAAGTGCTGCCTTGACTAATATCGGAGTCGACTGCGGTTGGTCGTGCAAGAATAGTTCGAGCTTGCTCATGCACTCCAATACTTGCTCGGGTGGCGGCGGTACGAAAGCAGCGTTTCCCGGGCGCGTGCCACCAATCCAATTTTGCGTGCGCCTGAACTCGCCCGGCGTCAGACGGCTACCGCGGCCTTTCGAGAGAAGTACCGAGTGCACTTCTCGGATCAGTCGTAGCGATAATGGCAGACCATTTCGTAGCAGATGCAGGCCGTGATCCAAGGCGGCCACATAGTTGCTGACCTCGCGCACATCGTCGAGGGCGACGCCAGGGGCTTCATCGAGTTCGAAAAGAAGCAGGTCCGAAAGCGAGGACTCTGTACCCTCAATCATGGACGATAGCACGGCCTCTTTTCTTACATACATATAAAGGAACAACGCGGTATCCGGTAGCAGCGTCGACACGCTGTCCAGTCGGCCGAGCGCCAACAACGCTTGATCGAACTTGTTTCGCAACCTCGGAGTCCAGTCGATAGGCGGTCGCGGTGGTAGGGCGGCTGGAATGAACGAGCGAACCTTTTCGCCAACGGTAGAGACGGTTTGGTAGCGACCTTGGGTGCTTCGCTTCATCGGATCTGGATCTTAAAATAAGGGAACACGTTATTTTACGATGATCCGTTATCTTAAAATAGCAACGAGACCTCCTGGCATCGCCGCCCTGCAGTTTCCTCTTCGTGTACATCCTGCTGGGCTTGCGGCTAACAGCAATCGGGCTCTTTAGCGTAATCGCGTTGCTTGGATATGCGGACGATTCTTGGGGAGGTAAGCCAACGAGGCGCTAAGAGGCGCTTCCCGACGTATAGCTCGCAGCCAACGCCGAACAACGCTCGCGCAGGAAGACATGCAACGCGTTGATGGCGGGCGTCAGTTGCGTACGGTGAGCACAAATCAAGTGCAGCGGCGCAGGCTCGCAATGCTCCTGCGGGAATAACTCCACCAGCCGGCCTGCCTTCAGATCGTCGATGAGATCGAGTCGCGACTTGTAGACAATGCCCTCCCCAGCTACCGCCCAGCGGCGCACGGCATCGGCATCGTCGCTGATGCGATTGCCCGTGACGGCCACGGTGCGCTCGCCGCCCGGCGGCGTAAAGCGCCAGCGTTCAAATATCTGCTCGCTCCAGACGTACCGAAGACAATTGTGCCGCCGCAAGTCGTCCACTTTGGCCGGCGCGCCATGTCGTTCGAGGTATGACGGCGCGGCACACAATGCCCGGCGATTGTTCTCGACCAGTTTCATGGCCAGCAGCGACGAATCGGGCAGCACCCCATAGCGCACGACAGCATCGAGCGGCTGGCGCATGAGGTCGGCCGCGCGGTCGCTTATTTTGAGGTGCACCGACAAACCCGGATGCAGGTGCTGAAATTCATCGAGCCACGGCAATAGCAAGTTTCGCCCGAAGTCGGACGGAGCCGACAGCCGCAGCGGCCCGGTCAGCGCCCCCCGGCCGGCCGCCAAGGCCTGCTCGCCTTGCGCAAGGGCGGCAATCATGACCCGCGCGTGCGGTAGATAACGCTCGCCGGCCTCGGACAGTTGCATGCTTCGCGTCGAACGGGTGAACAGACGCGTGTTCAGCGCTTTTTCGAGCCGTTGAACCGACGCGCTCGCGAGCGCCGGCGCGATATTGAGCTGACGTGCCGCTTCCGAGAAGCTTCCATAGTCCACCGTATGCACGAAGATCTGGACGTCATCGAGGCGAATCATTTTCGTTGAAATGCGGAAAGTGTTTGGGTTCGACGGGTATTTATCCGTATTTCGACGAAAGATAGCATGGCTTCAAATCTTTTCGGAGCGCAAGTCATGAAAGCCATCGGTTTCTATCAGAACCATTCCATCGACCACCCCGAGGCGCTGCAAGATATCGAGCTGCCGACGCCGGAATTGCGCGATCACGATCTGCTGGTGGAAGTGAAAGCAGTGTCGGTGAACCCCGTCGACACCAAGATCCGGCGCGGCGGCGATATTCCGGAAGGCGCGGCGCGTATTGCCGGTTGGGACGCTGCGGGAATCGTCCGCGCAACCGGTCCGTTGGCCTCGCGCTTCAAACCCGGCGACCGTGTCTGGTACGCCGGCGATATCAAGCGGCCCGGCAGTAACAGCGAACTGCATGCCGTGGACGAACGTATCGTCGGCCCCATGCCGGCATCGCTGGACTTCGCGCAGGCGGCATCGTTGCCGCTGACGACCATCACGGCGTGGGAACTGCTGTTCGACCGCCTGCATGTTCAGGCAGCGGACCCCACCGACAACAACGTGCTGCTCGTCATCGGCGCGGCGGGCGGCGTCGGCTCGATTCTGACCCAGCTAGCGCGCGAACTGACCGGCATGACCGTCATCGGCACGGCCTCACGGCCCGAAACCCGCGAGTGGGTGCTGGCGCATGGCGCGCATCACGTCCTCGATCACCACCAGCCGTGGGCGCCTCAGCTAGCCGCGCTCGGTATCGAGCACGTCACCCACGTTGCCGGGTTGAACAACAGCGCCGCTTATGTACGGCAAATCGCCGACGTGCTGCGCCCTGAAGGCCAGTTCGCACTGATCGACGACCCCGTGGGGCTCGACATCGGCCCATTCAAGGGGAAGTCGATTTCGATTCACTGGGAGCTTATGTTCACCCGCGCCATGTTTACCACCGGCACGATCGCACGGCAGCACGCCTTGCTGCGCCGCGCGGCGCAACTGGTTGACCAGGGGCGTCTCAAGCACACCGTAACCCGACGCATTGACGGCATCAATGCAAAAAATCTGATCGAAGCGCATGCGCTGGTCGAGGCCGGCAACATGATCGGCAAGGTCGTCGTTGCCAACCGTTGAACTGTTCGAGAAGGAGCATTGACATGAACTCGCCGATCATTAACACGGCCACGATTAGCCTCGAAGCCGCGCAAGCACTGCTGGCGCAAGCGCGCCAAGCATGCGCCGAGCGCGGGTTTGCCGCGACGATCGCAATTACCGATGCAGGCGGTCACCTGCGCGCGTTCGAGCGCTCGGATTCCGCCCCATTCCTCACTGTTGACGTGGCCATCGACAAGGCATGGACCGCCGCGTCGTTCGGCATGGCCACGCAACAATGGAACGAGTACATGGCCGAGCCGGCCGTCGCCCCGTTGGCGCACCACCCGCGGCTCATGCCGGTCGGCGGTGGCGTACCGATCTTTCATGAAGAGCGTTTGGTAGGTGCCATCGGTATTTCCGGTGGAACATCGGTTCAAGACCATGAGGCCGCTGAGGAGGCGCTGCGTCGGGCGGGGCTCGCGCGGTGAGTCTCGCTTGCTAGAGAAGCCGAGTTGTCCCGCTATGTTCTTTGGAACGACTCCGCTTCACGCCGCAGCGCCTTCCGGCGCATCCGATCAAGTCAAACCATAGGCCCGGCGAGCCAATGCCGATGCCAGCACTTCCGCTGGGTCCACCAATCTCCACGCCCGCGCTTCATCGATGAAGGGCATCGCAAGCGGGATCTCCGTGCACGCCATCACCATGGGCAGGTGGCCGTGCTGTTCGTATAGCACGCGACCCACCGCCGCGAATCGCTCGCGCGCGAGTTCGAGGCTGCCGGCCTTGACGCCGCCATAGATACCCTCCATTAGCGCGTCGCGCTCCGGCGCCGGCGGAAGCACGCAGTGAATCCCGCATGCCTCGAACGCCTCCTGATAGAGCGCCATCCGATAAGTGCCCTCCGTTGCAAGCAGGATGGCCGACGTAACGCCGGACGCCCGCAGATGGCTAGCCGTTTCCCTCGCGATATGCAGCAGTTCGACGTCCGGGTGTTCCCGCTGCAAAGCCGCCTGCCACGCATGCGCGGTATTGCAGGCGACTGCCACGGTGCGCGCACCGAGGCCGACGAGTCGCGCGATTGCCAGCGACATGCCTTCCAGCGGTTGCGGCGCATTGGGATCGCGTAGCGCCCGGCTACGGTCCGCCACGGGAATCTGCGCGAGCCAATGCTCCGGGAACGCCTGATCGACGATCGCCACGCCGTGCTCGCGCAAACATCGCTCGCAGGCCGAGAGGAATAAGCGGACGAAATCGACGCCCGCGGCGGGCCCCATGCCGCCCAGGATGCCGACGGGATACGTTTTTGCGAAAGACACCCGCGGCCGCCGCGGTCATCAACGGCTTCGGCAAGAGCATCGGACTCGTCCAGTTGCAGGAGCTGGGCATGCTCGAAACGCCGATTGCGCTCACGAATACCTTCTCCGCCGGGGCGGTTGCCGAGGCGCAAATCCGCGCGGCTATCAAGCGCCACCCTGAGATCGGCCGGGAATGGTCGACGGTCAATCCGCTCGTGTTCGAGTGCAACGACGGCTATCTGAACGACATCCAGGCGATGGCGGTGTCGGCCGAGCACTATGCGACCGCATGCAATGAGGCCACGGTCGAGTTCGCTCAAGGCTCTGTTGGAGCGGGCCGAGGGATGTCGATGTTCGGTTTCAAGGGCGGCATTGGGTCCGCCTCGCGCATCGCGGCGCTGCCGGATGGACAACGATATGTGCTGGGCGCACTGGTGCTGGCCAACTTCGGCCGGACCGAGCACCTCACGGTGGCGGGACAGCCGCTCGGGCGCCGTGTCGTTGCACAGGGACCCGGCGCGGATGACGAACGGGCTGGGCCGGAGAAAGGATCGATCATCATGATCGTCGCGACCGACGCGCCGCTCGATGTCCGGCAATTGGAGCGCGTGGCGAAACGCTCGGCGGCCGGGCTTGCACGCACGGGTTCAGTCTATGGCCACGGCAGCGGCGACATCGCGCTCGCGTTCAGCTCGGCGTGGCAGGTGCCGCATCTTGCGACCGAGCCGATGCCCGCCGTACGCATGGTGCACGAATCGATGCTGGATCCGCTTTTCAACGCATGCGCGGAAGCCGTCGAGCAGGCGATCGTCCATGGGCTGTGGCATGCCGCGACCGTGACCGGGCGAGACGGCCATCGGCGCGAAGCGTTCGTGGATGCGGTTCCGAATTGGCGGGAGCTACTGGCGCTTCCGTATTCAAGCGAGCAATCATAGTGAAGATTCTGATCTCCACCGATATCGAAGGCGTGGCCGGCGTGACCCACGTGGAGCAAACGCGTAGCGGCAACGCCGAGTACGAGCGTGCAAGAGGTTGGATGACCGATGAGGCGAACGCGGCGGTGCACGGTGCGTTCGACGGTGGTGCGACCGAGGTCCTCGTGAACGATTCGCACGGCGGTTTTCGCAATCTGTTGCTCGACCGGCTCGATGCACGCGCGCAGTCCATCACCGGCAAGCCGCGCAATCTCGGCATGATGGCGGGTGTCGAGCTCGATTGCGATGCGGTTTATCTGATCGGCTATCACGCGCGGTCGCAAACCACCGGCGTGCTTGCGCACACGATCAATAGCTTTGCGTTCAGGAGCGTACGCGTGAACGGCGCGGAGCTGGGGGAGGCAGGCCTATACGGTGCGCTCGCGGGAGAATTCGGCGTGCCGGTGGCGATGTTTTCCGGCGACGATGTCTTTCTGGCCGAAACGGCGCCGATTTTTCCCGGCGCGATCGGTGTGGAAACGAAGCGCGCATACGGCAACGCAGTGTGTACGAGCCTCGCGCCGTCGTCCGCCTGCGCGCTGATCGAAGAGGCGGCAAGCAGCGCGGTGTCCCGCATCCGTGACTTGAGGCCGTTCACGATGGCGGGGCCGCTGGAGTGCGAGTTGACGACGCAAACGCCGGGGCAAGCGGACTTGTTCGGCCAATGGCCGGGTATGCACCGAGTCGAAGGCAGTACGCTGCGGTTCGACGCGGACAGTATGCAGTCGCTCGTGCGCATGCTCAATTGTCTTTCCGCCATGTCGTTCATGCTGCGCTGAAGACCGCGCGTCCGCTCGTGCGGGAGTACTAGGCCGCGAGCCGTTGAACGGCGTCGCGCGCCGAAGCTATCGCTTTTTCTTTGATATCGGCGACATTCAGACCCTCGGCGACCACCGTCTCCACGTTCTTTACGCCGATGAAGCCCAGCGCCACCCGCAGAAACGACTCCGCGTGCTCGATCGACTTAAGCGTGGATGGTTCGCTGTAGACACCGCCGCGGGCGATCGCGAGAATCACCCGTTTGTTGCCCGCGAGACCCTCGGGGCCGTTCGGGCCGTATCGGAACGTGGTGCCCGGGACCAGGAGCCGGTCGACCCAAGCCTTCAGCGCCGAGGGCAACGCAAAGTTGTACAACGGGGCACCGACCACCACGATGTCGGCCTCGATGAACTCCTTCAGAATCGTATCGCTGGTATCCCGTTGTACTTGTTGCGCCGCGCTCAACGCCGGAACGGTTTTGGCGATCGGATGAGCGGAGGGTGCGGTTATAGCGGTAAAGTGAGGCAGATCCTCGGCGACGAGGTCGCGATAGACATAGACGCTCTCTAACCCTTGCGCCGCGCGAAGCTTTTCGACGATGAGCGCGGAGAGTTCGCGAGAAACCGAGCGCGGCCCGGTGATGCTGCTGTCGACGTGTAAGAGTTTCATGGGGTTCCAGTTCCGATTAGTAAGCGGGTGAAAGTATGTGCCCGCGCTAATCGGCCCACAAGAACGCACAAAGTTGAAACCTAAGGCACATGAATGTGACTGATACAGCTCTCGATGCGGCGGTTGCACATCGGCCCGGCGCTTGTCTCAAGGTCTCGCAGGCCATTGGCCGCATCGGTGACAAGTGGACCGTGATGGTCATTGTCCTGCTGCGCAGGCGCGGACACCGGTTCAACGAACTGAAGCGCGAGATTGGAGGTATATCGCAGCGGATGCTTACCCTCACGCTGCGGAATATGGAGCGCGATGGTTTAGTGACTCGGACGGTTACGCCTTCGATCCCGCCTCGCGTCGATTACGAACTGACGGACATCGGCCAATCGTTGGCGGAGCCGGTTAAGGTCCTCGGCGAGTGGGCTTTTAAGAACCTGGAACGGATCGCTGCCGCCCAGGCGGCGTACGATGCGCGAACCGATGAGAAAGCCTGAAGTGCGAGTTACGCGGGAATTGCTCGCCGGGAGGATCAGTCTAATCTCATTCTTCAAGGGCGTCCGGGGCGACGCTGTACGCACTCGACGGGGCGCATCGCATCACCCACATTTGGCCTTGGAATAGCCTCGACGAGCGCATTGCCATTCGCGCCAAATCGTATGCCGACGGGATCTGGCCGCCGAAGGGCGGCCCCGATCAATTCTATGAGGCTACTTCGACGATCTGGATTCCGGCTGCCAATTCGCCGCTACGTTGAATGAGGTATGCCGACTCGGAGCCGCCGAAGGTGCGCGCTTTCATGCGGCATTTAAACCCCGAATGTCGATTCCGACCACCCGAACGCCGTCCGCATCAAAGCGACTTCTTCTGTCGGCGTGCGACCGAATGCTCGTTTGAATTCGCGGCTGAACTGCGATGGACTTTCGTAGCCGCACCTTTGCAGATGCGGCGGCGACAGTCAACCCGGTGCGTATCATCAATAGGCGTGCTTGATGCAGCCGCGTCGACTTGAGATATTGAATGGGTGTCGCGCGGGTCACCGCCTTGAAATGGCGATGAAAGGTCGGAACGCTCATGCCGATTTCGTTGCTCAGGCTGTCGACGTCGATACGCTTGTCGTAGTCGGTGTGGATGCGGCGCAGTGCACGGGCAATCTGCGGGAAATGACCGCGCAGTGCACGGGCAATCTGCGGGAAATGACCGGTCGCCGCGAGCGACGCCCGCACTGAATCGCCCTGTTCGCCTGTCAACACTAGAAAGAAAATCTCGCGCACGACGAGAGGCGCGACGATGCGCGCTTCCATCGGCGAGCCGAGCGCCTCCAAAAGTCGAAGTAGCGTATCGGCAAGGCGATCGTTCAACGGGGTGGAATAGATCCCTTGCGGCATCCCGGATGGCTTACTGCCGGGTGTATCCAAGGCGAGGACGAGATCTGCGACGGCGCCTGCATCGAGGCGAAGCGTGACGGCGAGAAACGGCTCGGCGGAAGTCGCTTCGGTTTCCGTGGTGAACGGCAACGGCACGGAAGTACGAGATAGTGATTGGCGTCGTATACGAAGACCCTATCTCCGAAAAAACCGCGCTTGCGGCCCTGGCAGACAAGAACGATGCTCGGTTCGTACAAAACGGGCGTGCGGCCTAGCGACCGGTTGGCGCGAACAAAGCTGACACCCTCCAACGGCGATGCCGTATATCCCTCGTTCGGCGCAAGCCGCTCAATCAGCTTGACGATACGCCGGCGTCTCTCTGACATCCATCGCTCCTGCGTCTTTCATGACGACCCTCAATATAGCCGCTGCGCGAGGCTGGCGTCATCGTCGATACTTTTAGGCAAGGATGCGACAAGGGCAGCCATGGCCCGAGAGAAAGCCGGCAACTACATTTATTTCCTCGATCAAGCGGATCAACGGGTTGTTGAACAGCTCTACTAGTCGACTCTGGAGGAAATGAAGATGCAAGGTATCGATGAGGTTGGAGGAAAGGTTGCAATCGTCACGGGCGCGGCCAGCGGTATCGGACGCGCAATCACTGAATTGCTCGTGGAGCGTGGCGCTTATGTCATTGCCGAGGACATCGATCCCGCTGTCGAAGCGCTGGCGAGCCCGCATGTCGTGCCGCTCGTTGCGGACATCAGTGCCGACGGCAGCGCGGAAAAAGCGGTGGGGCTTGCCGTCGAACGATTCTCGCGTCTGGACCTGCTCGTGAACAACGCCGGCATCATTATCAACAAGCTTGTGGTGGACATGTCGCGCAACGATTGGGAGCGCATCATGACCGTGAACGTGACAGGCGCGTTCCTGCACGCTCGGGAAGCCATGAAGGCGATGATCCCGCGGCGCTCCGGTGCCATCGTCAACGTGGCTTCTTATGCGTCGTATTTCTCGTTTCCGACTATTGCCGCTTATACCGCGTCGAAAGGGGCACTGGCGCAGTTGACACGGACGCTTGCGTTGGAAGCGATCGAGCATGGCATTCGAGTCAATGCCGTTGGCTCCGGCGATGTGCTGACAAACATCCTCAACGATGCAGCACCCGACGGCAACGGCGTCGCGGCGTTAGCCGCGCACGGAGAAGGCGCGCCTATCGGTCGCGCAGCGAATCCGAAAGAGATCGCCGAGGTGGTGCTGTTCCTTGCCTCCGACCGAGCAAGCTTCATGGTTGGATCGGTCGTCATGGCCGACGGTGGGATGAGCGTGAAGGTTGGCTCGTGAACGTCTAGCGATTCAGCGGATTCGGCGGCCCGCATGGCGCGGGTCGCCGAATTCGTGTCGCACGGATAACAATCCGCCCCGCCGCTCCTGACTGTACTATCCCGAGTTGGCGCCGTTCAGGCGCAGTGCACGGCAGTTGTCCATCATTCTTATACGGAGAAGACGATGTCCCTCGCTAGCGAATTCCGAAAACTGCACGACAACACCACGCCGCTACGACTGCCGAATGTTTGGGACGCCGGCAGCGCTCGCCTCGTCGAAGCGCTGGGCGCGAAAGCGATCGCCACGACCAGCGCGGGTTTTGCATGGGCGCTCGGCTACCCGGACGGACATCAACTCCCCATGACCGAGGTGGTCGACGCCGTTCGGCGTATGACGCGTGTGCTGAAGGTGCCGCTCTCGGTCGATTTCGAAAACGGTTATACGGATGACCCTGCCACCGTTGCCGACAATGTGATGCGGCTCGTCGATCTCGGCATCGCCGGCATCAATATCGAGGATGGTTCGGACGCGCCCTCGCTGCTCGCGTCGAAGATCGAAGCGATCAAGACCGCCGTCGCGAAAGCCGGAGCGGATCTCTTTGTCAACGCGCGCAGCGATGTCTTTCTGGCTGGTCTCGTGGACAAGCCAAGTCAGGCCGCGGAGTCGATCAAGCGCGGTGCTCTATATGCATCCGCCGGTGCGGACGGGTTGTTTTTGCCCGCCATCATGGCGCCCTCCGACATTTCCGCGGTGATCAAGGAGATCCGATTGCCGCTCAATGTGATGGCGCGTCCAGGACTTGCCGACGGAGATACGCTAGGCAAACTCGGCGTCCGGCGATTGAGTGCGGGCAGCGGTATTTCGCAGGTACTCTTCGCTCAAGCGCGGGTGCTCGCTCGCGGTTTTCTGGAAGGTGGGGCCTCGGAGCCGTTGGCTGCCGCGATGCCGTACGGCGATATTCAGAATTTGTTTAGCGGTTTGCCGGCGAAGTGATGCATAAACGTTTGATAGTTCGGCGGCCCGCATCTTGCAGGCCGTCGAATGGTCTTCCCAAGCATTCACATCTTTAGTTGTATCGATAAATCGACGGCGAGTACGAGCTGACGGCAGACGTCGATGCGCGATGTCCCGAGTGCGAAGTGCCTTGGGTATCGGCGCCGTAACCGCTCGTATCCGTTTGAGCGACGCTCTCGTGTGCGACAACGCGTTGCTCGGCAGCTTGGATATTTTCAGGGTAATGCAGGCGATCGAGCGGGTTATAACCGGCGCGTTCGACACGGACCAGGTCTGCGCGAACCTCAGCGCGCGTCAACGGCTGATTGGATTGCGAGAAGGCGGCAACGGGAGCGACCAGGGCGACGGCTAAGGCGACTTGCTTGATAAGAGCGTTCATGATGACAACCTCCGGATTCGTTTATTTTCAAGGGGCTGCGAGCACAGGAAGTGTTTAGCAGGTGAGCGAAGTCTAGGCCTCGTATCCTTGACGATAAATATGCGATTCCGGAATTCATTGGTGTCGTTTGGATAACAATCGCCGCAGGCTATCGGCGCGATTGACGCCTCCTAGCGTCTCAGCCGCGTAGATTAGGCCGCGTTCGCCTGTGTAGCCTCGCGCAGCGCCCCGAGCGCGAGGCCGTCGGCGCCGAACAAATGCGCGTGCCGCACCGAAAACCCAACCTCGATACGTTGACCGTCCGCCACGGCCGAATCGCCCGAGCCTTTCACCTGAATCGTCCCGCCGCCAGGGAGCGCCAGGTGCGATAGCGTCTCGCCGCCGAGGTGTTCGACGACAATCACCTCTCCCCCCAAGCGCGCGTCGCAGCCCGCCACGCCGGTCTCCGTGATGTGCTCGGGACGCACGCCGAGCGTGAGCTTCTCGCCCGCGCGAACACCACCGGCCTCGCAAGGGACCGTAAGCACCGAGCCGCCGGGCAGTGCGATCGTCACACCTGAATGATCCGCCGCGCTGACTTCGACTTCGATGAAATTCATCTTCGGCGACCCAATGAAGCCGGCAACGAAGCGGTTGCGGGGACGCCGATAAAGCTCGAGCGGCGAGCCGATCTGCTCGACCGCGCCATGATTGAGCACGACGATGCGATCGGCCATCGTCATTGCTTCGGTTTGATCGTGCGTCACATAGATCATCGTCGCGTTCAACTGTTTGTGCAGTTTGATGAGCTCGAGGCGCATCTGTACGCGTAGCGCGGCATCTAAATTCGAGAGCGGCTCGTCGAAGAGAAAGACCTTGGGCTCGCGCACGATCGCCCGCCCGATCGCTACGCGCTGTCTTTGCCCGCCCGATAACGCACGTGGACGGCGTTCGAGCAATTGCCCGATCTGAAGGATCTGCGCCGCGGCATTCACGCGCCGGTCGATTTCGTTTTGCGGCAGCTTCAACATCCGCAACCCAAAAGCGATGTTCTCGTAGACGGACATATGCGGATAAAGCGCATACGACTGAAACACCATGGCGACGCCGCGCTCCGAGGGCTCGATCTCGGTTACGTCTTCCCCGCCGATCAGCACCCGCCCGGAATCGACCCGCTCCAACCCGGCAATCGTCCGAAGTAGCGTGGACTTGCCGCAGCCCGACGGCCCGACGAATACGAGGAACTCATGTTCGTTCACTTCGATATCGACGCCCCTGAGCACCTCGGCGCCCGAGAACGTCTTTCGGATCTGCTGCAACTGAACTGCGCTCATTTCGTGTCTCCTACGAATGTCGCACTTCCCGCGTTGTCGACCTGCGTCTTACACCCGGCGCCTCGCTACTTGCGGCCCGTTTATCGTGCAGTGCCGCAAGCACTCCTAATCAATTTTTTCTTGACAAGCGTCGTGCGCCAAAATATACATTTGAAAAAACGAAATTACAAGTGAAACGCAAACCCCGGTGGGCCGCCGGCTGCGCCGCAGTTGCATGAGGCAGTACCGAGTGTCCGTGGGCGTCGAGTAAGTCCGATGCCCGCCGCTGAATCGATAACAAGCTAGCTTTGCATCGGACCGGGAGCGAGCGCGTCGAGTGTTCGTTGCGGTCGACAAGGAGACAATCGATGAACAAACGGTTCTTGCAGCGCAACACAGCGATGGCGTCGTTGGCCGCCGCATCGTTCATGGTGGCGGCCCATGCTTCGGCATGGACGTTGAAGGAGGCAGCCGCTCCCTACTCGGGGACCACCATCCACGCGATCTTTCTCGATCGTCCCGGCTATGCGGCCGCGGAGAAGCTGATCCCGCAGTTCGAGAAGGAAACGGGCATCACGATCAAGTGGGACGTCGTGCCCTACGAGAGCACGCGGCAAAAAGAGGTGCTCAATTTCGTCAGCGGCGGCGCGCAAGACATCGTGCTCGTCGATGTCGTGTGGATCGGCGAATTCGCGAGCAACAAGTGGCTCGTGCCGATCAAGAAATTCACCGATGATCCCAAGCTCGCCGATCCGAACCTGAACCTGAAAGGCTTTTTCCCGATCCTGCTCGATTCGTTCGGTACATGGGACAAGGTGACGTATGGGCTGCCGTTCGATAACTACTCGGGGCTCATGTTCTACAACAAATGCATGCTCAAGCAAGCCGGATTCGACGAGCCGCCGAAAACTTGGGATGATTTGCTGAACGTCTATGCGCCTAAACTCACGAACGCGAGCAAGAACCAATATGCGTTCGCGCTGCAGTCCCGCCGGGGCGAAACCCAATCGGCCGATAGCTTCATGCGCATGCTCTGGCCGAACGGCGGCTCGTTGCTCGACGCCAAATTCAAGTCGAATTTGATGTCGCCGCAATCGCAGTCGGGGCTCGACTACCGGCAAAAGCTGATGAAGTACATGCCTCCGGGTATCGTCGATTTCGATCACGCCGAGGCGGTCAATGCACTCGCGCAAGGCCAAGTCGCAATGATCACCGAATGGTCGGCGTTCTACCCCACGTTGACGGATTCTTCGAAGTCCAAGCTCGGCAATTGCCTAGGCATTGCGACGGAACCGCGCGGCCCGGCGGGACTCAAGCCCGCGTTGGGCGGTTTTTCGCTGGCCGTGAACGCGAAGTCGAACGCGAAGAAGCAAGCCGCGGCCTGGCTCTTCATCCAGTGGATCACGTCCGAGCAAATGGCTAAGCCGTACCTCGATGCGGGCGGCGTGCCGGCCCGCACGGCCGTGTATCAGGATCCGGCCGTGCAGCAGAAGTATCCGTTCGTGAAGCCGATGGTCGAATCGTGGCAAGGCGGCGTGCCCGACTACCGTCCGCGCTTCCCGGAGTGGCCCGCGATCTCCGAGATTATCGGTGAGTGGGGGACGAAGATGATGCTCGGCGAGGTGTCGGTCAAGGACGGGGCGCAGACGATCGGCTCCAAGATGGAAGCGATTCTGCAAAAGGCCGGCTACTACGACGGCAAGAAGCCGCTGCTCAAATGAGCGATGCGCGGCCTCTAGTGTGAACCGGAGATCGTCATGCTGAACGGTATCGTCTCGGATGCTGGACAAGAGCCGGCCGCACGCCCGCGCGTGCGGCGACGGCTCCGGTCGCGTTCGCCCGCGTTTTGGTTCTTGTTTCCTGCGGTGTTCGCGTTAGCCGTGATCGGTATCTATCCGCTATTGGTCGCGCTTTACAACTCCGTTCATCAGTACCGCCTCGCGGATATCGAGGCAGGCACGCCGTTCGTAGGCCTGGACAATTACATCGCGACGCTGACCGATACGACGTTTTGGCAGGCGCTCGGGCGCACGATGCTGTTCCTGTGCCTAACCCTGCCGATCGAGATCGCGCTGGGTCTCTTCGCTGCGCTCATGCTGCACCGGCCCGGACTCGCCTGGATGCGGGCCGTTGCGCGCGTGGGTTTGGTCGTGCCGATGGCGACGACTTATGCCGTGGTCGGCCTCATCGGCCGTCTCATCTTCAATCGGCAGTTCGGCGTCGCGAATTACTTGCTCGGCTTCTTCGGCGTTCAGCCGCTCGACTGGCTCGGCGATCCCACGCTGGCCTACGTCTCGGTGATGATCATGGACATCTGGCAATGGACGCCGTTTTGCGCCTTGATCCTGCTCGCCGGCTTGACGATGGTGCCGAAGGAAGCGGAGGAAGCGGCGCGGCTCGAGACGCGCAAGCGCTTGACGATTCTCTGGCATATCGAGCGGCCGTACCTTCTGCCGGGGCTCACTGCAATTCTGATTCTGCGCTCGGCGGACATGCTCAAGATGTTCGATGCCGTCTACACGATGACGCGCGGCGGCCCGGGCGCGGCCACGGAGTTCATCAGCGTTTATATCGAGCGAATCGGTTTTCGTCTGTTCGACCAAGGCTTAGCCTCGGCGCAGGCCATGTTGCTGCTCGTGCTGACGATCGTGCTCTCGCGCTTATACATTCGCTACATTTACCGGGAGGTGGCATGAGCGCATCGTTTCTGGGTTTGCTGGCGCTCGGCGCGACACCCCGCTCCGATAGGGCGCGTGCGGGGCGGCGACGCGCGACGCTTTGGCATGGCTTCGCGTTGCTCGTCGTTTTCCTATCGTCGGTATTTCCTTTTTATTGGATGGTGACGACGAGCTTGAAGACACAGGCCGATGCGCTTGCCTATCCGCCGCTTTGGCGGTTCTCCCCCACGCTGCAGCATTACGGTGACGCGCTCTTTAGGCACGACGTGGGCGCAAGTCTCGTCAACTCATTGATCGTGGCGAGCAGCACGACGGTGCTCGCGATCTTGCTCGGCACGCCGGCCGCCTATGCGCTTGCTCGTTTCGAGTTTCGCGGCAAGCGCGACCTGTGGTTCTGGTTCATTTCGAACCGGATGGTGAGTCCCGTCGTGCTGGCCGTACCGTTTTTCCTGATCGCGACCAAGCTCGATCTGATCGACACGCATATCGTACTGATCCTGCTTTATCTCACCTTTTCATTGCCGATCGTGGTGTGGATCTGCACCGATCAATTCCGCAATGTCCCGATCGAACTGGACGAGGCCGCGCGGCTCGACGGCGCTTCGCCTTGGCGCGTGTTCTGGCGTATCAATCTGCCGCTTGCGATGCCGGGCATCGTGGTGTCCGCCATTTTCGCGTTCATCTTCTCGTGGAACGACTTGCTCTACGCCCTCGTACTCACGCGCGACAACGCCGCAACCTCGCCCGTGGCCGCGACGAATTATATGAGCGGGTACGAGCTTCCTTGGGGCGAAATCATGGCAACCGGGACCCTGATCGTCCTGCCCATGGTGATCTTCGCGTTGCTGGTTTCGGGCCGGCTCGTGCAGGGTGTCACGATGGGCGCGGTCAAGTGACTCGTTTGCTATAACTGTCGGTTTTCTCTTAGCGAGACATTCTTGACATCATGGGCAAGACCACCCAGTCCATACAACCCGTCGAGCCTGACGACGGCGTAGACCACGAAGAGGAACTGCAAACGCGTGTCGCCTGGCATTACTACGTCGGCAACATGACGCAGCAAGAGATCGCGCAACTGCTCGGCACGAACCGCGTGCGCGTCAATCGGCTGCTCGCGGCCGGCCGCGAAGCCGGCCTCGTGCGTATCACGATCAACAGCCGGATCGCGCCGTGCGTGGCGCTCGAGGAGCAACTCGTCGAGCGCTTCTCGCTGCAGGCGGCCGTCGTCGTGCCGAGCGGCGCGACTTACGAAGCAACGATGGCCGCCCTAGGCATCGGCGCCGCGAACTATCTGACGCAACACATCGCGGCGGGCCACACGATCGGGCTCGGCTGGGGAAGAACGATTCGCGCTGTCTTGCGTGCCTTGCCGCAGCGCTCCTATGGGCCTATCTCGGCGGTCTCGCTGCAAGGCGGGCTCGCGCATTGCCCCAGTATCAACACGTTCGACATCGTGTCGGATTTCGCCGATCTGTGCCACGCGGACGGCTATTTGTTCCCGGCGCCGATCTACGTCAGCAGTCAGAAAGTGCGCGACGTCATTCTGCAGGAGGACGCCGTGCGAGAAACCTACGAGCTTGCGCGCGGGGCCGAGCTTGCCTTGTTGACGGCAGGCGATCTGACGGAATCGCTCGTGATTACGTACGGCGTGAAGGATCCCGAGGATTTGCGTACGTTGCGCAAGGCGGGCGCCGTGGGCGACGTGCTGGGCCATTTCGTCGACGAAAACGGCAAGCTCATCAATCATCCGCTCAATCGCCGGACGGTGGCCATCACGCTCGACGATTTGCGCGGCATCAAGCAGGTCGTGCTCGCGAGTGGCGGCGCCAAGAAATTTTTTGTCACGCGCGCCGTGTTGCGCGGCGGCTATGTGTCGGTGCTCGTGACCGACGAGGATACGGCGCGAAGGCTCTGTGAGGAGCCGTGACTCGCGCCGATAAAGAACGTGAGGACTGCCGATCATGAGTTCGACGAATGCGGTCGACCGCAGCAACGAATTTACCGGAAAGCGCGTTTTGATTACGGGCGCCGGCAAGGGGATCGGCCGCTCGACGGCGTTGTTGTTGGCTGAGCGCGGTGCTCAGGTTATCGCGCTCAGCCGCTCCGCGGCCGATCTGCGCGCGCTCGAACGCGAAATCGGCTGCGAGACGCATGCCGTCGATCTGGGCGACGCGACGGCCGCGCGCGCAGCGGCGGTTGCCGCACAGCCGGTCGATCTGCTCGTCAACAACGCGGGCATCGCGCGCTTGCAGGCGTTTCTCGATCTCGATGTCGAAGCGTTCGACGAGACGATCGCTGTGAACGCGCGCGCTGCGATGGTCGTGGGGCAGGTTTGTGCGCGCGGCATGATCGAGCGCGGCGCGGGCGGCGCGATCGTCAACGTCTCGAGCATCTCGGCTCAGATCGGCTTCCCGCTGCACGCGGCCTATTGCGCATCGAAGGCGGCGCTCGATGCGCTGACGCGCGTCATGGCCGTCGAGCTGGGAGAGCATGGCATTCGCGTCAATTCGGTCAATCCGACTGTCACGTTGACGCCGATGGCGGAGAAGGCCTGGGGCGAGCCGGCCAAGGCCGCGCAAATGCTTTCGCGCATTCCTTTGAATCGGTTCGTGCAGCCCGGCGAGGTGGCGCAGGCGATCGCCTACCTGCTCGGCGACGAATCGCGCATGATCAACGGCGTGAGTCTGGCCGTGGATGGCGGTTTTCTAGCGCGGTGAACGCCGCGCGTTTATGTGCTTCCTCATCCTAAGCGAGTCGACTATGAGTGAACCGAATGAGACGGCGCAGATGACGGCCGTCGTCTGTCATGCCCCGAAGGATTATCGCGTCGAACGCGTCGCGCGGCCCAGGCCCGGCCCGAACGAACTCGTCATCCGGATTGCGGCGTGCGGCATTTGCGCCAGCGACTGTAAATGCTATTCCGGTGCGAAGATGTTTTGGGGCGGACCGAGCCCCTGGGTCAAGGCTCCCGTGATTCCCGGGCATGAATTCTTCGGGTACGTGGAAGAACTGGGCGAGGGCGCGGCGCAGCACTTCGGCGTGAAGGTGGGCGAGCGCGTGATCGCCGAGCAGATCGTGCCGTGCGGCAAATGCCGCTATTGCAAGTCGGGCCAATATTGGATGTGCGAAGTCCATAACATTTTCGGTTTCCAGCGCGAAGTCGCCGACGGCGGCATGGCCGAATACATGCGTTTCCCGCCGACGGCGATCGTGCACAAGATTCCGGACGGCATTTCGATCGAGGATGCCGCGATCATCGAGCCGCTCTCGTGCGCGATACATACGGTCAATCGCGGCGACATTCAGCTCGACGACGTCGTGGTGATTGCGGGCGCCGGACCGCTCGGGCTGATGATGACGCAAGTTGCTCATCTGAAGACGCCCAAAAAACTCGTCGTGATCGATCTCGTGGACGAGCGCCTGGCGCTTGCGCGCGAGTACGGTGCCGACGTGACGATCAACCCGAGGCGAGACGATGCGCTGGCGATCGTTCGTTCGCTCACCGACCAATACGGCTGCGATGTCTACATCGAAACGACTGGCGTACCGGCGGGTGTGCCGCAAGGGCTGGAACTCATTCGCAAATTGGGGCGGTTCGTCGAGTTTTCGGTGTTCGGCGCGGAGACCTCGGTCGACTGGTCCATCATTGGCGATCGCAAGGAGCTCGACGTACGTGGCGCCCACCTCGGGCCTTATTGCTATCCCGTTGCCATCGATTTGCTGGCGCGCGGGCTCGTCACGTCGAAGGGCATCGTCACGCATGGGTTCTCGCTCGAAGAGTGGGAGGAGGCCATCAAGGTCGCGAACTCGCTCGATTCGATCAAGGTGCTGATGCGGCCGGGCGAGCGTTCGCGGGGGTGAGCGCTAGCTGGGGCGGCGCGGGCTTGACGTCTGCGCTGATCGCGTGAAATCTCGATCATTGCCGTAGAACTCGTAATTGCTGAACGAGACGGTGCCGGGCTTCGAGGCGCCATAGCCCTTGATGAAGTACTCCGCGATCGCCTTACCTCCCGTAATTCTGCTTCCTCCGGGCGGTAACAGCGCGCCGTCTTGGGTATAGAGGCGGCCGGTCGCATCATAGTCGCCTCGCCCGAACGCATCCGCCCATCGTGCATTCTCGGCTTTGATAGCCGCTTCGGGCGGATGTTGCGAATCGGCGGCAAAAGCCGGCGCGGAAAGCGCGAAAACTGAGAGGCAGGCTGCAAGCGCAGCGCTACGAAAACGGATATGTTGCATCGAGGTATTTCCTATCCTGTGTGAAGCGAGAAAGAGCTGTGTTGAACTGAACTGGTGAGGGCAGATTCAGCGAACGCCCGGGATTCGCCCGAGCCCCCTGGATGCCCCGGGCATTTTCTTATCGACCATCGCGACGATTTCCGGCCGCGCATCCCGGGGATGACCGGCATGGAACGGCGGATCGGGGTCGTATTCGATGACGAGCTGCGTGTATTCGGCGGCTTGGCGGCCGCGCAGCTTCTGAGCAACGCGAAGCGCGAAGTCGATGCCTGCGCGTTACGCCGCCGCCGCTCATGAACCGGCCGTTGTCGTCTTCTACGAAGCGATCGGGAACGGGAATCGCCCCATATTCAGAGAGCTTGTTGACGAAGGCCCAATGACAGGCGCTGCGCTTACCGTTGAGAATCCCGGTTGCGGCAAGCACGAGCGATCCATTGCAAACCGACGTGATATGTTTGGCGCTTTGTGCGAGACGCCGGATTTGCGCTTGATACTCCGGGCGCATCGGCGCTGTCAAATCGGAGCCGCCCGGGACCAGAATGAGGTCGGTTTTCTCGATATCGGCCAGCCGCTCGGTGTTGCCATAGACAACCCCGAACTCAAGGGTCACGTTGCCTCCATCGAGGCTCGCGTAGCGAACGTTCGTATTCGGTAGCCGGTGAAATACCTCGCTGGGGCCGGCGAAATCGAGAAGCGTTCCACCGGCTGCATCGTGCCCGCCTTCACATCAGCATCGAGCAAATCGATCAGATTGCCTTACAGGAAGCTGCTAGAACGCTCGATGCCGCCCGCCGGTTCGGCACTCAAGAAAAAGTCGCATTGATCAATGCGATCGTCGTGCACATTGACCGCAGTCTGCATGACGATCTATCGATCCATCAAATTTCCGACCGTTTCGGCATCAGCGAACGGACGCTAGCCCGGCGATTCGTTAACGAGATCAGGATGCCGATTGGAAGTTACATACTCAATCGGCGCCTTGAAGAGGCACGGCGGCTACTCCAAGCGACCGACATGCCTATCGCAGAGATTCATCTCTCGGTCGGCTTTTCATCCGCTTCGCACTTCGCAACTTCGATCCGACGGCGATTCAAGATGTCGCCAAGCGCTTTGCGCGGTTGATGGCCGGAAAACGCAACTCGGTGGCCGGTTTTTGCAAGCAACGTTATCCAAAGAAACTAAGATTTTTCAACGTGCTTGGATCGATCGAATATGGAACACGACATCAACCGGACTTCGCAAACAGCCGCAGGTTCTGACGTAAGAGCAATGGCGCTCTGCCTAGGAGCGATGGTGCTAATGCAAAGCGGCATGGCCCTATCCCTTCCGTGGGTGCGCAGTATTGGCCCGCTGCACGTCTCGGCGATTCGGTTTGCGTATGCGGCGTTCTTGGCCGCAGCGTGGGCATGTGTACGCGATGTCAGGGGCTGGAATTGGCAAATAGGACTCGTGGCGATTCCGCTCGGGACGGCCATGGCGGGTATGGGCATTCTGTTCGCAGTGGCGATCGCGCGTATTCCTCTTGGCCTCGCTACCAGTATCGAATTCCTGGGGCCAATGGCCGTTGCCGTGGTATCGCGGCGGAAGCCGGTCACGCTCCTACTGGCCATGACGGCTATGGCGGGTGTACTCCTGATTCTTGGTGTCCATGAAAGCGTTGACATGAACGTCGGGACCGCAGCCGCGTTTGCGGCGGCATGTTGCTGGGCCGCATACATCGTAACCACGAAGAAATTAGCTAATGCGTCGGCCGGGGGAGTGCATGGCTATGCATTCGCCCTTTCGACGGCTGCCATCGTATCGGCCCTTGCTTCTCCCATGGAGAGCTCATCCGTCATGGTGGACCTGCATAGCGCGGCATGGCTTGCCGCGGTTGCCATCCTGTATCCGTTGCTCCCGTATGCGATGGAACTGACGGCCCTGCGGACGATGACTAAGCACCGATTCGGGATGCTTACCAGTATGGAGCCGGTCGTCGCGGTTGCGATAGGCGCTGTGATATTGGGGCAAAGCTTGTCGCGCTGGCAATCGTTGGGTGTTTTGCTGATTGTGTTGTCGAACGCGGGCGTAGCCTTTTTCGGTCGCCCGAGGAAGTAGTTGAAGTGGGTTCGCTTATCGAGACCGTCTGCGAAACGGAAGGCGACGTGAGGCGCGCAAAGGAGGGGTTCAAAGCATTTTGCGACGATGCCTACAAGTTTATGGTGGAAATGGATCGTCTCGCTGTGCTTCAGTAAGAATCGATGCGCTGCCGGCAGTCGCCGGGCGGTCATCCTCCCTCGCGCACCACTTGTACTAAGCACTGACAGTCTTTGGCGAGCGTCCGTTCGTTGAGATTCGTCACGCCGAGCAATAGCCCTTGTTGTGCGGGCGCCTGCTTATACCAAGGTGAGAGCGGCACCGGAGAGAGCCCCGAGCGTCTCGCCCGCGAAGCGATATCGACATCCGATACCGAGCCGGGAAGCGTGACCACCACGGCCATTCCGGCCGCCGTGTCAGCTTTGACCAAGTCTCCATCGATCTCTTTGAGACAACGCACCAAGGCTTCCCGCTGCTCGGAGTAAAGCCGCTTCATACGGCGAAGATGTCGAAGGTAATGTCCCTCGGTGATGAACTCGGTCACCGCGTGTTGCACGCAAGCAGCCGGCGCTGGGGCGAGGCATGCGCAGACATCGCCGAAACGCGGTACTAAATCCGCCGGCACTACGAGAAAGCCCAAACGCAGCGTGGGGCTGATCGTCTTACTGAAGGTGCCCGCGTGCAGCACGCGGCCGTCTCGATCGAGCGAAGCGAGCGCGGGCGCTGCTCGCCCTTTCAATTGGAGTTCGCCGAGATAATCGTCTTCGACTATCCAAGCGTCATGATCGCGAGCCCAAGCAAGCAGCGAGATCCTGCGGGCGAGCGACATCGTCATGCCGAGCGGTGCCTGTTGGCCAGGCGTCACGACCGCGAGTGCGGCGTCGGGCGCTTGCCGGATGCCCGCATCGATATCGAGTCCATCCGCGTCCACGGGTACGGCCGACACGGTCATGCCTGCGAGATCGAGGGCCGTATAAGTGAGCGGAAAGCCCGGATCTTCCATCCACGCTCGCCGTCCCTCCATGCGCAGCCCGCGAATCGCCAGGTTGAGCGCGCCGGCGAATCCAGCCGTGACGAACACCTGTGAAGGATTGCAGTGCAGGCCGCGCGCGACGCCGAGATATGCGGCGATTTCTCTGCGTAAGTCCGGGTCGCCGCGCGGATCGGGGTATCCCACGGGAGCCGCCGCTGCCCGGCGCGCCGCACGCGCTTGAATCCGCGCCCATAGCTTGAACGGAAACGCATCCTGCGACGGCACGCCCATTTGAAACGCCAAAGGCGCCGTGCCGAAGTCCTTGAATATCTCTGGCAGCGGCGGCGCCTCCGGCGACCAGCCGGTCATCGCCGCCAATGCGGGACGCTCCGCTACGCGGGTGCCCGCCGCGCCAAGCCCGATCGCGAATTGCTCGTCGATTAAGCGTTCGTAAGCGGCGCGCACAGTGCCTCGCGATACGCCGAGCTGGACGGCCAGATCGGACCAAGACGGGAGCCGTGCGCCGGCGGCAAGCTGCCCAGACTCGATCGCAGCGCGGATCGAGTTGTAAATCTGGACGGAGAGCGAGGTGCGTCCAGAACGATCGAGGCCAATAGTAGGGGTCGCCATAGCCGCGATAGTACATTCGAATTCCCTATGCTTGCGTTCGCCTCGCGACCGATTCAAGGCATTTGATTAAATTCTCATTCCTCCCACCTGATGGGACGGGCAAAAAATATTTGAAATTCTTCGATGTCGCTGACTATAGTCGTCGTGACCAAAATATAAAGCACCTCCCGGAGCCCCGGAATTGACGGAGACAGGCATGAATCTGCTCATGTACAGATGTCGCGCGTTGATGCTGTTGGTCGGAGTGTCCTTGACTATGTCGCTTGGATTATCGGGCTGTGGGGGCGGCTCGACCGATGACGGTACCGCGGCGTCGCTGAAGAGCGAAGCGAATGCCGCCGCGGCGGCAACCGATCAGGCAGATGGGCCGCAATCGAACCGGCATCGCGCGGTCCCAAGGAAGGTCGCGGTCGTGCCGCCGCCCATGGGATGGTCGTCGTGGAACAGCCTCGAGGAGAACGTGAATTACAACACGATCAAGGCTGAAGCTGACGGGCTCGCCGCGGTGAACGCACTGATCAAGAGCGGTGCGAAGTACGAATACGTGAACACTGACGAGGGCTGGTGGACGTCCGGCGTGCGCGATGCCGACGGCAATTTCGTGATCGACAGCACCCAATGGCCCGGTGGCATGCAGGCGATCGTGCAATACATCCACAGCAAAGGCCTGAAAGCGGGTATCTATATCGACGCAGGTCCACAAGGCTGCGGCACGCGCAGGAATGGCACACACTTCGTCGGCAGCGACTTCGCGCACTACGATCACGACTTCCTGCAGTTCGCGCAATGGGGCTATGACTTCGTGAAGGTGGACTTCTGCGGCGGGAGCGCGGCGGGCTACGATCCCGAGCAGGCCTACTCGGCCATCGCCGAGGCCATCGACAAGGCCTACGTACAGACTGGCCAACGCCTTACGCTGAGCATCTGCGACTGGGGCACGATCGGCAGCAATCCCGCCTATCCCGACTACAAGCAAGGACCGTGGGCATGGGCTGCCGGCGTCGGGCGTATGTGGCGCACGACGGGCGACATCTACATCCCGAACAGCGGCGCACCGAAATTCGGTAGCGTGGTTGGCAACTTTCTCGGCAACTATCACCCTGAAGGTCAGCATACCGGTTTCTATAACGACCCGGATATGATGGTCGCCGGCATGGGGATGACCGCCGTCCAGGATCAGGCACACATGAGCTTGTGGGCGATCGCGGGCGCGCCGCTGATTCTCGGCAACGACCTGTCGAAGCCGCTCACCGCCGATGCCACGCGTCTGTTGACCAGTACTGAAGTCATCGGCGTCGATCAGGACCCACTCGGTATTCAGGGCGTGATGGTCGCGCAATCAGGCGCGCAACAGGTGTGGGCGAAGCTGCTTGCGGGCACCGGCCAGCGCGCGGTCGTGCTGTTCAACAACGGCGCGAACGATGCACCGATGACGGTCTCCTGGCAGGAGCTTGGCTTCACGCCAAACAGCCGCGCGACGGTCCGCGACCTGTGGGCGGGCAAGAGCCTCGGGTCGTTCGTGGCGTCCTATACGGCGCCGACAGTGCCTGCGGGCGGTGCCGTGATGCTCGCGGTCAGCGGCAACGATGTGGCATCGGCGATCTACAAACCGACCTCGCTCGGCGGCGGCGCCACGTACTCGAATTGCTCGGACTGCATCGGAGGACGGATTGTGCGTGGCCTCGGTACGGTGACATTCGGCAATATCGAGGCGGCGAACAGTAGCGGCGGCTATGTGGAAATCACCTATGCGAATCGCACGCGCGAGACGCTGACCGCGCAACTGACGGCCAACGGAGGGCAGCCGACCATCGTCGCGTTCCCGCCGACGGGCCGCGATGGAGGTGTCGGCACGGTCACGCTGTATGTGCCGCTCACGGCGGGCCAGAATTCGATCACGATTTCGAGCGCCGACAGCGCCGCGCCGACGCCCGACATTGGCACGCTCGCGGTCGTTGCCGGTCCGGTGCGGCTGCCCCCTTTCAAGGCCGCCTACGAAGGCGAAGCTTCGAGCAGCGTGCTCGCCGGCGGCGCGCGCGTCGCGTCGTGCAGCGCATGTTCGGGTGGCGAGGACGTCGGCTATATCGGAAACGGCGGCACGCTGACGATGAACGGCATCTCGGTCGCGGCAGACGGTACGTACACCGTGCTCGTGGGCTACGCGAACGGCGACTCCGCACCGCGCTCCGCGCAGATCAGCTTCAACGGCACGACACCGGTTACAGTCTCGTTCCCGCCGACCGGCGGATGGAACACGATTTCGACGCTCGCCGTCACCGGCACGTTCAAGGCGGGCAGCGCTAATACGCTGATCTTCTCGAACCCGTCGGGCTGGGCGCCCGACATCGACGGGATTGGCGCGCCGACCGCAGCGAACTAAGCACCCATCAGGTCCACCTCGGCGCGGCGATAGTATCTGCTGTCGCCGCGCCGCATGCCAATGCACACCGCACGTCTGCGTTTAACCAATCGGAAGCGCTAGGCGCTGCAAGGCTGCCGTATTTACCGGTACCAGGCCTCATCCGAGCATCGCGCGCGGCTCGCTGCATGAACATTTCGTTGCGCACAAGCATCCGTTTTTGATTGCGGTGGTTCTACGAAACGTCCCACGATCTAAGTCGCCAAAATGACACCGATTTCGGACGTTCCCCGCGCGTTGCGATGCCTCTAACTAAAGTTGGAGAACTCCCCAAGCGTGGCCGGCGGCGCGGCGCCGCTCGATATGGAGCCAGAACGCCGCCCGCCGAGCTGCGCTTGCGTGCTTGATACCCCACATTCCGCCCTGCATTTCGAGGATAAGCCGTGAGAAAAACGCTCGTGGGCCTTGACGCCATGCGCTTCGTGCTTGCCGTGTACTTGATGGTCTTCCACACAATCCACGCCTACCCACAGGCGAACCGTCTCCCCTTCGTCTGGCTCGCCGATTTGGGCGGTTTTTCCACCAGCACTTTCTTCATACTTTCTGGGTTCATTCTTACTCACGTCTACGTCGAACGAAGCCCCTCCCTGCGCGGCGGAACGCACGATTTTCTTGTCAAACGATTTTCGGAAATCTATCCGATTCATTTAATCGGATTGCTTTTGTTCGTGCTCGTTCTATCCATGAGTACGCGCGCTTTCGATTCGTTTTTCTTGCCTTCCTTGGGCCGCGGAGAGCAGCAGGCCGTTCGACTGACGGGCGGTCTCGCAGCGTTCAATTGGTTGCTGAACATTGCGATGGTGCAAGTTTGGTATCCCCGCTACTCTTCGATCAACCCGCCGTCATGGTCGCTCGGTTGCCTACTATTTTTCTACGTTTGCTTCCCTTTGCTCGGCCCTAGGCTTGCCAATATGCGTCGTCGAGCCGCCGCGCTCGTTGCCGTCTGGTTGTTGTACCTGATCCCGCCCGTCACGGTCGTGCTGTTGGGCGCGTACGGCCCGCTCGCCGTCGGCGCCGTCGAACATAATCCGGTCCTGCGCATTCCCGAATTCATGAGCGGCATCTTGCTCTATAACCTGTATTCGTCCGGCGGTTTGAAGTGGCTGCTCGGCAGCCGTTGGCGCAAAGCCGTTGCGGCGGCATTCGTTCTAGTGTCGTTCGTGCTCGCGTCGTATCTCATCGAGAACGGGCCGCTCTACTTCCTCTACATCGTGCATAACGGTGCCTTGATGCCTACCGAGCTCGTACTCGTCGCGCTCTGTGCCGATGCTTGCGTTCCGAAATTCGCGCAACGGATCACATCGAGACTCGGAAACGCCGCGCTGTCGATTTTCGGCATCCACGGCGCCATCTTTGCCATCGCGATCAAAGCACTCAAATTGATGACCATTCATAAGCCGATATCGGAATGCGTCTCGCATTTCTCAGCGTGCGCGGCGGCCGCGAAGGGACTCGATCCTTCGATGGCTACCTATCCGCTTTACCTCGTCTTTACGGTAATTGCGGCGGTCTTGTTCCAGGAGCATTGCTTCGTCCCGCTGCGTACGGCGATTCGGCGGACGTTCGTCAAGCACGATCGTCGTCTCGTGGAGCGGCCCGGGCTCGCAAACGTCTAAGCGCGGGCCGCAAAACGATTCGCCCCCGATGCGCCAGGCGCTCGGGGGCCGGCACCGAGATCAGTGCGTATCCACTAACGTCGCATCGATATAGCCATCGACATTCTGCGACTGCTTGTACACGGCGTTGCGGACATTGAACGCGTTGGCATTGCGCGTGGACCCGTAGATCGAATCGAGCCCGTCGCCCTTGCGGAACGCTTGCTTCTCGGCGGCCGCATCGAGCAGATGCGTTCCCTTGAGCAACGGCAAGTACTGCTGAGGCGAAAGGCCCACGCGCGCGGACATGATCTTTACCGCGTCGGCCTGCGTGGCCGGATCGTTGATATAGGCCACGCAGCGATACCAAACCTTCACGACCTTTTCCCAATCCGCTTTCCGTGCGGCGAGGCTCGTCGGGGTAACGGCGATGGCATCGTAGATCAACCCCGGTGCGTCCGCCGATGTGAAGATCGCGCGCGAGCCGGGCGAGCGTTTCAGCGCTTCTCCCGCATTCGGCTGCCAAGCGGCCACGGCGGCGATGTCGCTCGATGAGCCGAGTACCTGCGGCAACTCATTGGTCTTCGCGTTGACGAGCGTGATGTCGGAATCCTTCAATCCGTGCTTTTGCAGCGCGGTCTCCAGCAGCAAGTGGTCCACCAGGCCCATTTCGACGCCGACCTTCTTGCCCTTCAATCCCTCGACCGTGCGCAGCGGCGGCTTCGCGATGATCATATCGTTGCCTGCCGAATAGTCGGTCAGGAGAATCATGACGTTCTTCGCACCGGAGGCGCCGGTGACGAGTGCATCGCCATTGGTCACGGTCACGGCGTCGAGCTTACCCGCCGAAAACGCATCGAGCGATGCCGAGTAATCGAACCATTCGAAATCGACGTCCACACCGGCTTGTTTGAACCAGCCTTTGTCGAGCGCAACCTGGAACGCGACCCAGCCGGGCCAGTCGCTATAGCCGATTTTCAGAGGCGGGGCGGCGTGCGCGGCCGGTGCGGCGGTAAAGGCGCCGACGAGCGCGGCGGCAGTCAGCGAGCGGCGCGTAGGGGCGAGGCAGAGCAGGCGGTTGAACAGGGACGCGATGCGGGTCATCGTTTTCTCCAGGAGACCGGGTGATGCGCTTGTCGATCGAATCGCGGACGGCGCGATTCGGCGGCATGACCGGTTCCTTGTTTACGCACGACGGACGCCGGTCAAGGAGAGGCACGATGGCCGCCGCCATCGCCGATCTCCCGGGCTTTTATCCCGCCGTGTAGCACCGCCGCAGCTCGTCTTGCAATCGCGTTGCGTGGCGCCGGGCTGCTCTCGGACCAGACGTTCTCGCGAACCGGAACCCTAGCACCCCTAAGATGCGACTGACCCGCACCTCTCGGCGCCCAGCCGAGCGAGAACCATGCCAACGGCCGAGTCCCATTGCGACGATGTGCGGCGCATCTCGGCTGCGAGCCAATGCATAAGCCATTCGCCCTCGGTATGCGACAGCCATGGAAGTGTTCAGTGAACAGGCGGTGCGCGCGAGCGCGTGCCGCCCCGCCGTGGTGCTTGCGGCCTTCGCTTGGTGCGTATCGCGCCCGGCCGTTGGGCGCGGTACCGCGATCGGATCGAAGCGCTTTCGCTCGGACGATTGCCTGGCGCGCATGACAGCTCACCGCTATCGATTGGCACGGTCCTCGCTTTAACGCCTCGCGAGAGGTGCGAAGCAATTTGCATCATCTTCAGGATCGCTAGGGTTCCGGTTCGCGAGAACGTCTGGTCCGAGAGCAATCCGGTCTGGCCGCCCATCCTTCTCATCGAGGAGGCGGCAAGGCTCCACGGAGGGATAAAAGCCCGGGAGGTCGCGATGTCGTTCGGTCGCCCTCTCATGCCTTTTATCAACCGATCCCAGGAGCCCTCATGTCGCTAAGCCCCGAAGCCGATTCCCGCTCGCTCAGTGCGATCGCATCGATCGCATGGGAAGCCGTCATACCCGCCGGCACTCACTGGTCCGGCATCTTGCGTCGCGGATTGGCGCTGCGCATCGTCGATATCGAAGGCGGCGCGAACTTGTCGGCTGTTTTTCATCGTCAAGAAGATCCCCTCGAGCGCTACAACATGGCGGACACGCTCAAAGCGCAACACACCGCGCATTTGACCCGTGGACACGTTCTCTATACGGACATGGGGCGCGTGATTGCATCGATCACGGCTGATACGCTCGGCTGGCACGATGCGTTGGGCGGCGTGGGCGATGCCGCCTTATTCGAGCGCAAGTACGGGAGGTCGTCGTATCAGGCCGAGCGCAACGACATGATTCGCAACGGCCGCGACAGCCTCGTTCTCGAACTCGCAAAGTACGGGCTCTCCGCGCGCGACCTCGCGGGGAACGTCAACTTTTTCAGCAAGGTAGCGCCCGATGAGCAAGGCGCGCTCGATTTCGTCACGGGGCACTCGCGGCCCGGCAGCGCATTCGATTTGCGCTTCGAAATGAATGCGCTGGCCGCGTTCTCTACCGCGCCGCACCCGCTCGATCCAAACCCGGCCTATACGCCGAAGCCCGTGAAGCTGATTGCCTATCGCGCCTACCCCGCCGACGGCGCGGCGCCCGATGACGACTTGTGCCGCCGCGCCTGCCCGGAGAACGTGCGCGGCTTCATCAACACCGACCGTCTGTTCGCCTAAGGAGCGCGCCATGCCGATCATCGAAAGCACGCTCGACCTTGGCCGAGCCATTTACGACACCACGCTTGCGGCCGGCGAGCCCTGGCTGCATGACGTCAAGCGCGGACAGATCCTGCGCATCCTCGACCTCGAGGGAAATCAGGCGGTCGATACGCTGTTTTATCGTACAAGCGATCCGACCGAACGCTATAGCGCGCAAGACACGATTCGCGAGCAACGCAATCTTTATCTGACCGCGGGCAGCGTATTGATGTCGAATTTCGGCAATCCGATGATGACGATCGTCGCCGATACCTGCGGCCGCCACGACACGCTCGGCGGTGCATGCGCGGCCGAGAGCAACACCGTGCGCTATGCGCTCGAAAAGCGCTATATGCACAACTGCCGGGACAGTTTCTTGAATGCGATTGCCCATTGCACGTGCGGTGCCGGCGCATCGATGTCGAAGCGCGACATCGTGAGCAACGTCAATTTCTTTATGAACGTGCCGGTTACGCCGCTTGGCGCCCTCACGTTCGAGGACGGCATTTCCGCGCCGGGCAAGTACGTCGAAATGCGCGCGGAGATGGACGTCACCGTGCTGATCTCGAACTGCCCTCAACTGAACAACCCATGCAACGGCTACAACCCGACGCCGGTGCGGTTGTCCATTTGGGAGGCGCAATGAGGTTTTCGAAAGTACTGATCGCCAATCGTGGCGAGATCGCGTGCCGAATCATTCGCACGTTGAAACGGCTCGGTATCGCCTCGGTCGCGATTTATTCGGAGGCCGATCGCGATGCGCGGCATGTCACGCTCGCGGACGAGGCGCTCTGCGTGGGCGCGGCACCCGCAATCGACAGCTACCTGAACGTCGCCGCGATTTTGGCCGCCGCGCGCGCCACCGGCGCACAAGCGGTGCATCCCGGCTACGGATTCTTGTCGGAGAACCCCGATTTCGCCGAAGCCTGCGAAGCGGCGGGGTTGCGTTTCATCGGCCCGAGTGCCGCGCAAATGCGCGCGTTCGGTCTCAAGCATACGGCGCGCGCATTGGCGAGCGGGCACGGCGTTGCGCTGTTGCCTGGGACGGACTTGCTGGCCGATGCCGGGACGGCACTGCGGGAAGCGGAGAAGATCGGCTATCCCGTGATGCTCAAGAGCACGGCGGGCGGAGGCGGGATCGGCATGTCGCTCTGTAAGGACGCGGCGCAGCTCGCGGCGGCGTTCGATCAAGTCGTGCGGCTGGGCCGAGCGAATTTCGCGCACGCCGGTGTCTATCTCGAGAAATTCGTCGAGCAGGCTCGGCATATCGAAGTGCAGATCTTCGGCGACGGATGCGGGGAGGTGATTGCGTTGGGCGAGCGCGACTGCTCGGTGCAGCGCCGCAACCAGAAGGTGATCGAGGAGACGCCTGCGCCGGGCCTTTCCGATGCCGAGCGTGAAGCGTTGCATGCGAGCGCGGTACGGCTTGCGTGCGCGGTCGACTATGCATCGGCGGGGACCGTCGAATTCGTCTTCGATGTGACGACGCGCGCGTTCTATTTCCTAGAGGTGAACACGCGGCTGCAAGTGGAGCATTGCGTGACCGAGGAAGTGACGGGTGTGGATCTCGTCGAATGGATGGTCCTTCAGGCCGAGGGCAATCTACCGCCGCTGGCCTCGCTCGCGGTGACGCCGCGCGGCGCCAGCATTCAGGTTCGCGTCTACGCGGAAGATCCGAACAAACAGTTTCAACCGAGCGCGGGCACGCTGACGCATGCGGCGTTTCCCGGCACGGCACGCGTCGAAACATGGGTCGAGGCGGGCACCGAAATCAGCGCCTATTACGACCCGCTGCTCGCGAAGCTGATCGTGAGCGGCGAGACGCGCGCGCAGGCACTGACGGCGCTGCGCATCGCGCTGGACGAGACGCGGTTGTACGGCATCGAGACGAACCTCGACTACCTGCGCGCGGTCGCAGGCTGCGATACGTTCGCACGCGGGGCGCAAACCACGGCGTTACTCTCGCGCTTCGCGTTCGCGCCGCATACGATCGACGTCATCGACGGCGGCGTGCAGACGACCGTGCAGCAGACGCCGGGACGCGTCGGTTACTGGGACATCGGCGTGCCGCCATCCGGTCCGATGGACGAGCGCTCGCTCGCGTTGTCCAACGCGCTGCTCGGCAACGCGAGCGACGCGGCCGGTCTCGAATGCACGATGGTCGGCCCGACGCTGCGGTTCAACGTGGAAACGTTGTTCGTGCTCGGCGGCGCGGCGTTTGCGGCCACGTTGGACGGCGAGCCCGTTCCGTACCGGCAGGTGCTGCGCGCGGCGCCGGGCGCGGTATTGAAGCTGGCCGGCGTCACGGGCGCGGGCGTTCGCGCGTACATCGCCGTGAAGGGCGGTGTGCAGGTGCCGGATTATCTCGGCAGTAAGGCGACGTTTACGCTCGGCCAGTTCGGCGGACATGCGGGTCGCGCGCTGCGCAAGGGCGACGTGCTCCATCTCGGCTCGGATGCCGGCCGCGGCGATGCGGGTTCGAGACTGGGCGACGCCGAGCGTCCGGTGCTTACGCATGCCTGGACGCTCGGCGTCCTAGACGGCCCGCACGGTGCACCGGATTTCTTCACGCGCGACGACATCGCGATGCTGTACGACACGTGCTGGACCGTGCACTACAACTCGAGCCGCACGGGTGTCCGTCTGATCGGCCCGAAGCCGCAATGGGCCCGCACCGACGGCGGTGAGGCGGGCCTGCATCCGTCGAACATTCACGACAATGCCTATGCGATCGGCGCGGTCGATTTCACCGGCGATATGCCGGTCATTCTCGGTCCGGACGGGCCGAGCCTGGGTGGTTTCGTTTGCCCGGTAACCGTCGTACGCGACGAGTTGTGGAAGCTGGGCCAGCTCCGCCCCGGCGATACGGTTCGGTTCCAGCGAGTGCATGCCTCTGCGGCGACCGGCGGACTTGATCTAAAAAGCGCGGCGCAGTCGAGTCCAACGCTGGTCATGGCCGAAACGCATGACGACTGCGTGCTCTATCGCGATCCGTCGGCCGGCAATGGCATCGGGGTCGTTTATCGCCGCTCGGGCGACCGCAATGTCCTCATCGAATACGGGCCGCTCGTGCTCGATCTCAATTTGCGCTTTCGCGTGCATGCATTGATGTGCTGGCTGCAAGCGCATCGCTTGCCCGGCATGCTCGATCTCACGCCGGGGATTCGTTCGCTGCAAGTTCAATTCGATGCACGCATCTTGCCGCTCGGCACGCTGCTCGAACACCTTCAGGCAGCGGAGCGTGAATTGCCCGACGTGGCCGACATGAAGGTGCCGAACCGTATCGTGCATTTGCCGCTGTCGTGGGACGACCCGTCGACGCGGTTGGCGATCGAGCGCTACATGCAGTCCGTGCGCCCAGATGCGCCTTGGTGCCCGAGCAACATCGAATTCATTCGCCGCATCAACGGGCTCGGCAGCGCGGACGACGTCAAGCGCATTGTCTTCGATGCCCAGTACCTGGTGATGGGCCTCGGCGACGTCTACCTCGGCGCGCCCGTGGCCACGCCGATCGACCCTCGCCACCGCCTGGTGACGACGAAGTACAACCCCGCGCGCACCTGGACTCCCGAAAACGCCGTTGGCATCGGCGGCGCGTACTTGTGCGTGTATGGAATGGAAGGCCCGGGCGGCTATCAGTTCGTCGGCCGTACGGTCCAGATGTGGAATCGCTATCGAACGACGCGCGAGTTCGAAACAGGCAAACCGTGGCTCCTTCGGTTCTTCGATGTCATTCGCTTCTATGAAGTGGACGAACACGAATTACAGATGCTGCGGGCTGACTTTATCGCGGGTCGCGCGTCCTTGAAGATCGAGGAATCGGTCTTCGATTTGGCTGCATACAACCGGTTTTTGAGCGACGAAGCGGAATCGATCGCCTCGTTCAAATCGGCGCAACAAGCTGCTTTCGATGCGGAGCGGGAGCGGTGGCGCCTCGCGGGGCAGGCCGAGTATCTCGGGGAAGCGGGGGTGGCCGAAGCGAATGCCGGGCTGGCCGGAGATGCGCTCGGTAGCGAACAACGCGGCATTGCCGCCGACGTCTCGGGCAGCGTTTGGAAAGTACTCGTCGAAGCCGGCGAGCGCGTAACCGAGGGCCAGGTGGTGGCGATTCTCGAATCCATGAAGATGGAGGTGTCGGTGGTGGCGACGGAGGACGGTGTGATCGATTCGATTGATTGTGCGCCAGGGGCGGCCGTCGCGGCCGGCCAGCGCTTGATGGTCATGCGTGCCGGTGCGGCCGAGGAGGCCGCATGAACGCGCTCACGCCTGACTCGGTACCGAATTACCGTTCGATCGCGGTGCTGCGTGCGCGATATGCAGCGGGAGAGTTGACGCCGCGCTCGCTCGTTGAGGCCGTCGCCGCCCACTTCGATAAAGGCGATCCACATCACGCCTGGATTCGTCCATTGACGCGCGAAGAAATGATGCGCTATGCCGATGCGCTTGCGGGCCGCGATATCGATGCGCTGCCGCTCTTCGGGGTGCCGTTCGCAATCAAGGACAACATCGATTTGGCCGGCGTGCCGACGACGGCGGGCTGCCCCGAGTATGCGTACACGCCCTCGCGCACCGCGCCCGTGGTGGACCGGCTCATCGAGGCGGGCGCGATCCCGATCGGCAAGACGAATCTCGACCAATTCGCGACGGGATTGTCCGGGCAACGCTCGCCGTACGGCGCGTGCCGCAACGCGTTCGATCCTCGCTACGCGTCGGGTGGATCGAGTTCGGGGTCGGCGGTAGCCGTTGCATTGGGCGTAGCAGCGTTTTCGCTCGGGACCGACACGGCCGGCTCTGGCCGCGTGCCTGCCGCCTTCCATGGGCTCGTGGGTCTGAAGCCGACGAAGGGTGTGCTGAGTACAGTCGGCGTGGTGCCGGCCTGTCGTTCGCTCGACTGCGTATCGGTTTTCGCGCATTCGGCGCAGGACGCGCGCACGGTGTTCGATGCGGCGTGGGGCGTGACGCCGAACGATCCCTATGCGCGAGCGTGGCAGCCCTTATTGGCCGCGGGCACGAACGCGAGCGCTGAGCAATTCGACGCGCTCGCCGGTGTGCGGTTCGGTACGCCGCGCGCGGACCAGCTTGAATTTTTCGGCGACACGTCTTACCGCGGCGCGTATGAAGCAGCGCTGACACGCTTGCGGGCGGCCGGCGCCCATGTCGTAGAAATCGACTTCTCAGCTTACCTCGCGACCGCTCGATTGCTCTACGAGGGCCCCTGGGTGGCGGAACGGCTCGCGGCCTTACGCGAGTTCTTCGATCGCAAGCCCGATGCCGTACATCCGACGGTGCGCGAGATCGTCCGCGGCGGCGCGCGCTTCAGCGCAGCCGATACGTTCGCCGCCTTCGATCGTCTCGCCTCGCTGCGCGTGCAAGCCGAGCACGTGTGGGACAGCATCGACGTGATTGTCACGCCGACCTCGGCGACTACGGCGACCCTCGATGAACTCGAAGCCGATCCGATCGGCGTCAATGCGCGCTTCGGGTATTACACGAACTTCGTCAATCTGCTCGACCTATCGGCGATCGCGGTACCCGCCGGCCGGGGCGTACCGGGCCCGCATGCGGGGCTGCCCTTCGGCATTACCTTTATAGGCCGCGCGCACGACGACGCCAAACTGCTCGGGCTCGCCGAGGCTTGGACAGAGGAAGGCCGCTCGGCGAAAGCGGCGCGCGACGAGCGGTCGATCGGGACATGTTCCGGCTTTGTCCGGGTGGCGGTAGTCGGCGCGCATCTGAGCGGCGAGCCTTTGAATTGGCAGCTCATGCAACGCGGTGCCCGCCTGGTGGAGAGCGCCGTGACGGCGCCCGCGTACCGGCTCTATGCGCTCGATGCGGCGACGGCCGGCGGCATCGAGAAGCCCGGTCTCGTGCGTGTGCGCGAGGGCGGCGAGGCGATTGCCGTCGAAGTCTGGGAGATTCCCGTCGCGGCATACGGCGGTTTCGTCGCGGGCATCGGCGCGCCGCTGGGCATCGGGACTGTATCGCTGGCCGACGGTACCCGCGTGCAGGGATTCTTGTGCGAGAGCGTTGCGCTCGACGGTGCGCAAGACATCACCCGCTTCGGCGGCTGGCGCGCCTACCGCGCGTCCTTGCGGTGACAGTGGCATGCATTACCGAATAGGCAAATACGGAGTTTATCGATGTCAACGAGCCTGAATACGACCGAATGGTTTGCCGTGCGGCGTGAGCTTTCGACGCGCGGCAAATGGATGCTCGGTACCGCTTCCTTTCTGCTGCCGCTCGTGCTGTGGTGTTTGATCAGCTACGTGCCGTTCGTCTGGCATCCGCAAATGAAGATTACGAACCCCGGGAGTGTCGATTATTTTCAGCCGGGTATGCAGGTGGATAAGGCTGTCTTTGCCGACGAACTGCGGCACGCGCAAGAAGCGCACACGGCGTTGCCGCAAGGCATGCCGGTGAATCCCGTGTATCTGCCCGCGCCGCATGAGGTGGCGCGCGCGTTCTACACGGCGTTCACGACGCCGCCCGCATCGCACGACGGCGTCTGGCTGCATGAAAGTCTGTTGCACAGCGTTCGCATCATCTTCTGGGGATTCTTGATTTCATCGGCGATCGGCGTACCGCTGGGCATCATCGGCGGGACGTTCAGTGCCATCGCGCGCCTGCAGGAGCCGTTTTTCGAATTCTTCCGTTATTTGCCCGCTCCCGCGTTCGGCGCGTTGATGGTGGCGATTCTCGGCATCTACGATGCGCCGAAGATCGCCATCATCGTGATCGGCACGATATTCCAGCAAGTGTTGATCATCGCGAATACCACGCGCAAGCTCGAGTACGGTTTGTTCGAAGCGGCAATGACGCTGGGCACGAAGAAGCTGAAGCTGGTCGCGCACGTCGTCATCCCGGGCGTCCTGCCCGATCTCTATCGGGATCAACGCATTTTGCTCGGCTGGGCGTGGACCTACCTCATCGTGGCCGAACTCGTCGGAACGAGTTCGGGCATCACGTGGTACATCATTCAGCAGGCCCGGTATCAGCACTTCGACAACGTCTATGCCGCGATATTGATGATCGGCATCATCGGCCTGGGCACCGATATCGTGCTCGCGCTGCTCGCCCGCAAATTCTTTCCTTGGGACCGCACGCTGAAGGCGTGACGGCATACGTCAGTGAATGTTTCAGCCGTTGCCGAAGAGGCGACCATGCGCAACCCTCAACCCGTTCCCGAATACTTGATCCAGTCCGAAGCGGTGCGCGACCGGTTCACGCGCCTCAAAGCGCGTGAGGTCGTGCTCGACGTCCAGCACGTCGGCAAGCGCTACCGCTCGGCGAACGGCGACGTCGTGGCGCTGCACGACGTTAGCTTTCGCACGCACCGGCGCGAGTTCGTCTGCGTGATCGGCCCTTCCGGTTGCGGCAAGTCCACGCTCATCCGTATCCTTGCCGGGCTCGAATCGCATACGAGCGGCGCGGTGCTGCTCGACGGCAAGCCGGTGCGCGGGCCCGGCGCGGATCGCGGGATGGTGTTTCAGGGCTATACGTTGTTCCCGTGGCTGACCGTGAAGAAGAACGTCATGTTCGGCCTCAAGATGAACGGCAGCAGCGCGGGCCACGCCGAACGCGAGGCCCTGCAATGGCTCGATCTCGTGGGGCTCACGCCGTTCGCCGACGTGTATCCGCATCAGCTCTCGGGCGGCATGAAGCAGCGTGTGGCGATTGCGCGCGCGCTGGCGAACCGGCCGCGCATCTTGCTGATGGACGAGCCGTTCGGCGCGCTCGATGCGCAAACGCGCGCAAAAATGCAGGCACATCTGATCGATATTTGGCGAAACATCGACGTGACGATTCTATTCATCACGCACGATCTGGACGAGGCGATTTTGCTGGCCGACCGGATTCTGGTGTTGAAAGCCAATCCGGGCGAAGTGCAAGAGTTGATCGAAGTGCCGGTGCCGCGTCCGCGCGAGGCCGCGCAACTGACGACGCGCGAGTTTTTGGCGACCAAGGCGAGGCTGGAGGCGCTCATCCATCCGCGGGCAGACGAGGCCGAGGCCGCGCAGGACTTCGTGCGCCCGCATATGATCCGGATGACGGACGTGACCGATAACGTCGAGTGAAAGCCGGCGGCTCGGATTTGCGCCGTGCGATACATTATGCCCTCGACGTAACGATTTCCAATGCGGCGGCTGGCCGAATACCGAGGGGCATCAGATGCATGCGATCAGGGCAATGACGATCGAAGACTACGACGCGGTAATCGAACTAATGAAGCGCACCCCGGGCGTCACGTTCAGAGACGCCGATTCGCGAGAGGCCACCAGCCGATATCTCGAGCGCAATCCAGGGTTGAGTTTCGTCGCGACCGTCGAGGGGGAAATCGTCGGTTGCCTCATGTCCGGCCATGACGGTCGCCGCGGCTATCTGCAGCATCTGGTCGTGCAGCCGGCGCATCGCCGCAAGGGCATCGCGAATGCGTTGGTCGGCACATGCTTAGACGCGCTGGCGCGCCATGGAATCGTTAAGAGCCATCTCGATGTCCTCAAGTCGAACGAGCTTGCGCACGCGTATTGGCGTAGCCAAGGATGGACCTTGAGAACGGATATCGATCGCTATTCGTTCATCCGCGGTACCAGCGAAAACGCCTGACGAACGGTGCCGTTGCGGCGCGGGCGGACAGCGCCGCACCGCACCGCAACGGCCTCCTATTACGCCGCTTGCACTTCGATGCGCCGCGGCTTGGCCTCCTCACGCCGCGGGATCGTGAGCTTCAAGACGCCGTCCCGCAACTGGGCGTCGATGCGGGCGACATCGAAGTCGGGGCTCAGCGTGAACGCACGGGCGAAATGCGGGTGCTGCATCTCGGCGTGTTGTAGCCGCAAGCCGGCCGGCGTGGGCACGACCGCCTCGGCTTCGATGTGCAAATTGCCGTCTTGCACGCGGACGTCGAGTTTTTCTCGGGGTACGCCCGGCAAGTCCGCGAATAGCGTGATGCCGTGAGGGTCTTCAAAAACGTCCACGGCGGGCGCGATGCGTGTTTGTCGCGCGATATCGCGTGTACCCTGTTGGTTGCTGACGGCACTGCCGGTTGGGCGCGTACCGGTCGTCAGTTCAGTACTGTCGCTCATGATGTCCTCTCCGAAGTTGTGTCATTACTGCACGGTGATGGCACGCGGCTTGGATGCCTCCGATTTCGCGATGCTGATCGACAAGCATCCGTTCGAGTACTTCGCGCTCACCTTGTCGGGATCCGCATGCGCCGGCAGCTCGACCACGCGCCGGAAGGTCCCCGTGAAGCGCTCGCGCGCATAGACTCGCGCATCTTCGCTCCCTTCGGTATGGACCGGCTTGCGCTCCCCGCTGATCGTGAGCAGGCCTTTGTCGATGGAGACCTCGATCGTTGCGGGATCCAAGCCCGGCGCGAACGCGACGACTTCGAGACTGTCGTCGGTACTCCCGATGTTCAAAAGCGGGAAAGAACCGAAGCGGCTCGCCCGAAGGCTGGTGGGAAAGTCGGCGAATAGGCTCGCCATTTGGCGCTGGAGACGGTCGAATTCGCCCAGCAGGTTGGTGCTGAAGAACAGATCGCTCATGGTTGGCTCCTGATGGCGGCTCCGCAAGGAGGCCGAACCGGATCCGGACTACGCGCTCCAGTTCGTTCACCCCGCAATGCCGCGGACAAACAAAGAGAAACACGCAGCGCGTCAATCGCGACTGCTTTGCGAGCCTAAGGTAGTGAGCGACCGTGGAATTTCAATAGGGCAAGTAACAATTTGTTACATCATGAATGACGAAAGCAGCCGGCCTGGGGCCGTGCGCCGGCCTACCGCTCGAGCAGCATCCGGCTCAGCACGCCGAGTACCGTGGAGGGCAACTCCGCCAGCCGGCTCACCACGACGCTGTGCGGATAGAACGACTCGACCGCATCGGTCAGCACCCCGACACCCACCAGCTCGATACCGCGTGCGCCGATGGCCGCGACGCGCGCGCGCAAGTCGGTACGCAGCACGCGCGGATCGCCGTCGCCCGTCGAGGGGTAGCCGTCGGAGAACACCATCAAGATCCGGCGCGCGGCGCGTTGTTCGGCGAGTCTCGCGGCAGCCCAAGCCAATGCCTCGCCGTCGGGGTTTTCATAACCGCAATCGATGCAGGCGAGACCGCTCAGCTCCGGCGAGCCGAAGCGTTTGTAGATCTTCAAATCGAGCCGTTCGACGAAACGGTTGTATCGGCTCAAGTCCGTGCCGGCGGCCCGTTGGCGTTCGAGCAAGGCCTGCATCGGCGCGCACTCCACCGAGCTATAGCCAAGGACCTCGCATTCGAACGATAACTGCGTGAGCGCGTCGGCGAGCGCGGTGGCGCACAACTGCGCGAGTTCGATCTTCTTGCCCGCCATCGAGCCGCTGCGGTCGAGCAGCAGCGTGACGGCGACGTCGCGGCCCTTCGCCGCGCGCATCGTGCGGAACGGCGTGCGATAGCCTGGCGATGTCGCGAGCTTGGCCAGCGCGGCGCGATCGATTTCACCGCGCTCTTGCTCGCGGCGCCAGCGAATGCGCTCGTCGGCGCTCAAGGCGCGTTCGAGCCGGTCCCTCAGCGGCGCGGTATCGGCGCGCGCCGCTTGCCGCAGCGTGCGCCAGGCCGCGGGCTCGCCGGCGCCGGTCAGGTCGGTTTCGACGTCGAACTCGGTGGCCAATGGGACCGACAGCTCAGGAAGGCGCGCCGCCGCTACGCCGCGGCGCGTGCGGTCGACCGCGCCATTCGCCGTGTCGGCTTCGTCCAGCGCGACCGCGCCGAGCGGCGAGCGGCCCATGCCGACCGCTTCGCGTGACGACCGAGCCGATGCGCGTTCCGTGGCATCCCGTTGAATGCCGTCCGCCGCAAGCGGAGCGTCGAGCGCGAACGTATCGTCGAACGACTCGAACGTTGCCGCGGCGCGGTCGGTCTCGATGTCTTCGGCTGCCTGCGTCGTGAACATCATGTTGTTCGCGCCGCCGGCCGAGAGCGCTCGCACCCGCGCGACGATGGCCCGCGCGCGTTCGATGCTTTCGTGACTCGAGCGACTCGCGCGGGCAGCGTCGATCAGCTCGCTCGCCGCGTGCAGCGCCGCCGTCAGCGAGTGGCTTCGCGCCTCCGTCGCGGTCGGCGCTTCCTTCCACAATGCTCGCTCCACGAGCCATGCAAACCGCGCGCGCCAATGCAACCGGGGCCAGCGCCGCTCGGCTTCGCGCGCGGCGTGTGCGCGCAGCGCGCCGAGAAACCAACGGGCGCCGGGGTAGCTCTGCATCAGCAGCACGGCGACGCGGCGGTCCTCGATGGCTTGGGCAAGGTCCGCCGTCACCCCGGCCGGTTGCGCGGCGAGCGCCGCGAGCGACGAATGCTTGGCGCGCGCGGCGAGAAGGTCCAGATAACCGGTCAGCACGTCCTTGTCCAGCGCTTCGTCGGCGGCACGATCGGGAATCACGATGCGCCCCGGCTCGACGCGCGGACCATCCGGGCTGAAGGCGACCGACACGCCGTAGCGTCCCGTGATCACGCGGGCCATCTTGCCGAGCGTCGATTCGTACGCGAACCCGTCGCGCTCGCGCGTATCGCGTGCGGTTTGCCGCGGACTCATGGCCCCGGGGCGATATGATGGCGCACGATCGCGCGGATGAACGCGGCGTCCTCGGGCGCCACCTTCGCATAGATAGCCGGTTCGGCCGCGCGCTCGGGATCGCCCGTGCGCAGCATGAGTTCCGCCCAGTCGATGAGGCGCCGCGTCGAGAACGCGCTCGACAAGTCCTCGCGGAGGAACGCCGCCCGGCATTCGGCGGCAATGCGCGCGAGCGTGTCCGCGAGCGGCCGCGTCATATGCGGCGCAAGCGTGCGTACCAGTACGTCTGACTCTTCGTCGGGGGAGAGGTAATCGATTCGATAGACGCGCCAGCGATCGAGAAACGCCTCGTTCATGAGGTTCGCGCCTTGATATAAATGCCGGAACCGGCTCATGGCGCCGACGGCATTCGCCGTGGCGAAGAGGCGAAAGCCGGGATGCGCCTCGACGATCTCATGGCCTTTCTCTTTCAGCACTAGGCGTCCTTGCGGCTCGAGCACGGCGGTCAACGCGGCCAGGATCGAGGGCTCGGCGAAGTCGATCTCATCGACGATGAGCCACAGCCCCTCGCGCATTGCGGTGGGCAGCACGCCGTCCACCCAAATCGTTTCGCCGCCCTTGACGGTCCAGAAGCCGACGAAGTCGCCGGCCGTGGTCTGCCCGTTCATATTCGAGCGCAAGACGCCGTAACGCGCGCGGGCAGCCACCTGCTCGATGAGACTCGTTTTGCCGGCGCCCGTATGGCCGATCAGCATCACGCGCTTGTTCTCCACGATGTCTTCGACGATATCGTCGAAGCGTGGCGAGAATAAATACGCGGGATTGATGCGCGGCACGAGCGCGTGGCCGGCGCCGCAAGGGAACGCGATGCGGCCGATTTGCACGGTCGCCTGTCGTCCAACGTTGCCTCCGTCGCCGTGCGTGCCGTGGTACGGCTCGGTCCCTCGATAGTGGGCGGCCGCGCGCCCCAGCTCGCTCATGAAATCGACGCGTGCGGCGCCTTGCGCCTCGCTCCGCGGCGCGCGCCCGTCGGCAATGAAGCCCTCCCGATGCCACTTCTTGAGCTTCGCGCGCAAGTTCTCCGCATCGACGACGAGATCGATATCCCCGGCCGTATCGCCGATACCGTGCTCGATGCGATAAGTCTGTGGACGATCTCCGATCGTGACGCGCCACCATTGTTCACCCGCTTCCGTAGAACGGCGGTAAATGCCAAGTGAATCGTTTTCGGTCATTTCGGGTGGGTTCATAGTGTTGGCCGGTAATTATGACTAGGACCGCGTGACGCCTTAATTGCAACTGTTATAACTGACAGCCGCGCCTCTATTTTATGGTAGGTCGCTGTCCTCGGAATCCCTCGCTTGCGTTTCCACTCGGAAACAATTGTGCAAGCCCGGTAGGCATCTTGCGCCCCAAATCGTTAGTGTTTATCGTAGCGGCGCATATGCTAATCAGTTCTGAGCATAAACGAAGCTCCCGGATCGTTGAAACGCCCGCCGCCGTATCGGTGACCTGCGGTACCGTCCGATGCGAGCTATGCATGGCATCGTTTCTTTTCAAATGCACTGCCGTGGCCCGAAGGAGGATATTTTGAAATCCTTGTTGCCTCAAACGATCAGCATGTCATTGATCGTCGCAGTCGGCGTTTTTGCGGCGTTCTTTATTCTCGAACGAATCTTTCCGCGGATTATTTTCGAGGGGAATAAACGCAGCCGCCTGATCAATAATTTTGGGCTAGGGATTACCTATAAGCTCATATTCTCGCCGATGGTCATTGCGCCGCTGATCCTCTACATCGTGCGCGACGTGCCGTACCGCTTGCATCGGCCGGATTGGTATCACGGCGCGCTGGCGCTGCTCGTCGATTTCCTGATCCTCGACCTCACGCACTTCTTGCAGCACATGCTCGCGCATCGCATTCCGCTGCTGTGGCGCTTTCATGCCGTCCATCACATCGACGAGCATCTCGACGTGACGACGGGCATCCGCAACCACTTCGCCGAGAAATTCTTCGCGCTCGCCACGAAGCTGCCCGTGCTGTTCTTGCTGGCGGTTCCGCCAGAGACGGTCGGTGCGTATGAAGCGTTCGTGTTCTGTTACGGCGTCTTCCACCATAGCAACATCCGCTTGCCCGACCGGCTCGAGCAGTGGCTGGGCAAGGTGCTCGTCACGCCGCTTTATCACAACATCCATCACGGCCGTACGCAGAACTTCACCGATTCGAACTACGGGGCCATCCTCAGCATCTGGGATTACTTCACCGGTACCCGTTGCCCCGTCACGCGTCGTCCTCCCGGCTTTACGAACGGGCTCGACGACCACCCCGACTACTCGCTCGCCGGGCTCCATCTGCTGCCGCTGCTGCCGGTCAGCGTGAAGAACTGGGGCGACGCATGGCTCGGCGGCAAGCGTAGCCGCAGCGGTCAGCGCGAGTTCGGCATCCAGCCGAATCCGTAACGCCCGGCCGATCGGTTTCAGCGGTTCCTTACGGCCGTCCCGCGCCGCGCGCTCCGCAAGGAGCGCCAGCAAGGGGAGCGTGCCGTCTCCAAATCAAGCAGAAACGAAAAGGGTGAGTATGGACACGAACCTGAACATCGCCTCCGTCGGCGATTCGATCGTCACGGCCAACGCAGCATGGACGTTTGCCGGGGAAACGGCCAAGCACTTCGACGACCACGTGTCGAAATCGGTGCCGCGCTATGCGGACGGTCACGAGCTCGTTGCCGAGATCAGCGATTTCTTCGTCAGCGCTCACTCGGTCTGCTATGAACTCGGCTGCTCGACGGGTGCGCTCACGCGCAAGCTCGCCCGGCGCCATGGCCCCACGGCGAAATGGATCGGTATCGACGTCGAGCCCGACATGATCGCGCAAGCCCGCAAGACGGCCGCGAACGAGCCCGATCCGATGGCCAACGTGAACTTCATCGTCGACGACATCAATCTGCACCCGTACGAAAAGAGCGATCTGATGGTCGCCTACTACACCGTGCAGTTCATCCGGCCGCGGCTGCGTCAGACGCTGATCGACAAGGTCTACGAGAGCCTGAATTGGGGCGGCGCATTCTTGATGTTCGAGAAAGTGCGCGCGCCCGATGCCCGCTTTCAAGACATCGCCGTGGCGCTCTACAACGAGTACAAGCTCAAGCAAGGCTACGACTGTGAGCAGATCATGCAAAAGACGCGCAGCTTGAAGGGCGTGCTCGAGCCGTTCTCGACGGCCGGCAACGTGGACATGCTCAAGCGTGCGGGCTTCAGCGACGTCGTGACGGTGTTCAAGCATATCTGCTTCGAAGGCTTCCTATGCATCAAGTGAGCGAAACGAACGAGGCGCAGCTCGACGCCGCGCGCGATTATCTGCGCGCCGTCGGCGTCGAAGACGACTACGCCTGCGCGGAGCAGCCGTGCGACGTTTGCGGCGACACGCATTTCGCCGCGCTCGTGGACGAGGTCGAGATCGGACAAGGCCGGCGCTGGAAGCTGCCGGTCGTCATCTGCGAAACGTGCGGCTTCGTCATGCAGAACCCGCGCTTCGAGCCCGAGTTCTACGATGCCTATTACCGCAAGCACTATCGCGTGAACCTGTTCGGTGCGACCGAGCCCGAACGCGCTTTCATCGTCGATCAGTTGCGGCGCGGCGAGCGGCTGCTCCAATCGCTCGAGTCGTATCTGCCGGCAACGGGGCGCCTGCTCGACGTGGGCTGCTCGTCGGGCGGACTCATGGTCCCGTTCGCCAAGCGCGGCTGGGAAGTGCTCGGGACCGATCCGGACGCCGGCTATGCCGAGTATGGCGCCCGTCATTTGAAACTGAAAATCGAGACCGTCGGCGCCGAGGATATGGTGCTGCCCGAGGCCCACTTCGATCTCGTCGTCATCACCGGTTCGCTCGAACACGTGCATGACGTCAATCGCACGCTCGAACTTTGCCGCCGCGCGACGCGCGAAGGTGGACTGCTCTTTATCGAAGGGCGCGCGCTGCTCGGCGGCGTGGCGGCCGGCACGTTCAGCCATACGCATCGGCGTTATCTGACGTTGCGCAGCATTGGACTCATGATGCGCAAGCACGGCTGGGAGCCGATCCTCTCGACCGACGAACTGCTGACCGGGCCGACGCGGCCGGGCGGCGTCTACGTGCTGGGCCGGGCCGGCGAGCCGATGAGCGCCGATGCGTTCGCGGCCGCCGTGCGCGAAGGCGCGGCCGAGGAGCAGGCGCGGGTCCGGGCAGCCGTCGCCAATTTGCCGGGAGCGCGCCGTTGAGCCAGGACTTCGCTCAGCCAATCGTCGGCGAGTACACCCGCTTGCGCGAGGATCTCGACATCGAGACCCTCGTCGAGCCCGGTCAGCCCGAGCGGTTCGTGCTTCGCGATCGCGACTCCGAGGAGTCGTTCGTTCTCGGCAAACGCGAGCTGCTCGTCGCGCGCATGTTCGACGGCATGTGCTCGATCGAGCGGATCGTCGAGCGGCTGCGCGTGGAGCACGCGATGCGGGCGTCGGCGGCGACCGTCAAGCAATTCGAGGAACGCATGCTCGCGCTTGGCATCCTGACGGATCCCTCGCGGCCGTCGGCTTCGCGCGTGGTCAAGCCGCGCTCGCAATCGGCCGGCATTACCTATGGTCCGTTCAAGCGCGTCTTGATGATCACGTTGTTTCGCTTCGATCCGCACGAGATGCTGACCGCGATGATGGCCCGTATGCCATGGCTCGCGACGCGCGCGGCGTTCGGCGCATTCGGCGTGCTCGTCGCCGCCGCATGCGTGATGCTCGGCGTGAACGCCCGCGCGTTCACGCACGATCTGGTGTCGGTCTATTCGACGAGCTTCGCGTGGATTCCGATTCACTACGCGGTCGTCATCGCATCGATCGTCGTTCATGAGTTCGGCCATGCGCTCGCTTGCCGCGCCTACCGCGTGCGCGTGACCGAGATCGGCGTGGCGGTGTATGTCGTCATCGCGACGGGCTGGGCCTGGCCCGTGCAGCGCGAATGGAGCCGCCTCGATAAGACCGCGCGGGCCGTGACGATTTTCGCGGGCCCGTTCGCGAGCCTCGTCTTCGCGGCGGTGGCGGTGTTCGTCTGGGCCTGGGCGGCACCGGGCGGCGCGGCGCGTTATTGCGCGACCGTCGCGATCGCGAGTCCCTCGCTTGCCCTGATTCCGACGCTGCTGCCGATCTTCAACGGCGACGGCTATCTGGCGATGACGGAACTGTTGAACATGCCGCGGCTGCGGCAGCGCGCGTTCTCGGCCTTCACGGCGCTCATGCGCGGGCGCCGCGTCTCGCTGACGCGACGCGAGACGCTCACGTACACGGCCATGGTCATCGGCACGCTCGGCGGTTGGCTCATCGTCTGGGCCAACGTCGCACGCATCGCGGTTTCCGCTGTTTCCGCGTTTCAACCCCACTGACTGTTGACGGAGGATCTCATGAACGACACGACCGTTTCCCAAGAGCAAAGCCAGTCCGTAGCCGATATGCAGGCGAACCTGGCCGCGCAAGGCACGGACGCCTGCGAAGGCAAGCCGGCCGATGCGCTGCAGGACTTCGAGGACTTCTCGCTCGACGACATCGAAGTCATCGAAAGCAAGGTCTTCGCGTGATGCAAACGCACGCCCCCGCGCCGGCGCGCTGATAGCCGCGGGCTTACCAGGTTCATCGGGCCGGGGGCGTTTTCATTCCGGAGCAATCATGACATTTGCGAAGCCGTCCGCCATCGGCGTCGGGCTGCAATACAACCCAGAGATCCTCGACTGGTTTCCTTTCGAGGACATGGAAGTCGACGTGTACGAGGTGCTGCTCGACAACCTGATGGGCCCGCTCGACGGTCCGTATATGATGCGTCCCGCCGCGCGCGAGCAACTGGAGAAGATTCGCGGGCGCGGCCGGCTGCTCGCGCACTCGAACTATGGTTGCGATTTCGGCTTTGCGCCGCTCGAGGAAACGGCGGCGCTCCGGCGTCATGTGCCGCTTGCCAAGGCGATCGGCAGCCCATGGGTCGCCAACCACTGCTTTTACGGCGACAACTCGTGGCTCGATATCTGGAGCAGCCCGGTTCAGTTCTCCAACGCGGAGATCGAACGCTGCGCCGCGCGCGCCGCGGCCGTGCAGGAAGCCTATGGCATGCCGCTCGCGCACGAGAACGCGGCCTACTACATGCCGACGCCCGGCGCGCAAATGCGCGAGGCCGAATTCATGGCGCGGCTCGTCGAACGCTCGAAAACGTTCCTGCATTTGGATTTGCACAACATTTATACGAACTCGGTGAATCTCGCCGGGTTTTCCTGCGCCGATTACCTCGACACCATTCCGCTCGACCGCGTCATCGCAATCCACCTCGCGGGCGGTAGCTGGTATGGCGGCAGCTACCACGACTGGCACGACAGCAAGGTGCCCGAGCCCGTCTGGGAACTGCTCGAGGACGTGCTGTCGCGCGCCGAGCCGGCCGCCGTCATCCTCGAGTTTCAAGGTCAGGCGCACCACGACGGTACCCGCGTGCTGGGTCAATCGACGGCGCAATCCGATCACGAAATGATCGCGGGCGATCTGGCCCGCGCGCGCGAGATCTGGAACCGGCATAAGGGTGCGCGGCACGATATGGCGACGCTCGCGGAGCAAGCATGAATATGAACGCACAAACCGTCTGGCTCACTTGGCGCCGCATCATGTGCGAGCAGCCCCTCGCCGCCGCCGTGCTGGCGGGACAGGTCGACGACATGCAACAGCGCTTCTCGCTGAGCGACGACGAATTCGCGGTCGCTCGCGAATATGCGAGCGAAGCGTCGGGTGCGCGCTGGTTCGTCGAGAACTACCGCTTTCGCATGCGCAACTCGTTCCTCAATGCGCTCGAGAACGGCGCACCGTTGACGCTGCGTGCGCTGTTGGCCGATGGACACGACGTACGCGAGCTCGGGGCCGCCTTCCTGGATACGGTGGGCTGGCGCGACTACGGTCCGTTCGTCTACACGTACTGCGCCGAGGCGTTGGCGTTCCTGCGACATCACGCCGAAGCGGTGCGCGTGACGGGCATGGCCGACTTGATGGGACTCGAAGCGGCCGCCGTCGCGATGCTGCGGCGTGTCGGGGCACTGGGCGAAGCGGCACACAAACAAGCCGCGAATAGCGCGAGCGCATCGGCCGCCCCGTTCGACGATGCGGCCACGGTCTGGACGCGTTCGCCGTTTTGCGAACTCTATCGCTCATCGACCCAACTGGCGAAATGGCTGCGCGAGAAAGGGATGCTCGGGCGCGAGCCGCTGCCCGAAGTGCCGGGCGTGTACGTGGCGTACTACGTCGATGACGAACATACGCACCGCTTCGGTATGTTGCCGGAGCGCGCGGCGCAGATTCACGACGCGCTCGAGGAGCCGGCCGATCGCGCCGCGCTGAACGAGCGGCTGGCCGCACGCGGCCTAGCACCGGTTACGGAAGCTGACGCGCGAGCGTTCGAGCTGCTGCGTCAGTGTCGCGCCATCGACGTCTCCCGGGGATAACCATGTCGCTTTCGTCGTTCTTCTGGATGCGCTCGGCGGGCTTTCCGATCAGTTGGCTCGAACGCTTCGCCGTGCGGCTCGATGAGCAAGAGCTCGCGCGCTTTCATGCGCTGACCGAATCGATCGAGGCGCGCATCGAACGGATCCGCCAGGGCTTGCTCAAAGCGGGCTCGCCGGTGGCGCTGAAGGTCGTGCGCAAGCTCACCGAAGGCATGCCGCTCACGGCCAAGGATTGGCCCGCCGATCAAACGGCGCTCGCCGCCGACGAACTCGAGCCGCTCCATGCCGAGCGCGCGGAATTGGCGCAACTGAGCGCCGCGCTCGAAGCGAGCTTCGGCGCCGCCGCCACTCACGCGCGGGCCGCGCTGTTTGAGACGCTGCGCGATCCGCTGTTGCGCGAGGCCGTATTCCTATCGAATCCGAGCGCGCTCGAACGCGTCGAGACGTTGGCCGAATGCGCGCCCGAGCGCGTCGACAACCGCATGCGGCAGCGTTTGCGCCTGGCGTGGAGCTATGTGCAGCGGCTGTGCGCGAAGAACGATACGACGAGCTTTTTCGGTCCGATCGCTTGGGGAGAATTCGGATCGGCCGACGCGCACGGCGAGGCTTCGTCGTTCCAGGTCGAGTTCGGCGAGGGTGGCTGGATCGGCGAGCGGCGCACTTACTTCGAGCATTGGGTGATTTCGCGCGTGGCGACGGCGATGTCGGAAGATCCCGTGCTCGGCGATACGTTGCCGATCTCCCTATCGCCGGCCTGCGCGTTGGTCCAGGGCGCGTTGCAGGCGCCCGGCAACCGGCGGATTGCCGTGCACGGCGCCTTGCTTGCCGTGCTCGAGGAACTCGAAGCGCAGCGCGCTCACGGCATCAAGCGCGCGTTGCTGCGCGAGCGCTGTCTCGCCCGCGGCTTCGACGGGACGAGCGTCGATGCGGCTATCGACAGCGTGCTCGCCAAAGGCATCGCCGCGCGCGCCGTGCGCATTCCCACGGGCCTCGCCGATCCGCTCGGCGCCCTGCGCGCTTATCTTGCGCATCTCGATCCGGGGCATCCGCGCACGCGCTTCTGGCGCGAACTGTTCGAATCGCTGGAGCGCGAGCGCCGGCGCTTCGCGACGGGCGGGCTCGACGAACGGCGCGCGGCGCTTGCCGATTGCGAGACGCTGTTGGCCGAGAACGGCATCGACGTGAGCCGCGAGCAAGGCAAGATGTATGTCGGCCGCTTTCCGTTCTACGAAGACTGCGCGCGCAACGTGCGCGTGCGCATCGGGGGCGAGGTGCGGCGCGCGATCGATACTGAACTCGTGCCGCTGATGGCGCTCTACGACCGTCTCGCCGGCGCGATCGCCGCGCATGTATCCGCTGCCTACGTGCGCATCCGCCAGGATGGCGACGTGGCCGTGCGGCACGATCTGCTGTCGTTCGCGCGCGAATTGCAACGTCATCGCGTGGCCGAGGAGACGGTTGCCGCCCTGCGTCCGCTACTGCGCGAAGCGTGGCGCACCGTGATCGCAGGCAAGCAGGCGGTCGATGGCGAGATCGCGCTCGATGCGGACGACCTCGCGGGGCTCGTCTCGGCGTTCGAGCAACAAGGCCTGCGCGTGAGCGGTCCGCAGCCGCTCGGTACGCGCGTGCATTCGCCCGATTTCCTGATCGCGGCGGCCAGCGTCGATGCGATCCGCGCAGGGCAATTCGACCTTGTCATCGGCGAGGTGCATCCGACGGTCCATACGGTCTCGCAGCCCGTGGCGCAGCCGTTCTGTCCTTACCAAGACAGCGTACGCGACGAGGTACGCGATACGCTCGGCAATTCGCGGATGGTGGCGGCCGATTCGGACAGTACCTATCAGCGCTCTCATATCGACTGGCTCGACGTGCCCGAGTTGTGGCAAGTCGAAATGCCGGGCGCGAGCGCGCGCGTGCCCGGCGAGCGTCGTATTCCGGCGGCGCGGCTCGAGCTCGTCGAAAACGACGGCAGCCTATTCGTCGAAGATCCCGTGAGCGGTCTCGTCGAACATCTCCTGACGGTATTGCCCGGCGATTTTCATCGCGCCGCGTTTGCGCTGGCCGCCGACGTGCTCGGTGCGGGCATTGCCGAGCGCATCCGTCTGGGCCGCACGATTCTCAAGCGCCGTACCTGGACGCTGCAAGCGAGCGAACTGCCGGTCGCCGAGCGCGTCGGCGAAAGCATGCCGGCCTTCCTCGCGTGGCGGCGCTGGGCCGACGCACAGGGTTTGCCTCGTCATATTTTCGTGAAGGCCGACACGGAGCCGAAACCCGTCTTCGTGGATTTCGACTGTCCGCTCTCGCTCGATGCGCTAACGTCGGTGTCGGCACGTGCGCAAACGCTCGGCGTCTCGGAGATGCTGCCCGCGCCGCACCAGGTGTGGCTGGCGGACGAGCGCGGCGCGTTCTGCGCGGAGTTTCGCACGTCGATCGTCGGCATTGCCGGCGACGAGGGCGCGCGTGCCCAATCCCCCCAACGACACGAAGAAGCACTGCCATGAAAATGAACGCAATTCCGTTCGGCGTGACCGACTGGTCGGACGTCGAGCGCACGGAACACAAGGGCGAAACGGGTATGGCGTACTGGCGTACGCGTCAGTTCGGCGACATTCGCGTGCGCGAGGTCGAGTACACGCCCGGCTATCTGGCCGATCACTGGTGCTCGAAAGGACACATCCTCTATGTCGTCGAAGGCGAGCTCGATACCGAACTCGACGACGGCCGCCGCTTCACGTTGAAGGCGGGCCAGAGCTATCAGGTCGCCGACAACGCCGAGCCGCATCGTTCGCGCACCGAGACGGGCGCGAAGCTGTTCATCGTCGACTAACTCGACCGGCGGCCCTCGCTGCGAGGGCCGCGTGCCGTGCCTTCCGCTTCGCTGTGTTCGATCCACGGAGACGCCTCATGAGCGACAGCCACGCCGATTTGCCGCGCCGCGACGCCAATTTCGCCGCCCTGACGCCGCTCGATTACATCGCGCGCGCGGCGCAGGTGCATGGCGATAGATTGGCGATCGTGCACGGCCCGGTGCGCCGCAACTGGCGCGACACGTATGCGCGCACGCGCCGTCTCGCCAGCGCGCTCGCGCAGGCGGGCATCGAGCGCGGCGACGTCGTGGCCGTGCTGATGCCGAATACGCCCGCGATGGTCGAGGCGCATTTCGGCGTGCCGATGGCCGGCGCGGTGTTGGCCGCATTGAATTACCGGCTCGATGCCGCCTCGCTCGTCTACATGATCGAGCATAGCGGGGCGAAGATGCTGCTCGTCGATGCCGAATTCGGAGCATGCGCGCTCGAGATCGAAGCCGCCTGCCCGGGTTTGCGGGTGATCGTCGATTCCGATCCCGTGGGGCCGGGCGCCTTCTCGCTCGATCGGATGCGCGGTTGGACCGACTATGAGACGTTTTTGACGGGCGGCGATCCGGACTTCGCATGGCTGCGCCCGCTCGACGAGTGGGATGCCATCGCGCTGAACTACACGTCGGGCACCACGGGCAAGCCCAAGGGCGTCGTGCTCCATCATCGCGGCGCGGCGCTTAGCGCGCTGAGCATCGTGCTCGACTGGGACATTCCGATGCACCCCGTGTATCTATGGACGCTCCCGCTGTTTCACTGCAACGGCTGGAGTTGCGCGTGGGCGCTAGCCGCGCGGGCCGGCGTGAATGTCTGCTTGCGCCGCGTCGACGCGGCGCGCGTCGTGGATCTGATGTGTACGGAGCGCGTGACGCACTACTGCGGCGCCCCGATCGTGCAGACGCTGATCGCCGATGAGATCGATACGCGGCTCGGCGACTGGCATGCGCGCAGCGCGCGCGCCGTGCATGCGTTGCTGGCCGGCGCGGCGCCGTCGCCGACGCTGTTCAAGCGTTTGGAAGCGCTAGGAATCGTCCCCTCGCACGGCTACGGGCTGACCGAGACCTACGGCCCGGCGGCGATTTGCGTGCCCCGTGACGAATGGGACGCGCTCGATCCGGCCGAACGGGCCGCCAAGCGCGCGCGGCAGGGCGTCGCCTATCAATTGCAAGGCGCGTTGTCGGTCCTGCATCCCGAGACGCTCGAACCGGTTCCGGCCGACGGTATGACGATCGGCGAACTGATGTTTCGCGGCAACCTGTGCATGAAGGGCTATCTCGCGAACGAGGAGGCGACCGGCAAGGCGTTCGCCCAGGGCTGGTTCCATACCGGCGATTTGGCCGTGCAATGGCCCGACGGTTACGTGCAGATCAAGGACCGCAGCAAGGACATCATCATTTCGGGCGGCGAGAACATCTCCAGCATCGACGTCGAAAACGCGCTCTATCAGCACCCGGCGGTCAGCGCCGTGGCCGTGGTGGCGATGCTCGACGACAAATGGGGCGAGGTGCCGTGCGCATTCGTCGAGACGCGTCCCGGCATGCAAGTGACCGAAGACGAATTGATCGCGCACTGCCGCACGCGGCTGGCCGGCTTCAAGATGCCGAAGGCGATCCGCTTCGAGCCGCTGCCCAAGACGTCGACGGGCAAGATCCAAAAACACGAACTGCGCGCGCGGCTCACGGCCCGGCTGCGCGAGGACGTGGCCGAGACTTCCGTTTCCTCTCAGTAATCAAGCTAGCACCAGACAACACAAGGAGAACCCGCGATGAGTGAGCATGCGATTGCATCGGAGCCCCTCGGCTTCAAGCCCAAGAAGTCCGTTGCGCTGTCAGGCGTGGTAGTCGGCGATTCGCGCCTGTGCACGGTGGGCCGCGCGGGTAACGACCTGCACTACCGCGGCTACGACATTCTCGACGTCGCCGACGTATGCGAATTCGAAGAGATCGCGCACTTGCTCGTGCACGGCAAGCTGCCGAACAAGGTGGAGCTCATCGCGTACAAGGACAAGCTCAAATCGCTGCGCGGCGTGCCGTCCGCGGTCAAGGACGCGCTCGAAGCGACACCGGCCGGCGCCCACCCGCTCGACGTGCTGCGCACGGGCGTGTCGGTGCTCGGTACGGTGCTCCCTGAAAAAGAGGACCATGGCATTTCGGGTACGCGCGATATCGCCGACCGCCTGATGGCCTCGCTCGGCTCGATGATGCTCTACTGGTATCACTTCAGCCAGAACGGCCGGCGCATCGATGTCGAGACCGACGACGACTCGATCAGCGGCCATTTCCTGCACTTGCTGCACGGCCGCCCGGCACCGGCATCGTGGGTGCGCGCGCTGCATACGTCGTTCAACCTGTATGCCGAACATGAATTCAACGCATCGACGTTTACGGCGCGCGTGATCGCGAGCACGGGTTCCGATTTCTATTCGGCCATCACGGGTGCGATCGGCGCGCTGCGCGGACCGAAGCACGGCTGCGCGAACGAAGTCGCGTTCGAAATCCAAAAGCGCTACGACACGCCCGACGAAGCCGAGGAGGACATCCGCCGCCGCATCGAGAAGAAGGAAGTCATCATCGGCTTCGGCCATCCCGTCTACTCGGTGGCCGATCCGCGCCATCAAGTGATCCGCTCGGTGGCCGAGCGCCTGTCGAACGAGTCGGGCAACCGCAAGATGTTCGAGATCGCCGAGCGCATCATGCACGTGATGCGCGATTCGAAGAAGATGTTCCCGAATATGGACTGGTTCTCCGCGATCGCTTATAACCAGATGCGCGTGCCGACGGCCATGTTCACCCCGATCTTTGCGATCGCGCGCACCTCGGGGTGGAGCGCTCATGTGATCGAACAACGCATCGACAACAAGATCATCCGCCCGAGCGCGAACTACGTCGGCCCCGAGAATCAGGCCTTCGTTCCGCTCGAAGCGCGTCCATGACAACAAGACTCATGCGAGGAGATTCGTCAATGCAATCGAAGCGAAAACAGGCCTCGATGTTCACGCTGGCTGCCGTGCTGTCGGTATGCGCGGCCGATGCGGCATATGGGGCCGACGATATCGATGCAAGTATCGCCGCGTTGCCGCCGGGGCCGAATACGGATGCGATCGTGCTCGGGCGCAATATCACGCTCGATACGCCGCGCTACGCCGCGGGGCATGTCTCGGGAAACGCGATTTCGTGCGCGAGCTGCCATATCGGCGGCGGCACGCAACCGAACGCGTCGCCGTGGGGCGGTATTACGGGCGTGATGCCGTCGTATAGCGCGCGCAGCGCCACCGTCGAATCGCTGTCGCAGCGTATCAACAACTGCTTCGTGCGTTCCGAGAACGGCACGCCGCTCGCGTTCGATTCGGCCGAGATGAACGGCCTGCTCGCGTATATGGCCTTTCTGTCGCGCGGCGTGAAGGGCGGCGAATTCGCACCGGGCCGCGGCATGGGCAAGATCGAGAACATGTCGAAGATTACGCCCGATCGCGTGCATGGCCAGGCCGTCTATACGCAGCAGTGCGCGTCGTGTCATGGCGCCAACGGGGAGGGCATGAGTTCGGGCGGCACGTTCGCGATTCCGCCGCTATGGGGCGACCGGTCGTACAACATCGGCGCCAGCATGGCGCGGCTCGGCCCGGCCGCCGCGTTCATCAAGTACAACATGCCGCTCGGCAAAGGCGGTACGTTGACTGATCAGGAAGCCGTGGACGTGGCGGCGTATGTCACGCAGCAGCCGCGTCCCGACTTCGCCCAGAAAGCCAACGATTGGCCCAAGGGCGGCAAACCCTCCGATGCCCGCTACTGAGCACGCAATGCGAGCCGAAAGCACCGTTCCCCATCTGAGCACGCTGGCCCAACACGGCGCGTCGTCGCATGAGCGCGTCCCGGCACCGGTCTCGCCGGCCGCCCTGTTCGTCGCGTTCGCGACGATCGGCTTATGCGGCTTCGGCGGCATCTTGCCGTGGGCGCGGCGCACGCTCGTCGATACGAAAGCGTGGCTGACGGATCAGGAATTCACCGAGCTGCTCGGCTTCGCCCAAGTGCTGCCCGGCGCGAACGGGACGCATCTCGCGGTGATGTTCGGCGCGCGGCGGTGCGGCTGGCGCGGCGCCGTGGCCGCTGTCACGGGCCTGTTGATTCCGCCGTTCGTGATTCTGATCGCGCTCGCGCTGCTGTACCGCTGGTACGGCAAGCTGCCCGAGGTGCATGGCGCGCTCAAGGGGATGGCGGCCGTCGCCGCGGGTCTGAGCATCGAGACGGGGCTGCGGCTCGCGCGAGCGTTGACACGGCGCATCCATACGATCTTGCTGAGCTTGCTGCCTTTCATCGCGATCGCCGTGCTGCATCTGCCGCTCGTGCACGTCATGCTGGTGCTCGTGCCGGCGGCGATCGTTTGCGAGTTCGCGATGCGCAAATACGCAAGCTCGGCGGCGCGCCGCATCGACGGCCGCAAGCAGGGAGGGGGAGCGTCATGAGCCTGAACCTGAATCTGACGCGCGTCCTGGCGCTGCATTTCTTTCTGATCTCGATCATCGCGTTCGGCGGTGCGAGCGCGGTCTTGCCGGAGATGCATCGGTTTCTCGTCGACGATCTGCGCCTCATGACCGATCAAGACTTCATCGCGCTGAACGCGCTCGCACAGGCGGCGCCGGGGCCGAACGTGCAGATCGTGGCCATGTACGGTTTTTGGGTTGCAAGTCTGCCCGGTGCGCTCGCGTCGATCTGCGCGATGTGCGGGCCGACGTCGCTGCTCGCATTCGCCGTCGAGACGCTCGGCGCACGCCACAGCGGCACCGAATGGCACAAGCTGATTCGCCGCTCGCTGGCGCCGCTGACGGTCGGGCTCGTGCTGGCGACGGGCTGGATTCTCTCGGTCGGCGCCTCGCATATGGACGAGCGCTGGGTGCGCACATTGCTGCTGACGGCCGCGGCGACCGGCGTCGCGATGACGCGGCGGCTCAATCCGATCTACCTCATCGCGGCGGGCTCGTTGCTCGGGGCGGTGGGGATTATTTGAGGCGCTGCCTGCGCAAGCGCGCGGTATCCAACGATCATCGAGGACCGAGGATATGAACGAAGGCCTTCATCAGGACGGTACCTACCACGGTGGACGTATCGCCGAGGTCACGCCGCTGCCGTCGCCCGCGGAGCTTTGCACCGTGCTGCCCGGAGCGGCGGCTTTCGATACGGTCGAGCGGGCGCGCCGCGCACTGGGCGCGATCGTCGCCCGCGACGATGATCGCCTTGCGCTCGTCGTCGGGCCGTGTTCGATCCATGACGTCGACGCCGCGCTCGTCTATGCGGAGAAAATCGCGGCGTTGCGGCGCGTTTATGCGGACGACGTCGAGATCGTCATGCGCGCGTACTTCGAGAAGCCGCGCACGATCGACGGATGGAAGGGCTTGCTCAACGATCCGTTGCTCGACGGCAGCAGCGACGTGCGCCTGGGCTTGCGGCTCGCGCGGCGGCTACTCATCGACATCAACTTGCTGGGCGTGCCGGCCGCGACCGAGTTCCTCGAACCCGCGGCGACGCATTTTCTGAGCGATCTGATCGCCTGGGGGGCGATCGGCGCGCGCACGACCGAGTCGCAGATTCATCGGCAGATCGCCTCGGGGCTGCCCTGTCCGATCGGCTTCAAGAACGGCACCGACGGCAACGTGACGATCGCCGCCGATGCGCTGAAGGCGGCGAGCCGCCCGCATCAGTTTTTGTCGGTCGCACCCGACGGCACGCTCGCGACGATCGGCACGACCGGCAACGCGGCTTGCCACCTCGTCTTGCGGGGCGGCAAAGAGCCGAACTACGACGCGCAGAGCATTGCGCAGGCGTGCGCCGCGCTCGCGCAGCGCGGCCTGCCCGAGCGCGTGGTCATCGATGCGTCGCACGGCAACAGCCGCAAACGTCATGCAAATCAACTGCTCGTCTGCGATTACCTGGCACGGCTCGTCGGTGAGGGCAATCAGGCCGTGGTGGGCGTAATGGTCGAGTCGAATCTCGTCGACGGACGGCAGGATCTGCGCGCGGGGTGCGAACTCGTCTACGGACAAAGTATCACCGACGCATGCATCGGCTGGGGCGACACGGAGCGTGTCGTCGAGCAACTGGCGCTGGCGGTACGCCGCCGGCGCACGGCGGGTCGAGCCCGGCGCGCGCGGCTCGGCAGCCTCGGAAACCTCGAAACTCTGGCTAACGTTTGAACCAACGCGGCAAGATCCATAATAATGAAACGACCCTTTGTGCGGCTTCTCACTGCATGCTGTGCGGTGCTCGCGTGTGCGACGGCCGCGTCCGATGCGGCGGCATTGACCGTTTATAGCGTCGGGCCCGCGCCGCTCATTCGCCGCTTGGCGGCCGATTTCCGCGACGAAACGGGCATTGAGGTCAACGTCTTCCAAGGGGACACGGGCCAGGTGCTCGCGCGCTTGGCCGATCCTAGCGCGGCGCCCGCCGACGTCGTGATTCTGGGTTCGTGGGACACGGCGCTGGAGATGAGCCGGCGTGGCGAGCTATTGCCCTATCGGCCGGCGGGGTACGAGCATGTGCCCAGCGCTTATCGCACGCCGCGTTTCATCGCCCAGGGCGTCGCGACGCTTGCGCTCGTGTGGCGCGTCGATAGCGGCACGCCGCGGCCCGAGGACTGGAACGACCTCGCGGCGCCCGTCTATCGCGACCGGATCGGTACCGTCGATCCCGCGCAATCGGGCTCCTCGCTCGATCTCATCGCGGCGCTCGACGCTCAACGCGGCACCGACATCTGGGGACTGCTCGCCGCGTTGCGCGACAACGGCCTGGCGCCTTCCGGCTCGAATGCGCAGGCGATGGATGCCGTGCTCAAAGGCGGCAAAGCGGCGCTGTTCGCCGTGGCCGACCATACGGCGCTCGAGGACAAGGCGCACGGCGCCCCAATCGAGGTGATCTTCCCGCGCTCGGGCACGATTGCGACGGCGCGGCCCATGATGATCATGAAGCGAGCGCAAGCGGTGCGCGATGCGAAGCGCTTCGTCGATTTCGTGCTTTCGCGCAAGGGCCAGCAAGACGTCGCCGACGAGTTCATCATCCCCGCGCGCGATGATGTGGCGGCCAAACGGCCGGGGCTCGATTCGATCAAGCTGCTGCCGGCGCCCGCGGACCGGACCGGCGGCGGGACCGGCCGCGATGCGGTGCTCAAGCGCTTTGCCGCGCTGTTTTCGCAGTAACGGTATCGACGCGGGAAAGACGCAATGTGGATCGTCAGGCTGGCCCTCGCGCGGCCCTATACGTTTATCGTCATGGCGCTCGCGATCGTGCTGGCGACACCGCTTACGCTCGTGCGCACGCCGGTCGACGTGCTGCCCGATATCGACATCCCCGTCATCAGCGTGATCTGGACGTACAGCGGCTTATCGGCCGACGAGATGGCCAACCGCATCACGACCGTGAACGAGCGCAATCTGACGGTGCTCGTCAGCAATATCCAGCATAGCGAGTCGCAGTCTCTGGCCGGTATTGCGATCATCAAGCTGTTTCTGCAGCCGCATACCGACGTGCGCACGGCAATGGCGCAGGCCGTTTCGGCCGAAGAGGCGCAACTGCGCTTCATGCCGCCCGGCGCGACGCCGCCGCTGATTCTGACGTACTCGGCCTCCAGTATTCCCGTGCTGCAACTGGGCATCTCGAGTCCCGTCATGTCGGAGCAGGCGCTCAACGATGCGGCCACCAACTTTCTGCGCCCGCAACTCGTCACGATTCCGGGCACCGTCGTGCCGTTCGCCTATGGCGGCAAGCCGCGCGTGATCTCGGTCGATCTCGACACGCGCGCGCTGCTGGCCAAGAACCTGACGCCGAGCGACGTCATCAACGCCGTCAATGCGCAGAACTTGATTCTGCCGAGCGGTACGGCGAAGATCGGGGCAACCGAATATTCGGTGATGACGAACGCGTCGCCCGACACGATCGACGGCTTGAACCGCATTCCCGTCCGCACGATCGACGGTGCGACGACCTACCTCGGCGAAGTCGCCCACGTACGCGACGGTTTTTCGCCGCAGACGAACGTCGTGCGGCAAGACGGGCATCGCGGCGTGCTGATGTCCGTGATGAAAAGCGGCGAGGCCTCGACGCTCTCCATTGTGGATGCCATCCACGCGTTGCTGCCGCACGTCGCGCAATCGCTGCCGCCCGACCTCAAAATCGTTTCGCTGTTCGATCAATCGGTGTTCGTGAAGGCGGCCGTCCAGGGCGTGGCGCGCGAGGCGGTGATCGCCGCCGCCCTGACGGCCGCGATGGTGCTGCTGTTTCTCGGCAATTGGCGCAGTACGCTGATCATCGCGATCTCGATCCCATTGTCGATTCTGGCTTCGCTGATTGCGCTTTCGGCGCTCGGAGAAAGCATCAATATCATGACCCTCGGCGGGCTCGCGCTTGCCGTGGGTATTCTCGTCGACGATGCGACGGTCACGATCGAGAATATCGAGCGTCACTTGCATATGGGCAGCTCTCTGCGCGAAGCGATTCTCGACGGCGCCGGCGAGATCGCCGTGCCCGCTTTCGTCTCGACGCTCTCGATCTGTATCGTGTTCGTGCCGATGTTCTTCCTGACGGGCGTGGCGCGTTACTTGTTCGTACCGCTGGCCGAGGCCGTGGTGTTCGCGATGCTCGCCTCGTATCTGCTGTCGAGAACGCTGGTGCCGACGCTCGCGTTGCTGCTTACGCGGCATCCGCCGATGCACGTCGACGATGCGCACGAAGGTACGTCGCTCTTTGCACGCGTGCATCGGCGCTTTCAGCGCGTGTTCGACCGCTTGCATGCGAATTACGTCGTCTTGCTGACGATGGCACTCGAGCGGCCTGGGCGGTTCGGCGGGGTCTTTCTAGGCGGATGTCTGCTCTCCACGGCGCTGCTGTTCGTCGTCGGCACCGACTTTTTTCCGTCGGTCGATTCGGGGGCGATCCGCTTGCATATGCGAGGACCGACGGGCCTGCGTATCGAGGAGACGGCCCGCTTGGCCGATGAGGTGGAAGGTGCCGTGCGCGAAGTCGTGCCCGTAAGCGAGCGCGGCCCGATTCTCGATAACCTGGGACTGCCGTATAGCGGTATCAATCTGTCCTACAGCAACGCGGGCACGATCGGCACGTTCGACGGTGAACTGATGATTGCGTTGGCACCTAACCACGCCCCCGCCGAGCGCTATATCGAGCGGCTGCGTACGCTGTTGCCTCAGCGCTTTCCCGGCGTCGAATTTTTCTTTCAGCCAGCCGACATCGTCACGCAAATTCTGAATTTCGGTTTGCCCGCGGCGATCGACGTGCAAATCGTCGGTGCCAATCAGCGCGCGAACTTCGCCGTGGCGAGCCGGCTCATGAAGGCAATGCGTTCGTTGCCGGGTACGGTCGATGTCCACATTCAGCAACGCGTGAACGAGCCGACGCTCGTGTTTCAGATGGACCGCTCGCGCTTGCAGCAGTTGGATCTGACGGCGCAAAACGTCGCGCAGAATCTGCTCGTCGCGCTATCGGGCAGTTCGCAGACGGCTCCGGCATTCTGGCTCAACGAACATAACGGCGTGCAGTATCCGCTCAGCGTACAGATGCCGCAGTACGACGCGGCCTCGTTGGACAGCCTTATGCGCATTCCCGTGACGGCGCCGAGCGGCACCGGCCGGCCGCAGTTGCTCGGCAACCTGGTCCGCGTGGAGCGGCGCGCGTTGCCGGCCGAGGTGTCGCACTACAACATCCGGCCGGCCATCGACGTGCTCGTATCCGTGCAGGGGCGCGATCTGGGCAGCGTCGCACGCGCGATCGACAAGCTCGTCGCGGCCGCGCGGCCGACGCTGGCGCGCGGCTCGGACATCGACGTGCGAGGCCAAGTCGAAACGATGCGTTCTTCGTTCTCGGGGCTATACATCGGGCTAGCCGTGGCGGTCGTGCTGGTCTACTTGCTGATCGTCGTGAACTTCCAGTCGTGGCTCGATCCGCTGATCATCATCAGCGCACTGCCCGCGGCATTGGCCGGTATCGCATGGATGCTGTTTCTGACCGGCACGCGCCTGTCGGTGCCGGCGCTGACGGGCGGGATCATGACGGTCGGCGTGGCAACGGCCAACAGCATTCTCGTGGTTTCGTTCGCGCGCGAGCGGCTCGCCGCCGGGGCGACGCCGCTCGCCGCCGCGCTCGAAGCGGGCGCGACGCGCATGCGTCCGGTCTTGATGACGGCGACAGCGATGATCGTGGGGATGCTGCCGATGGCGCTGGGCGTCGGCGAGGCGGCGGAGCAAAACGCGCCGCTCGGGCGCGCGGTGATCGGCGGGCTGTTGTTCGCGACCGTGTCGACGCTCGTGTTCGTGCCCCTCGTGTTCTCGGTGTTGCATGGGCGGCTTGCTCGCAAGTACGACGCGGGGCACGCGTCATGACGATTCAATCGATACGCAATGACATGGACGATTCTTTTCAACCTGTGAGCGCGGAGCGCTTGACCGTGGCTGCGGACGCATCGCCTATGTCGTCGCTGGAGGGCAAGACCATGCCGTTGCCGTCGAGGGAAACGGTACGGCGGCGGTTGCGGTTGGCGGCGATCCTGATCGCGCTCGCAATTGCGGCGCTGACCGCGCGCACGGTCGTCGTCGGCATCGAGCGCACGCATGCGCTCGCCGACGCGTCGGCGAGCAATCAGCGCGAGTATGTCCATGTCGTGAAGCCGGCGCTGCCGCACCATGGCGACGCGCTCGTCTTGCCCGGCACGCTGCGCGGCGCCGTCGAATCGCCGATTTACGCACGCGCGAATGGTTACGTGAAGCGCTGGTATGCCGACATCGGCACGCGCGTGCGCGAAGGGCAACTGCTGGCGGAACTCGATACGCCCGAGATCGATCAAGAACTGGCGCAAGCGCTCGCGCAACGGCGCCAGGCCAGCGTTACGCTGGGTTTGGCCAAGAGTTCGCTCGCGCGTTGGCGCGAGTTGCGGGCGCACGACGCCGTCTCGCAGCAGGAACTCGACGAGCGTTCGAGCGCGTACGACGAGGCGGCGGCGAGCTTGGCCGCGGCCGATGCGAACGTGAAGCGGCTCGGCGAACTCGAGTCGTTCAAGCGCATCGCGGCGCCGTTCGCGGGCGTCGTCACGCGACGCAACGTCGATGTCGGCGATCTCGTCGACGCGGGCAACGGCGGTACGCGCCGGGCGCTGTTTTCGCTCGCGCAGACGGACCCGCTGCGCGTGTACGTCGACGTGCCGCAAGCCTATGCGCAAGGCATCGCGCCGGGGGAGCACGTCGTCGTGACGCAGGCCGAGCTTGCGCGCCGGTCGTTTGCCGGGACCATCACGCATACGGCGCAGGCAATCGACGTGACGACGCGCACGATGCAAGTGGAGGTGACGCTGCCGAACCGCGATGGCGCGTTGATGCCGGGTGCCTACGTCCAGGTGGCGTTCGCCGATACGGCCCATGCCCGTCTGCAAGTGCCCGGCAACGCGCTGCTGTTTCGCGCCGAAGGGCCGCGCGTGGCGGTCGTCGATGCCGAGGGCCGCGTGCACTTGCGGCCTGTCGTAATCGCGCGCGATCTGGGCCAGTCGCTCGAAATCGAGAGCGGCCTCACGCCGAAGGATCGGGTCATCGTCAATCCCGGCGACTCGCTGGCCGACGGCGACAAAGTGATCGTCGCCCCGGCTTCGGCTTCGGCTTCGGCGCCGGCGCCCGCTTCGGCTCCGGCGAAGGGGCACGCGTGAAGCTGCGCTGGGGGTGGCTGCCGATTGCCGCGGCGCTCGCGGGCTGCGCGGCCGGGCCCGACTACCGGAAGCCGGACGTCGAGCTCCCGGCGGCGTGGCGCATCGATGCTGGCGATGCATACTGGCATGCGGCCGCGCCCGCACATGCGCCGCTCACGCTCGATTGGTGGCGCGGCTTCGGCGATACGCAACTCGACAGCCTCGAGGTGTCCGCGCTGGCCGGGAATCAGACACTGCAAGCGGCCAGCGCGCATTTCGACGCCGCGCGGGCGAATCTTGCCGAAGTGGCGTCGGCGCAAGCGCCCACGTTGGGGCTCCAAGCGGACATGGCGCGCGAAAAAATCTCGGGCGAACGGCCGCGCATCAACTACGCGGTGCCGACCTACTCGACCGTGCAGAACGATATCGTGCTACGGGCGAGCGTGGGCTACGAAGTCGATCTGTTCGGGCGCATTCGCCGTGAGGTTCAGGCCGCGAATGCATCGGCGCAAGCGGCCGCTGACGATTTGGCCAACGCGCGGCTCGTGATCACGGCCGACGTGGCGGCCACTTACGTCGCGTTGCGCGTCGTCGATGCCCAAAGCGACGTGCTCGCGCAATTGATCGCGCTGCAGCAGCAGTCGCTCGATTACGTGCGCACACGGCACGACCTCGGCGCGGTTTCGGGTCTCGACGTATTGCAGCAGCAGACGCAGCTCGATGCCACGCGCACCCAGGCGCAACTGCTTCTTGCCACGCGTGCGCAATACGAGCATGCGCTGGCGGCGCTCGTCGGCGTGCCGGCCTCGTCGTTCTCGATCGCCTCGCGCGTCGTGCCGCTGACGGACACGCCGCCGCCGGCCGTCTCGCTCGCGCTGCCGAGCGAACTGCTCGAGCGGCGGCCCGATATCGCATCGGCCGAGCGCGCGATGGCCGCGGCCAACGCGCGTATCGGCGTGGCGCGCACCGCGTACTTTCCGAGCCTTATGCTGAACCCGGGCATCGGCTGGGAAGCCACACGCTTCACCAGCATGCTCAGTGCCCCTGCACTGCTGTGGTCGGTCGGCGCTTCGGCCGAATCGATGCTGTTCGACGGCGGCAAGCGCCGCGCACGGGTCGATTTCGCGCGGGCCGGCTATGCCGAGGCACAGGCGCGCTATCGACAGACTGTGCTCGATGCCATGCAGCAAGTGCAGGACGGCGTAACAGGCCTGTCCGTGCTCGACCAAGCCGCGCGACAGGCACAGGCGGCCGTGGACGATGCGCGCCGCCTCGTCGACATGGCGCATGAGCGCTATGCGGGCGGCATGGCGGCGTTCATCGACGTGATCAGCGCACAGCAACAACTGCAGACGAGCCGTGAACAGGAGGTCGCCATTCACGGCCGCCAACTGGCGACGCTGGTGTTTCTAGCGAAGGCGCTCGGCGGCGGCTGGAACGCGGCGGCGCCCGAACCCGCGCAGCCTCTGGCGGCTAACCGTTCAGGTGTCCAAAGTGATCGGTTAGGAACTGAATGAACGAGAGCACGCGCGGGGCGACGAACGGATCGTCGCGCCACATCAAGTACGCGAAGCGCTTCTCGAAGGTCCAGTCGGGAAAAATCGGTACGAGCGAGCCGGCTTCGATCGCTTCATGGGCGACATAGCGCGGCAGATAGGCGACGCCGAGGCCGTCCAAGGCCGAACTCAGCAGCGCGCGGCTATTGTTGGAGCGCATCACGCAGCGCGCGCGCACTTCGACTTCGCGCTTGTGCTTTTGCATCGCGACGACGCTCGTGTGGGCGGGACCGCGAAACAGCATGAAGCCGTGACGGCAGAGTTGTTCAGGGTCCGTGATCGGCGGATGGCGCGCGAGGTAGCCCGGCGCGGCAAACAAGCCCCATTCGATTTCCATGAGGACTTTCCCGTGCGCGTACTCGGGTTTGCTGCGATTGATCCCGATCGCGACGTCGAAATTCTGGCTGTCGAGATCGATTTGCCGATCCGTCAAATCGAGTTCGATCTGCACGTTCACGTATTTCGTCGCGAATCGATTCAATGCGGGCATCAGCATGATATTGCCGAATGTGACGGGGGCCGCCACCCGCAGATTGCCGACGGGATCGGCATGGTATTTCGCCATGAACGCCTCGGCGCTGCGCATCTCGACGAGCATGCGCGCGCAGTACTCGTAGTAGGTGCGCCCCACGTCGGTGATTTCCACCTTGCGCGTGGTGCGCTTGAGCAAGGTGACGCCGAGGGTCGCCTCCAGTCTAGCCAATTCCTTGCTGACGGCGGATTTCGACACGCCGATTAAACGCGCAGCCTCCGTATAGCTCATCGTCTCGACGATCTTGGCGAAGATCGCCATGGACGCCATTTGCTCCAACTGATTCATCGTCGCCCTCGGTCTGGTTATTCTTTTGCGCTTTTTCTTTATCGGCACGATTATAGCGATGGCCTTCGCGCAGGCAATCCTCATTCGAGGGCCGTCTGGGCAAGGCGGGGTTGGATGCCTGTCACGCCTGATACCGGGATAACGACTAACCTTTCCCGATAAGCCGGGTACGCCTAAACTACGGCGCAATCGTCACCTTTTGACCGGAGGGAGTTGTCATGGACGAACAGACTATCGAAGCCTACTCGACGGGCGCGAGCCGATTCGCCGCCGAGTGGCGCGACCAGCCAGCGCCCGCCGACATGTACGCGCTGCTGCAGCAGTATTTCACCCCTGGCGGTAAAACGGCCGATATCGGTTGCGGCGCCGGCCGCGACGTTGCGTGGCTAAACGATCACGGCTTCCCCACGATCGGCTATGACGCGGCGCCGGGACTGCTCGCGCAAGCCGAGGCCGCTTATCCGAATCTCGTCTTCAAGCACGACGCGCTTCCGGAACTCGGCTCGATCGATGCGCAGACATTCGACAACGTGCTTTGCGAGACCGTCGTCATGCATTTGCCGCCCGAGGAAGTCACGCGTGCCTGTGCGCGCCTGGCCGATATTCTCAAGCCGGGCGGAACGCTTTACCTGAGCTGGCGAGTCTCGGATTCCGCATCCAAGCGCGACGGCACCGGCCGGCTCTATGCCGGATTCGACGCCGCGCAAGTCAGGGAAGGCCTCGGCGACGTCCAGTTGCTGCTCGACGCCGAGACCGTCAACGAGTCTTCGGGCAAGCGCGTCCATCGGCTTATCGCGCGGCGCTCATGACGTCGGCCGTGTCCCCGGTGCTCCAGCCGCCGCCCAGCGAGCGATACAGCGCGACCGCGGAAAGCGCATGCTCGCGCCGCGCTTGATTGAGCGAGTCCGAATCGCGCAGATAAACTTCCTGGGCCGATAACACGTCGAGGAAATCGGTCGCACCGGCCTTGTAGAGTTGGTTCGCTAACCCAAGCGCCTTATCGGATGAGGCGAGCGCGCGGGTTAGGCGCCGCGTCGATTCGGTCGTGCCGACGAGATTCGCGCGCGAGTCCTCGACTTCGCGCAGCGCTTCTAGCATCGTCTGCCGCAGTTCGAGTTCCGACTCGCGCATCCGGCTTTCGCTTTGCGCGATGCCGGCCGTAATGCGTCCCGCGTTGAAGATAGGGCTCGTCGCGCTCAGCGCCGCGCTGAAGAGATTGTCGGTGAGCGTGGGCAGCCCTAGATACGAGGCGGCCAGTATGCCGTCGGTGAGGTTCAGCGAGAACTTCGGATACCGCTGCGCCTTTGCCACGCCGACTTGCGCCGCACGGCTTTCCACTTGGGCGTACGCCGTCAAGACGTCGGGGCGGCGCAGGAGCGCTTCGGACGGCAGCGTTTGCGGTGCGCCTTCCGGCGGCGCCGGGATGTCGCGGGGCTGGGCCAGCACGAGACGATCGACCGATTCGGGCGTGCGGCCGGAATAGACGGCAATCAAGTTCAGCTCATGGGCGATCTGTGCCTGCGTCGCCGGGATGCGGGCTTCGAGCGCGTCGAGCTGGTTTTGAGCGCGCGTGACGTCCAGTTCGGTGGACAGCCCGAACGCCAGCCGTTTGCGCGTGAGTTCGAGCGCGCGTTGCCGGATCTTCGCGTTGTCCTGCAAGATCAGCAGTTCCTGCTGGGCCCATCGTAGATCGACATAGGCAGAGGCCGTATCCGCGGCGAGCGCGAGCCGTATCGCGTCTTGCGCGTGCTGTCGTCCCACGAGGTCTGCTTTCGCCGCGAGCAGATCGAGCCGCTCCCCGCCGAACACGTCGGGCGACCAACTCAGCGCGAGGCCCGCGCCTGCTTGCTTCACATAGCCCACCGGCGGTGGCGTGTTCTGCCGTGCATCGGCGGCGCGCGCGGTTGCATCGAGTTCGGGCAGCAGCACCGAGCGCTTTTCGACGGTCAGCGCCTGCGCCTGTTTTACCCGCTCGGCAGCGGCCCGAACGTCGAGGTTGCCGTCGAGCACGGTCGCGATCAACTGGTCGAGCACGGGGTCGCGAAACTGCGCCCACCAAGCGGCCGCATCGGCGCCGGCAGGCGGTGCTTCGATATCCCACGCGGCGGGTGCCAGGGAGTCCACGGACTCGCGCAGCGGCGGGTGCGCGGCCGGCTGCACGGCGCAGCCGGCGGCAAATAGGCTCACGGCGACGGCAACGAGAAGCTTTTTCATGGCGAGTCTCTCAGTGCGCGTCCGGCGGCGGCGCGCTCAACGAAATTGGTTTGGAGAACAGGACGGCGACGAGCGCCACGACAAAACAGAGCGATAGCGCGTAATACGCATCGGCATAGGTCAGCGTCAGCGCCTCGCGATAGACGAGGTGATGCAAATTGGCGAGCCCCGCTTGCGCGGCATTGAACGTATCGCCCGCCACGCTTGCCCAATACGCGCTCTGCTGATTCAACAACGCTTGTATCTGCGGCTGTCCGGCGCTAACGTGTTCGTTTAGGCGCAAGTAATGGAAGTTCAGCCGGTCGTTGAGCATCGTTGCGCTGACGGCGATACCGATCGCGCCGCCGAGGTTGCGCATGAGGTTGAACAAACCGCTCGCCGATTTGAGCCGCGACTGCGGCAGCGAACCGAGCGACATCGTGACGATGGGCGGCACGCTGAATTGTTGGCCGATGCCGCGCAGTGCTTGCGGCAGCAGCAGTTGCTGCCAGCCCCAATCGTGCGTGATCGGCGTGTACAAGTAGCAGCCGAGGCCGAAGCAGACGAGGCCGAATACGAGCAAGGCGCGCATACTCACGTACCGCGACGCGATCGCATAAGCGCCGAGCGCGAGCATCTGAAAGGCCCCGACCGAGAGCAGGGCGACGCCGATCTGCAGCGAACTGAAGCCGCGCACCTGCGCGAGAAAGAGAGGTGTCAGGAACACCGTGACGAAAATCCCGATTCCCGTGACGAACGACAGTAAGCTGCCGATTCCGAAATTGCGCACGGCGAGGGCGCGTAGATCGACGATCGGATCCTTGGCGGTGAGCGCGTGCACGACGAACAGGAAGCCGCAGATCGCGGAGACCCAGGCGCAGGCGACGATCACATGGTCTCCGAACCAGTTCTTGCGCGGGCCTTCTTCGAGCACGTATTCGAGGCAGCCAAGGAAGCCCGACATCAGCGCAATGCCGGGGTAATCGCCGCGCTTGACGAGGCTCAGGTCAGGCGTATCGATATGGACGTAACGCGGCACCAGCGCAGCGACGACGATGCCGGGCAAGAGGTTCAAGTAGAACAGCCAGTGCCAAGACCATTGGGCGGTGATCCAACCGCCGATCACGGGCCCGATCGCGGGGGCAAGCGAGGCAAGCGCGCCGATCGTCGTCGAAGCGACGAGCCGCTGCTTGCCGGGGAACAGCACGAACGCCGTCGTGAATACCGTCGGAATCATCGCGGCGCCGAGCGCGCCTTGCAGCCCGCGGAAGAGAATCATCGAGTCGATGTCCCAAGCGAGGCCGCACAGCATGCTCGTTATCGTGAAGCCGACCGCCGATGCGACGAAGAGCCAGCGCGTGGACAGCACTTTCGACAGCCAGCCCGACATCGGAATCACGATGATTTCGGCGATCAGATAGGCCGTCTGCACCCAGGACAACTCGTCTTGGCTGGCTGACAGTCCGCCGCCGATGTCGCGCAGCGAGGAGGCGACGATTTGGATGTCGAGCGTCGCCATGAAGAAGCCGACGCACATCAGCGCGAAGGCGAATACGCGCTGCTTCATCGGTTGCGCCGACGGGTCGCCGGCGAATGCGGTGGTCATGATCGACTCCGTCTCAGTGCGCGCGGCCGGTGTGCACCGTCACGACGGCGGATAGCCCGGGGCGCAGCACGTTTTCCAGATCGGGCTGCGGGTCGAGCAGGACGCGCACGGGTACGCGCTGCACGATCTTCGTGAAGTTACCGGTCGCGTTCTCGGCGGGTAGCACGCTGAAGGTCGCACCGGTCGCGGGCGCGAGACTATCGACGTGACCATGCAGACTCACGCTGGAGGCGTCGAGCGAGATATCGACGCGATCACCCGGATGCATCCGCTTCAGTTGGTCTTCCTTGAAGTTCGCATCGATCCAAAGACCCGAGGCCGGCACGATGGTCAGCAGCGGGGCGCCCACGTTCGCGAGCATGCCGACTCGGCCGGTCCGGTTGCCGACGTAGCCGTCCACCGGCGAGCGGATCGTCGTGTACTCGACGTTCAGCGCCGCGACTTTTTGCGCGGCCAGCGCGGTGCTCACGCGAGCGCGGGCATCGACGATCTGCGCGCCGAGCACGTCGAGCTGGCGCTGTGCCGCGAGCAGCGCGGCGTCGCTGCGCGCGAGACCGGCGCTCGCCTTCGTGTAATCAGCGTCGGCCCGCTCGACGATCTGATTGGACACGGCGTCGGATTTCACGAGTTCGCCATAGCGCACTTTGTCCGATGCGGCGCGCGTCAATTCGGCCGCGGACGCGCTCTTATCCGCCGCATGCTGGCCGATCACCGCGAATTGCAGTTGCTGCTTGGCCTGCAGTTCGGCGACGGCGGCGCGCGCGCTATCGACTTCGGCGCTCGCCTGCGCGAGCTTCGCGTCATAGTCTCGTGAGTCGAGTCGAACGAGCACGTCGCCGGCCTTGACACGCTGATTGTCGGTGACGAGGATTTGCTCGACGAACCCGTTGACCTTCGGCGCAAGCACCGTGACGTTGCCGCCCACATAGGCATCGTCGGTGCTTTGCTCGAAGCGCAGCACGAAGTTCCAATAGAGTGCGGCCGACGCCACGACCACTACCACGGCGGATACCGCGATCGCCATCCAAGGGATCCGCCGGCGCTGCCGCACGGCGTCTAGGGCCGGAGCCGCCTCGCGAGAGACGGAAGTCTGTGTCGTATCCATCGCTTCACCTGTGTATATGCACTCATTAAAACGATCGACGCGGCGCGCCGATCTAGGGATTGCGTCAACGTTCCGGGATCTGGTGCGTGACTCGGAATAGTTCGTCTCGGAGCCGCGCGGCCTCGGAGGTCCCGAAACGCCGCTCGAACGCGTCTTGTGCGGCGAGCCAATACGTATGCGCCCGTGCGACCTTTGCTTCACCGTCGGCGGTCAGCATGTAGCTGAGCCGCCGGCGGTTATCCTCGCAATGGCCTGCCACGAGCGCCGCGCTCACGAGCGGTTTGAGCGCACGCAGCAGGGCGGAACGTTCGATGACGAGGGCGCTCGAGAGGGCCGCCATCGTCAGACCGGGGCGATCGCTCAGCAGCGCGAGGATGCTGTACTGCGAGGCGGTGATGCCCGCATGCGACAGGTAGCGCTCGTAAAACTGCGAGATTCGACGGGCGGCCTGCCGGACGGCGAAACAGTCGTCATCGATGAGAGTAGGCCTATGCATATGCACATGTTATGTGCCGAGCTATGCAAGAAGCGATATGCGGGAATGGATCAGATTGGTGCCGTGCTTGTACCAATCGGCGGCGATTACCGTACCGGCTCGACGTTCTCGCTGTAGGCTGCCGTATAGTCGATAAACGCTTTGACCTTCGCCGGCAGTAGCGCGCGGTTCGCATAGGCGAGTTTGATTTCGACGAACGCGTCGACGAGATCGGCGTCTTCGAGTATTTGAACGAGGATGCCGGACGCAAGCTCCTGCTCGACGAGCCCTTTCGGCACGACGCCGATGCCGAAATGGCGGGCGACCATTTCGCGATTGAACACGGGGCTGTTCGAGGAGACGTCGAACCGGTACGGCACGGTTATCGTTTCCCCTTCGTGATTGAACGCGAGCGCGGGGCGCCGGATCGACGGCGACATCGGCACGAACAGGTGGTCGGCCAGCTCGGCCGGCATGGTGGGCCGCCCATGAGTCCGCAGATACTCGGGTGTGGCGACGATAACGAACGGAATACGCTCGATGAGCCGTACGACGGTCGATTCGCTCGTGAGCATGTACGGTACGACGATGCCGATGTCATAGCCCTCGCCGACGAGATCGACGGGCCGCTCCGTCAGCGTGACGTCGAGGCGCACCTTCGGATGGGCGGCCTTGAAACCCGCAATCAGCGGCACGAGGCGATTGAGCGTGGCGCTCGTGTGCGCGACGAGCCGCAGCAGGCCGTCGGGCTCGCGCGTGTGCGTGACGGTCTCCGCTTCGAGCGAATCGAGTTCGTCGAGTGCGGCTGCGCACCGCTCGTAAATCCGTTCGGCCGCTTCCGTCAACGTAACTTGCCGTGTGGTACGGTGCAGCAGCCGGCAACCGAAGCGCGCCTCGAGTTCGGCGATCGCGCGCGATACCACGGGGCGGGCCACGCCGTGAATGTCGGCGGCGCGGGTGAAGCTGCGTTGCTCCACGACGGATCGAAAGAGCCGCAGTTTGTCGAAATAGTCCATGCGCGTGTGCTCGCGGCTGTTTCGGCCGTCTTGGGGGATACCGAGCAGTATAAATTGACTCTGTGCATACGCACATATAGATTGCTCGTCATGGACGATATTCAGATAGCCGATGCTTGCAACTGCTTCGCCCTGCGCCAGGCAGCGCGTTTCGTCACACAAATTTACGAGCGGCATTTGCAGCCGATCGGCGTGACGCCCGCGCAGTTTTCGATCATGGCGGCGCTTTCGCGCCGGGAGGACATGCTCATGAGCGAGCTTGCCGAGGCGCTCGTGATGGATCGCACGACGCTGTTGCGCGCGCTCAAGCCGTTGCAGCGCGACGGCTTGGTGCAGGCAGGCGTGTCGGAGGGCGATGCGCGCGCCCATACGCTCAACTTGACCAAACTCGGCTTACGGACGTTTGGTCAGGCGAAACGGGCGTGGCGCTCGGCGCAGAACGAATTCGAACAGCAATTCGGCGAGCGCCGCGCCAAGGCGTTACGTAAGGCGTTGTTCAGCTTGACCGGCAAGCGGTGACGCCGTTCAATCGATTGCGTGAACGAGTTGCGCCAATTGCGCTTGGATGCCCTCCGGGTCGTCCTTGAATGCCTTCGCGGTGGCCTGCGACAGTTCGCCGGGGAACACCTCTTCCGCGCCGGCGGCTAGTGCGTCGAGTGCCCCGGATGCGACCTGCTGCGGCGTCAGTTTCGGCTCGGGCAACGCGGCGCCCATTGCGGTGTCGGTTTGCGCGGGCAGGACGGCCAGAACTTGCACGCCGCGCGATTTCAGTTCGGCGCGCAACGTACGCGTGAGGTGCAAGGCGGCGGCCTTCGACGCCGAGTACGTGCCGGCAACGGGCAGCGTGATATGGGACAGGACCGAAAGAATATTGACGATGGCGCCGCCGGCGTGAAACGCCGCGGTATCGCGTAAGGCTTGCGAGAGGGCAAGCACGCCGAAGTAATTGGCTTCCATTTCGGCTCGCGCGCCGGTCGTATCGCGGGCGGACAGCGCACCGCTAAAAGCGGCCGTTCCGGCATTGTTGATCAGCAGATTGATATCCGACACGGCGCTTGCGGCGCGGGCGATCTGATCCGGCCGGCTCAGATCGAGTTCGATCGGAACGAGTCGATCCGACTGGCCGACGAGGTCCTGCACGGCCGCGGGGTTTCGCACACCTAGATAGATCTTCGACGCGCCGCGCTTGAGCAGTTGTTCGACGAATGCACGCCCGATTCCGCCGTTCGCGCCAGTGAGCAGTACGACCGATCCTTCGATATTCATGTTCGACTCCGAGTTGGGGATGAAGTGCTCGCGTTCTTTTTAATTGCGATCGCAATGTATAGAATGATTGGGCTTGCAATGAATAAAGTCAAGCGTTTTTTCGACGGCCGGTACCGGGCGGCGCCGGATGCCGCCCGCCTGTCATCCGGCTGTTCAGGCGGTAAAATTGCGATTGCAATCAATAGTTCCGAAACAACCTGAACGTTGCCTCGGGGCTTTGCCGTCGGATGTACAGGAGAGATAGATATGAAGGTTACGAAGGCGCGTGCGAGCGAGAACCGGGAAGCGATCGAAAAAGCCGCGGCGGCGTTGATGCGCGAGCGCGGTTTCGACCAAATGAGCGTGGCGGCGGTGGCGGGCGCGGCGGGCTTGACGCATGGCGCGCTGTACAGCCACTACGGCTCGAAGGAAGCGCTCGCCGAGGCCGCGACGAAACGTGCCTTCGACGACACCGTCAGAGGATTGGCGGGGTTGTCCGCTGCCGAGTTCGTCGTGCGCTATTTGTCGCCGATGCACCGCGATCATCCCGAGATGGGCTGCCCGAACGCGGCACTGGCGTCCGAGGTATGGCGGCAGCCTGGGGGAACACGTCAAGCGTTTCGCGATGGGATCGAACAATACGTCGAGCTGCTCCGATCGATGCTAACGTCCGCCGGCGAACCGGGAGACAAGGCTAAGGCGGTGACGATGCTGGCGGCGATGGTGGGAGCGATGGCGCTGTCGAGGGCCGTCGACGATGTCGATCCGTCATTTTCGAACGAAATCCTCAGCGACGTGAGCGAACAACTGACGGCGTTCATCGGGGCCAAGCGCGCTTAGTGCGCGTCGGCTCGATCAATCGGCCGACGACAACCGCACCGGATCCGCGGAGGTATCCCATCCGCCGCCGAGCGCCTTGAATGTCGCAATCGCCGCGCGAGCCGATTCCGTTTGCGCTTGCGCCCTCGCATCGGCCGCCTGAAGCAGTGTTTCGTCGGCATGCAGGACGGCTTGGCGATAGGCTGCGAGCGCTTCGGCGTCCTTGCCCTTCGCCTCGCCCACTTCGGCATTGATGCGGCCGAAATCGAACAAGCGCCAACGCAAACCCAAAAGCCCCGCGGCTTGGGTGGCGCCGCCCGAGAACAGCGTGCCGGCCGATACCGCGGTGGCGCTCCCGAGCAGCGCGGAGAGCGAAAGCTTCGGGTAGTACTCGCCGATCGCCGCGCCGATACGGGCATTCGACGCGGCGAGACGACGCTCGGCCGCGATCAGGTCGGGCCGCCGTTGCAGCGGATCCGCGGGCTTGCCCATATCGCCGATGGAGGGTGCCGCGGGAATCGGCGCGGCGGCGGCAAGCTCCGTGCGATGCGTGCCCGGCGGCGAGCCCAGCATGACATCGAGCGAGTTCATGGCCGCATCGAGATTTGCCGTGAGGACCGGCACCGTTGCGCTGAAGGCGAAAGGGCAGCCCGAACGGCTACTGGTGCGCGACGCCGAAGCGCTTCGTCGGCGGCTCCTTCACGTGGCAGGCGTGAAGAAAGTCAATATCGTCGGCGAACAGGCACAGCGGATTTTCATCTCCTTCTCGCACGACCGCCTCGCCACGCTCGGCGTCACGCCCCAAGAAATTTTCGCGGCGCTGAACGGCCAGAACGTGCTCACGCCGGCCGGCTCGATCGATACGGGCGGCGCGCAAGTCTTTATTCGCGTCGAAGGCGCCTTCGACAAACTCCAAAAAATCCGCGATACGCCGATCGTCGTTCAGGGACGCACGCTCAAGCTGTCCGACGTGGCGAACGTCGAACGCGGTTACGAAGACCCGGCGACATTCCAGATCCGCAACGACGGCGAGCCCGCCTTACTGTTGGGCGTCGTCATGCGCGACGGCTGGAATGGCTCGAACCTCGGCGCGGCGCTCGATCAGGAAGTGGAGAAGATCAACGCGGGTTTGCCGCTGGGAATGAGTTTGACGAAAGTCACGGATCAAGCCGTCAATATTCATTCGTCCATCGATGAATTCATGATCAAGTTTTTCGTCGCATTGCTTGTCGTCATGATCGTCAGTTTCGCGAGCATGGGCTGGCGTGTGGGGATCGTCGTGTCGGCGGCAGTGCCGCTCACGCTTGCCGGCGTATTCATCGTGATGGCCGCGACGGGGAGGAATTTCGACCGCATCACCCTCGGGTCGTTGATTCTGGCGCTCGGCCTGCTGGCCGACGACGCGATCATCGCCATCGAAATGATGGTCGTCAAAATGGAGGAGGGCTACAGCCGCGTTCAGGCATCGGCGTACGCATGGAGCCACACGGCCGCGCCGATGCTCTCCGGCACGCTCGTCACGGCCGTCGGCTTCATGCCGAACGGCTTTGCACGATCGACGGCCGGCGAATACACGAGCAACATGTTCTGGATCGTCGGCATCGCGTTGGTCACGTCCTGGGTCGTCGCCGTCGTCTTTACGCCCTATCTCGGCGTGAAGTTGTTGCCCGAGATACCCCGAATCGAGGGTGGACACGAGGCGATCTACAACACGCCCAGGTACCAACGCTTCCGCCGCTTCCTCGTGCGTGTCGTCGAGGGTAAATGGATGGTCGCGACAATCGTAATCGGCTCGTTCGTGGTGGCCGTTGCAGGGATGGCTGTCGTGAAGAAACAGTTCTTTCCGACGTCCGATCGTCCGGAAGTGATGGTCGAAGTGCAGATGCCTTACGGCACGTCGATCGACATCTATGCAATCGCATCGGCGCTCTCGCTCGACTGATCGGCCGGGGAATCATCGGCCATCTCTGGGCGAATCTTGAACCTGTTGCGGGACGCGACGTAAGCGAATTGGCCGGATGCGATCGCGTCCGGCCGAAACGAAAGCTACGCCGATACCCGCGACGCCGTGACGGCTGCGCTCAAGACCTTCGCCAGCGCTTTCGGATTGCCCACGCGCGCGGTCGGACCCGCGACCGATATCGCACCCAGGACCTCGTTGCCGCGCAGCAGCGGTACGGCCACGCACGTCAAACCCGCGATGAGTTCCTCCGCATCCACCGCGTAACCTTGCTTGCGGATCTGCGCGAGTTCCGCCTCGAGCTTTGCCTTCTCGACGATGGTATTGGGCGTAAAACGTTCGAGTCCCTCGTCGCACACGCGTGAAAGCAATTTCGCTTCGAGCGAAGCGAGCAGTACCTTGCCGACACCGGTTGCATGCAGCGGCCCGCGCCAACCCACTTGAGAAAACATACGAATCGGGTGAGGTGAATCGACCTTCGCGAGATAGACGACGCGATCGCCATCGAGCACGGCAAAGTGGGCCGTTTCCCCTGTCTCGTTGACGAGGCTTTGCAATAGCGGCTTGACCCGCTCGGCCAGCGCCGCCTGCGCGCCGGCGCCCACGCCTTGAAAGAGCCCGGTCAGACGCAAGCTGAGCCGATAGGCTTTGTCCTCCTGAACGATCCACTCACGTTGTATCAACGTTTTAAGTAGCCGATAGACCGTCGCGCGCGGCAGGTCCAAGGACTGCGCCAACTGGCTGACGCCGAGCCCGAGTTCCGAGGCGGCCATCAACTCGACGAGACGAATGGCGTGCTCAACGCTATTGACCGTCGCGATTTCACCCATCACCTCTCCTCGAATCGTTAGACAAAGACGAACGCGCGCCACTTGCCAAGTATTCGGCAAGAGACTACGATGTTCTTTATTGATACTATCACGTTCACTATAGATACACAAGGAGGCGATGTGAGTGAGTTGAAGACGCAAGCCCCATGGATCGCGGCAGTCGTTCAAGGCACGCCGGTGCCTTTCGATCAGCGCCAGACGTTAGCCAAAGTGGAGGATCTGGTTGCATCGGCCGTATCTCGAGGCGCCAAGCTGGTGGTCTTCCCCGAAGCGTTCGTCGGCGGGTATCCGAAGGGGCATGTGTTTGGGTCGTACGTGGGCGGACGCAGTGACGAAGGAAGAGACGCCTATCGGGAGTATTGGGAAGCGGCGATCGATGTACCGGGGCCGTACGTGGAGGAATTGGGCGCTATTGCGGGATGTCATGGCGTCCATATCGTGATCGGCGTGATCGAGCGCGATGCGGGAACACTCTATTGCTGCGTGCTGTTTTTCGGTCCGACCGGAGCATTTGTCGGCAAGCATCGCAAGTTGATGCCGACCGGTGCGGAGCGATTGATCTGGGGTTACGGTGACGGTTCGACCATGCCCGTGCTCGACACGGATCTAGGCAAACTCGGAGCGGTGATTTGCTGGGAGAACTACATGCCGATGATGCGCACGGCCATGTATGCGAAAGGGATTCAGCTCTACTGTGCGCCGACGGCCGATTCGCGGCCGAGCTGGGTTGCCTCGATGCAGCATATCGCGATCGAAGGCCGGTGCTACGTCCTTGCGAGCAATCAGTTTTTACGGCGCGGCGACTATCCGGAGCAATACCCCAGCCCGTTCGGCGACGATCCCGAAGCGGTCGTGCAGGCCGGTGGGAGTTGCATCGTCGATCCGTTTGGCCGAATCCTTGCCGGTCCGGCGTTCGGTGAGGAAACCATTTTGACGGCGGAGATCGATCTGCGAAACATCGCCCGCGGTAAGTTCGATTTCGACGTGACGGGCCATTACAGCCGCCCGGACGTGTTTCGCTTGACCGTTGACGAACGCCGTCAGGCACCGGTGAGTGTCATTTCCGCTGGCCGTTCCCAAGAAGCGCATTACGAGGAAGGATCCAAATGATTGCTCAAGAAGACATTCGCGCGGCCGCGCAGCGTATCGCGCCTTATATTCGCACCACGCCTGTTATACGGCTCGAACCTGGTTGCTTCGACGTTGCCGGCGACATGTTCCTCAAATTGGAGTCTCTCCAGGTCACGGGCTCCTTCAAACCCAGAGGTGCGTTCAATCGGCTGCTCAGCGCACCGCTTCCCCCGGCGGGTGTCATCGCCGCCTCGGGTGGAAACCACGGTATCGCAGTCGCTTACGCGGCTAAAAGACTGGGCGTTCGCGCCGAGATCTTCGTGCCGAGCCTAGCTACGGCAATCAAGCGCAAGATGCTGACGGATCTCGACGCGCAAATCGTTGTGGCGGGCGATACCTATGTCGAAGCACTGGCCGCTAGCGAAGCGCGGGCCGCGGAAACGGGGGCGCTCAAAGTTCATGCGTTCGACGATGCCGCGACGGTGGCGGGGCAAGGAACGATTGCGATCGAACTCGAGGCGCAAGCGCCCGATGTCGACACCGTGTTGGTTTCCGTGGGAGGCGGCGGATTTATTGGCGGTATTGCGGCCTGGTTTGCCGGGCGCGTAAGAATCGTCGCCGTCGAACCGACCGAATGTCCAACGCTCAACCGCGCGTTGCAGGCGCGCATGCCCGTCGATGTGCAAACCGGGGGCATTGCCGCGGATTCGCTCGGGTGTAAACGTATCGGTGACGTGCCGTTCTCGGTGCTGCTGCCTGCCGTCAGCGATTCGGTGTTGGTGTCCGACGAGCAAATCCGGCAGGCGCAACGGCTTTTGTGGGGAAGCTTAAGCTCGTCTCCGAGCCGGGCGGCGCAACGGCGTTGGCGGCGCTGGTGTCGGGAGGTTACCTACCCGCGCCGGGGGAGAAAGTTGCCGTGGTGATCTGTGGGGGCAATGCCGATCCGGCGTCGTTTGCTTAGAGCCGCGTTAAATCCCGGCTTTGGACCCATTGAGAATCAATCGCACACCGAGCACGGAAATGGCGCCAGCGGCAATGCGGTCGATCCATTTCTTCGCCCGGAGATACATTTCGCGGGGCCCCTTGCTGGAAAAACATAGCGCGACGATCGTATACCACCCGCATTCCACGGCAAACACGAGCGGTGGCAGAACGAAATAGCACCAAAGCGGTGGATGCGCAGGAAGCAGTGCGGCAAAAATACTGCCGTACCAAATGGCGGTTTTCGGATTGCTCAGTTGCGTCGTGAGACCGAGCCAGAACGATTTGCGTGTGCTGCCCGTCAGTGTGGCGAGCCTGTCATCGACCGTGATGGGATGCCCGGCTCCGCGCCAAATCTTTGAAGCGATAAAAAGCAGGTACGCGCCACCCGCTATTTTTAAACCGATATAGAGCCATTCGACGGCCTGCAACAGCGTGTAAAGCCCGGCGAGCGCAACGCCGCCGAAAAAGATGCCGCCTACCCCCATCCCGAGGGCGGTGGCCAGTCCGTCACTACGGGAAAGCCCAATTGCATTGCGCGCGACCAGCACGAAACTCGGTCCCGGAATCATGGCACCTAGCCATAACGCGACGAGAATAGCGAAAACGGCGGCGGATGCGGTCATCGAGCGCTCCCGGAATTGTTGAAGCCAATACCCTAGCTATGAAACGTTCCGCGCGCAACAAAAGCTCGGCTGCCGGTGGGGTGATCGATTCTCCACCCCAGCGGTCATGAGTTGAACCACCGGCTTCTCAAACTGCGGAATACCAGGCGTGGTATGCAAGGCAATGGCGTCCCAAACCAGGTCGATATCGTCTTCGGGAATGCGATGATCTTCGAGGAAACGGCGCGCGGCATTCGCACCGTCGACTTCGAAGCGATTCTGGGGCGTGTGGAATTGCTCGGTCAATCCGATATCGTAAAACATCGCGCCGATATAAAGAAGCCCCGGGTCGTACTTGAGCCGCTTGCGCCCACCGGTCGGCTCGCCGAAGAGAAACACTCGGGTGGAGTGGTGAAAAAGCAGGTCCGATTCCGTGTCGCGAATGAGTTCGGTGGCCGCGCGCGCCATCGCGCTATCGGGAATCTTGGTGCCTGCGATCGTGGATCATATTGGATCCTCCAATATTCATCTGGCCGCACCGCTGAAATCAGTGCAATAGGTTCACCGTTCCAACACGGCTTGCGGCGTATTACGGAAGCTGATCGCCATACGGTTATAGGTGTTCATCAGGCTGATTGCGATCGTCAAATCGACGAGCTCGCGCTCCTCGAAAGCCGCACGAGCGGCCTCGTAGGCAGCGTCGGGCACGCCGGTTTGCGCCACGAGCGTTACCGATTCCGCCCAGGCGAGCGCTGCGCGCTCTCGTTCGTCGAACAGACCGCCGGCCTCTCTCCACGCCTGCAATAGCGCTAGTTTTTCGATTTTCACGCCCTTCTTCAGCAAGTCGCGCGTGTGCATGTCCAGGCAGTAGGCGCAGTTGTTGATCTGCGAGACGCGCAGATAGACCAGATCGACGAGGATCGGCGACAGTCCGCTTTGCGAGACATAGCCGTACACGCCGCCGAGCGCTTTCGCGCCGGCGGGCGCGAGTTGGTTGTAGTCGAGACGGTTGCTCATCATGTGACTCCTTAATGCGGTGATTTACTTAAGAGGCGTGGTTAAAACCTTGTCGTTGCTGTCGACGACGAATACCGCCAGCAACTTCGCCGGTTCGGATTCGCTCGCATTGCGACTGACACGGTGAACCGCGCCGGGCTCTTCGAAAAAGCTTTCGCCGGCGTGGTAGATCCGTTTGGGGCCATCGTTCACCTGCGATTCGATCTCGCCGGAGAGCACGTACGCGTAAATAAATGCCGAAGGGGCGTGCGTGTGCGCCGGCGATGCCGCGCCGGGGGCGTAGTCGACAACGACAGCCTTCAACGATTTGCCCGGAATGTTGGGAATGGCGTGCGCGAAATTCGGCGTGACGGTTTCAGCGTTGTCGTGCGCCGCGGCGGGCAGGGCTGCGGCAAAGGCGAGACCGATACAAGCGTAACCGGCGATCGATCGAATGTTCATAGGTATTGGCTCCTGACTGTTGCTGCAGTTTGATACAGCGCTGGGGCACGCGAAAGAACCAGGAATGAACATTTTCGATGTACCAAGAATCGGTCGCCTGGCGGGCTGACCGGTCGGCAAACGCACGCCAAGGAGGGCGATAGTGCAGTCGAATTTGCCGATCTTGGGTCTTTTTCGTGGCCCGTGACAGGCGTAATTTCGGGTTGTCACGCGGGCCATCGGCGCCGGCGGAACCACAGCCTTTTACAGACCGAGTATCGCCATGAAGCAAGACAACACTGTCATGAACCGCGAAATGTGCGGCGTCGTGATTCCCGATAGCCGGCTCACCCGCGAGGTGACCCAGCTTATCCGCGACACCGAAAGCGCATTGCTGTTCAACCATTCCACGCGCGTGTACCTATGGGGATCGCTGCTTGGAAAACGAAAGAACCTCTCCTTCGATCCCGAGCTGCTATACGTTGCCGCCATGTTCCACGATATCGGCCTGACCTCGGACTATAGGGAAAGTCAACTGAGGTTCGAGGTGGACGGCGCGAACGCCGCGCGCGATTTTCTGCGTAGCCACCGCATAAACGAAGCGGATATCGAGAAGGTGTGGACCGCGGTCGCGCTCCACACCACGCCCGGCATTCCGGAGCACATGCACGGCGAGATCGCGCTGCTGCAAGCTGGAGCGGGCATGGATGTGGCGGGACGCGGCTTCGACGAGTTCACGGACGAGCAACGCGAGGCCGTGATCGAGGCCTACCCGCGAGGCCCCCAGTTCGCCGACAGGATGATCGACGCCTTCTATGAAGGCACGAAACATCGCCCCGGAACGACGTTCGGCACCTTCAACGATGATTTTCTTGCGCATAAGGACCCGAGTTTCGCCAGGGTCAACCTATGCAGCATCATCTTGAGTTCCCCTTGGGTCGACCATCCGCATTCGCATCGGCACGTGACGACTTTTTAAAAACTTCAGGATTTTTTTCGATGTTCAAACGTACGTTTCTAATCACGGGTGCGAGCAAAGGGATCGGCCGCGCCTTGTCGGATAGGCTCGCGGGCGAAGGTCATCAAGTCGTGGGTCTGGCCGTTCTGATCGCGCGCCCTTGCCGGCCGCTCACATCACGGGTTGGCGAGCGCCACCCGCGACGAATCCTGATTCGTACTTGGCGTCTTCAACGTGCAAGCGACCACGCAAGCGATCGCGGCCGAGAGCACGAGATACCAAAAGGCCCCGACGTATGAGCCATGGAAGGCCCCGATCAAATGCCCCATGATCACCGGTGCGATAAATCCGGCCATTTGACCGCCGAAGTTGATCAGCCCTGTCGCACTGCCGACCTTGTCATTCGGAAAATATTTGAGCGGAACAGTAAAAACCGTCGCGTAGACCATCGTGAATGCGCAGATGCATAGCGTCCAATACAGCACGAGCAGCGGGAGCGAGGACGTCGTCATCATCAGAACGAGGAACAGGGCGCACAGTAGCGCGCCGCACGCCATGAGCGGTTTCGATCGCTGCGCGCCCGCTTTATCGATCACATGGCCGACGGCGTTAGTGCCGAAGAACGCGGCGATGTAAGGGATCATCGATGCAATCCCGACATGTTGGATGTCTATGCCTCGAACCTTCAGCAAATACGAGGGCATCCATGATTGGAGGCCGAGGAACAGCGTGCTGCTGCAGAACCAGATTAGGCCCACACGCCATGTCATGGGATTGCGCAGTAAGTCCAGATACTGCGAACGGTGTTTAGCGGCTCCACCGGCGCCGCGCACCGACTCCCGAGGTTTGAGCATAAAGACGAACATCGCCGCGACGATCACGCCGCATACCCCCAATGCCGGAAACGTCCAACGCCAACCGTACGCCGCAATGACGGCTGCGACGAAAATCGACCCCGCCGCGTTGCCGAGAAACACGGTACTGGACATCAGCGATTGCACGCGGCCACGCTCGTGCTTTTGAAAATTCTCCGCGATCGCGACGGCATTGGCCGGCGCGAAGCCGCCCTCGCCGATCCCGAACAGCAATCGAATGATGACGAGCGAGGCGAACGACCAAGACATCCCCGTCAACGCGGTGAAGAAGGACCACATCACGATACAGGCGGTCAGCACGCGCTTCGCGCCGTAGCGATCGGCGAGCCATCCGCCGCCAAGCTGCATGAATGCGTAAGTGAAGTAGAAAGCGCCGAGAACGTACCCGCGCTCTTGATCATTGAGTCCAAATTCGTGGGCTATGGGAATCACGGCCGTCCCGATGACGATCCGGTCGGCGTATGCGACGACCCAAGCAACGAAGATGATGGCAATCAGCGCTGCCTTGCGCCAGTTTTGTGTACTCAATGTCGATGTCTCCATGACAACTCCTCTTGGCCCAGTTCGTCGGCCTGCCGATCGATCTCGACAGGCGCCAGGCTCTCAATGTGCGCGTGCCAATATGTCCAAGCAATTGACGATATGGCAATTGCCTATAAACGCATGTTATGGATGCCTCGAGCCTCGCGGGTTCGTCTCGGTTCCGAGGCACACAGGCACGGCTTCTTGCGTTCCGTTCGTCGTCGTGAGGCGCAGCGCGACCTCGCCGCCGACCCACCGAGCGAGTTGATGCGGTGCGAGCGGGAGCGTGCCGGATCTGCGGCGTTCGCCCCGCAGAAGCAGGTGGGCGAACATGGGGCCGGCCAACTGTTCTTGTCCGACATGAGCGGTCACGGCGATCAACCGGTCCGCCAGGACCGCGCTCGCGCACGCCTCGTAGCGCAGTTCGGCCGTCAACGTGTCCAACGTATAGTCGACGCGTACCCCCTCTTCGTCACCGCTTCGCTCGCGCAGATTGATGCTGCCGCGGACCGTCCGGTTCGATGAAGAGAGGTAGGACAGGCTAGGCGTGCTGTAGGGCGGCACGCGCGTCCATGCCTGCGCTTCCCAGTGGCTCGCGTAGCTGAGCAAGTCCTGCTCGGCGTAGCGCCGACCCAGCAGTTCGATGCCCACCGGCAGGTCGTCGCGCGTCCAGCCGGCCGGCATCACGATGGAGGGCAAGCCGGTGCCCGGCCCAAGTTGACTGTTATCGGCCGGCAAGATTTCCCCGATCAACGTCGGCTTGCGACGCAAGGCAGGATAGGCCAATACGTCGACCTGGTGCCGCGCCATGCAGGCTTGCACAACCCCGCGCAGCTTCGCTTGCTGAGCGATGGCCTCCCTGTACGCGTCGCTATCGGGCTCGTAGATTGCGTTTCTCGCTTTGAGCACCGTGTCGAGTTGCTCGTGGTGCAAACCGGCGGCGATGACATCGCCCAGCGAACGTATCGCGGACGCGGGATAACCGCGCAAATAGCCGGCTAGGGCGAAGCGGAACTCATGTGCGATGACATTGCTCGCCCGCATGAGTGGCTCGAGTTCGGGAATGTCGATCTCGACGAGCTGCGCGCCTAAGCCCTGCATCGTCTGCAACGCTTGACGGATCAGATCCGATACCTCGACTTCATCGGCGGCGCCGCCGAACAGTTGGCGCAGGACCCCGATCCTTAGCCCCGCGAGTGCGTCGGCGCGAATACCTGCCAAATAGGAGCGGGGAATATGCGCCCGGGCGCCGATCGTCGAAGCATCGGCGGGATCCTCGCCGACCATGGCGTCGAGCGTGACGGCGAGATCGGCCACGGTTCGCGCGAGCGGTCCCGCGATGTCTTGGGTGGGCGACAGCGGCATCATGCCCGAGCGGCTTGCGAGACCGCGCGACAACCGCAGCGTAAAGAGCGACTCGCACGACGCGGGAAGGCGCAGAGAACCGCAGGTATCGCTGCCGATGCCGACCGCGGCGAAACTCGCGGCAACGGCAACGGCCGTGCCGCCGCTCGAACCGCCGGGCACCCGGCGCGGGTCATAGGGATTGCGTGTAAAGCCCGTCAACGACGACACGTTCGTTACGCCGGCGGCTAACTCGTGCAGCGTCGTTTTTCCCAACACGATGGCGCCGGCGGAGCGCAGCTTTTCCACGAGAAAAGCGTCGCTGCGCGGATAGAGATTCGCAAACGCCAACGAGCCGCCGGAAGTCGGCAGGCCCGCAACGTCGATGTTGTCCTTGATGAGAATGGGGATGCCATGCAGTGGGCCGCGCATTCCCTTTTCGCAGCGCTCGACGTCGAGCGCCGCCGCTTCGTCTAAGGCGGACGGATTCAGCATGACGACAGAGTTGAGCCTGGGGCCGTTCCGGTCGAATGCCTCGATTCTGTCGATGTAGCCTTGCACGAGTTGGCGAGCGGTCACCTCCCCGCAGGCCATCGCGGCATGGAGTTGCTGCACTGATTTCTCGGTAACGTCGTAACGGGTTTCTTGCGAAATATTCATTCGCTCACCTCATCGGAATCGGAGGGCGCTAGGCGGGCAGCCCGAAACCGTCGAGCGGCACCGATGGCGTTCGTCCGCCGATAAGCTCGCTGACGAGCAAACCGCTCGCCAAAGCGAGCGTGAAACCGAGCGCGCCTTGCCCAAGGTTCAGCCAGAGATTGTCGAAGCCGGTTGGGCCGATGATGGGGGTACTCGTCGGCGTTGCCGGCCGCAATCCGCACCATGCGTCCGCGAGGCCGTAATCGGCAGCCTCGGGAAACGCTTGTGCGGCTTCCGCCCGCAGAGATTCGATCCGTGCCGGATCGGGCTTGGGATCGCGGCCGGTGATGTCGGCCATCCCGGCGATCCGAAGCCGATCGCCCAAGCGGGCATAGACAACCTTGCGATCGAAATCCGTGACGCTCGCGCGCGGCGCCGCACCGCGTTCGCCGATTCGGGCGGTCAAGCTATATCCCTTGAGCGGATAAAGCGGGATTCTAAGCCCAAGCGGCTTCAACAAGTCCGCGCTTGCCGTACCCGCGCACAAGACGACTTGATCGGCCTCGATCTCCCGGCCGCCGGCATGCACCGAGATGCGAGATGCTCGCCCCAACGTGCGGGCGCGCAAAGCGGTCACCTCGGTGCCGAGCATGAATTGAACGTTGCGCGAGCCAAGCAATTCGGCCAAGGCGGTGCAAAACTTATAGCAGTCCGCCGTCTCTTCGCTCGGCGTAAAAATGCCGCCTGCTAGTTTCGGCGCTAGCGCGCTCAAGGACGGCTCGACGACCGCGCATTCGCGTGGCGATAACACCCGTTGCTCGCAACCGAGATCGCGTTGCAGATCCACGAGATGCCGCGCCGAAGCGAAGCTTTCCTCGTTCCGATACACCACCAGTTTTCCAGCGGCCTTGTAGTCGAACGAGAGGGAGGACTCACGGGTTACGAGGTCCCGCATCAGTTCGCGGCTGAGGAACGAGAGCCTTAAAAGGCGGCGCGTCGCCAGTTCGCTTTGTGCCTGCGTGCATGCCCGAACGAATTTCAGCAGCCAGCGCCATTGGTCGATATCGGCGCGCGGACGGAATCGCACCGGCGAGTGCGCTTGCGTCAGCCACCGCGGCAACTTGGAGAGTATGCCGGGGCCGGCGAGAGGCGCCACGTAGCAATACGAAAGCTGGCCGCCGTTGGCATAGCTGCTTTCAAGCGCCACGCCGGCATTGCGTTCGACGATCGTCACGCGATGGCCGTCGGCGGCCAGATACCAGGCCGTCGCAAGTCCGGTCACGCCGCCACCCAACACCAGCACGTGCATATCGCCCATCCCTAGAATATCGATTTCCGCATTGTTGGCTGCTAGGGGCTAACCGTCCAATGCCGAAAAAGGCTGAAGCGATAAACGCGGGTTATGGGCATCGCGCCGCCGGCTATCGGGCGGCTTCACGTAGCGCTTGCAAAAGGCGCTCGGCGGGCTTCAAAGGCGGCCGCGAACGCTCGGTGACCGCATAGACATGCAAGGTCTGGTCGGAAGCGACGGGCCTCGTCTGGACGGTGTGCTGCCCGCCGCTCGATCGGGCAGTCAGCGAATCGACGAGCGCAAGGCCGACGCGGTTTTCGACGAGTGCTCGCGCCAGCGGATAAGTCTGCACGGATAGGCGCGAGCCGATACCCTCGGCGTCCGCCAGCCAGTCGGCGATCAGCGCGCCCAGGTAGTCGTCGGTATCGATCGAGATGAATGGCGTATTGGTCAGTTCGTTGGGCTCGAACGGACGGCTCAGCATGTCGTCCGGCCACCAGCCGGGCGGGGCGATGGCCCACAACGCGCAGTCGAGAATAGGCGTGGTAACCAGGTTCGGATGCGAGACGGGGCGCATGGTCAAGCCCAGTTCGGCCTCGCCGAGCAACAAGGCATATTCGATCTCGCGCGTATGAGCCACGGCGAGTTCGCACTGCGCATCGGGAAATGCTTTCGACCACGCGCCGACGGCGCGCGGCAACACGCTATAGGCGATCGCCGGCGTGACGGCGACGGTCAGTGGGCGCACCGCGCCCTGGGCCAGGCTTGTCGATAAACGCCGGATTCGCCGTAACTGATCTTCGAGCGGCGCCAGTTCTTGACGCAGCCGCAATGCTTCGGGCGTGGGCACGAGTTTGCCTTTGTCTCGGATGAACAAGGCAAAGCCCAGCGATTGTTCGGCATGCTTGAGGATCTTGCTGATCGCGGGCTGTGAGATGTGCAACAGCTTGGCCGCACCGGCCGCCGAGCCGGTCGAAACGATGGCGCTGAACACTTCGATATGTCGTAGCCGCACGTTGCTTCCTTTCCCGATAGGATTTCCGTTCGGCGTCACTGTACGCTACCCGATACGCGGCGCGAATAAGAAGCAGCCCTCATAACCGGCGGTTATCGGCACGGTCGCGAAAATCATTAGACACCCGGCCCATACCGGGCAATATTCCATCTCGTCGAAGACATCGCGCTTCATCATTCAGGGATACGAACGGTATGGCCTCGCGAGACGATATGAAGCTCTCCATCCTCATCCGCGGCGCAACGTTGATCGACGGAACGAAACGGCCCCGCGTCGATGCGGACGTCGGCATCGACGGCGACCAGATCGTCTTTATCGGCGACGCGTCGCGATTGACTGCCGACAGAGTCATCGACGCCTCGGGAAAGATCCTCGCTCCAGGTTTTATCGATTCGCACACCCACGACGACGCGGCGCTGCTGCTCGATCCGTTGATGTTGGCCAAGGTCTCGCAGGGCGTGACGAGCGTGGTGACGGGCAACTGCGGCGTCAGCACCGCGCCGCTTGCCGACCACGCGCCGCGGCCCATGCCGCTGAGTTTGATCGCAAGCCGTGAGTTGCACGGCGGCGCGTCGTTTCCCGATTTCGCCGGATACTTGGGTGCACTCGAGCGATCGCCGGCCTCCGTGAACGTAATCCCGATGGTGGGGCATACGACGTTGCGCGTCTCGGCGATGGACGCGCTCGATCGCGAGGCGCGTCCGGACGAGGTGCGCGCGATGCAGGCGCTGTTGTCGGAGGCAATGGATGCGGGTGCGGTTGGGCTTTCGACAGGGACGTACTATCCGCCTGCCGCCGCGGCGACGACGCGCGAGATCGTAGAGGTGTGCAGACCGCTCGCCGAGAAAGGCGGCATCTACGTGACGCATATGCGAGACGAAGCCGATCGATGCGTCGAATCGATCGAGGAGACGCTCGAAATCGGGCGGGCGCTCGGCGTCCCCGTCGTCATATCGCATCACAAATTGGCGCGCGAACAAAACTTCGGACGGTCGCTTGTCACGTTGCCGCTGATCGAGGCGGCGATGAAATGCCAATGCGTCGGCCTCGATTGCTACCCTTACGATGCGAGTTCGACGATGCTCCATCAGGACGAAGCGCGTCTGAAGGGCCGCGTGCGAATCGCTTCGAGCGGCTCGCATCCGGAGCTGGTCGGGCATGAGCTGGCCGACATCGCGGCATCGTGGGGTGTCTCGCTCGCTGAGGCGTCGAAGCGGTTGCAGCCGGCCAGCGCGATCTACTTCAGCATGGATGAAGCGGACGTGCAGCGTATCTTGGCGTTCGAACAGACGATGATCGGATCGGACGGCTTGCCCAGCAGCGAAAAGCCGCATCCTCGCCTGTGGGGCACGTTCTCACGCGTGCTCGGCCGCTATTGCCGCGAACTGAACTTGTTTCCGCTGGAAACGGCGATATGGAAAATGACGGGCCTCACGGCGCGAACGTTCGGCATCGGGCGGCGCGGCACGATCGAAGTGGGCAACTACGCCGACCTCGTCGTCTTCGACGCGCAGACGGTGGGCGACCGCGCCACCTATGAGAATCCCGCGCAGCCGTCCGCGGGCATCGAAACCGTTATCGTCAACGGCGAAGTGACATTCGCGCGAGGCGTCCATATCGGGCGGCGGGCGGGCCGCGTACTCACCCGCACGCGATAACACCGCGCCGCCCGGCACGCCTTGCCGGCTCGTCAGAACATGGTCCGGATACCGACGGCCGCGCCGACGTTGTTCGTACGACCGATCGAATCGACTACCCCGGTTGTCCGATTCGTTACGCCCGGATAGTCCGCGGAAAACGCTCCGGTACCGCGCGAGAAATCGGCGGTGCCGTAGATTTCCGTGCGCTTCGTAAGCGAGTATTCGGCCAGCACGGTGCCCGAGTAGTTGATGCCCGAGCCGAGCGTGCCGTCGAGGCGTTCGGCGTTTCGGGTTTGACCGTAGTAAGCGGCGAACGTGAAGAGCAGCGGGTCCGTTGCTTGCCAGTTGGCGCCCAAGTAGTACGTATCGTCGATGCGGTTCGGGCTGGCGCCGGGCAATACGGGCGCACCCGCTTGCTGCATGCCGCTGTCCAGCGTGCCGGTGCGGTCTTGCTGGTGCAGCCAGCCCGCGAGCAGCCGCACCTTGGGCGTGATCTGATAGGCGGCGCTGACGTGCAGCATGTTGATCTTCGCGCCATTGACCACGGCCCCTTGCGAGGACAGGACGGACGTTTGCTGGAAGCCGGCGCCGAGCGTCGCCGGACCTTGCGCGTACATCAGTTCGACGGCATACGTCGCACCGTTGCCGACTGAACCGGGCTTGTTGCTGAAACCGTAGGCCGCATCGATGCTCAAGCCTTTATAGCTCGCCTTGTACTTGACCGAGTTCGCGATCGTCAGATAGTTGCCGATGCCGTTCCAGGCCCAACTGTCTTGCCAATAGTCGCCGACGGTCAATGGATCGAAGATATCGCCCATCGTGTCGTACATCGGCGCATATTGATTCCCGAACGTGACCGTCCCCCACCTTTCGCTCGACAAGCCCACATATGCCTGACGACTGAACAGCGTGTTCGCCTGATGAAGCTGGCCGGTATTCACCTCGAAGCCGTTTTCGAGCCGGAAGACGGCGGACACGCCGCCACCCAAGTCTTCGCTTCCCCTCAAACCCCATCGGCTATGCGTTTCCGGCCCGACTGTCATGCCGATCAGATCTTTGCCATCGGCCGCGGCATTCGTTTGATACCGAATGGCCGTATCGATGAGGCCATAAAGCGTGACCGAGCTTTGAGCAAAGGCGGGTGATGCGGCAACGGCGCAAAGTGCGCCCGTTGCGATGGACATCGCGACTTCTTTCATTGGATCAAAATCTCAAGTTGAATGGAGGGAGAGGCGTGCTCTTTGGCTTTGAAAAAGGAGCATCGGGCCGGAGCATAACGCTCAAATTTTTGGATTCATAGGCACCGCACGATGCTGTTGTTCCTTTTCCACTCCCCGCGCCGGGCTTCGCGTAGCGGTCAACTCGTGATCAATGCATCAGTCGGAAAATGTCCTTTTCGAATCGAGTAATAATTGAATGGACGATTTCGATTCGTTTGAAACAAGCGCGATTAGCGAAGTGCCTAACGCGGGTTCGGCACGAATACCTTGCGCCCCTTGCCCGCTTGGTCGTCCCAGTGCTGGGCTAAATCGGCCAACGGTACCGCGTCGGCCGTGATATGGAGATGGCCGTCCGCCGCGGCGTGCAGCACGCCTTCGATAGCCTTCAATAGATGGGTGAACGGGACGCTGCCGATGCCGCTTCCCATAAGGCTGATCGGTTTCGAACGCAATACGGCCGCGGGCAACGAGAGTTCGAGCCCGCCCATGGACCCGATCTGCACGAAGCGCAGCGCGCGCTCCACTGGCGAGGCGCTTGCGGCGGCGAGCAATAGGGCGTGCGCGCTGGGCCCCCAAAGGTAATCCAGCACCACGTCGATGCCGGAGCGCAACGCCGCCGAGAACGCTTCTTTCATCTCGCTTTCGTCGCTCGCCAAGGTGATCGTCGTATCGACGCCGCCCGCGCGCAGCCGTTCGAGCTTCTCGGGATTACGGCCCGTCGCGATGATCTTTTCCGCGCCCAGCAGGCGGGCGATCTGCACCGCGAGTTGCCCCGATTCGCCCGTTGCACCGTTGATCAAAACCGTCTCTCCGCGAACCAAGTGCGCGCGCTCCGTCAACGCCGCCCATGAAGACATGCCCGGATTGGCGATGGCGGCTGCCGTGACGTCGCTAATGGCGGCCGGTAGCGCAATGCATTGCGTTTGCGCAACCGGTGCGAATTCCGCCATTGCGCCAAAAGGCGCGGTGGCCCCGAAGAAATAGACGCGCCGGCCGTCGTTCAATCGTCCAGCGCCGTCGACGCCCACCACCTGCGGATAGCTGTTCGACGAGGAATAATGACGACCCGCCGCCCTTCCACGGGCGAGCTGACTTAACGCGGACGCGCTTACCTCGACGATGTGCTCGCCTTCGCGCGGTTCGGGCCGACGGAAATCCATATAGATGGGTTGACTTCCCGGGGCGGTGACAACGGCGGCTTTCATCATGACTGATTCCCTTTAGCGTGAGGTGAAGCCCAAGTCTATGCGTGCGGAGTTGGCCAGGCTGCGGTATAACGGTCAATCCATACGCTATTTTGGTCAAAGTGAATCAATCGCCTTCCGCCGTCACGATCGTCCCCGGCGACCTCGTCGTATCGAACGAAGGGCCGTTTCTCGCCGCGGGCGAGCTGAGGCAACCGGCGCCGCGCGTGGTATCGACGCATAGTCATCCACGCGGGCAATTGATGGGCGCGTTAAATGGGCTCGTCTCCGTCGGCATAGCGTCGCAACAATGGGTCGTGCCTGCCGTGCATGCAATCTGGATACCGCCGCACGTCGAGCACTCGGTGCGCTCGTTCGGTCCATTCTCGGGATGGAGCGTATTCATTAGCGAGGCACGATGCCGCGATCTCCCGGCGAGTCCACGCGCGATTCGCACCACCGGGTTGCTGCGCGAGGCCGTGCACCGCGCGGGAGCGTGGGCGGGCGGGCCGCTCGATGCCGCCAAGGCTCGCATTGCCGAAGTGATTATCGACGAACTGATCGCCGCCCAGGCGGAGCCGCTCCATTTGCCGCGTCCGACCGACTCTGCGCTCGTGAAGATTACCGATGCATTGACGCACAACCTCGCGGACAACCGGCGGCAGGAGGAGTGGGCCGCGTGGGCCGGCGTCTCGGCTCGCACGATGAGCCGCAGGTTCGTGGCGCAGACGGGGCTGACGTTCGGGCGCTGGCGCCAGCAGGCGCGTATGTTGGCGGCTTTGGAGCGCGTCGCCGACGGCATGCCGGTCACGCGCATCGCGCTCGAATTGGGCTATGAAAACGTGAGCGCGTTCATCGACGTATTCCGCGATACCTTCGGGACGACGCCGGGGCGATATATGGCGCAGCCCGCCACGTCCTAGTCCGCATCGACCAGTTCGGCGATCTCATCGACCCCGATCGTGCGCCCATGCTTGTTCTTGACGCCATGTCCCCCGAGCCTGCACGTGCGCGCCGGGACGCAGATAGCTGTGCTCGAAGTGGCGAAAGCCTAGGTCAGCGCGGCGCTCTCCGTTGCTTCGAACCGCGCGACGTAAGCGGCGATGTCCGGCGCCGCCAAAGGCTTGGAAAATAGGTAGCCCTGGATGATCGGGCACCCGCGGTCCAGCAGAAACCGCAATTGTTCGTCGCTTTCCACCCCTTCCGCGACGATCTCGAACCCTAAGCTTTGCGCGAGCGCACTGACGGCGCGGATGATGGACTCATCGGCATGGCTTACGCCGATTCCGCGGACGAACGACATATCCACTTTGAGCCGGTTGGCGTGGAACGTACGCAGATACGACAAGCTCGAATATCCCGTGCCGAAATCGTCGATCGCAATCGAGACGCCCATGTCGCTCAGCGCTCGCAACGTTTGCAGGCTGTTCGGTGCGACCAGTGCTCCCTCGGTGATTTCGAGTTCCAGTCGCTCGGCGGGCAGACCGGTGATCGCGAGCGCGCGACGCACGACGTCGCAGAAGTTGTCCCGGGCGAGCTGGCGCGGCGCTACGTTCACCGAAATGCGCATGCCGGGTAAATGCGTCTCCCAACGTTTCGCTTGGGCACACGCGGTATGCAGCACCCATTCGCCGAGTTCTTCGATCAATCCGTTCTCTTCCGCGAGCGGGATGAAGACGGAAGGACTGACGGGGCCCAATTCCGAATCACGCCAACGGATAAGGGCTTCGACGCCGCAGACGCGCCTTGCCCGCATGTCGATCTGAGGCTGGTACACAAGCTCGAACGCCTTTTGCTCGAGCGCATCGCGCAGCCGTCGCGAAAGCTTGATGCGTTCATCCGAGACGCTCGCCAGTCTTGGGTTGAATCGCTCGACGCCGTTTCGGCCGTTGGCTTTGACGTGGTACATCGCGAGATCCGCATGCTTCAAAAGCGTCTCGGGGTCGTTCCCGTCCTCCGGATAGCAGGCCACGCCGATGCTCAGTTGCACGGACAATTGCGTGTCGTCGACGTGGATCGGCGCGCTGAATACCCGCGTGAGACGCTCGTACAACTTAGCGAGCCGCTGCGCATTGTATGGGTCCGGCAGCATCATGACGAACTCGTCGCCGCCGTAGCGCGTAGCGATGCCGTCACTCCCCACGCAATCGGACAGGCGTCGCGCGACTTCGCGCAGTAACCGGTCGCCCGCACCGTGACCGAGGCTGTCGTTGACATCCTTGAAGTGATCGAGATCCATGAACAACAATGCAAACGCGCGTTGTTCTTCGATGGCCTGACCGATGAGTTCGTGCAGCGTGACGCGGTTCGGGAGATTCGTGAGGGCGTCGCGACGCGCCTGCATGACGAGCTTGTCGCGCGAATCGATGAGTTCGGTGAGATCGCTTATGACGGAAATGTGATACGAGGGGATGCCACGTTCATCGCTGACGGAGGCGACGTGCAATTGATTCCAGAAGGATCGGCCGTCGGCGCGCCGGCTCTGGAGCAGCGTGCTGGCATCTTGTCCCTTTTCGACGATGTGCTGCAACTGCGGAAAGAGATCGCGGCTCGTGCTGCGTGCGCAAAGCGTTGCGCAGTCGCGTCCGACGATGCCGGTCAGCGCGTAGCCCGTGATTCTTTCGAATGCGGGGTTGGCATATTCGACGATTTGTCCTTCCTCGGTCGCGCGCGTAATGAGCACGCCATTGCCGATGGCATTCAGGGCACGGCTGCGCAGTCGCAATTCGAGTTCGGCGTTCTTGCGTTGCGTCACGTCGATGGCCGTGATGAAGCACGCCTCACGCTTGTCGTAAGTCAGGAAGTGATAGGACAGATCGACGTAGACGAGTGCTCCGTCGCGTCGCTGATGCCGGCAGATGCCGGCGGCTCCGCTTCCCGTGCCCGCCGACCTCGTCGCCCGTAGATCGCTCAGGAACGCGCACGAGTCGGCCGGCGCATAGAGCGACGCCATGCTGCGCCCGGCAAGTTCGCCGCTCGTATAGTCGTATTGCGTCGCGGCAGCGCGGTTCGCTGCGATGATTTCGAGCGTTTCGACATCGAAGATCAGCATCGGCAGCGGATGATGATCGAAATACTCTCGGAAGCGGCGCTCGCTCTCGGCGGCGACCACGTGTGCGCGCTGTCGCGCGAGGCCCGCGCGATAGTGAGCGATAAAGGCGTAGCCGAGCAAGGCGCAGGCGACCAAGCCGCTCAGAGCGAGCACGAGCCCTTCGACTTCGGTATGTCGCGCCGCGCTGTCGGCGGTCGCCTTCAATTTCGCGGTTTGCTCGTCACGCAGTCCGGCCACTTGCGAAGCGATTCGCTCGAGCAAGCGATTAGCATCGAGCAATCTCGCGCTGTCCACCGAGGCGCGCCCGTCCTCGAGACGGGCGTTGACCGCGATCTCGGCTTGCAAATAGGCCCATTGCGCGGTTTCCTCGCGCAACGCCTGCAAGATCGCGGCACTATCGGGCGTACGCGCGTAGGCCTCGCCAAGGCGCTGGAAACACGCGGTAGCCTTTCCCACGCGTGCGATCGGCCAGGCGAAAGACGCTAGACGAGCGCTTCCGAATCCTTGGAGAAAGTCCGCGTTGGCGCTTAGATAGAGGGTTTGCAGCGTATCGAGATCGTTGCGCACAAGGAAAGCACGCGTTCGTTCCCGGTGCAGGTGCTCCCGCCAATTCAATGTGTACCCGACCCCGGCGGCGAACATGCCGATCCCTAGCACCACGAGCGCGATGGTGACGGGGAGCCGACGATCGCTCCACAAATAGCGCGGCCATCGCCGCATCGCTGTGCGGGTCGCGTCGATATGTAAGCCGGTCGTCATTGATTGAGTGCGAGCGCGAGGACGCTGATCGAAATGGGTGCGGACAGTAGGAGGAGATGGCCCGATGGTCTTGGTTCAAGCCAAGCGATGCGGCCTCGCTGATTCCCGATACCGGTCTATCGGCCCTTGCCGCTAAAACTTGATAGGAAAGCCGGCTATCGGGAACTGAGCGATACTGCGCTTATTGTTTTTCCATTCCCGGAGACGAACGTGTCAGGCTTACTTCCCAATGTCGATCCCGAAGGACTCCTCGAATATTCGGTGGTCTACACCGATCGGGCGATCAACCATATGTCGCAACGCTTTCAAGGCGTGATGCGCGACATCTCCGGCGCCTTGAAAAGCGTCTATTGCGCCAAATCGGTTGTGGTGGTCCCGGGCAGCGGCACGTTCGGGATGGAGGCCGTTGCGCGGCAGTTCGCAACCGGCAAGAAATGCCTCGTCATTCGCAACGGCTGGTTCAGTTACCGTTGGTCGCAGATCTTCGATATGGGCGGCATTCCCTCCGAATCGATCGTGCTGAAAGCGCGTCCTGTCCAACAAGGCAGGCAAGCCGCGTATGCGCCGGCGCCGATCGAGGAAGTGGTCGCCGCGATCCACGAGCGCAAGCCGGACCTCGTTTTCGCGCCGCACGTGGAGACGGCATCAGGCATGATGTTGCCCGACCCCTACCTGCGCGCGGTGGCGGACGCAGTGCATGCGGTCGGCGGCATGTTCGCGCTCGACTGCATTGCCTCGGGCACCGTCTGGGTCGATATGCAGGCTACCGGCGTCGATATCCTGATCAGTGCGCCGCAAAAGGGTTGGAGCGCGTCGCCTTGTTGCGCGCTCGTGATGCTTGGCGCACTCGCCCGCGAAAGAATCGACGCCACGACAAGCACCAGCTTCGCCTGCGATTTGCGCAAATGGCTGCAAATCATGGAAGCCTATGAAAGCGGCGGCCACGCTTATCACGCGACGATGCCGACCGACAGCCTGGCAACGCTGCGCGATGTCATCAAGGAAACCGAGGCGTACGGCTTTGAGAAGGTGAGGGCCGAACAACTTGAACTAGGCAGGCGCATTCGTTCTTGTTGGCCCGTAAAGGCTTTAAAAGCGTCGCGGCCGAGGGTTTTCAGGCACCGGGCGTCGTAGTGAGCTATACGGACGACGACGGCATACGATCGGGTAAAAAGTTTGCCGATGCGGGCCTGCAGGTCGCGGCCGGTGTGCCCTTGCAATGCGATGAGCCCGAGGATTTCAAGACCTTCCGTATTGGGCTATTCGGCCTCGACAAGCTGCATGATATCGATGGTGCGGTCGCTAGATTCGCCGGCGCATTGGACCGCATCCTCTAATTGAGGCGTCGCGCTACGGCCAACAGACGAATGGCTCGCGTTGTCCGACGTGCCGCACGTCTTCCAGACGTTCGTGGACTCCCTCGACGAAGCGGGCCATGCCCTCGAGGGTGCGGCGCTTTTCATCACGCAACACCTCGGCAAGCGCGGCTCGAACTAATTCTCGGCCACGTCGCCCGAGTGGACCACTGCGTCCAAGTATTCCTGCTGGCGCCGAAACCATGCCGACACGCAGGCCGCGTCGTCGCATATCCGGTCGCGTTCTTCCCAACGACGCCGGACGATCCGTTCAAACGCGGCTTGGTCCTTGGCGACCAATTGCGCGATAAAGTAGCGCTCCGTGAAATGGTGATCCGCTTTCGCCAGTTCGGGCTGTCGACAGATGAGCTTCTCGGCGGCCGATCTCGTGCCTTCGCAATCGAAGCTCGGTGCCAATGGGTTTCTTATCGTGATCGCGTACGGCGTGGACGTCCATGGGCGCGCGGCATCCATGCTCGCCAGGATGCGATCCGCCTGGTTCTGCGCTGAATCCCACTTGCCTTGAGCCGTGTATCCAAATGCGACGAGTTTGCCGGCGACGGCATCTTTTACGATCGCGCCCAGTATCGAGGTGGAGGGCACAGGAACGGTTTGCACCTTGAGCGTCACCGGCGACACGATTTGCTCCACGGTCGCGACGGAGCACGGAAGCTTGCAATAGAGATGCAAGATTTGAGGCGGGAGGTAGTCGTGCTCGATATTGATATCGTACCGATCGCCGTGTTGGCCGAGATAGGTGACTGATACGAGAGGCGTACCGGCTGTGGCATTTCGCATCTCTTCTTGGCCCGGCAAACGCGCGTAGCCGTACGTCCAGTCTCGTTGATAGACGTAATGGAGTGGGCTTGACGATGGATCTATGTTTGCCGCTTCCTGCGCCGAGGAGGGGCGGTTGCCGAGAAGAAGCGTTGCAGCGAGTGCGAGCCGGAGTAATCGGTTTTTTTTGTACATCGTTGACGATAACGTTCGCTTAGAGGCCAGAGCCGAGCGAACGTATTGTTGCACAAAGCGATCCGGGAACCGGCCATCGGTCCCGGACGCGGCATGGTGCCATGCAGTGTTCGATCGGCTATTGAACCGAATGCCCCGCCACCTTCGGCCCACTCTGCGCGCGACGCGCCCCTCGCGTGAGCATCCACATCGCGAGTGCGCCGCCCGCGATCAGCGCCGTTTTCCGCCAATGCATGGCCGCCTGCGTATAAAGGCTCGATTCGAGTACGACGCGTTGCTGCGAAGACCGTTCATGGAGAGCGCCATCGCTCGAACCGGGATCCGTTTGCGCGCCTACCGGTTCGGCGGTCAGTTGCGACGAAATACCGATACGGCTCATCATTCGATCGTACAAGCGAGGGGCGATTCGCGCGAACGCCGCCATCGAAGCCGACGCGCCCCCGATATACAAATCGCGAACGGTATGCGTGGCTGCGTGCACGATGGCCTGCGCCACGATATCGGGCGCGTAGACCGGAGGCGGAAGCTTGGGCTGCCGGTCCACATGCTTGCGCGCATGCTCGACAAAGCGCGTATGAATGCCGGCGGGCTTGATCAGGGTCACCGATACGGGCGCGCCCTCGCTTTGCAATTCCATGCGCAGCGCATCCGTATAGCCTTTCACTGCATGCTTCGACGCGACATAGGCGCCTTGCAGAGGAAGCGCGACGTCGGACGCCTCGCTTCCCAGATTGATCAACGCGCCGCCGTGAGCTTTTAAGTGTCGGGCGGCGATGAGCGAACCGTTGACCACGCCCCAGAAGTTCGTGTCGAACAACTCCTTTTGTTCGTTGACGGGCACGTCGAGGCATTGACCGTAGATCGAAAAGCCAGCGTTGTTGACCCAGGTATCGTACCCGCCGAAACGCGCGATCGCTTGATCGGACGCCTTCTGAAGCTGATCCGCATCGCCTACGTCGGCGACGGCGTGTTCGACCTGGACGCCCTTGGCCGTCAGCTCTCGCGCGAGCGTTTCAAGCGCCTCGCCGTTGCGTGCGATCAGCATCAACCGCGCGCCGCGTTCCGCGGCCAACCGCGCGGTGGCCAAGCCGATGCCGCTGGTGGCGCCGGTGATGACGATGACTTGTGCGTCGATGGGTTTCAGTTTGACTTTCATGTCTATCCTCGATGGTGGCTGCCGTGCGAAGGCATGGATTGAGCGGCGTCACGCAGCGATGGCGGGCAAGCGCCGGCTTTGCTTCGTCCACATGTCCCGGTAGATGCCGGGGCGCCGGGCAAGCTCGGCAGGCGTGCCTTCCTGGACGATCCGTCCATGACTCAACACGACGATGCGATCGAAGTTTTGCAGCGTGGAAAGCCGATGCGCGACCGCCACGACCGTACGGCCGCGCATCAAATGGTCTAGTGCGGCTTGAATGGCGATCTCCGAGTGCGTGTCGAGCGCGGAGGTGGCCTCGTCGAGCAACAAGATGGGAGCATTGCGCAAGATGGCTCGCGCGATGCCTACGCGCTGGCGCTGGCCGCCGGATAGTTTCGCGCCGCGGTCCCCCACGATCGTGTCGAGCCCGGCCGGCAATGCCTTCACGAAGTCGAGACACTGGGCCGACTCGCAGGCGCGAAGGATTGCGTCGTCGGTGGCATCGGGGCGACCGTACGCGATGTTCTCCCGCAGCGTGCGATGAAACAACGACACGTCTTGAGGGACGATCGCAAGCGCGTCTTGCAAGCTGCCCGAGGCGACCTGCGCAATGTCCTGCCCCGAGATCAAAATGCGGCCCGCACTCGGCTCGTAAAAGTGCTGCAAGAGCATCAGTATGGTCGACTTACCCGCGCCGGAATGGCCCACGAGGCCCACGCGTTCCCCCGCATCGATGTGCAAGCATACTGCGTTGAGAACGGGCCGACGCCCCGGATAGGCGAAGTTCACGTCTTCGAAATCGATCGTCGCCTCGTTCACGGCAAGCGGCGCCGCTTTAAGCGTTTCGGGCATCGCTTGCGGCACGAGCAGCGTTCGTGTCGCCTCGCCCAAGCGAGCGACGTGTTGCGTGAGCTCGACGAACGCGACGGCCACATCGCGCGATCCGTGCAAGATCGAAAAACCGAGCGATGAAATCAGCACGATGTCGCCGGTCGTCGCCGTGCCGGCACTCCAGAGCAGCAAGGTCCAGCCGAGCAAGCCGGCGGACAACACCGCTGTAGCGACGGCATGCAGCAGACGCAGGCGCTCCAGATAGAGCAAGCTGTGTCTGCGTGCCTCGGTTTCGGTTTTGAGCCGGCCCGTGATGCGTTGATGTTCAGCCGCCTCGGCGCAAAACGCGCGCACGAGTCCCATGTTGCCCGCGACGTCGACCAATTCGCCGTCCACCGAGGCCGCTTGCTGGGCGAAGTGCTCATGACGCGCCGTGCCTTTGCTGGCAAGAACGAAGATGCCGTAGGCTAGTGCGGTCGAAACGGCCCCTAGCGCCAGCGTCATCGGTACGCTGACGGCCGACACCATGACCACCGATCCGATGATGGTCAGCGTGGGCGGCAGCGCGGTCCATGCCAGCGCGTTTTCGAGCGTGTAGACAGCGTTGGCCATCGCGGTGATGCGGCTCGACAGTACGCCCGGCTGCTTATCGGCGAAGTACGACGGCGCGTGACCGGCGAGATACTCGAACATATCCTGTCGCAGGTCGCCGGTGACCGCGACAAACGCGCGTGCCGATATCCAACCGGCCACGCGCCATAGCAGGTTGTCGGCAAAAATCAGCACGACCAAAACGACGAACGCTCGGACGATGAGCTCCATATGGTGCCGCCCCGCGGGCAAAGCGTCGACCAAGTTGCGGATGGCGTATTGCGACGCGAGCGCACAGCCGACCGCGGCGACGATCGCGAGCACCAAAACGCCGTGTGCGAGCTTGCGCCGCGCGACGTATCGCCAGATCAGCGCGAGCGGGCGCCCCGCGTAGCGCGACAAGATTCGCGATTTGCGCTTTTTACGAATGCGCCATGCCCGATCGCTTGCGCTACCGTGACCGCTGTTCGTCTTCATCGTTGCATCGCTCCCGCGGCGGCGCCGCGAACGGTGATCGTCGGGGCTGCTTGGGCGCGGTTATCGCGCGGGATTGCGTAAATCCAAGGGAGTCCGGTCGCGCTTATCGAGCAGGTATCGCGCTCGCTCGAGACCAGCTTGAAGCGCCTCGCGACGTGTCGCCCAGTAGGGACCGGTGCCCTCGGGCGCGTCCAGTTCGACCGGCTGCCCCTCCCGCGTCACCTCGATGTTCGGTAGCCATTGCTCCCGCTCGCCTTGCTCCGCCGAAACGGTGACGTTGTAGCCCCGGTATTCGTAGCACCGAAACTCGTCGTCCGAGCCTAAGGTTTGGTCCATGAATGCTCCCTATCACCGAAGAATGGCCAAGGCGGAAGCAGCACCCGCCATGCCTGGGAGACGACGAGCCACTAAGCGTGGCGCTCCAGACGTCTCGCGTTGAACTGCTTGCGAGCGCAGCGAACGAGTTCCTCGGCGTACGGCGCCACGCCGAAGAGCGCAACGGCGATCAGGACCGATGCCAACCACGCAGCCGGTAGCGGAGTGGCCTTCCAAGCGAGGGTGAAGCGGGCGTGTTCGGGCCCAGCTCCGAGCAGCGCCAGAACCTGGCCCCAATGCAGGGTCGCGACGCATACGAGGGCGAAGAGCGGCATCAGTTCAAGGAAGCTGTGCATATGCTGCTCGAACGGCGTGACCTCGCGGTCCGAATACGTCGCATAGCTCACGTCCCAGAGCGCGGTGGCCTCGTGGACGACGAATGCAAGCACCATCAACGCGATCAGCAGCGCGTCGATTTCTAGAAATAGGGCGGCGAGAAGGGGCAAGCCCACTTCGGCAAGCATCAAGCTATGAAGGATCGACTCTTTCGTACCGGTCGTCCGTTCGATACCGGAGGCTCGATGGCAGCCCCAATCGGCGACGCCGGCTGCCAGCCAAAGCGGAATCAAAAAGTAAAAGAGGATCGTACGGAGTGCGGCTTCGGTCATCGGATGCCTGGCGGTTCGGATCGATAGATAGCCGCTACTTCGCAAGCCTTGCGCCAGGGTTGCATCGGCCGATGCAGACGCGGCGCTGGAACGGCCGTTGCGCGGCTCATCGGGCGATCGGCTCTCGAAGCGTTGGCCGAACGCGCCCGGGCGGCATCGCCCCAACGTCAGACAAAAGGGAACATCGACTATGAAGACTGCCCCTCCAACTCATCGCACCGAGCAGGACACCAAGGCCGAGGCGCACTCCGGCAGGCCCGCCACGACGTCCAGCAGCAAACCCGGTAGCGGACAGCACGCCGCGAATCACACTAAGGCGGGGAAGGATCACGGCGCCGGCGGCGGCGCGAAACAGCGGCACGGCCCACGTTGAACGGCGCGGGCGGTCACGGCCTATGCGGTGCATGCGGCGATCCGTTCGAGCGCGGCGTGCGCCGCCCGCCGTCCGTTCTCCCAATGCTCGGCGATGGCCTGCTGTCCGAACTGGACGTCCTTGAAGTGGGTCCCGGATTGCGAGTGCGGATAGGCCACGGGGATGATCTCGATAGCAGCCGTCCTGACTTCTCGCTTTGCGCGCGTCAGTTGAGGATCGGCGCTGATTCGTTCGGGATCGATCCGATCTAACGCATGCGCGAGCAGGGTGCGCAGTTCTGCGGCTTCACGATAGGCCTCATCGAAAAATGCGGCTCGGCTCGCCTGTTCGATATTTTTGTGGCGGATATCGACGTCCGTCATGTTATCGGGCATCGGTCCGTCGGACGCCCAAAGATCGGCACGCAAGATAACGGTTTCGCCATCGCTTGGTGCCGTTTCGATCAGACGCCTCAGCGGTGTGCCGGTCACGAGCGAGCCGTCCCAGTACCAGGCGCCGTCCACCTCGACCGCCGGGAACCACGGCGGCAAAGCGCCCGATGCCATGATCGCCGATGCGCTCAAAGAACCGTTGTCGAAATAGCGGACCTTACCTGTCTCTACGTTGGCCGCCACGACGCTGAGCTGCGTGTCGCTCTCGTTTAGGAGCGAGAAATCGCAGAGCATTTCGAGCGTTCGCTTCAGCGGCGTCGTATCGCACAGGGCCGCGGCGGACGGATCGCCCACGCCGTCGACCCAAGGCACCCAACCGCGTCGAGCGAAGAACCCCGGCAACCCGAAGGACAGTGCGTACGCTTGGTCCACCTCGGCCTGTGTGCGTCTGAATGCCGGTATAGCGCCCACGAGCGGTGCGGCCCGCGCGAAAAGATCCGTCCAAGTCGCGCTGCCCGGGATCGACACGCCGTTCCAAAACGCCTGCAAGCGTTCGAGCCGCTCCGATCTATGGTTGCCGAAAAACAGTGCGGCATTGATCGCGCCGATCGACGAGGCGCAGCATGCATCGATCGAAATGTTCTCTTCGTGCAGCACCTCCAGTATGCCCGCTTGAAACGCACCGATCGCTCCGCCGCCCTGTAACGCCAGTGCGATGCGTTTTCCCGTCCTTTCCGGCCGGATGGTCGCTGCCTGCATGTAGATTCTCCGAAAGTGATATGGACGCAATACAACGTCGGCAGGGAATGCAATTTGCATGCACGTAACACGGATGAGCCAACACCCAAAAACGGGGAGACAGTCGATGAGTACCGAACAAGATGTCGTTTCCTTTCTAACCGAGGCCGAGCTCAAGCTCGCGACGGCCGAGTCGTGCACGGGCGGGCTAATCGCGGCGAGTTTGGCGGCTGTGCCGGGAAGCGGTAAATGTTTGGACGTCGGGTTCGTTGCATATTCGCCGTCGGCGAAGGCGGGCTTGCTCGGCGTTCGGCAAGAAACGATGGATCGCTTCGGGCTCACGAGCGAAGAGGTTGCACGCGAAATGGCGGAAGGCGCGTTGGCGTCGCAGGGATGCTGCGCGGATGTGGCTGTGTCCAACACCGGGGTGGCCGATCCGGTTGGCGACGGCAAGGGACCGCCGCCCGGCACGCAATGCTTCGCATGGTCTTGGCGTTTGGAGGATCGGGGTTGCGTGACGTTCAGCGAGACCGCCCGCTTTGCATGTACACGTAATGAAATTCGCGAGACGGCGGCCCGCTATGCGCTGTCGCGGATCGAGCATTATTTTGGGCTGCTGCCGCGTCCCATCTCCGACGTGGGGTAGTGCGCCGGGGGCGCGCCGTCGTCGCTTTCTGCACTGCGCGACGCATTTCGCTTGCGGCCTCTCCCTTTTGCCGCAGAGACTCCATTGACAGGTCGACCCATCGATAGGAAGCCCCCTCGATTAATAGCGCCCGGGCTGCCTCGACCAACCGCTCGCTGGTCTGCGTTCCGCGGGCTTCAGCCGTTTGCGTTCATTAAATTTCAATGCGGAATATGGGCATTTATGTCACGGGTGAGCGTTTTGTCGATAACCACCTTTGAATCTATACTGCGGAATGGATCGACACTGAATTCTCATGCCGAAGACAACAAATATACCGGCCGCCAAGCGTACGGTTTTGCAAACGCCTGTCGCCGCCGCGGAGCCTGCTGAAGCCCGCGAACCGCGCGGCGCGCGCCGCAAGAGAGAGACACGAGCGCGCTTGCTCGGAGCAGCGCTCAAGCTCATGGCCCGAAAGGGCATGGACGGCGTCGCAATCAACGAAATCACCGAGGCGGCCGACGTCGGCTTTGGCTCGTTCTATAACCACTTCGAGTCCAAGGAGGCGATCTATGCCGCGCTGGTCGAATCGGTGTTCGACGAATTTACCGACTGGCTCGATCGCCTCACGACGGGCCTGACGGATCCGGCCGAAGTGATTGCTGTCTCCGTGCGCTACACGCTAATGCGCGCGCATCGCGAGCCGCTCTGGGGGCAGTTCTTGGTTAGGGAGGGGTTTTCCTCGCGCATGCTCGACCGGGGGCTCGGCAAACGCTTGTTGCGCGACTTGCAACGAGGCATGGTTGCCAAGCGTTTCCCCGTGGCGGATCCTTTCGTCGCGTTCTTATCCGTGGGCGGGACCATGCTCACCGCGGTGACGGCCGTACTCGGGTTCGTCGCCCCAGAGGCACCGAACGCCGCAATATTGGAGGAACTCCGGTTCAGCGGGGAACATCTTCCCGAGCGCACCGCAGCCACGTTATTGCAGACGTTGGGCTTGAAACGCGCCGAGGCCGAAAAAGTGGCGATGCGTGAGTTGCCGATCGTGATGTCCGCGGTCGAGGCCGGCTGAAACCGACGGCGGCATACCCCACGGCCGGCGAGCGGCGGGTCGGCAGGTAGGCTCATTCAAGCAGTCGCGGCCGACCGACGTGTTCGAAGGCGTCCTAGGAACGCCTAACGCAAGGGGAAGCATGGTACGAAAATCCACGTTCAAGTCCCGCGTCTTGAGTGCGTCGGCTGGCTCGGTGTTCCTTTTGTCGTGCCTCGTATATTCGACGGATAGCGAAGCCGGTGGCTCCGGTCAGGCGGCATTCTGTGTGCCGTGCGTTCGTATCCGCGTAGGCCTGCCCCAAGTAGTGCGGGGCCCCTCTCCCGGTATTCCCGACAGCCCTTTCACGGAAATCCAACTACCCGGCGGAAACTTTCGCGGCTTCAGCGCCAGTGCGACGACATACGCGGCAATGGCGGCAAGCGGTGTTGGATCACCGAGTGGGGATTCATCTATGCCAGTAAAACCTGTCCCGCCCCGGACGAGAGCGATCACGCCCGCTTGATCCAGGAGATGACAGGCGATTTCGCGCAGCTTGCAAGCGAGAATCGTCTCGGCGCTGCGATCTATTACTCCTGGACCGGAGATCCGTCATTCGATCTCGATCGTTGCGGCGGCCCGGGGGAGGCGGCAAGGACCCTGTTGAAGCAGCGTTGACATAGAGTCGGCTTTGCGGGGGCAACGCATCTTTAGAAGTAACTTAGACCGAGCGCTCCTTTGACATCGAGCAGGGTTTGCGCGGCGACCTCTCTTGCCCGCATCGTGCCCCGGCGTAGTATGTCGACCACCGCGCCGCGGTCGGCCGCTAGTTCATGGCGGCGGGCGCGAATCGGTTCGATCAGCGATTGAAGCCGCTCGTTGAGCATGCGCTTCACCACGCTGTCGCCGAGCCCGCCGCGCCGATAGTGGGCTTTAAGTTCATCCACTCTCTGTGTGTCGGGCTCGAATGCGTCGAGGAATGCAAAGACGACATTGCCTTCCACTTGCCCGGGGTCGTTGACGCGTAGATGATTGGGATCGGTGTACATGGCGTTGACGGCGCTCGCGATCTCATCCGCGCTCGCGCCCAATGTAATTGCATTGCCGAGCGATTTACTCATCTTGGCCCTACCGTCGATGCCGGGCAATCGAGGCACGTGCGACAGCACGGCCTCGCATTCGACCAGCACCGGCTGGCCGACGGCGGCGTTGAAGCGGCGCACTAATTCGTTCGTCTGCTCGATCATCGGAAGCTGATCGTCGCCCACCGGCACGTGCGTGGCCCGGAACGCCGTGATATCGGCGGCTTGGCTGACCGGATAGGTCAAGAACCCGGCCGGGATATCGCGCTCGAAGCCGCGCAGACGAATCTCTTCTTTGATGGTCGGGTTGCGCTCCAGGCGCGCGACGGTGACTAGGTTCAGCAGATACTGCGATAGTTCCGCCAGCTCGGGGACTTGTGATTGAATGAGGATGGTCGACTTTTCTGGATCGATGCCCACGGCAAGATAATCGAGTGCGACTTCGATTACGTTCTCGGTCACCTTCCGATGACGGCCGACGTTATCGGTCAATGCTTGGGTATCGGCGAGGAGCAGGAACTGCCGCGCTTCATGCTGAAGTTGCACGCGAGCCCGTAGCGAGCCGATGTAGTGGCCGAGATGAAGGGGGCCGGTCGTTCGATCGCCGGTGAGGATGGTGGGACGGTTTGCGCAGGTCATGGGCTGAAGTCTCAAGTATTTGATGACGCCAGCCGTCAGCGGATAAAAACGAAAACGCCGCCAAGACTGGCGGCATCGCGTTTGGGAAATACGTAGGAAAACGGGCCGCCGGATTCAGGCGTGCCACCAACCGTGCAGGTTCGGAGAGATCGGTTTCGTATCCATGGCGGAGAGTATAGCGCAGTTAAAAAAGTTCAGCGCGCTGAGGGTTCGACCATAAATACGCAAAACAATAAACGTTCGGGGACGATTTAAAAAACATCGGACGAGTATTCAGTTCCCTTTCAAAAGACCGAAATACAGGCTCGTTAGGACGAAAGGAAAAAGGAAGCCGTCGATGTCGCGTCAGCACGTTACACCGTTCAACCCGCTCCAGATCAGATCAGGTATCGCACGCCATCAATCGGCTGCGATGACGATCGTCGCCGTCGTGGCGACGTGGTCCGCGGGCAACTGGACGATCAATGGCTGGATTGCCGCCGTTGCGGTCGCGGCGCTCGCGATGGGATGGTTCGCGGATCGCCGTCGAGAGGCAGAGCTGGAGCAATTGCACCGCGCATTCGCGGCATACGTGCAGGGCACGGCTGACCTCGGCAGCGACTTGTTGCCCGTGTGGAGCGCGCACATAGAAGACTCGCGTAGTCAAATGGAAAGCGCGGTGTCGGCGCTGACGCAGCGCTTCTCCGCCATCGTGGACCGGCTCGGCAAGGCGTTGGGTTCGTCGGCCGAGGGCGGGCGCGGCAAGGCAGCGAGCGTGCTTGCTCAAAGCGAGCGCGATCTTTCGCCCGTCGTCGATTCGCTGTCGGATGCGATGTCCAGCAACCGCTCGATGCAAGCCGAGGTACAAAGCCTTGGACGCTTCGCTCAGGAACTCGACGCAATGGCAGCCGAGGTCGCCGCGATTGCCTCGAAAACGAATCTGCTTGCGATCAATGCGGCTATCGAGGCCGCGCATGCGGGCGAGTCCGGCCGCAGCTTCGGTGTCCTCGCGCAGGAAGTGCGCAAACTCGCGGCGATGTCCGGCGAAACCGGGCGCCAAATGGCCGCTAAGGTCAGTGTGATCGTGGCAGCCATCGAAGCGGCGCGGCAAGCCGCCGAATCGTCCGCGCAACGCGAAGCAAGCTCCATCGGCGCGTCGCAAGTCGCGATCAACGGCGTGCTCGAAAATTTCCGTGCCGTCATCGACGCACTCGAAACCTCGGCAGAGACGCTAACTCGCGAGAGCGCGGCCATCCAGACCGAAATCGTCGAGTCGCTCGTTCAATTGCAATTCCAGGACCGAGTCAGTCAGCGTATGACGCATGTGCGTCAAAACATCGAACGCGTGGCGCCGTTAGTCGCGGAAAGCCTACGGGAATTCGAGCAGCACGGATCCCCGGCCGCCGTTGACAGCAAGCGCCTCCTGGGCGAGCTACAAAGCACATATGCGATGGTCGACGAACATGCGACCCATGCCGGCGGCGCCGCGGCCGGTGTCCAGGCGAGCCCCGTCGACGACGTCACGTTCTTCTAAACCGCATACCTTCACAATTCATACCGGAACACCCATGGCAAAGACCATCATGATCGTCGACGACTCGGCGTCCTTGCGCCAAGTCGTGAGCATCGCGCTGCGCGGCGCGGGTTACGAAGTCATCGAGGGCTCGGACGGCGCCGACGCATTGAAAAAGTTGACGGGTCAGAAAATCCATTTGATCGTCAGCGACGTGAACATGCCGAACATGGACGGCATCAGCTTCGTCAAAGCGGTGAAGCAATTGCCCGCCTACCGCTTCACGCCGATCGTCATGCTGACCACCGAGTCGCAGGACGACAAAAAGCGCGAAGGGCAGGCCGCGGGCGCGAAGGCTTGGATGGTCAAGCCGTTCAACCCGCCGCAACTGCTCTCCGTCGTGCAAAAGCTCGTTCTGCCCTGAGCACGCGCTACAACATTGACTCCATAACACGATGAATTCCGCAGAAATCGCTGTGCCGTCAACGTTACGTCTAGAAGGCGAACTGACGATTTATCGAGCGGTCGAATTGCACGAGGCGCTACGAGCGCTGCTCGATGGCGCCGCGAAGTGCGCCATCGAGCTATCCCAGGTGACGGAAATCGATAGCTGTGGTGTGCAGCTACTGCTCGCCGCGCGGCGTACCGCGCGCGAAATCGATTGCGAGCTCGAGTTCGCAGCGCCGAGCGCCGCAGTGCTCGACGCACTGACGACCTTCGATCTGACCGGCATGCTCGATGCCGGCACCCCGAACAATGAACGCGGCGCGAATGCTGCAATGCTGACGGTGGACCATGCAGACGGAGCTTGACGAGGTACTCCCCACCTTCCTACTCGAAAGCAGGGAACTGCTCGCCGAGATGGAGGCGGCCCTGCTGCGGATCGCAAGAGGGGAACGCGACACGGAAAGCGTGAACGCGATTTTTCGTGCGGCGCATACGATCAAAGGTTCCGCCGGCTTGTTCGGGTTGGATGCGGTCGTTCGCTTCACCCACATCGTCGAAGGTTTGCTCGATGCGGTCCGCGGCGGCGAAGTCGCGATCTCCGAACCGCTGACGCAATTGTTGCTCGCATGCGCCGACCATATCGGCGCAATGGTCGATTGCGTCGAACGCGGGCAGCCTGGCGCGGACACGCCGGCCCTGACCGACGCCGGCGATGCGCTAATCGAGCGAATGAAACGTCAGATGCCCGGAACTGCTCAAGCGCCGGGCGCATCGGATGATCGCCGCGCGGCGAGTACCGCAGCTCTCGCTAGCGATGCGTGCACGAGTAACGGCGACGGGCAGTGGCACATCTCGGTGCAATTCGGGACCAACGTGCTGAGGAACGGGATGGATCCGTTGTCTTTTCTGCGCTATTTGGCGACGCTCGGCACCGTCAAAAACATCGTGACGCATTCGGATGCCGTTCCCGGCTTGAGCCAGTTGGACCCCGAAGCGTGCTACCTCGGCTGCGAGATCACCTTCGAAGGGCCGGTGGATCGGGCTACCCTGTTAGGGGTCTTCGATTTCGTGGCCGATGAAAGCGTCATCGATGTCGTGGCGCCGAACAGCCGGGCGGAGGCTGCGCCGGAGGAAGTCGTCGCACCGGCCGTGCCGGTCCAGACCGCCGTTGCGCCGCTGCGCGCGCCCCCGGTCGATACGCACAAGCCGGCAGCGCAAGCGCGGGCTTCGGAAGGAAAGTCAGTACGAGTCGATGCGGACAAGCTCGACCGCCTTATCAATCTCGTCGGCGAATTGATTACCGTGACCGCCGGCGCCGCATTGATTGCAAGGCGTTCATCGAATGTCGAGATGCAAGAGAGCACGTCGACATTGGCCGGCCTCGTCGAGGAGGTGCGCGACAGCGCACTGCAACTCCGGATGGTGAAGATCGGCGCGACCTTCGGCCGCTTTCAACGCGTCGTGCACGACGTCGCCCGCGAACTCGGGAAAGACATCGAGCTACGGACGAGCGGAGAGGATACCGAACTCGACAAGACGCTCGTGGAGAAGATAGGCGACCCGCTGCTGCATCTCGTGCGCAACGCGATCGACCACGGCATCGATCCCGTGGAGGTGCGTACCGCGCGCGGTAAGCCCGCCCGGGGGGGCGTTACGCTCAATGCCTATCACGATTCCGGCAGTATCGTCATCGAGGTCAGCGACGATGGTCACGGGCTCGACCGCGACAAGATACTCGCGAAAGCGATCGAGCGAGGGCTCGTGGAGCAGGGCAAGCCGATGAGTGACGCCGAGGTCTACGCATTGATTTTCGAGCCCGGCTTTTCCACCGCCGCTGTCGTAACGAACTTGTCGGGCAGAGGCGTGGGGATGGACGTGGTCAAACGCAACATCACTGCCTTGCGCGGTAGCGTCAGTCTCGTGAGTTCGCCGGGTTTGGGGACAACGGTCACCGTTCGGCTGCCGCTCACGCTCGCGATCATCGATGGTTTTCTCGTGTTGGTGGGGAACGCTGTCTTCGTCGTGCCGCTCGACATGGTGGACGAATGCGTGACCTACGGGGGTGAGGCGGATCGGGACTACACCGATTTGCGCGGCCACGTCCTGCCGTTCATACGCTTGCGCGAACTGTTCGATATTCCCGGCCGGCCGACGAAGCGCCAGAACATCGTTGTCGTCGAACATGCGGGCCGGAAGGTCGGTCTGCTCGTGGACCAACTGGTGGGCGAGGCGCAGACGGTCATCAAACCGCTATCGAGAATGTTCGAGCACGTGAAAGGCATCAGCGGATCGAGCATTCTCGGTACGGGAGAGGTCGCATTGATTCTCGACGTGCCGGGGTTGATGCAGCGGTTCGAACCCGCCGCGCAAGCGAGCGTGCCTCTGCACGCCGACTAAGTAAGTAATTTCAAATTCATCTGTTTGTCGCAAAAGTAGTTAGTCATACTAACTAATTATAAGTGGAGTAATAATGTTTAAGAACATGAGAGTGGCGACGAAGCTGTACGGCTCGTTCTTCATCGTACTGGTTCTGATGGTGGCGCTCGGGGGATATTCGATCTCGCAGCTTTCCGCGGTCAACGGATCCACCGTCGAGATCGCCACGAACTGGATGACAGGCATTCAGAACATTCAGGAGATTCGAGGGCGCGTCAATCACTTGCGGGCGGTTCAGTACCGGATGGCGAGCATGACCGCCGGCGCTAGCCTTGACGATAGCCTGACGCAGATTCAGCAGGACTTCGATGCGGCCGGCAAAGCCGACGACGCTTACTCGAAGACAGTCTCGACGGCGGAAGAACGGCAACTCTACGACGCTTTCAAGACGCGGCGAGACGTGTTCTTTGGCGACATCCAAAAGTCCGTCGATCTGGCCAAGCAAGGCAAGTCGAACGAGATCATGGCCGTGTTGACGGGCGGTCGCCCCAATTACGAGGCGTTGCGCCAGGCATTGGCCAAGGACACGTTGTTCAACGCCGAGGGCGGTCATCGCGCCGAGGCAAACGCCGCGGAGGTCTTTTCGCGTGCGCGCGTCTGGACCATCGGCGTGCTGGTCGGAAGTCTTGCGATCGCGTTGCTGCTGGCTTGGATCATCACGCGCTCGCTGACGCGTCAGCTCGGCGGCGAACCGGCCTACGTCGCCGAAATCGCGGGGCGTGTGTCGGAAGGCGATCTGACCATCAGCGTCGAGGTGAAGGCTAACGATAAGAGCAGCGTGCTGTACGCCATGAAGACGATGGTCGGCAAGCTCTCGCAGGTCGTCACCGACGTGAACGGCGGCGCCGAGGCGCTGGCGGGCGCATCGGAAGAAGTCAGCGCAACCGCGCAGACGCTTTCGCAAGCGTCGAGCGAACAGGCCGCGAGCGTCGAGGAAACGAGTGCCTCGATGGAAGAGATGACGGCCTCGATCGCGCAAAACGCGGAGAATTCGCGGATGACCGATACGATGGCCACGAAGGCAGCGGGCGAAGCGGGTGAGGGCGGCGAAGCCGTCAAGGCGACCGTGACCGCGATGAAGCAAATCGCGCAGAAGATCGGGATCATCGACGACATCGCCTATCAGACCAATTTGCTCGCGTTGAACGCCGCGATCGAAGCGGCGCGTGCCGGCCAGCACGGCAAGGGCTTTGCAGTGGTGGCGGCGGAGGTGCGCAAGCTGGCCGAGCGCAGCCAAATCGCGGCGCAGGAGATCAGCACGGTGGCTAGTTCGAGCGTCGAGCTTGCCGAGCGCGCGGGCATGCTGCTCGATGCGATCGTGCCGAACATCAAGCGGACCTCTGAACTCGTGCAGGAAATCACCGCGGCGTCGGATGAGCAATCGGCCGGCGTGGGCCAAATCAATGCCGCTATCACTCAACTGAGCCAGACGACGCAGCAAAACGCGGCTAGTTCCGAGGAATTGGCGGCAACCGCGGAGGAAATGAGCGGCCAAGCCGAGCAGCTCAAGCAGACGATGACGTTCTTCAAGCTTACCGATGGGGCCTCGGGCGCGATGCGTACCGTGTCGGCCAAGCGCGCGGCGCCGAAACAATCGCTGTCTCGTCCGGTGGGCGTGGCGCCGAAGATGGCGCCCACCTTTGCCGCGGCGATCGTCGACGGTCCCGACGAATCGCATTTCACGCGGTTTTGAGGGGGCGGCATGAGCGATCGAAAAGCGATCCGGGACACAGCGTCTACGGCTACCGATGACGAGGAGGGAATCGATTTCGAACCCACTCAATTCCTGACGTTTATGTTGGCCGGCGAGGTCTACGCGATCGGCATCTTGGCGATCAGGGAGATCATCGAATACAAGAGCGTGACCGAGGTGCCGATGATGCCTGCAACCGTGCGCGGCGTGATCAACCTGCGTGGCGCGGTCGTGCCCGTCGTGGATTTGCTTGCTCGATTCGGGCGGCAGCCGGGCGCCATCACGAAGCGCAGTTGCATCGTGATTGTCGAGGTGCAGAGCGCCGATGCGAGGCAAACGATCGGCGTGGTCGTCGATGCCGTGAACGAGGTATTGGACATTGCCGAGGAGGACATCGAGCCGGCGCCGAGCTTCGGCACGCGGGTGCGCAGCGATTTCGTGCGAGGCATCGGCAAAGTGAAAGAGAAGTTCGTGATTCTGCTTGACGTCGATCAACTGCTGTCGGTTGAAGAAATTTCCACACTGGCTCGCGTCGGCACGGGCGTGACGGAAGTCGTCGCCCAAACCGCTTAGTCGAGCCGCCGCCAGACTCAAACCATGAGCGTGATCTCCGACGCTGAATTCACTGGTTTTCAGCGCTTTATCTACGAGGCGGCCGGCATATCGTTGTCGGCCGCCAAGAAGCAAATGGTATCGGGCCGGCTCGCCAAGCGCCTTTCGGCGCTCGGCTTGCCGGCCTATACCCAGTACCTCGCCTTGCTGAAGAGCGGCAAGTCGCCCGGCGAAGTGCAGACCGCCATCGATTTACTGACGACGAACGAAACGTTCTTTTTCCGAGAGCCGAAGCACTTTGAAATGTTGCATCGTTTAGCCACGTCCGCGAGGGAACGCGGTTCGCCGCTCGCGGTCTGGAGCGCCGCATGTTCGACGGGTGAGGAGCCCTACAGCATCGCAATGGTGCTCGCCGAGTGCATGCCGGATCTGCACTGGAGCGTGTCCGGCTCCGACATCAGCGATCGCGTTTTGCAGCGCGCACGCGTGGCGCATTATCCGCTCGCGCGCGCGCAGCACATTCCGCAGACTTACTTGAAGCGGTTTTGCTTGAAGGGGCGCGGCGAGCAGGAAGGCACGTTGCTGGTCGAACGGTCATTGCGCGGCCATGTGACGTTTCAGCGACTGAACCTGAACGAGGATACTTCGTCGATGGGGCGTTTCGACGTGATTTTCCTGCGCAACGTGCTGATCTACTTCAATCCCGAGACAAAGCGGCGCGTGGTGGAACGCGTGCTTTCGCATTTGAAACCGGGCGGACATTTTTTTATCGGCCACTCCGAAACGCTCAACGAGGTCAACTCGTCGGTTTTGCAGTTGGCCCCATCGATCTATCGCAAGGCGGCCTGATGCGGACCACGGTTCGCCCGGGACGGGCCGGCTCTAGTCGAGGGCGTGCGATTTCCGAGCATCGAACATGAATCCGATAAAAGTGATGGTGGTCGACGATTCGGCCGTCGTGCGGCAGGTCGTTTCCGGTTTGCTTGCGCAGGCGCGGGGCATCGAGGTCATCGCGGCAGTGGCGGATCCGCTGTTGGCCATCGAGCGGCTCAAGAAGCAATGGCCCGACGTCATCGTCCTCGATGTCGAGATGCCGCGCATGGATGGTTTGACGTTCCTGCGCAAGATCATGGCGCAGCGCCCGACGCCGGTCGTTATTTGCTCAACGCTGACCGAAAAAGGCGCGCCGACCACACTCGAGGCGTTGGCGGCCGGCGCGGTGGCGGTCGTGGCAAAACCTAAGCTCGGACTGCGGCAGTTCTTGATCGATGCTTCGGAAGACCTCGTCAGCACGGTTCGCACTGCCGCCGGCGCCAACGTGAAGCGGCTGGCGTCGCGACACCACGCGGAAGGCGTGAAACCGGTCCCGAAGTACTCGGCCGACGCGATCCTCGCTGCCCAGGCGCCGCAGGCCATGACGCATACGACCGAGCGGGTCGTCGCGATCGGTACCTCGACGGGAGGCACGCAGGCGCTCGAGGAGGTGTTGACGGCACTGCCCGAGGTATCGCCCGGGGTGGTCGTGGTTCAACATATGCCGGAGAAGTTCACCGCCGCGTTTGCCGCGCGTCTCGACGGCATTTGCAGGGTGTCGGTGAGAGAGGCGCAGTCCAACGCGCGAGTCGCCCCCGGTCAGGTGCTGATTGCACCGGGCGGTCGTCACATGGCGCTTCGAAGAAGCGGCGCGCACTATTTCGTCGACGTGATCGACGGGCCCCTCGTCAATCGACATCGTCCCTCCGTGGACGTCCTCTTTCGGTCCGTGGCCCACAGCGCGGGCGCGAATGCACTTGGCGTGATCATGACGGGTATGGGCGACGATGGCGCCAATGGAATGCTGGAGATGAGAACCGCGGGCGCCGCCACTGTCGCCCAGAACGAGGAGACTTGCGTCGTCTTCGGCATGCCTAAAGAGGCGATCAAGCGCGGGGGCGTCGAGCGAACGGTGCCGTTGCAGGCGATCGCTCAGGAAGTGATGCGATTTGCCGCCGGATGAGATCGCTGCGCCGATTACCGCCGCGGCGGGCGGAGGTTGCCATACCTCTCAGGGGTGCGCTGACAGGCGTGCGGTGAGGCTTTCCCGTGCGGGGTCGGATATCCAACCTATCCGGCTTAGCAAGCCCGAGGCGGCGGCCGGCGGCCATGGCTGCTGATGGAAGTTCTCGCAGATCCTCGCAAAATCATGCGCACCGAGATAGGGCAGACTGAATAAGTGTTTCGCCAAAGCACCGAGCGCGGCAGATTTCTGAGCGTCCGTGAAGCTATCCATGCGTTCAAGAAACTGCGGGATCTCTTCATGGCCGAATACGTCGTTTGCGCTTGCCGCAACCCGCGCTTCGTCGGCACCCTCAAGGTTTGCCAGGCGAGCTTGGCAATCCTCGCGAAGCGGTGAATTCCAGTCGTTGGTCTGCCTGAACAACTCTGTGAGAGGTTCGAACTTGAAGGTACATTTCTCGGTCGCCGCGGCTAAAAGATCGAAGCGCTGCATACGCTCGTGTTGGGGAACTACGTCGAGCTGGGCGCAAAGAACGGCAAGTGGATCGTGGCGCAAATGCTCCGGAACGGTGCGTTCCAGTTGATTCACGGCGTCGCCTACTCCCTTCAGGCTGCGTACCTGTGGGGGCTGACTGGTCAGCGACAAGGCCACTGCTTCACCATGAAAGATTTCCGCGTACCGGCGGCTCACCAACTGCATTTGATGCGGGTCAAGATTCATTCCTCGTATCAACTCGGTCGGTAAATCGTCGAGCGTGGGCCGTCTTACCGGGCCGGCATCTTTGGCAGTAGCGGTCGGTGCTTTGCGGGCCTCGGGCAGTGGAATTTTGCCGAGCCTCGCTTTTGCCGATTGCGTTGCCGCGATCACGTTGTCTTCCCGTTGTGCATTGACGTTCGTCACGCTGGGCTCCAGCGGAAGAGGGCGGCGTGCGGTCAGATCCTGAAATGCCGCGTTGCGGCTTATACGGGAGGTAGCGTTGGAAGGCGGTTTATTAGGCGCCGGATCGCTTGCCGGCGCTGTGTTTTCCATAGGCGACGACGTATGGAGAGAACTTGGCCGTTGAAGCTTTAACATGGGCAGCCTCGATCATGAGGATAATTGAACGATTGCCCATCTTGCGCCTCGACAGCGGCCGTGTCGGCCGGCAACGCGAAGGTCGGTGCGGCCAGGCGAAGCACTCAACGGCGCGCAGGATATATGCGCTTGATTTCCTCCCCCGATATCAGGATTCACGCATGTCCCGAGCCGAACGCCTCCTTCAGCTCCTGCAAGTGTTACGTCGTTATCGACGTCCCGTCAGCGGCCAGACCCTGGCCGACGAACTCGGCGTGAGCATCCGCACGCTATACCGGGACATCGCCAGCTTGCAGGCACAGGGAGCGATGATCGAGGGAGAGCCAGGCGTCGGCTACGTGATGAAAGCGGGTTTCATGCTGCCACCCATTATGTTCGGCTCGGAGGAACTCGATGCCCTGGTGCTTGGCATGCGCTGGGTGGCCGATCGCTGCGACAAGACGCTATCGTCCGGTGCGCTAAGCGCGCTTTCGAAGATCGCGGCCGTACTGCCCCCTGAATTGCGGCGCGAACTGGATGAGTCTTCGCTGTTGGTCGGCGCGCCGTTGAGGAGACCTGTCAACCTAATCTCGCCGGACCTTTTGCGTGCCGCGGTCCGCGCAGAGCGAAAGCTAGAGATCACTTACGTGGACGGCAACGGTAATCGCTCGCGGCGTGTCGTCTGGCCCTTCGCCTTAGTGTATTTCGATCAGGCGCGAGTGCTGATGTGCTGGTGCGAGCTCCGATCTGATTTCCGAAATTTTCGTTCGGATCGTATCTTGAGCGTCGAGCAGAGGCAGGAGCGCTACCCAAAGCGGCGGTCCACGCTGCTTCGCGAGTGGCGCAAGCTCAATCAGATCGCCAGCCGCACCATACTGCCAGAATATGACAGTATCGATCGTTAGACTGAAGCTCTTTTCTTGAAGAGGAGCTCAGAATGAAATTCGCATCGGTCCGAGTGGTTACCCGGGATATCGAAAGATTGCTTGATTTCTATCAGCGGCTTTCCGGGATCGAAGCCGTACGCCCGGCCGATGGATTTGCCGAAATGCGATTCGAGGGCGCGACGCTAGCGATCTCATCGGAGCACCTGATCGAGCTTTTTAACATCGGCGCAGCGACTGCCGCGGCCAATCGATCGGCGATTTTGGAGTTCGAAGTGGACGACGTCGACGCGGTGTTCGAACGGATGAACGCGTCGGGATCAACCATCGTGATGCCGACGACGTTGATGCCATGGGGCAATCGCTCGCTCCTATTGCGCGACCCGGATGGGAATCTCGTCAACGTATTTTCTCGCCCCGAACGTTGAAAAAGCCCGCCGCCAGCGCGGGCGGCGGCGACCGACCCCTTGCCTCTAAAGCGTCATTCCCATTTGCGCGCGCCCCAAGGGCGTTAGATCGTCCGCGGTCGCGCGACCAACAAAGTCGATTTCGAAGTGATCGGAGGGAAAGTCCGGCGGGCTCTTGCCTTCGAGAAAGCTCGGTAACTGCCGTTTGAGATAGGCGTCGTTTTTCGCACAAGCAGGCAGCGACGCGATATACATGACGTTGCTGTATCCCGTTCCTCGATGCGCATCTTCAACGGCGTGAATGACGTCGCTATGCCAGAAGACAGTGTCACCGGCCTGCATCTGCGGAATAGACGACAGCGCGCGAAACAGCGGTGCGTGGTACTGCTCCTTGATGGACAGTGCGCGCCCGGGCATCGCGCCGCACAAGTCGTCGTCTGCCACGTCGTCTTGCAGGGCCCGCAGGAGGATGTAGACCATCGAGTTTGCAATAGGCACGAGCTGCAGAGTCCCGTCGCCGGGCCCTTGCGGCGTGAGTGCGGTCCAGCCCTGGAAGGTTCGGAACATGGAGCAAACCGCGGGCGACGCAATCTCCTCGACCTCCGTGCGCCACGCCGCATCGAAAGGATCATAGGCGCGCCAGTTTCCGGAGAAGACGTGTCGATAGACCTTGCGGAAATTCGCCTCGATCCATCGCTCGACGGAGCCGCCGTCGCAGTGAGCCGAAAGACCAAGCGACTCCGAGCCGGGCGGACGTCGGCGAAGCCGGTCGGCGTACACGGGGACGTGGTCGGGATCAAAGTGAACGCGCCCTTCGCTCTCTGCCTTCCACAGCCGATTCAGAAACACGCGTGCTTGCGTCAACTCGGCGGACTGCCGCGCCGTGACTTGGGGCTTCGACCAGTAAACGCCATAAATCTGAGGTTTGCTCGATGCCAGTTGACCGAAATATTTATCCTCGGCACGGTTCTGCAACTTCGCATCGAGGTGATTGCGTTCGACGTACTCGGCAATATCGCGGTCCCACTTCTCGACTAGAGACCGGTCGAAGACATTGCGAATGACGCATGCCCCCCTCGCTTTGACGGTAGCGATCTCTTCGGCTGTTACCCGCTCCTCGACGATGTCGCTGAAGCGTATTTCGGGGATGATGGGAATTCCCCGTTCACGCAGATCCGCAATGCGATCCGCTTCTGCCAGCATGGCGTTTTCGACGTCTTTGAAGACTGCCTTGTAGTTGGGCAGCAGTTCGCGAAGTTCACGCTTCGCCTGCCTGATGGTGGCCGGCAGGTCATCAATTTGAAGGGCCATGTTTGTCTCCGTATCGTAGGTTTTCGGTACGGATAGCGTACGACGCGCAGGGTCGCCGCGGTGATACTATCGAGTCAAACTTTTTGCGGTTTCGGCCATGAAAGCAGCCTATGAGCACGTCGAATTCGGCGGCAGTTGTTCGGTCCGGATCTACAACCGGCGGCTAGCGCGCATTCCGTTCGAATGGCATCACCACCCGGAGTACGAGCTGACCCTCACGATGAACAGTCAGGGCAAGCGCTACATCGGAGATTCGGTAGCGCTGTACGGCGACAATGACCTGGTGTTGGTTCCGCCCGACATGCCTCATACGTGGTCATCGAACCGTTCGATCGACGTATCGGAACCTCAGATCGCAATCGTCGTATGGTTCGATGGGTCATGGGCCCGGCGGCTTGCCGACCTTTGCCCCGAATATGGAGAACTGCGCAGCCTATTGCGGCGTGCCGCATGCGGATTAGCCTTCGAAAATGGCGCGGGCGCAGCCATGCGGGGGCACCTCGACAGACTACTTTCAGCCAATGCCCGAGAAAGACTCAGTACTGTGCTCGAGATTCTTGTCTGGCTGTCCGATTTGCCGGCGCAGTCCTTGGCGTCCCCCGCCGCCTTCGATGCGCGCATCGGTCAGGCGTCCGGGTATGAGTCGGAGCAACTCAATCGCGTGCTCGCGTTGATCGACACGCAGTTCGCGCATCCGCTTAGGCTCGCCACGCTCGCAAAAGCGGCCGGTCTTTCGGAGCGGACGCTGACGAGGCATTTCACGCAGCATCTTGGGGTAAGCGTCGGACAATACATTACCCGCGTGCGGATCGGTTACGCATGCCGGATGCTTACGAACACGGAGATGCCGATATCGGTGGTTGCTTCGCGCTCGGGGTTCCCGAACTTGGCAAATTTCAACCGGCAATTCAAGGAAACGAAAGCGATGACGCCGGTGGCGTATCGGCGACAATTTGCCGGCTCGGCACCCGATTCGTCTCCGTCGCTCACGGAACGCTCGCCTTCGCTCGAAGCAAAGACACGAAAGCACTCCAACGCCGGCCGCCGCCGAACGCGGGCGCCGGCCTGACTGGTCCGCGGAATTCATATGGACCGCGTTGAGAGTTGAACACTGAGCCGCTTAAACGGCAATCGAACCGCCGTCCACATAGAGTTCGGCGCCGGCGATATAACTGCTTTCGCTCGAAGCGAGGAAGAGCACGGCGCGCGCGATTTCATCCGGTTGCCCCAGTCGCCCCAGCGGCACGGCTTGCTTGAACATTTCTTCGACTCCGGGCCGCGTATCGAGGTAGCCGCGCATCAGCGCTGTCTCCGTTCCGCCCGGCGAGACGACGTTGACGCGAATGCCTCGCTCTTTGAGGTCGGTCGTCCAGCTTCGCGCAAACGATCGCACGGCCGCCTTGCTTGCGTTGTAGAGCGACTGCCCAGGGAAGCCTTTGCTGCCGGCCACCGAGCCGTTCAGCACGATTGCGCTACCTGCCGAAAGCAGGGGCAAGGCTTTCTGCACCGTGAAAAGCATGCCTCGCACGTTGACGCCGAAAAGACGGTCGAAACCTTCCTCGGTGATCGCGCCAAGCGGTCGCGACTCGACGTCGGCAATACCAGCATTGGCGAACACCACATCGAGCCTGCCGTGGTCGCGCTGGATGCGCTCATAGAGTCGGTCGAGATCGGCGAGGTTACTTGCGTCCCCCTGAACGCCGACGGCGCCGTTGCCGATTTCTCTCACCGCCTCATTTAGACGACCTTCCCGACGGCCCGTGATGTAAACCGTTGCACCCTCGTTCGCGAAAAGCTTGGCGCTCGCCAAGCCGATGCCCTCGCTGCCACCGGTGATCGCCACAATCTTGTTTTCGAATCGCTTCGTCATACGCGCCTCTCGATTAAGTGGAGTGTTGCTCCACTTAGTATATGGAGGCATCATCCGCTTATCAAGAAGAATCATCGGAAGTATGAAAAGCAAGCATTCGACGGCCGACGAAGCGCCGCTGCGAGCCGACGCAGCCCTCAACCGGCAACGTATTCTCGAAGCGGCGGAAGCGCTGTTTCTCGAACGGGGCGCCGAGGTCTCGCTCGACGATATCGCCAAGCGCGCCAACGTCGGCATCGGCACGCTCTATCGCCGCTTTCCCACACGCGATGCGCTGCTCGCTGCGACGAGTGACGAGCGCCTTCTGTCACTCGTCGCAGCGAGCCGCGCGCGCGACGGCAAAATGGAGCCGGTCGCGTCGATACGCGCCTTCGTCAAGGAGCTCGTGAACCATGCTACCCACTGTCGCGGGTTGGCCGCGATGCTGGGAACGGTACTTCAGGAGGGCACCGCGGGTTGCCGGGCAGGGCGAGAAGAGGGGCACCGGTTATTGCAGCGGGCCCAGGTGGCAGGCGCGGTCCGCTCGGACGTCTCGATCGACGATCTCATCTGCGTCGTCACGGCGATTGCGCTTGCCGTGGAGCAAGGCGGCGCAACGAAGTCACGCGTCACCCACTTGGTGGACCTCTTCCTCGACGGCATAGGAACGACTCGATGAGGCGCTTCGGACGCGGTGTCCGGCAGCGTCAGTCTGACGATTTGGCGTCGTCTCCGAGTTGCGCCGGTGCACCCAGCGTCGCCTGAGCCGCGGCGGATGCGGAGATAGCCGCCGGAAATCCCGCATAGAAAGCTAAATGTGTAATCGCCGCTGAGAGCTCTTCCCGCGTGACACCGTTCGCCACTGCGCGGCGCAGGTGTGCCGGCAACTCGTCGAGGTGGCCGCCGGTTATCAAAGCGGCTACGGTGACGAGGCTGCGGTCGCGCGGCGAGAGCGCGGCGTCGTTCCAGAAGCGTGGATAGAGCGTATCGTCGATGAATCCGGAGAGCTTCGGCGTAAAGGCTCGGGCGGCTTCGCGAGGGCTGCTGAAATCGGTCTGGGACATGGCAAGGTTCCTCTCAAGCTTGGCTGATGAATTTGTGCGTCAGATAGTATTCGATACCCTCGACTCCCCCTTCGGAGCCATGGCCGCTTTCTTTCATGCCGCCGAACGGGAGTTCGGTTGCGACGATGCGGTACTGGTTGATCCCGATCATGCCGGCTTCTAGTCCATCGGCGACGTCGATGGCAGTGCGCGCGTCGTTTGTGAACGCGTAGGCGGAAAGGCCGTACGGCAGCCGGTTTGCTTCGGCAAGTCCGTCCGCGAGCGCGTCGAAGCGCATCAGAATGGCGATTGGACCGAACGGCTCCTCATGCATCACGCGGGCGTCCATCGGAACGTCGGCAAGCACTGTGGGTTCGAAAAAGTATCCGTCGCCCTCGATGCGCTTGCCCCCGGCAAGGAGCCGAGCGCCGCGCGCCACGGCATCGGCGATGAGCGCTTCCATCTTCGCGAGTTGGCGCGGATTGGCCAACGGACCGACCTGGGTGCTCGGATCCATGCCGTCGCCGACTTTGAGCGCCTTCGCGGTGCGGACGAAATGTCCGGCGAACGCGTCGTAGACCTCGCGTTGAACGATGAACCGCGTCGAGGAGATGCAGATCTGACCCGTGCCGCGAAAGCGATTTGCCGCCCCTTCGACAGCGGCCTTTTCGACGTCGGCATCGGAGAAGACCAGTACCGGCCCGTGGCCGCCCAGTTCCAACGTAATGGGCTTGACGCCTTCGGCGGCACGCGCCGAGAGAAGACGTCCGATCGGCACCGAGCCCGTGAACGTCACCTTGCGGATGACCGGCGAAGCGATCAAGTGCTTCGATACTGCGTCGGGTATGCCGAATACGACTTGCAGCACGCCCTTCGGCAAGCCCGCGTCGTCGAGTGCGCGTGCCAGCGCGAGCGCTGTGGCGGGGCTTTCCTCGCCGGGTTTGATGATGACGCTGCAGCCCGCGGCGAGTGCGGCGGAGAGCTTGCGTGCCGGGGTAATCGCCGGAAAATTCCATGGAGTGAAGGCGGCAACGGGCCCAATGGCTTGTTTTTTCACAAGCTGTTGCACGCCGGGCCGATTCGACGGCACAACTCGACCGTCTATGCGGCGCGCCTCTTCAGCGAACCATTCGAAGTAGTCGGCGGCGCGTAGGACTTCATCTCGGCTCTCCGCGAGCGGCTTGCCCTCCTCGAGCGTCATAAGCGTTGCAATATGCGCGCTGCGCTCGCGCATGAGTTCCGCGCTTCGCTTGAGGATGCGGGCCCGTTCGGCGGGCACGGTGTTGCGCCAAACGTTGAAAGCGCTTTGCGCGGCCTGTAACGCGTGATCGAGATCGGCGGCCGTCGCGAGCGGTACACGGCCTAGCTCGCGTCCGGTGGCCGGGTTGACCACGGGCGCTGCCGGCCGTTCGTCCGCGCCGACCCATGCGCCGTCGATGAAAAGATGAAGTGCGTCGTACGTCATGTTCATAACTGCGAACTCCTGGAAAATTGGTTCGGACGACAAGGCCGCGACGAGTGCGGTTCGTTGAGCGCTTTACAGCGGAGCCAAGTCTAGGCATGACGCGGGCGGCGATTTAGTCAGGACAGAGAGAATGATTCTTGTCCCTGGAGGGAAAATCCGTGCTCCGGCAAGGGAGAGCCAGGCGGGCTCTCGCGATTTGCAGCGGGCATCTCGCCTATCATGACAATCCGGCGTCAGCCGGGAAGTAGCGGTCTGCCGGCACAGCATGAGAAACGAGGATGCACAATGGACAAGGTTTACAACATGTCGGTTTTTGTGAGGGTGGTCGAGATGGGAAGTTTCACCGCGGTCGCCAATCACCTCGACACCACGGTTGGAAACATCTCGAGAGCGGTGTCGGTACTCGAGGAGAACCTCGACACGCGCCTGCTGCAACGTTCCACACGCAGACTTTCGGTAACCGACGCGGGACGACGCTTTTACGAACGGAGCGTCGCAATCCTGGCCGACATCGACCGCGCCGAAGCCGAAGCGCGCGACGCGCTGCTCGAGCCGCGAGGTACGTTGCGCGTCCATGCGGTGCCAGGGTTAGGGCGGCGGCTCGTTTCGCGCGCCGTACTGGCCTATCGCCGGGCCTATCCCGATGTATCCGTCGATCTTTTCTTGTCACAAAGATTGCCGAGCCTGCTCGAAGAACAACTCGATGTCGCGGTCGTGATTGCGCGCGCGCTTCCGGACTCGGCGTATGTCAGCCAGAAGATCGGCGTGAGTCACTGCATTCTGGCCGCGTCGCCCGGTTACCTTGCGCAGCATCGCGCACCCGAGCGCCCGGAAGATTTGGCCGATCACACCTGCGTGCGCCTCGGCACTGTGGACTACCTGCCTGACGAATGGCAACTCCAGAGCGCGGGCGGTTTAGTCGTCCATCGCCCGGCTGGCCCGTACTTCAGCGTGAACGACATGGATGCGATGTCGACAGCGCTTCGCGACGGCGCGGGCATCGGGTTGCTTGCGGCGTTTTCGGCAATCGACGATTTGCGTAGTGGATCGCTCGTGCGCGTTCTGCCGCAATATCACACTCATCGGCGCAATGTATATGCGGTCAATTCATCGCGGCAGTTCGTCGATGCGAAGATCAAGTGCTTTGTCGATGTTCTCAAACGGGAGGTCGGCGGTGAACTCGATCGCTACGTGGCGGAGCTTGGCATCGAGGACTCAGCGGATATCGTCTGTCGCTAGTCCTTCCTCGATGAGGGCCTGCTGAACCGACGGCCGCTGGTTCATATGTGCCGTATAGGCGATGAAGCGCGGCGGGACCTCGATCTCGTGAGTGGCGGCCCATCGAAGCATGACCAAGAGATACGGATCGGCAATCGTCATCGTCTTCCCGACCAAGAAACGCCTCTCGCCGAGTTGCTCCGCGATGACCGCGAAGTGCTTGACCAGCGACGCGCGGGCCTTGTCCTTCTCCGCATCGGACGCCTTCTTCCAAAACGGCTTAAAATTTCCGTGGATCTCGGTGACCATGAATGAGAGCGCCTCTAGCGCCTGCCAGCGCTCAGGCCCGTCTGACGCCAGCAGCGTGGCGGATCGATCCGCGACGTAGACGAGGATAGCGAGCGATTCGCTCAACGTCGTGCCATCGTCGAATTCGAGCGCGGGCACATAGCCTTTCGGATTAATTTTCAGGAAATCTCGCCCGTCGCCGGTTCGCTTTTCCCTGGTGATCGTCACGAGTCGATAAGGGATATTCGCTTCCACGAGCGCTATGTGAACGGCGAGACTGCATGCGCCGGGATGGTAAAAGAGGTTCATGGGGTGCTCGAATGTTTTTAAACAGGTTGTTGCTCGGCAACCAGTATGAAACTTTCGGTTCCGCGCCGAAAACGCATATCTTTGAGACCAAGTCATATGGATGTGACTACCCCGCCCGGTGATGTTCGCGACTGTCGAGGCGTCAGCGAGATACTGAGTCAAGTCGGCGACAAATGGACGATGCAGGTTGTCGTCGCGCTTCGCGACCAGCCGCGTCGCTTCAACGACATCAAGCGTAACGTCGGCGGTATTTCGCAGCAGATGCTCACTCGCACGCTCAAAGCGCTCGAACGCGACGGTATGGTGGATCGCACGGTGCTCTCCACCACCCCGCCGCAGGTGGAGTACGCGCTGACCGCACTTGGAAAGTCGTTAAGCGAACCGGTGCGCCAACTCGCGGAATGGGCGCGCAAGCATCGCGCGGCTATTCAGGACAATCGTGTGCGCTACGATTCGGGCCGGGTCGATCTGTAAGCGGTTTCGGCAAGCACCGGTGTGTTTGCGAACTGGGCGATTCGCGTAGACGGTGGATCGTTAGGATAGCCGAACTCAACCTCAACAGGGCTTCCCAGGGGCAGTGTTTCGCCGCAACGCCGCCGTAGGCCGTGATGAGGACGCGAGTCCGAACGTCGTGGTGAGTTGACAGAATGGCAAAACGCCTAAACAATGCGTCCATTGTCCATGGACTGTGGACGCATCCTCGAGCCTTGAATGAAAAGTCAAGACATAGTGCTTCTGCTAAAGCTCTCGACGCTGGAGCGGCAAGCCCATGTCTCGGTCAGCGAGATGTCAAGCGAGCCGGACCACCTCAACTCAGCGGTTTCAGATACGAACGAAGCGCTCGAAGACGAAGCTGGCAACCCAGGTTCGCTTAGACCGAAGCTCGAAGTCGATCCCTATAGTGTGAGGGGTCTGTCGAGTGCTATCGGCATCAGCAAATCGGAAGTGAGTAACGCATTGATACGTTGCTACGCCAACGGTCTCGCAAAACCAAGCCGGCGCGGTGGAACCCCGGTTGTCAATCGCAGAGGACTCGAGGAATTTCTTTCATACGGCATAAGGTTCGTATTCCCCGTGCAAACTTCCGGTCTAGCACTAGGCATACCGACTGGACTCACCGCCCCCATTTTTGACGGTATTCTTCGCGGCGGTGGCGAGCATCCGCCGGTGTGGCCCGACCCGCATGGCGATACTCTCGGGCTCGCGGTGGAACCGCTATACAAAACTGTCACCACTGCAATCCGCGGCGACAAAGCGCTCTATAAACTGCTTGCCGTAGTCGATTCAATTCGCCTAGGCCAGCCCCGCGAACGCAAGCTGGCCATTACGCAGCTACATGAACTCCTGAATTACTGAAATGCCTACCGTCGACGATCACATCACTATGATTCGAGCTGTCGCGAAAGCAATCGGACCGGAAATCTGTCAGCAGGTTGCATTCGTCGGCGGCTGCACGACGGCCCTTTTGCTAACCGATCTCTACACAAGGCAACAAGTCAGGCATACCGATGACGTTGACCTCATTGTGCATGTATTAAGCTATCCACACTGGGAAAAGCTGAAAGAGCAACTGCGCGAAAAAGGCTTTCGCGAACAACTGGACAACGACGCGCCGATCTGCTCAATGTTTTTGAACAGTCTGCGGGTCGATTTCATGCCCGACGATGCAGAAATTCTGAAGTTCGGAAACGCTTGGTACCGCGACGCGCTTGAAAGCGCCGAACCCCGTGATATTGGCGAAGGCGTGACGGTGAAGATTGTCCGCCCGGCACATTTCGTCGCCACGAAGATCGCGGCCTATCTCTCACGCGGAAACGACGATCCCTTGGACAGCCACGACGTTGAGGATATCTTGACTTTGCTCGATGGCCGTTCGGAAATAGCGGACGAAATACTTCATGCCGAATCCATAATGCGCAAGTACATTAGTTCGCAGCTCAAGATACTGCAGGAGCACCGAGACTTCGATTATGCAATTGCGGCGGCGAGCAACGGAGACGCAGCCCGGGAAAAAATGATCGGTGAGCGCGTCGACCTCATCGTCTCGTTCGCAACACTTGAATGAACAGCGAAAGTCCTGCCACTTGGCGGTGGTCCAGTAGGCAAGGGACGACTTGTTCCGAAAATCGAGACGCGTGTGGCGTCTTGGAATCCACGGCGTACAGCTTCTCCGTGGTCATGGATGCGTCGCCTTGCGGCGACCGCGGGATTCAATTCAACGCCTGCTGGATCACAACGGTCCTCGATCGGATGAGCCACGAACTGCCCTCCGTAGAAGCTGTGCTTTCCGCAATGCATGAGGGGCAAAAGCATCTGCGTAGCGAGCGATTCTTCGCGGAGAAGGCGTCCTATGCTGCCTTCTTGCTCCCGCGCGGAGCGAACAACGCCTATGTCTTTTGCTGCGGTGATTGCACGCTGGGTGTGCAATCACCGGACGGCAAGATCGACTGGCTGACCCGAACTCACACGTTCGCCAATGCACTCGAAGATCTGGGTATTAACGTAGATGCCTCGAAACGGCATATCGTTACGCGTACGTTGAATGCGAAACGGTTTCAGACGCCGGAGGTCCATGTCGTACCCGCCAATGATCCGCGATTGTGGGTGCTGGCGACGGACGGTTATCGCTACCCGGAATCAGACGATAGTGGAAATCCAAAGGACGATTGTAGTGCCCTGATCATTGGAAGCGGTCTAGAGGCGAAGCCTGCGGTGACGTATACGAATTTGTTTGTTAGGACATTACCACCATAGCGTGGTGTGGTCGGCCAGGCGCCTCTGGCCGGGCAAACTCGGAAAGGACACTCGCCCCACCGCCGAACTCATTTCGACCTAGACTTGAATAACGATTCGCCGGCCGCGAACCGCTCGCACGTATCGCTACGATGGAGGTAACGCCATGGCCGAAAACTGGAGCGTGAACGGAACATATTTCGAAAGCTGCAACTGTTTTGCCCCGTGTAGCTGTGTTTGTCTCGGGCCCCCGTCGGATGGCGACTGCGCCGTCTTGATCGGCTGGCACGTCGATCACGGCGCCTTCGCCGACGTGATGCTCGACGGACTCAACGTTGCACTATTCGCGTATTCGCCGGGCCACATGCTGGAAAACAAGTGGCGCGTGGCGTTGTATCTCGACGAGCGCGGCACGCCCCCGCAACAGGCGGCCTTAGGTAAGATATTTTCCGGTCAGGCGGGTGGGCCGCTAGCCGCCCTGGGCCCGATGATCGGCGAAGTCATGGGCGTCAAGCCGGTCGCGATCGACTATCGGCTCGAGGGCAAGCGGCGCAGCCTTCGCATTCCCGAAGTCGCCGACGTCGAAATCGAAGCGATGACGGGTCAAGATGGCGGCGACGTCACGTTGAGCAATCATCCGCTGACTCCCGTGCCGGGATTCACCGCGGTGATCGGGAAGTCGAAGCGGTTCGGTTTCACCGATTACGGTTTCTCCAGAGAAATCTCCGATCGAAACGGGTTCTATTCGCCGTTTGCTTATCGTGGCTGAGTTGCCTCTTCGCGGCGGAGCCGCTATCGGGCGGCTGCCGGTTCGGGTCCGGGTCATCGTGCTTTCCGGGATTGCGGCTTGCGCAGCGCTCGGATGGAGCTATCTTGCGTATATGAGTTGGGGCATGGCGCATATGGACACCGCAAGCGTGGCCATCATGCCGAGCATGACGGCGTGGAGCGTCATCGATTTGTCGCTCGTGCTCGCCATGTGGACCGTCATGATGGCGGCCATGATGCTACCGTCGAGCGTTCCGATGGTGCTGAGTTTCGCGTCGTTGACTCGTCAGCGACGCGTCCAACGCCTCCCCTACGCGAAAACGAGCGTGTTCGTTCTCGGCTATCTAACGGTCTGGGCAGGCTTCAGCTTGATGGCGACCCTCGCTCAATGGGGGCTGCTCGAAGGGCGCCTCGTTACACCGATGATGGTTAGCGCAACCCCGAAGCTCGCAAGCGCATGCTTGATCATAGCCGGTGTCTACCAACTTACACCGCTCAAACGCCGGTGTCTCGCCAAGTGCGCGTCACCGCTCGGCTTCCTCTTGAATGAGTGGCGCGACGGCCCGTTCGGCGCCTGGACCATGGGGTGGCGCCACGGCGCGTATTGCGTCGGCTGCTGCGGCGTTCTGATGGCATTGTTGTTCGTGTTCGGTGTGATGAACGTGCTCTGGGTCGCCGTGCTGTCGGCATACGTCCTGCTGGAAAAGCTGCTGCCGCGAGTGCGATGGCTCCCGTTTCTTGCGGGAGCGGCCCTGCTCGTTTGGGGGCTCGCGGTTGCAATCGTTTCGTGACTGGCGCAACGGCGGGGGACCCTGTAACACGATCCGCACGCCTTGCGCACTCTATCTGCCGCCGCGTTACTGACCCACCGTTTCATGCGTTTGCACTGAATCAACGAACCGCGCCAGATCGCGATTAAACCGGCTGGCTTCCTCGATAAACGGCGCGTGCCCCGAGTTTGCATACACGGTGCTGACGATGTGCGGATTCAGTGCGTTCGCCCGGGCGAGCGTGCCGCGTGTGTCGACCAATGCGTCGTGCGCACCGTAGATAAACAGCAACGGCACGCGCGCATTGCCGAGCCCTCGCTCAGCGAAATCGGTCATCGTCGGAATCTCTTTTTGCATGTCCCACGAAGCCATCGCGGCATTGGCGAGCAGCCGGTCGAACGCTTGGGCATGGGGGCGGCGATGAAAGCACAAGCCGACGAAAACCCGCTCGCCGTCCAGATGCGTCTTCAGATCCGGTGAATTCATGTCTCGATAGACATCGGGATGGTCGACGATTTGATCCGGCGCGAGATCGACGACGCCATCGACATAGACGGCCCCCGCGATGGCGCCATCGCCATACTTGGCAAGATAGTTCGATATCACGACGCCACCGAGCGACCAGCCGACTACGACGGGCTTGGGCACATGGGCGCCTTCTATGACCGCCGCGAGATCGTCCGCCCATCGGTTGCCGTCATGATAGGGTTCGGCGCCTGCCGGTTTATCGGATAAACCGTGACCGCGCAAATCGTAGCTGATGATCCGATATTGACGCAGATCGGCGCTATGCGCCTGCCCATCCCAGTCCAGGCGACTGCCGAGCAGACCGTGGACGAAGATGATGGGAGGGCCGTTCGGGTTGCCGCTTTCTTGAACGGCCAATTTAACGCCGTCGGTCGAGGTGACCGTGTAGCTTACGGGCGCCGCGAGCGCGTTAGATGCGGCCGCGAGCAAGGTCGCCATCGCGCACCCTGCAATCAGAAAACTGGAGAACAATCGCAATCTCATTGTCGTTTCCTAAAGAGCTATCGAAGCGTCTAGTCTCAACCCTCACACTGATGTCAGAGTCAAGCGACTTGCGCTATGCTGCTCTCCATGAAAACGACGCCTTCACAGAAACTGCTGACGATCGGCGCACTCTCGCGGCTTACCGGTGCGAGCGTCCGATCGATCCGCCACTACGATGAAAACGGGTTGCTGGCCTCCGTACGGGCGAGCAATGGCTACCGGATGTTCCCGGAGCGCGCGGCGACCCAGGTCAAACAGATTCAGCGCATGATTGCGACCGGCTTCACCATCGAGGACATCCGCGGGTTTCCGGACTGCATGCTGTTGATCGAGGGCGCCCGCTCGTGCGATCAGATCACGCAAGTGCAGCGGGAACGGCTCGAAGCCATCGACCGGCAGATCGCCGATCTCGAGAAGCGGCGCGCCCGGCTCATCAAGACGCTGCGGGAGGGGGCGGTGCCGCCGATCGACTGAGCGCAAGCGCCGGCTACGACGCCGCTGCCCGTTCTTGCGCGACCGCGCCGGGCACTTCGTGGATGGGGATCACGGTTCGACCGCCGCATTGCCGCAACACGTCGCGTAATTCGTTGATCACCGGGAATACCTCGTGATTCCAGTCTGCGCCTTGCCGATCGTGAGCCTCTTGTTCGCGTTCGACGATCCAGCGGTCTTCCTTGAAGATGCGTTCGGTGAACCAGACCAGCAGCGGCCAAGCGAGGTCCAGCGCAAATGGGATACTAGGCTTGCGAATCGAGAGCAGGCCAAACGTGCGGTTCGTGCGTTGCTCCGCATCCAGCGGCACGTAGACGATCCAAAGGTCCATCACTAAAGTCCCGCTGCCCGAGCGAATGCGCAGCGTTTGGTACGGATAGCCGGTGCGCACGGTCATCACGTCCTTGTCGTTTTTATCTCCCTCCTTCTTGGCGGCGCCGAATACGAGCGCCTCGCCGACCGGCTGCTTGCCTTCCATCCGCGCGAAGGTGTAATCCACTTCAACCCAATCGTCGCCGCGCCGGCGGCCCAGCGAGCGCGCACGCATCTGCCCCATCTGCCGCCGGTGCAAGAACTGATGGTTCATGTCCATCAAGTTCTCGTGCATGAACGAATAGTGGCATTTGACTTCGCGGCCGAAGCGGCGCGTCTTGTACGCCTTGTCCTCTACCGAGGGCAGGGCGGGCAAGGGGCGCTCTTGCGCAAGCGCCGGATCGCCGGGAAAGACGAAGATGAGCCCATACATCTCGCGGCACGGGTACGCGCGTACTCCGTTCGGCAGCCGTTCGCGCCCCAAATACGGGACATCCACGCATTTGCCCGTACAGTCGTAAGTCCAGCCGTGATAGCCGCAGCGGATCGACTCGCCGTCCACCACGCCCGCATGCAGCGGCACTTGCCTGTGCGCGCAACGATCTTCGAGCGCGAACAGCTTCCCTGACTGGGTGCGTACTAGGACGATGGGGTCGCCCGCGAAGCGCACGCCGAGCGTTTTTCCGCGCTTCAGTTCGCTCGACCACGCGAGCGGATACCAGTGATCGGGATGGATCGGCACGCGGCGCAGATCGCGCACGGGCGCGGCTGCGAGCGGGTCGATGGCACTGCTGCATTGCAGCGGCATTGCATGCATACGTGACGCCTCCTTCCATATCGGGAACTGCGGCCGTCGCCGTAAGTGAACGCGTCAGCGAACGGGAACGGGTGCAGTTTACGCGAAACCGCAACCTTACTCGATATAGCGGGAGACTAAGCGACGGGACCACGCCTTGCTACACAGCGTAGCCCACCACTTCGGTTCCGACGACGCAATGACCGGACGATCGATGTCCACGCGTGCTGCCATCAACATGCGAGCGATGCTTGGAACGCTGACCGGCGTCTTCGGGCTCGATGAATTGCGGCCGGGCCAACGAGAGGTGATCGACAGTGTCGCGCGCGGGCGCGACACGCTGGCGATCATGCCCACCGGCGCGGGAAAGTCGCTCTGCTATCAATTGCCGGCGATGCATCTGCCCGGCCTCACGCTGGTCGTGTCTCCGTTGATCGCCCTGATGAAGGACCAATTCGATAAGCTGGCCGAGACGGGCGTCCCAGCGATCCAGATCAACAGCGCACTGAAAGCCGATGAGGTGCGTGAAGCGTTCGAGAACATTCGGACGGCAAAGCGCGGGATCTTGTTCGTGACGCCGGAGCAACTGACCAATGCCGCATTGTTCGATGCACTCGGCGTCGATCGATCGGGGCGTTCGACGCGACGCGTGAGCCTCGTCGTCATCGATGAAGCGCATTGCGTTTCGCAATGGGGACATGATTTTCGCCCGGCATTCCTGCAGATCGCCGATGCCGTGCATGCGTTGGGCAATCCGCCGATGCTGGCGCTCACAGCCACCGCGACTCCCGCCGTGATCGACGATATCGTCCGCTCTTTGGGGATGCGCGATGTGCGTATCTTTCACGGCGGCGTCTATCGCGAGAACCTGCGCTATTCGGTCCGGCAATTGTCGGTCGCGGACGGGAAGGGACGTGCGTCGGCGCGGGCCGCGCAGGCCAAACTGGACGCCGTTCGCAAGCTGCTCGCCGTTCACGATGGCCCCGGCATCGTCTATACGGCGACGGTGCGGGAAGCCGAACATGTGCGGGCGGCGCTCGATCATGACGGCGTGGCCGTGGCGCTTTACCACGGACGGATGCCGGCGAGAGAGCGGCACGATGCGCAAGAGCGTTTTATGAACGGCGCGGTGCGCGTGATGGTGGCAACCAACGCCTTCGGCATGGGAATCGATAAACCAGACGTGCGCTACCTCGTCCATTATCAAATGCCGGGCAGCGTCGATGCCTACTATCAGGAGACGGGGCGCGCCGGCCGTGACGGCGAGATCGCCCATTGCGTGCTGCTGTTCGATCTGAGCGACCGCCGCATTCAACAATTCTTGATGGCGGGGCGCTATCCGGATGCCGAGCTGATCGCTCGCGTGGAGAACGCGCTTAGAGCGGCGTCGCGCGAGGGCGGCCGCGGCATGACGCTCGACGAACTTTCGGAGCGACTTGGCGATACCGGTCGCAACAAGCTGACAGTGGCTTTGAAGATCTTGACGGACACGAGGCAGGTTAAGCGCGATCGCGCGAAACGTTATGCGGCGACGCCCGACCCGAAGCGTGAATCGAACGTCGAGGCAATGCTCGAGCAATACCGCAATAGGACACGGCGTGACCACGAGGCGCTCGAGCGGATGATCGACTATGCGCAAACGGGGCAATGTCGTTGGCGCAATATCCTCGCTTACTTCGGAGAGGCCGCGTTCGATCGATGCGGCACCTGCGACAACTGCGTGAATCCGCCTCGTGTCGATCCGCTGCCTGAACCTGTGCTTCAAGACGGTGGCAGTCGGCCTAAAGGCAATAATTTACCCGATACGCGTCGCCCATTTTCAAAGGGTGATCCCGTCCGGGTTCGCCGATACGGCATTGGTGAGGTCCAATTCTCTACGGCGGACCAAGTCGCCGTCGTTTTTTCGGATGGGACGGTGCGGACTTTCCTATCGAAATTCGTTAAGCGCGTCGCAGCTTGACGCCCGGCCGACAAGCGAGTCTTTTTAAGAGCGCTCGATCGCTTCGGTTGCATAGACTGCGCGATATTCCGCCCGCTTTTCGACCAATCGATTGGATCAAGCCTCTATTACGCTCACAAAACCTTCCTGTCGCGGTTTTTCAAACACTGGAAACGCGGCCGTCCCCCGTCTTTCTCAATTCACTGTGAATTCATTCAAACTCACCACGTTAGCATCGGCCGTATTCGCGCTGAGTATCGGCGCTTGCGGGCAATCGACTCCGACCCTGACCGGCAGCGCGTATCTCGGTCCAATCTCCAGCGCGACGGTTTCCGTCTACGCACTCAATGCGGATGGCACTGCCGGATCGGCGCCGCTTGCCACGGCGACGACCGCAGGCGATGGCTCCTTCTCGGTCTACCAACCTTTGAGATTTCCGGTGCTCGTGCGCGTCACGAGCGGAAGCTATCAAGAGGAGGCGACGGGCGCGAACGCGGATCTTACGCAAGAGCTCGATGCCGTTTATCTGTCTGCGCCTTCGCATGCGGTCGTCTCGGTTTATTCGAATGCGGTCGTATCGGATGCCAACTCGGCCGGTGGTTTGACGGCCGCCAATATCGCCGCGGCCATCGCACGAGTCAACGCGTTTGCGGGAAATATCGATGTCGAACAAACGCTACCGACCTTCACCGGGATCGGTGCGTCGACCGACGTCACGCCCGGCGCACTGATGGCTCTCGCGCTCGGCGCCGAATCGCAAAGCCGCACGTCGGCGGGGATTTCGATCGAGGGCAGCACGGCGAACGTGGTAATGCAAGCGGCCAACGGCGATACGATCGCCCAATGCAACACTGGCGCCGGCGATATCGCCGCGGATGGCACGCTCGCCGCACCCTCCGCCGTCACTTGCCCAATCACGGTCGGTGCGGCCGATTACACCGGCGGTTCGCGCAATCGCTCGGGCATCGCTTCGCTTGCGAAGCTCGATCCCGTGATTCCCGGGAATCCCTCGACGATCACCGTCAGCGCCGCGGCATGCCGTGATCGCATCACGCTGCTGGGCGAACAAATGCCGCTATTCACGAGCCGCAAGAACGACGTGCAAGCGTTGCTCGGCAACGGCGTGACCGCGGCCAATTGGTCGAGTTACGCGAACGGCGGCACGTGGGGACCGCATGCGGCCGTCTATGGCGCCATTTCGACGGCCTCATGCGGCGACGATGTCGCCACGTTTCAGCGCGAACTCGTCATGGCGGCCGAAAACTACTGGATCGACCAGGGCATCAATTACTGTCACCACCACATTCCCGGCTGGCTTCCTCCCGCGAGCCCGGCGAAGTTCCGCAATGCTTCGTCGGGCAGCACCTCGGGCGGCGACAGTTCAGGCATGACCTGTACCGCTCACCGCAGGAGCGACGGATCGCAGAGCCTGACGGCGGTTTCGCAAGACGATGTCAATTGGCAAGGCGTGGATTGCTCCGATTTCACATCCTGGGTGTACGACTTCACGGGCGTGACGCACGACGAAGGCAACTTGGAAACGGGCATCGGCACGCAGGCCTGTTCGACCGGCGACGACCCGCTGACGGGCAAGGAGCAACCGGGCGTGCTGCTCGATATCAATCAAGGCAATGTCGCGAGCTTGGTCGATCATCTGCGTCCCGGCGATCTGCTCTACATCACGCAGACGTCCGCTCTAGCCGCCAATTCCACGCCGGCGAACGCGGCGAACGGCTACATCGTCTCGCATGTGGTGACGTGGACGGGCAAGCATTTCAGCGATCTGCGAACCGGGCCGGAGGGCAACCTTTACGATCCCGCCACGGCCGGTCAACGGGGGAATCGCCTAGGCGCCGATATCGGCTCGTATTTGAAGAGCGTGGATCCGAACCAAACGATTTTGCCGACGGACTTGGGCAGTGCCGGCAAGGACCCGTGGATGATCATCGACAGTCACTTCGCCGGGCCGGCGTATCGGCCGTTCGTGATCCCTACCGCGTCGATGAAGGCCGATTGGTATGCGGCGAGTCTTTCTCACGTGCGCCGTATCATCGATGCGGACTCCGCACGCACGGATCCCGTTCTCTCGAAGCTCATCATCGCGCAGACGGGAACGAGCAACGGCGAGTACGGGAAGGTGGTGACGTTCAGTTCGCCGCAATCGCGTGCATCGTCGGGCGGGTATAAGCTCATCTACCAGCGCCCGAGCAAGAATGCGATTCCTACTTGCTACCGGGTGGGTACACCCTGAGCGCAGGCGGCCGGTCCCGCATCGTCGCCTTCCACGCTAATCGAAACGCAACGAGAGAGGCGACGATGAGTGATGACAACGGCTTGCCGCTGAGCGGCGTGCGGGTGGTCGAGTTCACCCACATGGTGATGGGACCCACGTGCGGGATGATCCTCGCCGACCTTGGTGCGGAAGTCATCAAAATCGAGCCGCCCGGGGGCGACAAAACACGCAAGCTTCCCGGCCTCGGCATCGGTTTTTTCCGCACCTTCAATCGAAACAAAAAGAGCGTGGTGCTGGACATTCAAACTAGCGAGGGTCAGGCTACCGCGCGTGAGTTGATCGCGCAATGCGATGTCGTACTTGAAAATTTCAGGCCGGGACTCATGGATCAGTTCGGTCTTGGCTATGCGGAGCTGTCGCCAATATTTCCGCGTTTGATTTATGTCTCGCACAAGGGCTTCCTGCCCGGACCGTATGAGAAGCGTCTAGCGCTCGACGAAGTCGTCCAAATGATGGGCGGGCTTTCATACATGACCGGACCGGCTGGGCGGCCGCTGCGAGCGGGGACATCGGTCAACGACATCATGGGCGGCATGTTCGGTGCGATCGGCGTGTTGGCCGCGCTGCGCGAGCGCGATCGCACCGGTCGAGGACAAGAAGTGCAAAGCGCGTTGTTCGAAAACTGCGTCTTCCTCTGCGCTCAGCATATGCAGCAATTCGCCATGACGAAGGTGCCGCCGCCGCCGATGCCCTCGCGCGTGTCCTCCTGGAGCGTTTACGACGTCTTTACGCTGGCGCAAGGCGAGCAACTATTTATCGGGGCCGTCAGCGATAAGCAATTCGTGGCGCTATGCAACGTCCTGGCGCATCCGGAACTCGCGCGGCGCCCGGAGTATGCCTCCAACGCATCGCGCGTCGAGGCGCGCCCGCAATTGCTCGCCGATTTGAGCGAGATTCTCGAACATATTCGCGCTGACGAATTGGTACCGATGCTTGAAAGCGCCGGCGTTCCGTATGCGCCGATCGTTCGACCCGACCAATTGTTCGACGATCCGCATCTTAGGCAAAGCGGGGGCCTTGTCCCGATGCAGACGGACGACGGCGGCACGACCGACGTGGTGCTCCTGCCGCTGACGATGGGCGGGCGCCGCCCCGGAGTTCGGCAGCCGCTTGCCAGGATCGGGGAGCATACGCGTGAGATTCTCTCTCGCTTGAAATCGCGTTGATGCCATACGACGCAATCGGGATGCAAGTTACGAGAAAACCTCCGATGCAAACCATGCGCATAGAACAACGCTGATCGCCCCCGATGCCACCCAAGTACCCGCGCGCAACGACCAATGCGCGCGGAGATCACGGATCATAGGCGGCTTGATGCTCAACTGCGCGATCAATACGATGACGGGGGCGACGGTCGCGCCATTGAATACAGCGCTCAAATAGAGGATATGGAGCGGCTCGACCTGGAGGGCCAATAGCGTCACGGCCGCGACGAGGCCAACGGCCATCAACGCAAATAGGACATACGCGATGCGGCGATCACGCGCGGCGCCGTGTTGCAAGCCGAACGCGCTCACGGACGCGTTTGCCGCCGAACCCGCTAGCGGCGGCATGGCGAGCAAGGCGGTACCGATCAGCAGAAGTCCGAGTACCGAGGGCGCAAAACGGCCGGCGATCGGATAGAGCGCACCTTGCGCGTCGGCTAATGTGTTTATCGTGTGTCCGCCCGTATGTAGCGTCGCGGCCGTCGCGGCTAACACGAACCAGGCGGCTGCGTTGGAGCAAGCGGTGCGGATGACGATGTCATGGCGCATTTTGCGCAAGTGACCCTGGCGAATCGCGGCGGACTCGCCCGGAGGGCGACCTGCGATTCGAGCGTGCAGTGCTTCGACTTCCTGTTCGGCTTGCGAAAACAGCAGATACGGGCTGATTGTCGTGCCAAGCACGGCCAGCAGCATTTCGAGGAAATCTTTCGACCACTCGAGACGCGGCACGAACGAGCGCAGCAGCGCCAGGTCCCACGGCGTATGGACGACCCAGACCGCTCCTGCGTACACGAACAGCCCAACCGAAAGCCACTGAATCACGCGAGCGTAACGTTCATAGCGGACGAACCATTGCAGCATCGCCGAAACGAGCGTCGCCAACACGGCCCAGAGCATGGGATGGCCTGAACATATCAAGTACATGCCCGTTCCCATCGCCATGATATTGGCCGCGATATTCAGCAAATTCGCCAGCAAAAAGCGGGCGACCACGAAGTAAAGCACCGGGCGCGCATCGTGAGCCCGGAGGTTTTCCGTGAGACCGTGGCCCGTCACGGCGGCAATATGCGCGGAAACGAGTTGCAGGGCGACGACGAAGGGGTACGACAGCACGCTCGCCGCCAGCATGCCGTAACCCCATTGCGCTGCGGCCAGGCAATAGGTGGCGATGCCGCTCGGATCGTTGTCCGCCGCCGTACTGGCAAGGCCGGGCCCCGTGCCCGCGGCCCACGAGTGGGATGGCGTCCGGTAGTCGCTGCGAAGGTCGTTCCCGGCATCGAGGGGGCGCCGCATGCGTTAGTGAACTGTCTAATGAAAGGGTTTGATTGGAGAAGCGTAAGTGCACGAGCAAGGAGCGGACCCACGCCGAACGGTGCCTGGGGGCGCATCGCGTCCGCGCGGAACTTGGGCGATAATGGCGGCCGCACGCGCACGGCGTTCCATGCGGTGGCGTGCCGGAATGGATATTCGAATTTGGAGGGTCTAAATGCGTGACGTGATCGACGGCTTCTTGCGCTTCCAGCGCGAGGTCTTCCCGCAACGTGCCGAGCTATTCAAATCGCTCGCGACAACGCAAAATCCGAAGGCGTTATTCGTCACCTGTTCGGACAGCCGTGTCGTGCCTGAATTGCTCACGCAGCGCGAGCCGGGCGAATTGTTCGTGATTCGCAATGCGGGCAATATCGTGCCGTCCTACGGCCCGGAGCCCGGCGGCGTGTCCGCTACCGTCGAATACGCGGTTGCCGTGCTGGGCGTACAGGACATTGTGATATGCGGCCATTCCGATTGCGGCGCAATGGGCGCGATTTCCCGTTGTACCTGCCTCGACCATTTGCCGGCGGTCGCCAATTGGCTGCGCCATTCCGATGCGGCCAAGGTCATCAATGCGGCGCATGAATTCGATTCGCCCCGCGCGAAACTCGACGGCCTCGTTCGAGAAAACGTGATCGCTCAATTGGCGAACCTGCGCACGCATCCGTCGGTTGCGCTTGCGCTCGAACAGGGACGCATGAACCTGCATGGCTGGGTGTACGACATCGAGAACGGCAGCATCGATGCGCTGGACGGTGCGACCAGACGCTTCGTGCCGCTTGCCGAAGCGCCGACCACGGTTGCGGTGGCGTCCCGCAACCGTGCTCAGTTGTAATGCGCTTCCGAGTAGAACAGTTCGTTTATCGGTCGCGTTCAAAACCCGGCAGCGCTTCGGTGCCTTCGCGCTCCACCGCATGCAGCCAGTGAGGGTGCAGATCGAGTAGCCGCAAGACCGTGGGAGCGACTTGGGTCGTCAGCACAGGCGCTGGGATCGTCCGAGCGTGATGGATCCCCGGCAGCGACACCAACAAGCCGAGGTGGCTGTCGTCGGGTGCGTTGCCGCCGTGCTCTTCGTCTTTTTTCTTGCTCGACGAATAGATCACCCCGGGGTTAGGCTGCACGATGATGTCGGGCGTGCGGCCGAGCGCCGGATCGCCGAAGCGGTGGGCGAGGCCGGCGCCGGACAGGATGTACGCTTGCGGCCCATCCGCGCAGATGCCGGGGGCGTTGCAGCCGAGGTTGGCTTTCAAGGTGGCGACGGCCGCGTTCACCTGCGACGGGTCGCGCAGCCAAATGAGCCCGACGTCGTCGGTTTGCACGAAGCCCGTGCCCGAGAGGCCGGTGCCGTCGTTCAGATTGCCTGACGCCGTATTGTTCTGGCCGAAGTTGCCGTTCGGGTCCAGATAGTTATTGGCTTCGAGCAGCTTCGTCAGCGTATCGCCGTTCTTGACGAGCTTCGTGTGGTCGGTCGGCGATTGCCCATGCTTGGCCGTGACGATGATGGCCGTGCTCGAATACAGATCGCGTTGCTTGAGCGCCTCGACCATCGTGCCGATCGCGGCATCGGCGTAGGTAATCGCCGCGGCCACTTGCGGACCCGGGGTGAAGTCCGCGTCGAGATATCCGCCTCCCTTCGCAACAGGCGCCTTTTGCGCCACGCTCAGCGTTTGGAAATTCGTGCCGAACAGCGTCGGCACGGGCGCGCGCTTCGTGCCCGTCGAATCCTTGCCGTCGATTTCGTTCAGGATCGCTTGGACGTGATACGCGTCGAACTTTTCGGTGTGCGTGTAGACGTCGGTGTAATCGCTGTTGGTTGCCGGGTCGATCGAATTGATTTCCGTGCGCGCGAGATCGTCCACACCGTGACCCGACGGCCCGTTGAGCCAGTCGTAGCCCCATGCGTGCTTGTCGGCCCACGCCGTGCGTGCCGCGGGCAGGTGCTGTTTGACGACCTCGAAGATCGTATTGGTCTTCACGTAGTCGTGCGGATAGACGCTCTTGCAGACGCCATTGACGAGCGCATGAGGAATCGCCTGCGGATTGAATGCAGCGCCGCCGTCGAGGTGCGTGAGCGCACCGCCGTTTTGCGCGTCGATACCGGTCGTTTCGTCGAAGACGACATTCCAGCCTTGCTTGCCCGTGCAGTTCGTATCCGACGGTGCGTAAAGCGTGCGGTCATACGAAACGTCGTAGAACAGGCCGGCGGTTTTCGGCGAACCGCCCGTCACGAGCGCCGCCAGACCCGGGAAAGAATCGGAGAGGCCCGGCGTATGAGCGCCGGTGTAGGTGACGCCCGATTGCGCCAGCGACGCCAAGTTCGGGCACGTGTTGCCGCCGATGCAACGCGCGAGGTCCTGTTCATGCAGACCGTCGATGCTGATCAGCAGCACGCGCTCGATGCGTTTGGCATCACGATCGTGATCGTGATCATGGTCACGGCCGGTGTCGCTAGCCTGCGCGGTATGCGCGCCAACCATCGCGATGACGGCGCTAGTGACCGCCGCGCCCAAGTACGACCACTTCCTGCGTCCTTCCATGTTGTCACCTCATCGTTGTTAGACAGCAATCGGGCATGCGCAAGCCGATGACTGTCTACGACGAATGCGAATCTGTCATGAAGGAGACCTTTCGGCCCGCTGTCGGTCTTGTCTGACCTAATGTCTTGTGTGACCGAGCGTACCGCTTAGCGGCGAGGCCTTTGTTTGGACTTATTGCGAGCCGATGCCGTGCGTTCGGGCGCGGCGCTAGCGGTGATCCACTTGACGAAGGCCGCGACGGCTTCATCCTCCGCGCGTTCGGTGTTGACGGCCAACGTATAGTCCGGCGCTTGCCATGCCGGCTCCGCAAGCGGACAGACGAGCCGGCCCGCCGCGATCTCGCGTTCGATGAGCGGCAGCGATGCCAATGTCACACCTAGGCCTTCGACGGCAGCGCTCAGTTGGAGAAAGACATGATCGAAGTCGAGATGGCGACTGCCTTGCAAGCCGGGCGCGCCGGCTTGTCTCAGCCAATCGGCCCAGGCCGTACGCGTGGTGGTGGAGTGCAGAAGCGTATGGTGACGCAAGTCGGCAGGCGTTGCGATCGGCCGGCTTCGCAGCACGGCGGGGCTACATGCCGGGAGACGCACATCGGGCATGAGCGTCATCGATGCGAGCCCGGCGGCATGCTCAGGTCCCGAGCGCACGCCGACGTCGAAGGCATCGCCGACGTAGCGCAATTTGCGTGAAGTCGTCGAGATCCTCACATCGATATCGGGGAAGCTGCTTTGGAAATTGGATAGCCGCGGGATGAGCCAGTACAAAGCGAAGCTGGGTAGCGCATTGACGCGCACGATGCCTGCAATGCGCCGGGTCGTCGGTTCATGGCGCAGTTGCGTGACTGAATGGCTCAAACAAGCGAAGGCGCCGTTGACGTCGCTCAGCAACGCAGCGCCCTGATCGGTCGGTACGACGCCCCGTGCCCGACGCTCGAAGAGCGGCAGGCCGAACCAATCCTCCAGTAGTCGAATCTGTTTGCCTACCGCCCAGTGCGTGACATGCAGCTCGTTTGCCGCGGCCGCGAAGCTCCCCAAGCGGGCGACGGCCTCGAAGTGCCGCAAGGCATTCAATGGAGGCAGATTGTCCGCGTCGTTCCCTTTGCGCTTTTCCGTGACCATGCGTGACTTTTTCTCCCGGGTGACCCAATTTTACGTTGATTGCGGATCATTTCGGGCGAACTTAGACTACCTAAATTCAATAACAACAAGCCGAGTCGTCGCTAAAGCCCGCGCTTTCGCGATGCGATTCAACGATGAGATTATTTTCTTTCTCTTGGGCGACGACACGCACGGCCGATGGCCCCGGTTCGACGAACGCCGTGATACGCAAGCGGATACTGTGGCTCTCGTGTATGGCGCATGCGCTGCACGACGGGTACACGGACATGATCTACGCCTTGCTCCCCGTCTGGCAGACCGACTTCGGGCTCGGCTATGGCGCGCTCGCCGCTCTGCGTGGACTCTACGCGGGTGCGATGGCGCTGCTGCAGTTGCCGGCAGGGCGTCTCGCGGATAAGTTCGGTACCCGGGCGACGCTTGCATTCGGCACGCTGCTCGCGGCCCTTGGCTATGGCCTCGCCGGATTGTCGGGGACGCTGCTCGGCTTGTGCGTGGCGCTGGTTATTTCGGGCGGCGGTTCCAGCACGCAGCACCCATTGGCTTCGGGGGCAGTCTCGCGTGCGTATGGAGCGAATGCCAGAGGGCCGTTGAGTATCTATAACTTTTCCGGCGATCTCGGCAAATCCGCCTTGCCGGCGGCGATTTCGCTGCTGATCACGATGATGCCGTGGCGCCATGCGCTATGGGCGATGGCGGTCGTCGGGGTAGTCGTTACGGCGGTGATTGCACTTTTTCTCCCTTCGACGCCAAGGGGAATGTCGTCGGAGGACGGCACGCCGCTGCAAGAGCGCCAAGGTTCTCGGTCGGGTTTCTCGCTGCTGTTCGCGATCGGCGTGCTCGATACGGCCGTACGTATGGGGTTGTTGACGTTCCTGCCGTTTCTGTTGACGGCTAAGGGGATCTCGCGGCCGATGATGGGTACCGCGCTTGCGCTCGTGTTTATCGGCGGCGCCGCCGGCAAGTTCGCATGCGGCTGGCTCGGCGCTCGCATGGGCGTGATAGGAACCGTACTTGCCACCGAAGGTGGGACGGCGGCGCTGATTCTTGCCGCCGTCTTTCTGCCATTGACGCCGACGCTGATCCTATTGCCGTTGCTGGGGGTGATGCTCAATGGCACGTCGTCCATTCTCTACGGCACCGTGCCTGAGTTGACCCCAGTCGAGCGCACCGAGCGGGCGTTCGCGCTGTTCTATACAGGCGTGATCGCGTCCGGTGCGCTGGCGCCGGTCGCCTACGGTTTCTTGGGCGATCGAATCGGGGCGCAGGGGGCGACTATCGCCACGGCGATGACGGCGTTGGCCATTTTCCCCTTGGCGATTGCGCTGCGCCCGAGATTAGCGGGGGCGTGACGTTATTCGGCTGTTTCCAAACCGATTTCGATCAGCCGCTGGCCATCCTTGCTGTCCTCCACTTTCCAGCCTAGTGTGCTTAGGGTTTGACGGAGGCGGTCGGCTTTCGCCCAGTCTTTATCCGCTCTCGCTTGCGCGCGCTCGGTCAGCAACATCGCGATGTTTTCGGGGATGTCGGACTTTACCGGCTTCCAATCGCGTAGCCCAAGACCGAGCACTGTATCGAAGCTATCCATCGTTGCTCTTAACGTCGCGGGTGGCAGAGTGCTCTTGGCGAGTTCCCACGCGACGGCGAGCGCGCGCGGCAGGTTCAGGTCTTCGTTGACCTGCGCATCGAATCGCGCAATGAACTCGGCGTCGGCGCAACCGCCTTCGGGCCAACTCCAATAGAGATTGCGCAGGCGCGCGAGCGCCGTTTGCGCCGCCTCGAGCGCGGCCCAACTAAAACTGAGCTTGCTGCGGTAGTGGGCCGTCAGGCACAAGTAGCGATACGCGAGCGGGTCGATGTTTCGGCTCACCAAGGTTTGCAGGCGAATGAAGTCGCCGCTCGACTTTGACATCTTCGTATCGGCATCGAGCGTCAAGAAGTGGCCGTGCATCCAAAAGTTCGCCAGCCGCGTGCCGTGGGCCGCTTGGGTTTGCGCGATCTCGTTGCTGTGGTGCACGGCGATATGGTCTTCGCCGCCGCAATGGATGTCGAACCAGGCGCCGAGGTATTTGGCCGACATCGCCGAGCATTCGATATGCCATCCTGGGAAGCCTCGGCCCCATGGGCTATCCCATTCCATCTGGCGCTTTACGCCGGGAGGGGTGAATTTCCACAGCGCGAAGTCGGTGATGTTTCTTTTCGCGCCTAGGGCAACGCGTTTTCCTGCTTGCAGCCCTGCACGGTCTAGCCGCGCCAGGTAGCCGTAATCGTCTTGCTTGCTGGTGTCGAAATAGAGGCCGTCGTTGGTGCGGTAGACGTAGCCGGCTCGTTCGAGTTCGTCGATAAAAGCGATCTGTTCGCCGATATGATCCGTCGCGCGGCACCACAGCGTGGGTTCGAGCAGATTGAGCGCGCGCCAATCCGCGACGAATGCATCCGTATAGTGGCGAGCGATGGCCCACGCCGATTCCCCCGTTCGGCGGCTGCCTTTTTCCATCTTGTCCTCGCCTTCGTCGGCGTCCGAGGTGAGATGGCCTACGTCCGTGATGTTGACGATATGCCGGACCTCGTAGCCATTGCGTATGAGGGCGCGGCGCAAGACGTCTTCGAATAGGTAGGTTCGGAGATTGCCGATATGCGCGTGGTCATAGACCGTCGGTCCGCAGCAGTACATGCCGGCCTGACCTGCGTGAATGGGCGAGAAGGGGCGCACGGTACGCGACCAGGTGTCATACAGCGCAAGCGGCATCGATTGTCTCCAAAAACTAAAAAGCCGCCGGTTTTTCAACGGGCGGCCAGAGGGCGATAGTTTTGACGTTTTGCTGGATTGCTAGACGCGGCTTCCCCCCGGCAGGTTGTTATGACAACAACATGCGCACGAGGACGACGAGAAGAAAGTGGTTTGCCGGGACATACGGGCAATCCTAGCGGGTGTTCGTTGCTTCGGTCAATAGCGCTGTATTGGCCGGTGGCGCGTCGGTGGCGGTGATTCTTAGAATGGACGGAATAGTTCGTCTATGGGATAGGGCGGCTATCGCCGAGATGCCGGATCATCGGAACGCTTGTGCCCTTGCATGCGGCGCCTTCATTCGTCTCGAAACCGAGCGATTGGTAAAAGGGCACCGCAGTGGGCGCCGAGTTTTTCGAGGCTCAGGCTCGTCGTCACGACGTGGCGCATCAACGCGCCAAGCGTGTCGGTATCGATCGGCTGTACATCCAGAATCTGCATGTTTGGCCCTGCGTCGTTAGTGCGCGGAGACACCTACGCCTTATGGCAAACCACTTCCACGTTATGCCCATCGGGGCCGATGACGAAGGCCGCGTAATAGTTCTCGTGGTATTGCGGCCGCAGGCCGGGCGCGCCGTTGTCTTTACCGCCGGCCGCAAGCGCCGCATGATAAAACGCATCGACTTGCTCGCGCCGTTCCGCCACGAACGCCAGATGCAGACGCGAGGGCTTCTCGTCGGTCTTGCCGAGGCACAGCGACGCTTGGCCGTCCGGGCTCATTTCCACGCCAAGCGCTCCTTCGGACACCACCTTGACTCCCAGCGGCTCCAGGGCCCTCAAGAAGAACGTTTTGCTAACTTCGTAATCGCTGACGCCAATCGCGACGTGGTCGAACATGAATTCTCCTGAGATCGATGGCACGGCCGCAAGGCTGTAATCGATTTATCGCGGCCAACGCGCAGTATCCACCAAAAAACAGTGACCGCGTTACCTCTGCCTGGGCCGCCGAACTACGTTAGATTCAACCCGCCGTCCGAGAGAAGGATTTCGCCGGTCAGATAATCCGAGGCAACGAGCAAAGCGACGGCCTGCGCAATATCCTCGGGACTGGCGGCCCGGCGCATAGGCGAGCGTTCCTTCCATAGTCTTTGCGCATCCGTCCAATCGGCCGTGAGCGGCGTGTCCACAAGACCGGGCGCCACCGCATTTACACGGATAGCCGGCGCCAGCGATAGCGCGAGGAGCCGTGTGACATGATTGAGCGCCGCCTTCGTCGCGGCATAGGGAATCGATGCGCCCTTCGGTCGAACGCCCGCGTGCGAACTGACGTTCACCACACAACCGGGGCGTCCGCGCTCGGCCGCTTCGCGTAGCGCCGATTGCGCCAGCGCCACGAGCCGAAACGGTGCCACGACGTTGATTTCATGGAGCTGATGCCACACATCCGGCGTGGCAGCGTCCAAATCCGCATGTGGAATGACGCGACTGATTCCGGCGTTATTCACCAGAACGTCGAGCCGCCCCCATGCGGCGGTCGCTTCGTCGATGAGCCTGATCCTATCGGCGTCATTGGATAGATCGGCTTGCACGTACGTTGCCGATCCGAGTTCGCGTGCAAACCCAAGCCCCGCTTCGACGGATTGCCTCGAATGCAGGACGACCGAGAATCCTTCCGCGGACAAGCGCCGGGCGATCGCGGCGCCGATACCCGAGGTCGAACCGGTGACCAGCGCGACAGGATGCGTAGCTTTCATGAATGGCTTGTTAGGAACGAAGGGGTTTGCTCCGGTGCATTTTCAACGATTCGTTCCCCGGTGTCTAACTAAGCCCTTTAACCCGCAACAGAACCCGTTGCCTTCCGGGCACCTGCGCCGGCGAACAGTTGCCGGAGCTTGCCTTTAGCCGCGATGAGTGCGCCGACAGAGACCGTACTGACTTGACGATCGTACACCGCCAAAACAGGCTTTAGCGCCTGCTCGGTATCGTATTCGATCGTCCAGCTACCAGTCTCGTAGCCGAGCCGCGCGGCATCGTCCAAACCGGATTCGGCAGCCGAAAACATCGCATGCTCGGCTTCGCCGTACCCCTGCGTCCAAAGAATGTAGGAAAGATAGGTGGCGTGCACGAGTTCAAACAGCAAGTGCTTGCTTCCTCGCCCCGTTCGGCACGCGACGAGCGATAGATGAGCTGCCAGCAACGTCTCGACGATTTGTCGTCGAGGCAGCGGCGATGACTTTGTTCGTTTGTGCACGGTGTGTGCAAAGCGGCGGCGAAGGAACGATTGCGCATGGCGAGTGCCGGCGAGCTATCTCGCGCACTCGGCGCCCAATCGACCTACGGTTTAAAGAATAAAGTTCGTATTGATGAACCGGCTCTTATTGGACTGCGCGATCGCGCCGATCAATTGCTTGCCGGGCTCGTCCATTTTGGTCGAGACCATCGAGCGAATCGAGAAAGCACGCAATGCGTCGTGGACGGAAAGCGTCCCTTCCGCCGAATCCTTTCGCCCGGCGAACGGGAATGCATCGGGCCCGCGCTGGCATTGCGTATTGAGATTGATGCGGCATACCTGGTTCGCCAGCGCGTCGACCAACGTCGCGATCTGCGACGGATCGCGCCCGAACAGGCTCACCTGCTGCCCGAAATCGGACGTGATGACGTAGTTCAGCGTCTCCTCGATATCGTCGAAGGGGGCGATCGGCACGACGGGACCGAACTGCTCCTCGCGGTAAAGCTTCATCGACGCGTTGACGGGATAGACCACCGCGGGATGAAAGAGCGTTTCGGTTACGGTCGCGCCGCCTTCGTTGACGACGGACGCCCCATGCGCACGCGCATCGCGAACGCATTCGCTCAGGTAGTCGCATTTCCCCTTGTCCGGCAACGGCGTGATGATCACGCCGTCTTCCCACGGCATGCCGCGTTTGAGCGCATTGACTTCGGCAGCCATCCGTTCGACGAACGCCTCGGCAATCGAGCTATGCACCAAAATCATCTTGATGGCGGTGCAGCGCTGACCGTTGAACGACAACGAACCGGCTACGCACTCGCGCACGGCAACGTCGAGATCGGCATCGGGCAATACGATCGCCGCATTCTTCGCATCCAAACCGAGCACGGCGCGCAACCGATTCGACTTCGGATGCGCTTTCTTCAATTGATCGGCAACGCGGCTCGACCCAATAAGCGCCAGCACGTTGATTTTGCCGGTCTCCATCAACGCGGGCACCACTTCATGGCCGCTGCCGTAGACCATATTGATCACGCCGCGAGGAAAGGCCGCGCGCATCGCATCGGCCATCGGCGCGTAAAGCAGCGTGCCGAAACGCGGTGGCTTGAGCAGCACGACGTTGCCCATGATCAAGGCTGGAATCAACGTGGTGAACGTTTCGTTCATGGGGTAGTTGTAGGGCCCCAGGCACAACGTGATGCCGAGCGGCGAGCGTCGAATCTGTCCCAGCGTGCCCTCGACGATTTGAAACTGCGATCCGCTATTGTCGAGCTTCTTGAGTTCGGAAATCGTATCGTTGATGTAGGCGATCGTCCGGTCGAATTCCTTTTCCGAATCCTTGAGCGTCTTGCCGATCTCCCACATGATGAGTCGAACGATCTCCGCGCGCTTGGCGAGGATCCGACGCGTGAAATCTTCCACGCAGGCGATACGCTCGGCCACGTGCAGCGTGGGCCACGTTCCGCGGCCGTTGCCATAGGCCGCTTCGGCGGCGGACAAAGCCGATAGGGCTTGCGGCAAGCCCGCGTCCGGCACGCTGCCGAGTGCCTGCGGCGTAAATGCACCATCCGCATCGCCCACGACGATCGCCGAACGAATCGGGCGCATGGCGCCTTTCCAGCGTACGAGTTCGCCGTCGATCAGGATCGTGTCCTGATGCAAGGGCGCGGCGATTCGGCAAGCTTCGGGAATCTGGTCTTCGCGCCAAAATACGTTTGCCACATCGGTCTCCGTGGTCATGTCATGTCCTTTCAACATTGAGCGTGAATCTTGAGAACGCAACCGCTTATTGCGCGGACGGCCAGACGACGCGCAACAGGTTCGTCGATCCCGGGGTACCGAACGGCATGCCCGCCGCGACGAGAATGGGTTTGCTCGCTTGCGTGAATCCATGGGCTTGCGCGGTCGCGCTCGCTTTCGAAACCATGTCTTCCGCGGTATGGGCGCCATCGATTTCGAGCGAGCTGATCCCCCATGACAGCGCCAACTGGCGCGCTACCGCTTTGTCAGGCGTCAAGCTGAGAATAGGCGAGACCGGGCGCTCCCGAGCGACGCGCAACGCCGTCGCACCGGATGTCGTGTAGGTCACCGTCGCGCTAACGGGCATCACGCCCGTGATCGTGCGGATGGCGGCGCCGATCGCATCGGTGGTATCGGCGCGGTCGAGCGGAGCCACGGCATGCATCAATTGGCGATACGACGGATCGGCCTCCGTATGTTCGAGAATGCGGTTCATCATCGAGACCGCCTCGACTGGGTATTTGCCGGAGGCCGATTCCGCGGACAGCATGACCGCATCGGCGCCGTCGTAGACAGCGGTCGCCACATCGGATGCCTCTGCCCGCGTGGGCGATGCCGAGGCGACCATCGATTCCAACATTTGCGTGGCCACGATGACCGGCTTGCCGGCCTCGCGGCACAATCGGACGATGCGCTTTTGAATCGCCGGAATGTATTCGGGCGGCAACTCGACGCCGAGATCGCCGCGGGCCACCATGACGGCATCGGCCGCATCGATGATCTCCTCGATACGATCCACCGCGGAGGGTTTTTCGACTTTGGCTATGAGCTTCGCACGCTTGCCGATCAACGCGCGCGCTTCATGAAGATCTTCGGGGCGTTGCACGAACGAGAGCGCCACCCAATCGACGCCTTGCGCGAGCCCGAATTCGAGATCCGCGCGATCCTTGGCGGTGAGCGCGGGTAGCGGCAGCGCAACGCTAGGCACGTTGACGCCTTTGCGATCGGAGATGATGCCGCCTACCACTACCTCTGTCACGATCCGCGTGAGCGAGACGCCGGTCACCTTGAACCGCAAGAGGCCATCGTTGACGAGCAAGATGTCGCCGATGCCGGCGGCGGCGAATATTTCCGGATGGGGCAGGCAGACGCGCCGGCTGTCGCCCGGCGTGGGATCCTGATCGAATACGAACGACGCACCCGTCGCCAACTCGGCGCGACCCGTTTCGAACGTCGAAATGCGCAGCTTGGGGCCTTGCAAATCGAGCAGTACGCCGATCGAGCAACCGTTCTGCGTTTCGATTTCCCGGATGAGCCGCAGTCGAGCCGCGTGGTCTTCGTAGCTGCCGTGGCTGAAGTTCAAACGGAATAGATCGGCGCCTGCCCGATGCAGTGCATCTATCACGGCCTGAGCGGAACTGGCCGGTCCCAGCGTTGCGACGATCTTGGTAGCGCGGTTTCGTGTCATATCGATTAGTTCTGCTAACTGTGTGGTGCGTGTTTGAAAGTCAAGCGTGTGCAAAGAACTACATGGGCGCCGGCCGTCCCACCCGTTTCAACCGTGTTCGCCGGCCCATGCTTCGGTGGCGCGAACGGCGCGCTGCCAGCCTGCCAGGCGGGTTTCGACTTCCGGCGCTTCGAGCGAAGGCGAGAAGCGCCGGTCAGGCATCCATTGCGTCTGAAGCTCGTCGATATCTCGCCAATACCCGACGGCTAGACCGGCGAGATAAGCGGCGCCGAGCGCGGTCGTTTCGCTGATCTTCGGCCGAACGGCGTCCGCGCCGAGGATGTCGGCCTGAAACTGCATCAATAGATCGTTTGCCGTTGCACCGCCGTCCACGCGCAGCTCGCGGATCGGAAGACCCGAATCCGCTTCCATGGCCTTCAACACACCGAGCGATTGATACGCGATCGAATCGAGCGCGGCGCGCGCGATGTGCGCGTCGCGGGTACCGCGTGTGGTGCCGAAGAGCGATCCTCGCGCGTGCGCGTTCCAATGCGGTGCGCCAAGCCCCGCGAAGGCGGGGACGAGGTAGACGCCGTCGCTGTGCGGCACGCGTTCGGCGAGCGCCTGAACCTCGTGCGCGCTCTTGATGATGCCCAGGCCGTCGCGCAGCCACTGCACGACGGCGCCGGCGATGAAGATGCTGCCCTCGAGCGCGTAATCGACGCGATCGCCGATCTGCCACGCGAGCGTGGTGACGAGGTTGTTCTTGGAGGGAATCGGCGTCGCGCCCGTATTCATCATCAAGAAGCAACCGGTACCGTACGTATTCTTGACCATCCCGGAGCGCGTGCACATTTGGCCGAAGAGGGCGGCTTGCTGGTCGCCCGCGATGCCCGCGAGCGGAATCTTCGAGGCGAAGACGGGCGTTTGCGCATAGCCGTAGATTTCGGACGAGCCTCGCACTCGCGGCAGCATGCTACGGGGGATCTCGAGTAGATCGAGCAGTTCGTCGTCCCACTCGCGCGTGTGGATATTGAACAGCATCGTGCGCGACGCGTTCGTCGCATCGGTCGCGTGAAGCGTGTGTTTCGTGAAATTCCACAGCAGCCAACTGTCGACCGTGCCGAAGGCGAGCTCGCCGCGCCGCGCCTTCTCGCGCGCGCCGGGGACATTATCGAGAATCCAGCGGATTTTGGTGGCGGAGAAGTAGGCGTCGATCGGCAAACCGGTCTTCGCGCGAACCTTCTCTTCGAGGCCCCGCGCCTTGAGCGCATCGCATAGCGGCGCCGTGCGGCGGTCCTGCCAGACGATCGCGTTGTAGACGGGCTGACCCGTTTCGCGGTCCCAGACGATCGTGGTTTCTCGCTGATTCGTGATACCGATCGCGGCGATCGACCTGCTGTCCAAATCGGCGCGCATCACGCATTCGGTGGCAACGCCTGTCTGCGTCGACCAGATTTCGTGCGGATCGTGTTCGACCCAGCCCGGTTGCGGATAGATTTGGCGCAACTCTTTCTGTGCGACGGAGACGACCTTGCCTTCGCGATCGAACAAAATCGCGCGCGAACTCGTCGTGCCTTGATCAAGGGCGAGGATGTACTGGTCCTGCATCTGTCTGCGCTCCATGTGTTGTTGTATCGAGCGCGGGTCGATCGATTGCCCGCGCTCTTTTCCGCAGGGCGGCCTGCGGTGTTGCTGCGTTTGCTAGTTCAAAGCGCGAGCGCGGGGGCAACGCGCTCAGGGGACAGCCACGCATCGATTTCGCGTGTCGCCGCTTCGAGCTGCGCCGGCGCGATGTGAAGACCCAGTTTCGTGCGGCGCCATAGGATGTCTTGCGCGCTGCGCGCCCATTCGACGTCGCGCAGATAGCGCAGCTCGGCTTCGTAAAGGTCGGGCGCGAACTGGCGGCCGAGGTCGGCGAGCGAACGTGCGCCGCTCAGCATCTTGTCGGCGCGTGTGCCATATGCGTGCGCATAGCGCAGCGCCAATTCGGCCGGAAGCCATGGGTGGCAGGCGGCGAATCGTTTCGCGAAGCGTTCGAAGTCGGCGCCTTCCATGTCTCCGCCGGGCAGCGGCGCGCCCGCCGTCCACGACGGCGCGCGTTGTCCGAGCGCATGCGTCAAGGTATCGACGGCCTCCTCGGCCAACTTGCGGAACGTCGTGATCTTGCCGCCGAACACCGATAGCAGCGGAGCCTGGTCGGACCCGGCTTCGAGTTCGAGCTTGTAGTCGCGCGTGGCCGCCGACGGGTTGTCGGTGCCTTCCTCTTGCAGCAGCGGGCGCACGCCCGAGTAGGTCCAGCACACGTCGCTCGGCGAGATCCGCCGTTTGAAGTAGCGGTTGATCGACTCGCACAAATAGCTGGTTTCCGCGTCGTCGATCGCGACTTGCGCCGGATCGCTCCCGTATTCGACGTCGGTCGTGCCGATCAGCGTGAAGTCGCGTTCGTACGGAATCGCGAAGATGATGCGCTTGTCGGGATTTTGAAAGATATAGGCGTGATCGTGGTCGAACAAGCGCCGCGTCACGATATGGCTGCCTTTCACGAGCCGGATACCGTGCTGCGCCTGGCGGCCCAGTGCGCCCGTCAGCAACTCGCCTACCCAGGGACCCGCCGCGTTGGCGATCGCGCGCGCACGAACCTGAACCGTCGTGCCGCCGGCCCGGCGCAACTGCGCCTGCCATTGACCGTCTCGGCGCGCAGCATGGACGAGCTTCGTACGCGTGAGGACCTTCGCGCCCCGCTCGCTCGCATCTAGGGCGTTGAGCACGACGAGGCGGGCGTCGTCGACCCAGCCGTCGGAATAGACGAAGCCGCGCTCGATCGAATCGACGAGCGGCGCGCCGGCGGGATGGCGGCGCATGTCGATCCCGCTCGAACCGGGCAGTCGCTTGCGCCGGGCGAGATGGTCGTACAAGAACAAGCCCGTACGAATCAGCCAAGCCGGGCGCAGGTTCGGCATGTGAGGCATGACGAAACGTAGCGGCCGCATGATGTGCGGCGCGGCTGCGAGCAACGTTTCGCGCTCCTGCAACGCCTTACGCACGAGCCCGAACTCGCGGTATTCGAGGTAGCGCAAGCCCCCGTGAATGAGCTTGGTGCTCGACGACGAAGTATGGGCCGCCAGATCGTCCTGTTCGCACAGCAGGACCGACAGCCCGCGACCGGCGGCGTCCCGCGCGATGCCGGCTCCGTTGATGCCGCCCCCGACGACGAGCAGATCCACTACCTCTGTTGCACCCATTGAACGTCTCCTGATCGAATTCGCGCGCGAAACACCGTTTTCGGAATATTACCGAAAAAATTCGAACATTGGAATTTCGAAAACGAACATTTCGAGTTGACGATGCGCCCCCGATATCGGCAAGACGGGACGCTAGCCAGCGGGATTGCTTCGCTGGGATCGCCGCCTTGACAACCCTTACGGTGCGTACGATCATTTGATCGATATGTGAACAAATGATCTGTTCGCCCTCCCGGGCGATTTCCATAAGAGGCGGAGACGATGGCAGGTGAACTGAACGGCAAAGTCGCGGTTGTTACGGGCGCCGCGTCGGGGATTGGGTTGGCGAGCGTGGATGCGCTCTTGTCGGCCGGCGCGCGCGTGGTGCTGGTGGATCGCGACGAGGCCGCGTTGACTGCGCTGTGCGGCAAGCGCGGCGAGGCGGCCATTCCGCTCGTGATCGACCTGCTCGATTCGAAAGCCTGCGCGTCGCTCGTGCCTCGCGCGCTGCAATTGGCTGGGCAGATCGATATCTTGCATGCCAACGCGGGTACGTATGTCGGCGGCGATCTCGTAGATGCCGATACTGACGCGATCGATCGAATGCTCAATTTGAACGTCAACGTCGTCATGAAAAACGTGCATGACGTCCTGCCGCATATGATCGAAAGACGAACCGGCGATATCGTGGTGACGAGTTCGTTGGCCGCGCATTTCCCCACGCCGTGGGAGCCCGTTTATGCCTCGTCCAAGTGGGCGATCAACTGTTTCGTGCAAACGGTGCGGCGGCAGGTGTTCAAACATGGCATTCGTGTCGGCTCCGTGTCCCCCGGCCCGGTCATCAGCGCGCTGCTGGCCGATTGGCCCGAGGAAAAGCTTAAGGAAGCCAAGGCGTCGGGTAGTCTCATCGAAGCAAGCGAAGTGGCGGCGACGATCTTGTTCATGCTCACGCGCCAACGCGGTGTGACGATTCGCGACGTGGTCCTGATGCCGACCAATTTCGATCTTTGATGGTCGGTAGGAGGCTGTTTGACAGTTGGACGGCCACGCGCATGTGGTCACCGGTGTGGCTAGGAAATGATTGCAATGATTGCGTTTTCCGCCTATGATGCTAGCATTGATAGCACTCTGCTAGGAGGTAGGCATGGCAAACCTTGTTGTCAGGAATCTGGACGACGCACTGGTTCAAAGCTTAAAGGAGCGTGCGGCTGCCCACGGTCGAAGCGCTGAGGCGGAGCATCGGGAAATTCTTGCGCGGGCGCTGCGCCGGCCCCAGCGCAAAAGCTTTGCGCAAGTACTGATGGCAATGCCGAATGTCGGGGATGACATCGATTTCACGCGAGTCGATGACGGCGAGGCGGGACATGTATTTGGTTGATACCAATGTCATTAGCGAAATTCGCAAGCAGGGGCGTGCGAACCCAGGCGTCTTGGGGTTCTTCCAGGAAGCGGCGCGTGACGATATTGATCTGTATTTGTCGGTTGTGACGGTCGGCGAGTTGCGGCGGGGTGTCGAGTTGATCCGACATAGAGGAGACGATCCGCAGGCGACGCGCCTCGAAAGGTGGTTGAATGCGGTCCTGCACGAATTTTCACAATACATCTTGCCCGTAGACGAAGAGATCGGTCAGGTATGGGGACGCCTCAGAGTTCCACACCCGGAGCATGCGCTGGACAAGCTGATCGCGGCGACTGCGCTCATTCACGACCTAACGCTCGTTACCCGGAACGTTGGCGACTTCGTCGGAACCGGTGCTCGCCTGCTGAATCCGTTCGATTAATCGAACGAGCCAAGCCGGGTCTCGGCTAGAGAGGTTGGTATACCAAAATACCATATCGTGTCACAATGCGTCATCAGGTCAGTCAGCGCGACGGGGCGGTCCCTCAAGTATCGCTTCTGCGTCGCACGTTCAACGTTTCGATACGGGGCAATGCAATGACATACGGCGAACATACCTATCGCGTTTCGGTGCAATGGACGGGTAACAAGGGCAGTGGCACATCGGGATATCGTGAGTACTCACGCGATCACGTCATCCGCTCGGGCGAGAAACCCGACATTGCCGGTTCATCCGACGCCGCATTCCGTGGCGACCCCGCGCGCTGGAATCCCGAAGACCTGCTCGTGGCATCGGCATCGGCGTGCCATAAGTTGTGGTACCTGCATCTGTGCGCGGATGCCGGTGTCCGCGTGGTCGATTACCTCGATCACGCCGAAGGCACGATGATGGACAGCCCGGCACAGGGGCGCTTCACCGAAATCATATTGCACCCCCGCGTGGTGATCCGGCGCGGCGACGACCGCGCGTTGGCGATGGAGCTGCACCATAAAGCGCACAGCCATTGCTACGTGGCCAATTCAGTCAATTTTCCCATTCGATGCGAACCGGTCGTCGACTATGAGGACGGCAACGACGCGTAAAGGTATCCGCGGGTATCCGCGCAATGCGAAGAAAGGGCCGCGGAATGCGTCCCCCCGATGCCTCCCGCGCACGCCGAAAAGGCGCTTAGCCGCCCCTCTCAGTATCTGAAAGCGAGGCCGTCAACGCAGCTTGACACCCCTCGCTTCTCGCCTAGCTTTTAATCTCATTCATCCCCCGAGAAACGCAATCTGTCATGCAATCCGAGCATGAGGGCATCGTTTTGTCTTCGCAGGAGATAGGCGCACTGATTTGGTCGTCGAAATACCGAATGCGCGACGCGCGCGGAAACGTGGAGGGTAGCATCGAAGAGACGTTCGCGAGAGTGGCAAACGCGCTCTCGATGAACGAGGCACCGCACGCTAGGTCTGCTTGGGCCCGCGCGTTTCTGCGTTGCATGACGAGCTTCGAATTCTTGCCTGCCGGACGCGTTCTTCGAAACGCGGGGCGTGACGATGCCGTGACGATGGTCAGCACATTCGCGATGCCCGCGCTGACCGCAAGCAATTGGCTAGGCACCGCGAAGACAGCGCTCAGAACGATGGTGTCCGGCGGCGGCATCGGCTTGAACTTTCAAGCGGAAGGGGAACAACGGCGGCTTCGCCGCGATCTCGACTTTTGGCAGTCGATCGCGGCTACGGCCATGGCATCGTCCGAGGGCCGCGCCGCCATGATCGGCCTCGTGCCGGCCGATCATCCCGAGGTCAAGGAATTCGTCAATGCGAAAAGACAGATCGGCGATCTGAATCAGTTCAATTTATCTGTCTTGATCTCCCAGGAAACGCTTGAGCGGGACGACGAACTCATCTCGTCGATCTGTGAATCCATCGTGGACACCGGCGAACCCGGTGTCCTTTTTATCGACAATATCGTCGCTTCCGACAATTTGCGGGGCATCGAAGAGATCGTCGGTACGAACTCATGCTGCGAGCAACCGTTGCCGGCTTTCGGCTCGAGTCCGCTCGGCTCTGTCAACCTAGCCAAGTTCGTGAAAAATCCATTCACGCTTGAAGCGCGAATGGATTTAGAGCGGCTCGGATCGGTGGTATGCACCGCCGTCCGCATGCTCGACAACATCATCGAGTTAGAGCGCTACCCCACTCAGCGGCAAGCATCCGTGGCGAGAAGTACGAGACGAGTCGGGCTTGGGGTCATGGGTTTGGACGATGCGTTTCGAATGCTCGGCATCGAGTACGGGTCCGAGGACAGCTTGAGCACCGTGGCGGCGCTGTTGGAGCGAGTGCGTGCAGCCGCGTACGCGGCATCGATCGAGCTGGCCGCGGAAAGGGGGGCGTTCCCGCGCTTCGACGCGCGCCAATTCAAGAGCGGCCCCGGCGGGCCAGGCGTCGACGATTCCGGTGTCCGCGCCTCGTTTTTCGTCCACGGAATCCGTAACGGGGCGCTGACCGCAATCGCGCCGGCGGGATCGCTCGCGCTATTGGCCGGTAACGTGAGCGCCGGCATCGAACCGACCTACGCGCGAGAGCAAAAGCGGACGATACGAATCGCCGGCGCGGCGCGCGTGTATCGTCTGCAACCGCGCTGGGCCGAGCTTGCACCGAACGGATGCGACCGCGCGCTGCTAGACGGCTATGCCACCCATATTCCAGCGTCGGCGCACGTACGAGTGGTCGGTCAAGCTCAGCACTACGTCGACGGCGGGATTTCGAAGACGGTCAATCTGCCCGAGCGCGCGTCGGCAAGCGATGTGCGCGCTGCGATTCGCTTGGGGCACGCCCTGAAGGTAAAAGGGCTTTCGTTCTATCGGGAGCATTGCCGGCGCCCGCCCATTTTGGCTTAGCCCGAAGCAACCAAGCTAATCATTTTGAATATGCGGCGCCGCGCAAGACCTTGCCGGCGAATAGGTGGGGATCTTTGTCCGATACGGCATGCTTTTAGAAAGAAAAATTAGCATTTTCCGCAGATGAACAATACTATGTTTTTCCTATAAAAATTAAAAGACACATCCCTTCGGTTATTGAAATATTCAGAGCAATATTTCATTAGCGAATATCAACCATCCTCGCGAGGTTTGCAATGAAAAGCATAAAAGCTAATCGCCCTTCGGTTGTATTAAGGCCGACGCTCGTGTTCGTCTTGAGCGCTGTCTCCGCGCTGTGCGGTGCGCCCTCGTCGGCCAACGCCGGGAGCGTGCTGCCTGCCGGTGGTCGTTTCGTGGCCGGCACGGGCTCGATGACGGGCAATTCCACGTCGTTGACGATCAATCAAACGTCCAGTCGCGGCGTGATCGATTGGAATAGTTTCTCGATCGGCAACGGCAACCATGTCGTGATCAATAACGGTACGGGCGCAACACTGAACCGTGTCACCGGCGCGGACCACTCCTGGATACTCGGCGAGCTGTCCGCAACCGGTAGCGTGTATCTAATCAACCCGCAGGGCATCGTTTTCGGCAACCGCGGCGTAGTCTCCACCGGCGGGCGTTTCGTCGCCTCCACGCTCGATGTGGATAACACGGCATTCATGAATGGTACGCCGCTCACGTTCGCGAGCAAGCCTGGCGCCTCGAACGGCTTCGTCGTCAATCTCGGCAAGCTTGCCTCCACCGGCGGCGACGTATTAATCATTGCCAATAACGAAGCCGCCAATGCCGGCAGCATCAGCGCACCGAAAGGAACGGCGGAGATTGCCGCCGGGCAACGTGTGCTGCTAAAAGATTCCGCCGTCGGCCAGCAAGTCTTCGTGCAGAGCGGCAGTGGGGGAAAGATTTTCAATCGTGGCGCTATCGAAGCGGCGCAGATCAGTCTGCAAGCAGCCGATGGCAATATCTTCGCGCTAGCCGGCAAGCATTCCATCCTGCGCGCAACGGGTACCGCGTCGCGTGACGGTCACGTGTGGCTCGTCGCCGATACGGGCGGAGCGTGGCTCGGCGGTACGATAGAAGCAAGTAACGCGAATGGCAGCGGCGGCACCGTCGACACCGACGCAAAGACGTTGCGGATCGCGGGAGGCGCAATCGTTAAGGCGAACCAGTGGAACATTACGACCCCCGCGTTCACTATCGACGGCCTCGCCTCCCGAGTGTTCCAAAGCAACCTCGACCGCGGGACGTCCATTAACTTACAAACGACAGGCGCGGGCGGCGCGAGCGGCAATATCGACGTGGCGTCTGGCATTCATTGGATCGGCGCCGCGTCGCTGACGCTCGGCGCCTACCACTCGCTCACGATCGAAGCGGCCGCAGACTTGAAGAACTGCGGCAACGGGAACCTGACATTGCGAGCCGACGCGGGCGCCATCGATAACGGCGGCAGCATTACGAACAAGGGGACGGTCGATTGGTCGGCGAGTCGTGGCATCGTCAATCTGTTCTACGACATGAACGGCAGCTACGAGCCGGGACGCCTGCTTGCCAATGCTACGTGGACGCCGGCCGCGTACAGCGGCCTCGTGACCCAAATCACAGGCTATCGGCTCGTCAACTCGTTGGCGGATCTGGAGAACGTAAACGCGGATCTCGCCGGCAACTACGCGCTCGGTAGGGATATCGACGCGAGCGCGACCAGCGGTGGCTCATACGTCCCGATCGGCAGCGGCAATACCTCGTTCACCGGCCAGTTCGACGGGCAGGGCTATACGATCAGTTCGCTCACGGTAGACGGACTACCGACGCAGTCGGTGGGTATGTTCGCGAGCATCGGCAAAACGGCGGTGGTGCGCGATCTCAACGTCAACGGTCACGCAACGATCAACTGGGCCTCCGACGATACGCCTACCTCGGGTAGCGAGGGGATTCTGGCCGGCGAAAACGATGGGACGATTTTGCGCGTCAACACGTCCGGTGTCGTCGACGCCGCAGGTTCGGCGGATGGAGACATCACGACGGGCGGCGGACTTGTCGGAACCAACCGCGGCACGATAGAGCGCTCATCGAGCAGCGCATCGGTCACGACCGGCGGATATTTAGGCGGTCTAGTGGGTGAAAACGACGGCGTCGTCGCCCAATCGTTTGCCTCCGGCCAGGTGACGGGCGGGGTCTACGGCGTACTCGGCGGGGTCTCCTTCGGCAGCCCGGGTGGCCTCGTCGGCACGAACTCCGGAACGATCACGCAATCCTATGCGACCGCGTCGATATTGGAGGGGTGTGGGGCATTCGCATGTACGTCGGGCGCCGCGCTCGTGTACAACAACGTGGGGACGATTAGCCAGTCGTTCGCAAACGGCGCGATTACGGCGGCGATTCCAGGCGCCGGCGGTCAAGCGGCGGGCATCGCGGTTCAGAACTCCGGAACGATTGCGAACGACGTTTACTGGAACCGCGACACGACGGGCGCCACGAGCGGCGTCGCCTTCGGCACCCCAACTCCGGCGGCGAACGGACTCACAACCGCTCAGATGAGCGACCCATCGAGCTTCGCGGGCTGGCACTTCGGCCCCGGCGGCGATTGGGTCATGCCCGCCGGCGGAACGCACCCCGTGCTTGCATGGCAATTGAACGCCTCAGGCTCACAATGACCTCGCAATAACAATGACAATCGTCAGCCCTTCGTCGTCATTTAGGCGAAGGGCGTTGGCGCGCTGGCCGCTAACGCAGAGACGATGGCCGCGCCGGTCGTGTTCCCAACGCATCGCATAGGTTATCGTTTCGCTCATGGGCATTTTACGGAGCGGCCAATGACCGCCAGTACACTCGACGCCTATCGTCAGTTACAGCAACAGATCGCATCGGATATCGCGGAGCGTAAAGCCGAGCACAAACGTCGACTCAGCGACGTCCGCAGAAACTTCGCCGACGCGCGCGTCAAGCCCTTGAACCTATTGGCCGTTGGCGATTCGTGGTTCGACTATCCGGTCCCGTCGCAGGGCCATCTTCCCACGGACGTCATCGTCTCGCTCGAACACCTGATCGACCTCGACCCGGCGCCGCTCAAGCTCGCGCACTATGGCGACGCCACGACGACACTGCTCGGCACATCCAAGCGCGATCGATTGGTGAGTACGCTGCAGGACAAGGATCACGGGCCGTTCGATGCGATCTTGTTTTCCGGCGGCGGCAACGACCTGGTTGGAGATGCGTTTCGCTTCTGGCTCAACGATGCGGCGTCCGTCGCTCGAGTCGCCGATCTTGCGGTGAACGAAGCGGCGCTGACGGACATCCTGAGCATCGTGAGGCGCGCCTATCTGGATTTGATCGACGTGCGGAATCAATACGCGCCGAATGCCTATCTTTTCTTTCATCAGTACGACTTCGCGACGCCCACGAATAGGTCGGTTTGCGATGGGTTGGTCGGCCCCTGGCTTCACCCGTCCTTCGTCGATAGAGGATGGACCACGTTGGAGGTCGATCCCGGTTTTTTCGTCGAGGGGCGCCAAATCGTCACGGCGATTCTTCATCGCTTCTCCGGGCTGCTCTTTGACGTCGTTTCGATGCCGGGGGCGAACAATATCGTCATCGTCGAAACCCAAGGGACCTTGAATCCCGATGCCGATTGGCAGAACGAACTGCATCCCACGCATGACGGCTTCGCCAAGATTGCACGCAAATTTCAACAAGCGTTGCAATCCGTCTTCAAAGAGCGCGCGGCGCCGCGTTAGCACGAGCGCCGGATAGGTGTTTCGTTATCCGGGCACGAATACGCCGACCGCTGCGATCGCCATCGCTATCGTCGCGATCCATCCGCCCCACGCCAACGGGCCTTTGACGGCGAACTCGCCCATGATCCGCCGGCTCCGGGCCATCAACATAATGACGGCCATGATCGGGACCGCCGTCACGCCGTTGATGACCGCGCTCCAATAGAGCGCGCGAATCGGGTCGAAGTGCATGAAGGTGATCGCCACGCCACCGACGATCGCGAACGCGATGACGGCATAGAATTCACGCGCGAGCGCGAGATGTAAGGACAAGCTACTGCGCCAACGAAAGCTGCCCGCGGCTGCGTAGGCCGCCGATCCCGCTAGGACCGGCAACGCGAGCAGACCGGTGCCGATGATGCCCAAGGCGAACAGAACATAGGCGAATCGGCCGGCGATCGGCTCTAGCGCGCGAGCGGCGTCCGCGGATGTTTTTACGTCGATGTGGTGCAGATTGAGCGTTGCGGCCGCCGTGAGCACGATGAAAAATGCGATGATATTCGACACTCCCATGCCGATCCACGTATCGAAGCTGATTCGCCGTAGCTGTGCGGGTGCTTGATGCGGTACGCGGCGCAGCGGCTTTTGCCCCGGCTCCGATTTCATTTCCTCGACTTCCTGCGAGGCCTGCCAGAAGAATAAATATGGGCTAATCGTGGTGCCCAAGACGGCGACGATTGTCGTCAGGTAATCGGACGTCAACGAAAAACGAGGCTGTACTAGCGCATGCGCCACATCGCCCCATCGAATCGGCAAGATGAGCGCAACGGCGACATAGGCGAGCAACGTCAGCGCAATCCACTTCAACAGCCTGGCATAGCGCTCGTAAGGTACGAAGATTTGCAGGGCTGCCGACAGGCCGCCCAAGACGACGACGTTCAATTGCTGCGGCGTGCCCACGAGCAACTGCGCCGAGGCCCCCATGGCCGAGAGATCGGCCGCGATATTGATGACGTTCGCGACGATCAACAAGAGCACCGCGCTGTAGAGCAGCCATCGCGGATAGTGCTCCCGTATGTTGGAGGCGAGACCCTTGCCCGTGACGCGGCCGATCGTTGCGCTCACGAGTTGGATCGCCGCCATCAGCGGATAGGTCAACAGCAACGTCCAGAGCAGATGGTAGCCGAATTGGGCGCCCGCCTGCGAATAAGTACCGATGCCGGACGGATCGTCGTCCGCCGCGCCCGTAATGAGGCCTGGGCCCAGCCGCCGGATCCACGAGCGCTCGACGGGGTCGATGACGGTGCTTTCGGGTTCTTTGATGTGCTCGTCTGCCACGGTTGCCTCCTCGAACATACAGGTGACCGCAAGTATCGAGCCTGCCCCTAAATGCGCTATGGTGCAAACCTGCGTTCCGATTCCCATTCATTGCCCGCACTGCCATGTTCGAGATCAGCCAACTTCGATGTTTCGTCGCCGTCGCGGAGGAACTGCACTTTAGCCGCGCGGCGGAGCGCTTGAACATGACGCAACCGCCGCTCAGCCGGCAGATCCGTCTTTTGGAACATCAGATCGGCGCGCCGTTGCTGGATCGCACGAGCCGTACTGTCCGGCTGACCGCCGCCGGTCGTTCGTTCTTTCAAGAAGCGGCCCGCATTCTTCGGCTGGCGGAGGAGGCGGCCTACACGGCGCGCCGTGTTGCGAAAGGCGAAGCCGGGTTCTTATCGATCGGATTCACCGCGGCGTCCGGCTACGGGCTCTTGCCGAAACTTGTTCGGCTCGTGCATGAGCATTCGCCCGGCGTCGCGTTGACGCTCAAAGAGCTCGTGAGTCGCGACCAACTCGATGCACTGGCGTCCGGACAACTCGATCTAGGCTTGCTGCGCCCGCACGTGGACAGCGACGAAGTAGAGACCGCCGTGCTGAGCAAGGAAGGCCTCGTGCTCGCCATCCCCGAGGTGCAGGCCCGCGATTGGCCCAAGCATCCCGTTGCCGCGGACCTGCACGGGCGGCCCATGTTGATGTATTCGCCCTACGAAGCCGACTATTTTTACCGGCTCACTAGGGCAATCTTCGATCGGGCGCGCGCCGTACCGGTCATCGTCGAACACGTCGCCCAGATCCACACGATGCTCGCGCTCGTGCATGCCGGGATCGGGGCGGCATTGATTCCGGAAGCGGCCACGCGCCTGCGTTTCGAAGGGGTCGTGCTGCGCAGGATCGAAACCGACCCGGCCAGACCCGTCGAGACGATCGGCGTTTTCAGGCGCGATAACGACAACCCGATCCTCTCGATCGTGAAGACGCGCATTCTTCCTTTGCTCGCCGATGCATGAGTGCGCGCGTGGGTCGGCCTCCTACTCATCGATACAAGAATTGAATCGTTCAAGTCAGTTGTTGATTTGATTCTGAATCGGTCTCCTCGCACAATCGAGCGCATAACGAGATCGCGGCCATTCGTTGCGAAGCAGCGAAGACGCGATGGAGGAGACGAAAGATGGACGAGATACACGTACCCGGTGTGTCCGTTGGCGCGAAGCTCGCGTCCCGGACGCGCTGGGGCATCTTGACGATGCTTTTTATCGTGACGTCGGTCAATTACGCGGACAGGGCGACGATCTCGATTGCCGGTCCCGCGATTCGGCGTGCGATGTCGTTATCCCCGGTCGAAATGGGCTACATCTTCTCCGCGTTCGCGTGGTCGTATGTGATCGGCCAAGTGCCGGGCGGCTGGCTATTGGACCGGTTCGGCTCGCGCATCACCTATTTTTTCAGCATCTTGCTTTGGTCTGTCTTCACGTTGTTGCAAGGCACTGTTGGGTTCTTGACGGGCGGCGCGGCCGTCGCCGCGCTGATTATGCTGCGGCTCGCCGTGGGCGCGGCCGAGGCTCCCTCGTTTCCCGGCAATAGCCGCATCGCCGCGGCCTGGTTTCCGTCGCATGAACGAGGCTTGGCCGCGGCGATTTTCAATTCGGCCCAATACTTCGCAACGGTGTTGTTCGCCCCGATCATGGGATGGCTTGTCCATCGGTACGGTTGGCAGAGCGCGTTCGTGTTCATGGGCGCGGTGGGCGTGGCCTGCGCTTTCGTATGGTTGCGTGTGATCCATGGCCCGAAAGAGCATCCCGCGCTCAGCGAAAGCGAATTGCGCTACATCGAGCAGGGCGGCGCGCTCGTCTCGCTGGATGCTTGCCGCGGGGAGGCCGATCGCAAGCAGGTCGACACGTGGGCGTGCGTCAAGGAGTTGTTGGCAAATCGCATGTTGCTCGGCATCTATATCGGTCAATACTGCATTACGACGCTGACCTATTTCTTCTTGACGTGGTTTCCCGTCTATCTGGTGCAACAGCGCGGCATGACCATCCTCAACGCCGGTTTCGTTGCATCGCTGCCGGCGATATGCGGCTTTCTCGGCGGAATCGTCGGCGGTTGGCTTTCGGATTGGATGTCGAAATCGGGCTTGCCGCTGTCGGTCGCGCGTAAAACGCCGATCGTCGCCGGTATGTTGATGTCGATGAGCATGGTCGCTTGCAGCTATATCGAGGCGAACGTACTGGTCGTTATCGTCATGTCGCTCGCTTTCTTCGGGAAAGGCGTCGGTGCGCTCGGCTGGGCCGTGGTGTCCGACACCTCGCCGCGCGAAGCGGCCGGACTCTCGGGCGGGCTGTTCAACACGTTCGGAAACATGGCCGGCATTACGACGCCGATCGCCATCGGTTACATCGTCCAGGCCACCGGTTCGTTTGCCGGAGCCCTCGTCTTCGTCAGCGCAAATGCCGCGATGGCGATCGTGAGCTACGTGTTCATCGTCGGCGAGATCAAGCGCGTGCGTCTTTCATTTTCAGCGGAGCGTCAAACATGAATTCGCTTTCTTCCGGTACGCCGGTCGTCACTGACATGCAGGTGGTTCCGGTCGCGGGGCAGGACAGCATGCTGCTCAATCTCAGCGGCGCTCATGGTCCCTGGTTCACGCGAAATGTGGTGATTCTGCGCGACAACGCGGGACGCATCGGCCTGGGAGAAGTGCCCGGTGGCGAGGCTATCCGCAAGACCCTCGAGGATGCGCGCGCGCTCGTGCAGGGCAAGCCGATCGGCAGATACAACGAGGTGCTCAATGCCATGCACGCGGCGTTTGCCGAGCGAGACGCGGGCGGTCGCGGCTTGCAGACGTTCGATTTGCGGACAACGATTCACGCCGTGACGGCGGTCGAATCGGCATTGCTCGATTTGCTCGGGCAATTCCTCGACGTACCGGTGGCTGCACTTTTGGGTACGGGCCAGCAGCGCGACTCGGTCCAGATGCTGGGCTATCTGTTTTACGTCGGCGATCGGCGCAAAACGCCGCTTGCCTACCGCGCACCGTCCGAGGGCGGCGATGCTTGGCTGAGCCTGCGCGACGAAGCGGCGCTGACGCCCGAGGCCGTGGTCCGGCTTGCCGAGGCCGCGCAGGCCCGCTACGGCTTCGACGATTTCAAGCTCAAGGGCGGTGTTTTGAGCGGCGACGTGGAGATGGAGGCGGTCATCGCCTTGCACGAGCGTTTTCCCGACGCGCGCATCACACTGGACCCCAACGGTGCCTGGACGCTCGCCGAAGCGATCCGGCTATGCCGCGATAAGCATGGCGTGCTGGCCTACGCGGAAGACCCTTGCGGCGCGGAAAACGGTTACTCGGGCCGAGAAGTGATGGCCGAGTTTCGCCGCGCGACGGGGTTGCCGACCGCGACGAACATGATTGCGACCGACTGGCGCCAGATGGCGCATTCGATTCAATTGCAATCGGTGGATATTCCGCTCGCCGACCCGCACTTTTGGACCATGCAAGGCGCGGTGCGCGTGGCGCACCTGTGCCAAATGTTCGGGCTGACCTGGGGATCGCACTCGAATAACCATTTCGATATTTCGCTGGCGATGTTTACGCATGTGGGGGCCGCCGCGCCCGGCAAGGTGACGGCGATCGACACGCACTGGATTTGGCAAGACGGACAGCGGCTGACGCGCGAACCGCTGAGGATCGACGGCGGCAAGATCTCGGTTCCCGCCAAGCCGGGCCTCGGGATCGAGATCGATATGGACGAGCTCGAGAAGGCCCATGCCCTTTATAAAAAACATGGCCTCGGGGCGCGCGACGATGCCGTTGCCATGCAATACCTGATTCCTAATTGGACGTTCGACAATAAGCGCCCCTGTCTTGTCCGGTGACGGATGCTCATGACAAGCCGCGCGCCCCGCTTTATCAAACTCAAACGAGTATTACGTTGAAAATCATGACGACCATGACCACGCCGCAAGAACTCAAGGCAATCATCTCGGAAGGCCTCTTATCTTTCCCCGTGACCGATTTCGACGTGGACGGAGAGTTCCGCCCCGACACCTATGCGGAACGTCTCGAATGGCTCGCGCCATACGGCGCCACCGCACTGTTCGCCGCGGGCGGTACCGGGGAATTTTTTTCCCTGACGACCCGCGAGTACTCGCAAGTCATTCGCACGGCCACGGAAGCATGCCGGGGCAAGGTGCCGATTCTGGCGGGCGCGGGCGGCCCCACTCGGGCGGCGATCGACTACGCGCAAGAGGCGCGGCGGAACGGCGCGCAGGGCATCTTGCTGATGCCGCATTACCTGACCGAGGCCTCCCAAGAGGGCATCGCCGCGCATGTCGAGCAGGTTTGCAAGGCCGTCCCGGATATGGGCGTGATCGTCTATAACCGCGCGAATTCGAAACTCGGCGCCGAGACGCTGGAGTCGTTGGCCGATCGGTGCGACAACCTGATCGGGTTCAAGGACGGCGTGGGCGAGATCGAGGCGATGGTGACGATCCGCCGCCGGCTGGGGGATCGCTTCGCCTATCTGGGCGGGCTACCGACCGCGGAAGTCTATGCCGCGGCTTATAAGGCGCTCGGCGTCCCGGTGTATTCGTCGGCGGTTTTCAATTTCATTCCGAAGACGGCGATGACGTTTTATCGTGCGATTGCTTCGGGCGACGAAGCGACCACGGACCGCTTGCTCGACGAATTTTTTCTGCCCTATCTGAAGATCCGCAATCGCCGCGCGGGCTATGCAGTCAGTATCGTGAAGGCGGGGGCGAGGCTCGTGGGGCGCGACGCGGGTCCGGTGCGCGCGCCCTTGACCGACCTCACGAGTGACGAAGCGGCGCAACTGGACGCGCTCATCAAGCGGCTCGGGCCCCAGTGAGCTAGAACGCAATTTGCTCGCGGAGCAGTTCAGGCATAGTCATGCCGGCTGCCGGGCGATCGGGCGAGGTTTGCAACGCCGGGCGGCAACCCGTTGCAATACTCGTTCGGAGCAGGTTCATGACCGCGGGCAAGAATACAGTGAAGACGCAATTGAGGGCTGCCCGGCATCGAGCTAGCATGCGCGCCGCCGACGCCTTGATCGACCTCGTCAAGGCGCTGCCGTTTCCCGACCGCATCGTCGAGGGCGGCTTGATGGCGCTGCAAGCGGTGTGCGGCGCGTCGCTGGCTTACGCGATCGGCAGCGCCTTGCATACCGCGCAACCGTTTTGGGCGGCGATTACCGCGATTGCGGTCACTCAGCAGCGCTACTCGGATACGCGCACCTTGTCGCGCGACCAGTTTATCGGCGCGCTGGCCGGTGGACTATTCGGATTCGCCGGTGCCTCGCTCGGGGCGGGCGCGCACGAGATTCTCGGCTACGCGGCCACTGTCGCGGCCGTGATCGTCGCGTGCTGGTGTATGAATGTGGGCAGCGCGGCGCGCCTCGGGGCGATTACCGCAACGATCGTTCTGCTCGTCCCTATGCAAGGCCCGCTTTGGGACGTGCCGTTGTTCCGGCTCCTGCAAGTCATCCTCGGCGCCGCCTGTACGCTGCTCGTGAGTTGGCTCTTCACACAAGCCGCTCGCTTGCTTAGGGGGCCTTAGCATCGCTTGCCGCCGTTGCCGTCCGTCGCCGAGTCGAACGGTTCGTCGGGCGTTTTTATCCGTTCGTCGCAAGCGCGCCTAAGCGCCGCTAGCACCGGTCACAGTGATCCCCATCGACAATCGATAAAAAGGGGTGCCCGTGATAGCGGCCAGTTTTCATCAAGTAACGAGGACGTACGGCGCCGGGGCGGGCGCGGTGGCGGCGGTGCGCGATAGCTCCGTGGACATCGTGTCCGGACGGTTCACTGTGCTCTGCGGTGCTTCAGGCAGCGGCAAAACGACGATGCTCAACTTGCTCGGCGGGCTCGACCGTGCGACGAGCGGCAGCGTCGTCGTAGCCGGACAACCGCTGGAGACGCTCAAGGGCAACGCGCTTTCGGATTTTCGTGCGCGGCATATCGGATTCGTATTTCAAGCGTTCAATTTGGTTCCCGTTTTGAGCGCTTATGAAAACGTGGAATACCCGCTGTCCTTGCTCGGAGTGTCCAAGGCGCGGCGACGCGCCCGCGTGTTGGACCTGCTCGACGCCGTGGGCGTCGCACAGCACGCGCATCGCAAGCCGGGCGAACTTTCCGGCGGCCAGCAACAGCGCGTGGCCATCGCGCGGGCTTTGGCGACCCGCCCCGCGCTCGTCTTGGCCGACGAACCCACGGCGAACCTCGACAGCACGACCGGTGCCGCCATCCTCGCGCTGATGCGCGACATACAACGCGCCCGTGAGACGACCTTCGTCTTTTCTTCGCACGATCCGCAGGTGATCGAAGCGGCCGACGACGTCGTCCGCATTCGCGACGGGGGCATCGTATCGGTCGAGCGTATGGCCGCGGCGGAGGCCTCGCTATGAAGACTTGGATTCTTGCGTGCCGCAACGTGCTGCGCAACGGGCGCCGTTCGGCGACGACGCTGCTGGCCATGGTGATCGGGCTGACGGCGGTGCTCCTCTTCGGGGGCTACGTCCGCAATATCAACTATGGCTTGCAGACGAGCTATGTTCGCTACGGCGGGCATTTGCAAATCCAACGCAGCGACTATTTTCTCTACGGAAGCGGCGACCCGGTGTCGTATGGGATAGGAGACTACGCCCGCGTCATCGACGCCGTGCGCGGCGACGCCCTGTTGAGATCGATGGTGACCGTCGTTACTCCGCAGTTGAGCGTGAACGGCATTGCCGGAAACTTTGCCGAGGGAGCATCGCGAACCGTGTTCGGCAGTGGGATCGTCGTGGACGAGCAAACCAAGATGCGCGAATGGGACGACTACGGATTTCCGAATCGGTCCGGACCGCTCGCGCTTGCCGATACGCCCGCGAATGCGGCGGTGATCGGCGCCGGCGTGGCGCGGGTGCTGCACTTATGCGGTCCGTTGCGCGTGCCGCAATGCCGCGATCGGCCGGTGGAGCGAGACGCCGCGACGCACGTGGCGACCCCGGACGACTTGACGCGGCTTGCTTCGGCCGAGGCACATACCGCGGGCGGCGGGCCGAATGCCGCGGCGGGGACGCACATCCAATTGCTGACTTCCAACGCATACGGCGCCCCTAACGTTGCCGAGCTTCATGTCGTCGCGGCCGAGAAGCAAGGCGTAAAGGCGCTCGACGACATGTACGTGCAATTGCATCTCGCGCAGGCCCAGCGCCTCGTCTACGGCGGCGGCGAACCGAGGGTGACGTCGATCGTCGTTCAACTGCGCCACACCGCCGATATCGACCGCGCACGGGCCCGTTTGATGTCCGTGCTGCACGGCATACCGGGCGGCGACGCGCTCGACGTGCTCGACTTTGCGACGCTCAATCCGCAATACGGACAGATCACGGGGATGTTCAACGCCGTATTCGGCTTCATCGCCGTCTTATTCGCGACCGTCGTGATGTTCACCGTGGGCAATACGATGAACATGGCGGTTACCGAGCGCACGCGCGAGATCGGCATGTTGCGCGCGATAGGACTGCGCGACGGCGGCGTACGCAGGATTTTCGTTTGCGAGGGTTTCGTGCTCGGGGTTTGCGGCGCGGCGCTCGGTAGCGTATTGGCGCTCCTCGGTGCCGCGGCAATCAATCATGCGGGATTGCATTGGGTGCCGCCGGGCCAGACGGACAGCGTTGCGCTGACGGTTCGCGTATGGGGCGAGGCCGCCATGATCGGGCGCCATGCGCTAGGCATCGTTTTCGTGGCGACCGCATCAGCTTGGCTGCCTGCACGGCGCGCTTCGCGTCTGCCGATCGTCGAAGCGCTGCGCTTCTCCTGACTCTCATTGTGAACGGAGTATCCATGGCTCATTACATGCCGGCGCGCTGGCTTCCCGCGATGTTCCTAAGCATATCGATCGTCGCCGCCGCGGCGCCCAACGCTCAGCAGTTGCTCGAGGCGAGCGACGCGATGCGCAATCCGGATCGGCCTTTCAGCCTGACGACGACCTTGATCGACTTCCACGAGGGGCGGCAGACCGACCAGGACACGCTCACGGTTTACTCGAAGATCGATGCCGACAGCGGCCAGTATCGCAGCCTCATCCGCTTCGATTCACCTGCTCGCGACGCCGGTAAATTACTGTTCAAAAGCGGCTTGGATTTATGGTTCTACGATCCGTCGAGTCAAGCAAGCGTGCGCATCTCGCCTCAGCAGCGTCTACTAGGGCAGGCGGCCAACGGCGATGTCGTCACCGTCAACTGGGCGCATGACTATGCCGCGTCGTTCGCAGGCGAGCAGGACATTGCCGACGGCGACCGCCAACTCAAGCATTGCTATGAATTGGCGCTGGTGGCGCGCTCGCCGCAGGCCACCTATCACTCGATCGACCTATGGCTCGACGTCGCCACCCAGCGCCCCGTGAAGGCGCGCTTTCATGCGGAAAGCGGCACCGTGTTAAAGGTTTCGTATTTCCGGCGTTTCCAGGAAGAGCTGGGCGCCGTGCGGCCGACCGAGATCGTCATCATCGACGGCCTCATCCCCGATTGGATCACGGTCATGCGCTATTCGAATTACGCCTGGAAAGACATTCCCGAGGCGTGGATGCAGCGCGATTACCTCGCTCGCTTTCATCCCGATTGAACGATGCGAATTGCGACGGCACTGGTGCTGCTCGCGTCGGGCGTGGTGTCCGTTGCAACGGCGTATGCGTCCGGGGACGCCGATCTCGACGCATTGACCTTGGCGGACACGGCGAACTCGACAGTCTCAAAGCCGAGCCATTGGCGGGGCGCCTTTGAATTGGCCGCGGCCCACTATGGCGTGGCCCGTCAATCGCGTGAGAAAACCGGGAACGATACCGTTCGGGCAGGCGCGTCGATTTCATACGATGGCGCTTTGGGGAGTGGCTGGCACGCCGTGTTCTCGAATCGGATCGATATGGGTTGGCGGGGGACGGCAAGCACGATCGATACGTGGAAGGAGGGGTACGTGAGTTGGCAACCGGCGCAATCGATCGTCGTGGACGCCGGTCGAGTCAATTTGCGCGAGGGCGTGTCCTCCGGTTTCAATCCCACCGACTTTTTCAAGGCGAACGTATTGCGCTCGATCGTATCGATCGACCCGGCGAGCCTTCGCGAGAATCGCTTGGGCACCGTCATGCTTCGGGCTCAAATGTTGTGGGCGGGCGGCTCGCTGAATGCGCTCGTATCGCCGCGGCTGGCCGACGGAGCGAGCGGCGCCGCCTTGAGCCCGGACCTTGGTGCGACCAATCGCCAGTGGCGATACATGATCGGCGGGACGCAACGTCTCTTCGAGGGCTTCGCGCCGCAATGGCTCGTGTATGGGGGCGCGGGGACGTCGCCGCAAATCGGGGTGAACGCAACGGCGCTGCTGGACGATGCCACGGTGGCTTTCGTCGAGTACGCAGGAGGGCGAGGCCAGGCACTCGCGGATGAACCTCGCGCGGGCGAGCGCTTTCACTCCCGTTTATCGACAGGCGTCACTCGCACGTTCCCGGGCAAGGTTTCGGTCACGCTTGAATACGACTACGACGGTCTGAGCGCCGATCGTTCGACGTGGCATGCGCTCGGTAGCGACCCGGCGCGTTATGGCGCGTATCGCGAGGCCGTGGGCCGAACTCAGGAGTTGACGACGCGCCAATCGCTATTTGCTTACGTGACTTGGGAGGATGCGATCGTTCGTCATCTCGACGCCACCGCGATGGGGCGATACGACCTCGTGGATCACAGCGCATTCACGTGGTTGGAGGCCCGCTATCATTGGTCGCGCACGGACCTCGCCGTTCAATGGCAAACGGATTATAGCGGCCCGCATACCGTCTATGGCGCGGCGGAGCAGGCGGAGCTCTTGCAGGCTATCGTGACGTTCTATTTTTGACGTCGGCCTAGCCGGTACCGGAGGATGTCGGTCCTATTCTAATGAGGGCCTACGCCCTGTTCGGCGAAATACGCGGTGACGGCCGGGGTCACTGCGATAGCGGGCAATTCCTCGGGGGAAGTCAGGCGTGCGGCGACGATCTCGCGATAATCGAGCCGCAACTCGGGCAGGCTATCCAGATGCAGTTCGAAGAAATGAACGCGGTCGCGCCGCCCATCCCAGATTCCGCAGACGGTGCCCTTCGGGGTCAACGGATACGGCTGCATGCCGATCTCTTCGCGCATTTCACGCTGCGCCGCTTGCTCCGGCGTTTCCCCGGGATTGATGCTGCCGCCCGGAAGACCCCATTCGTCCCGATACGATGACTTCAGCAGCAAGAGGGCCCGCCCGACGTAGATCGCGACGAGCGCGCCTTCGTGATTCGGCCGCCGCAGGCGCCACCAGACGCGCGCCAGCCGAAAGCCGACACGCAGCGTCACGCGCCAGACTGCATCGACGAGCATGGTCGATGGCGATCGGTTAGGGGATGGCATGGAGTGTTTCTTCTCGCATTCGTGATTGCGACGATGATTACGCGTTCCGCAATTCGTCGCAAGATGCCGGCGTGCGCGAAGTGTACGGGGCGATATCGATTTCGCGCGATCGACGAGGACGCGAGTGATGCCGGGACGGCCACTCGTCGCCTCGTCGATTTCACGGCAACTGCGCCCTACGCCCCGTAGGCACCGCCGAGCGCGTCGCGCAGCGCCTGGGCCACGGAGTGATGGTCGTCGAGCACTTTGTCCGCGCCTACACAACTCCAAATCGGCCGGCCTTGATAGATCACGGTATCGCTGTCGAGAACCAATGAATCGACGAGCGCCGTCGCCGTCACGCCCGGAGGGACGACGAAGATTTCAGGAGCACCTGCGTCGAGCGCGGCTCTTCCCTCGTCGATAGCCGCGATGAAGTGCTGCACGCTAACCTCCTGGTCCGAGGCTCTAGCGCCGACGAATGGATAACTGACCTCCGTTCCGCCGACGCGGGCGGTCCAATTTCCGTTTACCTTTTCGATCATGAGTGCTGGCATAGAAATCCCCTAAAGATTGCGGATTCGCGGGCTGCTCGCACGTTTCGATTTTTTTATGATTATCCAAGCCCGTACCGATAGATTAGAAAAAACGCGTTGAGAGGCGAATGCACCAAAGGTAATGCCTGTGGTAACGGGACGACGGTAATGCAAGAGCCGTGTCGGCGTCTGGGCGAGACCGCTGCCGGTGCCGTGGGCGACGGGCCGCCCCTGAACACATCGGCGCCGGCGTCATTCAGGTAGATACACTTCCCGCCGCGCATCTATATCAATTAGAATGCGCTACGCTGCCATACCGATTACCACGGGCAATCTAAGAACCAACAACCGCAACACTGAATCCTGCGTCCAATTCCCGATGTCGAAAATATCAGTCATCCGTTCGCTGTCGTTGCTTTTGGGTTGGTTCTGCGTCGCGACTTGCAACGCGGCATGGGTCGTCGTCGATGCGGGACATACGCCGGCGCACCCTGGCGCGACGGGGGCAAGCGGCCGCGTCGAGCATCTTTACAACCTCGATCTGAGCAAAGCCGTTACGGACGATCTGCAAGCGGCCGGCGTTCGCGTCACGCGCACGGGCGCCGACGCGCGCGACATTGCGCTAGCGGAGCGGCCCAACGCCGCGCCGAATGCCGACGTTTTCATCTCTATCCATCACGATTCGATGCAACAGGCGTGGATCGATGCGGGCCGGCGTAGCGAATTCAAAGGGTATGCGATTTTCGTCTCCGAACTCAATCCGCACTACGAGCAAAGCCTCGCGTGCGCGCGGGCGATAGGCGAACGGATGCTGGCGGCCGGTGAAACGCCGTCGCTGTATCACGCGACGCCGATCAAGGGAGAGAACCGGCCCCTGATCGATCGGCGCCTTGGCATTCATCGGTTCGACGATCTCGTCGTTCTAAAGACCGCGCCGATGCCGGCGGTACTGGTCGAGGCCGGCGTGATCGTCAACCCTGAAGAGGAGCGACGACTGGCCGAACCGGCCACGATCGCGAAATTAGCGGCGGCGATCTCCAGGGGCGTAATGGATTGCCGTGCGATCAATAAGGTTTTATGACGATGAGAGAGGAATAACAATGAAGAAGCTTGCCATTGCACTGACTGCCGCGCTCGTCCCGTTCGCCGCGCACGCCGCGGGTTGCGCCAAGCCGCGCAATGCGTTCGACCAAGTCTATTGCGCAAGCAATATTTTTTCGCAGGCCGATCGCGATTTGAACGAGCAGTACTCTCGGCTGCGTACGCACCTTAACCCGACGCAGCAAACGTCGCTAAAGAGCGGTCAACTGACCTGGCTCAAGCAACGCGATCAGCAATGCAGCGAGGAAAAGGAAAACGGGTACTTCGTGAACCTCGATTGCGCCGTGAACATGACGCAGCAACGCCTCGCCTTCCTGCAAGAGCGTGAGCGCGAATGCAACAGCACGGGTTGCGTCGACGCTAAGCTCGGCCAATAAACGCGGCGTCAAGGAGTGCGATGCGCTCGCATCGCACTCTAAGAAGCCCCGCTAGGCGCTTTGACGTAGTAAATATCCCATTCGGTCTCGTCCACTTGGACGAAACCATGCCGTCGATAGAAGCGGTTGGAATCGCTCTCTCGTAGCGCCCCCAACTTGACCGGCATCGATTGCGTATTCGCATCGGCCAGGATCGACTCGAGCACGGCCGCACCGATCCCTCTTCCCTGATAGCCGGGCACGATATACAGGTGCTCGAGCGCCAGATAGCCCTCGGCCGGTTTAACTTGAACGAAGCCCGCCGGTTGATCGTCCACCACAACGAACCTGCACCACGCCGGCTCGAAACTCGCTAAGAAGCGCGCCCGTGCCCGTTCGGGATCGAAGCGGCCGATGCGCTCGAGACTTTGGCGCATGGCGTCGATCCGCATCTGTACGAGCGTGTCGGCATCGCCCGGCGCCGTCGGCGCAAATCCTACGTTCATGCCAATCGCTCCCTCTCCGCTGAGGCTTCGCAGCTTACGTCGGCGTGCCCGGCCCCCGCAAGCGTTGCGTGGCGCGACGAGCACCTCCTTTAAATTTAACCCGGATAATATTGACTTAAATTTAATCCGGGTATAAATTGACGCGGCTCGTCGTCGAGCGCCCTCCTGACCTTGCTTGAACCTGCCTTGCCAACGATCGACTTAAACGCCGGCGCGCTCGCGCCGGTCGCAACCGAAGCCGAGTATCTCGCGTTGCCTGTGACCGGCGACATACCCGGCGATCTCAATGGGGTTTTGGTCCGCAACGGCCCCAATCCCTTGACGGGCCGCTTCGAAGGTCAGGGCGTTCTCGGATGGTGGCCCGAGGCCGCGATGTTGCACGGCATTTCGTTCGAGGGCGGCAGGGCTACCGCCTATCGCAACAAATGGTTGCGGACGCAACGATGTGCACGGGTGTACGAGCCGCAATCCGTTTCGTCGCGGCCCGACACGAATCCTAACGTCAACGTCATTCGGCACGCCGGTGAAACACTGGCCTTGGCGGAAGGCGGCGTGCCGCTGCCGATTTCGCCGCTACTCGATACGCTCAAGCGGCCGAGCCGGCATCCGTTTGCGACGAACGGCATGACCGCGCACTCGAAGATCGATCCCGAGACCGGCGAGCTGATCATGTTTGGTCGCGAGTTCGAGGAAAACCCTCTTGGGAGGCTGCACAGGTATCGAATCGACCTGGCCCCGGGGCAGGTACAAGAGCACGCGGTCGCAGTACTCGGCATCGAGTTGCCCCGCATCAACGAGCGACTGACAGGCCGGCCGTATCGCTATTTCTACGCGGTCGAGCAGCCGAACACCTCGGAGATGCGCGGCATCGTGCGCTACGACTGGCAAAGTGCGGCGTTCGAGCGATACGCACTAGCGCCGGGCGACCAAAACAGCGAGCCGGTTTTCGTGCCGCGCCGTGGAGCACGGACCGAAGACGACGGCTGGCTGCTGTCTTGCGTCTACCGGCATACGACGGCAACTAGCGACGTGGTAGTGCTCGATGCGCGCGATATCGCGGCCGGCCCCATTGCCACCGTACACCTGCCGACTCGAATTCCGTCCGGTTTTCATGGTCAGTGGCTGGACAACGACCATGAAGGCTAAAGGGCATGAGGCATCACCAGGGGACGACGCGTCCGAGGTAATCCACGTAATGCAGGCCCGTGCGGCCCGCATGCGCTTCGATCGTGTCGACCAAGTTGGGAATGCTTTCTTCGATGCTCAGCCGTGCCTCGGGGCCGCCCATATCGGTCCGCACCCAGCCAGGCGCCAAGAGCAGCAGCGTGCGCCCATCACCAGCATGCCGTGCGGCATAGCTGCGCATGAACATATTGAGCGCTGCCTTGCTGCCGCGGTAGACCTCGTAGTTGCCGTTGACGTTATTGGCGACGCTGCCCTGGCCGGACGACATGACCGCGATCGTTCCGTGGGGATCGACGAGATCTTGAAACCGCTCGACGACTCGCATGGGGCTCAGCGAATTCGTGACCATCACGCGCACGAATTCTTCCGTGGACACATCGGCGATCGTCTCCCGGTCGTCGTTCTTGACGCCCGCGTTGACGAGCAGCATATCGAGCCTGCGCTGCGCCAAACGTTCGCGTAACGCGGCGACCTGATCGAGATCGGCGATATCGACCGTCTCTGCCTCCAGTGTCCCTTGGCTATTCTCGGCAAGCTGCCGCAGTTTCCCTATCGAGTGCTCGCGGCCCGTGGCGATCACTCGCCAGCCGCGCGCGAGGTATTGCTCGGCCAGCGCAAATCCGAGGCCGCGCGATGCGCCGATAAGAAGAACGGTTTTTTGACGAGCTGTGGATTCCATCGATAACTCCTGACGGGCGAGACGCTTTGGATCGAGCAATATATCGAGAACGCAGCCACGCCGGAATACGCGTGCCGTGCACTCGTCAGTTGCACGGTACGCCTTCTCTCCATTAGTAGCCATGCTAGGATCGCGCGCATGTCCGATCCCGATTTGAACTTGCTCGTCGCACTCGATGCGTTCCTCGCCGAGGCCAGCGTGGCCGGGGCGGCGCGTCGCTTAGGGTTGAGTACGTCGGCCATGAGCCGAACGCTGCTGCGGCTGCGGGCGGCGACGGGCGATCCGCTGTTGGTTCGCGCCGGGCGGCGCATGGTATTGACGCCGCACGCACAGGCGATTCACACGCGTACTCGCGAGGCGTTGGACGGCGCTCGCGCGGTACTGAGTTCGGCAAGGACGCAAATCGATATTGCAGCGTTGGCGCGCACATTCACGATTCGCGCGAGCGACGACTTCGTGGAAGCGTTCGGCTCGCCGTTGATCGCCGCGGCATCGGCGAGCGCACCCAACGTGTTGCTGCGCTTCGCTTCGAAACCGGAAAAAACGCCGATGCATTTACGCGACGGTTCGGCCGATCTGGAAATCGGCGTCTTGGGGCAAATGGGCCCCGAGGTGCGCTTGCAGGCATTGTTCAGGGATCGCTTCGTCGGCGTGGTGCGGTGGGGCCATCCGCTTCAAAGCGAGGCGCCGATCAGCGCGCCTCGTTATGCCGCGTTCCGCCACGTCGTCGCCGCGCGGCGCGAGAACCCAAACGGGCCCGTCGACGAGGCGCTGGCCGCGCTCGGGCTCACGCGCAAGATCGCGGCCGTCGTGCCGAGCTTTTCCGCCGCGCTGGCCGTCGCTCGTACATCCGATCTCGTCGCTCTGGTGCCGGCTTCGTGCGTGGCGCAGGTCCCGGAATCGGCTGAACCTTCGGTACATGGCGGGATTTACGTGTTCGAACTGCCGGTTGAAACGGGCTCGATTACCGTGTCGCAAATGTGGCATCCGCGATTGGAGCTCGACCCGGCCCACCGCTGGCTTCGGCAATTGGTCCTTTCGGTTTGCCGACAGTATTTCCGCCCTCTTTCCGATTCAGAGTCCTCGACAATCTAGACAGCGTGGCATGGAACATTTAACGATCAGGCGCAGCAGCGACGCGGACAGCGCAGCCATCACCCAACTCTACGAAGACGCGGATGTCTACGCGCAGACGCTGCAGTTGCCGTTCCCCTCGCTCGCGGCTTGGCAAAAGCGTTTAAGCGAAAACCCTCCGAACGTCTATCACTTGGTTGCCGAGATCGACGGCGAGGTCGTCGGATCGGTCGTCGTCGAGCCGATGGCGAATCTTCGGCGCCGGCACGTGGGCACCATTGCGATTGCGGTAAAGGGTGGCCGCCAAGGGCAGGGGATCGGCAATAAGTTGCTCGGCAGCGTGATCGACCTCGCCGATAATTGGCTCAATCTCGTGCGGCTCGAACTGACGGTCTTCGTCGACAACGAGGCGGCGATCGCGCTTTATAAGAAACACGGCTTTGCGTTCGAAGGCGAACTCGTCAAGTACGCCTATCGAAACGGTCGATACGTCAACGTCTATCAGATGGGCCGGATCAAACCCGAGGGCGTCTGACCGACCGGCTCATTTGCGTGTCGCGACGATGAATAGCCGCGGGAACGGAAGTAAAACCGTACCGTCCTCGAGCGCCGGATAGCCGAGCGCGACGGCGTCTCGATAGCGGGCGAGGAAAGTATCTCGCTCGCCCTCGTCCAGTGCCGCGAGAAACGGCCGCAATGCGCTGCCTTTGAACCACTCGACCACCGCATCGGCGCCGCCCCGCAATGGGTGGTAATAGGTCGTGCGCCAGACGTCCACACGCGAGCACAGCGGCGACAACAACGCGTAGTAATAACGCGCGTCGTGACGTTCGGTGCGCGCCGCGCCTTTCAATTTGTCGGCCCAAGGGCCGCCAGCAGCGACCTCGCGCATGAGCCGGTGTGCGGGCTCGTCGAGGTTGTCCGGCATTTGTACGGCGAGGTGACCGCCCGGCGACAGCTTGCGCACGAGCCGCGGAAATAGCGTTTCGTGCGCCGGTAGCCATTGCAATACGGCGTTCGAGAGAATCAAGTCGTATGCGCCGGGCTCGTCCCATTGTGCGATGTCGGCGACGTCGAAGCGGATCGCGGGCAGGCGCTTGCGCGCCGCCTCGATCATATCGGTCGAGGCGTCGAGCCCGCGGATCGCGGCGTCCGGCGCTCGCGCCGCCAGTGCTTGCGTGGAGTTGCCGGGGCCGCAACCCAGATCGATGGCGGTATGCAGGGGCGTTTGAGGGACCGCGGCCAACAGATCCCTGACGGGACGAGTGCGTTCGTCCTCGAATTGGACATATTGCTGCGCGGATTGATCGAACGGGTGGGTCACGATCGCCTCCTTCGGATACTGAAGATGCTCGATTGTGCGAGCATCGGCGCCGTCAGTAAAATGAATTTATCGCAGCCGTCGATTCACTGCGACGATCGCTTCCGATAGTTTGGGGGCATGCGAGCGATTCCCGGTGCGATGCTGGGTCGATTCCGGCGCGCTGGCGGTAGCCGCGCCGTGCCGCTGCGTCGGATCAGAACCGATAGGAGACCGCGAGGAACGTGATGATCGGATCGGCCTTGAGTTTCGCCTTGCTGACGGCGAGCAACGTACCGTCGGCCGCTTTGATGTCGGTTTCCGCGTAGGTTTTCAACGGCATATAGGACACCGAGGCATTGATCTGCCAATGCTTCGTCAGCGCATAGCTCGCCCCGACGTTGAAGATCGGCGTCCACGACGAAGACGATTTCGCCGAGATGTTCGTCGGCCCGGGCTTGCCGGCCCCGGCGGCGAGAATGCTGCCGAGATTCTCGTTCAGCGATTGCGAGAAATACGGGTTCAAGCGAAACGAATTGAACCACGAATAGGTAATGCCGACGCCTACGAACGGCCGGAATTTCGCCTCCGCGTTGTTAAAGAAATATTGCAGCATCGCACCGGCCGTCCATTGCCGCACCTTGCCGACGAGCGGGTTGTTCGAGGGCGCGCTGAGGTTTTCCTGCCCGAGCGCGCCGCTGGGTCCCGGCGGTTGAATGACCCCGAAGCCGCCGATATGAAACTCGGGCGGCACGCCGCCCAATGTCGTCAGTGCGATGTGATCGGTAAAGAAATGGCTGAACGTGAGCCCGAGCGTATTCGCGTTGCTGACGGTCAGCCCGGTCCCGGCCGACGTGAACGCCGACGGCAGCCCGAGCGGTCCATTGATCGGCATCGGCGCCACATGCGTCGTCAGCGGATCGCTCGAGTACTGCGGCGCGATATGAAACCAGCCGAGCGACAGCACGTTGTCGCCGGCGTGCTGCGCATAAGCGCCCGTCGATACGCAAGCCGCGACGAGCGGCGTCAATAGCTTCCTCATCCCCATATCCGCGTTCCTAGGCGTTGTTCGTTGTCGTTCATTGGACGAAAGCGCTCACGGCGAAGTACGGTGCGCTCGGATCCGATGTATCGAGGTACCCGATCGTGCCGCCCGTGAAGATCATTTTTCCGGTCGGTGTCGTTCCGGCCGCGCCCTTCGTCGTCGTGACGAGCCCGGGGAGCGTCTGCGTGTAGTCGAGATTGAGCGCGGTCGCGAGCTGGGCTTGCGACGCATTGAACGGGTCGAGCATCGTCGCTTGTCCATTCATCAATGCGGTGGTGCGATAGGCGAAATTGCTGTCGACGCCGACGTATTCGCCGTTCTGCGAGCCCGCCGCGATCTTTGTTTGCGGCGCAAGCATGGCAATGCCCGATTCGTCGTCGGCCAGCGGCGTGGCAGGAGGCGATCCCGGCGGCGAGAAAATCGACGGATTCGCCGCGCCCACTCGAATCAGGATCGGTACGAGCTGGCCCCTCAGTTTGCCGACGATCAGAATCCCTTGCGCTTGCGGTCCGTTGACGGCTTGCGTCGGCGTGACTTGCCCCGTGAAATGATCGGTCTCGAAGGTCGGCGAATCGGTGCGGGCAACGAAATTCGTTCCCGGCTGGCGGCATTGCCCCGCGTAGATTCCGCTGTTGTCGCATTCCGTGAAACTGCCGTTCGCATTGATCGTGACCGATGCGTCGACGGCGACCGGCGCGAAGCTTTGTGACGGGACCTTGTGGTAGCCGAGCATCGAATACGTCCCGGCGATCTCGGCAAGGCTCGTCGAACTTTGCGCGAACGAAATGAACGGGTAGTACGGGAACGTCGTATCGGGCACGACGCCGACACCGGCCACGCCCGCGAACTGGATTTCGGCGCCCGGGATCGTGCCGCCCAGTACGCCTTCGCCTAAAAACACGCGGGCGGGTCGCGTCGGATCGAGACTCGCGTTGTTCAGGCGGAACGCGCATTGATTGAGCTTGGTGGTCGGCAGCAACGTTTCTTGCGTGAGCGTGCCGGAGAATACGTTGTTCGGCGCCGTCGCCCGAGTGGGCAAGACGGTGCCTTTGGTGACCGGAACGGGCGAGGCCAAGTACGTGATCTTGTACGTCATCGCCGTCGTATCCAGTTGCACCTGCACGAGTTCGCCGGAGCCGGAGCCCCCCGTGAATACGGTGTCGTAATCGATCGTCTGCGGGCATAGCCGCGTCACGACCGGAGCGGGCGGATCGCCGCCGCCGCTGCCGCCACAGGCGGTGAGAACAAGGGCGGCCAGCGCCATCGAGAGCAAACTACGCCACATCATGAGGAGTCCCGAATAAAAATTTTTGATCGATGCCGGAGCCATGAGAGAACCGGATGCTAGCGGCGCGAAAGGTGCGCGCGCCCGCTCCTCGTGAGGCGGGCGCGCTGCGCACCGCGGCGGTTCAGCCGCGGTTAGCGTGTTACTTGATCGTCAGGAACGGCGACGTCGTGAGCGTGCCGGTTACCGAGCAACCGCCGGAGAGAGGTTGGTTCGTCAGGGTGATCGTCGTTTCTTGTAGCGTCGTGTTCTCGGTGATGCTGCCCACAATCGCGCTCGGACCGCATGCGCCCAGGAGCGTGTTCACCGCGACGTTGTTCAACTTGAGGGCAGTCGTCGATGTCACCGTGCCGGTCCAAGGCAATCCCGTCGGCGTGACGCCCGAACACAGCGTGCCGCCGGTGAACTTGGCTGCCGAAATGGAGATCGCGCCGGCGGACGAGACAGTGCCCGTGAAGTTGGCCGTGCAACTGACCGAAGTGATTCCCTTCGTGAGGGTAGTGGATCCCGTCAGCGTGACGGGACCCGCCGGCGAAATGGTAACGGCGTATGCCGATGCCGAAGCCGCGAGGAACAATGCCAATGCCGCACCTACGGGGATGAGTTTGAAACTCTTCATGTTGAGACCTCTCATCAGGTTAAAGGCAGGATTGATGGCGGCCGGTTGGCGCTGCCGGCCGTCGGATGAAGCGATACCACCCTTACTGTACGAACGCGCCAATCGTGAAGAACGGATTCGGCAGGCCCGTGCCGTTCATCAGCACGGCGAACACGGAGCCCACTTTGATCATGTAGCCGGTGTCGCCCGTCTTGAAGACGGTGGCGGCGCCCGAGGTGAAGTTGTTTTGCGCGGTGACTTTGACGAGCCCCGGCTGACTTTGCGTGAAGTCGAGCGAGAAGTTGGTCGCCGCGGTGGAGGTGAACGGATTCAAGAACGACGCGCTGGTCCCCTGGAAAATCGTCGATGTGTAGTTGACGCCCGGATTGCGCGTCGTCGTATCGTCGAGGCAAGCGCCTTCGAAAACGGGCGGTGACGTGGAGGTGGGGGCATAAGCACTCACGATGCCGCAAGCGGTTACGCTGTTCGCGCCGATATACGCACCGGTCATCGTGGACGGATCGACGTTCGCGACGGGGGCGAGCAACGAGATGCCGAGTTGATCGTCCACCGAGGAGTCGACGAGCGTGGCGCCCGAGTGCGCGTAGCCCACGCGGATGACGACGGGGATGATTTGGCCGTTCAATTGCCCGGCGATCATGATGCCGTGGGCTTGATCGCCCGCGAGGGGGACTTGCAGCAAGCCGGCGCCGAGGGCCGGGTAGACGTTGGCGCCGAGCCCCGAGTCGATGTTCGCCGCGCTGGTGAAGACATTGTCCGCCGATCCATCGGTATTCGTTCGCAGGGTCCAATTACCGCCGCTCGTCGGACATGACGTGTACGACTGCCCGCTATCGGGCGTGCACGAGCCGTCGGCATTCATCGTCTCGGTCACTTGTACGCCGTCCGCTTGCCATCCCAGCAACGTGCCGGTCGGGATATCGGGCGTCGTTTGAAGGTCGCCGCCCGTCGGCGTGAAGTGAATGCCGAGTTCGTTGTAGTGGCCGGCCACTTTCGAAAAGTCGGTCACGGTTTGGCTGAATGCGACGAAGGGGTAATAGTCGAACGTCTTGCTGGGAACGGTCGCCAAGAAGGTCCCCGGTGCGACTTCGAGGCCGGCGAATTGCACCGTCGATCCCGGAATGCCCCCGCCCACGATGCCGTTGCCGACGAACAGCATCGGAGGGTCGTCCGGATTGATCGCGACCTTGTAGCTGCCGTCGGCCGTTTGGCCGTTTTTGAGCACGAACGCGCAGCGGTTTTGCTCGGCCGTGGGCAGCTTGAGCGGCGTCGTGGCCACGCCTTGCGTGTTCGTGATTTGGTACTGGTCGGCGTTTTGGAAATCGCCCGTGATCGTCAAGCCGGCCCGCGTCGTGTTGACTTGCCCGGCGGAGGTCGGCACTTCCGATTCGATGAAGGTCATTTGGTACTGCTTTTTCGACGTATCGAACTTGACCTTGATGTACTCGCCGCTGCCCGAGCCGCCGGTGTAGGTGGTGGTGTAATCGAGCGTGGCGGGGCACAGCACCGTAGGCGGGGAGGGCTGCGTGGCCGCGCCCGAACCCGAACACGTGTTGCTCGAACAAGGCGCGGTCGCGATCGGCGCGGGGTTGTCCGAACCGCCACCGCTGCAGCCGCTCGTCAGCAACGCGACGGCCAAGGCGCCGGCGGATGCCGCAATAAAAGAATGAATGCGCGCGGTAGGCGCCATAGTGTGTCTCCATGCTCCGCAGTCGGCCGAAGTTAGCGCTTGAACGATCGACGGAAAATCGACGCAGGGCGCTTTTTCCGAAGCACTGACCCCGATCCCGCGGAGCTCGCGATATGGAATGGGTGGATATTTACCCTCAATTGGCATATCGAGGGCAGCGGGCGTTACCTTACGGGTGTCTCACGATTCGTGTAAATAGAGACGCGGATCCAAACGACTTTTTCTAAATTCCTCAATATTTATGCGGGTTTGAGCGATCGTTTAAAACGGTCGACAATGTGAGATTTCACCCCTTTCGCATGCGGATTGAGTGAATCTATTCGAGATACGGGCGGAAGGTGTGCGCCGGTTGCGCATCGAGGCGGGCCGGGCGCCACCGTCCGTTCGGCCGGCGGTGCGGCGAAATACGAAGTAAATGTGGCCGATAGATCCGCCGCATGACGCGCGGTTGGAAACGATGAATTCATCGCAATCGCATGAGTGAACCGCATGTGCATTTGCGGAAATAGCGATGCGATTTCAATTTGAAAGGGTCGTTGTGGGCGCGATTGTTTAATATGTTTAAAGGCTAATCGATGGCCCATATGGGCGAGCGGAATACTCTCTGCGCCCAGCTATGCTTGGAAACGGTTCAACTTGCGCTGCAATAATCGCATCAGTTCGGCATTCCTGAGCGCGAATCGCGGGCGACGACGAAGCGGGCCCAGCCGCATGACTGCGGTCGGCCGAACCGCCTGCGTTCGGGGGGAGGGTCAGACCGTCGGCAGGGCCGCGCGTGAAATGGGCTTGGGCGTCGTGGACGTTGCCGGCGCGGAGCCGGTGACCTTGCCGGCGGCGGCCACATCGCTGTCCGTCGCGCCTCTTCGGTCGATATGCCCTTCCTTGAGAATCATGCACATCGCGAGGAGCAGCGCGAGCGCGACCGACCAGAGTGCACAGTAGCCGACGATTTTCATGAATCGAGACCTCACAGCCGTGGGGCGCGTCTTCCGAACGCAAACGATTGCCGTGGTGCGTTTATAGCACGATCTCGTGACAACTTAAGAATCCGAACGTTTAGGCGTCCGATCTATTGGGAGGCGTACAGCGGCCCCCGGACGAACCTATCAGCGCAGTTGCGCCGCCGCCACGAACAGCACCATGCTGCCGATGGCACCGTCGAGCAGCCGCCACGCCGTGGCCTTGCGGAACAGCGGAGCTAAAAGCCGCGCACCATAGCCAAGCGAGATGAACCAGAGCGGACTAATGGTCATCGCGCCGAGCGCGAACGACACTCTGGCGCCCTCGGGCTCGCGCGCACCGGCCGTGCCGATCAACAGGAGCACGTCGACATAGACGTGCGGGTTGAGCCAAGTGAAGGCGAGCGTCATGAAGACCACCGACCATCCGCTTTGCCGTACCGGCGCGTTTGCCGGTGCTTGCTCGCTCGGCACTTGCATGACCGCATGGCCGGGGCGCCATGCGCGCCGCAGCGTGGAGAAGCCGAACCAAGCGAGGTAGGCCAACCCCCCGTACAGGACGAATTCGATAACGCGCGGGTAGTGCGTGGCCAGCGCCGCGGCGCCTCCGACGCCGGCCGCGATCAGCAAGAAATCCGAGACGGTGCATAGCGTCACGATTTTGCCGACGTGCGAGCGCATGATGCCCTGACGAAGCACGAAAGCGTTTTGCGCTCCGATGGTGACGATGAGCGAGGCGCACAGCGCCGCGCCGTGTGCGTAAGCGGTCCAGTTCATGATGAGGCGAGTAGACGATGCGAGTGGATAGCGTTAGTCTGCATGCCGAATGCATCTAAGAACAGCTAATTTGGCTTATGCCGATTAAGGAACGCTAATGATCGACTATGCTTTGCTCGACGCGCTGGCCGCGGTGGTGCGGCATGGCTCGTTCGACCGGGCGGCGAGCGAGCTGAATGTGACCGCGTCGGCGGTCTCGCAGCGCGTCAAGCTGTTGGAAGAGCGCGTCGGCAGCGTGCTCGTCAAGCGCGGGCAGCCGTGCGTGGCTACGGCGTCGGGCGCCTTGCTCTGCCGCCACACCGAGCGCGTGCGGCTGCTCGAAGCCCAACTGGCCGACGACATGCCGTCGATGGCGGGAAGCCTGCTCGGCCAGTCGTGGCCAACGCTGCGCGTGGCCGTCAACGACGACAGCGTCGGTACCTGGTTCGTCGACGCCGTGGCGGCGTTTTGCGCCGAGCGGCGCATGCTGCTCGATCTCGTCATCGACGATCAGGACCACACGGCTCAGCGAATTCGCGACGGCAGCGTGCAAGGCGCGGTAACGACGCAAGCCGAGCCGGTGCAGGGTTGCCGTTCGGTACGGCTCGGGCGGATGCGCTATCTCGCGGTCTGCTCGCCGGCGTTCTTCCAAAAGTATTTCGGTGACGGAGTGGGTCGGGAGGCGCTGCGCCGGGCGCCGTGCGTGGTCTTCAATCCGAAGGACGCGCTGCAAGCGCGATTCATGCGGCGTCTGACGCGGGCGGAGATCGACCCGCCCCAGCATTGGCTGCCGCATGTCGGCGGCTATTTGCGGGCATGCGCGACGGGGCTCGGCTGGGGCATGTGCCCCACCCAAATGATCGAAGGGTTGCTCGAGCGGGGCGAACTCGTCGAACTCGCGCCGGGCCGGCATCTCGACGTCGATTTGTACTGGCAGAGCTGGCGCTTGTCGATCGGCTGGCTGGACGAATTCAGCTCCGTGTTGAAGCGGCGCGCCGGGGAGTTCTTGGATTGAAGCTTGCCGGTTGCAACTTACGGTAAACCCTCATAGGTGACACCCTTTTTGCGTAACGCATTCGTATTCTGGCAACATAGAGTGCTTTGTCTACCCCGGTACAACGTTGCGCGAAGACGCGACGGGGCGCTTGGCGCCATATAACGAGCGGTCCCCCCAACCACTGCGAGCAGTGCATTTCCTATGGTTTTGAACGTCGAAAGTGCCCGCCAAGCTGCGGATTTAGGCAGCAAGATCCGAGCGCTGAGGCATCGGCTGCATAAAACGCTCGATGAAACGGCAACCGCGGCAGGCATCTCGAAGCCGTTTCTGTCGCAAGTCGAACGCGGCCTCGCCACCCCGTCGCTGACGTCCCTCGCCGGCATCGCCGCCGCGCTGGGCGTCACGCTCCAATATTTCGTGGATACGCCGAGCGAGGAGCGCTCGGTGCGGCGCGCGGGTCAACTGCGTTTTTTCAGCTTCGCCGATTCGACCGACCTCTTCGCCCGGCTGACGAACTCGTCGGTCGGTAGCCAACTGGAAAGCATCTTGGTGCGGTTGCCCGCCGGGCAGCCCTCGGCCGAAGTCACGACGCACGCGGGCGAGGAGTTCGTCTATGTCATCTCGGGCGAGATGTCGCTGACGCTCGAGGGCAAAACCTTCGTGCTCTACGCGGGCGATAGCGCGCACTACGAATCCACGGTGCCCCATAGCTGGTCCAATACCGGCAACGTCGAAACGACGCTCGTTTGGGTTGGTACGCCGCGGCTGTTCTAGTGTGGGCCGCGCGAACGGGGCGGCGACGCCTCCCCCAATACGCGGGCTCGAAGGAGCCACTGCAAACCAAGAATGATCCGCGTATCGCCGATTCGCTCTCGTTGCGCGTGGGTCGCGACGATGTCGGCGGCCCGGCGTGCTTCGCGGCAGGCCGCGATGAGCGACGCCGGATCGAGAGGCTCCAACTCTGCCGGCCAATATGCAGGCGACGTGGCCCCACGCATCGCTATGAGACGAGATGCGGGATCGAGCGTGATTTCGCGTTGCCGGAGCCGCCAGAATTCGCCGTTCGGCCAACGTTGCTCCATTGCGTAGTACTGTGCGCGCGTGGCCAAATAGCGGTCGAAATCGGTTTCGTGGCTCGCCTGCAGTGCATCGAGAGCGGTCCGGTTCGCAACGGTGTCGCCGCTGGACAGTAGCCGGGTGATGATTCCTGCTGCGCGGATGCCCGAATCGAGCGCGCGTGCGATTCCGCTAGAGGACAGTGGATCATGACTCGCCGCGCAATCGCCTACCGCGAGCCAGCCGTCGCCGTGCATCTGCTCGAGGCTGGCGGAGTGCGCGGGCGCCACGCCGATTCGCAAAGGCACCGGACGCGCGCCGAGGCGCTCCATCGTCCTGCCAGCACCCGAGAGCAGACCCGACCATACGGCGGGCGAGCGTAACGCGTGACGCCGGCACAAGTGAGCATCGGTCATTAACGCGACCCACCATACGCGATCGGAGCCGGTGGCCGGTTTTTCGGCGGGCAGACTCGCCGAGTAGAACCAGCCGCATTCGACAGGCTCGACCAGCGTGAAGGTATCGGCGATCGGTTCGCGGATAGGGAAAGCCGAATAGAGCGCAAGCATCCGATCGTATCGCCGACGGCGTGCGCCTAGCCGGCTCACGAGCGCCTGGGCCTTGCCCGTGGCGTCGACGAGCATACGCGCGCTGATCGTCGACGCGGAACCCGGCGTGCGGACGACGACGCGCCAACCCTGAGGCGATCGCACCGGCTCTGCGATACGCGCCTCGCGCCAGACGGTCGCGCCGGCCCGTTCGGCCGCGGCGGCAAGATCGGCGTCGAAACGCCGGCGATCGAGATGCCACCCGTGTCCGTACGGCGTGAAGAGAAAATCGCGCTCTTCGCGCACCTCGCTTCCCCATGAGGCCGCATTGCCGTATGCAGCAAGATGACCGGCACGCTCGAAGTCGCGCCATACGCCGAGATGTTCCAACAAGCCGCGCGTGCCCGGCGATAGCGTTTCGCCTACGCGCGGTTCTTCGTAGCGCGTCTTTTCGACAATGGCGACGCTCAGGCCCGCGCGTGCGAGTTGCAACGCCGTGGCGCATCCCGCCGGTCCGCCCCCGACGACGAGGATATCGAGCGCGCCCTCACTTGATGCCAAGCCCTGCCCCTTGTGCGAGATAGTTCGTGTTCCGTTCGCTTTCCACGAAATTTTGGTAATCCTCGGTGCCGATATTGACGATGAAACCGAGGTCTTTCCACGCCGAGGTCATTTGGCCGAACGAATTGATGCCCCGCGAATAGTCGACCGGTTGGCCGGCGGCGGTAAGGCTGAAGCCCGATTGCGACTGTATGTTCAACGTCAGGCCGTTGTTGCCGCCGATTTGTACCGGCTGCGCGCAGACGTAGCCATCGAGCACTTGATTGCCGGGGTCCATGTCTCCTGCCACCACGTGCATCGGACTTTGCGGCGGCCACCAATATACGTAGTAGGTGGGTGCGATTTGGACGCCATCGGCGCTTTGGTTCACGGCAGGATCGAGCGCATTCGGCGTTTGTATCGTGCAGTCGAAAAAGTCGGCCTGCCACGGAATGGCCATGCGCTTCGTCAAATCGCCGGGCTCTACCCCGTGACCGTCCTGAGGGTCGGAGGTCAGCGACAGTCCGTGTTGCCCGTAGTGGGTCGCGAGCGCTTCGAGGTTGCCGCTCCAATGCGCTATGTCGTAGCAGAACGGCTTCCGGTAGAGCTTAGGGCTGCGTACGATCCATGATGTCTCGATGCCCGGTGAGAAAGGGCCGCCGACCACGTTGCCGAGGACCGAACGATCGAGTTCGGTGACCTCGCCGCGCAGGTCAGGCGCGGCTGGCCCGAGGTCGAACTTGCCTTCGGCCCATTGGTGCAAAAAGAAGTATTGCGTGGGCGTGAGCGTCAGAAATTTGTAAATCAGCGTGTTGGTGACGGAATTGTCGCCCGAATTGAGCGGCATCAACGGAACGCCGTCCTGGCTCATGAGCGTGTTCGGCCCGTTCTCCACCTCATCGATGAACCGGTACGACTCCGGCGGAACCGGAACGCGAAAGTAGCTGAAGTAGCGTTTGCGAGCGGCCGCGTTCGTATCGGATCCGTCGCGCACGTCGAAGGCCGGATGGGAGAACTCGCTCATCGTCGGCGTATGCGCGACCCAGCGATAAGCGCCGGGACGTTCGATGATCGGTTTGATGTCGCGTTCGAAGTTTGGTCGATACTCCGTATTGAAGCCGGCGATCGGATCGTAGCGCTCGGGATTGCCCGGCCAAGCGGTGGCGTCGTAAAGCTCGGGAGCATAGTCGAGCAAGCGCACGGATATGTCGTAGACGGTGTCGTCGAGCGTCACGATGTTGACGAGTTCAGGGGCGAATTTCGGACTTCCGACGATTACCCAAGCCGGTTCGAGATCCACGACGGTGCCGTCCTTCAAATAGACGGTCGCGCCGACATAGCCGTCCGAGACGTCGTCCCACCACTCTTGCGCGCCGCGGAAGTTGCTGAGCGGCGACATACCGGCGGAGTTGCCGAAACCGCCGAGCAACACGAGCCGGCCGTCGTCGTCCATCATGATTTCGCCGAGTGTGTCGATCGACGGATGGAGTGTCGTCGGCGGAAACGAGAAATGCGCGTAATTGGCGGGCGGTGTGTATCGCGAGAATGCTTGCCTGTCGCCGGGTGCGGTGACGGTGCGAGGCCCGGGGTCGATCATCAGCTTCTTACGTTTCTCATGATCCGTCTCATCGGCGTTGTTCAGCGGAACGTGTTGTTTCTCGTAGCTATTCCAGTCACCGAACTCCAGATCACCTTGCAGTTCCGAGAACGTGTACCAAATCGGCTTTTTGTTGGCAATGTGGGCGGTCCACTCGATGCGAGCGACGCGCGGATCGGCAAGTGTGACTTCGGCATGGCTGCCGTCGCTTAGATGTTCGAATATCTTGAAGCGCGCGGCCTGGCGTTTGATGCCGCCGACGGCATCCTTGAAGCGGCTGACCTCGATCGGTTTGCCGTCGGGCACCGTCGGATTGCCTCCCGCGTCGCACTCCAGCGGCAGGCCGCCGGTGCTTTCCGGGCCGAGGTAAAAAGCGCTCTTGCTATTGCCTATGCGGGCAACGCCCACCTTTGGGTGGATGGAAAACATAGATGACATAGGGTCTCCGTGCACCAAGCCCTCGACGGATGCGCCTAAGCCACGCGGCAACGCGGTGTCGCATCGATGAATGGACTCGACGGTGGTTTCTAGATTCGCGGAAACCAGGTTAGGACAAAGTGAACCAAATGGTGAGAGCAATACCTCGTCCGCGCGAGGGTTTGCGCCAGATAGTGGGAATGATGCCGCGCGAAGTGTCGTGTTGGCTGAAATCCGCCATCGGCTACAGCGCGAAAAACTCTCTTGATTTGGAGGTGTTTACTTCCTAATATCTGCGGTATGAACACTTCCACCGAAGGCGTAGCCGAATCGCGAGGGCCGGGCCGGCCCCGTGAATTCGTGCTCGACGACATACTGGACAAGGCGATCGTCGTCTTCAGCGAGCTTGGCTTCCACGCCACGTCGCTGGCCAGGCTCACGCAGGCGCTCGGTATCACCGAAGGCAGCCTTTACAAAGCATTCAAGGACAAGCGCGCGATTTTTCTGGCCGCTTTCGAGCGTTATGTCGGCTTGCGCAACGCACGCATGGCGCAGGAACTGGCGAATGCAAAGACGGGAAGGGAAAGCGTCGAGGCGATCCTTAGACTGTATGCCGAGTACAGTCACGGCGTGGTGGGCCGGCGCGGCTGTCTCGTGGTCGGCAGCGCCATCGATCTGGCTAGCTCCGATGCGGATATGGCCAAGCGGGTCGCGGGCGTGCTCAAGGTGCATGAAAAGCGCCTCATGGACGCGATCCGGCAAGGACAGGAAGACGGCTCGATCTCCGCCCGGTTGGACGTGGAGTCCGCGGGGCGGCTGCTACTTTGCATCGTTCAGGGCATGCGCGTCCTGGGCAAGACAGGCCGGTCGCACGGCGAAATGCTGGGCGTTGTCGAAAACGCACTGAAATTGCTCGATTGAATTTTTTTGCCCTATTTGGAAATGATCGTTCCCAAATAGGGCATGACCCATCCGTGCTTCGCTGCGCCGCTCGGCGACGCGTCGGCACGACATTCGAAAGAGGAGTAGATCGTCATGGAGCACAGCGTCATTGATACCTCGGCGGCCGATACGTGTCCGCCGTTCGATTCCACCCAATTCTGGCGCGTGTTCCATCGCGAGACCACCACGGTGAACGGCGTGCGCCTGCATTTCGTCGAGGGCGGGCGCGGCGAGCCGGTGCTGTTGCTGCCGGGATGGCCGCAAAGCTGGTATGCATGGCGATACGTCATGCCCTTGCTCGCCGAGGCGGGAAGGCGCGTGATCGCCGTCGATCCGAGAGGCATGGGCGATTCGGATCGTGCTGTCGCGGGGTACGACATGCGAACGGCGGCCGCTGACATCCACGGGCTTGCTCAGGCGTTGGCGTTGACGTCATCGGGGCCGATCGACGTCGTGGGTCACGATATCGGCAGTTGGATCGGCTACGCGTATGCGGCCGAGTGGCCGCGGGAGGTGCGCCGTCTCGCGGTCTTCGACTCGGCGCTGCCCGGCGTCACACCGCTTGCGCCGGCACGTATCCCGAGCGAGGAAGCCAACGTCAAGACCTGGCATTTCGGTTTCAACCGGTTGGACGATCTGCCTGAAATCCTGCTGCGGGGCCGCGAACGTGAATTCTTGACCTGGCTGTTCCGTGCCAAGGCGCTACGCGATTGGACAATCACACCCGCGGATCTCGACGAGTACGTGAGAGTGAACGCCTTACCCGGTGCGACGCGCTCCGCGCTCTCTTACTACCGGCATGTATTTAGTGTCGAGGGGCTCGAACAGAACCGCCGGCGCGCCGAGACCCGGCTCGAGATACCCGTGCTCGCGTTCGGGGCGGATAGGGGCGTCGGATCGATGCTGTTCGATACGATCCGCATGGTGGCTCACGACGTTCGCGGCGGCGTATTCAACGATTGCGGACACTATATGCCCGAGGAGGCGCCGCGCGCGGTCGCGAATCGGGTCCTCGCGTTCCTCGAGGCCTGACGGGGTCATGCGGCGCCGACGACCCTACCGGACGCTACTAGGTTTTGTCGACGCGCTCGATCAGCGCCATGGCGGCCCGCGGATTGTTCGCTTTATAACCGCTGATCACATAAAGGAAGACATCGCACGGCGCCGGCTCGCGTGTCGCGGGCTCGACGCTGCGCAAATCTTCGGGTCGTGCACCCGTCGCCCACTGCTTGGCTCGCTCGGCCCAAGCATCCAACGCCTGCTTCGAATATCCGAGCGATTCCTGTTCGACCGTCCCCATGATGCGCGCATAGACGAACGGAGCGGTGACGTCCGCGATCTGCGGATAATCGCTGTCGCCGGCGATGACGACGGCAACTTCATGTTCGCGGGCGAGCGCGATGAACTCCGGGTGCGCGAAGCTTTCGTGTCTGACTTCGACGGCATGCCGGATGGTGCGTCCATCGATTTGCTGCGGCAGCAAGCGCAGGAACCCATCGAAATCCTCGGCATCGAATTGCTTGGTCGGCGCGAATTGCCAGTTGATCGGCCCCAGCTTGTCTTTTAAGGCGAGTACCCCGCTCGAGAAAAACCGCTCGATCGAATCGCCGGCTTCGGCCAGGACGCGGCGATGCGTGGCGAAGCGCGGGGCTTTCAGCGAAAAGACGAAATCGTCGGGCGTCTCGTCATGCCACTTTTCGAAACTGGTTGCGCGTTGCGTGCCGTAGAACGTGCCGTTGATTTCGATCGAAGTCAATTGGCGGCTCGCGTATTCGAGCTCGCGTTTTTGCGTGAGGTCGCCCGGGTAGAAACGGCCGCGCCAAGGCTCGTAAGTCCAGCCTCCAATGCCGATGCGAATACGCGCGGCGGGGCGCGTGGTTTTGCGGGTTCGAGGTTTGGCGCGCTGCGGGTCGGTCATAGTCGCTCCGTCTGATGCGCGATCGCGCATTAAGTTTTCTCTCGATGGCGTGCCTTCGAGCGGCGCTCGGCGGCCTGACGCGGCGCAGGCCCCGTGGATTGTCTCACGATCAGCTCGGTCGGCAGCACGATGCGCGGCGCTATCGTATCGTCGTTTTCCATCTGCGAGAGCAGCGTCTGCACGGCGGCGCGCCCCATCTGCGCGAACGGCTGACGTATCGTCGTCAACGGCGGATGCACTTGCGACGCCATCGGGATATCGTCGAAACCGACAACGGAAAGGTCGATGGGGACCTTGAGGCCCTGTTCGCGCGCCGCGGCGATCACCCCGAAGGCGCTCAAGTCGTTCACGGCGAAGATCGCGGTAGGCGGCTCGGGAAGCGCAAGCAATGTGCATCCCGCCTCGAATGCCCTCATCTGCGAAAGATCGCCGGGGACGATAAGCCGTGGGTCGCTTTGCAACCCGAGTCTAGCCAGCCCATCGACATAACCTCGCCGCCTATCGCGCACGCCTTCGATCGACTCGTCCCCGCCGACGAAGCCGATGCGAGTATGGCCGAGTTGCGCCAAATGCTCGACCGCACGCATGGCGCCGCCGTAACTGTCGACGGAAATCGAGGGGAAGCCGTCGAGGCTGCCGCGTTGATCGATGGCGACGACGGGAACGTTGGCTGCCGCAAGCGCGCTGAAATAGGCGGATTCGCGAGGCAGGATCGCGACCACTCCATCGGTGAACTGCCGGATCAATCCCAAGACCGAGCGGTGCGAATGACGGTCTTCGTCAAACAGCGTATAGACGAGCGTTTCATACCCTTGCGCGCGCGCAGCCCGGCCGACGCCGACGACGAGTTCGCCGACGTAGTGATTGTCGAGTACGGGCGTCATGATGCCGATGATGCCGTTACGGCTGCCGGAGAGCTTTTGCGCGCTGCGGTTGACGACATATCCGAGGTCCGAGGCGATCTTCAGCACCTCCTCGCGTGTTTCCTGCGAGACGCCGGGCTTGTCGTTGAGCGCGCGCGACGCGGTCATCTGCGAGACGCCGGCAATTTTCGCGACCTGCGCAAGGGTGGGGGCTTGTTTGCTCATTTCGTTCATTGCGAGCTGCGATTCAGTCTACTCGCTACGCGGGCCTTGGCACCATCGACGGTAGCGGTAACGTCATCTTATCAGGGACTGCGCGGATGGGCGGGATAAAACGAATTCAGTGCTCTTATGCACGATGGGAATGACTAAGGAAGAGCACATGGCCGAGCCGAGAGGTGCGGCGGGTAAACACTGATAGCGGCTGTTTTCGGGCAAACCTAACATGAACTAACGTTAGCGATAACGTGACGCTGGTAGACAACGATGGAGACATGGATGCGTGCTGGCAAACTCACCCAATTCGCGCGTGCCGCGACTTGCCTCGCGGCTGTCTGGGCCCTGTCGATCGGCTCCGGCTACGCGCAGTCGGATAAGGTGATCGTCGAATGGGATCACCAAACGAGCGGCAGCGAGCCGACGAATTTACAGGATGCGATCACCCGGTTCGAGCGCGCCAATCCCGGCGCCAAGGTCGAGTCGTCGCACGTACTCAACGATCCCTACAAGGCCAAGTTGAAGATAGCCTTCGGTGCGGCGCAGCCACCGTGCGTGTTCGATACGTGGGGCGGCGGCGGGCTTCGGGAGTACGTCAAGTCGGGGCAAGTGGTCGATCTCACCCCATTCCTGAAGCAAAACCCGGCGTTCGCCGGCCGGTTTCTCCCCACGTCTTGGACGGCGGTCACCACCGACGGAAAGACCTACGCCATTCCGGAAGAAAACGTTGCAGTCGCCGTCGTTTTCTATAACAAAGACCTCTTTCAGAAATATCACTTGAGCCCGCCCGCCACGTGGCCCGAGTTGATGAACGTGGTGAAGACCCTCAATGCGCATGGCGTCGCTCCGTTTGCTTTGGCGAACAAGAACAAATGGACCGGCTCGATGTACTACATGTACCTCGTCGATCGTCTCGGCGGGCCGGGTGTGTTCCAGCGCGCAGTCAGCGCAACGGGCGGCAGTTTTGCCGATCCGGTATTCGTCGAGGCAGGCAAGTACATCCAGGATCTCGTGAAAGCGGGTGCGTTTGCTCCTGGCTTCAACGGCCTCGACTACGACATTGGGGCATCGCGCCGCCTACTTTATTCGGGGCGTGCCGCGATGGAACTGATGGGTACGTGGGAGGCCTCCACCATTCGCAAAGAGAATCCGTCGTTCTATCAGAAGCTCGACTTCTTCCCGTTTCCTAGCGTGCCGGGTGGAAAAGGCGATCCGCGCGACGTCGTCGGGACGGTCGGCGATAGCTTCTTGAGCATTTCGACGCAATGCCAAGATAAAGCCGCGGCATTTCGCTTGATTCAAACCTTGACCGACGACGCAGCGATGAAAGGCCGCGTGGCCGACGATCGCATTCCGCCCGTCAAGGACGTCACGCTCTCCGATCCGTTGATGAAACGCGTGCAGGCGCTGATCGAACAAGCGCCGAGCGTGCAGCTCTGGTACGACCAGGAATTGCCGCCGCGCCTGGGCGAACGGCACAAGGATCTCGCACAAGCGCTGTTCGGGCTGTCCGTCACGCCCGAAGCGGCAGCCGAGCAGATGCAAGAGGCCGCCAAAGGCGCGAACTGATTCGCGTCGATCGACTGCATGCACTAAAAGCCGGAGGTGGTCTTGAGTACGGTGACGGTTGAATCCGACGTATCGAAGATATCGAGTGGGCGACGCAAGGTGGGTTCGCAGTGGCTCGGCGTCGTGGTTTTGCTTGCGCCTTCGATGTTGTTGCTCGGCGTATTCTTGCTCTATCCGCTCGCCGGCAGTTTCCGTTTGTCGTTGCTCGATTGGAATGGGCTCGGCAGCGGCGCGCGGTTCGTCGGCCTCGCCAACTGGGTCCACCTGTCGCAGGACGCCGTGTTCTGGAAGGCGTTGCGCAACAATTTGCTGCTGGCGCTGTTTTCAGTCGTGATTCAGTTGCCGATCGCGCTCGTGCTTGCCGTCATGTTGGACAAGGCGGGGCAGGGATCGAGAGTACTGAAACTGCTCTATTTCCTGCCTTTGCTGATGTCGAGCGTCGCCATCGGCGTGCTGTTCAAGAACGTCTATGATCCGAATTTCGGTCCTCTGAACGTCGGTTTGCGCGCGATCGGACTCGATGGATTGGCTCAAGATTGGCTTGGGGATCCGCATTTTTCGCTTGCCGCCACGATTGCGGTCATCTGCTGGCAGAACATCCCGTTCTACATGATTCTGTTTCTCGCTGGGCTGTCCTCGTTTCCCGCCGAGTTGAGCGAAGCGGCGAGACTCGACGGCGCCTCCGAATCCACGATCTTTTGGCGCATCAAGCTGCCGCATTTGCAAGGCACGATTCGCACGGCGATGTTGCTGGCCGTTCTGGGCTCGCTCAGGTACTTCGATCTTGTGTTCGTCATGACGGGCGGGGGTCCCGAACACGCCTCCGAACTGATGGCGACCTATATGTACAACAAGGTATTCAGCGCGTTCCAACTCGGTTACGGAAGCACGATCGCCTCCGCGATGTTCCTGATCGTCGCGCTCGTTGCCGCCGCCGCCATGCGCGCGACGCAACGCTACTCGCAAAAGGTCTGACCATGTTCGCTCCGAGAATTCGAGGGATGGCGCAGGCCAAACGCGGCGTGTCGTATTTCCTCGCGCTCATCTGGCTCGCCGTCACCACGCTTCCTTTTCTCTTCGTGATCGTCACGAGCTTGAAGTCGCAGGAGGAATCTTTCGCGGATTCGGTATGGGCCTTGCCGCGGCATCTCGATTTTGCCGAGTACGCATCGGTATTGCAGGGACCGTTCTTCACCTACCTGCTCAACAGTTGTTTCGTGGTCGGCGTGTCGGTGCTATTGATCGTCTTGCTGAGTTCGATGGCTGCCTATGCCTTTGCTCGGCTCCATTTCCCTTTCGGGAAGACGTTGTTCGGCCTCGTGGTGGCGGCGATGATCGTGCCGATACACGCCACCTTGGTTCCGATTTATCTCCTCGTCCGAAATATCGGCTTGTACGATTCCGCCTTTGCTTTGATCGGGCCGTACGTCGCATTCAGTTTGCCGATTTCGATCTTCATCTTGACCGAGTTCATGCGGCAGATTCCGCGTGAATTGGAGGAGGCCGCTTGTTTGGACGGCTGCGGACCGCTCAAGATATTTTGGCGAATCTACTTTCCGCTCTCCACGCCGGGGCTCGCCACCGTTGCGATCTACAACGCCGTTGCGCTCTGGAATGAGTTCATCTTCGCCTACGTACTGACGTCGACGCCTGGACACCGCACGCTCCCGCTCGCGATATGGGACTTCCAGGGGCAGTATTCGTCGAACGTTCCCGCGATGCTTGCGCTCGTCACGCTCACCTCGCTTCCTTTGATTGCCGTCTATGCGTTCGGTCAAGAACGTGTGATCAAGGGAATGATGGCGGGATCGCTAAAAGGTTGATCAATCATGGCAAGCATTAGTTTGAGAAACGTCCACAAGGCGTATCAAGGCAATAGCCCGGTCGTGCGCCGGGTCGATTTGGACATCGATGCGCATGAGTTCTGCGTATTTCTAGGCCCATCCGGCTGCGGAAAATCAACGCTGCTTCGCATGATCGCCGGTCTCGAAGGGATAACTTCGGGCGAACTGAGCATCGACGGCAAGGTGGTCAACGACGTCCACCCGTCGAAGCGGAACGTTGCGATGGTGTTTCAGAATTATGCGTTGTATCCGCACATGAGCGTCTACGAAAACATGGCGTTCGCGTTGCGGCAGGCCAAGCTGGACGGCGCGGTCATCGATCGTAAAGTCCGGCAGGCGGCCGCCGCATTACAGCTCGATCAACTCCTGAGCCGCAAGCCCGCGGCGCTTTCCGGCGGCCAACGCCAACGCGTGGCGATCGGCCGAGCGATCGTGCGAGAGCCGGGCGTCTTCCTCTTCGACGAGCCGCTCTCCAACCTCGACGCCGCGCTGCGCGTGCAAACCCGGACGGAAATTTCTCGGCTGCATCGTGAATTCAATCAGGCAAGCGCGGTGTATGTCACGCACGATCAGACCGAAGCGATGGCGCTTGCGGACAAGATCGTTTTACTGCACGCCGGCGCCGACATGGAGCGCGAGGGAAGCATCGCGCAAGTGGGCTCGCCGCTCGATCTCTATCACCGGCCCAAGAATCGATTCGTCGCGGGCTTCATCGGTTCTCCGCGAATGAATTTCGTGCGGGGCAACGTCGTCGAGGCGCATGCGGACGGGGTTCATCTACGGCTGCCGGGCGGGGAGATGCTCGCCGCGGCGGTTGACGGGCGCAGCATCCGCGCGGGTGCCGAGGCCACGCTCGGCATTCGTCCCGAGCATCTCGCCTTGGCCGGCGGCGAGACGAAAGTGCAAATCATCAGGGCGCAAGCGCGGCTCATCGAACGATTCGGCGAATGCACCTACTTGCACGCCGGACTAGCGGAACAAGCCGATGCGCACGTCGTCGCGAAGCTGTCGGGCGACGTCAACGTCGAGCGCGGCCGGCCGGTCGCGCTTTGGGCCCCGCCCCATGCCTGCCATGTCTTCGACAGCAACGGTCTCGCACTGCCGCGGCTCGCCGGCACCGAGCACGCCCAACTTGCCGAGCGCAGCGCCTGATCGGTCATTCATTTATCCAAGCGAGAGCTTCCATGCCAATCGATATTGCTGAACAACCGGCCTTGTACCGTGACGCGGCGGCGCCTATTGCCGAGCGCGTAGCCGATCTGCTTGCGCGCATGACGCTGCGGGAAAAAATCGCGCAGTTGCACGCGGGGTGGCTGAAGCTGTCGGCCGACGGCAACCACAGATGGCGGCTCGCCGATTTTGCTCAGCGCGAAACGGACATTACCGTCGATCAGTTGCTCGAGCATGGCCTTGGGCAAATCACGCGGCCGCTCGGCACGCACACAGTCGAGGCGCACGAGGGCGTTCGAGCGTTCAACGCCTTGCAGCGCAGGATGGTCGAAGAGACGCGCCTCGGTATTCCCGTGATGTCCCATGAGGAATGTCTCGTCGGACTCATGATCGAGGGCGCGACGCTGTTTCCCGCGCCGCTCAACTATGCCGCGACGTGGGATGCCGATCTGATCGAGGAGGTGGGGCGCACGATCGGCGAACAAGCGCGATCGATCGGTTGTCATCAAGGCCTCGCGCCCGTGCTCGATGTCTCGCGCGATCCTCGTTGGGGGCGTACGGAAGAAACGTTTGGCGAGGATCCTTATTTGGTCGGGGTCATGGCTACCCGGTACGTCTTGGGGCTCCAGGGCGAACGCCGGGATTTGCTCGCGACGCTGAAGCATTTTGCGGGGCACTCGGCAAGCGAGGGCGGCCGAAATCATGCGCCGGTTCACATCGGGCCGAGGGAATTCAACGATATCTTTCTTTTGCCGTTCGAAATGGCCGTGAAGCTGGCGAACGCCGGCGCGGTGATGCCCGCTTATCACGACATCGACGGTATTCCTTGCCATGCCGATCAGGTGCTGATCGAGGGTACGTTGCGCCGCAAATGGGGATTCGACGGACTCGTCGTGGCCGACTACGCCGGAGTCAATCTGCTCTACTCGCATCATGGCGTGGCGCCCGACGCGGCGAAAGCCGCGGCCTTGGCGTACAACGCCGGCCTCGACGTCGAACTGCCCGGACACGAATGCGCGCTGCATTTGGAAACCGCGATCGAGCGGGGCGACATCGATATGTCGGTCATCGACGCGGCCGTGTCTCGTGTGCTGACGGCGAAGTTCCGGCTTGGGTTATTCGAGCATCCCTATGCGGACCCGGACGGTGTCAACGTCAACAGCCCGCGCGCGACGGCCGTGGCGCGTCGCGCCGCCTTGGAGTCGATCATCCTGCTGAAAAACGACGCGGTGCTTCCGCTCGACGCCGGTGGCGAGGCGAGTATCGCGGTCATCGGCCCGACCGCCGACGACCCGCTCGCGCTGCTCGCGGGGTATAGCTTCCCCGTGCATTTGATTACGGCGGGCGAGCAAGCACGTTCGGCCGTCAAGACACCGTTGCAAGCATTCAAGGAGCGGTACGGAAGCGATCGTGTCGCGTACGCGAAAGGGTGCGACATCATTCGCGAACGCCGCGCCGGCACGCCCGTATATCCGGGAGACGTGGACATGGCGCGTGCTGTCGGCGAGAACCGGCCGACGCCGGTCAGCCGCGACGTCGGCCAGATCGACGAGGCGGTTCGCGTTGCGCGCTCGGCCGACGTGGCGTTTGTCTTCGTCGGCGATTTGTCTGGCCTGTTTCAATCGGGTACGGTGGGCGAGGGCTCCGATACCGATAGTCTCGACTTGCCTGGCGTACAGCAGGCGTTATTGAGCGCCGTCGTGGCGAGCGGCACGCCGGCGGTCGTCGTGCAAACGGGCGGGCGTCCATATAACCTGGGCGGTCTGGAAGATTCCGTCGCCGCCCATATTCTCGCCTTTTCTCCGGGCGAAGGCGGCGCCGATGCGCTCGTGCAATTGATCTCGGGCGCGGCCAATTTTAGCGGCAGGCTGCCCTTGTCGATTCCGAAGAATGTCGGCGCGGTGCCCTACGTCTATAACCACAAGCTCAAAAGCGCGGGTACGCCGATCGCTTATCACTTCGGGTCGCGCTACCCGTTCGGGTTCGGCCTCGGTTACACGCGATTCGAATACGGTGCGCTACAGTGGATCAAGCAGCGCGCGGATATCGGCGACGGACAATTCGAATTTACGTTCGAGGTCGGCAACGCGGGAGCCCATGACGGGATCGAGGTGGTTCAGATCTACGTGGCGGATCGCGTTGCATCGGTCGTGCGGCCCGTGCGAGAGCTGAAGGGTTTTCAGCGCGTGTTCGTTCCCGCGGGCGCGCGCCGTACCGTCCATGTCACATTGCCGGTGGACATGCTCAACTTCACGGATGGTCGAGGCGAGCGCATCGTGGAGCCCGGCGAGTTCCAGATCATGATCGGCAGTTCGAGCCGGGACATTCACTTGAGCGGCACGGTCGTGGTTGCCGGTAACGCCACACGCACGCTCGAACGTCACTGGCGGTTGCTCTGCGACGTGTCGGTGAAGGACGATGTCGGTCGCCCTTGACCACGGCTGATTGGGGCGTCGCTCACCTTCGGCCGATCGCCGGCGCAGGGGCATCCACACGCATCGAGCCGGTGCGTTGCGCCTCGCCGCCGGCCTCGCTCGCGATCTCCTCGAGCGAACGCCCGTTCGTGCGCGGACCGAACAGTCCGATCGATACGATCACGACGGCCATGCTGCCCGCGATCAGTGCGAATACCGCCGCGGGGCCACCGTGCTGAAGTAAGAGGGCAACGAGGAAACTGCTCGCGATACCGGTCAGCCGGCCGATCGAATGGACGAAGCCCAACGCCTTGCTGCGAATTGGCGTGGGGAAAATTTCGGCCTGATACGCCGTTGCATTGCCGGCCATGACGGCGCTGCAAAGCGTCACGAGCAAGCCGAACACGACGGCGAACGGCGAGTGCCCGGCCATGGCGAACGCTGTGCCGAAGAGCGCGACGCCCAGAGCGCACGCCGAGATGAGCCATTTGCGTTCGATGCGATCCGCGAGTCCGGCGGCGATATACGGAGACACCGGGTAGGCGAAGGCGATAAGAAAAGCGTACCAAAGACTCTTCGTGATCGCGGCGCCTTGGGCGACGAGCAGCGTCGGCAGCCATTGGCTAAAGCCAAAAAAGCCGATGCTCAGGAATGCGTTGAACGCGATGAGCATCCATGTGCGGCGCCGATACGCACTGTCCCACATCGACGGCGTCCGTGCCGTCGCACCCGCGGGCGCCGGTGCTTCGATTTCATGTATCGGCGGCAGCGGCCGCCCGTATTCGCGTTCGACGCGCTGCTCGATCGATAGCAGCGTGGCTTGCGCTTCTTGCTCGCGCCCGCGCGTGGCGAGCCAGCGCGGCGACTCGGGCAGCTTCGCTTGCAGCCAGACGGCTACGATGGCACCCGAGCCGCCGAGCAGCACGACCCAGCGCCAACCCGAGAACCCCAACGGAGCGTAGGGGATCAACTGCCAGGAGGCAAACGCCAGCACGGGCATCGCGAGGTAGCCCACCGAGAAACACAGGGCGAACGCTCGGCCGCGAACGGCCTTGGGCACGAGCTCGGTCAGGAACGCGCCTATCGTGATCAACTCGGCACCCACGCCGCATCCGGCGATCAGGCGGCAGACGCAAATGCCGATCGCCGTGTGCTGCCAGCACATCGACAGGCTGGCCGCCGTATAGAGGACGAGCGAGCTCGTGAACAGAATCCGCCGTCCGACGAGATCGGCGAAGCGCGATAGGAAGATCTCGCCGATGAACAGTCCCGCGAACGTCGCCGCGCCCAGCGCCCCTTGATCGGACATGCCGAGCAGGCCCTTGGCGCCGGCATGAAAGATGCCGTCGCGCACCAGCCCCGGTGGCAGGTAAGTCATCTGGAACAAGTCATAGACTTCGAAAAAGCCGCCGACGCTGAGCAGCAGGACGATGTGCCAAACCGTGCGAGTGGGCGGCAAACGATCGATGCGTGCCGTGATCGACGACACCTGGGACGAGGACATCGGGGTCTCCTAATAAGTCGTTGTTCTGTCAGACTGTCGCGATGGGATTGACGGGCGAACCCACGAGCCCGCGCAGATAAAGCGGTGGCGCGGTCAGCAGGAAGCGCGAGCGTTCATGCCGCGCGAGCCAAGCCGCGAGCGGCGTCAAATGCCAAAGCTCGCCCAGATGAATGCCGAGCTTGAAGAGGCACAGCTCATGCAGCGGCATGATGGGGCCGGGGCGAGTGCGATCCGCTACTTGCTGCGGCCGTTCTTCCACCGCGTGGTTGTCGGCGGCGAGGGCCGCGAGGCCCGATTCGTCGATCCATCGAAGCAGGCGGTCGTCGTCGCCGTCGAGCACGCAACAGATGTTCGACGCGGATGGCGCCTCGCTCGTCAGTAAACGGTCGGCAAAACCGGTATGGATACAGACGATATCGCCGCGCTCGACTTGAACGCCGTCGGCATCCAGTGTGCGCATCCAGTCGTCATAGCCGATCTTGCGGCGCTCGTCGCCGAAACGGCGGCGCAGATCCACCATGACGCCCCGCCCTTGCACGCCGGTTTGCGCCATCACTTCGATGCCTAGGGCCTGCGCACCGCCGGCGGCGGCGCCATCCTCGGGCACGCGTACGTGTTCGTCCATGCGATAGCCGTTGTAGAAGACGCGCTCGGCGTGGCCGTCGCCGTCGGCGTCGAATAGCGAGCCGACGTGCGAGAGGGCATCCCATTGGGTCGAGAACTGCGAGTGCATGCAGAAGGCGTCGTCGCAGACGACGTCGGTCGCTCCGCGCACTCGCTCATCGGCGCGATAGCCGAAGTATGGTTTGCCCTCGAGCGATGCCGGCCAGACGGCAGGAGGGCGCCGGCGAGCATTCAAGCCGCCGCCTCGCGGCACGTCGAGCGGCAGGCTCAATGAAAAGACGAGGCCCTCTCGAACTTCGGCCACAGCTTGCCGCACATGTTCCGGCGTCAGCCAATTCAAGCGGCCCTTTTGATCGTCAGCGCCGAAATCGCCCCAATTCGATCCGGGCGGACGGCGAATCCAACGTGGATTCATGCGCTCTGTCTCCTTGTCATGGCGGCCGGCGGCGCAAGCGCGGGCCGCTTGTCGGATATCGGCCCGCTATTCGTTGCCCGGGCCGACGATGATGCCTCTCTGCGTCAAGGCCGCATATTCGCTCTCGCCGACCAACGGCATCAGTACCTCGCGATTGTGTTCGCCGAGCGAGGGGGCGGGGCGTCGAAATACGCCCGGCGTGCCCGAGAGCCGAGGCACGATGTTGTGCATCGGTAAGCTGCCGGCGTCGTCGTCGGGGAGTTCGACGAGTACTTCCCGTTCGATCACGTAGGAGTCCTGTACGATCTGCGCGACATCGTTGATCGGGCCGACGGTCACGCCGGCCGACTCGAAAAACGCGAGGTTCTCGTCTAGATCGCGTTCGGCAATGAAAGAGCCCACAATGGCGTCGAGCTCGCCGGCATGTTTGACGCGCTCGACGTTGGTCGCATAGCGCGGATCGTCGATCAGATCGGCGCGCCCAATGGCCCGAAAGAGGCGCTCGGCCATCGTTTGCGTCGAACTCGACAGACAGAGCCACTTGCCGTCGCGCGTCCGATACGCGTTGCGCGGTGCCGTATTCGTGGAGCGGCTGCCCGTGCGCGGTTTGATCTTGCCGGTCATGGCGTAGTTGGCGGCGAGCGGGCCGAGAATCGAAAACATCGGTTCGAACAAGGACACGTCGATCACTTGGCCGGGGGCGTCGCGCCGGGTGCGGGCGAGTAGAGCGACGAGTACCGCGATCGCGCCTGAGAGGCCCGCCGTCATGTCGCCGAGGAAGATCGGGGGCAAGACAGGCTCGCGATCGGCGAACCCGTTGATGGCGGCGAAGCCGGAATAGCCCTCCGCCAGCGTGCCGAAGCCGGGTTTGTGCCGATAGGGGCCCGTTTGTCCCCAGCCCGAAATGCGTGCGATGACGAGTTGCGGACGGATGCCGTGCAGCACATCCGGTGCAAGGCCCATTTGTTCGAGTACGCCCGGCTTGAAGCTTTCGATGAAGACGTCGGCTTGCGCAACGAGCTTGCGGACGAGTTCGATTCCTTCGGCGCAATGCAAATCGACGCACACGCTACGCTTGTTACGTCCGTAGACCTTCCAGTTCGTGCTGATGCCCCCCGCGCCGACCGCCCGCAGCGTATCGCCGCGCTCGTTCTCGACTTTAATGACGTCGGCGCCGAAATCGGCGAGCTGCAGGCTTAACATGTTGCCGGCCATGAGACGGGACAGATCGACCACACGTATGCCTTCGAGCGGACCACGCGACGCGCTGTCGAAGGTTTTTTGATGGATGGCGCCAGTGCTTCCCCGCCGCACGGCGCGAGCGCCCTCGGTGGGTATGTGTGCTACGGACATCCTTTGTCTCCTGGTGTGCGTGGCCGGTAGCCGGCCACGTTGGGCTGCGTTAGGCCGGGTTAGTCGTTGAGGGCGCTGTCGATGGCGGCTTGGGAGAGGTTCGAGAAGCCGCCCGGCAGATCGCCGCCTAGGTCGTGCGTCAATTGAGCGGCGGCCGCTTGCACGCGCGGCAGGTAATCGGCCAAGACCTTTTTGTTGAAGCGGTAACGCGGCACGCCGAGCGAAATGGCGCCGCTGAGCAACCGCCCGACACCGAACACGGGGCAGGCGATCGCGGCGCTTTCGGGTTCGCGCTCGCCGATCGATACGGCGTATCCGAGTTCCGCCACTTTGTCGTAGTCGTTACCGCGCGTTCCCGAAAACGCCAGTAGGACACGGCCCGCGGCGCCCACATCGAGCGGGAAGCGATCGCCCTCGCGTAAGTGCGTATGAACGGCACGGCGCGCGTAGAAGCGAAACAGACACACGCGTTCGTCCCCTTCGCGCACGTAGTAGGCCGCAGTCTCGCCGGTTTCATCAGTCAGTTTGCGCAGGATGGGAACGGCGTATTCGCGCAACTGGAAGGACTCCCGATACATGATGCCGAGGTGAAAACTGGCGGGGCCGAGCACATAGCGGCCGTCGGGCAAGCGTTTGATGAAGCGGAACGTTTCGAGCGATTCGAACAGCCGGAGCAAGGTGCTCATGTTCAGGCCGGTGGCCTCGCTCACTTGCGCGAGCATGAGCCCGTTCGGTGCGTCGGCGAAGGCGAGCAGCGCCGTCAGGGCACGATTGACGGCGGCGACGCCGCCGTCGGCTTGAGCATTCATCTGAACCTCTACTTGAACTGTGGCAAACCGGGCACCCCGTTCGACGCGATGCTGCCATCGTCGCGGCCTGCTCCTTGGAAAAAACAAAAGTCGCTTTCATTTTTATCCGTTGACTTCCCCATGTCAACACGTTTTGGTTTTCGCAAGCCGATAGTAAGGAGAACTGACCGGCCCATGGTGCAAAGCAGAACGGGTTAACGATAGTTTGACCGTCGTGGGTATGTGGCAACAAAATGAAAGTCACTTTCATTTTAGGAATCCGGTGATCGAGATGAATGAAGGCTTGTCGTTTGCTCCCTGGCGCTCGTTGCTCTACGTGCCCGCGCATATCAGCCGCTATGCCGATAGTGCTTGCCGTTCGAGCGCTGATGCGGCGTTGCTCGATCTAGAGGACAGCGTGCCTCCCGAATCGAAGCACGATGCGCGCGCGATGCTGCCCGCCTCGGCGCACCGGATAGCGGCGGCGGGGCTTGCCGTGCTGGTGCGCGTGAACGCGCCCTTGCGATGGATGGTGGACGATTTGCGGGCCGCGGTCGGAGCCGGGGTGACGGGCGTGGTGGTGCCGAAGGTACTCGGCGCATCGCATCTGATGGCGATCGACGAATGCTTGGAGATGCTGGAGCTGGAGCATGGCCGGGAGCGCGGCGCCACCCGATTGATCGCGACGATCGAGACACCTCAGGCGTTCGGGTGTATGGATCGAATCGCGCGCGCGTCGCCGCGACTCGTCGGAATGATGCTCGGCGGCGGTGACTTCGCGGTCACTTGCGGCAGCCACGCCAACGCGAACGTATTGCGCGTTCCGAAGCAACTGCTGGTCATTGCGGCCGCGGCGGCCGGCGTATGGCCGCTCGGGCTGATGGGGACGCCGGATGATCTAGGCGACCTCGAGGGATTCGAGCGGATGGCGCGCGAATCGGCGGAGTTCGGGTTCGTCGGGGCGACGTGCATTCATCCGAAGCAGGTCGGCGCGCTCAACCGGGCGTTCTCTCCTTCCGAGGCGGAGGTCGCCCGCGCGCGCCGTATCGTCGATGCATACGCGGCCGCGCGCGGTGCCGGACGCGGCGCGGCTGCGTTCGAGGGAAAGATGATCGATTTGCCTGTGCTCGCACAGGCGCGCCGCATCATCGAACGCGACGCCGCGTTGCGCCAGCGCTCGGGCGGCGCGGCATAGCCACGGAACGGCCGGGTGCCGGCCGGCCCGAGACACACATAAAACGATAAGGACTACTAAGGAGACGGTGACACATGAAGAAGCAATGGCTAGCAGCATGCGGCGTGGGATTGGCATCGGCTGGTGCGAGCGCGCAGACGAACGTGACGCTATACGGCGTGGCCGACATCTATACCGAGGTTGTGACTCATCAACAAACGCCGGCTCAGGGTTCGGGCACGCTGGTTCGCATGGGGTCGGGCGGCAGAAGCGGCTCGCGTTGGGGTATCAAAGCGGCGGAGGAGTTAGGGGACGGCTGGCGTGCCGATGTGCGCCTGGAGAGTTCGATTCTGATGAACAACGGCAGGGGCGTGGGGACCGGGGGTTTCGATCGCGGCGCGTGGCTCGGGCTCAGCCGGCAGGGGTGGGGTGGGGTGCGCTTCGGGCGTCAATACACGTCGCTGTTCGATATCTTCGAGCACTACTCGGTCACCGACGGCTACTCGACGCTGTATGAGCCCGACGGCGCGATCGTGGGCCTGAATTTCCGCGAGAACAACATGGTGAAGTATTACGCGGACTTCGGCCGGCTCTCGCTGCGCGCGCATTATTCGTTCGGCGGCACGCCCGGTGCGTTCAGCGCCGGTGCCGGATCGGGGTTCGGCTTCGAATACGCCGGCGGTTTGGTGGGCATTGCCGCCGGTTATGACGACGTCAACGGCGCGGTGCCGAACGTGACGCATTTTCGACGCTATGCGATTGCGGCGGCGATCCATCCCGGGCCGGCTACGTTCATCGCGGGGTTCGAACATGGGAGCGCGAACGTGACGACGCCCGGCGTCGTGACGCGATTCGATTTTTACTGGGCCGGCGTACGGTATCGGGTGACACCGGCCCTGCAAGCCATCGGTGCTTTCTATTATGAGAATGTCGTGTTGCAAAACCCGAGTCCGGGAACCGCTTCCGCCGGCCCGTCGAATCCGAAGCAGGTCACGCTGGAAATGGACTACTCGCTGTCGAAGTCGGCGTTGCTATATGTAGCCGCGGGCTATGCGTGGCGCGCGGCGCTCGACTTCGATAACTACAACTACAACTTTCTAGGGTATTCGCTCGCGAGCGGGCGAAGCGGCAGCGCCGGCGTGGCGCTCGGAATGCGCAAGCAGTTTTAGGATTGGCCTCATGTAGCCGCGGCCACGTCGTACAGCTTCGGATCATCCGCCGGCACGGACGATGGCCTATCGGCCGGCCACCGATGCGAGGCATCGAGCGCGGCCGCGCATTCGGTCATCCGCGTGCGCAGCCACCGATGTGCCGCGCTCGTATCGTGCCTCGGGTGCCAGTAAAGCGACCATGTCAGCGGCTCGAGCGGAAGCGGCAACGGCGCGATCGTGAACCGGCCGGGTTCCAGCGTCATCGCATGACGCGCCGACATGATCACCGCGACAGGCAGCGCGATCAGCATATCGGGCACGACGAGCCAATGGGGTACCGTTAGAACGACGCGCCGTGTGCAATCGATTTCCGCCAGGAGGTCATCGACGATTCCACCCGCGGTGCGGTTCGGCGAAACATCCAAAAAGTCCAGTGCGAGGAATCGATCGAGCGAAAGCGGCTGATTCGCGTCCGCATGCAACCGGCTCATCACGCAAACCATATCGTCCTGCAACAGCACCTGCGAACGTAGCGATCCGTCATCGAGGCGCCGTGCGCTGAGCGCGATGTCGATCGCTCCTTCGTGGAGTCCTTCCACGGTTTGCGCGGCCCCTAGATGAAGGATATTGAGCGTCACCCGCGGCGCGCTGGTCCGAACGGACCGAGACAGCGCCGGCAAAAACAGCAGCTCGGTCAAGTCGGACATCCTCAGCGCGAATTGCCGTTCCGATTCAAGCGGATCGAACGATTGCTCCGATGCAAGCAACGTTTCGATTTGCTGAAGGATCTGCCGGAGCGCCGGCGCCAACGCCTTGGCGCGGGACGTCAATTCCATCCCGGAAGCCGCACGTACGAGGATCTCATCCTTGAACATATGGCGCAGCCGGCCGAGCGCGTTACTAACGGCCGGCTGCGTCAACCCGATTTTTCTGCCGGCCCGCGTGACGTGCTTCTCGGCGAGCAACGCATCGAGCGTAACGAGCAAATTCAAATCGACTGAACGAAGATTCATGGCGCCCACCCTATGCTCACTGAGTAGTGGTGAAAGGCCGGAAACGGATACTGTGATTCGTCCGACCTCGAGGGAACACGACCCCTCATCTTCATCAATGACCTTAGCAAGGTCCAGTATTGACACTTCAATAATGAAAGCGTATGCGGCGGTGCAATATGCTGTTTGGGTTTATTCTCCTCATGCCGCTTCGGGCTGTTTCTCGGGCAAGGCCGCCTGAAATGCAGGCTGCTCAAGACAGCGGCCCACAATTTGGCCAACGAGTTCTAGGTCATCGATAGCAACGCCATAGTGGATAGCGCTGGCAAGCTGCGGCACGAGGAATACGTCGGCGAGCGATATCTCGTCGCCGCAGCAATAGCGGCCAGTGTGACCGCCGCGCTTCAGGCTCGCCTCGATCGCAAGGAGTCCCTCGCGTATCCAGTGTTGACCCCACGCCCGGCGCGCTTGCGCATCGGCATCGAACGCTCGCTCGAGATACCGCGACACGCGAATCGCATGTAGCGGGTGAATGTCGCTGGCCATCGCGGCGGCCAAAGCACGCACGTAAGCGCGCTTCGATGGACTGGCCGGCAGAAGCGGCGGCGCGGGCCGCAAGTCTTCGAGGTACTCGCAGATCGCCAAGGATTGTGTGATCCGTTCGCCGTCGTCCGTGACCAGAACGGGCAGCATTCTCTGCGGATTGATCTCCGCGAAGGCCGGGGCCTGGTGTTCGCCCTCGCCTTGTAGCAGATTGATAGGGATCGTCTCACATGTTAGGCCTTTCAGCGCCAATGCGATTCGAACACGAAAGCACGCGGTGGATCTGAAGAACGAATAGAGTCGCATCATGCGTCTCCTAGGTAAGGTCACGCATCGGCGTAAGTCAATTCGATCGATTGACGCTCGTCGGCTCGCGCGAGGTTGCCCAGCGCCGCGCAATGCGGCAAGTTCTGCAGCGCGAATAGATCGAGCGGGGCCGTACCGGCGCGATTGTCGACGGCATGCGGATGCCATGCCGGCACGAATAACCAGTCTCCCGCCGTGACTTGCACGCGGTTCGATTCATCTCCCAGAATAACGTGGCCGCTCCCGCCTGCGACGTGATACAGGTGCCAAAACGAGTGGCGATGCAGCCCCGCGCGCATACCGGCTTCGACGCGCTGCGCCGTAAGCGATATGCCGGGCACGATCTCGGTCGCGTTACCTGCCGCGCCGCGGGTGAAGGCGACGGCGCCGCGCGCGTCAGCGGGCTGGCGCGCGGCGGCACGCCAAATATCGGCGCCGTGCCAAACGGCAGGCTGCTCGCTCGGCAAACGCGAACCTTCCAGATAAGCGGAGAATGAAATGAATGCGCCAAGGGGAATGGCCATGTGAGCGGCTCCTGTCTATTCGATGCGCGACCTGTCGTCGGCGTGGATTTGCCTCGCCATGCTGTTCGGGCGAGCGTGCGTTCAGCTATCGAGCACCGCCTCGCTGGCTTGCGGCGGGCTTTGCGGGATGCTATCCGCCCCGAGCGAAGCGAATAGCCCTTGCACGCAGATCTCGGCATCGATGGTTAGACGAGATTTCCTGCCGGGCCGCGGCAGCTCCTGCGTGTAATAGTGGGGGCCTTCGACGGGATAGCCGATCGCCCATACGCGATCGTTCACGAGTCCGTCGCGGCCGACCACTTGATATGTAGGCGCGATGTCGATCCCTCCGGGGTGGTAGTCGCCGTTCTCGAAAGCGCGAATAAGTCCGCGCGTCATCAGATTGGCTACTAACGGCGATCGATCCGTCAGCGGGCTGAATACGTCGATACGCGATACGACGAGCACGTCGGCGTGCCGCCGCTCCTTGCGCCCTCCGAAGACGCTCTCGATCGCGAAGCGCGCTTGGTCCGGATCGTGAACGACGGCTGCTCCCGGCCCGCCGGCCAGATCGACGAACCCTTGGTCCAGTAGTGCGAGCAACTCCAGGTTGCGCCGCTTCGGCGGTCCGAACACGATTCGGTTGAGCGTGTTGACGAATACTTCGGAAAAGACCTTGTTCGATTCGGGCGTGAAGCCGGCGTACTCGGCGGCGTTGCGGAACTGTTCGCGTAAGTCGCGCAGAACGTCGGTCGCCGCTTTGACCGGGCTCTTGACGTTGCCTTTGTCCACCTCGGCAAGGTCGTCGAGCAGGAATTGACGAAAGAACCGTCGGAACGCGTCGAGATCGTCGAACTGACGCGTTCCGACAGGATCCAATATTGCTTCGATCGCGGCGCGAGCCTGCGCGTTCCATTCGAACGTGTCGTCGGCGCCATCCGCGTGCAGCGCGCAATGCCGGGCATAAGCCATATCGGCCATGATCAGCGGCATCGCCTCGTTCACGAAGTCGATTCGACCGTCGCCGCGTGTGGTCCGTGCGCGTTCGCGCAGTTGCGAGATGGCATTCATCGTGAAGAAGCGCGGGTTGTATCGTCCCGCGGGGCCCTTTTGATTGACCGCTCGCGCCGAAAACGGCAAACCGCTGCGGGAAAATAGCAACATGCGAGGCTCGCGACCCGAAGGCTCGTAACGCAGCTCGCCCGCTCGCCCGACGAATCGCCCGCCCCGGCCGACGGTCAAGTGCGATATGACGTCGTGTGCGGTGAGGCCGATGCCCTGGATCGCCACCGTGGCACCGGGCGAAATGCGGCCCAGCGCTTCGACCGGGTACGCCGATTCGAACAGGTCCAGTTTGTCGTTGCGGCGCCCGCACTCCTCTACGAAGCGCCGGTGCGCGGCATCGGTCGCGTCGCCCTTGCGTCTGCCGTGGCCCATCGCCAATATGACGTAATCGGTTTGGAACGAGCCGCCGCTGTCCAAATGTACCGTGTATCCGTGCGCGGTAGGGGTGAGGTCGTGAGCGCGCCGCCGCCGGTGGCTGACGGACACGTTCGGCGGCAACGCTCGCACGATGCGGTCGAACGCGTCCGAAAAGTAGCGTCCCAATAGATAACGCGGGAGGTAATGCTGCTCGCCTACGTCTTCGCCGTAGGGAGCGCCCACGGCATGGAAGGCGCCCTCGAAGTGCCGATAGCCTTCGGCCCTTGCCCATTCCAAGAAACTGCGCGGGGCGCTATCCAGTGCAAGGCTTTCCGGGGGAAAAATCGTGACCTGGCTCGCGAGGGTGTTGGTGAGCAGGTGCGGCGGTTGGGTATCGTAATGCGTGCCTTGACCGCATTCGCCGGGATCGACGATTTCGACGCGGATCGCTTGACGCCAACCCAGCGCACGTACGAAGTGTGCGAGACGTTCGAGAACGCTAACGCCGCGCGGGCCCATACCGATAATCGTGACCGTGATCGCACTCATTTTGCGCTCCTAATCATATTTGCACGGAAAGCGCCGTCTGGCCGTCGGTCCGCTCGGCGTGCGCGATCGGGGCCTCGTGGAGCAACGCCACGTCGCCGCTGGAGGGCCAAGTCGGGAAGGTCGTCAGGACGGCGGGATCGTGGCCGGGGATCACGTGCTCGGGGCCGTCCGCGAGCGCGTCGATGCGCGTGTATCCCTCGAGCATCAGCATGACGTCGGCGACGAGCGGGAACGGCTTGCGCGAGCGAATATTCGACCAGTAATGCGCGCCGTCGCTCGCGAGCACGATGTAACCACGCTTGGTGTGCACCCGGACGACCTGCTGGCCGAGCGTGTGCCCGCCGATCAAGTGTAGCGAGACGCCAGGCGCGAGCGTCTCGTCGCCGTCGTGGAACACGAGCCGTCCTTCGAAAAGATGTCGAACGGCCGTGATGACGTCGTACTTCTCGAACGGACGCCGCAGCAAGTCGTAACACATGCAGCGGCCGGTGCAGTACTGCATCTCCTTGTCCTGCACGTGAAAGCGCGCCTGCGGAAACGCATCCAGATTGCCCGCATGGTCGTAGTGCATATGCGTGATCACGACGTCCCGCACTTGCGAGGCGTCGATGCCGATCCCGGCCAGCGCGGCTATCGGCGAGCGAAGAAACGTGCGCTTGCGCTTGGCCGCCATTTCGGCCGTGAATCCGGTATCGACGACGATGACGCGCGCTTCGTCGCGTATGGCCCAGATGAAATAGTCCTGCGGCATCGGTCCATCGTGCTCGTCGTAGAACAAGTAGTTTTCGCGGGCCGTGCGGTCGGGCTGGACGGCATAGCGCAGTGCATACACTTCGTATTCCGGTGGAAACGTGGAATTCATCTGTCCGGGCCTCCTGAATGAGCGGGGGCGCGGCTTGGACGCCGCGCGGGCGCGCTAGCGCTTTTCGAATACGTAGAGGTACAGGCTGCTCGAGACTTTGAGCGAGCCGGTTCGTTCGCGATAGGCTTCGACGATCTCGCGTGCCGTGTCGCGCAGCGTATCGTTGCCCAGTTGCATGGCTACGTTTTTGTATCGCATGGTGTGCGTGTAGAAATTCATGACGCCGTCGACATCGGGGAACGTCATCGTTCCGTCGAACCAAGGTTTGCGAATCAAGCGCAGCGACTGCGGCGCATAGCGCATGATGTTCGCGTCGCAAAAACGGTTCGTCACCGGCGCCGTCAGCGCCGGATGATCGTGGGCGAAACCTAGCTTCAGCAGCGCGTGGTCTTGAAAGCGGTTGAGCTCGCTCATCCAGTCGAAATCGACCGTCAAAAGCGCGACGTGTCCGCCTTTCTTCGTGAAGTCGGCCAGTTTCTTGAACGCGCCGCCGATGTCGGGCACATGAAAGAGGACGAGGTTCGCCAGTACGAGATCGAAGCTTCCGTCGGAAAACGGTGCGTCCTCGATCGACGTTTGCACGAACTCGTGCTTGCCGGGCAGCGAGCCGAGCGCCTGGCGCGTGGCCTCCACCATCGGCTCGGCAATATCGATGGCCGTGACGTCGACCCGGCGCGCCCGCGCAATGGCGGTACTGAACCGGCCCAGCCCGCATCCGGCGTCGAGTAGATTTTCAAACGCGAGGTCCTGGAGTTGGGCCGCGTACCACTCGGAGATCGACTGCTGCGCCAATGACTCCCATGCATCCGAGCGAACGCGATAATCCTCTGTGGTTGCGTAGCTGTGTTTCACCAAATGCTGCTTGTTGAAATAGACGCTCATGTCCATCTGATCTCTCCTTGGATGGGGGTTAATGCACGGTTCATTGCCGTGCTGATCGACGTGAAAAAACGGTCATCGCATGATTCGTGGTGAATTTAGGCCGTTCGTGAAACTGTTGTTATATCTATTGGATATGCGTTAATAAAAACGGCTAATCATACGCGAACGATTATCTGTTCATATTAAGCCGTTATGCGAATGAAACTCACGGTTCGGTGATAAATAAAGCACGCCTCGGCATGCTGTCAAGATACTTTTTAAGGCCTTGACATTGGAGGAGGCTGTTCTAAAGTACACCGGCCGAACCGTCTAGATGAATTTTCATTTGTTTATATCATCATTAATGAATCAATATATAAAAATCTGTTAATAAACCGGAGCGTCTTATGGCTACTTATTTAAAATCGCAAGCGCTATTCCAGCGCGGGACGAAATCGATCCCCGATGGCGTTAATTCTCCGCTGCGGACCTTTAGACTGGTCGGCGGCGATCCGATCGTCGCTCGCGAAGCGCGCGGCTCGCGCATCGTCGATGCCGACGGCAACGAATACATCGATTTTTTGAATGGATTCGGGGCGTTGATTCTCGGCCACGCCCACCAAGAGGTGGTGGAGGCAATCAAGCGCCAAGCGTCGCTCGGTACGACGTACGGGCTTTCGACGCAGGCGGAGTACGAACTTGCGGAGCGCATCGTCGCGAGTACACCCGCACTCGAAGCGATTCGGTTCGTTTGCAGCGGCACCGAAGCGGTCATGACGGCCACTCGAATCGCGCGCAGCCACACGGGACGCGCCTTGATCGTGAAGTTTCGCGGCTCCTACCACGGGCACTCCGATGCGCTGCTTGCAAGCCCGCTCAATCTCGAGCGCGGCCAAGGCAGTTTGAAGACGGTGAGCCGAGGGATCGCCGATCATGCTAACCGCGACGTGCTGCTGGCCGACTACAACGACGTGGAAGAGGTCACGAACCTGTTTGCGGAGCATGGAGATGCGATTGCCGCTGTGCTCGTCGAGCCGCACTCGACCAACATGGGCTTCGTCAAATCGCGTCCCGAATTCATCAAGGCGTTGCGCGAACTCACGCATCAGTACGGCGCGCTGCTGATCTTCGACGAGGTGGTGTCAGGCTTTCGCTTTCGGTACGGCGGCGTTAGCCAGGCCTTCGGCATCGACCCCGATCTCACCACGTTCGGCAAGATCATCGGCGGCGGAACGCCGGTGGGCGCCTACGGCGGCAAAGCGCTCTATCTCTCGCACGTCGCGGTCGGCGGCGGCGTTTTTCAGTCGGGAACTTTCGCCGGCAATCCGCTGACGACGGCGGCCGGCATTGCGACATTGGATGTTATCTCGCGACCTGGCTTCTACGAACGGTTGGACAGTCTTGGCGCAGCGCTCGAACGGCGCCTTGCGGCGGGCTTCACCGAGCATGGAATCCGCTTTCACGTAAGCCGGGCGGGGTCGGTGCTGGGAATCGCCTTTCGCGACAGCGACGAGCCGTTGCGCAACTATCGCGACGTCAAGAGCCAGGATTACGAAGCATTTACGCGCGTGCATCGGCGCCTGCGCGACCGAGGCTTTTTGCTGGCTCCGTCGCTCGAGGAACCGATCTTTCTCTCGGCCGCGCATACCGAAAGCGACCTCGATCGCTTCGGCGATGCGGTCCTCGAATCGTTACGTGATCTGCGAAGTTTCGTCGAAAGCGAATAGCCGTTATTGATATTCCAAACCGTCGCGTGCCCGGCACGCATTCCGAGAGGTGCCGTATGTCTACCGTATTCCAAGCTTCCGAAAGTACGATCGAAGACGCCGTCAGCCGCTGGTATGGCAATGCGACGGTGCGTAACAGCCCGCGCGTTCTCGTACCCGCCAATATCGTCGAGGAGAACATTTTCCCGAAGTCGCGCCAACTGATCGCCGAACATCAGATCGTGACGTCGCTCGGCAGCGAGGCCGTCGCCTACGTGCTCGCACAGTCCACCTATAAGTATATGTACGAGATCGGTTTGCTCGAAACGCGGTTCGTCATCGATTGCGCGCTGAAAATCATCAACGGCGAAATCATTGCGCAAGCCGACGAGCAAACGCGCCGCGAAGCGATCACGATCGTGATCGACGAGGGCTATCACGCGTATGTGGCGCTCGATTTCATCATTCAATTGAAGGCCACCTCGGGTATCGAACCGCTGTCGGTCCCGCAAACCAACGGAAATCTCGACGCGGTGCGGCGTGGATATGCGGCGCTGCCGGAATCGATGCATGCTCCGTATCAGTTGCTGGCCACCTGTCTGGCCGAGCATACGTTGACTAAGGATCTGCTCAGTATCGGCCGTGAAAAAGAGGCGACGCGCACCTTTACGCAGGTAATGACCGACCATGTCTCGGACGAAGGCCGCCACGCGAACTATTTCGCCACGCTCGTGCGCGAACACTGGCGGACGCTGGACGTGGACACGCGCCGGCGGATCGGCACGTTGTTGCCGGCCTATCTCGACGATTATCTGGCAGCCGACTTCAGCCGGCGGTTCGATCGATCGGTCCTCGAGCAACTCGCGCTTTCGCCGGGCGAGATCGAAACGGTGCTCGGCGAAACGCAAACGCGGTATGTCGCGAATGCGAAAGACTATATCGACGTCACGCGCAAGAACCTCGTGAAGCTGCTCGAGCGTACCGGTGTGCTCGACGACGAAGCGGTCAGGGCGGCCTTCGCCCGGCATGACCAGGCACGCGTTTGAATAAGAAACCGGTGCGGCCGAGCGGGCCGGGCCGATCGCGGTTCGCATCCCACCGAACCCATTGGAGGAGCGATGTTGCTGCAACAGCTACGCCGTCATTGGACGGAGGCACCGGAAACAATTGCCGTGTGCGACGAACATACGGTCGTCACGTACGCGGCACTGGATCGCGTGAGCGCGGCGATCGCCGCGGCAATCGAAGCCGCAACGCCGGAGCGCCGTCCGCTTATCGCCATTTACCTGAAGCGCAGCGCCTGGATGGCCGCGTCGATCGTCGGCGTCTGGCGCGGCAACGCGGCCTATACGATCGTCGAAGCCGACGGCTCCCCCGAGGAACATTACCTGCGCCTGAAAACGATCGATCCCGACCTCGTCATAACGTCACCCGAGGAGGCACGCGCGCTGGCGGAGCGCGGCTTGCCGGCCTGCGCGATCGACTTCGCGCAGGCCGCGGCCGCCGCGCCGCTGCGGCATACCGATCCCGCCCAAGGCGGCGACTTGGCATACGTCCTGTTTACCTCGGGGTCCACGGGCGTGCCGAAAGGCGTCATGGTGACGCACGCGAATATCGCGCACTACGTGCGCGCCGTCATTGATCGGCTCGACATCGAAGATGGACTTAGCTACGCGCACGTCAGCACGATGTCGGCGGATCTGGGCAATACCGGGCTATTTCTCTCATTGTGGACGGGCGGGACGTTGCATGTCATCGAAGATGAACGGCGCAAGGATCCGAACGCCCTCCTGAGCTATCTCCTCGATCGCCGCATCGATGTACTGAAGATGACGCCTTCGCATTGGGAGCCGATCTTCTCGCTCGTTCGCGCGAGCGTTGGGCCGGCTCTTGCGCTTCGCTATCTGATCTTGGGCGGCGAGGCACTCTCGGCCAAACTTGCGTCGGCGATCGTCGAGAGCGGCGTCGCGCGGCAGCTCGTCAACCACTACGGTCCCACGGAAACGACGATCGGCGTGACTGTTTATCCGATCGGCGGCGACGACCTGGCGTCGCTCGCGGCGCTCGAGACGGTGCCGATCGGCCGCCCGCTCGGCCAGACCCGCCTCGCGGTACGCGAAGACGACGGCACTTGGAAAACGCGCGACGCGCACGGCGAGCTTTTCATCGGTGGTCCGTCGGTGTCGGCCGGTTATAGAAACAACCCCGAAGCGAACGCCAAGGCCTTCGTTACCGGCGGGTTCGGCGGCGAGCGGCTGTATCGCACCGGTGACATCGTGCGGATCGACGATGAGGGCGTCGTTCACTTCGTGGGCCGAGTGGACCGGCAAGTGAAGGTCAACGGCTATCGCATCGAACTAGAACACATCGAGCGCGCGCTCAAGTCGGTCGACGGTTGCGACGGCGCGGCGGCCTTTCTGATGTCGATCCGCGGCCGCCCGGCGATCGTCGCGGCGGTGCTCGCGCGCACGCCGCTGACGCCGGCTGAGGTGAAGTCGCGCATGGCCGCACTACTGCCGGCCTATATGGTGCCGCGCGAGGTGCATGTCCTGTCCTCGTTTCCGCTCAACGCGAACGGTAAGACCGATCTCAAGCGTCTACGCGCGTGGCTCGACGAGCAGTTGCTACAGACGTCCGCGGCGCGGGAGCCGGGTGCCGTCGCCGGCAATGCGGATGCCGGCGACGCCGATCCGCGCGAAGCCATCCGGCAAGCATGGCGATCCTGCCTCGGTACGGATGACTTCGCCGACGACGATGATTTCTTCCAACTCGGCGCCGACTCGCTCGATGCGATCGATGTCATCGCCAAGCTTCAGGCCGCGGGCTACCGTGTAACGGCGCGCGCGTTTCTCAAGGCACCGACGGTGAACGGCCTACTCGAGGCCATCGTTGCGAGTTCGGATCGGATCACGCCTAATATCGCAGACGAACGCGCGCGCGAGGCCGGCGATCGTGCGGATGGCTCCTCCCGCATCTCGGTCGCGCAGCACCTGATGCTCGATGCTCCGTTGACGCGGCCCGACCATCACAATCAAGCGTTGCTGTTCGATATCGACGGCTCGGTTTCGGTCGACGCGCTGGCGCGCGCCTTGGAGGCCGTGCGCGGTTGGCATCCCTTACTGAGTGCGCGCTTTTATCGCGCCGATGGTGCGTGGCGGGCCGATACGCGGCAACTGGAACGGCTCGCTCCCGTGTTGCAGTCGTCCGAGATTCCGGCAACGCTTGGCGCCGACGGAGTACGGGCGGTCGTTCGGCGAACGAGCCAAGCATTGCAGGCATCGCTGAGCTTAAATACCGGGCGTGTATTCGCCGCGCACTTGTTCTTTCGAGGCGAGCATGCGAGCCATCTGCTCTTGTGCGCGCATCACGTGGCGGTCGATGCGATCTCATGGCGCATCGTGGTCGACGATATGCTGCGGTTGTACGGCGCCTTCGTTTCGTCGTCGACGCCACCCTCGGCGCCGCGATCGTATTCGATTTCGCGATGGGCGGATCATCTCGCCGGTGCCGCGGTTCTGCACGATGACCTGGCGTATTGGCGTGCGCTCCCCGAGGCGCTCGTTCGCGCGCATCTCGGAAAGCGTCCGGCGTCCAATCTGGAGCGGCACGCGAAGACCGTGTGGGTCGCGTTCTCGCGCGAGGAAACGGCACGGCTGCAACGCGATGTGCCCGTGATGTTCGACGCACCTTTGCACCATGCGCTGCTAGCGGCATATCTGCACGCGTTCGAGGAGTTGTCGGGAAGCAGCGAGGAAGGACAACTCGTCGAGCTGGAGAGCCATGGACGCATCAGCTTCGACGACGGGCTCGACATCTCGCGTACGGTGGGATGGTTCACGTCGGCTTATCCAGTGGCCGTGGCGCCTGTCGCCGGGGCGTTCGGCGAAACGATCCGGCGCGTCGAGACGGCGCTTACACGCGTGCCGCATTTGGGCGTCGCCTACGGCGTACACCGGGACGTGCTGCAAGCGCACTGGGGCGGCATACCGGTACCGCGACACTGCTATAACTATCTGGGCCACTTCGAGTGCGGCAGTACGGACGCGCTGCCGCTCAGGCCTTCGACACTATCCCCTGGTTTTGCCCGCGGCTACGATAACGATCGGATCCACGAGTTCAAGCTGACCGCCCGCATCATCGAAGGCCAGTTGGTGTGCGACCTTGGATACAGCGGCGAGCTTTGTGCACCCGAGCTTGCCCGTGCGATCGCCGAACGTATGGCGCAGTTGCTCGTCGAGCGCAAGGCGCAGGCGCACGAGCGCGATGCGTTGCCCAACGAGCCGCGCCCGGGCGCGCCGTTCGACCTGCTGCTAGAGGCCGGCAGCAGCGCGGGGTTGTTGGCCTATCGTCCGGCGGCGCTTGTGAAAGAGGCGGCGCCGGCCCTCGCTCGCCCTCGGGCCGATGTCCGCCATTACGGCGACGTACTGATAACGGGAGCGACGGGCTTCGTCGGCGCGTATGTGTTGCGTGAATTGCTCGTCACGACGAACGCGCGCGTGCATTGTCTCGTGCGCGCGTCGACGCACGAGCAGGCTATGCGCCGGCTCTCGTCATCCTTCGATTGGTACTTCGCCGACACGCCGCTCGCCGGATTCCGCGACCGGTTGCGCGTCTATGCGGGCGACGTGACGAGCGAGCGGTTCGGCCTGGCCGATGAGGACTATGCGCAGCTCGACCTGCAAGCCGACGCTATTTATCATCTCGCCGCCGATACGCGCCTGTTTGCGCCGGACGAGGCGCTCGAGCGGCACAACGTGCTCGGCACCCGTCGGGTCATCGCATTTGCGCAGGGCCGCCGGCCGAAGGATCTACACCATATGTCCACGCTAGCCGTATGCGGCGTCGTCGACGGCGCGCGGCGCATCGTCTTTAGCGAGGACACGCTCGACATCGGACAGGATTTTCAAAACGCCTACGAGAGGACCAAGCACCACGCGGAACGGTTAGTGCAGGCGTTCGTCTCGCAGGGTGGTCGCGCATTCGTCTATCGATCCGGCAACGTGTCGGCGGATTCGCGGCACGCGCGATTCCAGCGCAATGCGACCGATAACCGGCTCATCCAACTACTCCGCGCCAGTGTGAAGCTGGGCCGCGTGCCTAGCCGTATCGACGATGAGTTCGCGCTCAGTCCCGTCGATCACGTTGCGCGCGCGATGGTGGCGCTATCGCGCTCGACGGCGCCGAGCGGCGCGGTCTTCCATGTCGATAACCCTTGGGACATCGCCCTAGCCGATCTTTTCGACATTTTGGGCGAGCTCGGCGTGGCATTGGAGGTGACGGAGTGCCGGACGTTTGCCGAGCTTTTCGGGAGGAGCGCGGCGTCATCCGACCGCGAGATCGCGCTCGGCTATTTCTGGGCCTCTAGGCCGCGGCGCGGCGTCGAATTCGACCACAGTCGCACCATGCGGCGCCTGGAGGCGCTCGGCTGCGCGTTCGAGCGACCCAGCAGGACGTGGCTGCGTCAGTTCATGGCGCATCTACTCGCCGAAGGGGCGCTGCCCCGATCGTCGCCCGCGCTACTGCAATAGGCTGGCTGATTAGAACAGCACGCCGCGTACCTGAATCATTTCGCATAATACGGCGAATAAGTTTTTATCGAGGTGCGAGCCTGTAAATAACTTGAAATAAAAAATTTGGACTTGACCGAATATCGCCGTAATAAGAGAATGGCGCGACAAGGTATGCTTATCGCATTCCCGGAGGCCATCCGTTATGATTACGCTTGATGTCGATTCCGTTCATGCTTTTGTTTTGGTGGCCGATTTCGGGAGTTTTACCAAGGCGGCGCATGCGCTCGGCACATCTCAAGCGGCCGTGAGCATCAAAATCAAGCGTCTCGAAGACCGTTTGGGTTACCGGCTGCTCGAGCGTACGCCGCGCCAGGTGCGGCTAACCGCCCACGGTATGTCGTTCTTGCGGCCGGCGCGCAATTTCGTCGCGGCGCACGAGTTGGCCATCGCGGGGATCGGCGGCGCGGCGAAACGGTTGACGATCGGGATCAGCGATCAGGTTGCCGGCCCTAATTTGCCGATGCTACTGGCGCGATTGAATGCGCACGATCCGAGCCTCGTCATCGAAGTACAGATCGACAGCTCGCGCGCGCTGGTCAATGCATTCGACAAAGGCGCGATCGACGCCGCCATCGTGCGGCGTGAGGACGAGCGCTGGGACGGGGAGTTGCTCGCTCGCGAACGCTTCGGCTGGTTCGCCTCTGCCCATTGGGAACATAGGGAGGGCGAGCCTTTGCGGCTTGCCTCCCTGGCGCCGTCTTGCGGAGTCCGGGCCCTCGCGACGCAGGCATTGGACGAAGCCGGGGTGCCTTGGCGGGAGGTCTTCATCGGCGGCGGCACGGCGGCCGTCGCGGCCGCGGTGTCGGCCGGCCTCGCGGTCGCGGCGTTGGCGTACGGCGTGGCGCCGCCTGACACCATCGACATCGGCCCGAGGTATCGGCTGCCTCGGCTCCCCGAATCGGACATCCTGTTGCACTCGTCGGTGACGGACCCGGCCTCCTCCGAGGCCGTGCGCGCGTTGGCGGCTTCGTTCAGAAACAGCGATACGGTTGCCGATCTCAGGCGTCAAATGGCGCGCAGCGTGGTGGCCGCCTAATCTCGCTTTGCATCGCGGCCGGTGGCATGCCGGTAGCCGAGTCGCGTCGTTCGCCCGCCCTCTACCGATCGTTTATTGACCATTAAAAGTTGTTGTTTCTGAAATATCCATCCATATCTGTTTGTTATGAGCGGCGTCCGCTACAGTGTTAGCGGATGGCCGTTCGCCGACGCTTGGCGGACGCTCATGTGCAGCATGCCCTTTAGACACTGCCTAAGACACCGCCATGAAATCCGTAGAGTTGAACCAAAGTGCGACATCGGCCGCCGATATATCGGCGGCGCCTCCTGTTGCGCAAGAGCCTATTGGGCGAAGCCGGTCGGGGCTTTCGCAATCGCTGGCTCTGATCGTTTTGCTTACCGGGACGTTTCTCTCTCCGCTTGATTACTTTATCGTTAATCTAGCGCTTCCCGCGATTCGAACCGGTTTGCATGCCACTTCCGCTGAATTGCAATTGATCGTTTCCGTATATGCCTCGGCATTCGCCGTATTACTTGTGACAGGCGGGCGGTTGGGCGATTTATACGGGCGCAAAAAGCTCTTTATGACAGGGCTCGCGGGATTCGTCCTATCGTCGGCGCTCTGCGCCGGTTCCCCGAACGGCGGCGTTCTCGTCGTCGGGCGCATTTTGCAAGGCGCATCGGCCTCGATCATGGTCCCGCAGATTCTCGCGACCATCCGCACGGTGTTCCCGCAGGAACAGCAGACGAAAGTCATGAGCTTGTACGGATTCGTGTTCGGTATCGCGTCGGTGGCCGGGCAGCTCGGGGGTGGGGCGCTTATCACGCTGAAGCCGTTCGGCCTCGATTGGCAATCGATATTTTTGATCAACGTGCCCGTGGGTACGCTCGCCTTGATCGGGGCCTGGCGTTTTGTCCCGGAGAATAAGCCCGCCAGCCGCGCGCGTGTCGATATGGTCGGCGTGATGCTGCTTTCCACATTCCTCGCGCTCGTGATCTACCCGTTGACGCAGGGACGCGAGGCCGGTTGGCCTCGATGGACGCTCGTTTGCTTTGCGCTGAGCGTGCCGGTGTTCCTGCTTTTTTTGCTGGCGGAGCGGCGCCTCGAACGGCGAGGCGGCGATCCGCTCGTCGATCTGCATCTGTTTCGCAATCCTGTCTTTTCGATCGGTCTCGTGCTGGCGTTCTGCTTCTATTGCGACAGCGTCTTTTTCCTCACATATGGGATTTATTTGCAGGGGGGGCTGCATTGGAGCGCGCTCGCATCGGGCCTGGCGATTTTCCCGTTCGGGGCCGGCGCGGTACTTGGGCCGTTGCTTTCACCGGCGCTCGTACGCCGTGTCGGCAGCCATGTCCTCACGGTGGGCTTCTTATTGCTCGCGACGGGTTTCGGCCTATCCGGTCTTGCATTGATGCACGCGCTTTCCCCCAACGTTCTTTTCTATATCGGGTTGCTGCTTGCCGGAATGGGGCACGGCACGGTGTTGCCTTCGGTCGTGCGCATCGTGATCGGCGAGATCGAGCCGGCCAAAGCGGGGCTGGCTTCGGGTGTCGTGACGTCGATGTTGCAGATCGGCTCCGCATTCGGCGCCACGGCCATCAGCGGCGCGTTCTTCTCGGTACTGGCCGCGCAGCGCACCCCGCAGGGCTATGTCCACGCCTACCAAACGGGGATCGCCATTGCCACGGTCTTGTTCGTCGCGTGCGTGGGATTGTCGGCGTTGCTCGTCGCGCGGCAGGCGAGGGCGGCACGAACCTGAGCGCCGCATGTTCGCCATTTCACATTTGAACCTGCCGGCCGTCGATGTGTCGCAGTGGCGGCTGCAGGTGCGGGGGCTCGTCGAGCGCGCGCTGACGCTCGACTTGATGCAACTGCGTCGCTATCCGCCGGCAGTGCTCGAGAGCGTTCATCATTGCGCGGGCAATCCGCTCGATCCCACGCAGCCTTCACGTGAGGCGGCCAATGCGACGTGGAGTGGGGTGTGGTTGCGCGATATTCTCGATGACGCGGGCGTGTTGCCCGGCGCCGAGTTCGTTTGGGCCGATGGACTCGATCACGGCGTCTTCGCCGGCGTGGCGGTGAGCTACTACCGTAAGGATCTGCCCCGCTCGCGTATCGGCCACGATGTCATGTTGGCCACGGGCCTGAACGGCCTGCCGCTCCCGATCGAGCACGGGGCACCCGTTCGTCTCGTCGTGCCCGGTTTCTACGGGACCAACAGCGTCAAATGGCTGTGGCGCATTACGTTGGCGAGCGAGCGCGCCGAGGGCTTGTTCACGACGCGCCTTTACAACGATCCATTGCCGGACGGCGGTTCGCGGCCGGTTTGGGCGATGGCGCCGTCGTCGCTGATCGTCTCGCCGGAGCCGTTCGCGAAGGTCCGAGGGCCCGTGCGGGTGGAGGGGTGGGCGTGGTCCGATCCGCCGGTCGCCGCGCTGGCGTTGAGCGCCGACGGCGGGGCCACCTGGACGAGCGCCGAGGTCGCGGTGCGCGCTCGCCGCGAGTGGCAGCGTTGGTCCGTCCTGTGGCATCCCTCGCGCCGGGGCAGGCACACGCTCCAGTGCCGAGCCACCGACGCAGCCGGGGAAACGCAGCCGTGCGCGGGAGCGCGCAACGCCATGCATGCGGTCGCCGTGGACGTCATCGAAACGTGAAAACGGCGGCTCCTCGCAAACGGCGGTCCCTCGCGCGCAGTGCCCGCGTCGCCACGCGCGAGGTGGTCCGCTATGCCGGATGCGGCGACCCGCGCGCCAGTTGCTCGGCCAATGCCAATGTGACGCGGGCGTTGGCGATCAGCGGCGGTGCGATGACGCGCCCGTCGGGCAATACGTATACCGATGACGCCGTCTGCTCGCCCGCCGCCGACGCAACGGCATCGAGCACGCCGCGCGCCGTCCGAACTTCGGCTTCGGAGGGCGTGAAGACTTCGTTGATGACCGGCAACTGCGACGGATGAAAAACGAAGCGGCCGACGAACCCCATCGCCTTGGCACGCCGCGTCGATTCGCGCAAACCGTCGAGATCGTTCAGCGTGTGGTAGACGGTCTGGATCGGCGCCGCGAGGCCGGCGGCGCGCGAAACGACGACGCACCGGGCGCGGCAATATTCGAGCGTCAAATTATCCACGCCGACTTGCAAATCGGCGCGTAGATCGCTTTCGCCCACGCCGATCCGATCGAGCCTCGCAGAGGCCGTCGCAAGCTGATACGCGGTCTCGATCCCATAAGCGGATTCGATGAGAATTTGGATGCGCGCGGGGCACTGCGCTTGATCGAGCCACGATGCGACGGTACGAATTTCCTCGGGGCCGTCGCATTTCGGTAGACGCAGCGCCACGAGCGACGGTTGCGCGATCGCTTCGACGTCGTCCCGGCACCATGGGCTCGATGCCGGATTCACACGCACGTAAGTCGGTTTCGGCGGGCCCGATGCGAGCACGGCGGCCGCTTGCAGGCGCGCGTCGGTCTTGCGCTCCGCCGGGACCGCGTCTTCGAGATCGAGCACGATGGCGTCGGCCTCGCTCGCATAGGCTTTCTCGACGACGCTCGGTTTATGTGCGGGCACATAGAGGTAGCTTCGGTAAGTGCGGCTGTCGTTGATGCTCATAAGACACCCCGATCGCGCAGTTGAGCCAACTCGTGCGGTTTGAAGCCGAGCGAGCCATAGATCGCGGCGTTGTGCTCGCCTCGCGTCGGTCCGCCCCACCGAATCGAGCCGGGCGTGCGGGAGAGCCGGAACGGGACGTTGTGCGTACGAAACGAGCCGAGCTCGTCGTCGACGACTTCGACGATCGTGCCGAGCGCCGCGTATTGCGGGTCGCGCATCACGTCGGCAATGTCGTAGACGGGCGCGATCGCCGCTTCCGCTTTCTCGAACGCTTCGATCACTTCATCTCTCGAGCGTTTGCCGATCCATCCCCCGACCGCGGCGTCGAGTTCGTCGACGTGCTTCGCGCGCGATGGCCCTGTCGCGAACCACGGTTTGGCGATCAGATCCTCCCGGCCCACGAGCCGCATGACGCGTTCGGCGATGCTGTGCGCCGAAGTGGAGAGCGCGACCCACTTGCCGTCCGCGGTGCGATAGACGCCGCGCGGTGCGTTGTTCGGCGAACGATTGCCCATTCGCGCGGGGATTTCGCCCGTTTGGTCGTAGGTGGTCACCTGCGCGCCCATGGCGGCGAGCATCGTTTCGATGATGGCCAGGTCGATGACTTGGCCTTGACCCGTCCGCTCGCGGGCCCACAACGCGGTCATGATCGCGAACGCGGCGGTCAAACCCGCAATGGTGTCCGCGAGCGGGAAAGACGGCAGCAGCGGCGGGCCGTCGGGTTCGCCGGTGATCCCCGCGAGGCCGCTCATCGCTTCCGCGAGCGTCCCGAAGCCCGGGCGCCGGGCATACGGGCCGAACTGCCCGAAAGCGGTCACACGCAGGAGGATGAGCCTCGGGTTCACGGCCGATAGCGCGTCGTATCCGAGGCCCCAGCGTTCGAGCGTGCCCGGCCGGAAATTCTCGACCACGACATCGGCATGCTCCGCCATTTCCAAGAAGATGCGCTGCCCCTCGGGTGATCCGAGGTTCAACGTTATCGCTTGCTTATTGCGAGCGAGTACTTTCCACCACAGCGCAACGTTCTCGTGTCGCGCACCGTACTTGCGCGCCGGGTCTCCCGAGGGATGCTCCACCTTGATCACTTCGGCGCCGTAGTCGGCCAGCAGCGTGGCGGAAAGCGGAGCGGCGAAGAGCGTCGCCACATCGAGCACGCGTACGCCCGCGAGCGCCGGCTTCGAGGCCGCCGCTGCGCCTAAGTCCGCTCTCGCATCGTTTAGCTCGAAATCGTGCACTATCATGCTGTTCTCCTATGCGTCGTCGTTCGCCGTCTCATTAGGAGTGCTAATGAAATGGCGGTCTCGACCGCACTGAATGAGTGAAACCGCTTAGGTGCCGTTTACGCGGTAGATGGGGAAGTAGGTTTCGACACGCCCGTGCAAGTAGGCATCCGCCAGTTTCGGCACGTCGTCGAAATCGAACACTTCAGTCGGCTCGGGACCGATCCAATCGGTCGCCTCTTGGAAGTCGCGAATCGTTTCGCTGTCGCCGTGGCGCCAGGCATGCGTGTGGACATGCAAGCGCCGGTTGATGCATTCGGTCGCACGGAGATTCCAGAGCCGCATTCCCGTTTTCCAACCTACGGTCGAGACGATTCCGGTGCGGCCGATCGCGCGCATCGTCGCGCGGTAAAGCCCACCGCCCAAGTTGTCGAGAAAGATCGAGACGCCTTTGCCGTCGCTCAACTCGGCGATCGTCTCGAGCAGGACATGCTCCGATGCTTTGTATGCCGTTCGATATTCGGGATCGTCGCGATAGCGCTTCTCGTCGTAAGCGAGGTTGGGGAAGCGGCGCCGATCGACAGGCGTGATACCCAGTTCGGCGATCTCCCTCAAGCGCGCATCGTTGCTGGCGGTCATGGCCACGCGAAAACCTTCGCGCTTGGCGAGTGCAAGCTCGGCGAGGGTCGTGCCGCCGCCCCAGCCGAACACGAGATGTTTCTCCGGATCGGCATGCGGAAGCTGGGCGCGCCAACAGGCCGATGCGACTTTCCAGTTGTCCCACGCGGTGAAATAGCGCCCATACGTCGTCCATCGCAACAACGAATGCCGGCTGCCGGATGGCAGCGGGACCAAATTGTCGGCATGCACCTTCGTGCGTCTTGCCATCACGCCGATCGTGCCGGGCGCGTCATACGCGAACACCAATTCTGCAAAGCCGTTCTCGTCGCGTTTGCCGAACGGCATGACCATGCAGACGTCGCCCTCGCCGAGCGATTTGACGTTGCGCCCGCGTTCGATCACGCGCACGAGCGCGCCGTTGCCGAGCACGATCTTTTCCTCGCGGCGCTGGCGGCAAATGTCGACGGGGTTGCGCGAGAGCGCGTGGTCGAGATTGGCTTCCCATGAACCGTAGAGGGGTTCGACGAGAACCTCGTCGTCGTCCAAGTCGGGAAAGGTGAATGTTTCGCGGCGCAATTCGCCGGGTATCGGCTGCCGGGCCGTTTCTGTTTCAGGGCCGGCGTAAAGAACCCATGCATCGGTGCTGATCATCGTGGCCTCGCTTCGGTTGATGTTGAGCTGCGGAACCCACGTTGACGATACGATGTTCAGGCGCGTGTTTGAAATGGATTGTTGCGATGCACATATTCGGTTGTTGAATGGTCGCACCGCAAGCGGGGGAGATGAAACCGCGGTTTCAAACGACATGCCCCGACGACCGTGACGGCCGCCGGGGCATGTTCGATGTGAGGCAGGTTTGCGCGGCCGAGACGGCCGCGTCGAGCTCGCCGATTAGTCGGTGGCCATGCTCGCAGCGTTTGAACCCGCGAGTGCCTCGCTGGATGCGCGGCGGTGCTGATCGGAGAGCTTACGCATGAGCGGCAAAAGCGCCAGCGACATGATGACGCCCGCCACGGCGAGCCAGCCGAGCTTGCCGAACAAATCCGTATAGAGCGGGAGCGTTTGCGTGGCGGGCAGATTGTTCGACGGCATCTGCGCGTAATTGGCGACCACGCTGCCCAGGTATTGGGAAATGCCGGTGGCGAGGAAGTAAGCGCCCATCATGAAACCGCTCATTCGCGCCGGGATATAACGCGCGATCATCGCGAGGCCGAGGCCGCTGACGAGCAACTCGCCCAGCGAGTTCAATCCGTAGCCCCACACCATGAACCAGGACGACACGCGGCCATCGACGGCGTAGCGGCCGCTGAACGCGTAGATGAGAAAGCCGATGGCGACGGCGACATAACCGAGCGCGAATTTAGCCGCGATGCTGAGGTCGCCCCGGCCCTTCGCGAGCCGCGTGTAGGTCGACGCCAGAACCGGGCTGAGGATCATGATCCAAATCGGATTGAGCGCTTGGAATTGCGCCGCGCTCCATGAGAACAGATGCATGCCGAAGAGCGTAAAGGCCGGGTCGACGTTGCGCAGCGCGAACAGCGTCAGCGAAGTCATCTGCTGCTGGTAGAAGATGAAAAACAGGATCGACTGCGCGGAGAGTACGAGCGCGGCGACGAGACCGGCACGCTCGGAACGGTCGCATTTCGCGATCATGTACCCGAAGAGGGCGAGGATGATGAGTGCGGCGATATCGACGCAGGTTACGGCCAGCGTCTTGTTGCCGAGCACGAACGTCGCCGCGGCGCCGAGCGCCACCGCGCCGGCGGCTACCGCGCCGAGGCGCGGCCAGACGATCGGTTTGGCGTCGGGGCCGGAGCCCACGTGCGAAAGCGAGCGATAGCGCAGCAGGAAATTGAGCACGCCCAAGATCATGCCGGCGCAGCAAACGGCAAAGGCCGCGCGCCAGCCCCAGCGATCCTTGATCCACGGCGTGGCGAGAATCGAGAGCGTGGAGCCGATGTTGACGGCCATGTAGTAGATCGTGAAAGCGCTGTCGATCCGGGCGTCGTCGCCCTCGTAAATGCGGCGCACGAGATTGGCGGAGTTCGCTTTGAATAGGCCATTGCCTACGACGATGACCCCGAGCGACAGGTAGAGGAACGATAGATCTTCATTCGGCAACGCGAGCATGCCATAGCCGAAGGAGAGGACGATGGCGCCGAACAGCATCGTGCGGCGCGTGCCGAGGATTTTGTCGCCGACCCATCCGCCGATCGACGGCGCCGCATAGACGAGCGCGGTGAACGCTCCCCAGGTGAGGTTCGCGCGCGCATCGCCGAACCCCAGCCTTTCGACCATGTAGAGCACGAGCAACGCACCCATGCCGTAATAGCCGAAGCGCTCCCACATTTCGACTAGAAAGACCGTCGTAAACGATCTCCTTTGCGACGCCGACGAATTCATTAAAAGTTCTCCCTGATAGGTCGAATGACTTCCGCACGTTTTGCGTGCGCATCTCGATCGACGACGCGATAGCGCATCGATCGTATCGCTCGCTCGCGCGAGCTCGTGCCGGCACGCCGCTGGCCGCAGCGCCGCGCGCGATTCTCCTAGCGTTGGCCGCGGGCGTCACTCCGGGTATGCACCAGTGCGTTCGCGCCCAACACCATTGCTAGCTGCGCACGAAAGAGCCCCGTGCTTTGATGCGCGTGCAATCGGCCGATTGCTTCCTTTCCATTGTCATTCGCCATTATGAAAGCCACGCCTATTTTTGCGAGGGCCGCTTCGCCTACCGATGCGACGGGCGCTATCGTACCCTTACTTGCGCGTTCGTGGTCGCAACCCGCTTCTGTTGACAGGATGGTTGCCGCCGGCTCGCGCGCGCTCGCGCTTACCTGCGGCTTACAAGCGATCGCCGGCATGGGCGCCGCACTTGCCGACGAGCCCGCGCGGTTACCGTCTGCCGGTAAGCCACCGCCGCAGATCGCGCAACAGGCCACCACGCCCAATGCCCTGGTCGAAACCGAATCGTCGTTGACACGCAAAAGCCCGGCGCCGCGCTCGAGCCAAGCGAGCAGCGCCGGTTTCGCCGCGGACAGCCGCATGAGCCTCGAATGGCGCAATTACACCGACTACTATCACGCGAGCGGCGTCAGCCGGCATGCATGGGTCGAAAGCTTGCAGGCCCAGTTCGAATCGGGTTTCACGCGCGGGCCGATCGGCTTGGGCATCGACGCGGCGTGGTTCGCCGCGCTGAAACTGGACGGCGGACGAGGGGCTCGCAACATGGTATTCAACGGCCGGCACGGCGACGGCGAGCGCCGGCTCGCGTGGGCTTATCCAGGCTTATACAGCCTGAAGGCCCGCATTTCGGAGTCCGTATTAAAGTACGGTCTGCAACAAGTGTCGAACCCGTTTCTCGATCCGCACGATAACCGGGCATTGCCACCGGCGTTTCTAGGCGCTTCGCTGCTCAGTCGCGAAGTCGAAGGTCTCGCGCTGCAAGCGGGCAGCTTTTCGAAGGTGGACCCGCGCGGCCAAACGAATTTGACCGATCTGCGCACGACTTATGGCCAGGTGCCGTTCAAACGCGTGAGCTACGCGGGCGCGACTTGGCAGTACTCGCCCGACGGTGCGATATCCGTGTATGCCGATCAAGCCGACGACGTATGGCGCCAATACTATGCATCCGCGCAGCACGCGATCGGCAACGTGCACTCGCTCAGGGTGACCGGCTTCGCCAATCTTTATTCGACGCGCGACACGGGCGCGGCGCGGCAAGGACCGATTCATAACAATGCATACAGCGCATCTCTTTCGGCGCAGCACGGCCCGCACGGATTACTCGTGGCCTATCAAAAGATACTCGGCGACGAGTTTTTCGATTACATCGACGAGACCGCCGGCGTTTATCTGGTCAATTCGATGGATGTCGATTACAACGCACCGCATGAGCAGTCGCTTCAATTGCGCTATACGTTCGACGGCAAACAAGCGGGCTTGCCCGGCCTTGGCGCAATCGTCTGGGTTCAGCAAGGCTGGGGCGCCGATACCTCCGCGGGCGCTCGGCGGTATGCGCAAAACGGCGCCGCGTATGAAGCGCTATACGAGCGTAACGGACAGCCGGTGCATGGCCGCCATCACGAGTTCGGATTCATTCCCACCTATGTCGTGCAAAGCGGTCCGCTGCGCCAGGCGAAGTTCACGTTGATCGCGCAGTGGCACATCGGCTCGGCCTTTTATTCCGACAGCACGAATCAGGTCTATCGGTTTCTCGTTACGTTGCCGACGCGAATATTCTGACAAGTAGAGAGCGATGAGCCCGCGGCGGCGGCGATGATGCCGCCGCGAGTCGTGTGTCGTTCAAACGCGCTGAACGCGGAAAGGGAGCAGTGCGATCGCGTGGGAACCGGCGATCGATTATCGGTAAATTTAGCGTACGTGCTGTTCGCCCGGTAATTCCGCCCCATGGGCGCGGATTGCCGCAATCAGTTCGGCCGGCGTGATCTCGTAACGCACTTCCCGGTGAATGCCGGGTTTGCGCTCGTCGACTTCGATCAGATGAATGCTTTTGCCGTCGTCTGTCGCTTCTAGCCGCAATGTGCGGACGACATGTCCGCCCGTGTCGTGGATTTCGGTGAGCAGGGTCATTGCCCCGGAAGAGCCGGTGGTGCGCATCGAACGTTTCCTCGAGTCGTGGGTGAACCGATTGTACGGGCTTATGCGAGGCTCATGTCTGTCGCCGCGCGCGCATAGCGCCGGCCTGCGACAGGCATGACGAACGGGCCCCGCGCCCATTTCATGGCGATGAGTGTATCGCGAAGTCCGGCCGCGTCAGCGGGTTTTAAAAGTGCACGAACACAACGCACCACAGAGCGTGCACTGGGGCTTGACGCTTTCGCATTTTCCGAGCGCCGGCTTGCTTGCCGGCGCTCGCCGTTAGGCGACGTGCATGCGTTCGTTTTCGACGAGGGTTTGGGCGATCTCCCACGCGTCGCGGGCTGCATCGACACGACCGCTCAATTGCCGCGCAAGCGTGGCGCCATCGAGCAGCAATGCGCAACGGCGCGCTAGCCGCACGGCCGTTTCGTGATCGAAGCGTTCGTCCAGAATGCGTTCGAGCGATTGAACGAAGGCGCGGCGTTGCGCTTCCGATGCCGACAGAATTTCATTTTCTTCGGCATGAAACTCCGCCGCGGCGTGGATCAGCATGTTGCCCGTGAACGTTTCGGAACGAAACCAGGTGTCGTGCCATTGGAAGATCGCGTGCAGCTTGTCGAGCGCATCGGTATGCGCGGCGACCGCGGCGGCGATCCCCGCTGCGAAGCCGGCGCCTTGCTCGTTGAGCACTTCGACGACGAGGCGGCTTTTGGAGGGGAAGTGCTTATACATCGTCATCTTCGCCACACGCGATTCGGCGATGATTCGGTCGATGCCAACGGCGTGAAAACCGAACTGCGAAAATAGCCGAGTCGCGGTTTCGATCAGCGCTTTCTTTTTTTCGCTCATTTAGAGGCCCGCTTCTATAGTGAAAGTTATGTGTTTTCGCGTCGAAACCCGTCGGTCGCGAAGCTTCTCCCTTGGAAAAAGGATTTCAGAAGAAACTTATCGCGGCTTATGACTTGGTTCGGCTGCCGCGCAGTCTCTCAATGCGCGACATGATCTCGAAGCTTCGTCATTCAAATCGAAGCGCGCGATGAAATCAAGCCCTTTGCGCGACTAATCCGATTGCACGAGCGTTTTATTTTGGTGCTCGCATGAGGCGCTTGCACGCGTGGCCGCGTTTCAGCGACGAAGCTGACGTTTTGCTTTCGTCGTAAAAAGCCGTTTCGGCGGCCAAACGCGCCGCTTTTGACGGGGCGCGAGGACCCGGTGATACGATGGCCATGCCGGCAACCCACCCCTCGTAACAGACATGGTGACGCTGTATGAAGCGCTCGGCGTGCGCGAAGACGCCTCCGAGGACGAGATCAAGCGCGCGTATCGAAAGGCGGCGATGCGGGCCCATCCCGATCGCAATCAAGGCCGCGAAGCCGCGGCGCACGATGCATTCCAAGAAATCAAGCAGGCGTACGCGATTTTGTCGGACCCCGAACAACGCCGCGTCTACGATATGGTTTTTGCGCAGGAAATGAGAAAACTGCGCGACCAGGAGGAGCGGCGGGCGCGGCGCGCGCGCGAACGCGCAGAGCGCGAGGCGCAAGCGCAACGCGAACGGTACGAGAAATTCGTGGCGGTCGCCATCCGCCACGCCGAGCGCGGGCATAACCGCGATGTCGTGTTCGGAGTGCTGCTGGGCCGAGGATGCGATGAAGCGTTAGCCGCGCGCATTGCGGACGGCGTGGCCGCTTTCTCCGCCGCGAGGACCGAACCGTCGGCGGCAACGTCCGGCGATGCGCCCGTACCGGACACCTCCTCCGGGCATGCGGGCTTGCTTGCGACGCTTTGGCACGGCGTGTTCGGCCTGCGTCCCTAAGCGCGGCTACCCTCCCCACGGAGCAGGGCGGATCCGCCGCCGCCCACGCTCAAGCCGTGAAATCGGTCGATTTCGAAAGTGATTCCCACGCGGTAAATTCCGCGCGCAACGCATCGAGCTTTTCGGTGACGCGAGCGAAGGCGTCCGTGCCGAGGAGCAGGTGTACGGGCGGGTCATCCGAGCCGATGACGTCGAGTATCGCGCGCGCGGCTTTGGCCGGATCGCCGGGTTGTTTGCCGCTCATCGATTGCCGCCGTGCGCGCAGTGGCTCGAAGACGGTGTCGTAATCGGCGATCGAGCGCTCCCCGCGCACGAGTGAACGTCCCGCCCAATCGGTACGGAAGCCGCCCGGTGCGACGGCGGTGACCTTGATGCCGAGGCCGCCCACCTCTCCGGCGAGGCTTTCCGAGATCCCTTCGAGCGCGAACTTCGTCCCGTGATAAGCACTGAGGCCGGGGAACCCGATGTACCCGCCCATCGACGTGATATTCAGGATATGGCCGCGTTTGCGGCGACGCATGTAGGGCAGTACCGCCTGCATCATCGCCACGGCGCCGAAAACATTGACGTCGAACTGCTTGCGCCAGTCGGCCAGCGTCGATTCCTCCAGGATGCTTTCGTAGCCGTAGCCGGCGTTGTTGACGAGGACGTCGATCGGGCCGACTTTGCCTTCGATATCGGCCACCGTATCGCCGATCGCATCGGTATGCGTGACGTCGAGCAGTTTGCCGATCGCTCGGCCCGGGCCCAATAATTCGAATTCTCCGAGCGCGGCTTGATCGCGCAGCGTGCCGACGACGCGGTGGCCGTCGGCGATTGCCGCTTGCGCCAGCGCGCGGCCGAGGCCGGTGCTGACGCCCGTAATGAGAAAGACCTTGCTTGGCGTGATGGACATCGATCCCTCCGGTCGCAATTGACGTAGCTGCCTATGCTACGGCAGCCGCGGACCGTTCAGGGGCGCAATGAACGTGCCTTGCGCCACCGCCGAGCAGCGTCAAACGATGCCGGTGGCGTAGTACACGCCGATCACGAAAAAGACCGCGAGCGTCTTGATCAGCGTGACGGCGAAGATATCGCGATACGATTCCTTGTGCGTGAGCCCCGTTACCGCCAATAACGTGATGACGGCCCCGTTGTGGGGCAGCGTGTCCATCCCGCCGCTGGCCATCGCCACCACGCGATGCAGCACCTCGAGCGGAATATGCGCGGCGGTCGCGTTCTTGACGAACCAATCGGACATCGCGGCCAGGGCGATGCTCATACCGCCCGACGCGGAGCCCGTGATACCGGCGAGCGAGCTGACCGATACGGCCGCATTGACGAGCGGGTTGGGAATCGATTTGAGCGCGCTACCCACGACGAGAAAGCCCGGCAACGCCGCGATGACGCCCCCGAAACCGTATTCCGACGCAGTGTTCATCGATGCCAGCAGCGCACCGGCGACGGCGCCTTTGGTGCCCGCCGCGAAGCGGGCCCGGACGCGATTGAACGCCGTGACGACGACGAGCAAGATGCCCGCGATCAACGCGCCCTCGACCGACCATACGGCGAGCACGGTCTTGATCGTCGCGGACAGCGGCGTATGCACGCCCGGCAGCACGTCGGGCGGCACCGTGTAGGTGTCGGCGCCGTACCACTGGGGAATGAGTTTGGTGAGCGCGAAGTTTGCCACGCCGACGAGCACGAGCGGCGCGATCGCCACGAGCGGGTGCGGCAACGCGTTCGTGCCGGCATGCTCCGGCTCGTTCACGAGCGAGCTGCCGTAGCCTTCGCCCTTGGCGAGCGCGGCGCGGCGGCGCCACTCGAGATAAGTGAGGCCGACGACGATGATGAAGACGGAACCGATGGTGCCGAGCGCCGGCGCCGCCCATCCGGTGGTCTTGAAGAACGCACTGGGAATGATGTTTTGGATTTGCGGGGTACCCGGCAGCGAATCCATCGTGAACGAGAACGCGCCCAGTGCGATGGCGCCCGGCATCAGGCGCTTCGGAATATTGCTCTGGCGATAGAGTTCGGCTGCGAACGGATAGACCGCGAACACGACGACGAACAGCGATACGCCGCCGTACGTCAGCAACGCGCAGACGGCGACGATCACGGCATTGGCGCGGCCTCGGCCGATATAGCGGATGGCGGCCGCGACGATCGCCTCGGAGAAGCCGGCCAATTCGATGACCTTGCCGAAGACGGCGCCCAGCAAAAAGACGGGGAAATACAGTTTGACGAAGCCGACCATCTTTTCCATGAAGATGCCGGTGAACACGGGCGCGACCGCGGCCGGGTCGGTCAGCAAGACGGCGGCGAGCGCCGCGATGGGGGCAAACAGAATCACGCTGTAGCCGCGGTAGGCGGCGAACATCAAGAACGCCAATGCGGCAAGAACGATGACGAAAGACATCGGGTCTCCAATTTTTGATCGTGAGTGCGGGTTGCCGCACGGAAAAATGCAGGCAGCGCACATTGCAGGTTCCGTGCCATGGCTTATCGCCGCTCGTTCCCGGCGCGGTTGGGCCAGGCCTTGCGGTTAAACCGGTTCTATTCAGATCGAGCCGGTCTCCGAGCGGAGACGCACGGCATCATCCAAACGGCGGCGCGATCCGACTTCTCGACGATATGCGCCCGGTCCGAGGCCAATAACGGCGCTGTCTCTATTCTGAGATATGCTGTCGCCAATTAGAGAATCTCGCCCGATCACCCGAGCGCGGGCCCAACCTGGAGACGCAATCGTAAATGAGCGACCCCATCGGCGTACCGGCCGATTACAGCGCGATCGTGCGCCGCGCCATGAATTCGCTATTCAAGGCATTCGAGAATTTCAGCGAAGGCACGCTGATCGTCGATTCGGATGCCCGGATCGTTTGGATCAGCGAGCGCTACGCCGCGCGTTTCGGCTTTACCGATACGCGTCAGGCCATCGGCCTCGACTGCGAGGCGGTCATTCCGAACAGCCTCATGCGCGAAGTGGTGCAAACGGGCAAGCCGATCTTGCTCGACGTGCTCGAAAACGGCCGGGAGCCGCTCGTCGTCACGCGCTTGCCGCTCGAAGATGAAACCGGAAAGACGGTCGGCGCGGTCGGCTTCGCGCTCTTCGATGAAATGAAATCGCTGACGCCGCTCTTTTCGCATTACTCGCGCGTGCAAGCAGAACTGATTGCCGCGCGGCAATCGTTGGCGCAGGCGCGGCGGGCCAAATACACGTTGGCCAGCTTCGTCGGCACGAGCGCGGCCAGCCTGGAGGTGAAGCGCCAGGCGCGCCGCGCCGCGAGCGTCGATTCGCCGGTGCTGCTGCTCGGCGAGACCGGTACGGGAAAGGAATTGCTTGCGCATGCGATTCACGGCACGTCGCCGCGCGCGAGCGGCCCGCTCGTGATCGTCAACGTCGCCGCGATTCCGGAGACGCTGCTGGAGGTCGAGTTTTTCGGTGCCGCCCCCGGCGCCTATACGGGAGCGGAGCGTCGCGGCCGGGCCGGCAAGTTCGAGCTCGCGCACGGGGGCACGCTCTTTCTCGACGAGATCGGCGATATGCCGCTGCAATTGCAAGGCAAGCTGTTGCGTGTCTTGCAAGATCAGGAGTTCGAACCGCTCGGCTCGAATCGCATCGTGCGGACCGACGTGCGTATCGTGGCCGCCACGTCGGCGGATCTGCCGGCGCTCGTCGCCGCGGGACGCTTTCGCGCGGATCTCTTTTACCGGCTCAATGTGCTGACGATTCATGCGCCGCCGTTGCGCGAGCGGCGCGCCGATATCGAAGCATTGGCCTATGCGATCCTCGAGGAGCTCAGCGCACCGGGGCGGGGAGGGCATGGACGGCACTTCGAATTGCGGGACGATGCGCGGCGTCTACTGGCTGCGTACGATTGGCCGGGGAATGTGCGCGAGTTGAGAAACGCACTGGAGCGCGTGGTCATGCTTTCGGATGCGGAGCGTATCGATGCCGCGATGCTTGCGCCTTTCATCGGCGCGGGCACGCTGCCGATCGCGGGCGGCAGCGAAGAGACGACGCAGCCCGGATCGAATGCCGCCGTGCAAGCGCAATCGTATGGGCAGGCGATGGCCGAATTCGAACGTCGTTTTCTCGCCGATGCGCTGCGCGAAACCGGCGGGCGCGTGGCCGAGGCGGCTGCGCGTATCGGGATGGGGCGCGCCACGCTTTATAAAAAGATAGCCGCCTTGGGGATCGATATTTGAACGATCTTGGCCCATTGCGGCTTAAGCGGCTATAACGATCGCCGGCCCGCCGCTATGCCGTGGCATACTCGGCCATTCGAAAAAGAACGTTAGGCCAAAGGAGTTCGTTCAATGAAGGGTATGTCTTTCTTTCATTCGCGCATGGGCGCGATGGCGCGCGCGATCGCGGCGGCGTCGGCATGCGCCGCGACGCTCGCGGGATGCGGCTCGAGCGCGCCGCTCTTTACGAGCGACGGGCGACCCACCACGGTTGTCCAATGTTCGGCGAGCAGCGCATGGGACAACTGCACCGAGCATGCGCGCGCCATTTGCAACGGCGATATCGATATCCTCGACCAATCGGATGTCGAGGGATCGCATAAATTACTGTTTGCTTGCAAGCGCAAATGAGCCGGCATGCCTTGGACAGGAGGCGCGGCAACGACGCGTCGAGCAAGGTCCATGGTTTGCTGCGTAAGTAGGCGAGCGGGTCCCCGCGATTGCACTTTTGCACGAACGGGTAGTCAGAGAAGCGTTTACCGTCAATCAACAAGGAGGCGATTTTCTATGGCGACGTATAGGCAGTTGACCGAGCAACTGGCAAAAGTGCAAGCGCAAATGGAAACGGCTCGACAAAAAGAGCTTTCCGCTACGATCGATCAAATCAAGGAGCAGATCGCGGAATATGGCATTACCGCCGAGGAGCTCGGTTTTTCGAGCAAACGCACCGCATCGCGCAAGACGGGCGCTCTGCCGCCGAAGTACCGCGATCCGAAGACGGGCGCCACCTGGAGCGGACGCGGGCGCGCTCCCGCATGGCTCGGCAAGCGGCGGGAGAAATTCCTCATTCAGTAGTACTCAGCAGCGCCTGGCGCGTTCGCGCCGGCCGGGCAGAACGAAAAGCACGCTTTTGCTTTTCGTTCGCCTACGGTTTCGTTTAGCATCGCAGCCATCCACAACAATTCAAAATCCGGAGAGACATGGCTTCGATCGCTCGAAACCTCTTGGGTATGGCCGTCCTATTGGCGATTGCATTCGCGTTTTCCACGAATCGCCGAGCAATCCGGCCGCGTACCGTGATCATGGCCTTGCTCGCGCAGGTCGCAATCGGCGCGTTCGTGCTGTTCGTACCGTTCGGTAAAGTCGTGCTGGCCAACATGGCGGCAGGCGTCAACCACGTTTTGGACTATGGCAATGCCGGGATCGAATTCTTATTCGGCGGCCTCGTTCAATCCAAAATGTTTGCGTTGTTCGGCGACGGCGGGTTCGTGTTCGCCGTGCGCGTGCTGCCCGCGATCATCTTCGTCACCGCGCTGATCTCGGTGTTGTACTACCTCGGGGTGATGCGTTGGATCGTCATCGTCCTCGGCACGCTGTTTCAGCGGCTGCTCGGGGTGTCGAAGCTCGAATCGTTCTCGGCGGTCACGACTATCTTTCTGGGTCAAAGCGAGATGCCGGCCGTCGTCAAGCCGTTCGCCCGCGACATGACGGGGGCCGAACTGTTTGCCGTCATGTCGAGCGGGATGGCCGCCGTCGCCGGCTCCGTGCTCGCGGGTTACGCCGGACTCGGGGTGAGGATCGAGTATCTGCTGGCCGCCTCGTTCATGGCGGTGCCGGGCGGGTTGCTATTCGCAAAAATCATTCATCCGACGACGGAACCGAGCCGCGTTCGCCTCGAGCATTTGAGCTTCGACGAGCGCCGTCCGGCGAACGTCATCGAGGCCGCGAGTTCCGGCGCGGCGGTGGGGCTCAAGATCGCGGTCATGGTCGGCGCGATGCTGATCGCGTTCGTCGGGTTGATCGCACTCCTAAACGGTTTGGTCGGCGGCATCGGCGGATGGTTCGGTCATCCGAACGTATCGATGCAGTCGATTCTCGGCAGCGTCTTCGCACCGCTCGCGTATTTGATCGGGGTTCCGTGGAACGAAGCGATGCTCGCCGGGAATTTCCTTGGCCAAAAGATCATTCTCAATGAATTCGTCGCGTACGCTTCGCTCTCGCCGTATTTGAAGGATTCGGCGAGCGTGGCCGCCGCGGGGCTGCAAGTGCTGACGCCGCGCACGCTTGCGATCGTTTCGTTCGCGCTCTGCGGTTTCGCGAACTTCGCATCGATCGCCGTGCTGACGGGCGGCTTCAGCGCCGTCGCACCGGAGCGCCGTTCCGAAGTGGCGCGTTATGGACTGCGTGTGGTGCTGGCCGGTACGCTGTCCAATTTGATGAGCGCGACGATCGCCGGTATGTTTTTAACATTCCATTGAGCGCCGAACGTCGTAAAACGGCGCGCTTGAACGGGAAATGCCATGACATTGGATGATCTGCTCGAAAGAGCCAAGGCCGCGCGTGAAAAAGCCTATGCGCCGTATTCGAAATTCAAGGTGGGCGCTGCCTTACTGACGAAGGACGGGCAGGTATTCGAGGGCTGCAACGTCGAAAACGCCTCGTACGGTCTGTGCAATTGCGCCGAGCGCACGGCGTTCTTTAGCGCCATCGCGGCCGGATGCCGGCGCGATGAATTCGCGGCGCTGGCCGTGATCGGCGATACCGATGGGCCGATCGCGCCGTGCGGCGCGTGCCGCCAGGTCATCATCGAACTGGGCGGCCCCGATCTGAACATCAGGCTCGGCAACTTGCGCGGCGACCGGCGCGACACGACGGCGCGCGAGCAACTGCCCGACGCCTTCTATCTTTGAGTCAGACCATGCATAAAGTCATTTACGATACCGATCCCGGCGTCGACGACTCGATGGCGCTCGTGTTCCAGGCGCTGCATCCCGAGATCGAACTGCTCGGCGTGACGAGCGTGTTCGGCAACGCGACGATCGAGACGACGACGCGCAATGCGCTGTATCTCGTCGAACGATTCGCGCCCGGCGTCCCCGTGGCGCGCGGCGCGGCGGCGCCGTTGCAGCGCGAGGCGCCGGCGCCGATCGGCTGGATTCACGGCGACGACGGCCTCGGCAATACGGGCTTGGGGCCAAAAGGGCAAGCGGCGCTCGATGCGCGTCCGGCGCATCGGTTCATCATCGATACCGTTCGCGCGCATCCCGGCGAAGTCGTGCTTGTCGCGGTGGGGCCCTTGACCAATCTGGCGGTGGCACTGGAAGAAGATCCGGAAATCGCGCGGCTCGTCAAACAAGTGGTGGTCATGGGCGGGGCGTTCGGGACGAACGGCGTGAACGGCAATGTATCGCCGGCCGCCGAGGCGAACATGGCCGGCGACCCGCATGCGGCCGATATCGTGTTCGGTGCGCCTTGGCCCGTCGCGATCGTCGGCTTGGACGTGACCGAAAACACCATCATGACGACGGATTACCTTGCGAAGCTGCGCGACGAAGCCGGCGAGAACGGACGATTCGTCTGGGACGTCTCGCGCGACTACGAAGCGTTTCACCGTTCGAGCGCGGGGCTCGAAGGCATCTATGTGCACGATTCGTCGGCCGTCGCTTATTTGCTCGCGCCGCAACTATATTTGACGCGCAGCGGACCCGTGCGCGTCTTGACCGAAGGGATTGCCGCCGGCCACACGATTCAAAAACCGATCGGATTCGCGGCGCCCGCGCCGGCATGGGACGGACGCCCCGCCTGCGAGGTCTGCGTCGGGGTGGATAGCAAGCGGATGCTTGAACTCTATGCGCGCACGTTGACAGGCGCGAAGTAGGGGGGGGCGAGTGGGGAGTGAGAGCATGCCGCGCGGCTACCGGCGGCATACTCCCGAAAACCCTCACCTCAGGCGCCGCTGCGCGAGCTGCGAACCGCTGCCTGGCGGTGCTTCGAACCGTAGCAGGTCCCCCGCTCCCGCAAACCCTCACCTTGTCGTGCAAGCAAGCATGCGGAAAGGCGCGGTACTTTCCCCGAATGAATCATTCAGCCCTTTGCACTGGCGCGGTTGGAACGCTTGGTCCGAGGCGGCGCGCTTGTGTTTTTTTTACGGGCCGCTTGTGCGGCGGCATGCTCGCCTGCCCACATCCTTAGCAAGGTGCGCGTGTTCGAGAACACCGCTTCTTTGACGAACTCGATTTTCTCCGTATCGAGCGTAGACCAGCCGAACAGCGTCAAGAGGCTGCGCGGCGCCGTGTGAAAGAGCATGAACTGACCATGCAGCGATAGAAGGCGCATGATCGTTAGCGGGTCGTCCGGGGGCATCCCGCAGATCTTCGAGACGAGCTTAGTGGCCACGCCCATCAACGGCCGCCGCACGCGCTCCTGAATGATCTCGGTGGCGATCGGCGGCTCTCGTCCCCCTTGCTCCCGGACAAAAAACAGCCGCAGCGTGGGCGCTTTCGACGTTTCGAGCGCTTTGTCCATCATGACGTTCTGCAGCTCGATAAATGCCTCGATCAGCGCCGGCACGTCGTCGCTCGATTCCAGCGTTTGCGTCGAACGGCGAACCACCGGTTCGAACCTTTTCCAGGCTTCGTCGGCGAGATGCTCCGCGCAGGCGCGATAAACGCCTTCCTTGTTCTCGAAGTAGTACTGCAGCGCCGGCGCGTTCACGCCGGCTTTCGCCGCGATATCGCGCGTCGAAGCCGCAACGAATCCATGCTCGCCGAACAGTTCGATGGCGGCTTGGATGATGCGCAGGCGGGTCTCCTCACCGCGCGCATAGCCCCCTTCAGTCGAGCGGCGGGGGCGCTTCGTCTCAGTCATGACGTCGATTCCTTTCTAACGGTTACAGCGGTGACCGTCAGAAATATATCACTTGACACATTTTTTCCAACTGGAATAATTGTGACGAAATGACTTTTTCTTCAGGGCGGGACACGGCAATCATGTCAACGACAACGGAAGCGCGGCCACGCGGCCAGACGCAACAAGAGGGTGGGGGAGCCCCGCGACGCGCGCGTAGTCGCGTTTGGCTTATCGGCGTGCTGATCGTCGCGCTCGTAGCCGGTATCGCCTGGACCGCGCACTGGTGGACAGTCGGACGCTTTATCGAAAGCACCGACGATGCCTATCTGCAAGCGGATAGCGTGACCATCGCACCGAAAATCAGCGGGTACGTCACCCAAGTTTATATACGCGACAACGAATCGATCGCGGCTGGCGCGCCGCTCGTGCGGCTCGATACTCGGCAGTACGAAGCATCGCTCGCCCAGGCACAGGCCACGGTCGATGCGCGCGAGGCCGACTTGGCCCGGGCGCAGGCCGATTTGAAGCAGCAGCAGGCGGGCGTCGCGCAAGCGCAGGCGCAAGAACAAGTTGCGCGTGTCGCGGCGCGCCATGCGCAAGACGATGTGAGCCGCTACGCACCCCTCGCTGCGACGGGTGCCGAAACGAGCGAGCGGCTCGCGAGTTTGGTTAGTACGCGCGATCAAGCGCGTGCGACGGTCGAGGCCAACGCGGCCGCCGTGCGCTCCGCGCAGACACAAGTGGACGCCACGACGGCGCAGATCGCGCAAGCCCGCGCTCAGCTCGAAGCGGCGCGCGCGAGCTTGCGCCAAGCGCAATTGGATGTGAACGATACGACGCTTTACAGCTCGGTGGCGGGTAAGGTCGGCGACCGGTCCGTGCGGGTGGGGCAATACGTACAGCCCGGCACGCGCCTGCTCTCCGTCGTGCCGGTGCAAAGCTTCTATCTGGAGGCGAATTTCAAGGAAACGCAAATAGGCGGCATGCGCCCGGGACAACGGGCGACGCTGCACGTGGATGCGCTGCGCGGCATCGACCTGCACGGCGTCGTCGACAGCTTCGCGCCCGGTACCGGTTCTCAATTCGCGCTCCTGCCGCCCGAGAATGCGACCGGCAATTTCACGAAGATCGTGCAACGCGTGCCGGTGAGAATCCGCGTGGATGCGGATCCGAAAACGCGCGCATTGCTGTTGCCGGGTCTGTCGGTGACGGTCGACGTCGATACGCGGCCGGCCCAGGCCGACGACCGGGGGCTCGCCGGCGAGAACGCGCATGGCTAACACCGCATCGGCCCAGGCCGGCGGCGCCGTGCCGAGTCAACCGGAGCGCGCGCACGCGGTCGATTGGATCGCCGTGGCGGCGGGTTCGCTCGGCGCATTGATGGCGACGCTCGACATCTCGATCACGAACTCGGCGCTGCCGCAGATACAAGGCTCGGTGGGAGCGACGGGCACGGAAGGGACCTGGATCTCGACGGGCTATCTCATGTCCGAGATCGTCATGATCCCGCTTGCCGCGTGGCTCACGCGCGTGTTCGGGCTCCGCAACTTCTTGCTGACGAACGCCGCGTTGTTCATGGTGTTCTCGATGGTTTGCGGCGCATCGCATTCGCTGGAGTGGATGATCATCGGCCGCGTTGGGCAAGGGTTCACGGGCGGCGCGATGATCCCGACCGCGCAAACGATCATTCGTACTCGGCTACCGCGCTCGCAGCTCGCCGTCGGCATGACGATTTTCGGTCTCATCGTCTTGCTCGGACCACTGCTGGGGCCCGTCCTCGGCGGATGGCTGGCCGAGAACGTATCGTGGAAATGGTGCTTTTTCATCAATCTGCCGGTCTGCATCGCACTGCTTGCGTTGCTGGTTGCCGGACTGCCCGCCGATCGGCCGCATTGGCACGACTTCGTGAACGCCGATTGGATCGGTATCGTGGGATTGTCGATCGGCCTCAGTTCGCTCACGCTCGTGCTCGAAGAGGGGCAGCGGCATCAATGGTTCGAGTCGAGCGAGATCGTGACGTTTTCGGCGATCACGTTGCTTGGTTTCATCTTGATCGGCATCTCGCAGTTCGTTGCGGCCAAACCCATCATGCGGCTCGCGCTGCTGCGCAATCCGCGCTATGCGAGCGTCATCGTCATCGTCTTCGCCGTCGGCGCGGGGCTCTATGGCGTGTCCTATCTCGTGCCTCAATTCTTGAGCCTCGTTTCGGGCTACAACGCGGAGCAATCGGGCAACATCATGCTGCTCTCGGGAATCCCAGCATTCTTGATGATGCCGCTTTTGCCGAAGTTGCTCGGCAAGCTCGATTTCCGAGTGATGGTCGTGAGCGGGCTCGTGTGCTTCGCGGTCAGTTGCATGTTCGATACGAGTTTGACGGCGCAAAGCGCGGGTCACGATTTCATGTGGTCGCAACTGCTGCGCGGCGTGGGGCAGATGCTCGCGATGATGCCGCTCAATCAAGCGTCGATGTCGGCGGTCTCGCGCGAGGAATCGGGTGACGCGGCGGGCTTATACAACATGGCCCGCAATCTCGGCGGCTCGGTGGGACTCGCCGTGATCGGCGTCATCATCGACCGGCGCAATGCCTACCATGTCGCTGCGCTACGCGAGTCCGTCACCGCTAATTCGCTGATCGGGCAGGAGCGTGTCACGGCGAGCGCGGCGAGCTGGCTCGCGCGAACCGGCGATGCCGCCTACGCGAAGATGCAAGCGCTTGCGCAACTGGCCCAGCAGATCCAGCAGCAAGCCGTCGTCATGACGTATTCGGAAACGTTCTACCTGCTCGCGATCGCGCTCGTTGCCTGCATCCCGCTCGCACTGATGCTCAAACGGCCGGCGCTGCAGCCGGGCAACTCGCCTTCGGCGGGACACTAAAGGTTCTAGGCCTCGACTATGTCATTTCGTCGTTCCTCGCGGCTCGCCGCCGCTTCTTCAATCGTCGTCGCGTTATGCGCGTTGTCGGCTTGCACCGTCGGCCCGGACTATCGCGGCGCCCCCCCCGTCGCGGCCGACGCCGTCAACGCGGGCGCGTTCGTGCGGGCGCCCGGCGCGGCCGTCGTGGGCACTGCGCCTGAGCTTAGCGCGTGGTGGCGTCAGTTGGGCGATGCGCAACTCGATGCACTGGTCGAGGCCGCGCTCGCGCACAACCCTGATGTCCATGTGGCGCAGGCAAGGTTACGCGCCGCGCGCGCGCAGTTGATGCGCGCACGCGCGAATGAGTTGCCGAAGGTATCGGCCGACGCTGCTGCCGTTCGTCTGCGCAGCCCCGATCTTTCGAAGCTGACCTCGAACGGCAACGGCGGCAGCGGCGGCCGTGGGCCATTGCAGCTTTATACGGCGGGACTCGATGCGTCCTGGGAGATCGACTTGTTCGGCGGCACACGGCGCTCGATCGAGGCGGCGTCCGACGAAGCCGACGCGCTCGACGCGGATTTGGCCGATACGCAGGTGTCGCTCGCCGCGGAAGTGGCACAGGCTTACATCGATTTGCGCGACGAGCAGCAACGGCTCGTGCTGGCCAAGCGATCGGCCGAGCTGCAACAGCAAATGTTCGATCTCACGCGCCAGCGGCGCGCGCATGGAACGGCCGCCGATGTCGACGTCGAGCGCTTGGCGGGCCAAGTGCAAACGACGCGGGCCGCGCTCGTGCCGCTCGATCAGCAGGTCGCCGAATCGCTCGACCGGCTTGCCGTCTTGACGGGGCAGGCGCCCGGCGCCCTCGATGCCGAGCTCGGGGAGGCCCGCCCGCTACCGGCGCTGCCGGCAACCGTGCCCGTGGGCGACGCCGCCGCGCTGCTGCGCCGGCGTCCCGATATCCGCGCGGCCGAGCGGCGCCTCGCATCGAGCAACGCGCAAATCGGCGAGCATGTGGCCGACTACTTCCCGAAGGTCTCGCTGCTCGGCGACCTCGGATTCACGGCGGCCGATCCGGGGCACTTGTTCAGAAAAACGAATTTCTCGTGGCTCGGCGTGCCGTATCTGCAATGGAACCTGCTCGACTTCGGCCGGGTGGCCGCCGATGTCCGTTCGGCGCAGGCCTCGCGCGACGAGGCGAGCGCCCGCTACGAGCATACGGTGCTCGCCGCGCTCGAAGACGCCAATTCGGCGTTGTCGCGTTACGGGCATCAACGCGAGCATGTCGTGCGGCTCGAAGAGGTGGATGCATCGGCGCGGCGGGCGTCGACCTTGATGCGCCAGCGTTATAGGGCGGGCGTGGCAACCGCCATAGACCTGCTCGACACCGAACGGACGCAGTTCAGCGCGCAACAAGACGTGATCGCGGGGCGTGCCCAGTTGATCGAAGACTTCATTCAACTGCAAAAAAGCTTGGGTCTCGGCTGGCAACCACAGGCAAGCTGATCGGCTGCTTGCGTCGGCAGCTTTTACAAACGATGTAATTTGGATAGGCTAGCGCCTCTAGGATCAAGCTTTCGAACACCTATCGGGGGGGCTTCGTGTCCATGCGGCAGCGCAAAAAAATCATAAAAAAGTGACGAGATAAAGGCGTTCCGATCATGCGAACGCCCCGCCCAGAGCGCTCCGGGCGGGGTGCTGCATTTTTTTGAAATAATTTCGGCCTTTCCCCGGAATACTTTGTTCGTAGGCTAGTGCGGCTAGAGGAGAAGCGCATGAGCCACGACACTTTCGCCGACGCATCCGCCACGCTGGATCGACACAGCGAGGCCTCATTGGCCCCGCAACGGGCGCCGATCGCACGCGCGCCTCGCGTGGCGATCGTCCACGATTGGCTTGTCACCTACGCAGGCGCCGAGCGCGTGCTCGAGCAGATGATCGCCTGCTTTCCGCAGGCCGACGTGTTCAGCCTCGTCGATTTTGTTGAAGATCGTAAGTTCTTGCACGGAAAACGGGCGACGACTTCGTTCATTCAACGGCTACCACTCGCGCGCAAAAAGTATCGCGCCTATCTGCCGTTGATGCCGATTGCCATCGAACAGCTCGACCTCAGCGCTTACGATCTCGTCATCTCGAGCAGCCACGCGGTGGCCAAGGGCGTGCTGACCGGGCCCGATCAAGTGCACATCAGCTATGTGCACTCTCCGATTCGCTACGCCTGGGATTTGCAGCACCAATACCTCGAGCAGTCGAACCTGACGCGCGGGTTGCGTTCGGCGATGGCGCGGGCGGTGCTGCACTACATCCGCAATTGGGACACGCGCACGTCCAATGCCGTCGATCATTTCGTCGCCAATTCGCACTTCATCGCGCGGCGCATCAGGAAGGTCTATCACCGCGATTCCCGCGTGATCTTCCCGCCCGTGGACGTGCAATCGTTCGAGCTCGGGGAGCACAAGGAGGATTTCTATCTCACCGCTTCGCGCATGGTGCCGTACAAGAAGATCGATCTGATCGTCGAGGCGTTCTCGCGCATGCCGGGCAAACGGCTCGTCGTCATCGGCGACGGCCCGGAGATGAAGGCCATTCGCGCGAAGGCGGGGCCGAACATCGAGATCCTCGGCTATCAGCCTTTTGCCGTCTTGCATGACCATATGCGGCGCGCGAAGGCGTTCGTGTTCGCCGCCGAGGAGGACTTCGGCATCGCGCCCGTCGAGGCGCAGGCGTGCGGCACGCCCGTGATCGCTTTCGGTAAGGGCGGTGCGCTCGAAACCGTGCGCGAGCTTGGCGACCCTCACCCCACGGGAATCTTTTTCCGCGAGCAAAGCGTGCCGTCCATCGTTGCCGCCGTACGGGAGTTCGAGCAGAATGCGCAGCGCTTTTCGCCGTTCGATTGCCGTTTGAATGCGGAGCGCTTTTCCGTCGCGACGTTTCGCGAGCGCTTCATGTCATTCGTCGAACAAGTCATGCCCGGAGCGACGAAGTTCGGCGAGGATGCGCCCTCGGCGGGCGGCGACAGCGATCGTTCGCCCGCATCGATGCCCGGGTCGGTACGAGTGCTCGCGCTCGATCAAAGCGGCGGGCTCGACGAAGCGGAAGTATCGTTGCTCGATGTCGCGAGTCATCTGAGGGAATCGGTCGAAGTCGTGCTGTTCGACGACGGGCCGTTCCGTTTGGCGTTGGAAGAGGCGGGCGTGGCAGTGGACGTACTCGATGCTCCGGTGCTGTACGGCCAGAGCAGCGCCAAGCGTCAGCCGAAGTCGCGTACGCTGTCGGGCATCGTGTCGCTCGTGCGGGAGACGGTTAAACGCGCGCGGCATGTCGACGTCATCTACGCGAATACGCCGCGGACGATGCTCGTCGGCGCGCTCGCGGGCATGTTGGTACGGCGGCCGGTGGTATGGCACTTGCGTCAAAGCGTCGGCGCGGATCCGCTCGGAAGAGCCCAGCGCCTCGCGCTGAAATGGTGCGCGCGCGTGGCGCTCGATCGCGCGATTGCCGATAGCGTGGCCTCCAAGCATGCGTTCGAGGCGTTTACGAAAGCGCCACGGCTACGGATCGACGTGGTCGACGAGGAGCCGAGCGTGCCGCGCAGCGCCGAAGCGGCGAAGTCGCAGCCGTGCGTGCCTCGCAAGCGGATCGAGAGCGTTTCGGCCATCCTCGCGCAAGCCGCGATGCGTGGCGCGCGCTGATCGGCCTATAAAAATACCCACTATTTGATCAGATAGCTGTATTTCGGCGGGTTCGCGTCAACAATGCGCGTCGCGTAATCGACGCGCAACGACCGGTTTTTGTGGATGGCGCGCGATCCTCCCGGATCGCTCGCATCGAGCGGCGTACCGCTTGGGATGAGCGCACGCCGCGGTCACGATAACAATTACCCCAAGGGAACGAACGATGTTGAAAGTTACTAAAGCGGTGTTTCCAGTGGCGGGTCTGGGCACGCGGTTCCTTCCGGCCACCAAGGCAAGTCCCAAGGAGATGCTGCCCGTCGTCGACAAGCCGTTGATCCAATACGCGGTCGAGGAAGCGATCGAAGCGGGTATCACCGAACTGATTTTCGTGACGGGACGTAGCAAGCGTGCGATCGAAGATCACTTCGACACGTCGTATGAGATCGAAGCGGAACTCGAGGCGCGCGGCAAGGAGAAGCTGCTCGAACTGGTACGCGGCATCAAACCGAGCCACGTCGATTGCTTCTACGTGCGCCAGCCGGCCGCGCGCGGGCTCGGGCATGCCGTGCTGTGCGCCGAAAAGCTCGTTGCCGACAGCCCGTTCGCGGTGATCCTCGCCGACGATCTGCTGCATGGCTCGCAGCCGGTCATGAAGCAGATGATCGACGTCTTCAACCACTATCACAGCACGATCATCGGCGTCGAAGCGATCGCGCGCGAAGACAGCCGTTCCTACGGCATCGTCGAAGGGCGCGAATGGGAGGAGGATATCTTCAAGCTCTCGGGCATCGTCGAGAAACCTTCTCCCGAAGCCGCGCCGTCGAATCTCGGGGTAGTGGGCCGCTATGTCTTGATGCCGAGCATCTTCGAGCATTTGCGGCGCCTGGAGCCTTCGGTGCAAGGCGAATTGCAGTTGACCGACGCGCTGCATGCGCTGCTCGCCGAGGAGCAGGTTCTGGCCTACCGGTACTACGGCCAGCGCTTCGATTGCGGCAGCAAGCTCGGCTATCTAAAAGCCACCGTCGAGTTCGCGCTGCGGCATCCGGAAGTCGGGCGTTCCTTCGACATGTACCTGCGCGACTACGTCGGGCATCTCGCGCCGTCGTCGTAAAGCCGCGGCGCCCCGTGAGCAGCCGCTTGCTCGCCAGGGCCGCCCGGTATCTTCTCCAGCCTCTCTTCTCATCGACGCGCGCGCGGCATGCCGCCGCGCGCGCGTTCTCGTTCGCGACGCATTCCCATTCATCAAGCGGACACGATTCGTTTCTAAGCTTATCGCCCATTCGATCGGATTGCCGGCATGTCCGTGCGTCCGGTTTGGTGTGCGAATTCAGGAGCGGGAGCTGACAGTGGCGCGAACTCAGCGGCGATCGTGGTTTAGCCTTTTATGTGGGAGCAAACGTTTCGCTCCGGCGTCGCCGCTTGGCCGCGCGCGCCGCCTGCCGGTCGCGGCGTTTGCCGCGGTCGCGGCCGGGGCGGCTTGCGCGTTGGCTGCCGGCTGCGACGGCCGTCACGACGATCTCGATGCGCGATCGAGCGCGGCCGGCGCCGCGGCGATGCTGCCGGGAACGCGCGACAGCGTAGCGCCGCAAGCGGGCAACCGCGCGCAGGGATTCGACATGCAGGAGGGCGCTTCCGCGCGCGGTGCATCCGATGCGCTGCTGCCGCCCGTCATGCACACCGCCGACTGATTCGTTTGCTCGGCCAGCATCGAGGCGGGAGCGTGCATGCCGGAACGACGCGCTTATCGCCTATCTTCGTAGTGCCATCCGTTGCCGTTGTCTTGCAGTCGTTCGTTTTGCCGTAGTGCGCCGATGTGCGTCGCCGATGGCGAGGCCGTCATCGTTCCATTCCTTCGTCAGATATACGAATTCCATATGACATCGAAAAGCCGCCGTGATTTTCTGCGCGCCGCCGCTCAAGCGGCAGGCGCGGCCGCCGCGATGGGCGCGTTGCCCGCCGGTATCCGCAATGCGCTCGCGATTCCCGCGAACGACGCCACGCGCAGCATCAACGACATCGAGCACATCGTGATTCTCATGCAAGAGAATCGCTCGTTCGACCATTACTTCGGGACGCTTCGCGGCGTGCGGGGTTACGGCGACCGGCGCGCGATCCGCTTGCCCAACGGCAATAGCGTGTGGCAGCAGCCTTTGCTGGCCGATGCGGGCGAGGTGCTGCCGTTCCGGCCGAGCGCGCCCGATCTCGGGATGCAGTTCCTGCAAGACTTGCCCCACGATTGGACGACGACGCATAACGCCTGGAACGGCGGCCGTTACGACCAATGGGTCAGCGCCAAGGGGACGACGACGATGGCGTATCTCACGCGCCAAGACATTCCGTTCCACTATCAGCTTGCCGATGCCTTCACGATCTGCGACGCCTATCACTGCTCGGGCATGACGCCCACCGACCCGAACCGCTACTACATGTGGACGGGCTGGGTAGGCAACGACGGCAAGGGCGGCGGTCCCGTCATCGACAACGCCGAGGCAGGTTACGGCTGGTCCACGTATCCCGAGGTGCTCCAATCGGCCGGCATCTCGTGGAAAATCTATCAGGATATCGGCACGGGTTTGAACGCGGCCGGTTCCTGGGGCTGGACGCAGAATGCCTACATCGGCAACTACGGCGACAACTCGTTGCTCTACTTCAACCAATATCGCAACGCGCAGCCGGGCGATCCGCTTTACGAGCGCGCGCGCACGGGGACGAACGTCGCCGTCAGCGGCGGCTATTTCGACGTGCTCAAGCATGACGTCGCGAACGGCACGCTGCCGCAGGTGTCGTGGATCGTCGCCCCGGAGGCCTACTCCGAGCATCCGAACTGGCCCGCGAACTACGGCGCGTGGTATGTCGATCAAGTGCTGCAGGTGCTGACGTCCAATCCGGCGCTATGGAGCAAGACCGCTTTGCTTATCACCTACGACGAGAACGACGGCTTTTTCGATCACGTGGCGCCGCCGTTCGCGCCGTGGTCGAAGGAGACGGGCTTGTCGACCGTCGATACCGCGAACGAGTATTTCCCCGGCAACGCCAGCTATCCGGCCGGTCCCTACGGCTTGGGGCCGCGCGTTCCGATGCTCGTGGTGTCGCCGTGGTCCAAGGGCGGATGGGTCTGCTCGGAGACGTTCGACCATACGTCGATCATTCGCTTCATCGCCCGCCGCTTCGGCCATGCGCACAACCTGTGCGAGGCGAACATCACGCCGTGGCGCAAGGCCGTTTGCGGCGATTTGACGCGCGCATTCGATTTCGCGAACCCCAACGCGGCGTTCCCGACGCTGCCGAGCACGACCGGCTATGCCCCGCCCGACCAGCAGCGCCACCCCGACTACGTGCCGTTGCCGCCGCTCGTGCAGGCCAAGCCCGCGCAGGAACCGGGCGTGCGCCCGGCGCGTGCGCTGCCCTATGAGCTTTTCGTGCGCGCGCATGCGGATGCGGGCGATGCGCAACTGCGCTTGAAGTTTACGAACACGGGCCACGCGGGCGCCGCTTTTCAGGTCTACAAGGCGCATAGCCTCGAGGCGCCGCGCGCCTATACCGTCGAGCCGCACAAGCACCTCGCCGACGAATTCGCGCTCAACTTGGACGGCAGCTACGATTTCGCCGTCCACGGGCCGAACGGTTTCGCGCGGCATTTCGCCGGACGCGCCGTCGCAGCCCATTGGTGGAGCGCGGGCGTGGCCGTGCCCGAGGTCGTCGAGTCGTACGACGTGGCCAACGGCAACATCGAATTGTGCCTGCAAAACAAGGGGTCGGCGGCTTGCGAGTTCACGATCGTCAACGGGTACGACGGCACGACGCACAAGCGCCGCGTCGCCGGCGGCGAAAGTGTGGACCTGTATGTCGATTTGCGCGCGCACCATGCCTGGTACGACTTGCACGTGAGCGTCGACACCGACCCGTTGTTCGTGCGCATGCTGGCCGGTCACGTCGAAACGGGCCGCCACAGCATGAGCGATCCCGCGCTCGGCATCGCCTGAGCGCGGCTCTCCGAGCGCGCTCGATTCGAGGGGGCTTGCCCCCTCGGTCAAACCCTCTACACCTGTCGTCGAAGGCGCTCGCCGATCGACGACAGGCCCGCCCAGCCGCGAAATAGTCGGCCCCGCGCAACAAAACCCCTGTAAACACGCTCCCGAAATACAAAAAGAGATGCATGAAGCCGCGCGGCGCTTGTAGAATCCGGCGTTGAAGCGTTGCACATGGTGCCCGTTTCACGCGTTCAACGACCAACAGGTAGGAGAAACATGGTTACTTCCGCAAAGAAGGTTGCGAAAAAGGCTGCTGCCGCACCGGCGAAAAAGGCAGTTGCGAAGAAAGCTGCTCCGGCGAAGACTGCCGCGGCTAAGAAGGTCGCCGTGAAGGCGTCCGGCGCTCCGTCGCCGATCAAGGACACCTTCACGAAGGCCTCGCTGGCTGCTCACCTCGCGGAGCGCGCGGCTGTCGAACCGAAGTCGGTCAAGGCCGTCCTCGCGGCGCTCGAAGACACGATCCTCGGCTCGGTCCACAAGAAGGGCGCAGGCGAGTTCACGCTGTCGGGTCTGCTCAAGATCGTCGTTCAAGCCGTTCCGGCGAAGAAGAAGCGCTTCGGCAAGGATCCGTTCACGGGTCAAGAGCGTTGGTTCCCGGCCAAGCCGGCCAGCGTGCGCATCAAGGCACGTGCGCTGAAGAAGCTGAAGGACGCGGCAGCGGGCTAACCCGGCCGTTGCAGTAAGCAAGAATCCGCAAGGGCAGAGATGCCTTTGCGGATTTTTTTATGGCCGCCGGGTTTGCGCTCGTGGGTACCAAGCGGGCATGCGGCGTGCGTTGCAGCAGCCATCTCGTCGAGAGGCTCGCATGCAAAACCACCCGTTCAACGTCACCGGCTGGCATCGCTTCCTGTTTGGTGACGCATCGGCGGCCTTCCTGCTCGAGGTCCTGCTCCGGACGGGCCTCACCTGGTTTCTACTGACGGTCACGATGCGCCTGCTCGGGCGCCGGGTTGCGGCGCAGTACACCTTGTTCGAAATATCGATTGCCGTGACCCTGGCCGCGGCCATCGGCGTGCCGCTGCAGGCGTCGAATCGCGGCATGCTGCCGCCGCTCGTCATTGCGCTCGTCGCGGTGGTGCTGCAACGCACGCTCGCGAGAGCGGGCACCAAAAGCCGCCGAGTCGAGACGCTGATTTCGACCGACATCACGCTGCTCGTCAGCGACGGCCGGCTCGACGCTCGCGCGTTGCGCCGCACCGCCATGCCCAAGGAGAAAGTGTTCGAGGCGATCCGCATGCGGGGCCTGCAGCACCTCGGTCAGATTGGTCGCCTCTATATGGAGCCGTCCGGGGCATTCTCGGTCGTTCCCGCGCGGCCCGTGCGTCCGGGGCTGAGCGTCCTGCCTCGCATCGACACCGAACTGGTGCGCGAAGGGGCGGTACAGGGCTGGTATGTTTGCGAGCAGTGCGGCGGCGCGCTCGAAGCGCAGCATCAGCCCGATGCGCCGTGCGCGCATTGCGACGGCTCGCGATGGATGCCGGCGGTTAGGGAACTGGAACGATGAGCGCGTTCATCGATCGGCTACTGATCGGCGAGGGTCCGTGGCCGTTCCTGATCGAGGTCGTCCCACGCGCCGCGTTTATGTACGCGATGCTGTTAATTGCGATGCGCATGATGGGCAAGCGCGTGGCGGCGCAACTGAGCATCACCGAGTTGGCTGTAATTCTGATGCTGGGCGCGGCGATCGGCGTGCCGATCCAGGTGCCGTCGCAAGGCGTGCTGCCGGCGTTGGCCGTGTTGCTGGCGGTCGTCTTCCTGCAGCGCGCGAGCGCGAGGGCGAGCTTGCGCTGGCGGCGCATCGAAATCATGACGCAAGGCGACGTGACCATCCTGCTGAAGGATGGACGCATTTTGATCGAACAACTGAACCGAAGCGTCATCTCGCGCGAGATGCTCGCGTCGGAATTGCGCGCCGCCGGTATCGCCCACCTCGGACAGCTTCGCCGCGTATATCTCGAAGCATCGGGCTCGGTCAGCTTCGTCAAGCGTAAGCGGCCGGAACCCGGGCTGCCGCTGCGGCCCGACATGGACGTTGAAAAACTGGACGGCTACGCGGCGGACGGTTTTTTCGCGTGTTGGCGTTGCGGGCTCACACGCGCGAGTGCCGAGCGGCCCACCGAGCGTTGCCCTGCATGCAACGCCTGCCGATGGGAATCGGCCGTGCGGCTGCCGGAGGAGAGCGCCTAGCATTCGCGCGGCGGCCGCGCGACAGACGCCGGGCGCGGTCGCCTCGATCGTTCAATGATTGCGGTAGAGCGAAGCGGGCGCGGGGGACGTTTCCGGTTCGCGCGGTTGCGCGAGATGCGGCTGGCCCGCGTTCGCGCTTCCGTTCGCGCTGCCGCCGTAGCCGCTCGCGGCATTCATCGCCGCCACCTTCGCTTCGGCGGCTTGGATGTCTTCCGGGTAATGCGGGTCGTTGCCCGCGGCGGGGCGCCAGCCCGTGCTTTCGAGTTGGATGAGTTCGGCGCGTACCTGCTCGCGTGTGATGGGCCCGTTCGATTGCGATTGCGCGAACGAAACGGCCGGAACGATAAGGACAGAGGCGAGCGCAATGGCGCGGACAAGCGGTTTCACGTTGATGATCTCCGTGGGTTGAAGTGATCGGCATACGTACCGAATCGATGACCCAGTGTAGAACCGCCTGCGCGTGGGTTTAAGGCGGGTGCCCAGAACGATTCTTTCCGGCAACGGCCGCAATCGTCCTATTCAGGCGGCGACGGTTTGCCCTCGCATGCCGATCGCGAGGTCGTTCAGCGTCGACGCATCGCGTTCGAGTCGAGGAGGCAGCCACTCGCTAATGAAGTTGATCCATGAGCGCGTGCGCGCATCGACGAACTTATGCGAGGGATAGAGCAGGCACACCTGACGCGTATCGAGCGTGTAGTGCGGCAGCACGCGCACGAGCGTGCCGTCGCGTAGCTCGTCCAGCGCGGCATAAGCCGGAATAGCCGCGATGCCCATACCCTCGCGCGCCGCAGTCGCCAGCGATTCCGCGATGTTGATGCTGACCACGCTTTCCACTTCCTGAACGACGACTTCGCCGTCCGGTCCCTCCAAGCGCCATACGCTGGGAGCGGCTACGCCGGTGCCGAGCGTCAGGCATGAATGCGACGGCAACTCGTGCGGCGAATCGGGTTCGCCGCGCGCATCCAAATAGGCGGGCGACGCGCACAAGATGCTGTGCGAGTAGCCCATCCGGTGCGAGGTCATACTGCTGTCGGACTGCGACGACAAAGCGACGACCGACGCATCGTGCATCCCGTCGAAGAGATTGGGCAGCGACTGCGATAGGCTCAATTCCACCTGCACTTCGGGATAGCGGACCCGATAGTCCTTGATCGCGGGCATCACGTGCCGCTGACCGAGGCTCGCCAGGCTATGAAGCCGCAGTAGACCGCTCGGACGGTCCGCGGCGCGCGCGGTGTCGTCCTCGGCTCGCACGACCTCGGCGAGAATGCGCCGGCATCGTTCGGCATAGACGAGGCCTTCGGCGGTCGGGGCAATACGTCGCGTGGAACGGTGGATGAGCCGTGTGCGCAGATGTTCCTCGAGTTCGCTGATCGCTCGCGAGGCGGTGCCTAGGCCTACGTCGAGCGATGCCGCCGCCGCGGTGAAACTGCCCGTATCGATGACGCGGACGAAGATCTGCATGTTGTGCAAGGTGTTCATTCGGCGAAGTATCGCGGTGCGCCGTTTCGTCGCTGTTTCATCGCCGCGCATGGCGCATTTCAAATGTAACCAGCGTTGGAAGGCGATGGGCCACCGCGCGCCGTGTGGTTTCGATGCAACTGGCATGGGGCCGCCACCGCGCGAATCGATGCCGGCGCGCCCCGCCGAGGCCCGCCGCGGCGGCACTGTGACTAATGCTTGAATCATTACGCGCGTCCACGGAACGGAGCGATCCGAATGAATAGGCTTTTCTCGAGCGCGGCAATTCCTACACTCTCGTCCGCTGATTCATTCAGTCATCCGAACAATCGTGGAGCTCTTACGTGAAAAAGTTGCACTTGGCACTGTCCGCAGTGGGTTTGGTCGCCGCGTCGGCGGCGCATGCACAAAGCGCGGTAACGCTGTACGGCCTGATCGATGCCGGGATCATGTACACGAACAACGTGGCCAGCGGCGGCGCGCACGGCCCGTTGTGGCAAGCGACGAGCGGCAACATCAACGGCAGCCGTTTCGGCGTTCGCGGCAGCGAGGATCTCGGCGGCGGCCTGAGGGCGCTGTTCGTGTTGGAGAACGGATTTAACGTGCAAAACGGCAAGCTGGGGCAAGACAGCCGATTCTTCGGCCGTCAAGCCTACCTCGGTCTTTCGAGCCGCACGTTCGGCACGCTCACGCTGGGCCGTCAATACGATTCCGTCGTGGATTACGTCGCTCCGTTGTCCGCGACTGCCGGAACCTTCGGCGACGCCGGTTTCGCGCATCCGTTCGACAATGACAATCTGAACCACTCGGTGCGGATCAACAACGCCGTCAAATATGCGAGCAACAGCTACCATGGGCTGAAGTTCGGCGGTATGTACGCGTTTTCGAACAACCAGAATTTCTCCGCCGATCGCGCCTATAGCTTCGGCGTGAGCTACAACAACGGCCCGTTGAACGTCGCTGCCGGCTACCTGCAGATCAACGGCTCGACAGGTACGAGCGCGAGCAGTCCCGGTGCCGTCGATATCGCCGAATCGGCCGCCAATAACAAGGGCGGCTTCGTGCTGGGCGCGGGCGTGCAACGCGTGATCGGCGGCGGCGTGAACTATGCGATCGGCCCCGTGACGGCCGGTTTCGTCTATACCCACAGCCTCTTCGAGAACTCGACGTCCTTCGGTTCGACCGGCTCGAACGTGTCGTTCAACAACTATGAAGTGAACGGCAAGTATGCGGTCACCCCGCAACTGACGTTGGGTCTTGCCTATACGTACACCGACGGCCATGTCGACAACACGGCGACGTACGGCAACGATCCGAAGTGGCATTCGGTCGATTTCCAGTCTGTCTATGCACTGTCCAAGCGCACGGACGTTTATCTCGAAGCGATGTATCAGCACGCGTCGGGCAGCCACTACGTCGCCTTCCTGAACACCGCGGGCGGCGCTTCGTCGACGGCAAACCAGGTCGTCGGCACGCTCGGGATGCGTACGCGCTTCTAACGGAATCCGGTACCCCTGTAGTTCGTAGTCTGTAGTCTGTAGTGCGCTCTCGCTTCGCGAGAGCGGTAGTCCCTTGAGTCTCTTGAGTGAGTTTTTGCGCGGCGTTCTCGCCGCGCTTTTTTTTTGAGACTGCCGCGGGCCGTTTCAGGTGTAACGCGGCGGGCCCTATTCGACATGCCGTTGCAACGGCGGCGCCTGATTCTGTTTCGCCTTTGCACGCAGCGCCCGCGCTAACGCAATCGTGACTTCCCAATCTCTTCCCGAATCGCCGCTTTCGCAACGAAGCGCCGCGTCCAAGTTTTTTCGGCGGTTGCGCGCCGCCGCCGCGGATTTCGCCGCGCGCGACGGTTTGATATGGCTTCACCTCATCAAGACTACGGCCGCGGCCTTGACCGCGCTCGGCATCGCAATGACGCTCGAGTTGCCGGCGCCTCCCGTCGCGATGGTGACGGTCTTCGTTTTGATGCAGCCCGTAACGGGCATGGTCCTCGCGAAGTGTTTTTATCGCGTCCTCGGCACGGCGGCGGGGGCGATCGCCGCCGTGGTGTTCGGCGCCGTATTTCCACAGCAGCCGGAACTCTATCTTGCGGTACTCACGCTTTGGACGGCTAGCTGTACGGCACTCGCGGTTCGATTCCGGCATTTCCGCTGGTATGCCTTCGTGCTCGCCGGTTATACGGCGGTGCTTGTCGGCATACCGGTCGTCACGCGTCCCGACGCGCTCTTTATCGCGGCGATGACGCGCGCGGCCGAAGTCACAATCGGCATTCTGGTTTCGGCGGCATTCAGCGCGCTCGTGTTTCCCGTTCGCGCGGGCACGGCGCTCATGCACGGACAGCGCCGGCGCCGCCAGGCGATTCTCGAACTATGCGCCGACGTACTCGCCGCGCGTTGCGGCGACGCGGCTTTTCAGCAGCGCTTCGCGGCCCTCGCGGGCGGCATCGCGGGGTTCGAGGCCGCGCGGACATTCGCGTCGTACGAAGACCCTAATCTGCGCATGCGCAGCCGCCGCTTGACCAAGATCGACGCCGAATTCGCCGCGCTCTGCTCGCGGCTGCACGTGCTCGAGCAGCAGCTCGAACGGCTCGATCGCGTGGGGGCGAACGCGCTGACCGCCGGCGTGTGGCCGGCGTTGCGGCGGGCCGCCGCGCTGATCGACCGGTTACGCCGCGATGAGTCCCCGCTAGATGATGCGGCGCCGCTCGCCGCGCTGGCCGGTCTTGCTTCCTCGCTTGCGCCCGCGGCGCCGGAGCCGGCTGCCGCGAACGAAGAAACCGCGTCGTTCGTCGAAGCGCATACGATGCGTGAAGCGCTGCGCCGGCTGATCGGCAGCCTGCTCGCGTATTTGGAAGCGGAGGCGGGCCGGTCTCGAACCGATCCGGCGCCGCGCGTGCGCCCGCCGCCCACGCGTACGAGCGCCTACGTGGTCGCGCTCACGTTCATCCGCAATGCATTGACCGTCGGCGCCGCCGGCGCGTTTTGGCTGTTCACTGCGTGGCCGAGCGGGGAATTCGCCGTCATCGCGGCAGCGATCGTCTCCGGTTTGACGTCGGCCGCCCCGCGGCCGGAGAAGCTGTCGATGCAGATCGCACTGGGCGCGGCGGCCTCCGTGGCGCTCGGGTATCTCTATCTTTGCTACGTCTATCCGGCCATCGACGGCTTTCCGTTGCTTTGCTTCGTGCTCGCGCCGATCGTTGCCGGCAGCGCCTTCCTGGCGACGCGGCCGACCGTGTCGGGATACGGCATTGGTTTGTGCGTTTTCTTCGTCGTCCTGGCGGGCCCTGACAACCTGATGCGGTATGCGCCGGATGCGCTGCTCAACAACGGGCTCGCGGCGGTGTCGGCGCTGTTCGTGGCCGTGCTGATGGGGACCATGGTGTTTCCGTTGCAAACGCCATGGGTGGTCGGCCGGATTCAGCGCGATCTGCGTCGCGAGGTGGCGTTCGCCTGGACGACCCGGCTCGATCGGGCCGACGCTCACTTTCACGGGCGGACTCACGATCTTTCCTCGCAGTTGCGCATGCTGCTCGAACCGGGAACGAGGCGCTACGACGAGGCGTGGCATTGGCTGCTCGCCACGCTCGAACTTGGACAAGCGCTGCTGGACCTGCGCGCGAACCTCGCCCAACTCGTGCCGGCGCGCGCATCGGGCGCCCCGCGCTGGGCACGCTGCGTCGAACACGCCGGACGGCGCGTGGCCGATCTTTTCGAGCGTCCCGATGCGCGCCGCGCGGCGCTGGCTGTGCGTGCCGCGGATCGCGCGCTCGCCCGGGTCGATGCGCAGTCGCGCAGGACCGGGCGTGGGGCACGGCAGGCCGCCTTGCTGCGGCTGTCCGGCGACCTATCTCTCATGCGCAGCGCGCTGCTCGACTCCGATGCGCCGTTTCATCGCTAGGGTGCGCGCCGCGTGCGAGCGCAGGCTCCGCGGCATTGAGCAAGGTCGCCGCTATTTCGCCGCTATTGACGCCGGCATGCAAAGTCTCCTTTCCGCAGCGGCTGCTTAATTGCAGCGGGGTGCCGCCTTATAGTTCCTTCCATCGCAGCACAGTTCGCTGCATGTTTGGAGTCCAGCCGTGAAAGCCCTGCAATGCCTCGTTCTCTCCCTTTCCCTTTGCGCTGCCGTTGCTCATGCGCAGAACAGCGCGCCGGAGTCCGCCGCCGCTAGCCCGGCGGTCACGCAAGCGAGCGCCGGCGCGCAGCCAGCGGCGCGTACGGCCGGTCGCGACGAGCAGCGCCCCCAAGCTTCGCACGAGGACAAATGCGTCGGCCCGATCTCGTTTTGCAACATCTATTTCGGCGGCTGACGCAGCCGTGCCGCTCCCGGTTCGGTGCTCGCATGTTGCGGATGTAACCTAGCGGCCTGAAATTCGAAACGAGCCGGTAACCGCGCGCCCGTACCGTTGCCCTTGCCAGCCCGCGTCCAGCGGGCATAGCGGCGGGGCGAGACGATACTGTGAGTGCGGACAAAATTCTTGTGATCGAAGACGATCCGATGATGCGCGAGTTAGTCGTCGCGACCTTGCTCGACGCGGGTCTCGCGGCGACGGCCTCGCTTGCCGAAGACCGAACCGGATCGATGCCGGCCCTGCTCGTCGTCGATCTGGGCGAGCCTAAGACGGGCGGCGCGGATAGGCTGCGTGCGTTGCGCGCGCGTTATTCGAATGCACGAATCGTTGCTATCTCGGGCCGTTTCCGGTTCAATGCCGCCACGGCGGCCTCGGTTGCGCGGCAACTGGGCGCGGACCGCGTGCTCGCGAAACCGCTCGACTGCCGCGCGCTCGTTGCCAACGTCCGAGAATTGATGAACGAGCTCATCCAATAACGCCTGCCTCGCGAAACGTGTCCACCCCTTCCCCCGGCAGGCCCGCCGGTACCTACGACGGCTGGCCGATCCATAGCCGCTACCGCACGACGGTCGCGGGCGGTCTGCTGCTCGTCGTCCTCGTTTGCCTCGCAGCCTTGCACAACGTTCGAGAGGCGCGGCGAGTCTCGCTGGCCGAGGGCCATCGCACCGTCGCGCTCATTGCACACGTGCTGGCCGATCGCGTCGGCGGCGTCATCGACCAAATGCCGGCGGCTGGACGAAACGAAACCGATCCGCCGCCGGGCCTCGACTGCGCCGCGGCGCTTGCGCCCGTGGGCGAGCTTGCGCGTGACGAAGGTTTGCGCGTGACGCTCCAGGGCAACGGCACGCATCGCGATTTTCGATGCTGGGCCGGAGCGGCGCTGACAGAGGACGCATTGCGCGATCTCGAGACTGCGCGCCTGCCGGTGCCCGGCTATCCCCTGGAGATCGACGTGGGCCGGCCGCGCCGGGACATCCTGCGCGAGTGGCGCGCCAACGCTTGGACCACCCTTGTGCGCACGCTAGGGATCTCCTCGTTCGTGCTCGTCTTGCTCTACGCGATGGTGCGTCAGGTCCGCCGCCAGGCGTTCGCCGCCAGCGAACTCGCGGCCGGCGAGCAGCGCTGGCGCGCCGTTTTCGACGAGGCGCCGGTCGGCATCGTGATGCTGCAGCCGAATCAGCCGTACATGGTGGCCAACCCCGCCTTCAAACGCATGGTGGGCTATTCGATAGATGAATTGCAGCAGTTGGGCGCGTCCGACATTACGCATCCCGACGATATCGAACTCATGCAGGCCAAGATCGGCGCGCTGGAGCGCGGCGAACGTTCGTCGGTCAAATTCGAGAAGCGTTATTTGCATAAAGACGGGCGAGTCATTTGGACGGAGATCACCATCTCGCGGCTCTCCGAAACCGGCGCGCTGAACGGCATGCTCGTGGCCGTGATCGACGACGTTAGCGCCCGCCGGGAGGCCGAGGTCGAACGCCTGCGGCTCGAGGCGCAACTGCGCCAATCGCAGAAACTCGAGGCGCTCGGCACATTTGCCGGCGGCATCGCCCACGATTTCAACAATATCCTGAGCGCGATCGTCGGCTACGGGGAGCGCGTGCTGCGCGCCCTCAGTGCGGATTCCCCGTTGCGTCATGACGCGCAGCAAGTGCTCAACGCGGGTATGCGTGCGAGCCTTTTGGTCGAACGCATTCTCGCTTTCAGCCGCAGCGGCATGACGGCGCGCTTGCCCGTTCATGTCGAACAGGTGCTCGTCGAGACCGTCGAGTTGCTCAAGGCGAGCTTGCCGCCCGACGTCACGCTCCATCTCGATCTGTCGGCGCCGCAGGCGTATGTGCTCGGCGATCCCACCCACTTGCATCAGGTCGTCATGAACCTATGCAGCAACGCGCGTCATGCGTTGCATGGGCAAGGAACGATCAGCGTGTCGGCTCGGGAAGTGTCGCCGGCGCAAGCATTGGCCTTGACCTCGGGCACGCTTCAGAGCGGCCGCTACGTACGCATCGGCGTGACGGATACAGGCGCCGGCATCAGTCCCGAGGTGCAAGAGCGGATGTTCGATCCGTTCTTCACGACGCGCAAAGCGGTAGGCGGAACGGGGCTCGGCCTTTCGTTGGTCGACGGCATCGTGAAGGAGTACGGCGGCGCGATCGAAGTCAAAAGCGAAATCGGACGGGGCACTCGATTCGACATCTATTTGCCGCTGTCCGCGGAGCGTCCGTCCGCGCCGCCGCGACGGACCATCGAGACGCAGCGCGGGAACGGCGAGACGATTCTGCTCGTCGACGACGAGCGCGCCCTCGTGCAACTGTGTGAGGATCTGCTCGCCGAGCTCGGTTATGAGCCGTTGGGATTCTCGTCGCCGCACGAGGCGCTGGAGGCGTTCCTGTCGGACCCGGCGCGTTTCGACCTGGTGCTCACCGACCATTCGATGCCGGAGATGACCGGCACCGAACTGATCGCGAAGATACGCGCCGTGCGTACCGATTTGCCGGTCCTGCTCATGAGCGGTTACGGCACGGCAGTGGCGGAGCAAGAGTCGCGCACGCTGGGCGTGCTCGCTGTTTTGAAAAAGCCGGTGCTGCTCGTCGACCTGGCGGCCGCCGTGCGCGATGCGTTCAGGCGCAGTGGATCGCCTTGAACGAACGGAAGGCGCGGCGCTTGCCGCTATAATTTTTGTTTGTGCAGTCGAACGCGGTCCCACATGAACGACATCAATCCGGCCCACGTACTCGTTGTCGACGACGACGAAGCGGTGCGCAATCTCATTGCCGCCTATCTGAGCGAAAACGACATGCGGGTCAGCGTCGCGGCCGACGGCAAGCAAATGGCCGAGGTGCTCAAGGAGCAAGCCATCGACCTCGTCGTGCTCGATCTGCGTTTGCCGGGCGAGGACGGTATCGAGATCGCGCGCAAGATTCGGGAACGATCCACACTTCCGATCATCGTAGTCTCGGGCCGCCGCGACGAAGCCGACCGCGTCATGGCGCTCGAACTGGGCGCCGACGACTATCTGACCAAGCCGTTCAGTTCGCGCGAATTGCTGGCCCGCGTGCGGGCGCTGCTGCGTCGCTCCGCGGCCGCGGCGTCGGTGAGCGGGCGCCAGCTCGATGCGCGCGCGTACCGCTTTGCAGGCTGGCAATTGAACATCGGTACGCGCAAGCTGACCTCGCCCGCGGGCGAAAACGTGCCGCTGACCAACGGCGAGTTCTCGTTGCTGAGCGCGTTTTTGGCTGCGCCGGGCCGGGTGCTGACGCGCGAGCAACTGCTCGAGGCGAGCCGCTTGTACGACGATGTCTACGATCGGTCGATCGACGTTCAGATCTTGCGCTTGCGGCGCAAGATCGAGCACAACCCGTCGCGGCCCGATTACATCAAGACCGAACGCGGGGCGGGGTATGTTTTTTCGGTCCCGGTGGAGAAGCTGAGCCGGGCGGTGGCGGGTTAGGCCTCTTCGGGTTCCGCGACGAGACTCTTCAGGGCGCGCTGATCGCGCGCCAGCGCGGGCGGCAGATACTCGCGCATGAAGTCCGACCATGTTCGCGTTCTCGCATCGAGGTAGCGGCGCGACGGAAACAGCGCGCAGATATCCTTCGTCTCGAGCGTATATTCGGGCAGCACGCGCACGAGCGTGCCCGCGCGCAATCCGGCCAACGCGGAGTAGACGGGCAGGGGTCCAATGCCCATGTCCGCCCGGATCGCACCCACGAGCGATTCGGCCATATTGATCCTGAATACGCTGTTGATCGCGATGCATTCGGTTTGGCTGCCGTCCGCCTTTTCGAGCGTCCATTCGCGGGGCGAAAACGTCGGCGTGCTCAGGGCGAGACAATCGTGTTCGATCAAATCGCCGGGATGAGCGGGCGTGCCGTGCGCATTCAGATAGGCTTGCGACGCGCACAGTACGCTATAGGTCGAGCCTAAGCGGTGCATGACGATTTCGGAATCGCGCAGACTCGAGACGGCAAGAATCGACGTGTCGCAGGTGCCGTCGAAGAGATCGGGCAAGCTTTGCGAGAGTTCGAGCTCGATCCGCACGCCGGGATGCAAGCGGCGATAAGCGCCGATTGCCGGAACGATATAGTGTTGGCCGAAGCTCGCGAAGCTATGGATACGCAACACGCCTTGTGCGCGGCTACTGGCCTCACAGACCTCTTGTTCGGCCGCGTCGATGGCTTGCACGATTTTTTGACAGTGCTCGAGGTAGTTGCGCCCCGCATCGGTCAATGTAATGCGCCGCGTGGAACGAATCAGTAGACGAACCCGTAGATGCTGCTCGAGTTCGCTCACTGCTTTCGATGCGGACGCAGGGCTCATATCGAGTGCATCGGCCGCGGCCGTGAAACTGCCCGATTCGATGACCTGCATAAAGGTCCGCATGTTCTGCAAAGTGTTCATAACCGGTTCCGTTGCTGCAAGCGTGTTTCGAAGGGAAGATGGGTGACCAGGGCGGCGACGAACATCGCCGCGAGGACGGCAATCGTCAACGGCGTCAGACGGTCGAGTGCCGTGCTGCCGAAGCGCCGCGCATCCGCGTCGCCCTCGATGACGAGCCAGCCGGCGCCTAGCAAGGCGTAACACAGCACGGCGCCGATCCCGCTCCATAGCGGAAAAATCGTGGCCCACGCGAACTCGTCGCCGATGGAGGGTGCTCGCTCGAGCGGAATATTCCTCGCGCACATACCGGCCGTCACGCCCTGCGCGAAGGCGGCGACCAGCGAAGCGGCGAAGAGCAGTCCGTCGTACCAGCCGCGCGTTTCACGCCTCTTCGGGCGCCATTCGAGTGCGATAGCGCGTAGCGTCAGCGCCGCGAGCATGGCCGAGACAGGCGCGTAGAACGGCGTAAGAGAGACCGAGCGGAGCGTCGGAAAGAGACCGAACAAGACGGTGCCCGCGACCACGAGCGAGGTCCCGGCGCCGTCCCCCCGGGGCGAGATCGAGGCGATTAGCGCATCTCGCCGCGACGAGCTTGCCGCAAAGCCGCTGAGAATGCCGACGCCGAGGCCGAAGCCGTCGAATGCGACGTAGGCGGCAAGGGCAAAGGCCAATTCGGCCGGCCAGAACCAGGCAAGCATGACTTGTTTCGCGATGAGCGGTTAAACGCCGACGTGCATCGTAGGCGTGGATGCCCCGGCTAGTGGGGACGGATGGAGTGTGGTGCTCGTCTGTTGCCGCGCGATTGCGATTCGGCCTAGGCCCGTTACATTCGTAACGGGCGTGGTGGCGAACGTCGATGCGTGACCGCGCTGGCCGCCCTATCTGGAGGGGCGATGCGCCCTCCGAAGGGGCGCAGGCGGGGAGAAGGCGGGGAGACTTAGTGCGTGGCGCCGTTCGGCTGATAACCGTCCGTCAGCGTTTGCAAGAACGCGACGATGTCCTTGATATCGGCGTCCGTCATCGCCGGAGCGTCGCCCGGCTTGCGGTCGAACGGTGCGTCGGCCGTGTCGATATTGGCGTGATACTTCGCGGGCAGATCGTCGTACTTCATGACGTGGCCCTGCGCATCGTGCGGATAGATCTTGCCGGGCTCGACATCGCGCAGGTTGTAAAAGGTCATGACTTGATCGAGCGAGTGGTATACGCCGTTATGAAAGAAGGCATGGCGCGTGGCCGCATTGCGTAGCGTGGGGGTAAGGAACATACCGCAGTACTGCGTTTGCGATGCGAGGTCGGTGCGATGCGGGCCGCATACGCCCATGTCGAAATAGTCCGCCTTACGGTTGACTGCGAGCGCGCCGTTGCGCGGTACGCCGAGCGCTTCGTACTGGTAATCGGTAAACATCGGCGGCAGGCCGTCACGCGAAGGCTTCGAGAGATGGCAGCCCGCGCAATTGGCCTTGGCCGGATCGTTGAACAGTTGCAGGCCGCGCAATTCGGCTCGTGTCAGACGTGCGCGGCCTTCGAGCCAGTAATCGTATTTGCTCGAATACGGGTGGAACGAAGGATCCTCCACTTGGTAACGCGCGACGGCGAACATCGCCTCCGACAACAACAAGCGCGGATCCTTGAAAACGTTCGGCCCGAACAGTTGCAGCAGTTCGGTGCGGTAAGCGCCGCGTTGGAACTTGGCGGCGACGTCGGCTTCGCTCGTATTCGCCATCTCGACCGGATTCATGAGCGGTCCGAACGCTTGCGCTTGCAGCGTATCGGCGCGGCCGTCCCAGAACATGCCGCCTTGCGGCACCATCGCGGGCGCTGCCGGTGCAGCCCCCGCCGTCTTTTGCGCGCGCGCGACGCCCGAGGCCGCGGCCGCCTCCTGCGCGAAATTCACCGCCGTATCGGCATCGGCGGTGTCCGGGCCGATACTGAAATTCGGCTGTCGATTCAGATACATCAACGAAGGCGGCGGCCGGTCGCCTTGCAGCGTCATGTCCGGTCCGCCGAATTGGACGGGCAACGCGTTGGGCGGACCGTAAGCGTGCGCGGGGCTATGGCACGACGCGCAGGAGAGCTTGCCCGACGCCGAGAGGCTCGGGTCGAAGAAGATCTGCTTGCCCAGTTGCGCCATTGCGCTCAACGGGGCAACGGCGGGGCGCTGCAGGTGCACGGGATGGGCATTGGCGCCCGTCAGTTGCTCCACGATGTCGCCCACGGCAGCCGGCGTGCGCTCGGGGTAAGCCAACGCCCACGCACAGGCGAGTACCGCCGCGAGCGCGACACCGGCAGCGGCGGCGCGAACGAGGATCTTGCGGCGGTGGGACGAGCGAGCGCCTGCGGCGGGCGGGTTCGGCAAGACGGAATCGAGCGGTTGCATCGTGTCGTGGATGAAACGTGGAGTGCGATCTAACAAAAGACCACAGCCCGTTGCCGGGCTGTGGGGACTCATCGTTGCGCCGGCGCGATGTGCGTCACGCCGGCGGCCGGTGGCTGGCGCCTGTTAGCTCTTCGGCGCCGTGCTCACTTGCGTGCCCAGCGTCGTGTCGAGGAACAGCGGCGTCGTGCGCGGCGCGCTCGAGAAGTCGAACATGCCCTGGATGTTGCCGGCCGTGGCGTCGAACGAGCCGCCGCCGATGCGCTGACCGCCGAGCCAGTTGTCCTCGATGAAGCGGACGACGGACGCTTGCGAAATCGGCGTGTGATCGACGTAGTTCTTCTTCGCATACGGCGAGATCACGACGAACGGGATGCGCGTGCCCGGGCCGCAGCGGCCGTTCACGGGTTGGCCGTTCAGGCCGGCCGGAGCCGTACCGGTGCCGCAGATGCCGTTGCCGTTCAATTGATCGCCGCTCGAGAACGATGCCGACGTCGGCGTGGCGTACTGATGGTCGTACCAGCCGTCCGAGTCATCCCACGCGACGATCACGGCCGTGTTCTGCCAATCGGGTTGTTGCTCGAGGAAGTTGACGACCTTCGTGACGAACGCTTGTTCGTCGAGCGGGTCCGAGTAGCCTGCGTGGCCGTCTTGATACGCCGGCGCTTTCAGGAAGCTGACCGACGGGAAATTGCCGGCGCTGACGGCGGCGAAGAAATCGTCGGAGTCATACTGGTGGTTTGCCGGATCGACCGTCGACGTATTGGGCACGTTCGTATAGCCGACCGAGGCCATCGACGTCGGACGCGCGTGCGTCGGGTTCGCCGTCGACTGGTAGTACTGGAACCAGTTGTGGTGCGGGATGTAGTCGGCGGTGGCGGAGCCGACGACGGTCGAGGTCGTGCTGCGCGCGCAGCCCGTCGTGCCGTTGCTGTTCGTCGTCGCGAGGTTGAAGCCGCCCATGAAGCCGCCCCACGTGATGCTCTTCGCGTTCAGCAGATCGCCGATGTTCTTACCGAGCATCATCGCTTGGTCGGTCGTGCTGGAGCATGTATCGATCGGGTCGACGTCGTTGATCATCGTCAGGCCGCCTTGACCGTCGGCCGTGTAGTACGAGCTGCGCGACGATTTGATGATCTGCATGCCGTTCGTTTGACCGGAGATCACGTTGAGCGCGCCCGGCGTGGACGGGCCGTACACGTCGGTGTACGCGTTATCGCTCATCGCGTAGTTCTGCGCGTAGTTCCACAGTGCCGTCACCGTGTTGCCGTCGTAGTAGCCCATGACTTGACCGGTCGTGCCGAACGCGCCGGCGCCGCCGCTCGATCCCTTGCCCGTGTATTTCGGGAAGAGGTCCATGGCGCCGTTATCGTACGCTTGCTCTTCGGCTGTGTAGGCGTGGTTCTGGTCGGCCGTTGCCGCTTGCGTGCGGTCGAGGCGGAACGGGTTCGATGCGCCCGCGCCGTTGGCGGCGTTGGTCGAATTCGGGTTGGCCGTCAGGAGCGTGCCGCTCAAGCCGTTGACCGACGGCGTGCCCGCCGCTGCCGTGAAGGCGGGCTCGCCGGCCGGGTTCGTCGCGTTCGGGTAGGTCGCGAAGTAATGGTCGAACGAGACGTTTTCGCCGTAGATGACAACCACGTGCTTGATCGGCGTGGCCGTCGCGAGGGCGTCTTGCACGGAGACCGCGGCTACGCTCGAGGGCGTCGACGAGTTGCTGCTGCCGCATGCGGCGAGCACGGCGAGCGCTGCGGCGCCCACTGCGACGGGGAGAAGCTTACGGCGAAACATGGGGACGAACTCCTGGTTGTCGTCGCCGCGCCTCGCCCGCGAGGGGCGTCATTCGATCCCGAAAGAATGACAGCGGGGGAAAGTGCGGTTGACGATGGTTATTTTTCGGAAGGACGGCGCATTGGACCATGCGAGTGTTAAGCGTCCGCGACACATAGCTTTCGGCTCTATTTCAATGGCTTTCGATTTCATTAGACGTTATTCGATGAAGGGGCGGCATTCGGGCGGGCGTGCGCGGCGGCTAGGGGCGGAAGGGGGCGCAAGCGGCTACGGTATGATGTGCATCGTCATCGGCTCGACGCCGGCAATGCATAGCAAGGTGAGGTTATGAAGCTTTTCGAGGCGCTCGGATTCGAATGGGATCGCGCCGCTATTCCGACCGACATCCCACGGTACTCGATCGAGCGAGTCTGCTTCCGTTTCCATAAGATGCTTCCGGAATTCGTCTGGGATGCAGGCGTTCTCGAGGGCAATCCTTTTACTTTTCCGGAAGTCAAGACGTTGCTGGACGGAATCACGGTGGGCGGTCGCCGCATTTCCGATCAGGAACAGATTCTGAACTTGGTCGAGAGCTCAAAGCTACTGCTCAAGCTTGTGAGGAGCGGGCAGTTCTGTCTGGACAAGCCGACTTTCGTGCATTTGCATGGCCTCGTCGCCCGCAACGAAGCACTTGAGTGGGGGCATTTCAGAGGCGAGGGCGATGAATGGCGCTACACCCCTGACGTCGGTTTGGGCGAATTCGGGCGCTATACACCGCTGCCTACTATCAAAGGCGGAGCAAATTTAGATGAGGTGTTTGGCCGAGGTGTGGCAGCGCTCGACGAAGACGTGCCCGACGCCTTCGAAAAGGGTGCGGCCTTTTTCCTCTTCGGGGCGCTGCAACAGTTCTTCTTCGACGGCAACAAACGCACGTCGCGGTTCATGATGAACGGCGTGCTGATGTCCCATGGAATCGATGCCATAAGTATTCCCGCGGCGAAAGCGCAGGTTTTCAATGAAAAGATGATCCGGTTCTACCAGAATCGTGACGCGACGGAGATGCTGCGGTTTCTCGTCGAGTGCCATCCTGAGGCGAAGTAAGGCCGTGACTCGCGGTTGCTGACGCCTGACATACGCGCGCCGCAATAAAAAAAGCCAGCCGGAGCAACTCCGGCTGGCTTGATACAACGTACTGCTAAGCGTTGTTCTCGCCGATTGCTCGGCGAACTTATTAGAACTTGTGACGCAGGCCCAGAGCCACGAGCTCTTGCGAGTTCGTGCCGGCGTAGCCGTACGAGCCGATCGACGCCACTGCGGGTGCGCCGCCGGTCGTATTGCCGCTCGCGTGTTGATACGCGCCGACGAGGTAGACGTCGGTACGCTTGGACAGGTTGTAGTCCGCGCCCAGCGAAGCTTGATGGTACTTGGCCGACGAATCGCCGCTCGACTTCATGTACGTGTAGCCCACGCCGACCAGCAACGCTGCCGTTGCTTGATAGTTGAAGAAGCCGCTACCCGAGTTGTACTTCTCGGTCGAACCGAACGTCGAGAAACCGTCCGGCTTGTACTGCGCGTTGCTGTAGCTCAGACCCATCGTGAACGGGCCGACCGTGTATTGGCCAGCGACGCGCGCGATACCGATCGACTTCGCCGTTTCGTAACCATCGTTGATCGGATCGATGTCGAACGGGCCGTCCGACGTGCCGCCCCAGGCCGTGCGACGGTTGGTCAACGCCGACAGCGTATTCGTGTTGTCGGCATGGAAGTAGCCTGCCGCGAGGGCGATCGGGCCGTTGTTGTACGCTGCCGCGAGCGACCACGTTTGGCCGGAGCCGGTCGAGCCCGCCACACCGCCGAATGCATACATCGCTTCGGCTTGGAAGCCCGCGAATGTCGGCGAAACGTACTTGACGGCGTTGTTAGTACGCGAGCTGTTGTCGTAGTTGTCGACGTCGCCCGGCGTGGCGAACGCGCTGCCGAAGTAGTTGTCGGCCGTGATCCCTTGGACCATATCGACCACCGGGTCGTATTGACGGCCGAGCGTCAACGTACCGTACGTTTGGCTCGTCAAACCGACGAACGCTTGACGGCCGAATTCACGGCCGCCCTGATTGAGGTGGCCGTTCGCCGGATCAAAGCCGTTTTCCAATTGGAAGATCGCAGCCAGACCGCCGCCCAGATCTTCTTGACCCTTCAATCCCCAACGCGTGCCGGCCAAGTCGCCGCCGCTCGAATTGCCGAGCGCCCAGAGGTTCTTGCTACCTTGCGCGTTATGCACGTACGTAATCGAATCATCGATCACGCCATAAAGCGTCACGCTCGATTGAGCGTGCGCAGCACCGGCAGCGCCGAGCAGGGCGAGCGAGAGGGTTGACAAAGCGATTTTTTTCATCATTTCTCCACGCGAAGCGATTATTAGAAGTTGCGGAAAGGAGAATAGCGCAACGTGGTGGAAACAACGAACGGGAAAAAAAGGAGTGTCGTCAAAAGGAAACACGTCCGCCGGATTCGCGTAAAAATGGCATATACGATTATTGTGGCGTTTGAAATACTGAATTGGCGAAAGTGCAAAATTGCGACGCAACGACGCAACTTTTCCCAACGGCTGGGCATCGCGCACCGCGCGGGTTCGCGGAACGCGCGACAAAGCGGCGTGCCTTGACGATAGCAGTGCGCCCATGCACATCCACGGCTCGCGATGCGCACTGGGTGTCGCACATTGGGCGAGTGGACAAACTCTATTGGATATGTTGTGCCGCCCGGCGCACGCTAATCATCAGCCTTATCGTTCGCTCCGCGCAATTGCACCCGACCGTGACGGCGCCCTCGTGCCGCGGCATATTCAGCACCGAGCAACAAAACGGCGGCCGAAAAGTACAGCCACATCAATAGCACCGCCAGCGATCCCGCGGCACCGAACGCATTCGAAAGTCCGGCATGCGCGAGATAAAGCGCGAAGATCTTTTTGCCCGCAGTGAACAGCAATGCGGCGACGATTCCGCCCGTCAATGCGTCGTGCCATGCGACACGGGCATCGGGCAAGAACTTGAGTAACGCGGCGAATGCGAATGCAAGCACCACGATGCCGAGTACGAGTTGCAGGATATTGCCGATGACGACGAACGGGGTGCCGCCGAGCAGCCAATCGCCGATATAGGTCACGACGGTGTCGAGCACGAGCGAGACGATCGCGAGAAACGCGACGCCCAGCACGAGGCCGAACGAAATCAATCTGACCTTCACGAGCGCGAGGACGCTCGAGACGCGCGTCGAGGCGTCGGCCGGCCAGACGACCGAGAGCGCCGTGTTCAGCGACGCGAACGTCGCCGAAGCGCCGAGCGCCAGGGCCGCGAAGGAAATGACCGCGGCCATTCCGCCCGAATCGCTGTTCGAGTGCGCATTGGCCACGATCATTTGGACGGCCGCGGCCGCTTCGTCGCCGATCAGTAAGTGCGCGTCTTGGAAAATTTGCCCACGGATCGCATTGGCGCCGAAGAACCAGCCTGCCACGGCGATGACCATGACGAGCATCGGTGCGAGCGAGAACGCCGAGTAGAAGGCGATGCCCGCCGCCATCGTCGTACACCGATCGTTGCCGAAGTGCTGCACCGCATCGATGGCGCAAGCACCTTCCGAACGCGCGGCGCGCGGCAAGCGACTCAGCGAAAAGGAACTCATCCATCCACCCCGTAGGTTCGCATCCCTAATGCATACGAACGTTGCAGGCCGCATGCCTGTTCGGCCGCGAGACGCCGTGCGCGTCGACCCCGTGCCGGGTGGTGCCGCGTGCTCGACCGAGCGCGCTTAACAAAAATTACCGGTGCCGGTCGCACATCTCGTCTAGAGTGCAGGATTGTCCCCTAATTATTCGAGCGGGGGGCGGAATCTTCGAATCATGCAACGCGTCAATAACCGGAAGCGGGGGAAATATGGAACACGGCATCATTGCTTGGCTCATCATCGGCGCTATCGCCGGATGGCTCGCGGGCCTGCTCGTCAAGGGCGGCGGCTTCGGCCTCTTCGTCGACATCATCGTCGGCATCGTCGGCGCCTTCATCGGTGGCTGGCTCGCCGGCATCTTGCACATATCGCTCGGCAACGGCTGGATCGGCTCGATCATTACCGCCGTCATCGGCGCCGTCATCTTGCTGTTCGTCATACGCTTGTTCAAGCGATCGTAGCGCGCCGCGATCGGCAGGTGGCCGGTTTCGGCCGGCTCGTCCGAAGGCGCGCCTCGCGCGCGGTCAATTGTCCGCTTGCGTGCGCTGACGCTTGAGCGCGGCGCGGGCGAAAGCGACGAAGCGCTGCGTGACGACATCGTCGCGGCCCGCCTGCCATGCGAGCCCGACGCGCCAACGCGCGTGCGCCCCTTGCAGCGTGAGGACCGTCGCGTCGCGCAGCAGGTAGCGCATGCGCGAAGGAACGAAGGCAACGCCCACTCCGGCCGCGACCGTTGCCAGCACGGACTGTACGTCGTGCGCCTCCTGCACGATGCGCGGGATGAAGCCGCGCTCGGCGCACCATCGATCGACCTGATCGGCCGTACCTGCCTGGCGCGCGCGGGTTAGCGAGACAAAGCCGATCTCGTTGAGCACCTTCAGATCGGCCGGCAGCCGCTTGATCTTCGCTTCTTGCGGGATCGCGAGGGCGAGCGATTCATCGATGATCGGCACCGTGGCGAGTTCGTCGCTGCCCGACATGCGCATGAAGCCGACGTCGAGCGTTCCCGCCAGCAGCCGGCGCGTTTGTTCGGCCGACGACAAATCGACGAGCGAGACAATGACGTTCGGATGCGACCGCCGGAAGTCGGCGATCAGGCGTGGGGCGATCGTCAGCACGGATAGACATAGGCCTACGCGCAGCCGGCCGCGCTTGCCGCCGCTCGCCTCTTTCGCGCGCAACAAAATGTCGTCGGCGTCGCGCACGAGCGCGGCGGCATCGGGCAAAAAGTCTGCGCCGAATGTCGTCAACTGAGCGCCATGTCTGCCGCGTTCGAAAAGCCGCGCGCCGAGGCTCGTCTCGAGCGCACCGATTTGCTTGCTCAGCGCCGGCTGACTCGTGTGCAAGGCATCGGCCGCGCGCCCGAAGTGCTTGAGTTCCGACACGGTCAGAAACGCGCGCAGTAGTTTGAGATCCATTCGTTTCAGGAATCGAATCGGTAAAAGCATTCATTTTACTAATCGAATGGCCGGCGCTCCAATAGCGCTATCCCATCGCCGATTCCTCCATGCCATGTCGAGCCATTCCGTTTCGCCTCTGCGTGTTGCCGCGTTGCCGTTTACCGCGGCTTGCGCCGCCGGACGGCAGCCGCCGTTCGGCGCGATCGCCGAGCACTTGAGCGCGCTTGCCCGTGACCGGGTGGGCTTGGCGGTGTTTCCCGAGATGAGCCTCGTCGGCGCGGCCCGCGTGGAGAGGCTTCGGCGCGCGGAACTCGAAGCGCTTTCGGAGCCGCTCGACGGACCTTCGATCGAGGCAGTCGCATGCGCCGTGGAAACGACCGGCGTGGCGGCCGGTGTCGGTTGGGTCGAGCGGGCGGACGATGGCGCGCTCTACAACAGCTACGTCGTTTGCATGCCCGGCGGCGCGCGGCATGTGCACCGCAAGGTGTACTCGATGGAGAGTCCGCATTTACAGAGCGGTGCGCGGTTCGAGGTGTTCGATACGCCGTGGGGGATCAAGATGAGCATCTTGATCGGCGCGGACAACTACATGCCGGAGAATGCGCGCGTGACCGCGCTCAAGGGCGCGACGTTGCTCGTCGCGCCGCATCGCAGCAGCGCGGGGCGGACCGATGCGTCGCCCGATCCGGCGTGGTTCGCCCGTTCGATTCCGGCTCGCGCCGGCGACAATGGAATGTTCGCCGTGCTGAGCGATGCGCAAGCCGCGCGCAAAGGAGCGTGCACGCCGGGCGTGGCGTTGATCGCCGACCCGTGCGGCCAGGTCATCGCGCAAGGCGAGCGCCCGCAGCGGCCCGTGGCGACGGCGTCGATCGATCCAGCCCTCGCGCAACACAGCGACGCACGCCGCTGGCTCGCCGCGCGCAGGCCCGAACTCTACGCGTCGTTGAACGCGTCGGAAGCGCAACCCTCGGGCGATGTGCGGCCGTGGCCGCAACCCGAGCGCGAGGCCTGCGCGCGCGGATCGGTAGCGGTGAGCTTTGCGGTCGTCGGCAGAAGGCGGCCGCTGCGTTAGCGGCTATCGACCATGGGCGACACCCGGGCGCCGGTCGCTGCGCAAAAGTCCGTAAATAGCTCCGTCCGATATTTCGCCGTCGATGATCCAACGCTCGCGCAGTAACCCTTCCTTGATGAAGCCGAGGCGCTCCAGCACGCGTGCCGACGCGGTATTGCGCGGGTCGATTTCCGCTTCGATGCGATGCAAGTTCAACGCGTCGAACCCGCAATCGACAGCAGCTTGCGCGGCTTCGGTCATATAGCCGCGGCCCCAGAAGGGGCGGTGCAAGCCGAAGCCGATTTCCGCGTGTCTGGAGACCGGGTCCGCGTTGAATAGGCAACAGGTGCCGATCATTTCATGCGTCGCCGCGAGATCGATGGCCCAAAAGATCTCGGTTTGCGTCGCCGAGCCTTGGATACGGCAGGCGACGTAATCGACCGCTTGCTCGTAGCGCTTCATGACGGGAAACGACCAGTAGCGCATGAATTCGGTATTCGAATACATCGCGAACATCGCGCCGGCGTCTTCCGGTCGAAGGGGGCGCAGCGTGAGACGTGCGGTCGTGAGCGTGGAGACGTCGGGTAGCGGCATGGGAATGCAACGGTGCGAGTGGGTCGATGTGCGGCAGTGTATTGCCTTCGGCATTCAAGCAAGCGGCGGTGCCAGGGGCCGGCCGCTCGCGCGGCGCTCAACGCACGTCGAGGTAGGCAATTCCCTTGCCCGATACGGCCCAGATACGGCGGCCCGTCACTGTTACCTCGCTGTTGACGAGTTCGTTCGGCATCACGTAACGCCGCCAATGGGCGCCATGGTCGGTGCTGACGTGAAGCTTGGTGCGAAATTCCCCTTCCGACGCGATCATTTCATTCTTATCCCATGTTTCGACCGCGAGCAATTCGGGCGTCGCCCAGGCACGACCCGCGTTCTCGTTGCTTGTCCAAACCGCGGCGGCAGCCCCGTCTTTGACGGCATAAAGGCGTGCGCCGGGAGCCGGATACGCGCCGCTATCGAGCAGCGCATAGAGCGTATCGCCTTGGGCGAGCAGAAGATTGACCCGGCCGCGCAGTTGATCCGCGTTGCTCAACAACGTGGCTGTTTTCCCGGTTTCGTCGATTTGTACGATCGACTTGGCTCCGTCGTCCCGCCCTTGTACCAGGTTGACGGCATGGGCCGTGATCGCGGCGTTCCATCCGAACGCGGCAATGCCCTCGCCCTGCGTCAGAGGCGACCACGTTCGCGCGTCGTCGTTCGATAGGAAGATTCGCGTCTTCCATGCGTCGAACGAGTCGTCGAGGATATCGGTCACGAGCAGCAAGTATCGGTGAGGGGCCGGGAATGCGAAGGTGCAGGACGCTCGCTGCGTGCACGCAGTGGGCAGTTTGATCGTGGACCACGTACGGCCGCGATCGGTTGATCGTGCGTATGAAGGCTCGAATGAATTAAGGCTGTCGCCGCTATAGGTTTCGACTTCGGCCACCCTGTCATCCCCGTGGCCGCCGAGGATGTGCGTTACGCGCTGCTCGTCATCCATCTTGACGAGCTCGCATTTCGCGTTGCGCGCATCGCATTCGTACAAAGGATTCCCAAGGGGGCCCGACGTCGGGGGCGACATGAGACGCACCAGATCCCAGCGCATGTTGACTCCGACGTAGGCGTTCTCGCCATCCGCCCAGAGCCGAAAAACATCGTGGGCGTGATTGCGATCCGCGCTGTTCGCGAACGCATAGGTTGTTTGCCCGGCGAATTTCCACGGTCCGCAGGCGCCCGTCCGCAATTCGCAGTCGAGCACGGGCTGCGGTTGCTCGGGGGCGGTGATGCTCTCTGCGCGGGACGGTGCGCTTGCGGCGAAACATGCGGCCAGCAGGAGTGTCGAGAAGACGGTGAAACGTACGAAGGGTAATCGGCTAAACAATGTCATGAGCGTGACCGGAAGTGGTCTTTAGCGGAAAACGGGTGATCATTCTAAACGCGCCCGTATACCTTCATACGAGTTGCTCGACGGACGCAAGCCGCGCACGTCAGAAATATTCAGTGGACATTCAGGACATTCGACTTATTCTCTTTTAGGGTATCGGTACTGTTCGCCGGTGTGGGCGGACGCCAATCGCGCCGCACGCAACGGCGGATTCAATAAGGAGAAAACGATGTCGACCGAGGCAAAATGCCCTTTCAATCATGGTGCCGGCGGTGGCACGACCAACCGTGATTGGTGGCCCAAGCAATTGCGGCTCGATCTGTTGAGTCAGCACGGCGTCGCATCGAATCCGCTCGACGAGCGATTCGACTACGCGCAGGCATTCCGTAGCCTCGATCTGGCGGCCGTCAAAAAAGACCTGGCGGCGCTGATGACCGATTCGCAGGATTGGTGGCCGGCGGACTTCGGCCACTACGGTCCGCTGTTCATTCGTATGGCCTGGCACAGCGCCGGCACCTACCGGACCGGCGATGGCCGCGGCGGCGCGGGGCGCGGGCAACAGCGCTTCGCCCCGCTCAATAGCTGGCCCGACAACGGGAACCTGGATAAGGCGCGCCGCTTGTTGTGGCCGATCAAGCAAAAATACGGACAGAAGATTTCGTGGGCCGACTTGCTCATTCTGGCCGGTAATGTGGCGCTCGAAACGATGGGCGTCAAAACGTTCGGTTTTGCAGGGGGGCGCGAGGACACTTGGGAGCCCGATCTCGATGTGTACTGGGGCAACGAGAAAACGTGGCTCGCCGGCGACGTCCGGTACGGCAAGCCCCCGCTGCCCGGCCAGAACGTGGCGGCCGACGAGGCGCGCCGCCTCGAGAATCCCCTGGCCGCGGTTCAGATGGGACTCATCTACGTCAACCCGGAGGGGCCGGACGGCAATCCCGATCCGTTGGCCGCGGCATACGATATCCGCGATACGTTCGCCCGCATGGCCATGAACGACGAGGAAACCGTCGCGTTGATCGCCGGCGGCCATACGTTTGGTAAGACGCATGGCGCGGGGCCCGCCGAAAACGTGGGACCCGAGCCCGAGGCCGCGCCGCTCGAAGACCAGGGTCTCGGCTGGAAGAATGCGTTCGGGACCGGCAAGGGAGCGGACGCGATCACGAGCGGATTGGAAGTCACCTGGACTGCCACCCCGACGCAGTGGGGCATGGGATTCTTCGAAAACCTCTTCGGCCACGAATGGGAGCTGACCAAGAGCCCGGCCGGTGCGCATCAATGGGTGGCCAAAGACGCGCCCGCGACGATCCCGCATGCGCACGATGCCTCGAAGAAGCTCACGCCCACGATGTTGACGACGGATCTCGCGCTGCGCTTCGATCCCGCGTACGAGAAGATCGCGCGTCGCTTCATGGCTCATCCCGACGAATTCGCCGATGCCTTCGCTCGCGCTTGGTTCAAGCTGACCCACCGCGACATGGGTCCGCGCGCGCGTTACCTAGGCCCGGAAGTGCCGGCGGAAGAATTGATTTGGCAAGATCCGATTCCGGCGCGCGATCACCCGCTGATCGACGAGAACGATATCGCTTTGCTCAAGCAACAGATTTCGGCATCGGGTCTTTCCGTGGCGCAACTCGTATCGGTTGCGTGGGCGTCGGCATCCACGTTCCGCGGCTCCGACAAACGCGGAGGCGCGAACGGCGCGCGTATTCGCCTAGTCCCTCAGAAAAGCTGGGAGGTCAATCAGCCGCAGCAATTGGCCGCCGTCCTCGAGGTGCTCGAAGGCGTTCAGCGCGCCTTCAACGCCAAGCAAGCGGACGGCAAGAAAGTGTCGTTGGCCGATCTGATCGTGCTCGCCGGCGGCGTGGGCATCGAGCAGGCGGCGAAGAACGCCGGCCGCGACGTCACGGTGCCGTTCATGCCGGGGCGGATGGACGCGTCGCAGGAACAAACCGACGTACAGTCCGCCGAAGTGCTCGAACCGCTGGCGGACGGCTTCCGCAACTACGTGAAGCGTGGCGTGGCTATTCCGGCCGAGGATCTGTTGATCGACCGCGCGCAGTTGCTGACGCTGTCGGTGCCGGAGATGACGGTGCTCGTCGGCGGTCTACGTGTGCTGAACGTTCGTGCCGGCGACGACGCCCACGGCGTCTTCACCGAGCGGCCGGAGGCGCTGACCAATGACTTCTTCCGCCATCTGCTCGACATGGGAACGCAGTGGGTTCCGACATCGAGCGAGCGTCAAACGTTCGAGGGGCGGGATCGGAAAACTGGCGTGCTGAAGTGGACCGGCACACGCGTGGATCTCGTTTTTGGTGCGAATGCGCAGTTGCGAGCGGTCTCCGAGGTTTATGCAAGCGACGACGCGCGCGAGAAGTTCATCCGCGATTTCGTTGCCGCTTGGGTCAAGGTGATGAACCTGGATCGTTTCGATCTCGCGTGAGTCGACGCAGTTACCGATAGCGCTCCGCGCAGGGTCTTCCTTTCGCGGGGCGCAGTCTTTGCCTCACCGCATTCGATCAGACGATCACGTCGTGCAGTTGCCTCATGCCCTTTTCGAGCCACGCCATCAGACTGAACGATTCACCCGCGCCGTGCTCGGGCGGCGTCATCAGTTTCTCCTCCAAGGCCCGATGTTCCGTCAACGCCCGGCACATGGTTTGCCCGAGTTCCGGTTTGCGGCCGATTAGCGGCGTGAGATCGGCGCTCGTCAGACGATAGACGGTGACGGCTGTCAACGCTCGCACGGTCGCGTGTAGTTGGATGCCCGCGAGTATGACGGATTGGCCGATGGCGTCGCCGGGCACCATACGGCGCACTTCGGTGTCGCCGGCTGCCGTGGGTACCGTAACGGAGGCGACCCCCGAGTCGACGATGGTCAGTACGCGCTCCTCGGCATCGGAGGTGTAGATCACTTCGTCTTTGTCGTAGCGGCGTTCGGTGAGCGCGCTTTCGAGCATCGCGAGATCGTCGTCGCTCACATGACGGAAAAGCGCCACCGACCGCAGCAATCGGCGCCGGTGCGAGACGAGCTCCACGGGGGCAGGCGGTACCGCAAGCGCCCGCAAGCCGACTCCCGCCGCCGACAGATGACGATGCACGAGGTCGTACAGTTCGTTTTGCACGACGATCTTCTTGCGCAGCGAGTCGACATAGCCGACGAGTTCGTATTCGATCGCATTCGTGCCGAACGTCTTGACGGTGACGAACGGCGCGGGGCTCTCGAGCACCTCGTTCGAACTGACGGCTGCGCGCTCCAACGCCTCCAATACGATGGCGGGCCGCACGCCGGGGTCGATGTTCAGTACGAGCGTGATGCCGTGCGTCTTGGGCGGCTCGCTCAGATTGACGATCGTCGCTTTCGCGGCGACGCTGTTCGGCACGACCACGAGGTTGCCGAGACTGTTGATCAGCTTCGTCGCCCGCCAGTTGCTCTCCACGATGCGGCCGTCGAGGTCGCCGATGCTTACGACGTCGTTCAATTGGAACGGCCGCGATGTGCTGAGCACTAGCCCGGAGAACATATCGTTGAGCGTGTTTTGAATCGCTAGGCCGAAGATGACGGCCATCGCGCCGGAGGTGGCGACGAGTCCGCTCACGGGCAGTCCGAGCACATAACCGGAGGCCGCGACGACGGCAGCGCCGAAGATGACGCCGGCGGCCACATCGTGAAAAAGCCGCTGCGTATGCCAAGACGCGGGCAGCAGCAAGCGGTCGAGCAGCAAGGTGACGAAGCGTGCGGCCTGTAGCCACCAGCCGAGCGCGATGGCTTGCAGCGCTAGACGCTCGAGGCGGCCGGGGGCGGAGGGGACCGCGAGCGGGCTTAAGTTGTTGCTGTAGAGGAGCCAAGAGAGCGCGGCGAACATCGCACAGCGCCACGCCGTCTCGAAGGTCGAATTTCGGCGAGCGGCCAAGCGCCATACCGCGAAATCGGCGATCAGAATCGGCACGCCCCATAGGACGGCTTTCGATAGAGTGGACATGGAGGTAGCGCCGGCGCGAGAAAAGGAACGTTGTGAGAGGCGAAGCGAACGACGCCGCTATCGCTGCAAGACGATGGCCGCGGCGTCTTGCTCGCGGGGCAGGGTCTGCGCTGCGGGCGGCGTGTGCCAGCCTCCGCCGAGCGACTTATAGAGCGCCACGAGCGCGAGCGCCGTGTCTCGATCGGTCTGCGCGAGCTTGTCGTCGGCCTTATAGAGCGAGCGTTCGGCGTCGAGCACCGAGATGAAGTCGGTCAGTCCCTGCCGATAGAGCCGCGTGGCGAGGGTCACGGCATCGCGGTCGCTTGCCGTCTCGGCGGCAAGCTGCTCGCGCCGTACACGCGACTGACCGTACGCGTCGAGCGCCGTTTCCACGTCGCGCAGCGCGTCGAGCACCGTACGCCGGTAGGCCGCCTCGGCTTGATCGGTCCGCGCCTGTTCCGCACTCACCGCGAAGCGAACCTTGCCGGCATCGAAGATCAACCAACGCACGCTTGGGCCGACCGCGAGGTAACGGCTGGGCGCCGTCAGCAGCGTCGATGCGTTCAAGCTTTCGAGTCCGGCCGCGCCGGTGAGCGAGAAGTGCGGATAAAGATCGGCCTTTGCCATGCCGATACGCGCATTGGCCGCCGCGAGCCGCCGCTCGGCAGCGCGGATATCGGGGCGGCGCTGGAGCAGGTCCGACGGCAGACCGATGGGGACGTCGGCGCACGGCGCCGGAATGGCGCCTGAAACGTCGAGGCGTGCGAGCAGATCTTCGGGCGGGCGGCCCAGCAATGCGCCGATCCGGTAGATCGAGGCGCGCGCGGTCTCGGTGAGCGCCGGCAATTCGGCTTGCGTGTCCGAAACCTGCGCCTGCGCGCGCAACACATCGAGGCGAGACGCGAGTCCCGCGTCGAACTGCGAGCGAGTGAGTGCCAGCGCGTCTTGCTGGATCGAGAGGTTATCGCGTGCGACTTCGAGGCGGCGTTGCGCGCCTCGCAGTTCGACGTAGTCGCGTGCGATTTCGGCGACGAGCGTCAAGGTCACGTCACCGCGCGAGGCGAGTTCGGCCTGATACGACGCATCGGCCGATTCGACGCCGCGGCGCGCCCCGCCGAATAGATCGATCTCCCACGAGGCGTCGAAACCCGCTTGCCAGAGATTGCCGTTGGCGCCCCGGCCTAGCCCGCCCGGTTGTACGCCGAGGGGGACGTTCGCGCTGCCGTGCGTGCGCTTGTAGGCCGAGCCGGCATCGACTTCCGGCAGATCGGCCGCGCCCGCGATGCCGCGCAGCGCGCGAGCCTCGCCCACGCGTGCTTCGGCTTGCTCGATATCCGGCGCTTGCCGCAGCGCCTCGTCGATCAACGCGTCGAGCGTCGGGTCTCCGAAGTTTTTCCACCAAGTATCGAGTTGCGCCGCGTGCACCGGATCTTCGACGCGCGCCGGCATCGCATGCCGCTCCACGTAGCGCGCGGGCATCGCGGCTTTCGGCGCGACATAGTCGGGCCCGACGGTGCAGCCCGCGAATACGGCGCCGATCGATGCCAATACCGCGGTCCCCAAGACACGAGAACGAGCCCGCCCTGACGCGCGCGTGCCCGCATACCTTGGGAAGGCCGCCACGCAAGCGGCAGCTAGTTGAGGAAACCGAGCCATCGCGGCTGCTCCCTGACGAAGATGCGCGTTTCGACCGACATACCGGGGGAGATCCAGCGCAACGCCTCGCCCGGATCGTCGAATTCGATCTTGACTGGAACGCGTTGCACTACCTTGACGAAGTTGCCTGTTGCGTTTTCCGGGGGCAGCAGCGCGAAGCGCGAGCCGGTGCCGCGCTGGATACTTTCCACGTGGCCATGCAGCCTCAGGCGCGGGAACGCATCGATGTCGATCGATACGCGTTGGCCGGGCCGCACGCGCGTGAGCTGCGTTTCCTTGTAGTTGGCGATGACGTACAAATGTCGCGGAACGAGCGACAGCAACAGTTGGCCGGGCTGCACGAAATTGCCCGCTTCCACGCTCTTGCGCGCCACGCTGCCCGCCTCGGTTGCGTAGATTTTTGTGTATGACACATTCAGCGCGGCTTGATCGAGGGCGGCTCGCGCCTGCTCGACGGCGGCTCGTGCCGTGGCGGCCTTCGAACGCGCGAGTTTCGCCTGCGCCTGCGCCCCCGCGATCCGGACCTGCGCCGCGAGTGTGGCGGCCCGCGTGCTCGCGGCCGCGCTTTTGCCTTCGTCGACGCGTTGCGACGAGATGGCGCGCATATCCGATACGGACTCCAGCCGGCTCAGATTGATCGCGGCTAGCTTCGCGTTGGCCTGCGCGACCTCCAGCTCCGCTCGCTGCTGCGCCACCTGCGCATCGGCAACGGGGATTTCATCGCGTGCTTCCTGCAATTTGCCCTCGGCGTCGGCCAAGCTCGCTTTGGCTTGGGACAGTTGAACCGCGTACTCGCGCGGATCGAGTTCCACCAGCAACTGGCCCGGTTTGACGCTGCTGTTGTCGTCTACGTGCAGCGTTTGCACGTAGGCTGGCACCTTCGGGATGATGGAGACGACGTGCGCATCGACGTAGGCGTCGTTCGTCGTCTGTGCGTAAAAGCCCGGCACGACGATATAGAGTGCGACGAGTATCAGCGCGGCACACGCCGATAAGCCGGCGATATGCCGGATACCGAGGGATGAATGCGTTGTCACGGCCATATGCAACCTGCTATTTGCCCTGGACAGGGGTGGGTGGGACGAGCGCGAGGGCGCACAGCGCGAGCACGCCGATCGCGGCCATGAATGCGAATGCATCGGCGTAGGCAAGTGTGGCCGCTTGACGAGCCGCTTCGTGTGCGAGCAGATGGACGGCGGCTTGAGCGGCGTCGAACGGCGTTTGCCCGCCGTGACCGACGAGCGCCGTTTGCATCGACGAGAGCCAGCTTCGCGTCGTGACGGAATCGGAGCGGACGTGCTCGAGAAGGCGCGACGAGTGTAGCGTTTCCCGATGCGCGATGAGAATGGTCAGCAGCGCGACGCCCAGCGATGCGCCGAACTGGCGAAACGTCATATAGAGGGAGACGCCGTCGAGCAGCTTGTTCTGGTCGATCCTTGCAACGGTGCCGCTGCCGACGGAGGGTAGGAGCGGCGCGAGGCAACAGGCGTAGAGCACGAGCGGCAGCACGAAACGCGGGCCCGGTGTGCCGGCGGTCATCAACTGGTGAAAGACGAGCATCGATGCGAGCAGCATGAGCAGCGAGATCGCGATCGTCTTACGCTGACCCACGCGGGTCACGAGCCCGACTACCGCGGGGCGCAGCCCCGCCGCGCACAGCGCGTAGACGCACATGATCTGACCAGTCTGGGTGGCGCTGTAAGTGTGATCGGCCAGGTTGCGCAGGAACTCGGGCAGCACGAAGACGCTGCCCGAGAGAATCATGCCGGTAAATACGCCCAGCACCGCCGAAGACAGCACATGGCGATCGCGCAGCAAATCCAGACATAAGAGCGGCGTGCGATTGGCGGTGCTCGCTTGCCACGCGACGAACGCAATGAAGGCGGCGGCGCCGGCGAACGCGAGCAAGCGCAGGTGAGCCGACCCGAACCAGTCGTCGATCTCGCCGCGGTTTAGAATGATTTGCAAGGAAACGAGCGCGATGGCGATCAATGCAATGCCGAGCCAGTCGGTCTCGATGACACGCCCCGACGCGGCCGGCGGCAGCGACGGAAAGTGACGCGAGAGCAGCCAGAGGGCGCCGCCCGCATAGAGCAGATTGGGCAAGAAGATCAAGCGCCAGTCGTAGCGGTCGGTGATATAGCCGCTCGCGAGCAGGCCCGCGGCGCTCGATAGATAAAGCACGGTCGATACGCGCATGAGCGCCGCGCTGCGCTGCGGCTTGGGCATCAGCACGTAGATGCTCGCGCGCCACCACACGACGAGACCGGCCCCCGCCAGTCCCTGAAGCGCACGGCAGAACAACATCGAATCGAGGCCGGGCGCGAGCGCGCAACCGATCGAGGCGACGGCGTACGCCCAAATCGTCGCGAGCAGGAAACGCTTGTAGCCGACGTGACCGGCAAGCCATACCGATACCGGTACCCCTAGGAACAGCGTGCAACTGTAGACGGTCAGCAGCCAACTGGCCTCGTCGGCCGAGACGCCCAGCGTGCCCGTCAAGTCGGGTAGCACGAGATTCATGCTGTCGAACGTGTAGAACTCCATGCCCGTTGCCAGGCCGAGGCCCAGCAGCAGCGATGAGTTCGCGGAGGCTGCCGGCGCGGTCGCGCCCGGCTCCGCGCTCGAGGACGCGGCGATAGGCCGGTTCAGGACGGGGTCGTTCATCGCGGATGCCTGGTGGTGGTTGGGGCGCCTTGGCGTGCTAGTCGTCCCAGTTCGATCCGAGGATCAATCCGCAGAAATTCCGGCGGCGATAGTTCGGGTCGTACCGTTCGAGGATATCCGCGTTGACCGTACCGAACGTGGTATCGGGGCGCCACACCATGCCTTGTGCGAATGCGGTGATGATGTGTTCCTTGAACTGCTCTCCGCGCGGAAATTCGTGAATGACGGCGTTGCGCTCGGCAAGCGTCATCTCGTCCGTGTGCATGCACAGCAACTCGGCTTGTACGCCTGCCGCGATCAACGAGGCGAGTGCGGTATGCGACGGCATGTCCGCATGAATGCCGAACGTCGTGTGCAGCGCGATTGCCGACCACGCTTCGGAAAGCATCTCCTGCGGCACGCCGTAGCCGGCGAGAAAGGCATGGACCGCGTTCGCGCCGTCGACCTCGAACCGCTTGCACGATCCGTGGTAGGCGGCGGTCAGTCCGATGTCGTGAAACAGCGCGGTCACGTAGAGCAGCTCCGAGTCGTGCACAAGCCCGCGGTTTCGACCGATAAGGGCCGCGAATAGAAAAACGCGCATCGAATGACGAAATAGGATTTCCGGTTTGGCGGCGCGTGCGGTCGCCAATGCGGCCTGTGCCATCTCGCTGTCCGGGATCGAAATGCCGGCGACGGTTCGGGTCATCGCAACGTCTCTTCAAAGTTTGATCAAGGGCGCCAGCGCATAGTGCCCGGGGCCCGCGATAGCGATCGTGCCGAATAGGATGAGCAGCATCCAAGCGAACTGCGCTTGTTCGACGGTCCACTCCGGATGCACGCGGGCGAGCGCGATGGCGGTGACGGCGATCACCGGAAGGGCGGCCAGGCGCGTCTCCCACCCGGCGATGATCAAGAGCGGACAGACGGCTTCGGCAAAAATCGCGAATCCGATCGTGAGCTTTTTGCCGAGGTGAAACGGGTCCTCGATGGCCGATTCTTGCGCGGCGAAGTGCCGGATTTTCGGCAGGCCATGCACGATCAACAGCAACACGCTTGCGCTGACGCGCAAGAAGAGCAACGCGATATCGGTGGTGTGGGTCATCGGGTGTTCCTCGGCGCAGGTGACCGTTCGCCTCGTCCTGCTTGTATCAAGACTACTGGAACCGCGTGCCGAAATCCTTGGTTAAGCCTGAAAGCTTCTTAAAACCCGAATGATTTGTCCTTGCGGGCGGGGCAACAGGAGTATTCAGAACGATTAAATTCGCGCGCCGAGTCCGCGTTGCTACGATGCAGTACGGAAATTGAAAGAGGTGAAGCGCAGCTACGTGCGAGGGCAAAAACATATGAACGAATTCGATCGTTGGGAGCAGATGCTCTCGCTGATTCACGCGCAGCCCGGCAAACCGCGGCCGATATTGCTGCCGCCTATCGATCCCGCGAGACGCCGCATTCCTAAGAACGGCGACGCCGGGCCGGCCGTGGCGGGCGTGCTGCTCGGCACGTCGGTGATTGCCGTCGAAAAACAAAACGCGCAGTCGCTGCTCGTCTCGTGGAGCGATTCGACGCAATGCCGCTATCTCGACCAGCGTTGGATTCGCGCCCAAGCCCGGCGAGGGGGCGTTTGCGCGTTGACGGGCCGCGCCATCCGCCGCGGCGACGCGATCTATAAACCGCAATGGCGCAGCCCGAATCGTCCCGCCAATTGCTTCGCGATGATCCTGGCGGCCGAATTGGAACGCGTGGCGATGCGCCCGGCCGGCGTACCGCCCTTGCTCCGCGCCGGCTATGTCCGGCAGGTTCAAAAAAATCGAACATTAGATTCAAAACATTTAAAACGTTGCGCGATGGCTATGCCGTAACATGTGCGCTCCGGCCGCGCCCGCCGTTCAATCACCGATCGATTTCCCGCTACACAGGTTCACCATGATCAAGATTGGACAATTGGATGTCTGTCTAGAGCACCGAGAGATTCGTTGCAACGGCGTGGCGTTGCGCATCGGCAGCCGGGCGTTCGATATTCTGGAAGTCCTCATTCGAGCCCAGGGCGCGCTGGTCTCGAAGGACGAAATTATGGCGGCGGTCTGGCCGCGCGCGGTCGTCGACGAGAACAATCTTCAGGTTCACGTGGCCGCCTTGCGCAAAGCGCTCGCATCGGACCGGGATCTCATTCGCACGGTGTCGGGCCGCGGTTACCGGCTCGTCCTCCCCGATCGTCTGCCGGTTCGTTCTCCGGCGGCCCTGTCGGTGGACATGGGCCTCCCGCGCCCCGCGATGCCCGTTTGCGCGCCGGTGCTGATCGGCCGGGACGCTTCGATCGATGATGTGGTCGATGCGTTGGATGCGACGAACCTCGTCACGCTGGCCGGCGCCGGCGGCATCGGCAAAACGAGCATCGCGGTGCAAGTCGCCAAGCGAATCGATACGCGGTTCGCGGACGGTGCGGTGTTCGTGCCGTTCGCGACCGTATCGGATTCGCGCTTCGCCGTCGACGCGCTCGCGAATGCCCTCGGCATTGCGGCGCCTGCCGGGCGGCTCACGATGGACGACGTCATGGCGGTCTTGACCGGCCGCCATATGCTGCTCGTACTCGATAACTGCGAACATGTCATCGAGGCGGCCGCGCAGATCGCGGCGGCGATCACATCGGCGAACGAAACGCTGTGCGTATTGACCACGAGTCGTGAAGCGTTGCGGATTCCGGGCGAAACCGTCTATCGCGTTCAGCCGCTCGATGTGCCGAAAGAAGGCGGGGCTGCCGAAGAGATTCTGCGCGCGAGCGCCGTGCGTCTGTTCGTCGATCGCGCCCGAGCGGCGGATCCGCGCTTCGTACTCGACGAGCGTGCGCTGACGGTCATCGGTCTTATCTGCCGCCGGCTCGATGGCATCCCGCTCGCCGTCGAATTGGCGGCGGCGCGTGCTGCCGTGCTCGGCGTCGAAGTGCTTGCGGAACACCTCGACGATCAGTTCCGGATTCTGTCCGGCGGCATTCGGACCGCGTTGCCGCGACATCAGACGTTGAAAGCGATGCTCGATTGGAGCTATCGATTGCTCGACGACCGGGAACGCGTGTTGTTGCGCTGGCTCGGCATCTTCATGAACGGTTTTTCGTTCGATGCGGCGTACCATGTCATCGCGGGGCGCGGCTTTACGCGCGCCGACGTACTGAACGCGCTGAGTGGTCTCGTCGCGAAATCGTTGGTGCAGCGCGAGAGCGAAGACGCGTGCACACGTTACCGGCTACTCGAAATCACGCGGGTCTACGCGTTGCAGCAACTCGAGGATCACGGCGAGCGTAAGGCTGCCGCGCTGGCCCACGCCAACTATTTCCGAGCAGGGCTGTCGCGGTTGCCCGCCCCGCATTCGGGGAGCGAGCAGGCTGCATGGTTCATGGCTTGCCGGCACGAGTTGGGGAATCTGCGCACCGCGCTCGACTGGGCGTTCTCGCCCGACGGCGACCGTGGCGTCGGCATCGCCTTGGCGGCGGTTGCGGTGCCGTGCCTGCTCGATCTTTCGTTGGTGGACGAATGCTGCGAGCGTGCACGCATCGCGCTCAACGCGATGTCCGCCCCGGCGGTGGCGCCGGTCTCCACCGCGAATCGCTTATCGCTGCTGGCGGCGTACGGGGCCGCGCTGTTCTATACGCAGGGGCCGGTGCAGGCTGTCGACGAAGTCTGGGGCGAAGTCCTGTCGCTGGCGGTCGCGGCGAGCGATGCGGAGTATGAACTGCGCGCGGTGTGGGGGCTATGGAGCGCCCACCAGTATCGGGGCGAGACGCGTGAGGCATTGAAGTTGGCGCGGCGCTTCGGCGCGCTTGCGCGAATGTCGGCTCGGTTCGAGCTACGCTTGACGGCCCAGCGAACGGAAGCGATCGCGTTGTTTTACGCCGGCGACCTGCGGGCCGCGCGCGCCCGGCTCGAGCAGATGCTGCCGGCCTACGCCTATGCGGACGAGCGCTGGGGCATTCCGGGTTTTCCCATCGAGGACGGCATCGTCGCGCGAACGACGCTCGCGCGCGTGCTATGGGCGGAGGCGGACGCCGGCGAAGCGCTGCGCGTCGCGCGATGCGCGCTACAAGCGGCGCTCGACTATGGGCGCGATGTCGTGCTGTGCCATGTCCTCGTCGAGGGGTTGGTGCCGATCGCGCTGATGAGCGGCGCGTTCGATTTGGCGCGCGAGGGCATCGCGCTGCTGCGCGCGCGTGCGACGCTCGGGGGCTTCGTCGTCTGGCTGGCCTGCTGCGACGGCTATGACGAATATTTGAGGTCCGTCGTCGATCCCAATCCCGCTCGCGCGCCCGCGTTCCGAGCCGCGCTCGACGCCGTGCGCGAAACCGGCTATCTCACCCCATGGACGATGCTGCTCGCGCAATACGCGCGTTTGCTGAGCGAATGCGGGCGCCGCGAGGAGGCGCGGGCGGCGCTCGAGGAAGCCATGCATCAGAGCGAGGGAACCGGCGGGCGCCGGCTGAAGGTCGAACTGGGCCGGGTGCAGGCCGACATCTCAGCTTGAACCGCGCCTCGATGGCCACCAGGCGGTTGCCCCGATGGCGCTATGCTTCGCTATACGATGTATTCGATGAAGCGGTCGATCAGATCGGGCCGGTCCAATTGGTCGACCCACCATTGCGCCGCGCGGCCAGCCTCGTCCGCACGCCATGCGAGGTAGCAATAAGTGGTGTCGCGCAGGCCGGTGACTTGCCGAGCGACGAGTTTGCCCTCGTCGATCGCGCGCTGCGCGATGCATTGCGGCAACGTGCCGACCGCGAGACCCTCGCATTGCGCGGCTAGCTTAGCGGCAAGCGTCGGCACCGCGATGCTGGGCTGCCCGTCGTTGGTGGCGACGGAGCGCGGCGCAAGTTCGCGCGACGTATCGCTGATGACCGCGCCGCGATAGCGAGCGACGGCTTCGAGCGTGAGCGGCTCGGGTACACGCGCGAGCGGGTGTTCGGGGGCAACGGCGAAGACATGCCGCAAGGTGCCGACGGGCCGCACCACGATGTTCGGCAATTGGGGCGGATCTCCGGCTGCTCCGACGACGACATCGGCGCGGCGCGAGATCAGCGCGTCCCAACTGCCGCCGAGCACCTCGGTGGACAGGCGCAGCCGTGTGTCCATTTCGAGGTTATAGAACCGATGCACGTAGGGCCATAGCGCGCCGAACGGCAGGATCTCGTCGATGCATAGCCGCAACTCGCTCTCCCAGCCGTCCTGAATGCGCCGCGCTTTGAGTTCCAACTGCTCTGCGGCGTGCAGGAGCCTGCGTCCTTCCTCCACGACGACACGCCCGGCATGCGTGAGTTTCGCGCGTCTGCCGGTGCGGTCGAATAGCGTCACCCCGAGGTCGCTTTCGAGCTTTTGCACGAGGTACGTAAGCGATGACGGTACGCGGTGCAGCAATTCGGCAGCCTCGGCGAAAGTGCCGGCGCGGTCGATGACATCGAGCGCTTCGAGCGCCTCGAATGACAATTTCATGGTTGGATTCCGCTAATCAGATCGTGAGCGCGCCGCGTGCGCGGCATAACGATCATCGTATCGCGACTTAGCCTGTTTGTTGATGTTCTTGTTGCCGATATCGGTTCGCGCGCTCGCAGCCGGTTCGCGTACGCAGTTGATCGAGGCTCTCGTCGAGCGTTCGACGCAGGCGCGAGGTGAGAAATTCGACGAACGTCTTGATCTTCGCATCGACATACCGGCGCGACGGATAGACGATGAAGATGCTCGTATGCATCAGACGCTGCTGCGGGAACAACTGCACGAGCTTGCCCTGACGTAGATCTTCGATGACGCAATGAACCGGCAGCGCCGCCGCGCCGCAACCGGCCAGCGCGGCGACGCGCGCAGCCTGCGCGTCGTTCACCACGAGCGCGCCGCCGGCTTGCATCGGTTCCTTGCGGGCGGGGCACCGCGCGCCGGGCTTGCCCTCGGATGCGGCAACCGGAATCGGCGTGAGCGCATGCGGGTCCAAGTCGGCCAGCGTTTCGATCGCGTGTTCGCGCAGAAATGCCGGCGTCGCCACGATGATGGGCTCGCATTCGCCCACGAGCATGCAGACGTTGTCCGAATCGTCGAGCGAGGGGGCGCAGAGTATGGACACGTCGACGCTTTCCTTGACGAGATTCGCGTGGCGCGACATGAACGTGAGATCGACGGTCACGTCCGGATACTGCCGGCGATACTCGATGATGGCCGAGGTCACATGCTCGAAACCAAGGTCGGGCACACTGTGCACGCGCAGCCTGCCGCGGGCCAGCGTATGCGCGGCGCCCGCTTCGGCTTCCGCTGCGTCGAGCTCGGCGAGGATTCGCTTGCAGCGCTGGTAGTAGCGTTCTCCGGGTTCCGTCACCGATACGTTGCGCGTATTTCGCTGCAACAGCCGGGCGCGCAGGCTCGTCTCCAGATCGGATATCGCGCGCGACACGCTCGCGGTACTGTGTCGCGTGTGCTTGCCGGCGGCAGTGAAGCTCCCCGTTTCGACGACGCGGGTAAACAGACGGATGCTTTCGATCTTATCCATGGCGGGACTCGTGCGGTTCGGCTGATCTGACGTATCTGACGCGCTTCGCGCTGCTGGAGTGAACGATAGCCGGCGAAGCGGCCAAGATGCTATTGCGCGATGGGCTGGCGCAGCCTATCGGTGAGGCGCACGGAGATATACGTCGGTATAGGCGCCGCGGATGCGGTCGCGGATCGATTCAGAAAATTTAAGGTAATCGTATTTGCGCGTTGTCATGGCGCCCTCATACTGCTCACTACTTGGGACTGAGCCTTGGGGGCGAATGCCCGCAAGCGCCGGACCCTCCCTCATGTAGCTAGCGAGATGCAGCCGGAGATGGCGGAAAGCGAACGTGATCCTTTCGAAGACGGGCCGGCGTGGGATGAAGCCCGGTACGCGCGGGCAACGCTGGACTTTCGGCATTCGGTCGAAGACATCGCCGAATATCGTCTCGTCGAGGACGGCTCGAATGCGTTGTGGCGCATCCGGCGGACCTCGTGGGCGTTCGACGAACGGTGCCGCCAGTTCGAGCGCGAGTATGCGCTGCGCAGCGAGTTGGGCTCGGATTGGGCGGTGTTGCCCTGCGCGCTGATCAGGCCGAGCGATGGACCGGTGCTCATCTATCGCGAGCCGTTCGGTACGACGCTCGACGAACTCGCGCATGGCACATTGCCGATTTCCAATTTGCTCCGCATGGCGGCGGGAATGGCCGCGGCTTTGGCGAAGCTGCATGGCGCGCGTCTTGTCCACCGCGATCTGCGGCCCGAGCACTTCGTATTGAGCGGCGATGGCAGCTTGCGCATCCGCTCGTTTCTGTCGGCGAAATCGCCATACGAGGATGCGAGCGCCGTCGAGCGGTTGACTGCATCGACGGCGCCTTATGCGGCACCCGAGCGTAGTGGACCGCATGCCTCGCTCGTCGATGAACGCAGCGACCTCTATTCGTTCGGCGTAGTGCTGTTTCAGCTTCTCACGGGCGCGATGCCGTTCAGAGCCGGCTCGGAGGCAGAGTGGGTCCATGCGCATTTGGCGATTCAGCCGGCGCGGCCATGGCAGTTTCGTGCCGACGTGCCGGGCATACTCAGCGAGTTGATCGCCAAATTGCTGGCGAAGGATGCCCACGACCGATACCAGACGGCCGAAGGGCTATGGCAAGACTTGATTCGCATGCAGCGCGACTGGGATACGTCGGGCACGCTTTCGCGTTTCGAACTGGCACGCGCCGAGCGGCTCGTCGCGGCTGTCGATCTCATACCGTTCATCGGCCGGCAGCAGGAACGCAAGCAACTGGCCGATGCCTATAGTGCGGTATTGCAGTCTTCGCAGGCTGCGCTCGTATTGATCGAAGGTCCGCCGGGCTCCGGTAAAACGATGCTGGCGACGGATTTCAGAAAGCGGCTGTTGCCCTTGTCGTTCTGGTCGGTGGGCAAGGCCGATCAATACCAGCCGTCGCAACCTTACGCCCCGGTCGTTCAAGCGCTGCGCTCGCTGTGCCTGAACGTGATCGGCAAGGGCGGGGCCGCGCCGACGGAGCGCGGCGCGCGACTGCAGACCTATGCCGCCGACGATCTGAACTTGTTGATACGGCTCGTCCCGGAAGTGGAGTTGCTGGTCGGGCCGCGCGACGCGGGCGGCGACGTTGCCGACGGCGCGCCCGCGCCGCGTATCCAGCGCGCGCTGATCCAGGCATTTCGTTCGTTCGCGGCCCTAGCGGCGCCGCTCGTCTTGATGCTTGACGATCTGCAATGGGCCGACGACGCCACGCTTGGGTTTGTCGAGGCTTTTGCCGCTCAGCGGCCCGCTAACATATTGCTCGTCGCGGCTTGCCGCGCGCGGACACATCAAACGGCGGCGTTTCGCGATTTTGCCGAGCGCATCGAGCGCGCGGGGGCGCTCGAGATTTCTCTGGCGGCGCTGACGCCGCAACTCGTCGTCGAAATGACGGCCGCGCTGATCGGCGAGCCGCAAGCGCGTGTCGCTCGCCTCGGGCGCATCGTGCACCGGAAAACGGGCGGCAATCCGTTTCACGTCCGGCAACTGCTGCGGGCACTCTTCGACGAGCGGTTCGTCCGGTTCGACGCCGCGCGCGAGCAATGGTCGTGGGATGAAGCGCAGGTCGAGGCGCTGCATACGACCGACGATATCGTTCATCTATTGAGGCTCCGGCTTCAGCGGCAATCGCCGCCTATCGTCGAGGCGCTCTGCTGGCTTGCATGCGCGAGCATGCAAGGCGACGAAGCGTTGTTGGCCCGCGCGTCCGGTTTACCGGCCGCCGAGCTCTCGCACCGCCTCGACGGCGCCTGCCGCGCGGGCTTGGTGGAGCCCGGCGAGGGCGGATGGCGCTTCGTGCACGACCGCGTTCTCGAAGCCGCGTATGCCGCGATGAGCGCGGACGCACGATCGGCACGGCATGCGGCCATCGCCGTCGCGATGATCGAGCTGTACGGGGGCCTCGGCGAGCAGATTGCGCTCGACATCGCAGGTCAAATCGAACTTGCCCAGGGCGCGACGATCAGTCGTGAACAAGCGAAGGCATTCGCGAGCGTGCTGGCCGATGCGGCCGAGCGTGCCGTCGTCGCCGCGGCGCGCGACCGGGCGCTGGAGTTCCTCTCGCTTGCCGCCGGATTGATCGGCGAGGATGCCTGGGCGAACCAATACGAACTGGCGAAGCGGATCGCATTGCTGCGATGCGAGAGTTTGTTGGCGGTGGGCCGCATCGAGTGCGCCGCACACGAAATCGACGCGTTGATGCCGCGGATGCGTTCGCGCGGCGACCAGGCGCACGCACATCGTTTGAAAGCGGCGCAGTTGACGGTTGCCTCGGATTTCGCGGGTGCCGTGGCCGTCGCGCTCGCGGGCCTCGAGAAGCTCGATGTGTATCTGCCTGCGCGTCCTTACAGCGAAGACCTGGTGGTCGCTTGCCGCGCCGTGGACGAGGCCCTCGGCGGCCGGGCGATCGCCGACCTCGTGCATCTGCCGAGGATGGACGATGAGGGAATCGAAGCCGCCATGGCGCTGCTCACCGCGCTCGAGGCCGCAATGTTCTATCCGAGCGAGGGCCTCGCGTTGCTGCACCTCGCGGCCATGGTACGTTTGACGTTGCGGCACGGCGTGACGGGCGCGTCGGTCCAAGGGCTCGCTTGGTACGGGGTGTATGTCGCACAGACGTTCGGGGATTACGCAGCAGGCCTCGAGTACGCCAAGGTGGCGCTCGCGCTCGTCGATCACCACGGCTTCGAGCGTTATCGCGCGGCGACCTTGATCGCGCTGGACCAAGTCAGCGTCTGGACACTGCCGCTGCGCTGGGCGCTTGCCCGCGCGCGCGAAGCCAAGGCGGCGGGCCATCTGAGCGCGGAGTTGAGATGGATGTGCTATAGCTGCAATCACATCGTGTCCGATCTCATCGCGATGGGCGAGGCGCTGCCGAAGATTCAGGAGGAAATCGAGCCGTTGCTGTCGCTAACGCGCGGCGCGGCGTATCACGACATCGTGGACCTCGTGACGACCCAGTCGGAATTCGTCGCCTCGTTGCAACGGGACCGTAGTCAGCCGATCGGTTCGTGGCAAGCGCCACCCGACGGCAGTTCGGCTAGCGCGGCGGCTCGGCCCGCGCCGATGTCGGTGCTTTCCTTTTGGACGCTCGTGTTGCGAGGCCAGTCCGCATTTTTGTTCGACGACGTGAAAACGGCCGAGATCTCCTTTCGGGAGGCGGCGCTCTTGGCTTGGTCGACGCCGGCGCACATCATGCTGTCGGACTTTCGGCTCTATAGCGCGCTGACGCTGATCTACGCCGTGCCGGATTGGCGGAGCGACGCATCGGCAACGGCGGCGATCCGGGCGCACCGCGAGCAGTTCGCGATATGGGCCGATCTCAATTCCGGTACGTTCGGAAACAAGCTTGCGATGATCGATGCCGAGTTCGAGCGCGTGGCCGGGAACGATGTCGCGGCCATGCGGCTGTACGAGACCTCGGCGAGCCTGGCGGCGGCCGCCGGCTTCGTTCATGAGCAGGCGCTCGCCCACGAACTGGCGGGACGTCATGCAGTCGAGCTTGGCCTGCCCGGCGTCGCACGCCATCATTTGGGGCTCGCGCATGCATGCTATCGGCGCTGGGGCGCGCTCGCGAAAGCGGCCCAGCTCGAAGCCAAATATGCTTTCCTTGCGGTCGACGACGTCTCGGCGTCCCGCCTCTATGCAAAGGGCGGCGGCAGGGATGACCTCGATTTCATGGTCGCCATGCGCACGGCGCAGTCGCTCTCCGAGGAGATCATTCTCGAGCGTCTGATCCAAAACTTGATGACGAACATGGTTGTGCACGCCGGTGCGCGATATGGCTTGCTGATGCTGATGCGCGACGCAAGTTTGCGGATCGAGGCAACGGCTCGCGTGGAGAACGGCGAGATCGTCGTCGATACCGCCTGCTCCGCGCCGACGCAAGAGCGTATTCCGCTCTCGATTCTCAATACGGTGATCCACACGAAAAAGCCGCTCGTGTTCGACGATGCCCAAAGGGAAGGCGAAATCGCGCATGCTGAGAGTCTGGGCATGCGTCCGGCTCGTTCGGTGTTTTGCTTGCCTTTGTTGAAGCAGGGCGCGCTCGTTGGCGTGCTGTACTTGGAGAACGCGCTGGTGCAAGGCGTATTCACGCCTAGCAAGACGGCCATGCTCGAAGTGTTGGCGCCGCAGGCGGCGAATTCTCTCGAGGCGGCCCGGCTCTACGCGGAACTCGTCGAGGAAAATACGCGCCGGCAAGAGACGGAGGCGGCGTTACGGCGCGCGAGGACAGAGCTGGCCCGCAACGCGCATGTCACGGTACTGGGTGAGATGGCGGCCTCGATCGCGCATGAGATCAACCAGCCGCTCACGAGCATTGTCTCGAGCGTCGGCGCCGGCGTTCGCTGGTTGCGGGCGGCGGACCCAGATATGGAAGAGGCGTTATCGAGCCTCGAGGATATTCAGATCGCCGCGGTGCGCGCGGCCGACATCGTGCGCTCATTGCGATCGCTGGCCAAGCAGTCGCCCGTCGCGCTCGCACCGGTGGCGATCGATGACGTACTGCGAGAAATGCTCGAATTGACGGCGATGGAAGTCGAGTCGAACGGCGTCGAATTGCGGGCCGATCTCAATGCCGGTGGTCTGGAAGTGTTGGCTGACCGTACGCTAATTCAACAAATCGTCCTGAATCTGATCACGAACGCACTCGACGCGATGGGCGGCATGACCGGCGCTCGACAGTTGGACGTGATGTCCCGGCGCGATAAAAGCACGGTCGTCGTGAGCGTCTCGGACAGCGGGTCCGGCATCGATATCGACCTCGCCGAACGGATCTTCGAACCGTTCTTTACCACCAAGGAAAACGGAATGGGGATGGGCCTCGCCATTTGCCGCTCGATCATGGAGGCGCACGGCGGCACACTATCCGTACAACCGAGGCCGCTCGGAGGGACGACCTTCGTCTTCGAATTGCCGCTTGCGTTCGCCAGCTAGCGGACCGGCGAACGCCAACCGGCGCCGGCTTTTCGAGCGCGGCGCCGTCGCTATGCGCGGTGCGGCTCGATTCCGAGTGCTTCGGCCATGCGGACGAGGTCAGGCACCGTGCGTGCCTGCATCTTTCTCATGACTTGGCCACGGTGGACTTTCACGGTGATCTCGTGAATGTCCATGTTCGCCGCGATCTGCTTGTTCATCATGCCCGTGACGACGAAACGCATGACCTCGCGCTCGCGCGGGGTCAGCAATTCGTAGGCCGCACGCAGACCCGACACGGCGCGTTCCGCCTCGATTCGATTCGCGTCGGCTTTCAACGCCTCCGTCACGGCATCGACCATGTCTTGCTCGCGAAACGGCTTCGTCAGGAAATCGACCGCGCCGCGCTTCATCGCATTGACAGACATTTGCACGTCGCCGTGCCCCGTCATGAAAAGAATCGGCAGCCGCAGACCCGCGCGCGCTGCTTCGGCTTGAAATGCGAGGCCGCTTTCGCCTTGTAGGCGGACGTCGAGCACGAGGCAACTCGGCAACGGCGGCCGATCGAAGAGCAGGAATTCGCGTGTCGATGCGAACGATTCGACACGCAGGCCGAGCGAGCGAAACAATGAGCCGAGCGAACGGCGTAACGTCTCGTCGTCGTCCACGATATAGACGATGTTCTCGCTGCTCTTACGCGCTGTGTCGGCCGGCATAGGCGATGCGTTCGCGCGTTCCATGGCGTTTTCCCTCAGCAAGGGCGGTCGATTCGATACTGCGAGTGGAAGGCATGCGGGCATTTTAGCGAGTTTCGATAAAAATCGGTCGGCGTTTCGCGAGCATGGCGACTCGCTACGGAGGAGGGGAACGTTGCTCGGGCGCGAGCGAAACGGCGCATTTTTCGATGAGCGCAAGCAGCTCGTCGGAGGAAAACGGCTTGCGCAAAAAGGCGAATGCACCCCCGGCGAGCGCGCGTCGGATGGACTCGTCATCGCCGTGCGCCGACATGAAAATAATCGGCGTGATGTCGTCCCGATCGCGTAAGGCTTGTTGTACTTCGAGTCCGTGCATGCCTTTCATCTTCAGATCGAGGACGATGCACGCGGTGGCCGCAGCAGGGGCCGGCCGCATCGCGGCGAGCAATGCGGCCCCGGACGAGAACGCGGCTACCGTATGCCCAGCCGACTTCAAGAGACTGACAATGCTTTTGCGCACGGAGGCGTCGTCGTCAACAATGCAAACGAAGGCCACTAGAACGAACCTTATGAGCTTGAGATAGTGCGCAAAGCATTCAGAGCGCCGGCGCGTTCGTATGTGAGCGCATCGGTTGAGCCGAACGCGCGTGAGCCAAGATGGGCTCGGCGGCGGCCGATGCGGACTCGAGCGATTCCCCGGCATCGATTCGGGCGGCATATCGAAGCATGAAGGCGCGAACCATTCCGAGCAGCGACCACGCTTCCGAGGCCGTACCGCCCCGAGTCATGATCATCGATTTCGATACGAGACCCGCGATGCTGTCGCGCACGGCTTTGATGTCGAAACTTTCGCAAGCGGCGAGCTCGCAAGCGGACGCGAGCTCGAACCAGCCATCGAGGCGCGCGAGCCGGCTCAGCACGATGCGTTCCGCTTCGTCGAGCAATTGATAGCTCCAATCGATCGACGCCTCCAGCGTGCTATGACGCCGTGTGACGTACCTGAGCCGATTGCGGATCGAGAGCAATAAATCGTCGGCATCCGACAGCACGGCATCGATACCGATGGAGGCCGCTCGCGACGCGGCCAGTTCGAGCGCGAGAGGGATGCCGTCAAGGCGCCTGCACAAAGCCGCGATGCGATGCAGCGTCGTGCTGTCGAGCGGAAACGCAGAGCCCATCGCCTCGCCGGTTCTGAGGAACATTTGCACGGCGCCGGCCATGAGGATCTCCGCGTTCGATGCGTCCGGCGCCGGCACGTTCAGCGCGGGTACCCGATAGATTCGCTCGTCCGGGATACAGAGCGGCTCGCGGCTCGTCGCCAGCACGGCGACGTTTGGTTTGCGGGCGCGGATCGAAAGGCATAGCACCGCAAGCTCGCCGATGACATGTTCACAGCTATCGAAGATCAGCATGACCTTCCGTTCCCCGACCGCGCGCAGGATCTCTTCGAGGCGGGCGGGACCGGCGGCGCCCAGGGCCCACGCGGTTGCTTGCATCACGGACACGGTCGGGCAGTGCGCCGCCAGATCCACGAAGTAGGCTTCGACGTCGAGGTCGGAAACCGCGTATCGCGATATTTCGCAGGCGACGGCCGTCTTGCCGATACCGCCGGGCCCCGCCAGCGTCACAACCGCCCCCTCCGCGAGCAAGGCGCGAATATCGGCAATCGCTTCTTCACGGCCGCTGAGCGACGGCTGCCCCCGCCACGCAGGGGTAGCGGGCACGAAGGTGTGGATGCGCCCACTTCGCTGCGGCGACGGTTCTGCGGCGGGGCGAACGAGCCGGTATCCGCGCCCGGCGCACGTCTTGATCCAGCCTTGTTTGCCGCCGAGCAGTTTGCGCAATGCCGAAATATGCACCTGGATATTGTTGTCGCCGACGACCGTATGCGGCCAGACGACGCGCATGATGTCGTGCTTGGTCACGAGGCCGCCGTCGGCATGGATCAACAGTTCGAGGATGTCGAAGGCGCGCGTGCTGAGGCGGTGCGGATCGCCGTCCACCCATACTTCACGGCTATCGAGGCAAACGGTGACCTGATCGAATCTGTACATTGTGTTGCTCGCTTAACGAGTCGCCCACGCGTGGCGCCGGCGCATCCCCGGCGGCCACCCCACGATGCCGGTCGAATCTCGATCGGGCGGCATCTGGTGCAATCGTAGGCCCACGGCCAGGGCGCCGCCATTATCCATGGGTTTAACACCGGTACGCCGGCACGTGTTCGGTCGCGCTCGCGTTCGATTGTCACCGCAATCATCAACCGGTGCTCGCCATTGCGGTTGGCGACGCTCGGTTCGGGGCGGCCCTGAACCGACGAGCGCACGGCGCGGCGAGGTCTTAGGTCAGCCGCGCTTGCCTTGCAGCGACGGGATATCCGCGAACAGGCTCGCGAGCCAGTCGATAAAGCATTTCAGTTTCGCCGAGACGTGGCGCGTCGGTGGGTAGAGCACGGAGATCGGGCGCGCGGGCGAGTTGAAATCGGTCAATACTTCGCGCAGTTGCCCCGAGCGCAAATACGGCTCGACCAGATACAGCGAGGTCTTGATCAGACCTAGCCCCGCGACGCCGCACGCAACGTAAGTATCGGCGTCGTTGACGGCGACCTTTCCGCACATTTGCACGACGCGCGTCGTATCGTCGACGACGAAGTCCCAGATTCTCGGGCGGCCCGTGTCCGCCGAGACATGGCTGACCGCAACGTGCTGCGAGAGGTCGTCGATCGTCAACGGCTCGCCGTAGCATTCGAGGTAAGCGGGCGACGCGCAGGTACAGGTCGTGAGACTGCCGATTTTCCTGGCGATCATCCCCGAGTCGTCGAGCGCGCCGATTCGCACGACGCAATCGACGCCTTCGCCGATCAAGTCGATCTGACGATCCGTTACGCTAAGCTCGACCGAAAGCTCCGGGTGCGCGGCGAGGAAGGCGGGCAATGCCGGAAGCACGACTTGTTTTGCCATGGCGGGGGGCAAATTGGCCTTGAGCCGGCCTCGGGGCGCATTGCGCGCATGCGACACCGATGCTTCCATCTCGTCGATTTCGCGCAATACGGCGACGCACCGCTCGTAGTAGGCTTGGCCTTCCTCTGTCAATGCGATGCGGCGGGTCGTTCGGTTCAGCAAGCGGCAGCCGAGGTGCCGTTCGAGCGTGCTCAAGAGCGCCGATACGCGCGGCGTGGCCAAGCCGGTCGTATCCGAGGCGCGCGTCAGGCTGCCCGCTTCCACGATGCGTGCGAACACGCGCATTGAAAGAAGTGTGTCCATCTTGATCGGGTCCTTCGGCGGTCTCGGTGCTTCGCGCGTACACGCGTAGGTTCGGCTACGATGAACGCCATGCTAGTGACGTGCGCCGCCGATACGCAACTGAAGCTTTCTGAATAATTCTTGTCGCTGGTATTGACGGTTTCATCGGCTTATATGAGCACCGGGTCCCGGGAAGGGGGCCGATCGCGCTTTCCGGCGGAAAGCGTCCGCCGCTCCCAAGCCTAGCCGGGCGGCGCGTTTGCGCACTCGGCTTGATACCAGATATCGACTTGGCGTTGTGCCGCTTGCAGATCTTCCGGATAGTACGGATCGAAAAATAGCGAGGGCTGATAGCCGGCTTCCTCCAGCGCGGCCAATTCACTGACGTTGCGCTCGCGCGTCAGCGGCGCGCCGTGCTTGAGCGCGGTCAAGTCGCGGCACTGCGCGGCGCTAAGCGGCGGCGCACTGCCCGTTCGAGGCGCGCCCGATAAGACGCAGCCCGCCAACAGAAGCGCGGAGAGAGGAAAAAGCGCGAATGTTTTCGATGGACGGTTCATGACGGACCTCCTTACGACGACAGGAGTGTCTCACGCATCGTCCGTTCCCGCTTGGGAACGCCGCTCGCTTAACCGCGGCTATCGATCCATTCACGAGCCCAACGATTCGAGTAGCGCAGCGCGGCGGCTTCGCTTTTGAAGTAGTCGAGCGAATAGAAGTCGTAGGAGGCGGCTTCGGCTTCGCGATGAGCGTCCGACCGAAGCAGCGTCAAGTTCGATGAAAAGCAGCCGTCGGGGAGACGGTGCGCGGAAGGGGTGATCGCGTAACCGCGGTAATGTTCGATAGTGGTACTTTGCATAACTAAACGTTGCGCACGGACGGCGCAACGGGGCGGCGGATTCAACGCCGGCGAAATTGCGAGCGTGCCGCGGCGGGCGTGGCGCGTTCGTCTTTGTGTCGATAATTGATGCGACCTTTGGTGAGGTCGTACAGCGATAATTCCAGTCTTACGCGGTCGCCGGCCAGGATGCGGATATGATTTTTCTTCAGTCGGCCGGCCGCATAGGCGGCGATGATGGTCCCGTTCTCGAGGGTGACGCGATAGCGGCTGTCGGGCAGCACTTCTTCGACGACGCCGTCTAGTTCAAGCAGCTCTTCCTTTGCCAAATTGATATCCCCAGTGATTGCGGCCGGGCCGTGCCCAAGTATCAAGACGTGGGCGCATGCCGTCGGCCGTGATGTTGCCGGCGATGCCGGCGCGTAAGACGGGAAATGCGTGCGGCTTTGCGGCTATTACAGCGGCTTGATGTTCGACGCTTGGAGACCCTTCGGGCCTTGCTTCGTTTCGAAGCTTACGCGTTGACCTTCGACGAGCGTGCGGAAGCCGTCGGCGCGAATTTCGGAGAAGTGCGCGAACAGGTCGTCCTTGCCGTTGTCAGGCGAAATGAAACCAAAACCCTTGCTGTCGTTGAACCATTTGACGATACCGGTATCCATAAAGATCCTTTGAGAAAAAAATAAGCGAACGAATATACGCACCCGATCGGGCACGAAAATGAAAATCAAGGAGGGAGAGGACAACGAATACCGCAACGTCGCGGTCAATGATGAGCAGCAATCGCGCTTCTTGAAGACTTCAGCTATCGACCATACGCGTAACTGCGGGCGCGGTCAAGACATTTCGTGTGGCGGACGGGGGCGGACGATCGGCGAACGCGGTGGCTAGGGCGTAAGAGGGCTCACGTGAACGGCGAAGTTAGCCGCAAATAAAGGCATCGAACCGCCGTGCAACCGGAGTATGATGAAACGCACGCCGGGCCGAATTCCTCATTTGCTTGCGCGCAGGTCGCTTCAAAGTCTCCGTGGTGGAGACGACCTGTTCCCGCCGTCGATAACTCGACCTCTCGTTCCCCTCACAACCGTTGCGCGTCAGGCGCGTGCCGGCCATCCCCCATCGATGGCGTCAACCTCGTTCGAACGCCAAGGAGTCAAACATGAGCATGCACGCATATCGCGGTTTTGAAATTTACCCCCTCGTCTACTCTCACGCGTAAAAGAAGGAGGGCTCGGGTCATAACTTCGAAGACGGGTTCGACGCCGCCGTGAAGATTTGCGTGCGCGGCGCCGATGCGGCATTGACCTACAGCAATACGTTCAAGCTCGACGAAGGCAAGCCGTTTCCGACCGCCGGCGCCGCGCGGCGCGCATCGCTCAAATTCGGCGAGGGCATCATCGATCAGCACGGCGGTGAAAGCTGGACGCCTGCGTAACGTGTCGCTTCCGTCTCGGGCGTGCGCGTGCGCGGCGCTCCACCGTGACGAACAGACTCGGCCTTTCTTCTAGGTTGGACATCGCTCCCCGATACCAATAACGGGGATTCGGGCGGATATCTATCGCAATCTGACGCCCGCAGTTCAAGGCACTCCTATATGCTCGCGACTCGACGATGAGGCGACGCTGCCGCCTCATCGATCCGACCGGGCTGCGAGACGCGCTTCGCGGACCGCCTAAGGCAATCGAAGGGACGCAACACACAACCGGAATAGTTCATGACGCGCGGCATCGACGAACTCAAGCGCTGGCTCGGCCTTATCGTGCTCAGCGTGGGCGTGTTGATGATCATACTGGACACGACCGTCGTGAATGTCGCGCTGCCGTCCATCAGGGCCGATCTAGGCTTTACCGAAACGTCGCTGGTTTGGGTTGTCAACGCCTATATGCTCACGTTCGGCGGCTTCCTGCTGCTCGGCGGCCGGTTGGGGGATCTGTTCGGGCACCGTCGATTGTTCCTGCTCGGCATCACGCTGTTTACGTTGGCGTCCGCCGTGTGCGGGCTGGCGAATTCGCAAAGGTTGCTGCTCGCCGCGCGCGCCGTGCAAGGACTGGGCGGCGCCGTCGTTTCGGCGGTATCGTTGTCTCTGATCTCTAACCTGTTTACTTCGCCGACTGACCGTGCCAAAGCAATGGGCATCTATGGCTTCGTTTGCGCCAGCGGCGGCAGCATCGGCGTACTGCTTGGCGGGCTATTGGTCAGCACACTCAGTTGGCACTGGATCTTCCTGGCCAACCTGCCGATCGGGGTGGCAGTGTATGCGGCGTGTGTAGCGCTGCTACCCGGCGGACAACCGCAGGCTCAACCGGGCAAGTTGGATGTGGGCGGCGCCGTCGCCATCACCGCGTCCCTCATGCTGGCGGTATATGCCATCGTGCACGGCAACGAAGCCGGCTGGGGATCCACTCAAACCCTTGCCCGGCTCGGCGTTGCCACCGTGTTGATGATCGTTTTTCTTTTCATCGAATCGCGCGTGCAACGTCCGCTCATACCGCGGCGCATCTTCGTCCTGTGCAACGTGGCCACCGCCAATGTGGTGAGTATTCTGTGGGCGGCGGCGATCCTCGACTGGTCATTCATCTCCACGCTATACCTGCAGCGCGTGCTCAACTACAGCGCGATGGAAGTCGGCCTCGCATTCCTGCCGGTCAACATCATCACGGCGGCGTTCTCGCTGGGGCTTTCGGCCAAGCTGGTAATGCGCTTCGGCATTCGTGCACCGCTGTCGGCCGGTTTCCTGGTGGCGGCGCTCGGGCTCATACTGTTTGCACGGGCACCCGTGGACGGCAGCTATGCCTTGCACGTGCTGCCAGGAATGCTCCTGCTGGGCCTAGGCGCCGGCATGGCGTTCAATCCGGTGCTACTGGCCGCCATGAACGATGTCGCGCCCGAAGAATCGGGACTGGCCTCCGGCTTGATCAGTACGTCCATCACCATGGGCGGCGCGCTGGGCTTGGCCATTGTCGCGAGCCTGGCGGCGGCACGCACTGAACGTCTGTCCGCCGACGGAGCGGACATCGATACCGCCCTCAACGGCGGCTATCACCTGGCATTCCTGCTCGGAGCGATCGCTGCCGCGGTGGCCGCGGCGCTGGCCGGTGCGTTCGTGCGGACACACGGGCGCACAGTCGCCTCCCATTGCGCTGAGACAACGTGACCGGTTTCCAACGCAAGTCGCGACAGCGAACGTCCGCTTGCGCTTCAACGCGGCGCAAGGCGAGTTAGTCGAACGCCTAGAGGGGTTTCACCAGAAACAAGCAGGGATGGTCTTCATGCCAAAGGGTCGGGAATACTTCGGCGCGAATGAATCCATTGTCGTCGTAGAACGCGCGTGTCGCATCGTAGTGCGGCTCATCTCGATCGCGCGGGGCCAAGGTCTTAACCGTCAGCAGCCGGCAATTCGCTTTTCTCGCAGCCTGCTCGGCTGCGGTCAGCAGCGCTTTGCCGACGCCGCCCCGGTGATGAGAGCGCCGCGCCGCGATAACTAAGATTTCCATTGCCGACGGCGGATGCTGTTTTAGACTAACAAAACCGATAACCTGCTCCTTAACCCGACACCCAAACATGGGCAGCGTCTCGACCGCCTCGGCACAGGCGTCGATCACCTCAGGCACCGAGAACCAGTCCGACAGATCCGACATGATCTCTCGGCAGATCTTGCCCTTGTCCTCGACGATTTCGATCGCGCTTTTCATGTGCGCTCGCTCCCTTGTTCCGGCTATATGCTCGGTGCTCGGCAATTTAGCGCGCCGCGTATGTCACCGCCGCCTCCGAGCCGCTAGGCGACGACCGTTCTCCCGCCCCCCACTGCACCATTGCATCGGGTATCGCAAGATCGAAATGCCGGCGGCCAAGAAGGGCGTTGGCGATCACCGCGCTTCGCCATGCGGCTAGACTCAGTTGCGGCTCCGCAATGCCATGGCTATAACGTCCCGCATTCATCAGGAAGATTCTGTTCTCGCGAGGACCGTCCCACGAGAGCGAAAAGTCATGCTGGAGCACAGGTTCACCGAGCGCATTGAAACTCATGCGCGACCGAAGCGATTCGAAGAAATCCGGCAGCACGAAACGATATCCCGTGGCCAGCACGATAGCGTCGACTACCAGGACCTCCGTCGTTTCATCGAAGCCGTTGCGGATCGTTAGCCAAACTTCCTTGCCGCGGCGCTCGGCGGAAAATACGTCACGATGCGGACGAAGCGAAATATCACCGCTCTTGTCGTGCGATGGATCGAGCTTTCTTTCGTAAATGCGGCGATAAAGCTTTTTCAATGTAGCAGGGGAGATCCCATCGCTCGCCAGTACCTGGCGGCGGACATGCGAAAGGCGGAGCCGCTCCGGTAGTCCGTGGAAGCACTCCATATACCCAGGGGAGAACAATTCGTTCGTAAATGGCGTCGCATCGATCGGCTCGAAGTTCGGCCGTCGACTGATCCAGCAAATCGATGCGCTCGGCTTGAGGTCGAAAAGCGCATCGACGATTTCGGCACCACTCTGGCCACCACCGATGACAGCAATGCGCTGTGGGCTGACAGAGGACAGATGCCTGGCCGCTTCATTGCTGTGGAATGCGACCTCATTGGGCAGGCGCTCAGCCCACTCCGGCACGGACGGCTTTTTGCCGACAGCAATGGAAACATTGCGCGCATACGCGCGTCCGCCATCGAACGCGATGGCGAACCGATCACCCTTGAGCGTCACTTCACGAACGCTTGCACCAAAGCGAAGGGATGAAAGCCCGGCTGCGACCCATTGCAGATAGTCGGAAAATTCGCGGCGGGGAACAGCTTCATATTCCGCGTTAATGAATTGATAGAAGCGCTTGTGCGCGACAAGGTAAGAAAGAAAACTCCACGGGCTCGTCGGGTTCGTTCCTGTCACGAGGTCTTTGAGGATCGATGTCTGCATTTGCGCGCCAGGCAACAGCATGCCCGGATGCCAGGCGAACGCGGACCGCGTATCGAAGAAGCGGGCCTTCAACTCGGGGATGGGGTCGAGTTGAGCCGCAAGACTGAGATTGAAAGGGCCAATTCCGATTCCCGCGAGATCGAGCACTTCAGGGGACATGTTCTCACTCCGACTAGAGCATTGTAGGGGTCTTAGCCGCGCTCCTTGGCAAACTCGCCCGAATTCACCCATGCCTCATCGAGCCTCCGGGCAAAGCGCTGGTGAAAGGGGCGCTTGCCGATAATCGTCAAGTGGTTGGTACCGTTGACGATTTCCGGCGCGGTTGCATTGGTGGAATAACGCCGCCAATCGATAACATTGAGTGAGCGCGTAAGCGAATCCTCTGCGGCAAAAGCGTGAATGCGAAATGCGCTTTTCTGGAGCTGGTAGTTGCGGAAGATGATGGCGTTGTCGACCAGTACCCAGAGCATATGTTCTTCCGATCCGATGTCAGGTCCGTCCGTAGGCAACTTGACACGATGCCGCACAACGTGACTCAAAAACTGCTCGTACACTTCGTCATCCATCACGGCAAAGAGTTTGTCCCAGTCGTCTCGCATCGGGGCGCTGACGCGCCATTGCTGGACACGGCGATGGGTTTCTTCCCTGACGGAATCCGCAAGCTGAGGTGAAACACCGACCGTAAACTCCTCGTCCATGTCGCAAACATCGACCATGCCGATCATCCGCAGGTCGATGTCATCGCCAAGTTGACGCGCTGCCTCATAGGCAAGAAGTCCGCCCCACGACCAACCGAGAAAAGCGCATGGCTGCCCTTTCGCAAAGCGGCGAACGACTTCTGCATAGCGTGCCGTAATATCTTCGACGCGAGTGCCGAACATCTTGGTCGCCGTTAGCGAATAACAAATGAATCCGGTAGCCGGTTGGTCTGGTCCAAGGTAATCGACGAGCCGCATATACTCCTGCGTGCTGACCAGCAGCCCAGGAAAGCAATAGAGCACTGGCCGCTCGCCGCCGCGGCGCAGATAGACCACATTCGCATCAGCATCTTCGCGCGCCCCGTTCAATGCCGACGCGAGATCACGGACCGTCGGATGATTGAAGATGTCCGCAACCGAAACCTGCCAGTCGGGATAACTCGTTTGCAACTGAGATACGATTCGGACGGCTGCGAGCGAATCACCGCCGATATCGAAGAAATTCTCGGTCACACCGATATCCGGAATGCTCAGCATGCCGCGCCAGACGCCGAGAATGGCCGTTTCCTTAGCACATCGCGGCTCGACGGCAGCAAATTGTATGCGGGGCGGAGGCAATGCATTTCTATCCAGCTTACTGTTTGGCCCCATCGGAAGCTTGTCCAGCGCAATGATGCTTTGCGGGACCATGTAATCCGGAAGCGAAACCATGGCAGCCCGGCGCAGCTCCGTGGTGCTCGGAACTTCGGAGCCACGCGGGACCACGTAGGCTACGAGCCATGTGCGCGGCCCCTCTTCATATAGCAGTACGACAGCTTCGGCCACGCGCGGATCGGCACGCAGCACCGATTCTATTTCGCCCGGCTCTATTCGGTAGCCACGCACCTTGATCTGGTGGTCGACTCGGCCCACGAATTCGACGATACCGTCCTCGCGCCAGCGTCCAAGATCACCTGATTTGTATAGTCGCGCACCCGTTCGCGAAAATGGATCGGCAATAAAACGCTCTTGCGTGAGATCAGGCCGCTCATGATAGCCACGCGCAAGCGCGCTACCGCCAATATATATTTCGCCGACGACGCCCACGGGAACCGGAACGAGATCGCTGTCGAGCACATACACCCTCCTGTCGCCGACGCCGCGCCCGATCGGAACGATCGCCGCTTCTGATTCCGTTCCGGCAGGTACCTTCCAGACCATCGGCGTCATGATCGTTTCTGTGGGTCCATATCCGTTGATGAGAATCTTCGGCCGCAGATTCCGGTTGATCATGTCGAATACAGCGCGCGGCAGCGCCTCACCGCCAAAGGAATAGAGCCTGAGCTGCGGAATGTCGCGATGCTGCCCGGCGTGTTCGGCAAGGCCGCGGACGTAGCTGGTCGGCAGGCTCGCGTTATTCACGCCGTACTTGCGCATGAGCCCGAAGGCTTCTTCCGGCGTCGCCAATTTATCGGGTGTAAGAACCACACCACCACCTGCCATCAGCGGGACCATCCAGCGCTCGTGCCCGCCATCGGATGTGAAAGGTAGCACGGGATACTCGCACGAGTCCTCGCTCATCTCGTAAATACGCAAGGTCGCCTTGCAGTGGTGTGCTAGTGGTCCATGCTCGACAGCGACGCCTTTGGGCACGCCGGTCGAGCCGGAAGTGTAAATGACGTATGCGAGTTGATCGGGCGCGATCCGTATCTGGGGAGGCTCGGCGCTTTCCGACGAAAGATCGGTCTTGTCGAGATCCAGCTTCGGCGCGGCCACATCGCGCGGCAGACTTTCGAGCAATTGCGTGCGCGTAATGACGAGCGACAGATCGGGCGCACTCAGAATATGTCGATTGCGCACCTCGGGATGGTTCGGGTCGATCGGCGTGAAAGCGCCACCCGCTTTCAGGATCGCAAGTATGGCGGCTATCGCTTCGATCGACTTGTCGAGCGCCACCGCGACCCGCTTTCCGGGACGGATACCCATCGTCATCAGACGATGCGCGAGGCGATTGGCCGCAACGTCCAATTCGCCGTGGGTCACCGAACGGTTGCCTTGCGCCACGGCAAAGGCGTGGGGGCGCCTTCCGGCCTGAGCGGAGATGACCTCGTGGATCGGCGTGCCGTCATCCGCTTGCGGCTCGTCGGGATACGGCGCAGAAAGCCGATCCAGCTCAGCCGGACTCACGAAGGGAATGTCTCGAACCTTCTCCGTGAGATGGTGCTGCAAACGCCCGAGCACGATTTCCAGATCGCTGGCGAATCGTCCGACATGCGTGCGATCCAGCCTCTGAGGATTGAAGCCCAAACTCACGATCAGGCGAGCGTCAGGCCTCGGACGGACCGTTACGACAAGTTCGGCATCGCGTCGGGACGGCGGCTCGATGATCACTTCATGAGATGTCCCCGCCCATTCGAAACCCGGCCGGACATCCAGAATCGTCCTGGCGAGCGCAGTCGCTTCGAAAGCGTCATCGCGCAGCGAGAACGCGTTTGCCATTGTCTCGAACGGCATAAAGTGGGCGGCGGCAACCGCGATTTCCTGCTCGAAAAGCCACCCCACGTCGCGCAGTGTCATCGCACCGTCGATCTGGGGCGCGAGGACCAGAATGTCCTCGATCCGCGCGGTGATAGTTGCGCGGTCGTCCCGCGTGACCAGACCGATTCGCTGCGTGCCGCAACCCGAGTAGCGTCGAAGTACGACTGCCAGCGCGGTGAGCAAGTCGACGCGGACACGCGTGGATGAAATCCGGGGCACCGGGAGTTCCGTTTCCACCCAGTCCACACTGTCCGATTCCGACGTGGAAGGAGTTGGCGAAGTCAAGGCAGCGATGGCTTCGTGTCTGCCCAGCCTGTGAAGCCAGAAATCCACCCATTCGGTCGTCGGGCCGCCGGTCGCGGTGACGTCAATCGGTGTGAGGTTTGCCCCGCCGATGTCGCCAGCATCGTCCCCGGTCTCGATATGCCGGAGGAAATCCGAGGCGATCCGTTGGAGCGCCGTGCAATCTCCAACGATGGGATGCAATGAAAAGAGAATGGCCATGGCTTCGTCGCCATGGACAAAGAGGACGAAACGGGCGGCACTCTCGCGTTCCAGATCGACCCGGCGATTACGCTCCATGCACGCCGCATCAAGCATTGCTTGATGAAGTTCACATCCGCTTGCGACGTAGCATTCCTCGATCGGTATGCGTCGATCGTCCGGCACAGTCTGGTAGACGACTCCTCCGGGGCGCAGCTCAAAAGTACTCGTGATGAGCGGGTGTCTTTCCGGAATTCCGGCCAAAGCGTTTCGCGCCGTTTGCACACTTCCGGAAAACGAGATCCCGAGCAACTGGCGACCGTACACCGCCTCGCTGCCGATGGCGGACAGATTCCAGATACGGGATTGTGTCGATGACAGAGGCCACTTCCCGGTTTTTATGATCTCGTTTTTCAACTGATGCTCCTATCGTGGGGCACGACAAAGCGTCACATATCTCTATAAGAAATTAATTTCAATTAATAATGGGAATTCCATAAGCGGAGAAGGGCCCACATTCCGCTTTCGCCTGAATGGCGCCTTCAAGCTTCGATGCGAAACACCGGCTACTTGTCGCCGTGGCATGCCGCCGCACTGACCGCAGGCTAACTTTCGTCGCTCCACGTACGCGACGCGATCACCGTTAAGTTAGCACCAGTTTCGAAAATCGTCCCTCGCAAAACGCTTTCGTGAACCGGTGCACCCAACGTTTAACCGCCTCGTCCCCAAAAATTGGTCTTTTGCTCGTCACTCCGTCGAGTCGACATTCAATGCTGATCTTTTTTCCCTATTTGTCGAATACGATGGCCAATGCAATCGTGCGGATCACATCAACGCTCATCCGAAAAAAGCGATGGACACAACACTACTGACGACCCACTCGCCAAGCTCAACGAGACACGAACAACTAAGGTTGCCCGATGGCGGGTTCAAGAGTTACGCGACAGGTTTCAGCGACAAAGCGGGGATGCCATCGGAACAGCCGCTGCGTGTACTGGCGGAATCCGATTGCATCACTGTCGAGCACGCCGGGGAGCAACTAGCGGTAGGCACGTGCTCCCTCACCACCCATTCGGTTCTGTCCTTAACAAAATTGCCGGCCTCGCCCATGCGATCAGACAGCGCGATCCTCGCGATGCTTGAAGCACTCTTCGCTTGTCATCCCGGCCTCCCGTTCATTGAACTCGAATTGGACGACAAGCACGATCTCGACGACCTTCTCGCCAGTGGCGCCGTCGAAATCCTCGGGCGCAGTTTCATCTCCCGGCCCGAAATGCTTTTTCAGGTATCGCGGCTTTGGCTCGGAACAACGCCGTTCGCGTATCCGGAATTTCCGGTAACCACCGGTGGCATACGCCACCCCGTGCGCCCGCGCAAACGACGCGGCGCACTCTATAAGCGGTTTATTCCATGGATCGACCAGACGCTCGCCTTTCACGTCGCCGACGAGGAGCGCGATATCGAACACTTTCATCGTTGGATGAACGAGCCGCGCGTCGCCGCTATTTGGGACGAATGCGGTAGCGTGGCCGATCACCGCGAGTTCATCCAACGACGCCTCGACGACCCGCGCACGCTTCCTCTGATCGGAACGATCGATGGCATCCCATTCGGTTATTTCGAACTGTATTGGGCAAAAGAGGATCGGCTCGGCCCCCATTACGACGCCTGCGGTCATGATCGCGGCTGGCACGTCGCGATTGGAGAGAATGCGTTTCGCGGAAAAGCCTTCGTTAGCGCTTGGCTTCCATCACTCATGCATTACATCTTTCTGGCCGACCCACGTACGGCAAGAATCGTTGGCGAGCCGATCCATCATCACCAGCAGCAGATACGTAACCTCGACCGTTCGGGTTTCGCCAAGATCAAGCATGTCGATTTTCCGCATAAAAAGGCACTGTTGGTCATGTTGCTGCGTGAACGCTTTTTCGTGGACCGGCTGCTTTTTCCCGATCTCGGATCGCTCACGGATGGACACGGTCACCCCGTCATCGGATCACTGGCGCGGGAGACCGGGTGATCAAACTCAACCGTAGCCACGTTTGTTTTCGCGTTTCTCGAGGAAGCCACCATGAGTGAACAGGATCACATCGTCGCCGACGACACAATCACGGCGACCTACGCCACGTCAGTCAGAAGCGATCCGTTCGATGCTGCGGTGCCCCCCATCTACCAAACGTCGCTATTCCTGTTCGACAGCTATGCCGAACTCGAGGCCGTTTTTGCGGGACGCTCATCGAAAGCCGTCTATTCGCGCGGCGACAATCCCACCGTGCGCCTGCTCGAACGCAAGGTCGCAGCGATGGAGGGCGCCGAAGAGGCTCGGGCGTTCTCGAGCGGTATGGCGGCGATCGCAGCGACCATCCTCGCCTTCGTCGCACCAGGTGACCGTATCGTCACGGTCGAGCATGTTTACAGCGATGCGTTCCGCTTTTTCGAGAAAATGCTGAAGCGCTTTGGCGTGCGGGTCGACTATATCGACGGCACGAATACGGAGCGGATGATCGCCGCGCTTCCCGGCGCACGTCTGGTCTATCTGGAGAATCCTACCTCCATGGTATTCCAGTTGCAGGAACTCCAAGCGATTGCAGAAGCCGCCCGACGACACGACGTACTGACCATTGTCGACAACTCCTGGGCCACGCCGCTTTACCAGAATCCGCTCGCGCTGGGTATCGACCTCGTCGTCCATGCCGCGTCCAAGTATCTCGGCGGGCAGAGCGATACCGTCGCCGGCCTCGTTGCAGGTTCGCGTAGACACATCAACCAAATCAACCGTGAGGCTTTCCCGTACATGGGAGCCAAGCTGTCGCCCCTGGAAGCATGGCTCGTTCTGCGCAGTCTCGAAACGCTGCCGTTACGTATGCGGCATCACCATGAAGCTGGATTGGAGGTCGCCCGTTGGCTGCGATCGTGCGATTCGGTAGCGAACGTCTTTCATCCTGCCTTCATGGACCACCCCGGCAAGCGCAGTTTCAGCGGATTCGGGGGGCTCTTCTCGTTCGAGGTAACCGACGCCATCGATGTCGAAGCCTTCGTCAACGCGCTGACGTTGATCCGCATCGGCGTCAGTTGGGGCGGGCCGGAAAGTCTCGTCGTCCCGGTGAAGGCCGCACTCAGCATTTCACCGGAAACGAACGTTTTCGCGCGTTTCGGCGTGAGTGATCGGACGATTCGCCTCAATGTCGGTATGCATGAAGCACACAAGATCGTGGATGATCTCGACCGAGCATTTCAAATCGCCAAACGAGACGTCGTTGGCCCCGCACTATTCGCTTTACCCGGCGAATGAGCTTACGCTGCCGCCGACGTAGCTCATAGCCAGACGGCCCAGTACGTTCAGTGCGAAGCCGCGTTGCGCGTCTTGACGACCTTCCCTCGTTGCAGCACGTAACGCACGTGTTCGCCGTTATTTGCAACTATGCCGATATCCTCGAGCGGATTGCCGTCGAGCACGAGCAGGTCGGCGATGGCGCCGGTTGCGACCACGCCCAACTGTCCTTGCATGTTGACGATCTCGGCTGCGACCGTCGTCGCCGAGCGCAGCGTTTCCAAATTGCCGAGTATTTCCGCGCGAATGTTGAATTCGCCGCATTGAAACGCGTGCATGTCGCCGAGCAAGTCCGAGCCGAACCCCATCTTGACTCCCGCCTTCGCGTAAATCTCCAACGATTCGCGACCGGCCCGCTGCACGGACGCGACCTTCGCGATCGAGTCGGGCAGCATGCCGAATTGCGCACCGTGCTGCGCGAGTGCGTCATAGGTGACGAGCGTCGGTACGACGAACGCGCCGTGTTCGCGCATGAGGCGAGCCGTCTCTTCGTCGACGAGATTGCCGTGCTCGATCGTACGCACGCCGCAGCGGACGGCTCGCGCGATCGCACGGCCCGTGTACGCATGTGCCATGACATAGGTATTGGCCGCGTGCGCTTCGTCGACGATGGCACGAATCTCATCCTCCGAGTATTGCGTATTCGCGATAGGATCGGTCGGCGAGGCTACGCCGCCCGACGCCATGATCTTGATTTGCGTGGCCCCTTTCTGGATCTCCTCGCGCACGGCAAGGCGTACGGCATCGACCCCGTCCGCCACCCGCGCAATCGCCCCGGTACGGAAGCAGCACGAGCACGGTTCGAGGACATCGCCGCGCGGACGGAAGTCGCCGTGCCCGCCCGTCTGCGAGAGCGCTTTGCCGGACGGGAAAATCCGCGGCCCGGGGGTGAGGCCGGTCTCGACGGCATGCATGAGACTCCAGTCGGCCCCGCCCGCGTCGCGCACGCTGGTGAAGCCTCGCGCAAGCATGGCGTCGAGAATCGGCAAAGCGCGAATGACCGCCAAGATGTTCGGCTGCGAGGCGTTCGCGCCTAGGTTCGCATTCGACGCCAGCACGTGCACATGGCAGTCGATCAATCCCGGCATGACGGTTTTGCCGCGCACGTCGATCGTTCGCGCATTCGGAAGATCGACCGGGCGATCGGTGACCTCCACGATTCGCTCGCCCTCGATAACGACATGATGATGTTCGAGCAGCGCACCACGATCGAGATCGAGGACATTCCCGCCTTCAAGCAAGGTAATGGTCATTGCAAAATCTGAGTCGGTTGATAAGGGACAAGGTGCCAAGGACGGTGCATTGGTCCGCGGTTGCCGGCGGTTTCGCGACGTCGAGCGGCGCGCGAATTCGGTTGCGCGCCACGTATGATAAATGAGTCGATGTCATGCGCGGTGGTAATGGCAGCCTCATCGATGCGGCTGCGATCCACCTAGGTTCTCTTCTTGGTGAGCTTGGGCAGCGAGTGTTGTGCCCGAATGATGTTGATGAGCGTGACCAGCGCGGGATGGTTGTAGCGGCGGCTGCTGTAGTACATGTGCAGCGGATCGTCGACGAAAGCGTTCTTTTCAAGCACGATCCGCAATTCGCCTCGCTTCAATTCTTCCGCGATCCTTGCTTCGAGCAGGTAGGCGATGCCCAAGCCGGCCTTGCAGGCGGCGATCGTCGTTGCCGTGTCGTTGATCGTCAGCAACCCCGGCACGCGGATGCGGCGTTTTTCACCGGCGTCGTTGATTTCCCAGCGGTAGCTCGAGTTATCGCCGAGCAAAAGCTGAAGGCACGTATGCCGGGCCAACTCATCGGGCTCGCGAGGCGCGCCGTATCGCTCGAGATAGGCGGGTGCCGCCGCCATCACCCATCGTTGCGGGCCGCTCAAGGGAACCGCGACCATGTCTTCCGGAACGTAATGGCCGTAGCGAATGCCGGCGTCGTAACCTTCGGCGACGATATCGATGGGCCTGTTTTCGACGACCACAGTGAGCCGCACCTCGGGACACTGGCGCACGAATTCGGGCAGGGCGGGTGCGATGAGCAGGTCGGCCGCATCGGCGAATACGTTGAGCCGGATTTCCCCGAGGCGAGCGGTTCCCGGCGCGTCGAACGTTTCGAGCGCGGAGCCGATCTGATTGAATCCGTCTTCCAATCGCGCGGCGAGATCGCGTCCGGCCGCCGTCGCGGACACCGCTCTGCTCGTTCGATTCAGTAATTTTGCCCCAAGGCGCGCTTCGAGCCGCCGCATGGCATGACTGATCGCAGACGGCGTTTGGCCCATTTCGATGGCCGCCAGTTTGAAGCTGCCGCATCTCACGATCGTGAGGAACGATCGGAGATCCGCGAAATCGATTCGGTCGGTTTTCGCCATGGTGAATGCTGTTCAATCGCCCAGTGAATGCCATTCATTTTAAGTCATGCAATGATTTCCCTCCCGGCCCAGGTGAATGTCGCGCGAGGCACGCCGGGCGATTAGCGCTTCGCCTTTTTCAAGGAGGATCCATGCCGAGCTTCGAGCACATTCGTATTGGCGATGTCGACGGCACGAGAGTGCTCGTGACGGGCGGATCGACGGGAATCGGCGCCGCGCTCGTTCGGGCGTTTGCCGCGCAGGGCGCACGCGTCGTGGCGCACTACAACGAGAGCGAGGCGGCCGCCCAAGCGCTGCGTGCACAAGCCCCGGAGCGCATCGAACTCGTGCGGGGCGATTTGAGCGAGCCCGGCGGCGCGGCGCGCGTCGTGGCGGCGGCGGTCGATTTGCTCGGCGGCTTGGACGGCCTTATCAATAACGCGGGCGGCATGCTGGGACGCATGAAGTCGACCGAGATGCCGGAGGCGCATTTCGATCGCGTCGTCAATCTGAATGCGCGTTCCGTTTGGGAGGCAACCGCGGCCGCCTATCCGTTCCTCAAGGCGTCGCGCGGTTATGTGATCAATACGTCGTCGGTCGCCGCCCGCACCGGCGGAGGCGCGGGTGCCGTCTTGTACGCGGCGACGAAAAGCTTCGTCAGCAGCGTGACGCGCGGACAAGCAAAAGAATTCGTGCAGGACGGCATCCGCGTGAATGCCGTCGCGCCAGGACTGATCCAAACGCCGTTCCACGATCGATACACTCCCCCCGACGTCATGGCGGTGCAGACGGCCTCTGTGCCGATGGGCAGGGCGGGGGCGCCCGAGGAATGCGTCGGCGCGTTTCTTTTCCTCGCGTCTCCCGCGCTATCCGGCTACGTCACGGGACAAATAATCGAAATCAACGGCGGACAACTGATGCCATGAAAGAGGAAACGAAAATGAATCAGCGGCTATTTGGGCAAACAGGAAAGCAGGTCTCCGAAATCGGCTTCGGCGCGTGGGCGATCGGAGGATCGTGGGGCGACGTATCGGAGAGCGATGCGAAAGCCGCGCTGCATGCCGCGCTCGACAGCGGCACGAACTTTATCGATACGGCCGACGTGTACGGCGACGGACGCTCCGAGCGAATCATCGCGGCCGTGCTCAAGGAGCGAGGCGGTGAGCGGCCGTTCGTTGCAACGAAGGCGGGCCGGCGACTCGATCCGCATGTGGCGCAGGGCTACAACGCGGCGAACCTCAATGCGTTCGTCGAGCGGTCCTTGGTCAACCTCGACACCGATTGCCTCGATCTCGTGCAATTGCATTGTCCGCCGACCGAGGTCTACTATCGGCCGGAAGTCTTCGACGCGATGGACCGCATGGTGGCGGCGGGCAAGATTCGAAACTACGGCGTCTCGGTGGAGAAGGTCGAGGAGGGGTTGAAGGCGATCGAATATCCGGGCGTCAAGTCGGTTCAGATCATCTACAACATCTTTAGGCAGCGGCCGGCCGAGCTGTTCATGCGCGAGGCCCGAGCGAGAGAGATCGCCGTCATCGTGCGCGTGCCGCTTGCCTCCGGTCTGCTCACGGGCAAGATGAAAGCCGATACGACCTTCGCCGCCGACGACCATCGGCTCTTCAACCGCGAAGGCCAAGCATTCGACAAGGGCGAGACGTTCGCCGGCGTCCCTTACGGCGTGGCGCTGCAAGCCGTCGAGCAGATCCGCCCCTTGGTGCCGGCGGGGATGACGATGGCCCAGTTCGCCCTGCGATGGATTTTGATGAACGATGCGGTGAGCACGGTCATTCCGGGGGCGAAGAATCGGGAGCAGGCGCTGGCGAACAATGCGGCGAGCGGCCTGCCGCCGCTGACGGATGCGACGATGAACGCCCTACGCGCGCTCTATACGGACAAGATCGCGCCGTTCGTTCATCACTTCTGGTGACATGGCGGCTTTAGCTCAAAAGACCATTTTCGAGCGCATAGCGGGTGAGTTCGGCATTGCTCCCGAGGCCCATTTTGTCGAGAATGCGCGACCGATAAGTGGTGACCGTCTTCGGGCTCAGGTGCAGTTGTTCACCGATATTGACGAGGCTTTCTCCGCGCGCGAGTAGTTTCAAGACCTCCAACTCGCGATCGGAGAGCACCTCGTGTGAGGAGGCGGGTTTGCCGCTCATTACGCTTGCGAAGCGCTCCGCAAGCGACGGGCTGACGTACTTACCGCCTTTCGATGCCTTGCGCACGGCTTCGATCAGGGTCGCCGCCGAGCTGTCTTTCGTCAGATAGCCCGCGGCGCCCAGCTTTAGCGCTCGCATGGCATAGATATCTTCGGCATACGTGCTAAGAATCAGCACGGGAAGCTCGGGATGACTGGCTTGCATACTTTTCAACAAGTCCAATCCATTCTTGCCGGGCAGCGCGATATCCACCAATGCAACGTCGAATCGCTGCGTTTCAACGGCCTGCGTCGCCTCGGCGGCGGATGCGGCTTCCGCCGCAACCTCGATATCGGCCGCCGAACTCAACATGAGACGCACGCCGTTGCGAACGATGGCGTGGTCATCGACCAGCAATACCTTGATCGTTTCAATGGCCATGGCTATCCTCGATCGGAATCCGTAGTTCGACGGTCGTGCCGTTCCCGGGACGACCGGAAATGGTCAAGCTGCCGCCGAAATGCCGCGCGCGTTCATGCATCCCGAAGATGCCCCACGATTGGCCGCTTACCGGATCTTTCCGCGCAATACCTTTGCCGTTGTCCTGCACCTCGACGACGATCTCGCCCACCCGCGCTTGCGCGCGGATGCTGACGTGCGAAGCGCCGGCGTGGCGTACGGTATTCGTGAGCGCTTCCTGCACGACCCGAAACAGCATCGTGCTTAGTTCGGCGTCGATCGAGAGCGCCGATAGCGCGGCATCGATCGAACAGTCGCAGATCAGATCGGATCGCGCCTGGATTTGATTGGCGTACCACTTCATCGCTTCCCAAACGCCTAGCTGATCTAAAACGCTGGGCCTCAGATCCGTAATTACGCGACGCACGGCGGCGATGGCGTCGTCGGCCAAGCGCGTCGCATCCACGAGTAGCGGATCGGCGGCCCCTCCCGCGCGAACGGTACGCTCGACCGATACGGATACATACGCTTTGATGCCAGTCAGCAGACTTCCGAGTTCATCATGGATCTCTTGGGCGATACGTTTGCGCTCGTTCTCTTTGATTCGCTCTTGGTGAGCGGCAAGCGAGCGCAATTCGGCCTGCGACCGCTGCAACGTTTGTTCGGCAAGTTTGCTGTGCGTGATGTCGAGCAAAATGCCTTGGATCGGCGGGCGCGGCGAGCCGTCATGGATGATCTGCGCTTCGTCGCGAAACCAAAAGATCTTGCCCTCCTTGGCCGTCATGCGATATTCGATGCTGAGCGGCTCGCCGGCCGCGCGGCTCGCCGCGACTGCCTCGCGGACGCGCTCGCGATCGTCGGGGTGAACGTGAGCCTCGTGAAAGGACGGACCGAATAGCCATTCGTCGGCCGTAAATCCGAGCATGGCGACTTGCGGGCTGACGTACTCGAGCCGGTTCTGCGCGGCCGACCAGATATAAGTGATGGCTTGTATCTGTTCGACGAGCGTGCGAAATCGCGCTTCCGCCGCGCGCTTCGCTTCGAGCAGCCGCTGCGCGCCGAGCATCCGCTCGATCGCCGCCGAAATCTGCCCGAGATACTGCCGGTCGGCATCCTTCGTCAGATAGTCGCGGGCGCCGCGGCGCATCAGTTCCACGGCCAAGGCCGCGCTGTTCCCGCCCGTCAACACCATGACCGGAATGGCGATTTCTCCATCGGCTTGTGCAAGCGCTTCGAGAAACTCGAGACCGGTTTGATCGGGAAGGTGATAGTCGAGCAAAATGCAATCGGGTCGATGCTCGGTCGCGAGCAGCAGCCCTTGCTCGCCCGTATCGGCTTCGATGAATACGTACTGGCGCTCGCCATCGGCCGCGAGCGCCCGCTTGCACGCGATTCGATCGACGAGATCGTCCTCGACGAGCAAAATGCGGATTTCGCGTGGTGCAGCCATGTCGTCCCCGCTGTCGGCGTATAGGCGGCGCGCTGCCGTCAAGGCAACTCGCTCAGCGACCAATAGATGTCGATGGAGCGCATGACGTCGACGAATTGCCGGTAGTCGACCGGCTTGGCCATATACCCCGCTACGCTGAAGTTGAAGCTGTCGACTTTATCCTCTTGTTCCCTCGATGTCGTCAGGACCACGACCGGGATTCGCTTCAAGTATTCGTCGCTCTTGATCACCTCGAGAAATTCGATGCCGCTCATGACGGGCATATTCAAATCCAGCAAGATGATGCACGGCGTCGCGTTTTTCGGGTCGCGCAAGTACGCGATCGCTTTTTCGCCGTTTTCCTGACGTTCGATCGGATTCGAGACGTGAATCTCCTTGAGCGCGCGTCGTATCGTCATGACGTCGACATCGTCGTCCTCGACGACCAGAATGGGCTTGTTCGGTATCCTCATGCTTTGTTCTCCGTCGATGGGGCAAGCATTTGCCGCGGTAACGTAAAAAAGAATGTACTGCCTGTACCCACCTCGGATTCCAGCCAGACCTGGCCGCCGTACATTTCCACGATCTTCTTGACCAGGGCCAAGCCCACTCCCGTGCTTTCGAACTGATCGCGAGGCGTCAGCGTTTGAAAGAGTTGAAATATTCTCTCGAAGTGCCGCCGCTCGATTCCGGGGCCGTTGTCGGCGATGGAAAAACGCAGCGTGTCGTCGTGCCGGGTGCATTCAATGCGAATACGTCCGGCCGGCTTGTCCATATATTTGATGGCGTTCGACAGCAGGTTCTGAAAGACTTGTTGAATCCGCGTTTTGTCCGCGAAGAGCGTGGGCAACGGTCCCGCGACCTCGATCTCGATATGCGGCGGAGGCGCCAATAGGTCGATCGCCTCGCGCAGCAAGGCGTTCAAATCGACGAGCGTCGCCGTTTCCTTGATCCGGCCCGCTCTAGAATACTCGAGTATGCCGTCGATGAGCGCACTCATGCGATGCACGCGGCGGATCAAAAGCCGCATGTGCTCTTTGCCTTCCTCGTCGAATTTGTCGGCGTAGTCTTGCGACAGCCAATCGGCCAACGAGGCGATACCGCGCAGCGGCGCCTTCAGATCGTGTGACACGACATAAGCGAAGTTGGTCAATTCCTCATTGGCGGCACTGATTTCTTGCATCAGCGTACGCATGCGGGCTTCGCTGTCGAGCAGCGCTTGCTCCGCCTTTTTGCGCACGGAGACGTCGTGGATGGTCGCCATCACGAGGTTCAGGCCGCGATCGGTTTCCAAGGGCGATAGGCTGACTTCGACCGGTATTTCGCTACCGTCGCTGCGTTGAGCGCGCAGCTCCATCCCGACACCCATGGGACGCGCCCTTAGTTGCGAGAAGAAATCCACGCGTACCGCGACGTGCGCGGACCGGAACCGCTCAGGCATCAGGATCTCGAGTGCCTGCCCGACCAATTGCTGACTCGAATAGCCGAAAAGACGCTCCGCCGGCGGATTGACGAAAGCGATTCGACCGTCTCGATCGACGATGATCATCGCGTCGGCTGCCGAACTCAGCAGCCAGTCGAGCGTTTGGCCTTCGAGGATATGGTTTTTCATCTGTGGCGAATCAGTGAGAATCCGGCGTGCCGTACGGTACGCGACCGACCGCACTGACCTCGATTTTAACAGTCCGAAAGCTTTTGCCGGTCGAGGACGGTGATTGACCCAGGTCATATCTGTACGCGTCCGCTCAGTGGAAGATATCCATTCCAGAGTCACTACGATCCGGCCGCGCGTCATGCACGCCATGCACTTTTGTTATCCCGGGCCAGAATGGTTTGTGCAGGCCCTTGGTGCGTCCTATGTCGAGTCGTGGATCAAGGCTAGCCGCCAACCGTATTGGTTTCGCCCCTCGACGTTGGTCGTCTTAACCCCGCCCGTTCGCCATAGGGGGGAGGGTTCGTCGCGCGATACGTCCGCGGGCGACGACGTCCGCGCGAATCTGTTGCGGCAAGAAATGGCGCTCTTTGCGCGAAAGCACGGTACGCGCGCCGGCTTGGCGCACGTGTATTGGTCCGTCGGCGTAACGAGCCTTCCCGTGTCCGCTTTGCGGCGCCTGCACGCCACGATGACCGACTCGTACGACGTTCAGGGTAACGCCGGATTCACGGCGCACGTGGCGATGGATTCGAGCGGTCCGGCGCTGCTTTCCACCCTGCGCGCCCTGGGCGTCACGACCTTGCGCGCGAGCATCGCCGCCACACGCACGCCGAATACGGCGGTGATCGAGCGATTTTTCAATCAAGCGCGCGAAGAGGGATTTCGGTCTATCGCCATCGACTTGCCCATCGCGGTCCCGGCCGTGCCGATACGCACCGTGCGGGAGTGGGCGAGGATGCTTTCCGCTTATCGGCCCAATCGAATTTTCTTTGCTCGCCTAGGCAGCGACGAGGCGCCCGCAAGGGCGGGCACCAGAGCGCAAGACGCGATGCTCGTCGGGCGGGCTTGGCGGGACGCCTATGCGACGCTGATCTCCACCGGGTACGGGTACATCGCCCATGACGCTTTCGCCTTGCATTCGGATGTGTTCGCCGATGCAAAACGCTTGGCGACGCTGGCGCCGGGACCCTACGGCTATGGCACGGCCGTATCGCATACGGCCATTGCAATCGGCCAGGGCGCGATCGGCAATGTCGGTCCGATGCAGTATCAAAACTGCCGCGATCCGAAAACGTATGCGGCGATGCTGCAAGCCGAGAAGCTGCCTATCGAGCGAGGCTTTCTGGCGACGGCCGACGACCTGGCGCGCCGATCGATCATGACGGGCCTCTTGACGAATTTCTCGGTGGACATCGAGGCGATCGAGCAATGCTATGGGATCGACTTTCGCGCGGCGTTTCGCCGGGAATTGACGGAACTCGAGCCGCTGCGGCTCGAGGGGGCGATCGAGCTTGGGGAGAAGCAGTTGAGTGTCACCTCGATCGGGCGCTTCGCCTGCAATCGCGTGGCCGACGTTTTCGATCGCTACATCCGGCGCGTGGAGCAGGCCCGGCCCGAACGCGACGGCTTCTGAGGCGGCAGCCGCCGGCCCGGCCGAGCCGCTAACGCTACCCGCACGGCATTGCTCTGTAGGGGATCCCCTACGAAATGCGACATGGAACGCCGATAGCCGCGGCGCGGCCCGTGCACGACAATTCGTCCTAACGGTGGCAGGCGAGGTCTCAAAGGCTATCCGCCGACATATCGACCTACGTCGCTTAGGAGCACGGACATGTACAACACGACATTCGCGGAAATCGAAGCGCCGATCAAGTGGCACGCGCAGGCGTCTCAAGCCGCGCCGAAGATGGCGCTCGCGGCCGATCGCAACGACTGCGAGCATTGCAGTTCCCGCAAATTTTGCATGCCCGAGGGCTTCGATACCAAGAAGGCGGGCGCGCACAACGGCGTCTTCGGCAATATGCGAAAAATCAAGCATGGCGACGCGATCTTCCGTGCGGGCGAGCCGTTCCGCAATCTCTACGTCGCGAAAGTCGGCTCGTTCAAGACGGTCGCGATCGACAACGACGGCCGCGAGCAGATCATCGGCTTTCCGATCGCGGGTGAGTTCATTGGGATGGACGGCATCGGGACGGGCGTGCACGCCTTCGACGCTATCGCGCTCGAAGACGGAATCGTTTGCTCGCTGCCGTTCAGCGCACTCATCGAAATGAGCGAGCATGATCTGAGCTTACGCAGCCACTTGCATAAGCTGATGAGCCGAGAACTCGTGCGCGAATCGGCCCTGCTGATGTTGATGGGGCGGATGACCGCGATCGAACGCTTGGTCTCCTTCCTGCTCAACATTTCGAAACGCTATGCGCAGCGCGGGTACTCGTCGCATGATTTCAATCTGCGCATGACGCGCGACGAGATCGGTTGCCACTTGGGCCTGACGCTCGAAACGGTAAGCAGAAGCTTGTCCAAGCTGTCTTCGCTCGGGCTCGTCAAGTGCGCCGGGAAGCAAGTGTCGATCATCGACATGGCTGGACTCGAGCAAGTAAGCGGCCACTATATTCCGCACTAACCCGCTCGGCGCTGTACCGCTGCGCTCGCCGAAACTACGTTCCGGCCGTGCTTCGGGTCGTAAGACGGCTCCAAAGCATGCCGGCTCGGCTTCCGCTTCGGCAATAGGCGAGGATGGGCTTGGGCAATGCGTCGACCAACGCGCCGAAGGCATCGACCTGTGCATCGTCGATGCTGCCGGGCTCGATCGGTAGATAGCGCGCCTCGATGCCCCATTCGCGGGCGGCCGCCGCGATTTCTTCGAAAGCCGGCTGGTCGGGACTCTCGCCGTCGGGGCGATTGCAGATTACGGAGCGAAAGCCCGCATGACGGATGGCCTTCAGATCGGCCGGCGCGATTTGCCGTGAGGCGGCAAATCCGCTCGATGCGGTCGCGCGGCATTGCTCGATCGCGCGACGGAAACATGACACCGCGAAGTCGATGTCGCGCTCCGTCGTAAATCGGCCGAGGCTCACGCGCACGGTTCGGCCCGCCGCATCCGCGTCGAGGCCGATGGCCGTTAGAACATGCGACGGCGTGCCGGCGCTCGAGTTGCAGGCCGACGTGGAAGACACGGCGAGCGCATCGCCCAGCATGGCCGGATAGAAGCCCGGCACATCCACGGTCAGACTCAACGTATGAGGGATACGTCGCGCCGGGCCGGCGTTCTCCGATATGTTCCCTAGCGCCAGAACCGACGTTCGCAATCGCGTGCTAAGGGCCGCGATCCTCGCGGCCTCGGCCTCGAGTTTCGATGCCGCCACGTCGCACGCGGTGCCCATGCCGACGATCTGATGCGTCGCGAGCGTACCCGAGCGCAACCCGCGCTCGTGTCCTCCGCCGTGCATTTGAGCGGCGATGCGGGAAGTGATGTCGCGCCGGATATAAAGCGCGCCGATACCTTTCGGCCCATAGACCTTATGCGCGGACATCGACAACAGGTCGATGCCGAGCGCACGCACGTCGATGGGCGTTTTGCCGAGCGCTTGGGCCGCATCGACATGCAACAGCGCGCCCGCGGCATGCACGATTCGAGCGATCGGCGCGATGTCGGTCAGCGTGCCGAGTTCATTGTTGACGAGCATCAGCGATACGAGCCCCGTATCCGGGCGCAGCGCGGCGGCGACGGCGTCGGCCGTGATTTCGCCGTCCGGCGACGGCGATAGATAGGTGACCGCAAAACCTCGCCGAGCAAGGCTTGCCATCGTATCGAGAACGGCTTTGTGCTCGAGCCGGCTCGTGATCAAGTGGCGTCGATCGGTTGCCGCGTCGGCGTAACCTTTGAGCGCGAGATTGTTCGATTCGGTGGCGCCCGAGGTCCAGATGATTTCGTCCGCGTCCGCACCGATGAGGGCCGCCACCTGGGCTCGCGCTTGTTCGACCTTTTTGCGCGCCAGCGTTCCGGCCACGTGTGAGGTCGATGCGGGATTGCCGAATACGCCGTCGACGCCGAGGCATGCGGACATCGCTTCGATCACGCGCGGATCCGCCGGCGTCGTGGCCGCGTAGTCGAGATAATGCAACGTATCGTTCGCGCTCATGCTGATTCTCTTGCCAATCGATGAGAGGGCATGATATAGCGATCGTGCTGGAAAAGGGCTCCAAAATCTATCGAGAATTCGAATATCGATAGAAGATTTTTCTACTACGCCGGAGCGCCGGTCTGCATCTGATCGCGCAGGGCTCGGTATTGGGGGCTGCGCATGCCATATTCGAGTGCGACCTGAACCAGCCGACGTTGCAATGGCGTGGCGAATAGGCCGTCGCGAAGCCGCTCCCGGCTATACGCATCGTCGATCACGAGCGAGAGTTTTTCTTCCCATAGCATGAACTGCGCGAGTTGGACGAAACGGTTCGTTTCGTTCCCGTGGGGCGGTTCGCCTGTGCGCTCGCGCAGCCAGGCGAAGAATTCGTTTGCCGGTAGCGGACGCGCAATCGCATAGCCCTGCGCCGCGTCGACACCGAGCACGCGCAGCGCGGGCAAGAGCGCGGGATCCTCGATCCCTTCGGCGACAACGGACATCCGCAGCGAGTGCCCGAGACGCGTCAACTGGTAGACAAAGCGCAACGGATCGGATGCGTCGCGTTTGATCTCGCCCACGATAGACCGATCGATTTTGACGAGGTCGAACGGAAATTCGTGCAGGCGAGCCAGGCTGCTGTGTCCCGATCCGAGATCGTCTTCGGCCAGGAGGACGCCGATTGCCTTGAACTTGCCGAATTCGTCATGGCATTCGAGGCTTTGCGGGACGCGCTCGGTTTCGAGCACCTCCAGGATGAGCCGTCCCGCGGGACAGCCGAGCGCCGTCATCGCTTCTTGGGTCGCCTCGACGTAGCGGCTGTCGTGAAGCGCCATCGACGGCAAATTAATGGACATGCCCAAATCGAAACCCGCCTCGAGCCAGACGTTGCGCTGCTCTAGCGCCCGCTTGAGCGCGCGGACATAGAGAGCGAAGAAATCCTCCGTCGAGAGCACGCTCAGAAAGTCGCCGGGTGCGAGCAACTGCTCGCCATCGTAGAGTCGAGCCAAAACTTCGACCTTCTTGACCTCCCCCGAAGCTAGATCGACGATGGGCTGATAGTGCATTTGGAGCGCATCGGAGCGAAGCAGCGTCACCCAACGCTGGCGCACGCCGAAGGGAATCGTGTTTGCCTCGCCCTCGGTCGCTTGTATGTGCGCGAGGGCGAACCCGAGCAATGTCTGCAGCAAATCGACGAAGACGCGTTGACTGGTACCGCTGTAGCCGCCGGGCAATGCGCTGTACAGCGACAACACCGCGAGCGGCAAGTGGCCGGGGGCGCGAATCGGAATCGCGACACTCGAACGAAAGCCCGCGTTGCGGGCCATCTCGCTCCACGCGGCCACACGCCGATCCGTCTGGAAGTTGACGACGCGCTCCGGTTTTCCGCTGCGCCATGCGTTTCCCGCCGGGCCTTGCCCGGTCGGGTCGTCGGCGTGGATCGAAATGGAGCAATCGGATTCCTCCATGGCCTCCAGGTAGCCTTGCATGCGCGCGTCCGACACCGCTTCGAAACGCAATACGCCTTGATGATCGGGGCGGCCGATCGCGCATGCCGTGACTTCGTCCAGCGAGGCGAGGATACGAACGACTTGCGCGATCAGGTCCGAATAGCTGCCGGCCGACCATGCGAGTTCGGTGATGGCGAGCACGGCTTGCTGGCGGGCCTCTTGCAGCGATTCATAGGCTTCCAATTGCCAAGCCAAATCGCGATTGAGCCGGCGCGACAATATCGATAGACATTCGCCGTATGCGGACACGTCGATGCAATCGGCCAGCGACCCCAGCAGAACGCCGCGGCTACGCGCCAAATATTGCCTGTCTAGTCCGACGATCGCGTGCACGCGCCCGATCTTCATGGCCGAGGCGCGATGGGCCTCTTCGGTGAGCTCGGGATTGGCGATCAACTGTAGGTTGGCCTTTTGTGCCGCGCGCAAATGCGCGTGCTCGTCGTCCGATAGCGTCCCGAGCAGTTGCTTCGGCAATTCGAGGCGGCTGAGTCGAACGTAAAAAAGGTCGATGGCCGCGGGAATGGCTTGCCGCAGCGTTTCTTGAATCGTATGAAGAACCTTGCAAGCGGCGGGGCCGTAAGGGGAGGAGTCCCCGGCCGGTGACGATGGTCCGTGCTGGCCGTTTGACTCGAGCGGTTCGGCGCTTTCCTGCTGATGTCGTTCGTTCACCGGGTCCCCAACGATACTATTTTTCGACCGATCGCGATGCATCACCGCGCGACCTCACATGTGGAGTTAGTGTGACGAAGGCCATCTGCGCGAGCCTTGACCTGGGTCAAGGACGGGGAGCGCTTCTTTCCTTGCGCGACCGGAACCGATACACGACAACGTTTGCATGAAAAACGGGTGTTGCGCGAAACACGAACCTCTAGGCGCGGTTGATGGCGATCAATTTAATTCGGTGTCCTGAACGATAAATTGGTGCACATAAATACGGCTCGATCACACAACAAGAGCCCCCGAGGGTCGTTCAAAAATATGCTTTATACGGGGATCGTGTCTGTGCAGGCAGCGTACTTCAGCGCGTTTAATTTTCTTGTCGTCGTCGCGTGCGTCATCATCTTGGCATCGTCGCTCGACGATCTCTTCATCGACGTTTATTACTGGATCCGCGCGGCGTACCGTGCTCTCGTTATCCGGCGGCGCTACCCGAGGCTTACGGCGCAGACCTTGCGCAGTGAAGAGCAGCGCTGGTTTGCCATCATGGTGCCCGCATGGGGAGTGATAGGGGCGTCCTGCACGCATTCGATACTGATTGGTCTGTTTGAAATGGGGATGAAGGGGCGGCGGTGATAACGCAGCATCCTTGTGCTATTGTTCTTCGCTGAATAAATAAAAATTCGCATCGATATGAGAATTGATCGAAATTTTCCGTAATTATTGCATTTCTGTTGATATTTTTAAATTGTGAAGAATGCGAAAGATTACGCTCATCGAATGATAGGCGGGCTATCGATTCGAGCTGCGGACGTATTCGAATTTGGCGATGACCTGAATGTGAACATGGAGCATCACTCTCATGGCTACTCTTGATGAACAGATCGCACGCGCACTGGAGGAAAGTCGAAAAAGTGGGGAGCTTGAAGGCGCAAAAAGTTGGGCGAAGCCCCAGGTAGAGGATCGAGGATTTAGCGAGACGCCCGATGAATTCCGCATGCCGTTCAAGATCTTGAAGGATGCGGGATTCGTTCCGCCGGAAGTCGAAATGTTGAGGGAGATCGCTACCCTGATGGAAGAACTGAACGCGATGTCACCCGCCCACCCTCAATACGAGGAGAAGAGAGCCCGCCTCGCCGACCTGCGAGTCAAGACCTCGGTGCGCCTGGAAGCGATGCGAGGAAGCGGGCGGATTTGAGGGAAACCGCATCGACATGCTCACACTCAAGCACTCTCCCGCACCACGAGTTCGAACCCGAGATCGATCATCGGCGCACTGACCGTCTCGCCTCGCATAATCGACAGTAAAAGCTCGGCGGCCGTGCGTCCCATCTGCGCGCGCGGCGTACGCACGGTGGTGAGCCTCGGCACGCAGTCCGCTGACCCGGCCAAATCGTTGAAGCCGACGATGGCGACGTCTTCCGGCACACGAATGTTCATCCGGCGTGCCTCGAAGAGCGCACCCTGCGCGAGGTCGTCGTTACCAAAGAAGATCCCCTCCACATCGGGGCGCCGCGCGGTGAGTTGCCGCAAAAGCTCGCACCCAAGCCCGATCGACGAAGGCGCCGGCGTCAGTATCTCCAGTTCGGGATCATGCAATCCCGCGCGCTGCAATGCGCGGCGAAAACCCTCGCCCCGCTGCAACATCCGCGGGTCCAACTGAGCCGCAACGAACGCATTGCGGCGGCACCCGCGCGCAACGAGATGACGCGCCACCGCCTCACCCGCATCCTCTTGAGAAAAGCCCACGCAATAGACGTTATCGGCGCGAGTGAGCTCCATCATATAAACGCACGGCACCCCGCTAGCATCGATCAGGCGCCGGGCGGCCTCGCTGCGGTCGAACCCGGTCACGATCATCCCCATGGGCGGCGACGCAAGGTAATGACGCACCAGCGCTTCTTCCTCGTCGCGCAGGTAGTGCGAGTTGCCGATCAAGATTTCAATACCATGCGGCCGTAGCACGGTATGAATTGCCTCGACGACGTCGGTGAACACATTGTTCGTCAGCGACGGCACGAGCACGGCCACGGTGTCGCTCTGCGCCCTTGCCAGCGCGCGCGCCGCGGCGTTCGCCACGTAGTTCAATTCCCGCGCCGCCTCCTGCACCCGATCGGCATACTCCGCACCGACAGAGCTGAGGCCGCGCAGCGCGCGCGAGGCCGTGATCGTGCTCACGCCAGCTAGGCGCGCCACTTCCTCGAGGGTGGGGCGGCCGGTGCCACGGGTTTTCCTGGGTGTCGGGGGCGTCATGATTCGTTTAGGATAGCGCTGTCTCAATCGTCGCACAAACGTTCGTTATTGTATGCGAGCGGGTGACGAATCAGAGCGAGAGGCGAGCTCAGGCCGCCTTTCTTTAGGTCATACGAGATAGCGCTATCTCAAGACAAGGAAACCGAAATCGATGGACCAGACTGTATCGGCTATCGTCGTCATGGGCGTCGCGGGATGCGGCAAATCGAGCGTCGCACACGCCGTGGCGGCGCGTCTCGGCGCGCGCTTCGTCGAAGGCGACGCCTTTCATCCGGCCGCCAACGTCGAGAAGATGCGGCGCGGAATCGGCCTCGTCGACGCCGACCGTTGGAATTGGCTGGATCGCCTCGCAGCGGAGCTGAGACACGCGTGCGAGCGGGGCGAACGCGTCGTGCTCGCTTGCTCGGCGCTCAAGCGTCGCTACCGTGAGCGCTTGCGGCTCGGCAGCGCGTCGGCCGGCTTTGTCTTTCTGAATCTGCCTCCCGAGGAAGCGGCCAAACGGGTCGGGGCGCGCCCTAACCACTTCATGCCGAATTCCCTCGTGGCAAGTCAGTTCGCCGATCTCGAGGCGCCCGTCGACGAAGCGCTCACGCTTACCGTCGATGCATTGCAGCCGCTCGATACGATCGTCGATCAAGCGCTCGACTGGCATCGCCGTACCGTCTTGCGCAGCGGACATCGTTCGATTTCCAAAGATAGCGCTATCTTCAATAATGCTGCGATGCAGCGCTAGGTCAATAGCGGGGCGTATCGAGGCCGTACTCGCCGGGCGAGCCGCGCTCCACAGTTTCATGAAGCCAATCCGACAAAATTCGAGGAGACGATGATGGCATCGACGACTACGCAGAAAGTCGCAAAGCGGCGCTGGGTGATGGGCGTGTTGTTGGGCGTGGGTGTGCTCATCAACTATTTCGACCGCATCAACTTGTCCGTCGCGGCGCCGCAATTAAAAGCGGCGTTCAATCTCTCACCGGCCGAAATGGGCTTGCTGTTCAGCGCATTTTTCTGGCCCTACGCGTTGTTGCAAGTACCGGCGGGCATCGTCCTCGATCGCCTCGGCGTGACGCGCCTCGGCCGTTGGGGCTCTTTCCTGTGGGCCATCGCATCGGCCGTGACGGCGCTCTCGAGCGGTTTCGCCGGCATCTTCGCCGCGCGCGCGATGCTCGGGATCGCGGAGGCGCCGGGCTTTCCGGTCAGCGCCAAAGCGACGGGCTACTGGTTCCCGCGTAAGGAACGCGCGCTGGCCACGGCGATATTCGACGCCGCGGCGAAGTTCTCGAACGTAATCGGCGTGCCGCTCGTCGCGGTCGTGGTGGTGAGCTTGGGCTGGCGCTGGGGCTTCGCGGTGACCGCGTTCATGAGCTTCGCCTATTTCGTTGCGTTCTTCGTGATCTACCGCGACCCGAGCCAGGATTCGAAACTGTCCCCGGCCGAGCGGCGCTATATCGTCGAAGGCGGCGCAACGCCCGAAGGCGCGCCGAGCGCAAGCGTGTTTTCGATGCTTGGCTATCTCTTGAAGAAATCGAAGGTGTGGGGACTCACGATCGGCTTCGCCGCCTATGGGTACTCGTTCTATCTGTTCCTGACCTGGCTGCCCGGCTATCTCGTTCAGACGATGCATATGAGCATCCTCAAATCCGCCGGCTTCGCGGCCATTCCCTGGGCGGTGGCGACGGTCTCGGATCTCGTCGTCGGCGGCTGGCTCATCGATCATCTGATCGCGCGCGGCCGTGACGAGACGCGCGTGCGCAAGGCCGTGCTCGTATGCGGGATGGTGCTGGGCCTCGCGGTGTTCGGGGCCACGCTGACCACGAACCCCACGTGGGCCATCGTCTGGATCTCGGTTGCGCTCGGCGGCCTCGCCGCCGCGGCACCCGTGGGCTGGTCGCTGCCTTCGCTGATTGCGCCCAAGGGCGGGGTAGGGACGATCGGCGGCATCATGAACTTCGCGAACAACTTGATGGGCGTGGCGGCGCCGGTCGTGACGGGGTTCATCGTCGGCGCCACGAACTCGTTCACCAACGCGTTCCTGATCGCGGGCGTCATCCTCGTGGTGGGTATCGTCTCGTTCGTGTTCGTGATGGGCCGCATCGAGCCGATCGCCGAACCCGACGAGCCCGTGAGCCGCGGCAAACCCTCGCTGGCCTGACGTTCCCGCCGGGCGGGTGCTCCCCACCCGGCGTCATTTCTTCCCCGCAATCGCCTGCCGCTCGCCAAACCGCGAGCGGTATCGGCGAACACGATAAATTAATTAGTCGTCCTAATAATTAAGGAGATACGATGAAAAAGACAACGATAGCCACGGCGGCCTTCGCCGCATTGGCGTCCCAACTCGCCTGCGCGCAGGGTAGCGTGACGCTGTATGGGGTGGTCGATAACGGGCTGGCTTATCAGAACAACGGGACGACGCTCGGGTCGCCGGCAGCGGGCCATTCGCTCGTGAAGATGTCGACGGGCGTATGGCTCGGCGATCGGTTCGGGCTTAAAGGATCGGAGAATCTCGGCGGCGGGTCGAAGGCGATCTTCACGCTCGAATCGGGTTTCTCGGCGGCGAACGGCGCCTCGCAATACACGAACGGCCTCTTCACGCGGCAGGCGTGGGTGGGCATCACGAACGACACGTACGGCACGCTCACGGCGGGCCGGCAATATACGGCCTATTACACGCTGCTCGCGCCTTATAGTCCCACGACTTGGCTCACGGGCTACTTCGGCGCGCACCCCGGCGACATCGATTCGCTCGATACGCTCTATCGCGCGAACAATTCGCTCGTCTATATGTCGCCCTCGCTGCATGGGTTCACGTTCGGCGGTTCCTACTCATTCGGCGGCGAGCCCGGCAGCGTGAACGCGGGCTCGACCTGGAGCGCGGGCGTGCAATATCAGCAGGGCGCCTTCGGCATCGCGGCGGCATTTCAACGCATCAACAATTCGACGTCCGGCGGCGGCGCGTGGGGCGCGGACTCGACGACGTCGAACGGTGGGGCGCAAACGGCGGTATCGGCCATCAACAACGGATACGTGACGGCGCAGGCCCAGCAGCGCGTGGCAATCACGGCGGGGTATAAATTCTCGTCCGCATGGGATGTGAGCGCATCGTACTCGAACGTGCAATACGTTCCGGGCGTGAACTCGACGTTCCGCGATACGGCGATTTTCAATACGGTGGGCGCTGTGCTTCACTTCAAGCCGGCTGCGGCTTGGGACTTCGGCGCGGGCTATGCGTACACGCGTGCGACGAAGGCTAACGGCGTGACGAAGGGTGCCCAGTATCAACAGTTCACCCTAACCCAGTACTACTCGTTGTCCAAACGCACGGGCCTGTATGCGGCGCAGGCGTATCAGCATGCGAGCGGGCAGACGATGAACAAGGGCGCGATCGTCGATGCAACCGCGACGATCGGCGATGGCTTCAGCGGCAATCCGTCTTCCACGCGTAATCAGATCGGCGTCGGCGTGGGGATCGTGCATCGGTTCTGATCCGCCGCGACGTGCTGTTTCGCGCGACGCTTATTAGGCGTCGCGCGAACATCGGGCGGCTTTATGCTTTACTGGTCGCGCGAAATTTGATTGCCGTCGATGCGCACACGCTCACCCGGCCGCAGGTCGCCGGGCGTCTGCATATCGAACGAGCGCATCGTGCCGTCGCTCAACTGAATGTCGACGCGATAGCCCGAAGGCTGCCCCATCTGTTGCCCGAGCTGGTTGCCGGCCACCGCACCGCCGAGAACGCCGAGCACCGTGGCGGCATCGCGTCCATGTCCCCGGCCGATTTGATTGCCGAGTACTCCGCCCACCAACGCGCCCACGAGCGAGCCGGCCACGCCCGAGGGGCTCGTTGCTCCGCCGATCGGACGAATCGCCGCTACCGTGCCGTATTGCACGCCGTAATTGCCGGGCTGGACATAGGCAGGCTGGGGTGGCGGCGTATAGGCGGGTTGCGCGTAGCTCGGTTCGGCATAGCTCGGCTGAGCGTAAGCGGGTTGCGCATACTGCGGCTGCGCACCGTACATGCCGTACGGCCCCGGCGCAACGCATCCTGTCAACGAAAGCGCGGAGGCCGCGAAAAGAGCGACGAGCAAAGCGGACTGGATCAGCGTGGGCCGTTTCATTGAGTTTCTCGGTATCGATTGAGCGCTTGCAAGGCGCAAACGAATCAGTTGCGGACCGGAGTATAGGGAAAGCCCAATCGACTGTACGCGCCGGCGCGGTAACAGAGTGTAAAGTCTGTTGCGACGGCGTTGGCTGACCCATGAGCAACTCATTATTTGAGGCGCACGGCGGATGCAACCACTGCGATTTCAAGTCATTTCATACACTGCAACTCGCGTCTGAGGATCTTGCCGACTGTCGATTTCGGCAGCGCGTCGACAAAACGTATCGTCTTCGGAGTCTTATAGGCGGCCAACACGCGCCGGCAGTGTTCGATCAACGCCGCTTCACTCACGTCGGCCTGCGCGCGTTTCACGACGAAGAGTTCGACGGCTTCGCCCGTCTTGGAATCGGGAACGCCGATGCATGCGCACTCGGCTACACCGGCGAACTCGGCGGCGACCGCTTCCACTTCGTTCGGATAGACGTTGAAGCCCGAGACGATGATCATGTCTTTCTTCCGATCGACGATCTTGAGGAACCCGCGTCCATCGAATACACCGATATCGCCGGTTCGGAAATAGCCGTCCGGCGTGAACGCCGTGGCGTTCGCTTCCGGCGCGTTCCAGTACCCCCCCGTTACCTGCGGGCCTTTCACGCACACCTCGCCGCATTCGCCGATACCCACTTCGTTGCCGGCGTCGTCGAGCAGTTTCACATCCGTGGAGGGCACGGGCATCCCCGTCGTCGCCGTGAATTCGGCAATGAACTGAGGATTGAACGAAATGACCGGCGAGGTCTCCGATAAACCGTATCCCTCGCGGATGAACTTGCCGGTGGCCGCGCGCCAGCGCTCCGATACGACGTTCATTACCGCCGCGCCGCCGCCTGCCGATAGCTTCAGGCGCGACCAGTCCGTCGTGCTCATGCGCGGATGCGAGGTGAGCGCGGCATACAACGTGTTGACGCCCGTGAGGACGGTCGGGCGCGCGGCTTCCAGTACGTCGAAGAGTTGCTCGGCGTTGCGCGGGTTTGCCACGAGCCAGTTTTCCGCGCCGATCGAGAAGTAGGTGAGGAAATTCACCGCCAACGCAAAGATGTGATACAGCGGGATCGCGGTCACGACCACCTCGGATCCCGGGTCGAGCGCGCCGCTCATGAATGCTTTGAATTGCTCGATATTGGCGAGTACATTGCGATGCGATAACGCCGCGCCTTTAGAGACACCGGTCGTGCCGCCCGTGTATTGCAACAGCAACAAGTCGTTGCTGCTCACGTACACGGGGTCGCATTGAAACGACTCGCCACGCGCGATCGCCGTCGAAAGGCTCACTGCGTCGCGTAGGATTGCGCGGTCCTGGTCGCTCGGTATCGGCCCGATTCCGCCGCAATCGCCTTGGCTAACGGTCACGACCGTCTTTACTTGCGTAGTGTCGATGACGGCCGCGAGCGTCTTGGCGGCCGACGCGGTGCAAACGACGATCGATTCCACTCCGGCGTCATTGAGTTGATGCTCGAGTTCGCGCGCCGTATAGAGCGGGTTCACGTTGACGACGATACCGCCGATCCTCCAAATTGCAATCGTGGCGATCGGAAACGCCAATAGGTTCGGCAGCATGACGGCTACGCGATCGCCCGCTTTTACCCCGGCGGTTTGTTGCAAGAACGCGGCGAAGGCATACGACAATCGATCGACGTCTTCGTAGGTCAAGGTCGTGCCGAATGCATGGAACGCGGGCTTGGCGGCAAATTGCCGCATGGCGTTGCCTAAGAGCGCGTTCATGGACGGATGACGATCCGCATCGATCTCAAAGGGAATCGACCCGTACGATCGGGTCCAGTGTCTCCTGCTCAATGTCGCTCCTTATCGTTTATCTACATCGCGCGACGACTATCGCTCGCCCGGGGCCCAATGCAAATGATCGATGTGGCCAAAACGATGATCGGAACGGACACCCGAGCCGTCGTCAGGATTGCGCCCTATGGCTCGTCCGCGTCTAAAGGCGCACAATGCGGCCGGTCAAAATACGCATTTCTTCGGACATGGAACATGCCCTCGCGACTGCCACTGTCGCCACGCATGAAGCATCGGACGCGCCGCGCCGCGAGCGGCTATCCCGGCATACCCAGGGCATTGCGTTTCGTGAACCGCGTTTCTCGCCTTCCAAACTGGCCGCGCTCGTCGAGGTAGGCGTCGAGCTGGGGTTGGACGCGCATGCTTTGCTGCGCGGCACGGGACTGACGCCCGAGTCGGTCGCCGATCCTTTTACATTGACTTCGTCGATGCAGTTTCTCGAGGCCGCGCGCAACGCGGTGCGGCTTTATGCCCATCCCGATCTCGGCGTACGCGTGGGCCGCCGAATACATGTCACCGGGTACGGGATGTACGGGTATGCGTTGCTGTGCTCGGAAACATTGCGGCGCGCGTTCGATACCGCGGTCAAATATCATCAATTGGCCAATCCGATGCTCGATATCCGTTGGGTGGAGCGGGACGACGCATTGATATGGATATTCCCCGAGCGGGTGGAGATTCCTTTGCCCGGCCTCGATGTGCCGCTCTACGATTTCTTGATCGATCTGCAATTCACGGTGCACGTGACGCTGACCAAGGACATCATGGGCGGTTGGTGCGTGCCCGCTAGAGCGAGTTTCATGCGCGCGCAGCCGCCGCATGCCGCCGCGCTGGCCGAAGCGTTGGAGTGCCCGCTGGCCTTCGAGCAGCCGCACAATCTATTGAGCTATCCCGCGTCGTGGTTGTCGCGCTCGCCGCGGCTCGCCAACCCCATCACGGCGGCGCAGGTCTCGAAGCAGTGCGCGCAACAGCTCGAACAGTTGCGCTGGCAGGCCGGCATTACGCGGCGTGTTTATCAAGAGTTGACGCGCACGCCAGGCAAGTTTCCCGATATCGACGAGATCGCCGAATGCCTGTGCATGACCTCGCGCACGCTGCGTCGCAAGCTCGAGGCCGAGGGCACCTCGTATAGCGAGCTCTTCACGAGCGTGCGAAAGGCGCTGGCCATCGACTACTTGACGACGACTTCGCTCGGCATTGAGGACATTGCGCAGACGCTCGGATTCAGCGATGCGGTCGGATTTCGGCACGCATTCAAACGATGGACCGGAACGACGCCGAGCGAGGTACGGCGCAACGGGCCCCTCGCGCTCGCGAATGGGGCCGGCGCCGTCTGACGATGCGATGTGCCAGCGTGCGCCGCGACGGGACACGGGGCCGCGGGAAGGGCCTTGTCATGGCGATGCATGACCGACCATCGGCACGATCGATGCGATCAACAATGCCGCCATCGTCCAATTGAACGCGCGCAGCATTGCCGGGCCTGAAAGGAATCGTCGGACGCCGAGACCGAACGCCGCCCATACCGTAATGCTCGGCAAATTCACGATCGCGAACGCCACGGCCAAGAAAACGGCGTTCAGCAGCAAGTTGTCGTTGAGCCGGAAGGCGGTCGCGCCGGTGACCGCCATCATCCATGCCTTCGGATTGACCCATTGAAACGCCGCCGCTTGGAGGAAGGTGAAGGGCCGTTCGTTATCGGCGCTGATCGCCACCCCGCCGGATCTTGCGATCTTCCATGCGAGATAAAGCAAATAAGCCGCGCTGAGCGCCTCCATGACGGAATACAAACTGGGAAATCGGGTAAAGACTTGGCCGAGTCCCAATGCGATCGCGATCAGCATGACCACGCACCCGCAGGTAATCCCAAGCATATGGGGCATCGTGCGCCGAAGGCCGAAATTGACGCCCGAGGCGAGCAACATCGTGTTGTTGGGGCCGGGGGTAATCGACATCACCAAGGCGAAGGACATCGCGGCGGAAAGGGCGGCAAAGGGCAAAGTGGTCAGCATCGCTCGTAGGTCCAACTCATGAATAGTCGAGACAGTCTACGTGCACTGAACGTAACGGTACCGGTACAGTTAGATGGTTAATTAGCGGTACGGATCCGGCTGCGGCTACTCGAGCAAAGCACGCAGGCCCGCTGCGGCCGTCTTGGCCACTTTCAGGAGCCGCGCCTGCGGCATTCCTTCCCGGGCGCAGCCCGACAAACCCGACAGCACTGCCGATACGTAGTCAGTGACTGCCTCGGCGCGGCGAGGATGCGACTTCGCGACGAATGAGCGAACTTGCGCGCGGCGCCTTTGCGCCACCGCGCGGGCGAGCGCCGCGCTTTCGCTCTCCGAAGGCCCGCGCGCCGCTTCGAGCACGAGGCAGCCCGTGCGCTGGGGATCGTGCGCATAGGTTCGCGCAGCGCGTTCGAGCAAGTCCGAGAGCGCTTCCACGGGCGGCCTCCCGGGCAGCAGGATGCCCGTCAGCGCCGACTCGGTCGCCGCGTAGCGCTCCAGCACACGCTCGAAGAATGCCGCTTTACTGCCGAACGCCGCATAGAAACTCGGCGGCGTGATGCCAAGCTCGGCCGTCAGCACGCTGAGCCCGACGGCGTCGTAACCGGCCGCATGGAACAGGCGTTGACCGACCGCCAGCGCGGTCTCGGGATCGAAACTGCGCGGGCGTCCGCGCCCCGGTTTCGGGATGCTCTCTAATGTAGTAGTCACTATAAAAAACCCTTGCGGCGTCGTTCCGCGAAATATATAGTGATCACTAATTTAATTCAAGCCGGGCTAACGCAACGAGAGAAAGGGGAAGCGAAATGGAAGTCGGCTTTATCGGTCTGGGATCGATGGGTAAGGCAATGGCGCGCAACCTGGCCGCCGCCGGTCACCGGGTCAAGGCTTGGAACCGCTCGGGCGGCGCGGTTGAAGGTGTCGCGATGGTCGATACGCCGGCCGCGGCGTTCGAAAGCGATGCGGTGATCACGATGCTCTCCGACGACGCGGCGATTCGCTCGGTCATACTCGCGCCCGGCCTCTTGGGCGCAGTCCGGCCGGGCGTGGTTCATGTCGTGGCGTCCACGATTTCGGTCGCGTTCGCGCACGAACTCGTGTCGGCGCACGAGAAGGCAGGTATCGGCTTCGTTGCCGCGCCGGTACTCGGGCGGCCCGACGTTGCGGCGAGGGGAGAACTGAACGTCCTCGCGGGCGGCGACCCGGCAGCCGTCGAAAAGGTTCGCCCGCTCCTTGAAGTCGTCGGCGGCCGAATCTGGGACATGGGCACTCGGGCACCGGCCGCCTACGCCGCGAAGATCGCGTGCAACATGATGATCACGATGGCGATCGAAGCGATGGCCGAGGCCGTGGTGCTGACCGAAGCGAATGGACTCGGCCGCGATCGCTTCTTCGATCTGATCCTCGGTACGTTGTTCGGCAGCCGGTCGTATCAAGTTTATTCGGCGAACATCGCGAGCGGAAATTATGAGCCCGGGTTCAAGGCGGTACTGGGGCTGAAGGATCTGCGGCTCGCATCGGAAGCCGCCGTCGAGGCGGGCCGCGCCTTGCCGATGCTCGCGGCGGTACATGGGCGAATGGCCGAAGCGGTCGAAGCGGGATGGGGGGATCGGGATTGGTCGGTCATGGCCAAGATGACTATTGGCGCGGCCGAGTCCGCACCGCGTTAAGACAAGCGTTCGCCGTCGCGCGCCTCGAGGTAGCGTTCGCCCGCTTGTTCAGGGGCGAGTCCCTCGTGCGATATCGAATGGTCGAGCCGCGTGATCGCGCCGTTGCCGGGAGCGAGCGCGCGCAGGGCGGCGAGCGCTGCCGCCGGCAATGTCTCGGTTGTCGATTGGCGCAGCACGAGCGTGGCGGCGTCGGTGCCGCGCAGCAGACCGCGCGGCTCGCGCAGTTCGCGAATCGCGTGTTGCGCATGTAGATATTGCGGCTGCCACAAGGGCACGACGCACCAACGGCGTTCGCGCACGGCATCTTCAAATGCCGCGACGCATTGTTCGAGCGTCCCGTTCTCGAATCGGTAACCGTATTGCCCGAGGTCGTACGCCGCGAAAATCTCTCGCGAAAAGCGTGAGATCCCGGCGCCGGGACCGATACCCTGAATCAGTTTGGTCATGCGGGCGGCAACGTCGGGCTGCCTAAGATCCGCGACGCACGTGACGGCATCGGCCGGCACGTAATCGGGAACACCCCACAGCGCATAGGGCGTATAGAGCACGCAAAGCTGATCGAATTGGTCTGCGATCGGATCGAAATACACGCTGTGACTGCCGGGCAGCCATGCCGAGCAGAGCATGTCGGCTTCGCCGCTTGCCAATAGCTCGAAGGCGGCCTCATGCGGGCGGCGAATCTCTTGAACGGCGACGCCGTGGCGCGCGAGGACCGCACGCACGATGCCGGCCGCGGCGTGATGAAAGGATAGGTCGATCGTGGCGAGTTTGACGACGGGGGCGATGGCGGGCATGGCGCGAGTACCGGCAAGAAGGGCGGAAGAGGAATAGAACGCGCCTATCTTGCAGCGGCTCCTCTAAGGGAAACAGGAGCTAAAGTCGAATGTGGTGTACGGGGGAGTTGAGGCGGGAAGTTGAAGGCGGTGGAGGTTTCAGCTGAGAATCTGATTGTCGAA